>NZ_CP168804.1:0-285000 GCF_055698305.1 Azospirillum sp. VT-I1 | reverse complement strand
CTCATCGCGCACCGATTCCTGGGCCAGCGAGATCGGGCATTCCATGCCGACCAGACAGACGAGTTGCAGCAGGTGGTTCTGCACCATGTCGCGGAGCGCGCCGGACTGGTCGTAATAACCGCCGCGCTCCTCCACGCCGACCGTCTCGGCGACGGTGATCTGCACATGATCGATGTGGTTGGCATTCCACAGCGGCTCGAACAGGGAATTGCCGAAGCGCAGAGCCAGCAGGTTCTGCACCGTCTCCTTACCCAGGTAATGGTCGATGCGGTAAATCTGCTGTTCGGAGAAGACGGCGCCGACCTGATCGTTGATCTCCTGCGCCGACGCGAGGTCCCGGCCGATCGGCTTTTCCAGCACGACGCGGGAGTCCGCCGTTGCGAGGCCGAAGGCCCGCAGCTGGTCGCAGATCGGGCCGAACAGGCCGGGCGAGGTCGCGAGGTAGAAGATGCGCACTGCACCGTTGCGCTGGGCCGGCGGGTTATCCAGCCGCTCCGCCAGATCGCGCCAGCCGTCGTCGGAGGTGGCGTCGACCGGGACATAATCCAGCCGCTCCAGGAAACGGGCGATCAGGCCGGTGTCGCGTTCGTCGGCGGGGACATGCTGGCGGATCGCCTGCTCCGCCTTGGCGCGATAGTCGGACGGGCTCAGCGGGCTGCGCGAAACGCCGATGATGCGGCTGCCGTCGGCCACCTGCCCTGCCTTGTCGCGCAGATAGAGTGCCGGCAGCAGCTTTCGCAGGGCCAGATCGCCGGTGCCGCCGAACACGGTGTAGTCGAAGGGAGGCAGTGCGGGGGCGGCGACGGTGGAGCGGGATTGCATCTTCGGACCTCTCGCGTCGGTGGCACGGTGCCTCAGGCAACCCGTGCGTCATGGTGCCACAGGGATGGGCCGGTCACAATCCGGGCCGGCTTGGCCCGATGCCGGCCCGTATCATCCAGGAATGCCGCGGCCCTATCGGCCCAGCAGGTTGAGGACGGAGGCGCCGCTCTCCGCCGGGCCGGCATTGCTGCGGAACAGCGAGAACAGCTCGCGCCCGCAGCCGTGGGTGGCATCCTCGCTCGGCGGCGGCGGGGCACCGCGGCTCTCCCACTCGGCGGCGTCCACCAGGGCGTCGAGCGTCCCGGCCTCCGCGTCCAGCCGCAGGATGTCGCCGTCGCGCACGCGGCCGAGCGGGCCGCCGCCCTTCACCTCGGGCGTGACATGGATTGCCGCCGGCACCTTGCCCGAGGCGCCCGACATGCGGCCGTCGGTCACCAGCGCGACCTTGAAGCCCTTGTCCTGCAGCACGCCCAGCGGCGGGGTCAGCTTGTGAAGCTCCGGCATGCCGTTGGCGCCGGGGCCCTGGTAGCGGACGACGACGATCACGTCGCGGTCGAGTTCGCCGGCACGGAAAGCGGACTGGACGGCCTCCTGGTTGTCGAAGACGCGGGCGGGCGCCTCGACGATGCGATGCTCCGGCTTGACCGCCGAGGTCTTGATGACGCCACGGCCGAGATTGCCGGTCAGCACGCGCAGGCCGCCTTCGGCCGCGAAGGGCGCGGCGGTGGTGGCGACGACCGTCGGATCGCCGCTCTGGTCGGTGGCGGCACGGGTCCAGGTCAGGGCGCCGCCCTCGTCCAGCTCCGGCATGCTGCGGTAGGGCTCCAGCCCGCCGTCGCCCCAAACCGTGGCGATGTCGGTGTGGACGAGGCCGGCGTCGATCAGCTGGCCGATGATGAAGGGCATGCCGCCGGCCTGATGGAAGCGGTTCACGTCGGCGCTGCCGTTGGGATAGACGCGGGCCAGCAGCGGGACGACCGCCGACAGTTCCGAGAAATCCTCCCAGTTCAGTTCGATGCCGGCGGCGGCGGCGATGGCCGGAATGTGCAGGGTGTGGTTGGTCGAGCCGCCGGTGGCCAGCAGCCCGACGATCCCGTTGACCAGCGCACGTTCATCGGCGATGCGGCCGATGGGCGTGCCGGCGCCGGGCGCGGTCATCGCCACCACGCGGCGGGCGGCGGCGTCGGTCAGCGCGTCGCGCAACGGCGTGTTGGGGTTGACGAAGCTGGCGCCCGGCAGGTGCAGGCCCATGATCTCCATCAGCATCTGGTTGGTGTTGGCGGTGCCGTAGAAGGTGCAGGTGCCGGGCGCATGGTAGGATTTGGACTCGGCGTCCAGCAGTTCCTCCCGCCCGACCTTGCCCTGGGCGTAGAGCTGGCGCGCCTTCGCCTTGTCGGCGTTCGACAGGCCGGACGGCATCGGGCCGGCGGGCACGAAGATCGTCGGCAGATGGCCGAAGGCGAGCGAGCCGATCATCAGGCCGGGAACGATCTTGTCGCAGATGCCCAGGCACAGCACGCCGTCGAAGGTGGCGTGGGACAGCGCCACACCGGTCGCCAGCGCGATAACATCGCGGCTGAACAGCGACAGCTCCATCCCCTCATAGCCCTGGGTGACGCCGTCGCACATCGCCGGCACGCCGCCCGCCACCTGGGCCACGCCGCCGGCCGCGCGCACCGACTCGCGGATCATCGCGGGATAGCGTTCGTAGGGCTGGTGGGCCGAGAGCATGTCGTTGTAGGCGGTGACGATGCCGATCGACGGCTGGGTCTCGCCGCGCAAAGCCGCCTTGTCGTTCGCGCCGCAGGCCGCGAAGGCATGGGCGAGGTTGGCGCAGCCCAGGCGGTGGCGGCGCGGCTTCCCGCCGGCGCTTTCCAGCCGCGCCAGATAGGCCGCACGGCGGTCGCGGCTGCGCTCGGCGATGCGCTCCGTCACGCGGGCGACGACAGAATTCAGGGGGGCGGGCTTGCTCATGATCGCATCTCGACCGTTAGAGGGAGGCGATGATTTCCGGAACGGACCATACGCCAGGGATGGCGGGCTGTGAAGAAAATTTTTTTCATATATAGGAGCCGCCGCTGGATTTCTCGCCATGCGCGGCGAAATTCTTCATAGTGGACACCGCGCCCCGGCAGGGATGTCGCGCCGGGCGCCGCCCCCGCGGGGGCCTTCCAGGAAAGTAACTTTACGCCATGCCACCCCCGGTCAACACCGTCGCCGCCAACCCTCCACCATTGGATATATTGGAGGCGATCCGCCGTCTGCGCGGCGGGCTGAAACCGTCGGAGGGGCGGATCGCCGATCTGGTGCTGGCCGACCCGCGCCGGGTGCTGGACCTGAACGTCACCTCGCTGGCCCAGGCGGCGGAGGTGAGCGAGGCGACGGTGGTGCGCTTCTGCCGCAGCGTCGGCTGCGCCGGCTTTCCGGACTTCAAGCTGCGGCTCGCCGAATGCCAGGCGCGCGACGCCCTGCGCGACGAGGTGCGGAGCGGCACCCCCTATGTCAGCCAGGACGTGGCGCCCGACGACGATGTCGGAACGCTGGCACGAAAAATTTTTCATCGAGCGCCGCGGCATTGACGGCGGCCTCCGCGGCGCTGGACGAACAGGCGCTGGATCGGGCCATCGCCCTGCTGGCGGCGGCACCGCGGGTGCTGTGCGTCGGCACCGGCGGGTCCAGCGCGCTGGCCCAGGACGCGGCGCACAAGCTGCTGCGCTTCGGCGCCGATGCCCAACCCTGCGCCGACCCGGTGCTGGCGCGCATGCTGCTGGTCAACATGGGGGCCGGGGTGCTGCTGGCGCTGTCCAACACCGGGCGCAGCGGGGCGATCAACGAGCTGGCGGCGGCGGCGCGGGCGCAGGGGACGGCGGTGGTCGCGATCACCGCGCCGCGGTCGCCGCTGGCCAGCATGGCGAGCGTGGTCGTCGCCAGCCAGCCGGTTGAAGATACGGAGATGTACACGCCGATGGCCTCACGGCTGGTTCACCTGACGCTGATCGACGTGCTGTCGACCGGCGTGGCGCTGCGGCTGGGCGATCCGGCGGTGCGACAGCTGGCAAAGGTGAAGGCGGCGATCAATGCCGGACGGCTGCCGCCGCTGGCGTGACCTGAGCACGCTCCCTGCCGCATGCGTCATCCGACCATCGAACGAGGATCGGCAGGACCCTTCGGCCGGGCTTGAGCAAGGCGGCGCCCCGCGGCCTTGTACCATTGTCGAATAATTACGCGAACGAACGATTGCTATCCTCGGCCGCAATCCGGCCCCGCAACCGTCCCGCCTTCCCGCAAACCATCGGAAGAAGGGCAGACGGAGAACGGCGGCCATAAGAAGGATGCAGGAAGAGGACGCACCGATGACGCACCGCCCGGCCACGCCGCCTCCCTCCCCCGCCGCCGTCCGGCGCTGCATGCCGCCGCCCTGGCCGGAGCGCTGGCGCTGGCGCTGCCCGGCCTCGTCCACGCCCATGGCGACGTGGTGCCGCAGGCGGTCGACACCAGCGGGCTCGAAAAGCTGGGCGACAAGTGGCGCGACAGCAATCCCTACCGCGGCAATCAGCGCGCCATCGAGATCGGCGCGTCGGCCTTCAACCAGAACTGCGCGCGCTGCCATGGGCTGGGTGCGGTCTCCGGCGGCATTGCGCCCGACCTGCGTTACCTGGAAAAGGGCGATGCTGGCGACGAGTGGTTCAAGGAGCGCGTCATCAACGGGTCGATCCGCAACGGCGTCACCTACATGCCGGCCTTCGGTGAAGCGCTGGGGCAGGAGGCGTTGTGGGCCATCCGCTCCTGGCTGGAAACCGTGCACGAGGACTGACCGCCAAGGCCAAGGACCGGATGGAGTAACACCGATGGCGGTGCGACATGTTCGCGCACAAAACAATTCGCGTCATTCGCGGTGTTGCGCCTTCCCATTTCGGTCTGACACAATGATCGTGGAACTTTTTCACGCATCCCGTTCCATCCGCCGCTGCACAGGGGACCGCCGGCCATGACCCGGATCCTGATTGCCGATGATCATCCGATGGTGCGCGATGCCTTGCGCAGCGCGGTTCTCTATTCCTGCCAGGCCACCGACGTGATGGAGGCCGACCGGCTCGACAGCGTCATGCAGGCGCTGGAGGAGCGGGGCGACCTCGACCTCGTCCTTCTGGACGTCAACATGCCGGGCATGAACGGGTTGGGCGGGCTGCGCACGCTGCGCCAGCGCTTTCCGGCGACGCCGGTCGTCGTCGTCTCCGCCCATGAGGAGCGGCGCTGGGTTCGCGAGGCGATAGAGAGCGGGGCCGCCGGCTTCATCCCGAAATCGACCCCGCGCGACGCCATCGCCGCGGCCCTGCGGCAGGTGCTGAACGGCGAGCTTTACATTCCGCCCCAGGCCGGCGACGAGAGCGTCGAGGAGGCGGAGGACGCCGAAACCGCGGAGATCGCGCGGCGCATCGCCACCCTGACGGCGCAGCAGCTGCGGGTGCTGGAACTGCTCGGCACCGGGAAGCTGAACAAGGAGATCGCCTTCGACCTCAGCATCACTGAAACGACGGTGAAGGCGCATGTCTCCGCCATCCTGCAGAAGCTGAAGGTTTACAGCCGCACCCAGGCGGTGGTGATCGCCAACCGCGTTCTGGCCGAGCGGCGGTGAGGGGCTGGTGCGCCCGCTGACAGCCTGGATTGCCGCGGTGCTGCCCCCTCCCCGACCCTCCCCCTCTTCGAGGGAGAGGGAGTTGAGCGCGGAAGCGGCGGAGTTCCCTCTCCCGCCACAAGGCGGGGGAGGGTTAGGGAGGGGGCAGAACTTTCCAAAACTCGCCGCCCTCCTCCTTCTATTCGCCTTCACCACCCCCACCCTCGCCGCCGGCATCCCCCAGCCCGACGGCTATCGCCTGTCCGACTACCGCTCCCCCACGCCTGACGGCATCGCCGGCGGCGAGACGGTCGACACCCCGGCCGTGCAGTCCCTGCTGTCACAAGGCCGCGTCATCCCGATCTTCGTCCAGCGGCTGGAGCGCAGCACGCTCCCCGGCGCGCCCTGGCTGCAATCCAAGCCCTACCGCCAGATCCCCGGCAGCGTGTGGCTGCCAAACGTCGGCATGGGAGCACCCGACCAGCCGACCCTGGCCTGGTTCGAATCGCAGCTGGAGCGGCTGACGGCCGGCGACCGGACACGCGGCCTCCTGTTCTATTGCCTGTCCGATTGCTGGCTGTCGTGGAACGCGGCCAAGCGCGCGGTGTTGCTTGGCTATGCCCGGGTCCATTGGTACCCGACGGGCATCGACGGCTGGATGGAGGCCGGTCTGCCGACGGAGGAGGCTCATCCCCTGCCGCCTCCCGCCGCGCCCTGAGGCGTTCATGGCGACCCGCTTGCGGGCGGCGTCGCCGAAAGGGGTGGCGGATTGCACCATCGTAGCATGGCGGTCCTCCGCCCCGGACCGCTACTCTTCATCTCGCCAACCATCTTGGTCAGCAACAGTCAGCAAGCAGGAGCATCACGCAATGAAGACCTGGCGCAAACCGAAGACCACCGAGATTGCCGTCGGCACCGAGATCAACGCCTACGCCTGCGCCGGCCTCTAAGCCGGCCGGCAAGGAGCCGGGGAGACGGGATGCTGGCATCCCCTCCCCCGGCATCCGATCCAGAAAGCCGCGGAAAGACGGTTCTCAACAAAGGACGTGAAGGCGGTGGCGATGAAGATTCTCGTCCTCGGTTCGGCGGCCGGCGGGGGCTTCCCGCAATGGAACTGCGCCTGCGAGGGCTGCCGCCGTGCCCGCACCGGCGACCCGGCGGCGAAGCCGCGCACCCAGTCGTCGCTGGCGGTCAGTGCCGATGGTGAGCGCTGGCTGCTGCTGAACGCCTCGCCAGACCTCGGCGCCCAGCTGCTCGCCAACCCGCAGCTTCACCCCAAGGGGTCCTTGCGCGGCAACCCGATCGCCGCGGCCCTGCTGACCAATGCCGACATCGATCATGTCGCGGGTCTGCTGACCCTGCGCGAATCCCACCCCTTCGCCGTCTACGCCACGCCGCGCGTCCATGGCGTGCTGGCGGCCAACAGCGTCTTCAACGTTCTGAACCCGGAGTTCGTCGCCCGCCGCCCGATGGCGCTGGGCGAGCCGTTCCAGCCCGCCGGTGCCGACGGCCGCCCGCTGGGGCTGGAGGTGGAGGCCTTCGCCGTGCCGGGCAAGGTGGCGCTCTATCTGGAAGATGCGTCGGCCGGCCCCGGCTTCGGCTCCGTCGCCGAGGACACGGTGGCGCTGCGCATCCGGCCCAGCGACGGCTCGAACGACGGTTTCTTCTACATCCCCGGCTGTGCCGGCATGCCCGGCTGGCTGGCCGACCGGCTGCACGGCGCGCCGCTGGTGCTGTTCGACGGCACGACCTGGACCGACGACGAGATGATCCGCAGCGGCACCGGCGTGAAGACGGCGGCGCGCATGGGGCACATGCCGATGTCGGGGCCGTCGGGCAGCATCGCCGCCTTCGCGCCGCTGAACGTCGCCCGCAGGATCTACATCCACATCAACAACACGAACCCCGCCCTGCTGGAGGATTCGCCCGAACGGGCGGAAGCCGAGGCGGCCGGCTGGCGCATCGCCCATGACGGGATGGAGCTGACCCTATGACTGAATTGATGTCCCGTGAGAAGTTCCGCGCAGCCCTCTATGCCATCGGCGAGCGGCAGTATCACGACCTCCACCCGTTCCATCAGCTGCTGCACGGCGGCGGGCTGAAGAAGGGGCAAATCCAGGCCTGGGCGCTGAACCGCTTCTATTATCAGGTGTCGATCCCGCGCAAGGACCTGACCATCATGTCGCGCATGGACGACCCGGCGCTGCGCCGCGCCTGGCTGCAGCGGGTGCTGGACCATGACGGGCTGACCCAGGCCGGCGAGCTGGACGAGACCAAGGTCGGCGGCATCGAACGCTGGCTGCGGCTGACCGACGGGCTGGGGCTGGACCGCGACTATGTGAAGTCGCTGGAAGGCATCCTGCCCGCCACCCGCTTCGCCGTGGACGCCTACGTCAACTTCGTCCGCGACCATTCGCTGCTGGAGGCGGTTGCGTCTTCGCTGACCGAGCTGTTCGCGCCGTCGATCCACCGCGAACGCATCGCCGGCTTCGAGCGCAACTACGCCTTCGCCAACGACAGCACCCTGTCCTATTTCCGCAAGCGGCTGGACGAGGCGCCGCGCGATGTGGAGTTCGGGCTGGACTATGTGCTGACCAATGCCCATACAGCGGAACAACAGCGGCAATGCCTGCGGGCGCTCCGTTTCAAGACGGAACTGCTGTGGGCCCAGCTGGACGCCCTGCACCATGCCTATGTCACCCCCAACCTGATCCCGCCCGGCGCCTTCGTGCCGGAGGACATGGAACCGACGCGGTACAGCCGGTGAACGCACTCTCCCCCCAAATCGGGTCCCATATCGGCGAAACCGACCGGCTGCGGCTGGCCCCCGGCGTCATGCTGCGCAACGACCGCCGCCGCGGCCAATGGATGCTGATGGCGCCCGAACGGCTGCTGGTGCTGGACGAGATGGCGTTGGCGGTGGTGCGCGCCTGCGTCGGGGCGGAGGTCGCCGATGTCGCCGCCGGCATCGACCGGCTGACGGCGGAATACGACGCCCCGCGCGCGGAGGTCGCCGCCGACGTGCTGGAGATGCTGACCGACCTGCGCAACAAGGGTTATGTCGTCACATGAGGTGCCCCGGGAGGTGCGTCCTCAGGAGGTCTATCCAATGAGCTGCGCCCTGCCCGCCTTCGCCGCCGCGTCGGCTGATGATCCGGCACCGCCCTTCGCCGTGCTGATGGAGCTGACGCACCGCTGTCCGCTGCGCTGCCCCTATTGCTCCAATCCTGTGGCGCTCGATTCCGCCAGCGCGGAACTGGACACCGCCACCTGGAAGCGCGTGCTGGACGAGGCGGCCGACGTCGGCGCTTTGCAGGTCCACTTCTCCGGCGGCGAGCCCTGCGTCCGCAAGGATCTGGAGGAGCTGGTCGCCCACGCGACGGAAATCGGGCTCTACAGCAACCTGATCACCTCCGCCGTCCTGCTCGACCGGCCGCGGCTGGAGCGGCTGCAGCGGGCCGGGCTTCAGCATGTGCAGATCAGCCTGCAGGACGCCGAAGCCGCCGGTGCCGACCGCGTCGGCGGCTACAAGGGCGGCCATGCGAAGAAGCTGGAGGTGGCGCGCGCGGTGGTGGCGCAAGGCTTGGCGCTGACAATCAATGCGGTGCTGCACCGCCACAACATCGATCGGGTCAACGACGTCATAGACCTCGCGATGGATCTCGGCGCCGGGCGGATCGAGATCGCCAATGTGCAGTATTACGGCTGGGCGCTGGCCAACCGCGCCGCGCTGATGCCGTCGCGCGACCAGCTGCTGGCGATGGATGCCGCGGTGCGGGCGCGCCTGCCGGAACTGGCCGGGCGGATCGTCGTCGATTACGTCGTGCCCGATTACTACGCCCGCCGGCCGAAAAGCTGCATGGGCGGCTGGGCGCGGCGCTTCATGAACGTCACCCCGCGCGGCCGCGTCCTGCCCTGCCACGCCGCCGAGACCATTCCGGGCATGGAGTTCGAGACGGTCCACGACCGCAGCCTGTCCGACATCTGGCGCGACGGCCCGGCCTTCACCCGCTACCGCGGCACCGCCTGGATGCCGGAACCCTGCCAATCCTGCGATCACAAGGAGGAGGATTGGGGCGGTTGCCGCTGCCAGGCGCTGGCGCTGGCGGGCAGTGCCGATGCGACTGACCCGGTGTGCGAACTGTCCCCCGCCCATGCGGAGGTCGCCGTGCTGCGCGACCGCGACGCCGCGGCGCTGGAAGCGGAGTGGCGGTATCGGGGGGTGTGAGGGGCGTGGGCTTCGAATACCCCCTCCCCATCCCTCCCCGCTCCGCGGGAGAGGGGGTAGGACGCTTGCAGCAGTAATGCAAAGGAGCGGCGGCAGTCCCCTCTCCCGCGTAGCGGGGAGGGTTAGGGAGGGGGCACCCGCTCCAACCACTCCCCATCACTCATCCCGCCCCGACCCGCCCTTCTTCTTCCCCCCGCCGTCCTGCTTGTTGACGGTGGCCCAAGCGCGCCGCTCCGCCTCGTCATGCGACACGCCGCGCTTCTCGTAGCCTTTCTCGATATGTTCGGCCTTGCGCTTCTGCTTATCGGTGTACTTGTCCTTGTCGCCCTGGGACATCGGGTCCTCCTGTCGCAGTTTCCCGCTCAACAGCATCGGCAACCGTGAGGTTCCTCACCGGATTAGGCTGAATCTCATATCCGGGACCGGACAGACGGAAAGCGCGTCTTGCCGTGGGCGCGGCCGTCACCCATCCTCTGACCAAAGCTTACCCGGGGGAGGATCAGGGGTGTTCACACTGTTCAACAGGGGCCGCGCCATGATGGGTGCGGCGGCGCTGGCGCTGGGCCTGATCGCCGGGTCGGCGCAGGCGGCCGATGCGGTCCGCGTCGGCTCCAAGCTGGATGCGGAGAGCGGTCTGCTCGGCACCATGATCCTGCAGGTGCTGCAGGCCAACGGCATCCCGACCGAGAACAAGATCCAGCTCGGGCCGACCAAGATCGTGCGCGGCGCGCTGCTGTCGGGCGAGATCGACGTCTATCCCGAATATACCGGCAACGGCGCCTTCTTCTTCAATGTGGACAGCGACCCGGTCTGGAAGAATGCCGGTGCGGGCTATGAGAAGGTCCGGCAGCTGGACCAGGAGAAGAACAACGTCGTCTGGCTGAAGCCGGCGCCCGCCAACAACACCTGGGCGCTGGCGGTCCGCCGCGACGTGGCCGACGCCAACAAGCTGAAGACGATGGAGGATTTCGCCAAGTGGGTCTCCGGCGGCGGCAAGGCGAAGGTCGCGGCCTCCGCCGAGTTCGTGGAGAGCCCGGCCGCCCTGCCCTCCTTCCAGCAGACCTACGGCTTCGCGCTGAAGCCCGACCAGATGCTGATCTTGGCCGGCGGCGACACCGCCGCCACCATCCGTGCCGCGGCGGAACAGACCTCCGGCGTCAACACCGCCATGGTCTATGGCACCGACGGCGCCATCGCCGCGCTCGACCTCGTGGTGCTGGCCGACACTAAGGGCGCGCAGATGGTGTATGAGCCGGCGCCGACCGTCCGCGCACCGGTGCTGACGGCGAACCCGAAGATTGCCGACCTGCTGAACCCGGTCTTCGCCGGGCTGGACGCCGAGACGCTGCGCGGGCTGAACGCCAAGATCTCGGTGGACGGGCAGGACCAGAAGCAGGTCGCCACCGACTACCTGAAGTCCAAGGGCTTCCTGAAGTAAGCCGGTGACGTGACCGTTCGCCTCCCCCGCCGCCTGCCCCTGCACAACCGTGTCGCCCTGCTGATGGCGCTGGCCGCGGCCGTCGCCGCCATGGCGCTGCCGTTCCTGGGCTTCGCGCCCAACCGGCTGCTGTCCGGACGACCGGTGCCGCTGTGGGCGGCGGTGCAGGGCTTGGGCGGACTTGCCCTTCTGCCCGGTCTGGTGCTGCTGGCGACGCCGTTCCTGCGGCCGACCCGCCTCGGGCTCGGCCTGACCGTCGCGGCGGGGGGACTGTTCGCGGCCGGGTTGGTCTGGCTGGCCGGGCATCACGCGGCGGTGCTGGCGCAAGGGGCCTCGGCGGCGGCGCGGACCTCCTTCGCGTCAGGCTTCTGGGTGATGGCGGCGGCGGGACTGCTGACGGCGGTGGATGCGGCGCGGCGGCTGGGCCTCGGCGCCGTCGGCCGGATGGCGGTGGGCGGCGCGGTCGCCGGGCTGGTGGCGCTGCAGCTGGCGTCCGGTCATCTCGACCAGCTGTCGATCCTCAAGGAATACGCAAACCGGCGCGACGTGTTCGGCGACGCCGTGCTGCGCCACGCCACGCTGGTGGCGGCGGCGCTGGTGCCCACGCTGCTGGTCGGCGTGCCGCTGGGCGTGGCGGCCCACCGGGTCGAGGCGGTCGGGCGCGCGGTGTTCCCGCTGCTGAACGTCGTGCAGACGGTACCCTCCATCGCCCTGTTCGGGCTGCTGATGGCGCCGCTGGCGGCACTCGGCGCCCTGCTGCCGGGCTCCGGCATCGCCGGGGTCGGGCCGCTGCCGGCGGTGATTGCGCTGACGCTCTATTCGCTGCTGCCCATCGTCCGCAACACCGCGGTCGGGCTGGACGGCGTGCCCGCCCCGGTGCGGGAGGCGGCGCGCGGCATGGGGCTGACGCCGCGCCAGATCTTCCTGCGCGTCGACCTGCCGCTTGCCCTGCCGGTCTTCCTGTCGGGGCTGCGCATCACCGTGGTGCAGGCGGTCGGGCTGGCGGCGGTGGCGGCACTGATCGGGGCCGGCGGCCTGGGAGCCATCATGTTCCAGGGGCTTTTCGCCAACGCGCTGGACCTCGTGCTGCTGGGGGCCGTTCCCGTCATCCTGCTGGCGGTTGCGGCCGACGCGCTGCTGTCCATCGGCATCGCCGCCGCCACGAGCCACATCGGTCTTCCGCCGGGAAGGAGTGCGCCATGATCGAATTCGAGCGCGTGACCAAGCGCTTCGGCTCCTGGACGGCGGTCGACACCGTGTCCTTCACCGTGGCGGAGGGGGAGTTCCGCGTGCTGATCGGCCCGTCCGGCTCCGGCAAGTCGACGGTGCTGCGCATGATCAACCGGCTGATCCCGGCGGACGAGGGCGCCATCCGCATCGACGGCGAGGACATCGCCTCCCTGAAGCCGGAGGAGCTGCGCCGGCGGATGGGCTACGTCATCCAGTCGGTCGGCCTCTTCCCGCACTGGACTGTGGAGCGCAACATCGCCACCGTCCCGGCCCTGCTGGGCTGGCCCAAGGCGCGCATCCGCGACCGGGTGACGGAGCTGCTGGAGCTGCTGAACCTCGATCCCCGCCGCTACCGCTCCGCCTATCCGCACCAGCTGTCGGGCGGGCAGCAGCAGCGCGTCGGCGTCGCCCGCGCCCTGGCGGCGGAACCGCGCATCCTGCTGATGGACGAGCCGTTCAGCGCGCTCGACCCCATCACCCGTGCCAGCCTGCAGGCGGAGCTGTCGGCCATCCACCGCGGCACCGGCACCACCATCATCTTCGTCACCCACGACATGGACGAGGCGCTGCGGCTTGGCGACAGCGTCGCGGTGATGGACCATGGCCGGCTGGTCCAATGCGCCACCCCGCTGGAGATCCTGACCCGGCCGGCCAGCCCGCTGGTGCGCGACCTCGTGGGGCGCGAGGAATGGGGGCTGAAGCGGCTTGCGGTGGAGACGGCCGGCGACCGCGCCCGCCCGCAGGAACGGGTGGGCGGCGAACCGCTGCCGTCGGAAACCCCGCTTCACCGCGCCCTGTCGGAGATGGTCGCCCGCGGCGCCGAACGGCTGCCGGTGGTGGATGGCGACGGCCGCCCGGCCGGGGTGCTGCACCTGTCCGACCTCGTGCGTCCCGCCCCCACGGGGCGCCCGGCGGCGCCGCTCCGGGCGGGACGGCATGACCGGCGCCGGCATGGCCCCGCGGGAGTTCCTGACCGACCGGCTGATGCTGGGGCTGGCGGCACTGGTGGCGCTGGTTCTGGGCATGCCCTCCCTGAAGCCGCTGTTCGCCACCCTCTATCCCGGCCTGGACCGCCCGCTCTACGAGGCGGAGAGCTTCGTCCGCCTGACGCTGGACCATATGGTGCTGGTCGGCCTTTCCAGCCTTGCCGCCATCCTGCTGGGCGGCGGGGCCGGCATCGCCGTCACGCGCCCTTGGGGGCGGGAGTTCCGCGGCCTGCTGGAGACGGTCGCCACCATGGGCCAGACCTTCCCGCCGGTGGCGGTGCTGGCGCTGGCGGTGCCGGTGATGGGCTTCGGCCCCGAACCGGCGCTGATCGCGCTGACGCTCTACGCCCTGCTGCCGGTGGTGGAGAACACGGTGGCCGGGCTGGACGGCGTATCGCCTGCGGTGCTGGACTCCGCCCGCGGCCTCGGGATGGGACCGGCGGAGGTGCTGGTCAAGGTGGAGCTGCCGCTGGCCGCCCCGGTGATCCTGGCCGGCGTGCGCACCGCGGTCATCATCAATGTCGGTACCGCCGCCATCGCCTCCACCGTCGGGGCGAAGACGCTCGGCCTGCCCATCATCGTCGGGCTGAACGGCTCCAACCAGGCCTATGTCATCCAGGGCGCGCTGATCGTCGCGGCGCTGGCGGTGGTGATCGACGCCGGCTTCGACCGGCTGGCGGGATGGGTGACGCGCTGGTCGCGGCGCTGACGCGGACCGACCTTCCCTGATTTGAGCCTTTCCGGAGAGCCCCGATGCCGTCGCCGGCACAGACTGAAGCGGTCCAGCCCACCCCCGTCCGGTATGCGCGCGAGGGGCGCGTCGGCGTCATCACCGTCGATCATCCGCCGGTGAATGCGCTGGGCCATGGCGTGCGCAGCGGACTGGCGGAGGCGCTGGAGGCGGGGCTTGCCGACACAGGCGCGGACGCGCTGCTGCTGGTCTGCGCCGGACGCGGCTTCATGGCCGGGGCCGACATCCGGGAGTTCGGCAAGCCGTCCGCCCCGCCCACCCTGCCGGAGCTGGTCGCCCGCTTCGACGCGGCGGACAAGCCGGTCATCGCCGCCATCCACGGCATGGCGCTGGGCGGCGGGCTGGAGGTGGCGCTGGCCTGCCATTTCCGTGTCGCACTGGGATCGGCGAAGCTCGGCCTGCCGGAGGTGAAGCTGGGCCTGCTGCCCGGCGCCGGCGGAACGCAGCGGCTGCCGCGGCTGGTCGGTGCCGCCAAGGCGCTGGAGATGATCCTGTCCGGCGAACCGGTGGGAGCGGAAGAGGCGCTGGCGATCGGCCTCGTCGATGCGGTGGAGGAGGGCACCTCTGTGCTGGAGGCCGGCCTTCGCGCCGCCGAACGGCTGCTGGCGCAGGGGCGGGTGCCGCAGCCGGTCAGCGCCCGCACCGGCCGCATCGCCGGCACCGACCCCGCCCTGTTCGACGCGAAGCGGGCGGAGCTTGGCAAACGCCTGCCGCACCTGTTCTCCCCCCACCGGATCGTCGATGCGGTGGAGGCCGCCGTCACCCTGCCCTTCGCCGAGGGCATGGCACGCGAGCGGGAGCTGTTCCTGGCCTGCATGGACTCGCCCCAGCGCGCCGGCCAGATCCACGCCTTCTTCGCGGAGCGCGAGGCGGCGAAGGTCCCCGGCCTGCCCGCCGGCACGCCAACGCGGGAAATCCGCAAGGTGGGCGTGGTCGGGGCCGGCACCATGGGCGCCGGCATCGCCATGTGCTTCGCCAACGCCGGCATCCCGGCGGTGCTGCTCGACTGCGCGCAGGAGGCGCTCGACCGCGGCGTCGCCGCCATCCGCCGCAGCTACGAGGGCACCGCCCGCAAGGGCCGGCTGACCGCCGCACAGGTGGAGGAGCGGATGGCGCGGATCCGCCCGACCCTGTCCTACGGCGACCTCGCCGACGCCGATCTGGTGGTGGAGGCGGCGTTCGAGAACATGGCGGTCAAGCAGGAGATCTTCCAAACGCTGGACCGCAACTGCAAGCCGGGCGCGATCCTCGCCACCAACACCTCGACGCTGGATGTCGACGCCATCGCCGCGGCGACCGACCGGCCGTCGGATGTCCTCGGCATGCATTTCTTCAGCCCGGCCAACGTCATGCGCCTGCTGGAGGTGGTGCGCGGCGCCCGCACCTCCGACGACGTGCTGGCGACGGCGATGGGGCTGGCGCGCCGGATCGGCAAGGTGGGCGTGGCGGTCGGCGTCTGCCACGGCTTCGTCGGCAACCGCATCCTGCACCGGCGCGGGGTGGAGGCGATGGCGCTGGTCGAGGAGGGCGCCAGCCCCGAGCAGGTCGACCGCGTGCTGACGGAATTCGGCTTCCCGCTCGGCCATTTCGCGATGACCGACCTTGCCGGCATCGATGTCGGCTGGCGCATCCGCGAGGAGCGCCGGCGGGCCGGCGATGGGGAAGCGGAGGCGCACGACTGGCTGGACGTGCTGGCGGAATGCGGCCGCTACGGCCAGAAGACCTCGGCCGGCATCTACCGCTACGAACCCGGCAGCCGCACCCCCATTCCCGACCCGGAGGTGGCGGCGGTGATCGCGGAGGACCGGCGCCGCCGCGGCATCGTTCCCCGCATCGTCGGCGAGGGCGAGATCCGCGAGCGCTGCCTTTACGTCATGGTCAACGAGGCGGCCAAAATCCTGGAGGAGGGCATCGCCGCGCGACCGGTGGACATCGACGCCATCTGGCTGCACGGCTACGGCTTTCCGTCCTGGCGCGGCGGGCTGCTGTTCTGGGCCGACCGCGAGGGGCTGGCCAGAATCGCCGCCGCCGTGCAGCGTTACCATCGCGACATCGGCGGACCGCAATGGCGCCCGTCCGCTTTGCTGCTGCAACGGGCGGCGGACGGACAGCCCATCGGATGCTGAATCCGGAATGTGGATTACAGTCCGGAAACTTGTTTGCGTTACCGATTGTTAGGATTCTTCCCTATACTCTTCCCACAGAGCCGCTCCACCGGCCCCCTCCCGTCCCCCCAGGCGGCGGGACCGGCGAGACGGCCCTGGAAACGACCCGAGCCTTGCCGAAGGGGAAGAGCATGAAGGACATCACCGTCGCAGCCACCGACTGGGGTCTCCACGCCGTCGCCTGCACCGGCCTTCCTCTTGTTCCCCCCTCCGTCTGGCTCGGGACGCTGCGCACCGCGCTGTCCGGCGCCGGCACCGGGTCCAGCCTGTTCCTGGATCTGCGGGAGGTCGGCAATTCCCCCTGCCGCCGTCCCATCTCGGCGCCCTGGCGTCGGTCCTGGTCCAGGCCGGGTTCAGTGCGGTTCTGGTGCCGGATCTCCGGCTCGGCCATGCGCTGTGCGATGCGGTCCGCCGCAGCGGCGGCACGGGCGGCAGCGGGATGGCCGCCGGCCTGCGTGTCCTCCCGACGGAGGGCCGCGACCGGGTCGCCATCGCCGCCGCCTACCAGTGGCTGCTGAGCGGGCGGGAGCCTGCGGACGCCCTGCGGGTGTCCGACGGCCGCCCGTCGGTTCTGGCCTTCCCCGTCACCGCGGCTCACCGGCCCTCGGCCTCCCCGGCCCGGCCGACCTGCGCCGCGCCGGCTGACGGGTCTTCCGCAACGGCTGTCTTGCAACCGTTCATTCCTGCAGTCATCGTCGTCTCACCTGCCTTGTCGCCCCGGCCGGACACCCGTCCCGCCGGGGCTTTTTATGCGCACCGCGTCCTTTCCCGAACAATCACAGGGCAACGGCCCTTCGGCATCCCGTGGCGCCGGGCAGGGGAAGCGCCGGGGGCGGCTCCGCTACTCCTTGAACCCCGCCATATGCTCGAACAGGTGGCGCTTGCGGCGGATCTCCGCCTCGGCTTCGTCCAGCAGCGCGTGATAGCGCTCGGGGTTGCCGCGCTCCACCGCACTGAAGCGCGACTCGCCGGCCATGAAGGCGGCAAGGCCGGCCGACGGGGCGCCGCTGTCCAACTGCAGGGCGGTCTGGCCGGCGGCGAGCCGGCGCGGGTCGCGGCGGTAGAGCGACCAGTGGCCGCTGTCCACCGCCAGTTTCTGGTGCTCCAGCCCGTGCGACAGCTCATAGCCGTGGGCGACGCAATGGCTGTAGGCCAGCACAAGCGACGGGCCGCGGTAGGACTCCGCCTCCATCAGCGCGTTCAGCGTGTGGCTGTCGCGGGCGCCGAAGGCGGTGCGGGCGACATAGACATGATCGTAGGCCATCGCCATCAGCCCCAGGTCCTTCTTGGCGGCGGACCGCCCGGCGGTGGCGAATTTGGCGGAGGCGCCGAGCGGCGTCGCCTTGGACTGCTGGCCGCCGGTGTTGGAATAGACCTCCGTGTCCATCACCAGGATGTTGACGTCGCGCCCCGACGCCAGCGCATGGTCGAGCCCGCCATAGCCGATGTCGTAGGCCCAGCCGTCGCCGCCGACGATCCAGACGCTCTTGCGGACCAGATAGTCGGCCAGCTGCTCCAGCCGGCGTGCCAGCGGGTCCTTTACCGTGGCGAGCTGACCCATCAGGGTGGCGACGCGGGCGCGCTGCGCGGCGATCCCGGCGGAGTCGGACTGGTCGGCCTCCAGCAGCTCCGTCACCAGACCGGGTTCCAGCCGGGCGGACAGAAGCGCCAGCGTGTCGCGCGCCTGTTCGGCCATCTGGTCGATGGCGACCCGCAGGCCGAGCCCGAACTCCGCATTGTCCTCGAACAGCGAGTTGGCCCAGGCTGGACCATGGCCGGCGGCGTCGGTGGTGTAGGGCGTGGTCGGCAGGTTGCCGCCGAAGATCGACGAGCAGCCGGTGGCGTTCGCCATCACCATGCGGTCGCCGAACAGCTGGGTCAGCATCTTGATGTAAGGCGTCTCGCCGCAGCCGGCGCAGGCGCCAGAGAACTCAAACAGCGGCTCCAGCAGCTGGGTGTGCTTGACGGTGGCCGGCACCGCCTCGCGCGGGATGGCCGGCAGGCTGCGGAAGAAGTCGAAGGCCTCCTGCTCGCCGGCCAGCGCCTGGACCGGCCGCATCTCCAGCGCCCTGCGGCCGGAGCCGCCCTTGTCATGGGCGGGACAGACGGCGACGCACAGGCTGCAGCCGGTGCAGTCTGCCGGCGAGGCCTGCAGGCGATAGCGCCCGCCGGGGAACTCGCGGCCCTTGAAGGGAATGGTCTCGAAGCCGGCCGGCGCGTCGGCCAGCGCCGACTCCGGCACCACCGTGGCGCGGATGGCCGCATGCGGGCAGACGAGCACGCATTTGTTGCATTCGATGCAGAGGTCGGCGTTCCAGCCCGGCGCCTCCGCCGCGATGCTGCGGCGTTCATACTTGGACGTGCCCGTCGGCCATGTGCCGTCGACCGGGAAGGCGGAGACCGGCAGCCGGTCGCCATGGCCGGCGATCATCATGGCGGTGACACGCTTGACGAAATCGGGCGCCGTCTCCGGCACCGGGGCCGGCCGGTCGTGGTCGGCGGTGACGTGGTCCGGCACCGGAACGGTCCGGAGATGGGCGAGCGCCTGATCGACGGCGGCGATGTTGCGCCTCACCACCTCCTCGCCACGGCGGGAATAGGTCTTGGCGATGGCCGCCTTGATGTCGGCGATGGCGTCCTCCACCGGCATCACGCCCGAAAGCGCAAAGAAGCAGGTCTGCATGATGGTGTTGACGCGGCGGCCGAGCCCGACCTCGCGCGCCACCGCGCCCGCGTCGATGGCATGGAGCGACAGCCTGCGCTCGATGCAGATGCGCTGCACCTCGGCCGGCAGGGCGTCCCACACCTGTTGCGGCGTGCCGGGCGCGTTCAGCAGGACCGTGGCGCCGGGGGCCGCCATCTCCACCACCTCCACCCGCTCCATCAGCGGCAGATGGTGGCAGGCGACGAATTGCGCCTGGCCGATCAGATAGGGGGCGCGGATCGGCTCCTTGGAGAAGCGCAGGTGCGAAATGGTGGTGGAGCCGGACTTGCGGCTGTCATAGACGAAATAGGCCTGGGCGTGGCCGCCGGATCCCGACTTGGCGGTGCGCGCCTGGATGATCTTGATCGAGTTCTTGTTGGCGCCCACCGTGCCGTCTGCGCCCAGCCCGAAGAAGACCGCGCGGGAGACGCCCGGCTCCTCCATGCCCCAGGCCGGATCCCAGGGGATCGAACGGTGGGTGACGTCGTCGGTGATGCCGACGGTGAAGCGGCGCTTCGGGCGGTCCCGCTTCAGCTCGTCGAACACCGCCTTCGCCATCGCCGGGGTGAACTCCTTCGACGACAGGCCGTAGCGGCCGGCGATCACCATCGGTTCGGCAAGCGCCGGATCGGTGGCGCGGGACTCGGCCAATGCCGCGACCACGTCTAGATAGAGCGGATCGGCGACGGCCCCCGGCTCCTTGGTGCGGTCCAGCACGGCGATGCGCCGGACGGTGGGCGGCAGGGCCGACACGAAGTCGGCGATGGCGAAGGGGCGGAACAGGCGGACGGTCAGGCAGCCGACCCGCTCCCCCTCCGCCACGAGCCGCCGGACCGTGCCGGCACAGGTCTCGGCACCGGAGCCCATCACCACCACCACCCGCTCCGCCTGCGGATGGCCGGCATAGTCGAACAGGCGATAGGCACGGCCGGTGCGCGCGGCCAGTTGGTCCATCATCTCCTGCACGATGGCCGGGCAGGCATCGTAATAGGGGTTGGCGGCCTCGCGGGCCTGGAAGAAGACGTCCGGATTCTGCGCGGTGCCGCGGACGACGGGATGGTCCGGCGTCAGGCCGCGGCGGCGGTGGGCATCGACGCAGGCGTCGTCGACCAACGCGCGCAGATCGTCGTCAGCCAGCGTCTCCACGCAATTGAATTCATGCGAGGTGCGGAAGCCGTCGAAGAAATGCAGGAACGGCACCCGCGCCCGCAGGGTGGCGGCATGGGCGACCAGCGCCATGTCGTGCGCCTCCTGCACGTTGGCCGAGGCCAGCATGGCGAAGCCGGTCTGGCGGCAGGCCATCACGTCGGAATGGTCGCCGAAGATCGACAGCGCATGCGTCGCCAGCGTGCGGGCCGCCACATGCATGCAGAAGGGCGTCAGCTCCCCGGCGATCTTGTACATGTTGGGGATCATCAGCAGCAGGCCCTGCGACGCGGTGAAGGTCGTCGCCTGCGCCCCGGCCTGCAGCGCGCCATGGACGGCCCCGGCCGCTCCCCCTTCCGACTGCATCTCGACCACCTGGGGAACGCTGCCCCACAGGTTTGGACGGCGCGCCGCCGACCATTCGTCGGCGAACTCCCCCATCGGCGAGGACGGCGTGATGGGATAGATCGCGATCACGTCGCTGACGCGGTAGGCCACCGACGCCGCCGCCTCGTTGCCGTCCATGATGCGGGCGGGGGTGGGGCGGAAGGCTGTGCGAGCAGTGCGGAAGCTGTGGATGCGGGGGTCTGGGACATGCCGGGGAAATCCTCTTGCGTGGCGACGGTCGTCTCCGTGGGTCGACTTTCATGGACGGGGCCGGCAGGGGCGCGACCGAAGGAAAGGGCTGCAGGAAACGGCGGTCGACCGGGGAGAATGGTCGGCTCCCCGGTGGCCGGCGGCAATGACACGCGTCAGTCCGCCGCGGATTTTCCGCCTGCCGCCGCCCTGCGCTGCACAACGATCTGATATATTACTTTTGCAGGGAAGGTCCCAATTTGTCGCATCGCAACATGGGCGGCCCTGCGGGCGGGCAATGGGGCGAGTCCAGTAACGACTTTCCTTTCACGGATATCCGAACCGCAGAACCATCCATTCAACTCAAACGAACATTGCGCCGCAGCAATGAAATGGCCGCTGGCATCGCCCCCGGCATTGCTGCAATCGCGAAGAAATTGGCGCGCCGCAACAACGGCCTGCGACATTTTCGCCAGGGCTGGAGTCGGCCCCGGAAAACCACTTGATGCTCCTTCTGATATATTAATATACCTTTCTCAACACTGCTCCCGCACCTTTGAAACGAAGCGGAAGCGTACCCGACGCCCGGCACCGATCACCCGCTGGCAAGACATCCCCGTCAGGGATGGCCGACCAGCGCCTGTACGTGCGCACCGGCGCCTGCCCACGGCAGGCCTGTGAGGAAAACATGAAGAAGATCCGTGGTTTGCGGTGGCAAATCCTTGCCCTGATGATGCTCGGCACCGTGGTCAACTACATCGACCGCAACACGCTGGGCATCCTCGCGCCGACGCTCAAGGAACAGCTCCACTTCACGACCGAGCAGTATTCCTTCATCGTCAGCGCCTTCCAGCTCTGCTACAGCCTGATGCAGCCGATCGCCGGCTACATCACCGACCTGATCGGCCTGAAGCTCGGCTACGCCATGTTCGCCTTCGTCTGGGGCACCGCCGCCGCCATGCATGCGCTGGCCGGCGGCTGGCAGTCGATGGCCTTCTTCCGCGGCCTGCTGGGCATCAGCGAGGCGGCCGCCATGCCGTCGGGCGTGAAGACCTCCACCCTGTGGTTCCCGGCCAAGGAACGCTCGATCGCCACGGGCTGGTTCAACACCGGCAGTTCGATCGGCGCGATGGTCGCCCCGCCCTTCGTCATCTGGCTGTCGCTGACCTACGGCTGGCAGGAAGCCTTCCTCGTCACCGGTCTGCTCGGCGTCGGCATGTCGGTCCTGTGGTACATGCTGTACCGCAACCCCGAGAACCATCCGCGCCTGACGAAGGAGGAGCACGCCTACATCCTGGAAGGTCAGGAGCATGTGGAACTGCCGAAGCCGTCGGTGAAGCGCGTGCTGGGCAAGGGCAAGTTCTGGAGCATCGCCGCCGCCCGCTTCCTGACCGAGCCGGCGTGGCAGACCTTCAGCTTCTGGATCCCGCTGTACATGGTCACCACGCGGGGCATGGACATCAAGCAGTTCGCCCTGTTCGCCTGGCTGCCCTTCCTGTTCGGTGATCTCGGCTGCATCCTCAGCGGTTATCTGTCGCCCTTCTTCGTGAAGCGGTTCCGGATGTCGCTGGTCAACTCCCGCATCGCCGGCGTCGGCATCGGCGCGCTGTGCATGGTCGGCCCGGCCCTCATCAGCTTCTCCGCCAGCCCGATCACCGCCATCTTCCTGTTCTCGCTGGGCGCCTTCGCCCACCAGATGCTGTCGAGCCTGCTCTATGCCCTGGTGACGGACACCTTCGAAAAGCAGGACGTCGCCACGGCGACCGGCTTCGGCGGCATGGCCGGCTACATGGGCGGCATGATCTTCTCGCTGATCATCGGCCAGCTTGCCACCACCATCGGGTACGAGCCGCTGTTCGCCTGCCTGACCGTGTTCGACCTGACCGCCTTCGTGATCATCGCCCTGGTCCTGGGTGAGCGCGGCAAGAATGCCGCCCCGTCGGTCCCGAGCGCCGCCACCGGCACCGCGGACTGAGCCTCCGCCGCACCTGCGATCCGAAACGCCCTCCGGCCACGCCGCCGGAGGGCGTTTTTCTTGCGCAGGGCGGACTTGGCGCAAGGGGGAGCGGCAGTTGGACAAAAAAACTGGCCAGCGCGTCGAACCCCCTTGCCAAAGGAATAAGATATTAGTATATTAGTCGCCGTACCGCTGGATGCGCCGTGGTCTGATCGCGGCACAACTTGTTGGACGTTCCTCTCGGACTTCAGAGCCGCCGGTTTTCCGACGGCTCTTTTTTTGCCTCGGCCACGGGGTGAGAGGAGCGTCCTGCGGCTCAGCGGCGCCCGCCCACCTCGTCCAGGTGCTTCAGCATGTCGGCGGGATCCTCGTAGACGCGCAGGGCGCCGGACCGCTCCAACTCCTCCCGGCCATAGCCGCCGGACAGCAGACCGATGCCGAGCGCCCGCGCACGCTGGGCGGCGATCATGTCCCAGATGCTGTCGCCGACCACGAAGGCGCTCGCGATGTCCACGCCGATGCGGGCGGCGGCGGCCAGGAACAGGTCGGGATCGGGCTTGGCATATTGCACCTCGTCACGGGTCACAACGGCGGCACGCCCGGGATCGACCCCCAGCTTTTCCAGCGCCGGCCGCGCCGTCTCCATCCGTCCGCTGGTGGCGATGGCCCAGGGAATGCCCATGCCGGTCAGCGTCTCCAGCAAATCCCGCGCGCCGGGCAGCGGCACGACCCCGGCCGCCAGCCGCTTGTAAGCCTCAGCATGGCGCCTGCGCAGCCGGTCGAGAAGGTCCTGGTCGATGGCAAGCCCGGTCTCGCGCAGCAGCATGTTGGTGAACAGCCCGCCGCTCATGCCGATCTTGCGGTGGATGCGCCACACCGACAGCGCAATCCCCTCTTCGTCGAGCGCCTCCTTCCAGGCCAGCACATGCTGATACACGGTGTCGGTCAGCGTCCCGTCCAGGTCGAACAGGAAGGCGTTGGTCATGTGGGGAAAGCTGGTCATGTCCCTCGGGTCCATCGGTTGGCTGGGCAGGATCGCCGATGCCGGCATGCCGGACAGGAACAGACGTGGGAGTGGCCGCCGCGCTTCGCCAAACATTTGCGGCGGACAGAGATGGATTTCCTTCGACGATAATCCGCGCGAACTCAGCCACCCTTTTCACCACGCGGACGCGAAGACTGCCGCTTCCGCTGGCGGGTTGACTTCGATACAGTCCCCGACAAAGCTTGCGGCCGGTCTGTCCGGCGCGATGTCGGGAGCGGGAGAGGCGCGTGTTGGAAACGCCGCAGGGCGACGGGTGGTCTGCCGATGATGATCTGGTTACCCTGCTGGATCAGGTCAGCAGGCTTGTCTACGGCATCGGCTTCGCCGACGGGCTGTTCCCGGCGCAGTGGGTGGCCTTGCGCTATTTCCACGATTCGCCGGAGCCGGCACGCACCCTGACGGCGCTGGCCCGGTTCCAGCGGATCCACCTCGCCCCGGTCTCGCGCACCGTCTCCACCCTGGTGGACAAGGGCCTGCTGGCCCGCCGGCCCCATCCGGGGTTCAAGCGCGGCTGGCTGTTCGACCTGACCGACCAAGGCCGGGCGCTGCTGGAGCGCGATCCCCTGCGCCAGTCGCTGGGCCCGCCCATCGCCGGAATGGCGGAGGACGAGCGCGCGATGCTGGGCCGCCTGATGAAACGGATCATCGCCCACATGCAGGCCGGGACCGAGGTGGAGGACAAGTCCGAAGACCGGACGGAAGATAAGGCCGACGGCCCCCCGCCGCCTGAGGCGACGGGCGCGCCGTCCTTCCGCGTTCCCCACCCCTCCGCGTCAGAATGTCAGCCTCTCGATGTTCTGCAGGACCAGATGGTGATTGTTCTGGTCCTCCAGCGTGACCGTCGTCTCGGTGGCGAAGGTCAGGCCATGGCCCGAGGGGTCGACGGTGTAGGCAACCCCCTGGGCGTCGAGCTGCTGCAGCCAGTTGCCGCCGGCATTGGCGACGAAGGCGCCGACCTCCACCACATCGGTCCATCCCACGCCGCCGTTGATCGTCAGGTCGCCGTTGCGCGGAGCGAAGATGAACAGGTCGTCGCCGTCGCCGCCCGCCATGCTGGCGGTGGCGCTGCCGGCATAGAGGATGTCGGCGCCGGCACTTCCGGTCATGGTGGCACTGCCCGAAACCAGCACCTCCAGCGCCATCGGGTCGCTGGACAGGCCCTGGTCGTCGCTGACCGTCACCTCCAGCGTCCGCGCACCGCTGCCGCCGGGGGACAGGGCCAGATGGCGAAGAATGTCGGTGTAGGTGGCGGTGGAGGCGTTGCCGGCCAGCGACAGCTGGTGGGTGGCATCGTTCCAGCTGATTTCGATCCCGGTGCCCGACACGGTCCTGTGGCCGGTGGCCGGATCGGTGTCGATGACGAGGCCGGCCAGGGTCAACGTGTCGCCGGTATGGGAGCCGGCGGCGATGCGGACCGACATGCCGGACATGGTGCTGCTGTCCACGTCGGCGACCGTCGCGTCTGCGGCGACCGGCGAATGGCCGGCAACTCCGGTGGCGATAACGGCTGTCGTGTGGGCGGCGGCCAGTGTCGGCTTGTCGTTCACCGGATCGACCGTCACGGTCAGGGTCTCGGTCGCCGTGGCGCTGTCGGCCCCGTCCCGGGCGGTCGCGGTGACCGACAGGGTGACGGCTCCCGTCGCGTCGGCCGCCGGGGTGTAGGTCAGGCCCGCCAGCTGTGCTGTGGTGAGGGTCCAGCTGCCATCGGCATTGTGGGTGCCGTGGTTCAGGCTGGCGCCGTTCGGCACGCCGGTGATCCGCACCGTCACCGTTTCCGACCCGTCGCCGTCGGTGGAGGCGGCGGTGATCGTCAGCGGGATCGCCGTGTCCTCGTTCCCGGTGACGGCGGAGACCACCGTCAGGTCGGGAGTGTCGGCAACCGGGGTCACCGTCACCGCCAGGGTGCCGGAGGTGGTGGCCGCCACAGCGGTGCCGTCCTTCGAGATGGCGGTGACCGACAGGACGAAGCTGTTGCCGCTGTCCGGTGCCGGCGTGATCGCCAGCCCCGCCAGCTGGCCGGGCGTCAGCGTGATCGAGCCGTTGGCCGGGGTCAGCGTCTCGCCGGCCGCGTTCGACAGGCTGGCGCCGGCCGGAATGCCGCCGATGGTGACGGTGAGCGTCTCCGACGGGTCGGTCAGCGCCGGGGCGATGGACAGCAGGATCCTGCTGTCCTCCGACCCAGCGGCGGGCTGGAGAGCCAGGGTCGGCGCATCGGACAGGGCGGTCACCGTGACCGGCAGCTGCGCCACGACGGAGGCCGGGGCGGCACCGCCGTCGGTGGATGTCGCGGTGACGGTCAGGGTGAAGTCGCTGTCGTCGTTCGAGGGCGGCGTGATCTTCAGGCCAGCTAGCTGGGTTGCGGTCAGGGTGACGCTGCCGTTGACGACGGTCAGCGCGCCGTTGGCGGTGTTAGCCAACTGCGCACCGGCGGGGATGCCGCTGATGGTGATGCTCAGCGTCTCCGAAGCGTCGGTCAGGGCGGAGCCGATGGTCAGCGGGATCGCCGTGTCCTCGTTGCCCGTTGCCGGCGCCACGGTCAGGGTCGGGGCATCGGACACCGGGTTGACCGTTACCGACAGTGTCCTGCTCACCTCGACCGCGCTGGCGGCGCCGTCCTTGGCGGTGGCCTTGACGGTCAGGGTGAAATCGCCGTCGTCGTTGTGCGGCGGCGTGATCGCCAGGCCGGCGAGCTTGCCCGGAGTGAGGGTGATGCTTCCCCCCGCGACGGTCAGCGTGTCCCCCGCGCTGTTGGACAGGGTGGCGCCGCTCGGGATGCCGCTGATGGTGATCGTCAGCGTCTCCGACCCGTCGGTGTCGCCCAGCAGCGCGGCGATCGACAGCGCGATCGGGGTGTCCTCGTCGCCGGTGGCGGGCAGGACGTTCAGCGTCGGGGTGTCGGTCACCGGCGCGACGGCCACCTGCATCTGCGCGCTGGTGCTGACCGGCAGGGCATTCCGGTCGGTCGCCGTCGCCGTGACGGTCAGGGTGAAGTCATCGTCCCTGTTGGCCGGCGGGGTGATCGCCAGACCGGCAAGCTGGCCCGGAGTGAGGGTGATGCTGCCGCCGGCGATGGTCAGCGTGTCCCCCGCGCTGTTGGTCAGGCTCGCTCCGCTCGGGATGCCGCTGATGGTGATCGTCAGCACTTCCGACCCGTCGGTGTCGGTCAGCGCCGGGGTGATCGTCAGCGCGATGGCCGTGTCCTCGTTCCCGGCGGCGGCGGCGACGGCTAGGGTGGGGGTGTCGGACGCCGCGTTCAGGGTGATCGGCACGGTCACCACCTTGGTCGCCGTGCTGCCGTTGGACTCGATGCTGACGGCAGTGACGGTCAGGGTGATGGCCTCGTCGCTGTTGGCGGGCGGCGTCAGCGTCAGGCCGTTCAGCTGGGCCGGCGTCAGGGTCCAACTGCCGTCGGCGTTGCGGGTGCCGGCCGACAGCAGCGCGCCGGCCGGCACGCCGGCGATGGTCAGCAGGCCCAGACGCTCCGACCCGTCGGTGTCGGACAGCGCGACCGACAGGTTCAGCGGCAGGACGGTGTCCTCCGTCCCGGTCAGCGGGCCGGCGGTGACGATGGGCTGGTCGGCGACCGGATCGACGCTGACGCGGAACTGCTGGCTGGTGGTGGCGGTGGCGCCGCCGACGCTCTCCGTCGCCGTCGCGGTCAGGGTCAGGTTGAAGTCGGTGGCGGCGTTGGCCGGCGGCCGCAGCTTCAGCCCGGTCAGCTGCGCCGCGGTCAGGCTGACCGCGCCGCCGCTGGGCGTCAGGGTGTTGCCGCCGGCATCGATCAGCAGCGCGCCGGCCGGCAGGCCGGACAGGACGATGGCCATCGTCTCCGACCCGTCGGTATCGACCAGGGCCGCCGTCAGGTTCAGCGCGATGTCCGTGTCCTCGCTGCCCGAGGCGTTGGCAACGATGACGGTCGGCGCATCGGCGACCGGCGTCACGTCCACATGGATGCCGGCGGTGGTGGAAGCCGTGCTCTTGTTGGAGCTTTCCAGGCTGGTGGCGGTCAGCGTCAGGTCCATGCCGCCCGAGAAGTTGCGCGGCGGCGTGACGGTCAGGCCCGACAGCTCCGACGGCTTCAGCGTCCAGGAGCCGTCGCCGTTGTTGGAGCCCTTGTTGAGAACCGCGCCGGCCGGCAGGCCGGACAGGATGACCGCCATCGTCTCCGACCCGTCGGTGTCGACGAGGCTGGCCGACACGTCCAGCGCGATGGCCGTGTCCTCCGCCCCCGTGGCGTTGTTGACGGTGACGAGCGGCGCGTCGGCGACCGCCGTGTAGGTGACGGCAAGGGTCTTGGTCGACCACGCCTCCGCGGCGGTGCCGTCCTTGGCGGCGGCATCGACGGTCAGCGTCACGGTGCCGGCGAAGTTGGCCGGCGGCGTCAAGGTCAGGGCGGCCCGCTGCGCAGCGGACAGGCCGGTCAGGTCGTAGACGCCGTTGCCGAGCGACGTGCCCGCCGACAGGGTGAAGCCGGCCGGAACCGTCACCCTCAGCGCGGTGATGACCTCCCCGGTGCCGACCAGATCGGTGACCGCGGCGGAGATCGACAGGCTGGCGGCGTGGTCCTCCTGCGCCGTGACCGAGCTGGCGGAAATGGCGGGCGCGTCGCTGACCGGCGCCACGTCCACGGTCAGGGTCTTGGTCGTCGTCGCGCGGTCGCCGTTGCTGGTCTCGCGCGAGACGGCAGTGACGGTCAGCTGGAAGCTGCCGCTGGCGTCGGCCGGCGGAGTGAATTTCAGCCCGGCAAGCTGATCCTTGGTCAGAACCCAGTTGCCGTTGCTGGAGTCCAGGTAGCCGGCCGACAGGGTGGCGCCCGCCGGCACGCCTGCGATGACGACGCTCGCCAGGATTTCCGAATTGTCGGTGTCGGCCAGCGCGGCGGCGATGTTCAGCGCGATGGCGGTGTCTTCGTTCCCCGACGCCGCCTGCACGGTCAGATGGGGCGCATCGGCGACGGCGGTGACGGTCACCGCCTGCGTCAGCGTCGTGTGGGCGCCGGAGGAGCCCGAGACCACGTCGATGCCGAGTTGGAAGTCGGCGTCGCTGTCGGCCCGCGGCGTCAGGGTCAGGCCGGCCAGCTGCGCCTTGGTCAGCGTGATCGACCCGTTGACGATGGTCAGCGTCTCATTCGCCGCGTTGGTCAGGCTGGCGCCCGCCGGGATGCCCGACAGGGTGACCGTGGACACGTCCTGCCAGTCCGCCAGCCCCGCCTCGATGCCGAGAGCGACCGCCGTATCCTCCGCGGTGGTGACGGCCGCCGGCCGCTTGCTGCCGACGCTGGGGTCCAAGGGAGTGGGGGACGTGCCGCCGCCCGTGTTCCCGCCCGTGTTCCCGCCATCGTTGCCGCCGGTGCCCCCGCCGGTGTTGCCACCGGTATTCCCCCCGGTGTTTCCGCCGGTGTTTCCTCCGGTGTTCCCGCCGGTCGAGGCGGGCGTGGTCCAGCTCAGCACGAAGCTGTCGAACACGCTGGTGTTGCGGTCGCCCTCGCTTTCGATGCTGTAGGGCTTGACCGTCAGCGTCATGCTGCCGCGGTCGAAGCTCTGGCCGTTGTCGCTCACCGTCGCATGCGTGATGCCGGCGGCATTGGCGTCGAGCACCGTCAGCTTCAGCCCGCCCGCCGCCAGCGCCGCGGCATAATCGTCCGGCGTCAGCGTCCAGACGCCGTTTCCGTTGTCGAGGCCGTGCGACAGCACCGTGCCCTTCGGCACGCCGGTGATGGTGACCGCCAGCCTTTCCGACCCGTCGGTATCCTGCAGGAAGGCGTTCAGGTTCAGCACCATGCCGGTGGGCACGCCGGTGGTCGACTGGTCGTCGACGTGATAGGCCTCGAAAGACCCATCGGCGGCCTTCGACACCGGCGCGTCGGCCACGGCGGTGATGGTGACGGTCGGGGTGTAGGTCTTGGTCAGGCTGTCGGTGCCGTCCGTCACGGTCACCTTGACGGTGATGGTGAAATCGTCGGCCCGGTGTTGCGGCACGATGAGCCGCAGGTTGCCGAGCTTGGCCGGATCGACGGTCCAGCTGCCGTCGGCGTTGGCGGTCAGCGCGCCGGCATCCGTGCTGGTCAGCGTCGCCCAGGACGGCAGGCCGGAGATGACGATCGCAGAGATCTGCTCCGAATTGTCGATGTCGCTGGTGAGCGCCGAGATGGTCAGCGGAATGCCGCCGACGGCATCCTCCAGCGCGCTGGCGCTGATGGAGACCTTCGGCTCGTCCGCCTTGGGATCGACGGTGACGATCAGGTCGCGGGTGTCCTTCAGCACCCCGCCCGAGGTCACGCCGTTCACCGTTATGATCGGCGCGCCGTTGCTGTCGGTGGTGATGACGTCCACCTTCAGCGAGACGGTCCCGGCGAAGTCCTTCTTCGTCGTCAGGGTCAGCTCGTCGCGGTAGGCGACATCCACCGACCAGCGGCCGTTGCCGAGATAGACCAGCCCGCTCTCGTGCCCGGCGCCGAGCGACAGCCAGGAGTCGGCCGGCAGGTTGCTGATGACCAGCGACAGGCGCTCCGACCCGTCATTGTCGAGCATCACCAGATCGCCGAGGCGCAGGTTGATCGCCGTGTCCTCGTCGCCGCGGGCGCTGAGGGTGCCGTTCGGCGTCACGGCGTCGGCGACGCCCTGCACCTCGACATGGACGGTCACCGGGGCGGCATCTGCAATGCTGCCGTTGGAGGATTCCGTCGCCCGCGCGGTGAAGGTCAGGTTGAAGCCGGTGTTGGAGTTGGCCGGCGGGGTGATGGTCAGGCCGGTCAGGTCGGCCTGGGTCAGCACCCATTTGCCCAGCGCGGCGTCGTAGCGGCCATGGTTCAGCGTCGCGCCGGCCGGCACGCCGCCGACCAGGATGCTGAGGCTCTCCGACCCGTCGCGGTCGGTCAGGGCGGCGACCACCGACAGCGGGATGGCGGTATCCTCGCGCCCCACCGCGTCGGAGGCCGTCAGCAGCGGCGTGTCGGCCACCGCATTGACGGTCACGACCAGGGACACCGGCGCCGAGGTGGCGGTGGTGGTGCCCTCCACCGAGGTGGCGGTGATCTGCAGTGTCACCGCGCCGGAATAGTTGGACGGCGGCGTGAAGCTGAGGTTGCTCAGCTGCGCCGGAGTCAGCGTCCAGCTGCCGTCGGCGTTGTGGGTGCCGGCGGACAGCTTCGCACCCTCCGGCACGCCGGTGATGGTGATGTGGTCCAGCGTCTCGCCGGTCAGGTCGGACAGCCGGGCGTCGATGGCCAGCGCGATGGCGCTGTCCTCCAGCCCCGACGCCGCCTGGGGGGTGACGATGGGGGCGTCGGCCACGCCGGTGACGGTGATCGTCAGGTTGGCCACGGCCGAATTGGCGGTGGAGCCGTTCTCCCTCTCTTCGGAGGTGGCGACGACGCCGAGCGTGATGCTGCCGGAGAAGTCGCGCGGCGGCGTCAGGCGCAGGCCGGCCAGCTGGGCCTGGGTCAGCGTCCAGGTGGTGGTGCCGTCCGGCTGGGTGACGGACGTGCCGGCGCTGAGGGTCGCCCCCGCCGGCACGCCGGTGATGGTGATCCGGCTGATGCTCTCCGACCCGTCGGTGTCGGTCAGGGTGGGCGTGATGACCAGCGCGACCGAGGTGTCCTCGTCCGTCGCGGCCGGTGCCGCCGTGACGGTGGGCGCGTCAGCGACGGCGTCCACGGTGATGGTGCCGGTCGCCGTCTGCTCGCGGCGGCTCGCGGTGGCGCCACTGCCATCGACCGTCCCGACCTTCAGCGTATAGCTGAGGTCGGCGTCGGAATCGGGATCGGTGACGATCTTCAGCCCCTGGATTTTCCAGACGCCGGCCGTGGTGCCGTCGGCCACCAGGGCATTGGTCGGAATGGTCCAGCTGTAGTTGCCGCCGGTGGGGCCGCCGCGCGTCAGAAGCACGCCGTTGAGGGTGAGCGTGGCGCCGCCGGCATCCAGCTGGGCCGACGGGATCAGCAGCGTGATGCTTTCCACCTTCTCCGGGCTGGCGGCGTCGACGTCGCTCAGCGTGATCGTGGGGGCGAGGACGATGCCGCCCGCCGCATCCTCGTTGCCGCGCGCATCCAGCGTGGTGATCTGGAACGGGTCGGCGACCGGGGCGACCTTGATCGTCTGCACGGCGGTGGAGGTGCCGCCATAGGCGTCCGTCACCGTGAAGGTGAAGGTCTCGGTCCCGCTGAAATCCCGGTCCGGGGTGTAGGAGAAGCTGCCGTCGGCATTCACCACCAGCGTCCCGTGCGACAGGCGCACCGGCTGGCCGACGTCGCCGGGGCCCTTGTAGGTCAGCGTATCGTCGGTGCGGCCGTTGGCCGTGTCCTGGTCGGTCGCCCGCAGGGTGCCGGTGACGGCCGTGTCCTCGTTCGTCGCCGTCGTGGCCGCCGTGGCGGACGGGGCATAGTTCAGCGCCGTGCGGACGCTGACCGGCTGGCCGTCGACGTAAAGCTCCAGCTTCTCGAAATCCGCCACCTTGATGCCCAGCGCCGTCAGCGTGGCGGCGTTGGCGACGTCGGTGTCGTTGGTCGCCGCGGTCGGGCTGGCCGCCGCCGTCTCGATCCGGTCGCGCAGGGTGCGCAGGTCGGCCAGGATCGCCGGGTCCGACAGCTGGCTGCCGGTCAGCATCACCCGGAAGGTGTCGATGCCGGTGTCGCCGTCCTGAAGTTCGGGATTGGTCGAGGTGCCGCCGTCGGTGCCGACGGTGAAGATCGACAGGTCGTCGCCCGCCCCGCCCCGGATGGTGTCGATGCCGGCCCCGCCGGTGATGGTGTCGTTGCCGTCGCCGCCGATCAGGATGTTGGCGACGCTGTTTCCGGTGATGACGTCGTCGAAGGCCGAGCCGGTGACGTTCTCCAGGTTGCGCAGCACGTCGGTGCCGTCGCCGGTGCCGACGCCGGTCGTCAGGTTGGCGTTCACCGGCCCCGCGGAGGCGGCGTAGGTCACCGTGTCGTTGCCGTCGCCGCCGTCGATGGTGTCGTTGCCGGGACCGCCGGCCAGCAGGTCGTCGCCGGTTCCGCCGTCCAGGCTGTCGTCGCCCAGGCCGCCGATCAGCGTGTCCTTGCCGGCGCCGCCGAAGATGGTGTCGTTGCCGTCGCCGCCGTCCAGGCTGTCGTTGCCCTGCGGCGTGCCGCTGAAGCTGACGGTCAGCGTCTTCGCCGCGCCGTCCGCGGTGCTGCCGTTCTCCGCCTCCACCGTGGTCGAGACGACGGTCAGGGTGATCGGGTGGGTGCCGTCGCCTTCCTTGGCGGTCAGCTTCAGGCCGGTCAGCTGGGCCGGGGTCAGGGTCCAGGTGGTGGTGCCGTTGGCTTCCGTCACATAAGTGCCGGCGCTCAGGCTGGCGCCGGCCGGCACGCCGGAGATCGTCACCTTGGAGATTGTCTCCGACCCGTCGATGTCCGTCACGGCGGCGCCGATGGTCAGCGACGTGGTGAAGGTCCCGGTGCCGTCGCCATAGATGACGTCGTCGCCGCCGCCGCCCAGGATGGTGTCGTTGCCGGCACCGCCCGACAGCGTGTCGTTGCCGGCCGTGCCGGTCAGGGAATCGTTCTGCCCGCCCGACAGGTTGTAGCTGACGTTGGTGACGGTGACCGTCGGCGTATCGGCCACCGCGACGACGGTGACAGCCAGCGTCTTCTGGACGGCGACCGCGGCAGCGCTCCCGTCCTTGGCGGTCGCGGTGACGGTCAGGGTGAAATCGACGTCGCTGTCCTTCTTCGGGGTGATCTTCAATCCGGCCAGCTGGCTGGCGGTCAGGGTGACCGAGCCGTTGGTGACGGTCAGCGTGCCGTTCAGCGTGTTCGTCAGCGTGGCGCTGGCGGGAATGCCGCTGATGACGATGCTCAGCGTCTCCGACCCGTCGGTGTCGGTGAGGGCCGAGGCGATGTTCAGCGCGATGGCGGTGTCTTCGTTGCCGCTCGCCGGGGTGACGTCCAGCGTCGGGGTGTCGGTGACGGGATCGACGATCACCACCAGATTCTGGGTCCTGGTGGCCTCCGCCGCGCTGCCGTCCTTGGCGACGGCGGTGACGCTGAGCGTGAAGTCCACGTCGCTGTTCAGCGGCGGCGTGATCTTCAGGCCGGCGAGTTGCTCGGGCGTCAGGGTGATCGAACCGTTGGTGACGGTCAGCGTCCCGTTCAGCGTGTTCGCCAGCGTGGCACCGGCGGGAATGCCGCTGATGCGGATCGTCAGCACCTCCGACCCGTCGGTGTCGGTCAGCGCCGGGTTGATCGTCAGCGGGATCGCCGTGTCTTCGTTGCCGGTGACGGCCTGCACCGTCAGCGTCGGCGTGTCCGACACCGGGTTGACGGTGACGCGCAAGGTCTCGGTCACGGACACGGCGGCGGCGACGCCGTCCTTGGCCGTGGCGGTCACGGTCAGGTCGAAATCCACGTCGCTGTTCGACGGCGGTGTGATTTTCAACCCGGCCAGCTGCGCCGGAGTCAGAGTCCAAGTGGTCGTGCCGTTAGGCTGCGTGACCGATGTGCCGGCGTTGAGCGTCGCCCCAGCCGGAACCCCGGCGACGGTGATCGTCAGCGTCTCGGAACCATCGGTGTCGGTCAGGGCCGGGTTGATGACCAGCGGAATGGCAGTGTCTTCGTTGCCGGTCGCGGCGGTCACGGTCAGGGTCGGCGTATCCGTCACCGGATCGACGGTGACGCGCAAGGTCTCGCTCTTGGTCGCGGCGGCGGCGGTGCCGTCCTTGGCGATGGCGGTGACGGTCAGATCGAAATCGACGTCGCTGTTCAGCGGCGGGGTGATCTTCAGGCCGGCGAGCTGCTCGGGCGTCAGGGTGATCGAACCGTTGGCGACGGTCAGCGTCCCGTTCAGCGTGTTCGCCAGCGTGGCACCGGCGGGAATGCCGCTGATGCGGATCGTCAGCACCTCCGACCCGTCGGTGTCGGTCAGGGCCGGGTTGATGGTCAACGGGATCGCGGTGTCTTCGTTGCCGGTGACAGCCTGAACCGTCAGGGTCGGCGTGTCGGACACCGGATCGACGGTGACGCGCAAGGTCTCGCTCTTGGTCGCCTCGACAGCCGTGCCGTCCTTGGCGATGGCGGTGACCGTCAGATCGAAATCGACGTCGCTGTTCAGCGGCGGGGTGATCTTCAGCCCGGCGAGCTGCTCGGGCGTCAGGGTGATCGAACCGTTGGCGACGGTCAGCGTCCCGTTCAGCGTGTTCGCCAGCGTGGCACCGGCGGGAATGCCGCTGATGCGGATCGTCAGCACCTCCGACCCGTCGGTGTCGGTCAGGGCCGGGTTGATGGTCAACGGGATCGCGGTGTCTTCGTTGCCGGTGACAGCCTGAACCGTCAGGGTCGGCGTGTCGGACACCGGATCGACGGTGACGCGCAAGGTCTCGCTCTTGGTCGCCTCGACAGCCGTGCCGTCCTTGGCGATGGCAGTGACGGTCAGATCGAAATCAACGTCGCTGTTCAGCGGCGGGGTGATCTTCAGGCCGGCGAGCTGCTCGGGCGTCAGGGTGATCGAACCGTTGGCGACGGTCAGCGTCCCGTTCAGCGTGTTCGCCAGCGTGGCACCGGCGGGAATGCCGCTGATGCGGATCGTCAGCACCTCCGACCCGTCGGTGTCGGTCAGGGCCGGGTTGATGGTCAACGGGATCGCGGTGTCTTCGTTGCCGGTGACAGCCTGAACCGTCAGGGTCGGCGTGTCGGACACCGGATCGACGGTGACGCGCAAGGTCTCGCTCTTGGTCGCCTCGACAGCCGTGCCGTCCTTGGCGATGGCAGTGACGGTCAGATCGAAATCAACGTCGCTGTTCAGCGGCGGGGTGATCTTCAGGCCGGCGAGCTGCTCGGGCGTCAGGGTTATCGAACCGTTGGCGACGGTCAGTGTCCCGTTCAGCGTGTTCGCCAGCGTGGCACCGGCGGGAATGCCGCTGATGCGGATGGTCAGCACCTCCGACCCGTCGGTGTCGGTCAGCGCCGGGTTGATCGTCAGCGGGATCGCCGTGTCTTCGTTGCCGGTGACGGCCTGCACCGTCAGCGTCGGCGTGTCGGACACCGGATCGACCGTGACGCGCAGCGTCTCGCTCTTGGTCGCCTCGACCGCCGTGCCGTCCTTGGCGATGGCGGTGACCGTCAGGGTGAAATCAACGTCGCTGTTCGTCGGCGGCGTGATGGTCAGCCCGGCAAGCTGTGCCGGAGTCAGCGTCCAGGTGGTGGTGCCATCAGCCTGCGTGACGGACGTGCCGGCACTGAGCGTCGCCCCCGCCGGAACGCCGGCGATGGTGATGCTCAGAGTCTCCGACCCGTCGGTGTCGGTCAGGGCCGGATTGATCGTCAGCGGGATGGCCGTGTCTTCATTGCCGGTGACGGCCTGCACCGTCAGGGTCGGCGTGTCGGACACGGGATCGACGGTAACGCGCAGGGTTTGTGCCACCGAGACCGGTGCGGCGACGCCGTCCTTGGCCGTGGCGGTGACAGTCAGGTCGAAATCGACGTCGCTGTTCAGCGGCGGTGTGATCTTCAGCCCGGCCAGCTGCGCCGGGGTCAGGGTGATCGAGCCGTTGCCGATAACCAGCGCATCGCCCGCGCCGTTGCTGAGGCTGGCGCCGGCCGGAATCCCGCTGATGGTGATCGTCAGCGTCTCCGACCCGTCCAGGTCCGTCAGCGCCGGGGTGATCGTCAGCGGGATCGCCGTGTCTTCGTTGCCGGTCGCCGCCTGGACGATCAGCGTCGGCGTATCCGTCACCGGATCGACCGTGACGCGCAAGGTCTCGCTTTTGGTCGCGGCGGCGGCTGTGCCGTCCTTGGCGATGGCGGTGACCGTCAGGGTGAAATCGACGTCGCTGTTCGACGGCGGCGTGATCTTCAGCCCGGTCAACTGCGCCGGGGTCAGGGTCCAGGTGGTGGTGCCGTCGGCCTGCGTGGCGGAGGTTCCGGCGCTGAGCGTCGCCCCCGCCGGAACCCCGGCGATGGTGATCGTCAGCGTCTCGGACCCATCGGTGTCCGTCAGCGCCGGGTTGATCGTAAGCGGAATGGCGGTGTCTTCATTGCCGGTAACCGCCTGGACCGTCAGCGTCGGCGTGTCGGAAACGGGATCGACGGTGACGCGCAGGGTCTCGGTCACGGAGACGGCGGCGGCGACGCCGTCCTTGGCGGTGGCGGTCACCGTCAGGTCGAAATCAACGTCGCTGTTCGTCGGCGGTGTGATCTTCAACCCGGCCAACTGCGCCGGAGTCAGAGTCCAAGTGGTGGTGCCGTCCGGCTGGGTGACGGAGGTGCCGGCGCTGAGCGTCGCCCCCGCCGGAACCCCGGCGATGGTGATCGCCAGCGTCTCCGAACCATCGGTGTCCGTCAGGGCCGGGTTGATGACCAGCGGAATCGCGCTGTCCTCGTTGCCGGTCGCCGCCTGGACCGTCAGGGTCGGCCTGTCGGTCACCGGATCGACGGTGACGCGCAAGGTCTCGCTTTTGGTCGCCTCGGTCGCGGTGCCGTCCTTGGCGATGGCGGTGACCGTCAGGTCGAAATCCACGTCGCTGTTCAGCGGCGGCGTGATGGTCAGGCCGGTCAACTGGGCCGGGGTCAACGTCCAGGTGGTGGTTCCGTCAGCCTGCGTGACCGACGTGCCGGCACTGAGCGTCGCCCCCGCCGGAACCCCGGCGATGGTGATCGTCAGCGTCTCGGACCCGTCGGTGTCGGTCAGCGCCGGGTTGATCGTCAGCGGGATGGCCGTGTCTTCATTGCCGGTGACGGCCTGCACCGTCAGCGTCGGCATGTCGGACACCGGGTTCACCGTCACCAGCAGCGCTTCGGTCCTGGTCGCCTCGACCGCCGTGCCGTCCTTGGCGGTGGCGGTCACCGTCAGGGTGAAATCGGCGTCGCTGTTCAACGGCGGGGTGATCTTCAGACCGGCAAGCTGCCCGGGCGTCAGGGTGATCGAACCGCCGGTGACCGTCAGCACCCCGTTCAGATCGTTGGCGAGGTTGGAGCCGGACGGAATGCCGGCGATGGTGACGGTCAGCACCTCCGTGCCGTCGGTGTCGGTCAGGGCCGGGCTGATCGTCAGCGGGATCGCCGTGTCCTCGTCGCCCGTCGCCGCCTGGACGCTCAGGGTCGGAGTGTCCGACACCGCGTTAACCGTCACCGACAGGGTCTCGCTGACCGAAACCGGCGCGGCGACACCGTCCTTGGCGGTCGCCGTGACGGTCAGGTCGAAATCGACGTCGCTGTTCAGCGGCGGCGTGATGGTCAACCCTGTCAGTTGCGCCGGAGTCAGGGTCCAGGTGGTGGTGCCGTCAGCCTGGGTGACGGAGGTGCCGGCGCTGAGCGTCGCCCCCGCCGGAACACCGGCGATGGTGATCGTCAGCGTCTCCGACCCGTCCAGGTCCGTCAGCGCCGGGTTGATCGTCAGCGGGATCGCGGTGTCTTCGTTGCCCGTCACCGCCTGAACGCTCAGGGTCGGCGTGTCGGTCACCGGGTTGACCGTAACGCGCAGCGGCGCGCTGGTGCTGGCGGGATCGGCCCCGCCGTCCCTGGCGGTGGCGGTCACGGTCAGCGTGAAGTCGACGTCGCTGTTCAGCGGCGGCGTGATCTTCAGCCCGGCAAGCTGGCCGGGCGCCAGCGTGATGGTGCCGTTGCTGATCGTCAGCGTATCGCCGGCGGTGTTGCGCAGGCTGGCGCCCACCGGAATCCCGCTGATGGTGACGCTCAGCGACTCCGAACCGTCCGTATCGGTCAGGGCCGGGTCGATGACCAGCGGGATGCCGGTGTCCTCGTTCCCAGTGGTGGCGGCGACGGTCAGCGTCGGGGTGTCGGACACCGGATTGACGGTGACCGGCAGGGTGGCGGTGACGCTGGCGGGAGCGGCGGTGCCGTCGGTGGCGGTCGCCGTCACCGTCAGGGTGAAGTCGGTATCGCTGTTGTTCGACGGCGTGATCGACAGGCCGGCGAGCTGCGCCGGGGTCAGGGTCGCGGTGCCGTTCACCACCGCCAGCGTGCCGGCGGCATTGCGCAGGACCGCCCCGTCCGGAATGCCGGACAGGGTGATGCTCAGCGTCTCCGACCCGTCGGTGTCGGTCAGGGCCGGGTTGATGGTCAGCGGGATCGCCGTGTCCTCGCTGCCGCTCGCCGCCGAGACGGCCAGGGTCGGCATGTCCGAGACCGGATTGACCGTGACCAGCAGCGGCGCGCTGGTGCTGGCCGGCGTCGCGGTGCCATCGGTGCTGGTCGCCGTCACCGTCAGGGTGAAGTCGGCGTCGCTGTTCAGCGGCGGCGTGATCGCCAGCCCGGCGAGCTGGCCCGGCGCCAGCGTGATGGAGCCGTTGGCGATGACCAGCGCCTCGCCGGCCGCATTGGTCAGGACCGCGCTGGCGGGGATGCCGCTGATGGTGATGCTCAGCGTCTCCGACCCGTCGGTGTCCGTCAGGGCAGAGGTGATGGCCAGCGGGATCGCCGTGTCCTCCGCCCCCGTGGTGGCGGCGACGCTCAGCGTCGGCGTGTCGGACACCGGGTTGACGGTGACCGGAAGGGTGGCGGTGACGCTGGTGGGAGCGGCGGTGCCGTCGGTGCTGGTCGCGGTGACGGTCAGGGTGAAGCTGTCGCCGCTGTTCGGCGGCGGCGTCAGGGTCAGGCCGGGCAGCTGCGAGGAGGTCAGCAGGATGGTGCCGTTCACCACCGCCAGGATGGTGCCGGAGGAGTCGCGCAGGACCGCGCCGTCGGGAATCCCCGACAGGGTGACGGTCAGCACCTCCGTCCCGCCGGTGTCGGTCAGGGCTGCGGCGATGTTCAGGGCGATGGCCGTGTCCTCGTCGCCGGACACTCCGTTCACCGTCAGGTTCGGCGTGTCCGACACTGGGGCCGCGGTCCCCGCGACGGGCTGGTCGCCGGCGGCCTCCGCCCCGTCCTGGGCAAGCACGGGTGCGTCGATGGCGGGGAGGGTCCCGTCGCTGAGGATCTGGTCGGGCGTCTCGGGAACGGGGATGTCGGACGGGAAGGCCGGCAGTTCCGTGAAGGCGGTGGTGGTGCGCGCGTTGGACAGCAGTTCCACCCGCTCCACCGTCTCGGCGACCGTTTCGCGGCGCTCCTCCGTGGAAATCCCAGACCCGTCCGGGCCGGACGGACCGGAGCCTCGCGTACCATCCGTACGCAGCACGTCGCCGGCCAGCAAGGACGCCACCGCCGCCTGGTCGGTCGCCACCGCCACGGACTCGCCGACCACCTCGCCGGACTGCACGGCCCCGCCGATCATCAGATCCTCGGCGCCGCGATAATCGGTCTGGACATAGCCCAGCGTATCGTCCGGCCGCTGAAGCTCTACGGAGCTGGCCTCGTGGATCACACCGTCCAGCCGGGTCGCATCGACCTGCTGCAGGAGGGTCAGGTCGTCCAGGATCTGACGGTCGTCGACCGCCGGGGTGTTGCCCTGAACCGCTTCCTCAGCCATCGGACCGCTCCATAAGTCGGGTGCAAAATCGCGCCACGCTACTCGTCACGACCCTAGGTTCTAGCGCTCCTACTTGCTTGTGATAAGAAACTTCCTGTGATGATTTTCAACAGCTTGGCTGATGCCGCCCCCTGCACCACCCCCGCATCCATATGTGCGCATACATCTAAAAACCGTTGCGGCATAACGGTTTATCACCTCTTTTGCGCAGTTTCGAAAGGGCTGCGCGCAGGAAGCTTTGTCACTCGGTTGCCTTTTGTTGCTATTCGTCGATTTACCTATCACTAGCAATTATGCTGTTGATTGGCTGCTGGGTTAACCCTGTGCACAGGTTGGTCGTTTTGCAGCCCGTATCCCCGTCCGCCACCCGCATCGAACAGTCCGCCGCTTCCAAAGCGGCGAAGACCGATTCGGTCAAATCCGCCGCCGCCCGCGACCGGGCGGCCGAGAAGGCTGCGCGCCGCCTGCTGTCGGGCATGCTGGGGCCGCGCCGCGACCGGGCGATGCTGGTGCTGGCCTCCTTCGCGCTGAACGTCTTCGGGCTGGCCCTGCCGGTGACGCTGCTGCACGTCTACGACCGCATCCTGCCCAACGAATCCTACGGCACCATGCTGCTGCTCGGCATCGGCTGCGGGGCGGCGGCGGTGATGGAGGCGATCCTGCGGGTGGCGCGTTCGGCGCTGACCACCTGGATGGGCGCGAGGATCGAGCATCGGTCGAGTGCGTCGCTGATCGACCGGCTGATGCACATGCCGCTGAACGCCTTCTCCCAGCAGGGGATCGGCACGCATTTCGAGGTCTACCGCGCCATCAAGATGGTGCGCGAGTTCTACTCCGGCCAAGCGCTGCAATCGGCCATCGACATCCCCTTCGCGGCGCTCTACCTGGGCCTGATCGCGCTGCTGGCCGGTTGGCTGGTGCTGATTCCGCTGGGCGTGCTGGCACTGTTCCTGCTGGTCGGCGCCTTACTGGGCCGGCGGATGCGCCGGGCGCTGGAGAACCGCCATGTGCTGGAGGAACGGCGCCTGAACTTCATCAGCGAGGTGCTGGGCGGCGTCCACACGGTGAAGGGTCTGGGGGCCGAGGCCGGCCTGCTGCGCCGCCACGAGCGCCTGCAGCAGGGCTGCAGCGAGGAGGATTTCAACGTCGCCCGGCTGAGCGGCTCCGCCTCCGTCGTCGCCACCACCCTGTCGCAGGCGACGATGATGCTGGTGGTCATCCTGGGCAGCGTGTCGGTCATCGACGGCATGATGACCACGGGCGTGCTCACCGCCTGCTCGATGCTGGCCGGACGCTGCGTCCAGCCGGTGCAGGCCCTGTTCGACCGCTGGGTGCGCTACCAGTCGGTGTCGCTGTCGCTGCGCCGCATCGGCCATGTCCTGCTGGAGGTCGGGTCGGACGGCGGCGCGCTGCGCGGCGCGGACGAGGGGGAGCAGCGGGGCGGTGGCGCATTCGCTCGTCCCCGGCACCATCGAGATGGACAAGGTGCGCTTCGCCTACGACCGCGGCCCGGACATCCTGAGCGACCTGTCGCTGAGCGTCGGGCCGGGCGAGTTCCTGGGCGTGGTCGCGACCAACTCGACCGGCAAGACGACCCTGCTGCGCCTGATCCTGGGCGTGCTGCGGCCCAGCTCCGGCGAGGTGCGGGTGGGGGTGCGCAGCCGGACCGAAACCGACGCCATGATCGGCATCGGCGGCGTCGTCTATGTCGGCGAACATCCGGAACTGTTCAAAGGCACCATCCTGCAGAACCTGACGCTGTTCGATCCCGGCCGGGCCGATCTGGCGATGGAGGTCTGCCGGCGCCTGGGCCTCGACCGCCGCATCGCCAGCCTGCCGCAGGGCTACGAGACCATCGTCGGCGACGCCTCGCAGGAGGCGCTGCCGCGCGGCGCCCGCCAGATGATCTGCCTTGCCCGCGCCCTGGTCCGCGAACCGGCGGTGCTGCTGCTGGACGAGCCCAACTCCTCCCTCGACACCGAATCCGACAAGCTGTTCCGCCGCGCGCTGGAAGAACTGCGCGGCAGCGTCACCATCCTGCTGGTCACCAGCCGCCCGTCGCTGCTGACGCTGGCCGACCGGGTGGTGCAGATCGTTGACGGCCATGCGGTCAGCCGCAGCCCGGCAGGCGGCGACGCCGCGGGCGGCCAGCCCGCCCTGGTCGCGTCCAATCCCGGCACACCGCCTGTCGGCGGGCCCACTGCGCCGGATGCCGAACCCATCCGTGCCGCCCATGACGACGGCGACATCCTGCGCCGCCGGCTGGCGGAAGCCTCGGCGGTCGGCGCCTGCATGGTGCCGCTGCTGGATGCGCTGGGCTGGCGCGGCGCCCCGCAGACCCTGGCGGAGGCCCTGCCCCACTTCTCCGAGGTGCAGACGGTGGAGGAGCTGTGCGACGTCCTCCAGCGCCTGCATTTCGAAGGGCGCAGCCTGCGCATCGACCTCGCGCGGCCGGACCCGTCGCTGATGCCCTGCCTGTTCCGCGGCCGCGACGGCGGCGTCTACACGCTGCTGTCCGCCGACGCCGACGGGGTGGTCGCCTTCAGCGGCCGGTCGCGCGAGACGGTGACGCTGAACTTCGGCAAGGGCACCGCCTATGTCTTCACCCCGCTGGAGGCGACGGCCGCCGGTGCCGGGACGCAGAACTGGGTCGGCACGGTCATCCAGGGCTATGTCCCGCTGCTGTGGGCCGTGCTGGGGCTGAGCGCCGTCATCAACCTGCTGTCGGTTGCCGCCCCGCTGTTCACCATGGCGATCTACGACAAGGTGATCGGCACCGGGTCTTTCGACACGCTCGCCACCATCGCCGTCGGCGCCTTGCTGGTGATCGGCGGCGATTTCGCCCTGCGCCAGATCCGCGGCCGGGCGCTGGCCCATGCCGGGTCGCGCATCGCCCGCACCATCAGCAACGCCACCATCGACCGCATCCTGATGCTGCCGGTGGGCATGAGCGAGCGCGCCGCCATCGGCACGCAGATCGCCCGGGTGAAGGATCTGGAATCGATCCGCGATTTCATCAGCCAGGGGCAGGTGGCGGCCCTGTTCGACGTGCCTTTCGCCCTGTTCTATCTGGGGGTGATGGCGGTGCTGGGCGGGCCGCTGGCGCTGGTGCCGCTGGCCGCCGTGCTGATCACCGCCGCCATCGGCGCCGCCGTCCATCCGCTGGTGCGCGCCCGCACCGCGACCACCGCCCGCGCCGACACCGAGCGGCAGGAATTCTTCGTGGAGATGGTCGCCAAGATGCCGGCCCTGCGCGCCATCGGCGGGCTGGCCCATTGGCGCGACCGTTACGACCGTCTGTCCGCCCGCACCGCCCGGTCGGGCCACACCGCCGCCAACCTGTCGGCCACCCACGCGGCGCTGGCCGGCCTCGTCGTGCCGGTCGCCGGGCTGGCGACCGTCGGCGTCGGCGCGCTCCAGGTTTTCACCGGTGCGATGACGCCGGGTGCGCTGATGGCGTCGATGATGCTGCTGTGGCGGGTGATGGTGCCGCTGCAGACGGCCGTCTCCATGCTGCCGCGCATTGAGCAACTGCGCGCCAACGCCCGCCAGATCAACGGCCTGATGAGCATCCGGCCGGAGCGCGAGCCGCGCTGCGCCACCCTGCAGCCGCGCAAGCTGAAGGGCGAGGTGTCCTTCTCCCGCGTTTCGCTGCGCTACCGCAACGATGCCGACCCGGCACTGGTCGGCGTGTCCTTCTCCGTCAAGCCGGGGCAGATCGTCGCCATCGTCGGGTCGGACGGTGCCGGCAAGTCGTCGCTGCTGAAGGTGATGCTGGGGCTCTATGCGCCGCAGGCCGGCAACGTGCGGATCGACGGCGTCGACATCCGCCAGATGGACCCGATCGACCTGCGCAAGTCCATCGGCTATGTCCCGCAGGCCAGCACCCTGTTCTACGGCACCATCGCCCAGAACCTGCGCTTCGCCGACCAGACCGCCGACGTGTCGGAGCTGCGCTGGGCGCTGTCGCTGGCCGGCGCCCTGGATGAGGTGGAGGCGCTGCCGCGCGGCCTCGACACCCGCATCGGCGACAACCAGTCGCTGCGCCTGTCGCCCAGCCTGACGCAGAAGATCTGCCTTGCCCGCGCCTACATCCGCCGCCCGCGCATCCTGCTGCTCGACGAGCCGGCCAGCCGGCTGGACTTCGAGGGCGACAAGGCCCTGCATGCGGCGCTGTCGGCCTTGCGCGGGCACAGCACCATCTTCCTGGTCACCCACCGGCCGAGCCACCTGACGCTGGCCGACACGGTGCTGACCATGGACGCCGGCATGATCGCCCCCGCCAGCCCGGCCGGCGGCCTGCCCGGTCCGCGTCCGGTCGGCCCGGGGTCGGGCCCCGGCGCCGGTCCGGCGGGCGGCAACAGCGTCGCCAATGGCATCGCCGGGGCGCTTCTGGGCGGGATCGGGCTGCAACGCCCGCCCGGCGTCGCCGCCAACCCGCAGCGTTGATCCGCCTTCCCCATTCCTCTCCGATCCCGTGTGAACCGCATCATGGCCGCTGCTTCTGACCTCGCCCGCCCCACCGGCAAATCGCTCAGCGCCGACGATGCGACGCTGTCGCTGGTCCGCGCCACCATCGTCGTGCTGGTCCTGCTGATGGCGGCGCTGCTGGCCTGGGCCACGCTGATGCCGGTCAAGGAGGCCGTCGTCACCGCCGGGCAGGTGGTGCCGTCCGGCAACGCCCAGGTCGTCCAGCATCTGGAAGGCGGCATCGTGTCCACCATCCTGGTGAAGGAGACCGATCTGGTGGAGGCCGGCCAGCCCCTTATCGTCTTCGACCCCAAGCAGGTCCAGGCGGAGCGGGAGCAGATGAACGCCCGCCTGCTGACGCTGGAGCTGCGGGCGGAGCGGCTGCGCGCCTTCGCCGCCGGGCGGGAGCCGGACTTTGTGCGCGTCACCGGCGCCGACACGCCGCAGGCGGAGGCGCAGATCGCCGACCAGCGCCTGATCTACGACACCCAGCGCCAGGCCCGCGACACCGCCATCGCCGTGCTTCGCGCCCAGGTCTCCCAGCGCGAGGCGGAACTGGCGCTGTACGAGGGCCAGCTGGCCAGCATCAAGGACCAGATCACCTTCATCACCGGTTCGGTCGACATCCGCAACAAGCTGGAATCCATGGGCCTGTCGTCCAAACTGCAGTCGCTGGAAACCCAGCGCGAGCAGTCCCGCCTGATGGGCGAGCAGCGGCGGATCGAGGGGCAGATCATCGCCACCCAGCAGGCGATCACCGAGGCCGGCAACCGCATCCTCGACCAGACGGCCAAGCTGGCGCAGGACGCGGTGACCGAGATGGGCACCGTCACCGCCGAGATCGCCCAGCTGCGCGAGGCCCGCGCCAAGCTGGACGACCGTTCCCAGCGGCTGACCGTTCTGTCGCCGGTGCGTGGGCTGGTGCAGGACCTGCGCGTCAACACCGTCGGCGCCGTGGTGCCGGAGGGCGGCGTCCTGATGCAGATCGTCCCGGTCGACCATGAGATGACGGTGGAGGCGCACGTCACCCCGCGCGACGTCGGCCATCTGCATGTCGGGCAGGAGGCGACGGTCAAGGTGCTGACCTACGACTTCGCCCGCTACGGCGCCGTCACCGGCAAGCTGCTGCGCATCTCCGCCACCACCTTCCTGGACGAGCAGCACCGCCCCTACTACAAGGCGGTGATCGCGCTGAACCGCAACCATGTCGGCCGCGACGACGTCCGGCATCCGGTGCTGCCCGGCATGACCACCCAGGTGGAGATGACCACCGGCGAGCGGTCGCTGCTGGAATATCTGCTGAAGCCGATCTACTTCGCCCTGTCGGACAGCTTCAACGAGCGGTGAGGACCGGGGGCGCCGGTCCCGCCCGACCAATGGCCGGCGATTGTTCGTCCCAGCCGAATTGTGTTGCCGCTGACCCGGTATTTATTCGTGTGCCTATGGGAGCCACACTCCACCGCACTGCAATGCGGGAGGGGTGCCACGGCACCGGACGGCGATGGGACGGTCGGCAAGGACACAAGGGACGGGTGCGGAGCGCGGCGGGGCACTGGGCATGGCGCCCTGCCCCTTCGCCGTCGATGACCGGACCATCGCCGGCCATGCCCAGGACATCCGGCTGCGGCTCTACCGGCCGCTGATCGGGCTGGCGGTTCCAGCGCTGCTCTATCTGCATGGCGGCGGCTTCACCTCCGGCTCGCTGGAGGAGGCGGAGGAGACGGCGTCGGCCATCGCCGCCGAAACCCCGGCCCTGGTGGTGTCGGTCGGCTATTCGCTGGCCCCCGCCCACCCCTTCCCCACCGCCGCACAGGATGCCTACCGCGCGGCGCTGTGGACCGCCGGCGAGGCACGCTCGCTCGGTTTCGCCCGCGGCGGGCTGGGCGTCGTCGGCTATGATGCCGGCGGCCATGTCGCCACCTCCCTCACCTTCCTCGCCCGCGATCTGGGCGGGGTGAGCCTTGCGGCACAGGCGCTGCTCGGCCCGATGCTGGACCCGAGCCTGACGCGGGCCAGCCGCGGCGGGATCGGCGACGCCGATTGGAAGGACGGCGGGAAGGCCGCCACCACGGCCCGCCTGTTCGACAGCACCATGGCCGACTGCGCCCGCTGCTACCGCGCCTATCTGCCGGAGGCGGCGCAGCGCCTGCACCCCTACGCCGCCCCGCTGGAATCGCGTCGGCTGGCCGGGCTACCGCCGGCCCTGATCGTCACTGCCCAGAACGACATGCTGCGCACCGAGGCCGAACAGTATGCCGCCGGCCTGATCGCCGCCGGCGTGCCGACCGAGGTCACCCGCTTTCCCGCCATCTCGCACGACGCCCTGCCCGGCCACCGGCCGGCTTTGCAGGCCGTCACCGATTTCCTGCGCCGCCGGCTGCCCGCCACGCGCGCCTGACATTTTCCTCCTGTTCCGGAGACAGACGCCATGACCAAGTCACGTTCCAAACTCGCCCTTCTCCTGATCGCCGGGGTCGCCGCGGCGGGCGCCGCCGGCATCGTCGTCAGCCAGGGCCATGCCGACGCCCCGCAGACGGCGGCAGCCGCCCCGCCCCCGCCGGAGGTGGACGTCGCCCCGGTGGTAGTGCGCAAGATCACGGACTGGCAGTCCTATTCCGGCCGGCTGGAAGCGGTCGACCGGGTGGAGGTCCGTCCCCAGGTGGCCGGCGCCATCACCGCCGTGCATTTCCGCAACGGCGCGCTGGTCCGCCAGGGCGACGTGCTGTTCACCATCGACCCGCGCCCCTTCGCGGCGGAGGTCGCCCGGCAGGAAGCCCAGGTCGCCGCCGCCCAGGCCCGCGTCCGCTTCACCGCCTCCGACCTGGAGCGCGCCCAGCGGCTGGTCCGCGACGACACCATTTCCCGCCAGTCGCTGGAGAGCAAGGAGAACGAGGCCCGGTCCGCCGCCGCCAACCTGAAGGCGGCCCAGGCGGCGCTGGAGATCGCCCGCATCGACCTGGAACACACCCAGGTCCGCGCCCCGGTCTCCGGCCGCGTGTCGCGCGCCGAGGTGACGGTGGGCAACGTGGTGGCTGCCGGCGCCGCGGCGGCGCCGCTGACCACGCTGGTCTCGGTCTCGCCGATCTACGCCTCCTTCGACGTGGATGAGCAGACCTACCTGACCCACATCGCCGGAGTGAAGGACGCGGCCGGCGTGCCGGTGCAGCTGGGGCTCGCCAACGAGGCCGGCTATTCCCGCGACGGCGCGGTGGAGCATGTCGACAACCGGATGGACGCCGCCTCCGGCACCATCCGCGTGCGCGCCCGCTTCGACAATGCCGACGGGCTGCTGGTCCCCGGCCTCTACGCCCGCATCAAGGTCGGCGGCAGCCAGCCGCATGACGCGCTGATGGTGGATGACCGCGCCATCGGCACCGACCAGGACAAGAAGTTCGTCCTGGTGGTGGCGGAGGACGGCACCGTCAATTACCGCGCCATCGTCACCGGAGCCCATCAATCCGGCCTGCGGGTGGTGAAGAGCGGGCTGGAGCCCGGCGAGCGCATCGTCGTCAACGGCCTGCAGCATGCCCGCCCCGGCAGCCGCGTCACCCCGCGCATGGTCGCGATGAACGGCACGCCGGAACCCATCCGCACCGCATCCACGGCGCAATGATCCACGCCCGCCGGGAGAGCCGTCATGAACATCTCGAAATTCTTCATCGACCGCCCGATTTTCGCGGGCGTCCTGTCCGTGGCGCTGTTCCTGGCGGGTGCGATCTCGCTGTTCCAGCTGCCGATCTCCGAATATCCGGAGGTGGTTCCGCCCTCCGTCGTCGTCCGGGCGCAATATCCGGGCGCCAACCCCAAGGTCATCGCCGAGACCGTCGCCGCGCCGCTTGAGGAGCAGATCAACGGCGTCGAGAACATGCTGTACATGCAGTCGCAGGCCAACAGCGACGGCAACATGGCGCTGACCGTCACCTTCCGGCTCGGCACCGATCCGGACAAGGCGCAGCAGCTGGTGCAGAACCGCGTCTCCCAAGCCCTGCCCCGCCTGCCGGAGGATGTGCAGCGGCTGGGCGTGACGACGGTGAAGAGTTCGCCGACGCTGACCATGGTCGTGCATCTGCTGTCGCCCAACGACCGCTATGACATGACCTACCTGCGCAACTACGCCATCCTGAACGTCAAGGACCGGCTCAGCCGCATCCAGGGCGTCGGCGAGGTGCAGGTGTGGGGTGCCGGCGACTATTCCATGCGCGTCTGGCTCGACCCCAACAAGGTGGCGGAGCGCGGGCTGACCGCGTCCGACGTGGTGGCGGCGATCCGCGAGCAGAATGTGCAGGTCGCGGCCGGCGTCATCGGCGCCTCCCCCAGCCTGCCGACCACGCCGCTGCAGCTGTCAATCAACGCGCAGGGCCGTCTGAAGACGGTCGATGAATTCTCCAACATCGTCCTGAAGATCGGCAAGGACGGCGGCGTCACCTACCTGCGCGACGTGGCGCGGGTGGAGCTGGCTGCGGCGCAGTACGGCCTGCGGTCGCTGCTGGACAACAAGCCGGCGGTGGCGCTGGCGATCAACCAGGCGCCGGGCGCCAACGCGCTGAACATCGCCGACAATGTCCGGGCGACGATGGCGGAGCTGAAGGCCGACATGCCCGACGGCGTCGATTTCAGCATCGTCTACGACCCGACCCAGTTCGTGCGGTCGAGCATCGAAGCGGTGATCCACACCCTGCTGGAAGCCGTCGCCCTGGTGGTACTGGTGGTCATCGTCTTCCTGCAGACCTGGCGGGCGTCGATCATCCCGCTGCTGGCCGTGCCGGTGTCGATCGTCGGCACCTTCTCCCTCATGCTTCTGCTGGGTTACTCGATCAACGCGCTGTCGCTGTTCGGCATGGTGCTGGCCATCGGCATCGTGGTGGACGACGCCATCGTCGTGGTCGAGAATGTCGAGCGCAACATCGAGTCCGGCCTGTCGGCGAAGGAAGCCACCTACAAGGCGATGCAGGAGGTCAGCGGGCCGATCATCGCCATCGCCCTGACGCTGGTTGCCGTCTTCGTGCCGCTGGCGGCCATGACCGGCCTGTCGGGCGAGTTCTACAAGCAGTTCGCGATGACCATCGCGATCTCCACCGTCATCTCCGCCTTCAACTCGCTGACCCTGTCGCCGGCCCTGTCGGCGGTGCTGCTGCGCGGCCATGACCAGCCGCAGGACTGGCTGACCCGCGCCATGAACCGGGTGTTCGGCGGCTTCTTCCGCCTGTTCAACCGGGTGTTCCACCGCGCCTCCACCGGCTATGGCCGCGGCGTCGGCGGGGTGGTGCGGCACAAGGGCATGATGATGCTGGTCTATGTGCTGCTGCTGGGCGCCACCGTCCTGCTCGGCCGCGCGGTGCCGATGGGCTTCGTCCCGGCCCAGGACAAGGAATACCTCATCAGCTTCGCCCAGCTTCCCAACGGCGCCTCGCTCGACCGCACGGAGGCGGTGATCCGCGAGATGACCGACATCGCGCTGAAGCAGCCGGGAGTGCAGAGCGCGGTCGCCTTCCCCGGCCTGTCGGTCAACGGCTTCACCAACAGCTCCAGCGCCGGCATCGTCTTCGTCACGCTTAAGCCCTTCGCCGAGCGCGGCGACGCCGCCCTGTCGGCCAACGCCATCGCCGGCGCCCTGCAGATGCGCTATGCCGGCCTGAAGGAGGCCTTCGTCGCCATCTTCCCGCCGCCGCCGGTGATGGGCCTCGGCACGCTGGGCGGCTTCAAGATGCAGCTGGAGGACCGCGGCGCGCTGGGCTACGAGGCGCTGAACGCGGCGGTCGGCGCCTTCGTCGCCAAGGCGATGCAGACGCCGGAGCTGGGGCCGACCTTCTCCAGCTACCAGATCAACGTGCCGCAGCTGGACGTCGACCTCGACCGGGTGAAGGCCAAGCAGCAGGGCGTGTCGGTCGGCGAGGTGTTCGACACCATGCAGATCTATCTGGGTTCGCTCTATGTCAACGATTTCAACAGCTTCGGCCGCGTCTACCAGGTGCGGGTGCAGGCGGACGCGCCCTTCCGGGCGGAGTCCGGCGACATCGGCCTCTTGAAGACCCGCAACGACCGCGGCGACATGGTGCCGCTGTCCTCGCTGGTCCGGGTGTCGCCCAGCTACGGGCCGGAGATGGTGGTGCGCTACAACGGCTACACCGCCGCCGACATCAACGGCGGGCCGGCGCCGGGCTTCTCCTCCGGTCAGGCGCAGGCGGCGGCCGAGCGCATCGCGGCGGAGACCCTGCCCCGCGGCGTGCGGTTCGAGTGGACCGACCTGACCTACCAGCAGATCCTGGCCGGCAACTCCGCGCTGTGGGTGTTCCCGATCAGCATCCTCCTGGTCTTCCTGGTGCTGGCGGCGCAGTACGAGAGCCTGACCCTGCCGCTGGCGATCCTGATGATCGTGCCGATGAGCCTGATGTCGGCCCTTGCCGGCGTGTGGATCACCGGCGGCGACAACAACATCTTCACCCAGATCGGCTTCATGGTTCTGGTCGGCCTGTCCGCCAAGAACGCCATCCTGATCGTCGAGTTCGCCCGCGAACTGGAGGAGCAGGGCCGCAGCACAATCCAAGCCGCCATCGAGGCCAGCCGCCTGCGCCTGCGCCCGATCCTGATGACCTCCATCGCCTTCATCATGGGCGTGGTGCCGCTGGTGACCTCCACCGGCGCCGGGTCGGAGATGCGGCACGCCATGGGTGTGGCGGTGTTCGCCGGCATGATCGGCGTCACCCTGTTCGGTCTGGTGCTGACTCCGGTCTTCTACGTCCTGCTGCGCCGGCTGGCCGGCGCGAAGGCGGAGCGGTCGGCGGACATCCCCGCCACCCCGGCGGGAGCGGTGACGCACCACTGACCGGTTACCACTGACTGCTTACCGCCTGAACACCTCTTCCGCCACGGCATCCAGCAGGGCCTCGTCGCTCTGCTGGTTTCCGTTCGTCAGGAAGATCAGCGCGGTGCGGCGGCCGGGGTAATAGCGGACAACGGCCTCGAACCCGTCATAGCGGCCGTCATGGCCGACGCTACGCCCCCAGCGGTCCTTCGACAGCGCGACGCCCAGCCCCTGCCCCTCCTCGTTCTCCGACGGGGTCATCATCCGCCGGACCGTCTCGGGCTTCAGCAAGCGGTTGTCGCGGAACAGGGCGAAGACGAAGCGTTCCAGATCGCCGGCGGTGGTGACCAGCGGCCCGTCGCCGGTGGTCGCCGCCCAGGACCGGCGGCTGACGTCGCCCTCCTCGGTATAGCCATGGGCAAGGCTGCGGTCGCGCGGATCGGCACCGACGGTGGTGGAGCCCATCCCGGCCCGGTCGATCACCCGATTCCGCAGCACCTGCGCGAAGGGAACGCCGTCGCGCAGCCCCGCGATGTGGCCGAGCAGGACATAGTTGCTGTTGGAATATTCGTAATGCCCGCCGACCGGCCCGGTCGCCTCCTCCCCCGCCGCATAGGCAAGCAGCGCACCGCTGCGCGGCAGCCGTTCCGGCTTTGCCGCCTCGTCCTCTTCATAGGCATCGGTGATGTAATCGGGAATGCCCGAGCTGTGGTCGAGCAGATGGACCAGCCGGGCCCGGTTGGCATTGGCGACCTTGCCCAGCGGCAGGTCCGGCGCCAGCTCCCGCACCGGCCGGTCGAGCGAGAGCAGCCCCTCCTCCACCTGCTGCATCACGGCGGCGGCGGTCGCCATCTTGCCGACGGAGGCGACATAGAAGCGCGTGTCCTCCGTCACCGGCCGCTCCCCGCGCCGGTCTGCGATGCCGGAGACGACGACGCGCCGGAGATCAGGGCCGGACACCAGCAGGACGCCGCCATCGAGTTCCTCATCCTCAAGGAAGCGGTCGAGGAGGCGCTGCAGGCGGTCGGCCGCATGGGCGGACGGGACCGCGGAGCCCAGCAGGAGCACCGCGGCCAAGGTCAGCCGGAGCAAGCGCCCATGCCGGGAGGAAGCCCCATCCTTCCGGCCATTTCCATCCCACTGCATTGCCCTGCCCCCTCTTAGCCCGGCGGAGTTACGCCGAAAGCGGTATCCGGTTTCGAGGCTGCGCAGGGCAATCGAGAACCGGCAAGGGGTGGGAGCCGCGGATCAGGTGAAGCTGTCGCCCAAACCGAGATTTTTCAGAGAGAACCCGGCCTCCTTGCAGGTCTGGCGGATCTTGCGGACGGCGGCCAGCAGCTCCTTGCTGTGGCTGAGGGTCGGCGGCGTCCGGACAATCTGCGCGAACAGCTCCTGGTTCATCTGGTATCGCAGTATGTTCTTCGGATCGCTTTCCAGATGCAGCAGGAACATGTCGTCGAAGATGTTGCTGTCGACGGTGCGGGTGCTAGACGTCTTCACCCGCTTGAACCAGCTCATGCTCTTTGCCAGCTTCGAATTCTGTTCGACCGTCTTCATTTCGCTGGCGAGCTTTGCGTAGGCGGCGCTGCCGTCTTCCCTGTCGCCCAGGAACATCTTGAAGATGCAAATCGCCTTGGTCTTGGTCGGCTCGGCGCGGAAATCCAGCACCATCCAGGGAAACAGCAACCGCTTGAGACGGTCTATCGAAGTCTCGATGGAATCCACGTCCATCTTCTTGGCGATCGCGCCCTGGCTCCGCGACAATGCGGCATGGACCAGGGCACGGCGGGTTTCAGCCGGCGCGAAGGCGACAGTCTGGGCAACGGACGGCACGCTAACCCCTCCATATCAAAGGGATATTATTGATCCGTCCGGGCTAACACACATAACGATGCGGACTCAATATATTGCGCGCGCTTAAGAAGGCGCCGCGTCCCCCCTCAATGCGCCTCCTCCCAATTGTCCCCGATCCCCGCCTCCGCCACCAGCGGCACGCCGAGATGGGCTGCGCCCTCCATCACCCCGCGCACGATGCGCGCCGCGTCCTCGGCCTCCGCTTCCGGCACCTCGAACAGCAGTTCGTCATGCACCTGCAGCAGCATCCGCGCGCTGCTCCCCGCCGCGGCCAGCGCTGCCGGCATGCGGTTCATGGCGCGCTTCATGATGTCGGCGGCGGTGCCCTGGATGGGGGCGTTGATGGCCTGGCGCTCGGCGAAGGCGCGACGGGCGGCGTTCTTGTCCTGGATGCCGGGCATGTAGCAGCGGCGGCCGAACAGCGTCACCACATAGCCGTGCTGGCGGGCGAAGCTCTTGATCGACTCCATCCACACCTTCAGCTCGTGGAAGCGCTCCAGATAGGTCTTGATGAAGCTGTTGGCCTCGCCGGGCGCGATGCCCAGCTGGCGGCCCAGGCCGAAGCCGGAGATGCCGTAGATGATGCCGAAGTTGATCGCCTTGGCCTTGCGGCGGATGTCCGGCGTCATCTGATCGAGCGGGATGCCGAACACCTGGGCGGCGGTGGCGGCGTGAATGTCCAGGCCGTCGCGGAAGGCGTCCTTCAGCGCCTGGATGTTCGCCATCTCCGCCACCAGACGCAGCTCGATCTGCGAATAGTCGACGCTCAGCAGCTTGTGGCCGGGGGATGCCACGAAGGCGCGGCGGATCTTCTTGCCCTCCTCCGTCCGCACCGGGATGTTCTGCAGGTTGGGATCGGTGGAGGACAGGCGGCCGGTGTTGGTCGCCGCCAGCGCGAAGGCGGTGTGGACCCGGCCGGTGACGGGGGAGATCTTCTCCTGCAGCGCGTCGGTGTAGGTGCTCTTCAGCTTGGCGAGCTGGCGCCAGTCGAGCACGCGCTGGGCAATGGTGTGGCCCTGCTCCGACAGTTCCTCCAGCACGCTGCTGTCGGTGGAATAGGCGCCGGTCTTGCCCTTCTTGCCGGTGCCGAGCTTCAGCGTGTCGAACAGGATTTCGCCCAGCTGCTTGGGAGAGCCGATGTTGAAGCTCTGGCCGGCCAGCGCGTGGACGTCCTTCTCGATCTCGGCGAGGCGGACGGACAGGCTCTGCGACAGGTCGGACAGCGCCTTCTTGTCGATGCGCACGCCGGCCCGCTCCATGTCCGCCACCACCGGGACCAGCGGGCGGTCCAGCGTCTCATAAACGGTGACCATGCGGTCGTCGACCAGCCGCGGCTTCAGCAGCGTCCACAGGCGCAGCGTGATGTCGGCATCCTCGGCGGCATAGGCCAGCGCCTTGTCCAGCGGCACGCGGTCGAAGGTGATCTGGTTCTTGCCGGTGCCGCAGACCTCCTTGAAGGGGATCGGCGTGTAGGACAGGTGCATCTCCGCCAGTTCGTCCATGCCGTGGCCGTGGGCGCCGCCGTCCAGCACGTAGGAGATCAGCATGCTGTCGTCCACCGGCGATACCGCGATGCCGTTGCGGGCGAACAGCTGATGGTCGAACTTGAAGTTGTGGCCGATCTTCAGGACCGACGGATCCTCCAGCACGTCCTTCAGGATCGCCATCGCCTCGGCCGTCGGGATCTGCACCGGCGGCGGCGGGGCGTCGAAGTCCAACTGGCCGGTGGCGGCGGTGGACGCGCCATGGGCCAGCGGGATGTAGCAGGCGATGCCGGGCTCGGTCGACAGCGACACGCCGACCAGCGTGGCGGTGGCCGGGGTCAGGCTGTCGGTCTCGGTATCCACCGCCAGCACGCCGGTCTCGCGGGCACGCTCGACCCAGCGGCGCAGCGCGTCGGCATCCTGCACCAGCTCGTAGCGCACCTCCGGCACATGCAGCACCGTCTTGCGGGCCGGGCGCTCCGCCGGCTCCTCGGACTGCGCAGCGGCGGGGACATTCGCAATGGGAGCGGCCAAGGGGCTGGCGGCGGACGACCCGGCCCCGTCGGCGATGCGGCCGTCCTTCTGCATCTCCATCTCAACGCGGGAGACGATGCTGCGGAAGCCCTGGGCACGCAGGAAGTCGATCAGGCGCTGGTGGTCGGGCTCGCGGACACGCAGCTCGTCCAAGGGCTTGGGCGGCGGCACATTCTCGTCCAGCAGGACCAGACGGCGGGAGATGCGGGCCTGCTCGGCGAACTCGATCAGCTTCTGGCGGCGGGCCGGCTGCTTGATCTTCTCGGCATTGGCCAGCAGGGCTTCCAGGTCGCCATATTCGGTGATCAGCTGGGCAGCGGTCTTCACGCCGATGCCGGGCACGCCGGGAACGTTGTCGACGCTGTCACCGGCCAGCGCCTGGACATCCACCACCTTCTCCGGCGGGACGCCGAACTTCTCGAACACCTCGTCGGGGCCGATGGTCTTGTTCTTCATCGGGTCGAACATGCCGACGCCCGGGCGGACCAGCTGCATCAGGTCCTTGTCCGACGACACGATGGTCACCTGACGCCCGGCCTCCTGCGCCAGACGGGCGTAGGTGGCGATCAGGTCGTCGGCCTCATAGCCCTCCAGCTCCAGACAGGGCAGGCAGAACGCCTCCGTCGCCTCACGGATCAGGGCGAACTGGGGCTTCAGCTCCTCCGGCGGTTCCGGGCGGTGGGCCTTGTAGTCGGGATAGAATTCGTTGCGGAAATTCAGGCGCTTGCTGTCGAAGACGACCGCCACCGCTTCCGCCTTGGCGTCGGCCAGCAGCTTCAGCAGCATGTTGGAGAAGCCCAGCACCGCATTGACCGGCGTGCCGTCCGGCCGCGTCAGCATCGGCAGCGCATGGAAGGCGCGGAAGATGAAGCCGGAGCCGTCGACCAGATACAGGCCGCTGCCGTCGCCGTTGGAGGCGGTGCCGGAGGCGTCGTTCTGGGAGGCAGCGGTGGCGTCGGTCATGATGGTCTCTCGTCCCTTCCTTGCGGGCGCTACCATCGCCGAAGGAGGCCCGGGAGTCGAGTGCCGAGACCGGATATCAGGGGCCGGAGATCAGTGCTTAGAGATCAGGACGCGCTGTCCTCGACCACGCTGCTGACCACCGGGCCGACGAAGGCATAGCCGACGCCGTGCACCGCCTGGACCGGCAGGGCGCAGCCGCTGCGCTCCTCCACCTTGATGCGCAGGCGGCGGACCAGCGAATCGATGGAGCGGCTGTAGGGGTCCCAGTCGCGGCCGGTCAGCGCCACGGAGATGTCCTGCCGGGTCACCGGCTCGCCCGGCGCGGTGACCAGCAGGGAGAGGAACTTGTACTCGGTCGCGGTCAGCGGCACGGCGGCGCCGGTCGGCGGCTGGATGCGCCATTCGATGTCGTCGAACACCCAGGCCTTCCGCGCGTCGGCCGCGGCGGCGGGGGCGGCGACAGGCGCCGGCTCCGCTGCGGCAATCGGAGCGGTGCCCTTCTGCATCCGGCGGATCAGCGCCTTGACCTGCGCCTCCACCTCGCGGAAATCGACGGGCTTGACCAGATAGACGTCGGCGCCCAGCTCCAGCCCGATGACCCGGTCGATCAGGCTGGAGCGCGCCGTCAGCATGATGATGGCGGCAGGGGACGAGGCGCGGATGCGCCGCGCGACCGAGAAGCCGTCCTCATCGGGCAGATTGATGTCGAGCACGATGACGTCGGCCGGACCGCTTTCCAGCAGCCGGTCCAGCTCCGCACCGCGCGACGCCCCCCGCACCTCGAATCCGCAGCGGTCGAGATATTCGACAAGATCGTCACGAAGGTCGGCTTCGTCTTCGACCACAATGATCCGGGCCACGACGCCTATGCCCCCATTCACATTCGTATGAGGTTATATTAAACGCCCAATCGGGCTACGCAAACCCAATCAATGCGATCGGTCCAAACCGGGACCGCGCAGGATCGGTTCCGCCACCTTACCTGACGGACAGGTACTGGTCGCCCACGGTGGCGGAGTAGCGCGCTACCACGGCCTTGTCGATGGCGTCGATCCGGCCCGCCGCCTTCAGCTCGGCAAGGCAACGGTCGAAGTCGCCGCGCAGCGACTCGTCGCGGAACACCATGCTGTAGGGCGTCGGCGGGAAGATGGCGGTGAACTGCACCGGCTGGGCCGGATCGAAGGGCAGGCCGCCGCCGGCCTTCGCCTTGTCCTGAAGCTGCCGGTTGTATTCGGCGAAGATCAGGCCGTCGGCCAGAACCGCGTCGACGCGGCCGGCGAACAGCAGGTTGGAATGCACCATCTGGTCGGCGCGCTCGCGGAAGTCGCCGAAGCTCGGGATCGCGGCGCGCAGGCCGGGCAGGACGTCGGGCGCGCCGGCGAAGGTGATGACCCGCTTTCCCGCCAGATCGGCCAGCGACTTCACGGTCAGGCCGCTGCTTTTCAGCACCGACGCGCCGTTCTGATAGAGGATGTAGGGGGCGGAGCGCGCGCCCGGCATTTCCATGCCCGCCGGCACGGTGGTGACGGCGTCGACCTGGGCGCCGTCGCGGAAATCGTTCCAGTGGCGGCCGAAGGGCACGACCTTGAACCGCGCCTCATGCCCGCAGGCCGCCAGCGTCTCGGCGATGATGGAGGCTTCCCGTCCGGTTCCGTCGCCGGTCATCATCGGCGGCAGTTCGGGCGCCAGCACCGTCACCGGACGGGCCGCGGCCGGCGAGGGCTCCATGGGAAGGGCGCCGGCGAGAATGGCGGCAAAGAGTCCTGCGGCACCGACTGCACGAACACCGAACGCCATCCTTCGTCCTCCAGCGTTGCGGCACGGGCCGCGACCATCCCGCCCGGAAGCGGCGGGCGCGAAAGTAACATGGGCAACTGCGCGGCCGTCCACCGAAAATCCCGTTCCCGGCAACGGCTTTGCCCGTTCTGGGCCACGTCCGTCACACTTCGTCGCAATTGGACGACATTGGTCGCCCACGGTTGCCGGTCGTTCCCATTTCCCCGGGCTTTTCGACAATGAAGCACGCCGATGCCGAATGTTATTTCACGACTGACTACAACGATCGTGCTAAGGATAGGCTTGTCCGCCACACGCATCATGCCCGCCGGCCGATCCGATGACTGTCGGCACAGTGCAAGCAGGGGTGGATTTACTGATGGGCGTGGGATTACCGCACTCCCGGTCGATCGGACCGGGGCTGCCATGAAGACCGTCATGAACGAACGCGCCCCGGTCGGCCGGGTCAGGAGGATGTGGATGAGCGTCACGGGATGGGACGACACCGAATCCTATACGCTTCGCGGCACCGGCCCCCGCGGCACGGACGAGGATGCCGTCCGCACCGGCGGAACGTCGCTGCTGACCCGCGTCATCCTGATGATCGTCGGCTGCACCCTGCTGGTCGGGCTGGTCGCCATGGGCGTGTCGTCCATCCTCGTCGGTCGCCAGCAGCGCGACGCGTTGACCCACCGCGCCATGCTGGTCGGCACGCTCCAGGCTTCGGCCATGGGGCAGGCGGTGTGGGAATTCGACACCCGCGCGGTGGAGGGGATGATCCGCGGCCTGATGGCCGAAGATGCCGCGGTGCGCAGCGTTAAGGTGTGGGCGGCGACGGGCGGCCGCGGCGGCCATGGTGAGCCTCTGGTGGCGCTGGAACGCCCCGCCGGCCGGGCGGAGCTGGCGACGGTCGAACGGCAGATCGCCGTTTCCCGCAGCGACGGCGAACGCACCATGGTCGGCCTGCTGCGCCTGACCTATTCGCTGGAAGAGGCGGAAAGCGCCACCATGACCGCGCTGGCCCCGATGGCCGGCCTCGTCTTCTTCTCGCTGCTGGCCGTCATCGGCATGATCAGCATCCTGCTGAACCGGCTGGTGCTGGCGCCGCTCGCCCGGCTGACCCGGTCGGCCGGGGCCATCGCCGCCGGCGACTATCGTGTGCGGCTGCGCAACCGCCGCGCCGACGAGATCGGACAGCTGACCGTCGCCTTCAACCACATGGCGGAGACCGTCCACGACTACACCGAGCGGCTGGAGCAGCGCGTCGCCGAACGGACGGAGGAACTGCGCCAGTCCAACGAACAGCTGGCCGTGGCGAACCGTCAGGTGATGGACAGCATCCAGTATGCCAGCCTGCTGCAGTCGGCCATCCTGCCCGACGAACGGGAGATGGCGCGGCGGCTGGACGGCGTCTGCGTGCTGTGGCGCCCGCGCGACGTTGTGGGCGGCGATTTCCATATCTTCCGCGAACTGGAGGACGGCCGTTTCCTGATCGGCGTCGCCGACTGCTCCGGCCATGGCGTGCCGGGCGCCTTCATGACGATGACGGTGTCGGCCATCCTCGACCATGTGCTGTCCGACACGCCCGACAGCGATCCCGCGGCGATCCTGGGCCGGCTGAACCGTATGGTGCGGGCGGCACTGGCTCGCGGGCGGGACAATCCGCGCTTCGACAACGGGCTGGACATTGGGCTGTGCCTGGTGCGGCCTGACCGGGGCGACCTGCTGTTCGCCGGCGGCCGGATCGGTCTGCATATCGTCGATGCCCGGGAAGGCACCGCGGCGGTGAGCGAGGTGAAGGGCGACGCCCAGAGCCTGGGCTACCGCCGGTCGGACACCGGCCACCGTTTCGCCACCCACAGGGTGGAACTGGCGCCGGGCCGCAGCTTCTACCTGACCACCGACGGATTCCTCGATCAGGCCGGCGGCGCCCGCGGTTTCGGGTTCGGCAACCGGCGCTTCAACGCAATGTTGCTGGAATGCGAAGCCATTCCCATGGCAGAACGCAAGGCCGCCTTCGCGCAGGCCCTGGCCGACCACCAGGGAGACCGGGCACAGCGCGACGACATCACCCTGATCGGCTTCTCGCTGTCGCCGGCATCGGCCGCGGCGGCTTCCGGGGGCGCCGGCCCCTCCTCCCACCTCATCCACCCGTAAGGCAGGTCGTCAAGGTACGATGAAAGGCAACGAACTCTTCAACCTGCAGGAGCTGCTCTCCCGGCAGAAGCTGCTGATCTGCTTCAGCGGCCCGTTCAGCCACAGCGTCATCGAGGAGCTGGGCAAGGCGGTCCGCAACCATCTGGAAAATGAGCGGATCGAAAAATCGGCGATCATGGACGTCTTCTCCGTCTATGTGGAGCAGGCGCAGAACGTCCGCAACTATACCGCGTCCCGCGAGGCGCTGGGCCGGCCGATCCCCGCCAACAGCGGCATCGTCGTGATCGGCAAGGAGGACGAACATTACGTCGTCAGCTCCGGCAATCTGGTCGAGGCCGACGACGTTCCCGGCCTGACGGCGATGCTGGAGAAGCTGCGCGGCCTGGACAAGGCGGGGCTGAAGGCCGCCTACAAGGAACAGTCGCGCAAGCCGCGCGAAGCGGGCGCCAGCGGCGCCGGCCTGGGCCTGATCGACATGGCGCGCAAGGCCACCCGGCCGCTGGAATATTCGGTGCGCGCGGTGGACGAGCGCTATTTCTTCTTCAGCCTTGAAGTCCAGCTATAAGAAATCACGGAACACGCATAATGGACAGTTTGCGGATCGAGGCAACCTCCTGCTCGCCCCTGATCGATTTCGATCCGGCGGCCGGCCTGCTGCGCATCGAGGGGGAATCCTACCCGGAGAACTCTTTCGATTTCTATGCGCCGGTGTTCAGCTGGCTTGAGGAGTATCTGAAGGAACCGGCGCCGGCGGTGGTGCTGGACATCGGGCTCAGCTATCTCAACACCAGCAGCATCAAATGCATGATCGACGTGCTGGAGATGCTGGACGTCGCCCATCAGAAGGGCCGGACCGTGTCGGTGCGCTGGCATTACGACAGCGACAACGACCGCGCCCTCGACATGGCGGAGGAATTCGCAGAGGACGTCTCCCTGCCCTTCGAGATCCTCGCCCATTGATGGCGCGTGCAGCAGTCGAATAGAACCGAGCACCCGAGATGACGATGCGGTCGCAGGAACAGGAGCTTCGTCAGTGGATCGAGCGGCTGGCCGAGGATCCGGCCAATGCCGGCAATCCGCTGCTGGCGGAATTCCAGGAGCTGGCTGAACGGCACGGCAAGCTGCTGCGCCAGTTCCGCAAGATCGCCAAGATCAGCGACCGGCTGCAGACCGAGACCAAGGACATGGCGCGCCAGCAGCGCCAGTTCGTGCTGATGGTCAGCCACGAGTTCCGCACGCCGCTGGCGATCATCGACAGCGCCTCGCAGTTGCTGGAAATGGAACCAAAGCTGCCGGTCTCGGCCATGCCGCGGGTGGGAAAGATCCGCAACGCGGTGCAGCGGATGCTCCATCTGATCGAGCGCTGCCTGACCGACGAGCGGCTGGGGGCCGCCGCCGCCCGGCCGACGGCCTTCGACCTCGCCGCCATGCTGTCCGGCCTGGTGGCGGAGATGGGGGCCTCGGCGCCCGGCCACCGGTTCGAACTGCACGGCGCCGACCGTCCGCTGCCGATTCCCGGCGACCGCGACCTTTTGGCCGTTGTGTTTTCCAACCTGCTGGAAAACGCTGTGAAGTACTCGCCGGACGGGGGGACGATCCGCCTCGACCTTTCATCCGCCGAGGGGCAGGTGACGGTGCGGGTCACGGACGAGGGAATCGGCGTCAATGCCGCCGACGCGGCGCGGCTGTTCGACAAGTATTTCCGTGCGTCCAACGCCGCCGGCACCACCGGCGCCGGGTTGGGGCTCCACCTCGCCCGCTGCATCGTGGACACCCACGGCGGCGGGATAACGGTGGCGAGCCGGCCCGGCGAAGGCTCCACTTTCACTGTCCGCCTGCCGGTCGCCCGGTCGGCGCCGGTGCAGCCCGCTGCCGCGGTCCCGGCCGACCCGGCGGTGACGGAGCCGGCGTCATGAGCGGGGTCGCGAAGCCCGGCGAAGTGAAGGTCACGGGCCTGCCCAGGCGCTGGGCTCTGCGGCGGGGAACGGTGGGGATGATGCTGCAGGAACAGAAGCTCCAGGACTGGCTCGCCCGCCTCGCCGAGAACGAGGAGTATGCCGGCCATCCGCTGATGGGCGAGTTCCGCGCCCTGGCGGACGAACACATGAAGCTGATGCGGCAGCTGACCAAGATCGCCAAGATCAGTGACCGCATGCAGACCGACACGCGGCAGATGGCCCAGGCGCTGCACGCGGCCTCGCAGACCGATCCGCTGACCGAGTTGCCCAACCGCCGCCATATGGTCGATCGGCTGGAGGCCGAGCTGTGCCGCATCGGCCGCAACGGCGGCGGCTTCGCGCTCATCATGCTGGACATCGACCATTTCAAGGAGGTCAACGACGCCTTCGGCCATGCCGCGGGCGACCATGTGCTGGTGGAGACCGCCGGGCTGCTGCGCCGGAACCTGCGCGGACACGACCTGTGCGCCCGCTGGGGCGGCGAGGAGTTCCTGATCCTGCTGCCCGACACCGATCAGGTGCCGGCGGAGGCGGTGGCGGAAAAGCTGCGCGGGCTGATCGCCCACCACCCCATCACGCATCAGGGGCGCAGCATCGCCGTGACGCTGAGCCTGGGCGTCGCCGCCTACCGGGCGGGGCGGACCGCCGACGACTGCATCCAGGCCGCGGACGACGCGCTGTACATCGCCAAGCGCGCCGGACGGAACAGGTGGGCCGCGGCGGCATAAGCTGCCGGCGGGTCGCCTCCCTCAATCCGCGTCGACCTGCGGTTCGGCGACTGCCGGCGTTGGGGCGCCGATCCCCAACTCCTCCAACTGCGCCAGGGCGCCGGCCATGCCGGTGGCGACCAGATTGGCGTCGGTCTCGGCGGTGGCGCGCTCCGGCACCTCGGCTTCGGGATGGGCGCTCCACAGGCAGAGCAGGATCGGCACGCGGGGGCCGAAATGCAGGCGCAGCCGGCGCAGCAGCCGGCGCGAATGGCCGAGCGCCGAGGGGTTGAGGGAGGACAGGACCACCGCATCCACCCCCGCCGTGCCGAGGCTGGCGATGGCGCGGGCGGACACCTTCTCGCACGGGATCACATCGGCGCGGATGCCGCGGCCGGCCAGCAGATAGGCGAGCAGCCCGGCCGCCGCCTCGTCCAGGTTGTTGCGGGCACCGACGCAGAGCACCCGCGGCGACTCGTCCGGCAGGGTCCCGGTTTCCGACAGCTCGTCCAGCAGGCTCGCCATCCCGTCGGCAACCGCCTGACGGCCCTCCGGGTTCAGCGTGCCGCGCTGGCGGTCCTGTTCGGCCAGCGACAGGGCGGGCAGCAGCAGGCCGTCCGCCATCTCCACGGGGGTGGCCTTGCCCAGCCGTTCCTCCGCGATCTCGGTCGCCTCCACGGGATCGCGGGCTAGCAGGCGCTGATACACCTTCGCCTCGTCGGGCAGGACGGGGCGGTCGCCCAGCATCACCTCCAGGAAATGCAGCTGCGGCACATGGCGGCCCAGCACCACGAGGCAGACGGTCAGCGGCGTCGCCAGCAGCAGGCCGACGGGCCCCCACAGGGTCGTCCACACCACCGCCGCCACGATGATGGCGAGGGAGGACAGGCCGGTCGCCGTGCCGTAGAGCCAGGGTTCCACCACATTGTTGGAGAAAAGCTCCACCGCCACGAACAGCGCGATGCACAGCAACGGCAGGGTCCATCCGGTATCGACCGCGAAGGACAGCAGGATGGGAAAGGCCGAGGCGATCACCGGCCCCAGGAAGGGGATGAAGCGCAGCACCGTCGCCAGCAGCCCCCACAGCAACGGGTTCGGCACGCCAAGCAGCCACAGGCCGATGCCGATCGGAATGCCGTAGGTGACATTGACCACCACCTGCATCAGCAGGTAACGGCTGACCCGCTCGCCCGCGTCGTTCATCGCCTCCGTCGTCCGGCTGAGGTCGCCGGACCCGACCAGCCGGATCAGGCGGTCGCGCAGATCCTCGCGCTGCAACAGCATGAAGATGGTGAAGACCAGCACCATGCCGGCCGTGGCGACCGGCGTCATCGCCGGGCCGAGCACCCGTTGCACGAGGTCGAAGATGCCCGCGTCGGACTGGTCGAGGCGGACCGGCACCGGCTCCCGGCGCGGCGGATCGGCGGCCGTGCCTGACGGCGATGCCGCCGGAGCGGTACCGGCGGCGGGTGGTGCCGGCTGTTCGCCGCCGGTCGCCTTTTCCAACTCCTGCTGCAGGTCGCGGAAGGCATCGGTCGCCTGCTTCAGCGCGCCACGGTCCCCGGCGGAGGAGGTGGCGGCGCGCAGGGTCTGGATCTTGGTGTGGATGTTGCGCTGGTAGGTCGGCAGATTCTCCGCCAGATCGCCCAGCTGGCTGCCCACCACCGCGCCGAAGCCGATGATGGCCATGAACAGCAGGACCACCACCGCCAGCACCGACGGCACCCGGCCCAGATGCCAGCGCTCCAGACGGCTGACGATGGGCGTCAGCACGAAGCCCAGCAGCACCGCCAGCGCAATGGGGATCAGGATGTCCGCCGCCAGATACAGCGTCACCACGATCAGTGTGATGATCAGCAGGATCGTCTGGGTCGAGGCGGGTGGCGCTGCCTTGGGCACCGCGATGGGGCGTGCCTGCAGCCGGCGGGCGGTGTCCTCGGCCATGATCGTCGGGCTTTCCGGAAGGGAGAATGCCCGACAGGAACACCGGCCGTGCCGGCGCGTTCCCTCGCCCGCCCAATGGTGGAGGCGGCGAGGGAACCGCCGTCAGGAACCTGCCGTCAGGGAAGCGGCTGCTGCTGGGTGATGCAGTGGATGCCGCCGCCACCGCGCACGATGTCCATCGCGGCGATCTGCACCACCTCGCGGTCGGGGAAGGCCTTGCGGACGACGCGGTAGGCCTCGTCGTCGGCCGGATCCTCGAAGGCGGGCATGACGATGCCGCCGTTGGCGATATAGAGGTTGGTGTAGGACAGGGTCAGGCGCACGCCGTTCATGTCGCGGCGGGCGGGCTGCTGGATCGGGATGACCTCCAGCTCGCGGCCCCTGGCGTCGCGGGCGCGCTTCAGCCGGTCGAGATTGTCCTGGAAAATCTTGAAGTTGGGATCGCCCGGATCGTCGGTGGTAATCGCCATCACCACGCCGGGGCGAACGAACAGGGCGATTTCGTCGATGTGGCCGTCGGTCTCGTCGTCCTGATAGCCCTCGCCCAGCCAGATGACCGTCTCGATGCCGAGATGGTCCTTCAGGTTCCGCTCGATCTCGTCCCTGGACAGGCCGGGATTGCGGTTGGGGTTCAGCAGGCATTGTTCGGTGGTGATCAGCGTCCCCTCCCCGTCCACATGGAACGAGCCGCCCTCCATCACCAGCGGGGCGGAGAAGCAGGGGAGCTTGAGATGGTCGAGGATCAGCCGGCCGACCTGCTGGTCCTTCTCGCAGCCGTCGTAGTTGCCGCCCCAGGCGTTGAATCCCCAATGGACGCCGGCCAGCCCGCCCTTGCCGTCGACGACGAAGCTGGGTCCGGTGTCGCGAATCCAGGAATCGCTGATCGGCAGCGGCAGGATCTGGACGCCGGGACCGCAGGCGAGCGAGGCCTCGGCCACATCCGCCGGGTCGCAGACCATCGTCACCGGTTCGAACCGGGAAATGGCCTGCGCGACCTCGGCGTAGGCGTCGCAAGCGGCGTCGAAGGCGCCCTCCGGCCAGGTTTCCGGCCGGCACGGCCACGCCATCCAGCAACCGCTGTGGCGGGCCCATTCGCCGGGCATGTGGAAGCCTTGACCCGTCGGCGTCGGGGCGTTCGGTGTCGTCATGCGTCGATCCCTCTACCCATCGTTCTCTTGCGCATATCCCTGGGGCGCGTACCCCTTGGCCCATTGCGGCGGCGGCATCGGACGTCGGCCGGCGAACCGCGCAGGATCGGGATATTTTCCATCCCAACCCACCCTAACCACGGGAGCGCGCCTTTGGCAATCGCGTCCACCGCAGCGGGCACTTGGCCTTATGGCAGAGGAACTTTTAAAAAGACGCGATCAGCGGGTCGCGTCGGCATGCCGGGAGAGGGAGCCGGCATGGGGTCCGGTCAGAGGCCGGACGGCGGGCGCAGGGCGCGGCGGGCGGTGACCGTACGGGTGGTCGAATAAGCAGTGGAAACGGGATTGAAGAATCCAAGCCTCAACAAGGGGAACCACAGGAGCGCGCGCATGGCACAGCCTCTTTCGCTGTTGACGATGGCATCAACATAGCAAAAGAAACGGGCAATTGCCATCCACAGCGGCACGGGTCTGCCGAGCGCGGACGGATAGGATGCCGCAGACGACTGCGGACCGGCCGGATCCTGCGTCCGGCCGGTCCGCAATACTCCCGGGCATGGCCATCAGCCGTTCTGGATCGCCATCTGCTCGTCGCGTTTGCGCTGGCGTTCCTGGCGGGCCATGACGATGCTGGCGACGAAGATGCCGGTCGCCACCACCAGAACCATCAGGGTGGCCAGCGCGTTGATCTGCGGGCTGATGCCGAACTTCACGCTGGAGAAGATCACCATCGGCAGCGTCGTCGAACCGGGGCCGGAGACGAAGCTCGCCACCACCACGTCGTCCAGCGACAGGGTGAAGGCCAGCAGCCAGCCGGCGACCAGCGCCGGGGCGATCAGCGGCAGGGTGATGACGAAGAATACCTTGGCCGGGCGGGCGCCCAAATCCATCGCCGCCTCTTCCAGGCTGCCGTCCATACCGGCCAGCCGCGACTGGATGACCACCGCGACATAGGCCATGGTGAAGGTGGTGTGGGCGATGGTGATGGTGGTGACGCCACGCCCGTCGGGCCAGCCCAGCCACTGCTCCATCGCCACGAACAGCAGAAGCAGCGACAGGCCGGTGATGACCTCCGGCATGACCAGAGGCGCGGTTATCATGCCGCCGAACAGGGTGCGGCCGCGGAAGCGCCCGAACCGGACCAGCGCCAGTCCGGCGCAGGTGCCGAGCAGCACCGCCAGCGTCGCCGACACCGCCGCCACCTGGAAGGACAGCAAGGCCGCGTCCAGCAGCGTGTCGTTGCGGATCAGCTCCGCATACCATTTGGTCGAGAAGCCGCTCCACACCGTCACCAGCCGCGACTCGTTGAAGCTGTAGACGATCAGCAGCGCGATGGGGACATAGAGGAAGGCATAGCCGAACAGCAGCGCCCAGGACAGGAAGCCGAACCGTTTCATCGCCCGGCCTCCGCCTGTTTGCCCTGCACATGCTGGAAGATCATGATCGGCACCACCAGGACCAGCAGCAGCGCGATGGCGACGGCCGACGCCACCGGCCAGTCGCGGTTGGCGAAGAACTCGTTCCACAGCACCCGGCCGATCATCAGCGTGTCGGGGCCGCCCAGCAGCTCCGGCGTCACGAACTCGCCCACCGCCGGGATGAAGACCAGCAGCGACCCGGCGACGATGCCCGGCAGCGACAGCGGCAGCGTGATCGACAGGAAGGACTTGAACGGGCGGGAGCCGAGGTCGGCCGCCGCCTCCAGCAGGCTGGGGTCCATCTTCTCCAGCGTGGAGTAGAGCGGCAGCACCATGAAGGGCAGATAGCAGTAGGTCATGCCGATATAGACCGCCCAGTCGGAATAGAGGATCTCCACCGGACCGCTGGTGATGCCCGTCCATTCCAGCAGGTTGCTGATGACGCCGTTGCCCTTGAGGATGCCGATCCAGGCATAGATGCGGATCAGGAAGCTGGTCCAGAAGGGCAGGATCACCAGCATCATCAACGGCCCGCGCCGCGCCGGGTCGGCCTTGGCGATGGCGTAGGCCATGGGATAGCCGATGAGCAGGCAGAGCAGCGTGGTGACCGCCGCGATCCGCAGCGAGTTCAGGTAGGCGAGGATGTAGAGGTCGTCCCCGCCCAGCCGGAAGTAGTTGCTGATGTTCAGCAGGATCTGCAGCTTCGAGGTGCCGGCATCCTCGTCGGTCAGCCATTCCACCAGCGACGAATAGGGCGGCTGGGCGATGATCGATTCGGAGAAGCTGATGCCGAAGACGATCAGGAAGGGCACCAGGAAGAACAGCAGGAGCCACAGATAGGGGATGGCGACGACCACGCCGCGCCCCCACAGCCCGATCCGGCTGAGGCCGGAAACGAGGACGGAGACGACCCCGCTCATTGGGTCAGCACCACGCCGGCGAAGGGGCGCCAGGTCAGGGTCACCTCGTCCTCCCAGGTGATCGGCATTTCGGTGCGGCGGGTGACGTTCGGGGCGGTGACGCGCACCGTCTTGCCCGTCGGCAGCTGCACCAGATAGATCGACACGTCGCCGAGATAGGCGATCTCCCGCACGATGCCGGTGGTCCGGTTGCGGCCATCACCTTCCGCCGGAACCGGCTCCTTCGACAAGGCGATCTTCTCCGGCCGGATGGCGACGGAAACGGGGGAGCCGACCGGCGCCGGGGTGGCGTGGGCGATCAGCAGCTCGCAGCCCGCCTCTTCCGAGGCGACGATCACCTGGTCGCCGTCGGTTTCCACCACGCGGCCGTCAAACATGTTGATGGAGCCGATGAACTCCGCGACGAAGCGATTGTGCGGATACTCGTAAATCTCGGTCGGCGTGCCCACCTGCGCGATGACGCCATGGTTCATCACCGCGATGCGCGAGGACATGGTCATCGCTTCTTCCTGGTCGTGGGTCACGACGATGAAGGTGACGCCCAGCTTTTCCTGGATGTTGACCAGCTCGAACTGCGTGCGCTCACGCAGCTTCTTGTCGAGCGCGCCCAGCGGCTCGTCGAGCAGCAGAAGCTTCGGCCGCTTGACCAGGGAGCGGGCGAGCGCCACGCGCTGGCGCTGGCCGCCGGACAGCTGGTGCGGGCGGCGCTTGCCGAAGGCCGACAGCTGGACCAGCCCCAGCATCTCCTCCACGCGGTCGCGGATCTCCGCCTTCGCCACGCCGTCCTGTTTCAGGCCGAAGGCGACGTTCTGCTCCACCGTCATGTGCGGAAACAGGGCGTAGGACTGGAACATCATGTTGACCGGCCGCTCATAGGGCGGGATGCCGGCCATGTCGACGCCGTCGATGTAGATCTTGCCTTCGGTCGGCTGTTCGAACCCCGCCAGCATGCGCAGCAGCGTCGTCTTGCCGGAGCCCGAGCCGCCGAGCAGGGCGAAGAACTCGTTGCGGTAGATCGACAGGCTGACCTCGTCCACCGCGACGAAGTCGCCGAAGGTCTTCGTCACCTTCTCGATGCGGACATAGGGCGTCTGGCCCGCGTCCTGCCACGGTTCCAGGCGGGTGGGCTTGCGATTCGGCTGACCGGCCATCCGGTTTCCTCTTTCATGACAACGCCCCGGACGCTCCCCATCGCTGGGGATCGGCCGGGGCGGGGCCGGCGCCAAGGGGCGGCGCCTCAGGGGGTCCGGCTTACTTGCCGGTCTTGACCTTGGTCCACACGCGGGTGCGGGCGCGGTCGGTGGCCTGCTTGATCTGCTTCAGCGAGAACAGCTTCAAGTTGCTGTCGGCCGGCAGGAAGATGCCGGGGTTCGACTTGATGTCGTCGGCCACGGTCGCCAGCGAGCCCGGCACCGCATTGGCGTAGCTGACCTTGTTGGAAATGTTCGCCATGTTGGCCGGATCGAGCACAAAGTTGATGAACTCGTACGCGCCGTCCTTGTTCGGCGCGTCGGCCGGCACCGCCAGCGTGTCCCACCAGACCTGCACGCCTTCCTTCGGCGTGACGAATTCCACCTTGGCGCTCTTGGCCTCGGCAGCGCGGGCGGCGCCCTGGATGGCGTCGCCGTTGTAGGCCATCACGACGCAGGCGTCGCCGCCGGCCAGGATGTTGATGTTCTCGCCGGTGACGAATCGCTTGATGTAGGGGCGGACCGCCATCAGCGTCTTCTCGACCTTGTCCAGATCCTCCTTCTTCTCGGAGTTCGGGTCGAGGCCGAGATAGTTCAGCACCGACGGAATGACGTCGATGGCCGAATCCATCACGGTGATGCCGCAGGCCGCGACCTTCTTCGCCACTTCCGGCTTGAAGATCAGGTCCCAGCTGTCGAGCGGAACGTCGGGGGCGACGGCCTTGATCTTTTCCGGGATGATGGCGATGCCGACGGTCCCGCCGAGATAGGGGACGGCGAACTTGTTGCCGGGATCGGAATTCTCCAGCAGCTTCAGGACCTTCGGGTCGATGTTCTTGTAGTTGGGGATCTTCGACTTGTCGAGCGGACCCACGACCTTCGCCTGGATCAGCCGGGACAGGGTCGGCTCCGCGGTCGGCACGATCACGTCGTAGCCGGACTTGCCGACGAGCACCTTCTGCTCCAGCAGTTCCAGGCTGTCGTACAGGTCGACCTTCGTCTCAGCACCCGTGGCCTTGGTGAAGTCGGCGAGGGTCGTCTCACCCAGATAGTCGTTCCAGATGTAGATATTGACCGGCTTCTTGGCCTGGGCCATCGCCGGGCCGGCGATGGCAATCGCCGCGACCGCGCCGATGAGGCTGAGAGCGAGTTTTTTCATGGTTTGCCCCGACCTGTTCGTCTGTGTTGCGGGCGCCGCCACATCCCAACGGTACACCCGGCTCGCGGGCGCTATTGCACCCAGGCCCGGGTGTGTTGTCAACGGTTTGGGTCGAGTTTTCAGATGGCTGCGGCCAAGGCCGGCGGAGTCGGGAGAATGACGCGGAGAAGGTGGCGGCCGGCCGCGCCGCACAGGGGCCGGAAAGCCCATGTGCGGATGTCGCGGCCGGCAAGGGAAAGCCTACCCCGACCAACGGCCTGACGGCCGGCGACCGGGTCGCCCACGCTGAAATTGCATACGCTAGTATTTTCGCTCGCGACTATGCGGTCAGTTATATCCCTCGCAACTTTCGGGTCAATGCCACAATTGTCGCGGTTTGTTTCGGGCTTGAAAGACGGGATGACAGAAGGCGTTGCCGGACAATGGTATGCACCGGCAAGGCGGAGACCGGGGCGGCGGCGCTCAGCTCTGGGCGGTCAGCATCACGCCCAGCACGACAAGCACCGTGCCGATCAGGCGAGTCGCGCTCATGCTTTCGCCCAGCAGCAGGACGCCGAGGGCCAGCGTGACCAGGAAGCCCAGCCCGACGAACGGATAGGCTATGGTGACGTCGACCTTTGCCAGAACGGCGAGCCAGACCACCATGCCCAGCCCATAGCAGGCGAGCCCGGTCAGGATATGCGGCGTGGCGACGACCGACAGGGCGATGCGGCCCGCCTCCCCCTGGGCCAGCGCGGTCGCCACCGGGGGGCTGGACATGCCGATCTTCAGGGAAATCTGGGCGATGGCGGACAGCGTGACGCTCAACAGGATCAATCCGACGACGGCGATGGGCATGGGGGCTCCGGAACGATGACGGATGGGTGGGACCGAAGGCTTCACGCCCGGCCGAAGACGAGCACGGCGGCGCAGACCATGCCGATGGCGAGGCTCCACTTGTCGCGGGCGGCGAACACCACCGGATCGTCGTGCATCAGCCCGCGGTGGGTCTGCAGCCACACCCGCCCGATCCAGAAGAGGAGAAGCGGGCAGATGATCCACAGCGCCTGCGGCTGGTCGTAGACGCGCCCGACCTCCGGGCTGTTGATGTAGAGCGCCATCACCAGCACCGAGAGGAAGCCGGCGGAGACGCCGATGGATTGCAGCACCGGCATGTCGGCGGTCAGGTAGCCGCGCCCCTCCGCCGACCCCAATCCCAGCTTCAGCATGCTGTCCATCTCGGAATAGCGCTTCACCATCGCCAGGCTGAGGAACAGGAACATGGAGAAGGCCAGCAGCCAGAAGGACGGAACGATGGCCGTCGCCGTGGCGCCGCCCAGCACGCGCAGCGAGTAAAGCCCGGCCAGCAGCATCACGTCCCAGATCACCCGGTTCTTGGCGAACAGGTTGTAGAAGAGAGACGAGGCCGCATAGATCGCCAGCGCCGCCAGGAACAGCGGCGGCAGGGTCAGCACCGACAGGACGACGCTTGCCAGAAGCAGGCCGGGGATCAGCGACAGGCCGAGGTCGAGCGGCAGGTCGCCCGCGGCGAAGGGGCGGCGGCGCTTGCGCGGATGACGCCGGTCGGCCGGCAGGTCGAGCAGGTCGTTCAGCACATAGATGCTCGACGCGCACAGCCCAAAGGCCAGGAAGGCCACCGCCGCCTGCAGCGCCGGCCCGATTTCCCCCAGCTTCTGGCCGGCCAGCAGCGGCACGAAGACCAGAAGGTTCTTCAGCCACTGGTGCAGGCGCAGCGCCTTCAGGATCAGCAGCAGGCGCGGCCGGCGTGGCGTGGCGATGGTCTCCATCGGGCACAGGGTCGCCGCATGGCGCAGCACGGCGGCGGACGCGTCCACCGCGATGCCGCGGCGGGCGGCGCGCCAGACGGCATAGTCGGCCTCGTCATTGCCCATGTAATCGAAGACGCCTGACGGCACCTGCGCCCGGATCGCCTCCAGCTTGCGCCCGCTCTTCAGGTTGAGGCCGTCGCTGCTGGCAAGCACCTGATCGAACAGGCCGAGATGGCGGGCGATGGCGTCGGCGTAGCGGCGATGCGCGGCGGTGGCCAGCACCAGCCGGCGGCCGCGGCCGCGCTCCGCCTGCAGCCGTTCCAGAACGGCCTGGTTGTAGACCAGACCGGCCGGATCGATGTCCACCCGCCGGGCCAACTCCGCCTTCAGCCGCGCCTTGCCCCCGGCCAGCCAGACCGGCACCAGCAGCGCGGTCCAGGGCCGCGCCTTGATGAGCCCGAACAGCGACTCGTAGAGCAGGTCGGTCCGCAGCAGCGTGCCGTCCAGATCGACGAAAAGCGGCGGCTCGGCGGTGGCGGCCGGAGCAGGTGCGGCGGCAGACTCCGCAGCACCCGTCGCTTGGACGGTTTCGGCAGGGGTCACCGTCGGGGTATCGCTCCCCCGCTCTCCCACCTCGACCCTGCCCGATGCGGGCGCCGAAGTGCGGTCGTGCCGGCCGGCCAGCGCGACAGTCAGGCCCAGCAGGGTCAGCGTGGCGAAGAACAGGTAGGATTGCAGGATGTTCAGCAGCGTATCGGCCAGTGCGTTGACCGGCCAGAACAGCAGGTTGCCGGCCAGGAAATAGGCCGCCGCCAGCAGCGCGAGGGCGCCGGCCGGACGCCGGACGCCGGGTTCCAGCAGGATCAGGAAGGACAGCGCGAAGGCCGGCAGCAGGATGCCGTAATGATGCACCCAGGCGACCGGCGACCCGATGGTGAAGCACACTCCGGCGACCGCGAAGGCGACGATCCGGTCGGTGCCGCGGTCGCGGCGGCGCCACAGCAGGCCGAAGCCGAAGAAGGCGAGGCCGGAAAGCTGGGTCGCGGCATGGACCACCGGATGATAGGGGGCGAAGGCTTCCGCCGACCAGTCCAGATTGTTGCCGTTGTGGAGCAGGCGGTTGACCAGCCCGTTGACGGTCTGGTTGACGTGGTAGCTCTCGCCATGGCGGCCGATGAACAGCAGCACGTCGAGATAGTCGATCATCGGCGCGAAGCCGTAGAGCAGGGTCGCCACCGCCACGCCGGGCACCACCACGGCGGCCCATCCGGCCGCCATCCGCCAGTCCCCCCGCAGCACGGCCCAGGCCAGGAACAGCGACATCTGCGGCTTCATCAGCGCCGATGCGCCCAGCAGCGCGCCGCACAGCATCCGGCGGTCGCGCAGCAGGGCAATGCAGGCGAAGACGAAGGCGGCGTTGAGCCAGACCTGCACCTGTCCCAGCGAGAAGGCCTTCAGCACCGGATAGAAGCACAGCGTCGCGGCGAAGCCGAACCCGCCCAGCATCACCTGGGTCAGCCGGTCGTCACGCACGCCGGGCAGGCGCAGCCACGCCGCCAGTTCCAACATCAGGATCGCCATGCCGGCCGCCGTCGCCAGCACGAACAGCAGGTTGATGCGCTCGAACGCCGCGAGGTTCAGCACCCCGAACGCCTGCATCGCCTCCAGCGGCAGAAGCGAGGTCACGGGATACTGGAACTTGATGCGCTGCTGGAAGAACACGCCTTCATAGACATTCTCGCCGGGGCGGTCGTGCAGCCAATCCAGCGCCGCGATCATCGGATCCCACGAATCGACCGGAATCAGGTCCGGATTCTCCAGCACGAACAGGTTCTGGATGTCGGTCAGGTTGCTGGCATGGCCGCCGCGATGGAGTGCCAGCCCGAGCAGACCGGTGGTCAGCACGACGAACATCAACGCCAGAAGGACACTGCGCTGGATCCGCCCGGCCCGATGGAGACCTGTTCGAAGGGATGTAATCGCGGGCTGCATGCTCATACTTGGCCATCCATCGGTTGCGTCAAGACGGTGCGGTTCCGCCGGCTCGATGAACCGGCGGAGCAGAAAGGGCGCATGCCACGGCGGCGCGGTGCGCGATGCCCACGGCAAATGCGGTCGGAAGGGGCTTGAAGTTTTCAAACCGGATAATAAATCGGCCATCGCGGGTTAACCGCGCGGCACCTGCGCTTGCCTCGTCCGTTCATTGGAACGGGTAAAAAATACACCGCGATTTTATTCTGAAAGTCTTCGATTTCGTGTGCAGGCCGCCATATTGGTGTTACGGGCGATCTTGCGTTTTTCTATTTGCCGCACACGACCGGGCAGCGCGGACGTGGAGATCCGCGGCAGCGGACGCCCGGACGGGGCGAGAAGGCTGCTCCCAGGGGTAAGACCGCGGTCGCTCGCCGCCGTCGGACGGGGTCTTTTCGCCGGAAATCGTGAGAAACCGGGGCGGACGGGCTCACAGAAGGAGAAGTGGCCGGCGCGAAACGGCAATGGACGGTCCGGCAGGGTGGTCACGGACAGGCGCAGGATTCGAACACCGGATGCGTAGAGGGGCGGCCCACGGAACCCTCCGCGAACCGCCCCCTGTACTTCCGGCAGCGCGACCGGATCAGACGTTCAGCAGCAGGTTCTCGCGCTCCCACGAGCTGATGACGCGGTTGTACGCCTCATACTCCGCCTCCTTCACGCAGGTGACGGCGTCGATGAAGCGTTCGCCGAGGATTTCCTTCAGCGGCTTGCAGGCGTTGAACTTGGTCAGCGCCTCCGACTGGTGGCGCGGCAGAGTGAAGGCGAGCCGGTAGGCGGACCCCTTGATCGGGTCGTTCGGCTCCAGCCCCTGGGTCATGCCGATATAGCCGCAGGCGAGCGACGCGGCGATGGCGAGATAGGGGTTGGCGTCGGCGCCGGCCACCCGGTTCTCCACCCGGCGGGCGTCGGGCTGGGAGACGGGGACGCGCAAGCCCGTGGTGCGGTTGTCGCGGCCCCAATGCACGTTGATCGGCGCGTCTGAGTTCGGGACCAGCCGGCGGTAGCTGTTGACGTTGGGCGCCAGCAGCGGCATCGCGTAGGGCAGGTATTTCTGCAGGCCGGCGACATGCGACATGAACAGGTCGCTGTCGGTGCCGTCGGGATTGGCGAACAGGTTGCGTCCGCTGTCGGCGTCCACCACGGACTGGTGGATGTGCATGGCGCTGCCGGGTTCGCCCTGCATCGGCTTCGCCATGAAGGTGGCGTAGACCTGATGGCGGATCGCCGCCTCACGCGCCGTGCGCTTGAACAGGAAGGCCTGGTCGGCCAGTTCCAGCGCGTCGCCGTGGTTGAAGTTGATCTCGATCTGGGCGGCGCCGGCCTCGTGGGTCAGCGTGTCGATGTCGATGTCCTGCTTTTCGCAGAAATCATAGACCGCCTCGAAGATCGGGTCGAATTCGTTGACGGCGTCGATGCCGAAGGCCTGCCGCCCGCTCTCCATCCGGCCGTTGCGCCCCACCGGCGGCACCAGCGGGTAATCGGGGTCCTTGTTGACCTGGACCAGGAAGAATTCCAGTTCCGGCGCCACCATCGGCTTCCAGCCCCGCTCCTCGTACAGGGACAGGACGCGCTTCAGCACATGGCGGGGCGAGACGTCGACCGGGCGCCCGTCGGCATAGACGCAATCGGTGATGACCTGGGCCGTCGGCTCATTGTACCAGGGGACGAAGCGGATCGTGCGTTCGTCCGGAATCATGTAGATGTCGGAATTCTCGTCGGACGTGATGTCCTCGTCGTCGGGGAATTCACCGGTCACGGTCTGGACGAAGATCGCCTCGGGCAGGCGCAGGCCGCGGTCGCGCAGGATGCGGAGGAACTTCTCGGCGGGAACGATCTTTCCCCGCGCGATGCCCGACATGTCGGGCACAAGGCATTCGACTTCGGTAATGCGGTTCTTCTTGATGAAGTCTTCCATAAAACCCATGGGTATGGCGGACCGCTCCGGACGATGGGCAGCCCCCTCCGTGCTGTGAACGACAGCGACACTATGACGCCGTTCGCGGTGGGCGCGCCAGAGGGTTCAGCATGACCCTTCAGTGAAACATCCGCCTTTCCGTTGACCTCCCCCATCGGCTGGGACTTAACTGCGGCCATGCCGAAAGCCTCATACCTGAACAGCTGGTACGCGGCCTCCGCCGCTCCCCGTGCCGACCGCCCGATCCTGGAGGGGGAGGCGGCCTGCGACGTCTGCATCGTCGGCGGCGGCTACACCGGCCTGACCGCGGCGCTGGAACTGGCGGAGCGCGGATTCGATGTCGTGCTGCTGGAGGCGGAACGCTGCGGCTGGGGTGCCTCGGGCCGCAACGGCGGACAGATCATCACCGGCTACAACAAGCCGATGGCGACCATCGAAAGCTGGGTCGGCAAGGAGGATGCCCGCCGCCTGTGGGAGTTCGGGGAGGAGGCCAAGGCCCAGCTGGCCGAGCGGGTGGAGCGCCACGCCATCGCCTGCGACCTGACCTGGGGCTTCGCCTATGCCGCGCTGAAGCCGCGCCACATGCAGGACGTGGCGGCGCTGGAGCGCGAGATGCGCGACGGCTACGGTTATGACCGGGTGCGGCGGCTGGACCACGCCGGCATCCGCGAGCATGTCGGCAGCGACGCCTATATCGGCGGCCTGCTGGACGAGGGCAGCGGCCATCTGCACCCGCTGAACTACGCGCTGGGCCTCGCCCGCGCCGCCGATGCCGCCGGGGTTCGCATCTTCGAGAACAGCCGCGTCCTCGCCATGGACAGCGGGGCGAAGCCCTGGGTCCGCACCGGACGTGGCAGGGTTACGGCGAAGCACCTGATCCTGGCCGGAAACGCCTATCTCGGCGGGCTGGCCCCGGCGCTGGACCGCACAATCATGCCGGTCGCGACCTACATGATCGCCACCGAACCGCTGGGCGAAGAGCGAGCGCTCGCTCTCTTGCCGACGAACATCGCGGTGTCGGACATGAAGTTCTCGTTGGATTACTTCCGCCGGTCCGCCGACCACCGGCTGCTGTTCGGCGGCGGCGTCAGCTATTCGGGGGTGGACGCGCCGGGGCTGAAGCAGGCGATGCGGCTGAAGATGCTGGCGATCTATCCGGACCTGAAGGACGCCCGCGTCGAGTATTTCTGGGGCGGCCGGGTCGCCATCACCATGAACCGCATGCCGCATCTGGGCCGGCTGTCGCCGACGACGCTGTACGCCCACGGCTATTCCGGCCACGGCGTGGCTCTGGCCGGCATGGCCGGGCGGCTGATGGCGGAGACGGTGGGCGGCACCGCCGGGCGGTTCGACGTGTTCGCCCGCATCCCGCACACGCCCTTCCCCGGCGGGCGGCGGTTCCGCACGCCGGCGCTGGTCCTCGCAATGATGTGGTTCCGTCTGCGCGATCTGCTGTAGGCTGGGGAAGCAATCCGCAGTCTTTCCCTCCCCCTTCCCCGCCGAGTCCCGCTCCTTCCCATGACCGACACCTCCAGCAGCGACGAGACCAACCCCACTTCGGAGACCGCTCCCGCCGCGGATGCCGCCGCGGACGCCGCCGTCGCCGAAAAGGCCGCGCAGGAGAATGTGCTGGTCCAGCCGATGCGGGACACGCATTTCGACTTCCAGCACAAGGTCTTCAGCCTGCCCGGCGCCTTCTTCTGCCAGGAGCCGAACAGCAAGGAGCCGGTGCTGAACATCCTGCTGGGCGACCTGAAGGCGGCGCTGGCCTTCCCCACCCTGATGGAGTCCTTCCAGATCGAGGAGGGGACACACGACGCCCGCCTGCTTGAGATCATCGAACAGGGCCTCGCCTTCGTGAAGCAGATCCGCCCCGGCGAGGAGATTCCCGGCGAACTGCTGGACGGCCGCGCCTCCTGGTCGGTGGAGGACAAACACCGCATCATCGCCAAGGGCCGGCTGACCATGCAGATCGTCTCGTCCTTCACCGGCAACGAGATCATCGTTTCCGACCAGTCGGAACTGGAACAGCTGTTGGATGATCCGCAGACACACGAGAAGATGAAGGCGGCCTTCGCCAAGATCGCGGAACGGCTGAAGCTGACCAACAACGCCGAACAATACCTGACCGACCGCATCGACGATCTGGCGCAGGAGCTGTCCTACATCGAGGCCCTGCGCGACCGCTTCAGGCACATCCGCCGCATCGATCAGGCGATGGCGAAACTCGCCACCATCTACCGCACCGACCGCACCTTCTGCAGCGAACTGAACCGGATGCAGGGGCTGATCCGCAAGCCGTTGCGCGAATACGACCTGATCTTCGACCAGGCCGACGCCCAGACCGGCGACATCGTCGGCGCGCTGCGCAACTTCCACCCGACCATCCAGTTCATCCGCAAGATCCGCGACGACCTGCGCGCCAAGCTGCTGGAATGGGAGGAATTGCTGCAGGGCTGGGACGAGATCACGATGGAACGCTCGCCCAAGGTGGAGGCACTGCAGAAGCAGACCTACCGTTTCCTGGCAAGCCGCTACATCGAGACCACGGTGTGGAAGCGGGGGGATGAGGGTTGGGGGTAGCGAGGGACGGCGGAGTTAGACCCCCACCTATCCTCCCCCGCTGGGCGGGGAGGGACTGCCGCTGAACGCCGACAAAGGTCCAATCCCCTCCCCGCCCAGCGGGGGAGGGTCAGGGTGGGGGCATCGTCAGCCGACGACTTCACCCCCTCACGCCACCCCCTAAGCTCCTCCGCCGCACTCAAATCCACGCTGACCAACTGCGACACGCCGCGCTCCACCATCGTCACGCCGAACAGGCGGTCGACGCGGGCCATGGTCAGGCGGTGGTGGGTGATGATGAGGAAGCGGGTGTCGCCCTGCCGCGCGATGTCCTCCACCAGATCGCAGAAGCGGCCGACATTCGCCTCGTCCAGTGGGGCGTCGACCTCGTCCAGCACGCAGATCGGCGCCGGGTTCGACCGGAAGACGGCGAACAGCAGCGACAGAGCGGTCAGCGCCTGCTCGCCGCCCGACAGCAGGGAGAGCACCTGCAGCTTCTTGCCCGGCGGGCTGGCATAGATCTCCAAACCGGCGTTCAGCGGGTCCTCGGCGTTGACCAGCTCCAGATAGGCCTTGCCACCGCCGAACAGGCGGGTGAACAGCTCCTGGAAGTCGCGGTTGACCACGTCGAAGCTGGCGACCAGCCGTTCGCGCGCCTCGCGGTTCAAGCTGGAGATGCCCTGGCGCAGGCGGGCGATGGCGGCGGTCAGGTCCTCGCGCTCGCCATGCAGGCCGGTGATCTGGGCCTCCAGTTCCTCCGCCTCGATCTCGGCGCGCAGGTTGACCGGCCCCATGTTCTCGCGCTCGCGCGTCAGCTTGTCGAGCCGGGCTTCCACCGCCGCCGCATCGGGCATCGGTTCGGCGGGGTCGAGGTCGGCGGCGGCGCGGGTGTCCTCCGGCCGGCAATCCAGCCGTTCGGCGATGCGTTCCGTCAGGGTGCGTTCCTGCTGAAGAGCGGCGGACACCGCGGCCTCGGCACGGGCGCGGGCCTCGCGGCTGTCGGCCAGCGCCGCTTCGGCGTCGTGCAGCGCCTGTTCGGTCTCGGCCAGCCGGGACTCGGCCTCGGCCAGCGCGTCGGCGGCGCGCTTGCGGTCACGCTCCGCCATGGCGATGCGGTCGAGCAAATCCTGGCGCTCCGCCGCGATCTCGGCCGGCCGGCCGGACAGTTGCGCAAGCTCGCCTTCGGCTTCGTCGGCACGATGGCGCAGTTCCGCGACGCGTCCGCCGGCCCCGGCGGAGCGGGTGTCCCACGACGCGGTTTCAGCCTGTATGGCCCCCAAACGCTGGCGCCGGGCCTGCGCCTCGCGCGTCAGGCGATCCAGCGCATTCTGCCGCTCGGCCAGCACGGCGCGGCGCTCGGCCAATGCGGCGCGCCGGTCGTTCACCAACTCCCGCCCCTCGCGCGGGTCCGGCAGCGACTCCAGCAGTTCCAACGCCTCGTCACGGCGGGCGGCGGCCTCGCGCTCGTCGGCGGCGAGGCGCTCCACCGCCTCCACCAGCGCCACGAGGCGGGAGGATGCGGCATCGGCCTCGCGCGCCAGCTTGGCGTGACGGTCGCGGGCGACGTTCAGCGCAGCGAAGCCCTCGCGCACGGCATCGCGGGCGCGGCGGTCGCCCTGCGACGCCTCCTCCACCGCCAGCTTGGCGGAGTCCAGAGCTTCGCGCGCCAACTCGACCCGTTCGTCGGCAAGCTCCAGCTCGCCGCGCAGTTCGGCCAGCCGGTTGCGCTGCTTCAGGCGAACGGCCGCTGCGGTGGGGGCGCCGGCCTGGACGGTCAGCCCATCCCAGCGCCAGGCCCCGCCATCGCGGCTGACCAGCACCTGCCCGGGCGCCAGCGTCGCGGCCAGCGCCCCGCCGGCGGCGGCATCGGCGACAACGCCGACATGGGCAAGCGCACGGGCGGCGGCCCGCGGCCCCTCCACATGGCGCGACAGCGGCTCGGCCCCGTCGGGCAGCGGCGCCACCGAGCCAAAGGCCGGCAGCGTGCGCCAATGCACCGGTGCCGCTTCGTCGAGCGGAGCGGTCAGCGCATCGCCGAGGGCGGCGGCCAGCGCACCCTCATAGCCGGGCGACACCGTCACCGCATCGACCAGCGGCGGGAACAGCCCGCCGGCACCGGCCTCCAGCAACTCGGCCAGCGCGCGTTCTTCGGCGCGCAGCTTGGCACGGGCGGAGTCGGCGGCGGACAGCGCCTCGCGGGCGCGGGACTGGGCCGGTTCGGCTTCCGCCTTCGCCTGCTCGGCGGCCTCGGCGGCCTCGCGGGCCTGCTCCAGCCGCTGTTCGGCGAGTTCCACCGCCAGTTCGGCATCCGACAGGTCGGCGCGGGCGTCGATCTCCGCCTCCAGCGCGGCGCGCTGGGCCTGCTGGTCGGCCAGCCGCTTGGCAAGACCGGCGGCGCGGGCTTCCAGTTCGGCGGCCTGACGCTGGGTGGCGGCGCGGCGGGCTTCATCGGTGGCGACGGCCTCCGTCAGGCGGGTCAGTTCGCGGTCGAGGGCATCGACCTGCTCGCGCGCCTCGGCCAGGGCCTCGGCGGCGGCTTCCTCCTGCATCTCCTCGTCGGCCTGCGCCGCGATCAGGCGGTCGCGCTCGGCCATCAGGCGGGCCAGTGCCTCCCCGGCATCGGCGGCCAGCGCCTCCTCGCGGCCGAGGTCGCCGGCGATCTGGCGCAGCCGGGCCTCCAGCGCGCGCTGCTGGTCGGCGACGCGCTTTTCCTCGGCGTCCAGCTGTTCGCGCGCGATCACCAGCCTTTGCAGAGCCGATGCCGCGCGCGCCTCGTCCTGGCGCTTCTCCGGCAGGCCGGCGGCGGCTTCCGTCCGCCTTGCGGTCAGCTGGTTGACGGAAAGCATGCGGTCGCGCACCGCAGCCTCGGCCGCTGCGAAGGCGGCATGGGCGCGGGCGCGCTCCTCCTGCGCGGCAAGCCAGCGCAGATGCCACAGCACGGCTTCCGCCCTGCGGATCTGGTCGGACAGGTTGCGGTAGCGCGAAGCCTGCCGCGCCTGCTTCTTCAGGCTCTGCAGCTGGGTGTCCATTGCCCCGATCACGTCGTCGAGGCGGGTCAGGTTGCCTTCCGCCGCCTTCAGCCGCAGCTCCGCCTCGTGCCGGCGGGAATGCAGGCCGGTGATGCCGGCGGCCTCCTCCAGCAGGGCGCGGCGGTCCTGCGGCTTGGCGGAGATGATCTGGGCGACCTTGCCCTGGCTGACCAGGGCCGGCGAAGCGGCGCCCGACGCGTTATCGGCGAACAGCAGCTGAACGTCGCGCGCCCGCACCAGCTTGCCGTTGATGCGGTAGTCGGAGCCGGAACCGCGCTCGATCCGCCGGGTGATCTCCAGCTCGTCATGCTCGTTGAAGCCGGCCGGCGCGGTGCGCGACCGGTTGTCGACCGCCAGCGTCACCTCGCCCAGGTTGCGCGCCGGCCGGCTGGAGGTGCCGCCGAAGATGACGTCATCCATGTCGTCGCCGCGCATGCGCTTGGCCGACGTCTCGCCCATCACCCAGCGCAGCGCCTCCACTAGATTGGACTTGCCGCAGCCGTTGGGGCCGACGATGCCGGTCATGCCGGGCTCGATGACCAGTTCCGTGGCATCGACGAAAGACTTGAAACCCGACAGGCGGAGACGCGTGAACTGCACTGGGGAAGAACCTTTGGTGTACTGGGCTTAGGACAGCATGGGCATTGGAAATCTGTTGCCCCCTCCCTAACCCTCCCCCGCTAAGGCGGGAGAGGGAACTCCGCCGCACTTGCACTCAACTCCCTCTCCCGCGATCGGATCGGCCTTTGGCCGACCGAGAGCGGGGAGGGTCGGGAAGGGGGCAAGACGCCGGCGCTTACTTCAACAGCTTGTCGATTTCCTTCGCGAAAGCCTCGAACGACTGGGCGCCTTCAATGCGGGCCTTGCCATCGTTGAGGATGAAGGTGGGGGTGGCCTCGACCTTGAACTGGTTCTGGCCGGTCAGGCGGGTGTTCAGGATGGCGTCGGCCAGTTCCTTGTTGGCAAGGCAGGCGTCGATGGTCTCCTGGGTCATGCCGGCCAGCTTGCCGTACTGCGCCAGCGCCTTGGCCGGGTCGGAAGCGCGGCTCCAGTTCGGCTGGCTCTTGAACAGCACGTCGGTCAGCGGGAAATACCGCTCCGGCGGGGCGCAGTGGGCCAGCATGGCCGCGCTGAGCGCCGCCTGATCGAAGGGGAAGTCGCGGAAGACCAGCTTGGCCTTGCCGGTGTCGATGTAAGCTTCCTTGATCTTCGGCAGCACGTTGACGTGGAAGTTGGCGCAGTGCGAGCAGGTCATCGACGAATAGTCGAGGATCGTCACCGGCGCGTTCGGATCGCCCATCACGCGCTCGGCCATCATCTCCGAAACCGGCGGCAGGGTGGCCGCGGCCTGTGCTGCCGTGGACGCCGCGGTCATGGCGGTGCCGAACGCGGCGGTGAAGCCGATGGCCAGAAGACCGGCGATTCCCAAAATTTTGCGGTTCACTTTGCCCTCGTTCCTACCAGATGTTGACGTATAGACAATGACGTACCGATGCGTCCAGCCGGCCGGCTATCGCGCGGCGCGTTTCGGCCGGGCCATCAGCGAGCGGCCGAAGCGTTCCAGGGTGGCGCGCAGCTCCTCGTCCTCGACCGCCGCGGTGGTGGTGGTGATGCCGATCTCCTCGTCCATCGTCAGGGCGCGCGGGCGCACCACCGGCGACGGGGTGGACGGCAGGGCCGCATGGATCAGCTTGATCTTCGCCACGGCGCGATAGCCGAAGAAACTGTTGATGCGTTCGATGATCTGCGGCTCCAGATGCTGCAGCTCCAGCGCGATGGCGCCCATGGCGCGGATGTGAAGCGTCGCCTCCTCGCGCTTGCCGCGGGGGAAGCTGAGCTTGTCGGGGGCGGTGCGCAGCGACAGCTGATGGCCGACGATGGACGGCCAGTCGGTGATCAGCGCGCCGAAGGCAAGTCCGCGCTTGCCCAGCACCTTGCCGGCGACCTCCGGAACGGATTGGCCGATGCGACGCGGTCCGCTCATGCTCTGCGATCACTCCTGTGCGGCCCCGGTCCGGGAAGCGGTTCCGGGTCATGTGGGATGGCGGCACCCTAGCGCAAGCTTCGGCCGATGCCCAGCACCGGACCCCGTCCCTTCCCCAGACGCTCCCGACCCTCTATTTCTTCCCATCATGATTCCAAATTCGATCGAGGCCGCCCGGCGGCTGCTGTCCTGGTACGACCGCCACCGCCGCGACCTGCCCTGGCGCGCCAAGCCGGGGGAGACCGCCGATCCCTACCGGGTCTGGCTGTCGGAAATCATGCTGCAGCAGACCACCGTGCCCGCCGCAGCCCCCTATTTCCGCAATTTCATCGAACGCTGGCCGACGGTGCGCGATCTGGCCGACGCGCCGCTGGACGACGTGCTGGTCGCCTGGGCCGGGCTCGGCTACTACGCGCGGGCGCGCAACCTGCACAAATGCGCCCGCGTGGTGGCCGACGGGCATGGCGGGCGGTTTCCCGGCGAGGAGGCGGCCTTGCTGGAGCTGCCGGGCATCGGCGCCTACACCGCCGCCGCCATCACCGCCATCGCCTTCGACCGCAAGGCCACCGTGGTGGACGGCAATGTGGAGCGGGTGATCGCCCGCATCTTCGCGGTGGAGGAGCCGCTGCCCAACGCCAAGCCGACCCTGCGCCGGCTGGCCGCCACCTTGACGCCGGACTTCCGGCCCGGCGACTATGCCCAGGCGATGATGGACCTGGGCGCCACCATCTGCACGCCGCGCAAACCGAAATGCATGCTGTGCCCGTGGGCGGAGTATTGCGAGGCGCGCGCCGCCGGCATCGCCGAAAGCCTGCCGCGCAAGGTCGCCAAGGCCGAGAAGCCGACCCGGCGCGGCGTCGCCTATTGGCTGCTGAACCCGGAGGGCGCCGTCCTGCTGCGCCGCCGGGCGGAGGACGGGCTGCTGGGCGGCATGGCGGAGGTGCCCTCGACCGCCTGGGGGCCGGAGTTGCCGGGCGAGGCTGCGGTCGCGGCGCAGCAGCCGTTCCCTGCGCGCTGGCGCCGGCTGCCGGGGCTGGTCCGCCATACATTCACCCATTTTCACCTTGAGCTTGAGGTGGTCGCCGCCCAGGCCGGTCCGGACTGGCAGCGGGCCGACGGGAACTGGGTGCCGGTGGACCGCCTGGGCGATCAGGCGCTGCCGTCGGTGATGGTGAAGGTGGTGCGCCACGCGCTTTCCAATGCGTGACGCGCCGGCTGAGTAGTGGAGTGCCGATGCGAATGCCGCGTGCCGTGATGACCGCCCTGTTCGTCCTTCTCGCCCTGACCGGGACCTTGCGGGCAGCCCCGCCGGAGAAGGACGGGCAGGCGGGGGTGGCGCTCGTTCTGGCGCTCGACGGGTCGGCCTCCATCACGACCGGGGACCTGGAATTCCAGCTGCAGGGCCATGCCGCCGCCTTCCGCGATCCGGCGGTGGCCGAAGCGCTCGCCTCCGCACGGGCGCGGGTGACGCTGACCGCCTATTCGGGTCCGAACAGCCTGAAGGTGCTGATCCCCTGGACGGCGCTGGCCAAGCCGGAAGATGCCGGCCGCTTCGCCGACCGCATCGACGCCCTGCCCCGCGGCTTCCAGGGCGACTCGACGGCCATCGGCAGCGCCATCATGGAGGCGGCGAAGCTGTTCGACCGCGGCGGCAAGGCGCCGCGGCAGGTGATCGATCTGGTCTCCAACGGCTTTTCCAACGGCGGGATCGACCCGGCCGAGGCGCGCGACCGGGTGACGAAGCGCGGAATCATCATCAACGGCCTCGCGATCCTCGACGAATTCTCCTGGCTGGAGGAGTATTTCGAGGAAAGCGTGATCGGCGGGCCGGGAAGCTTCGTGAAAAGCGCCATGGACAGGGACAGCTTCGTCGCCGCACTGCGGCAGAAACTGATCCTTGAAATGGTCGCCCTGCCCGATCACATGCCAAGCCAAAGCGCCGCCATCCCATAGGCGGCCGATAAGACTCCGAGGAGCGGGACAAGTGGAACGCGTCGATTTCCTGGTGGTCGGGGCCGGCATCGCCGGCGCGTCGGCCGCCTATGAGCTGGCCGCGCAGGGCCGGGTGCTGGTGCTGGAACGTGAATCGCAGCCCGGTTACCACTCCACCGGCCGGTCCGCGGCGCTTTACACCCAGACCTACGGTCCGGCACCGATCCGCGCCCTGACGGTGGCGAGCTGGGATTTCTACACCAACCCGCCCGCCGGCTTCGCCGAACACGAACTGCTGACGCCGCGCGGCGTGCTGATCGTCGGCCGCGACCATGAGATCGACCGGCTGGATGCGGAGTATGAGCAGGGCCGCCGCCTGACCCCGTCGGTCGAGCGCTACGACCGCGAACAGGTGCTTGCCCGCGCCCCCTTCCTGCGCGCGGACTATGTGGCCGGCGGCGTGTGGGAGCCGGACGCCCGCGACATCGACGTCCATGCCCTGCATCATGGCTTCCTGCGCGGACTGAAGGCGCGCGGCGGCCGGGTGGTGACCGATGCCGAAGTGCGGGCGCTCGCTCGCCGCGACGGCCTGTGGGTGGCGGAGACCAGCGCCGGCAGCTTCGCGGCGCCGGTGGTGGTGAACGCCGCCGGGGCCTGGGCCGACGAGCTGGCCAAGCTGGCCGGAGTCGCCACGGTCGGGCTGGTGCCGAAACGGCGCACCGCCATCACCTTCGACCCCGTCTTCGAAGACCCGGCCGACAAGGCCGGCCTGGACGGCTGGCCGATGGTGTCTGACGTGGCCGAGACCTTCTACGTCAAGCCCGATGCCGGCCGCCTGCTGGCCTCCCCCGCCGACCAGACCCCGGTCGAGCCCTGCGACGTGCAGCCCGAGGACATCGACGTCGCCGAAACGGTGGACCGGCTGGAACAAGCGTCGCGCTTCTCCGTTCGGAGATTGGCCCACCGCTGGGCGGGGCTGCGCAGCTTCGTGGCCGACAAGGTTCCGGTCGTGGGCTTCGCTCCCGATGCGGAGGGGTTTTTCTGGGTCGCCGGCCAGGGCGGCTACGGCATCCAGACCGCGCCGGCCATGGGGCGGGTGGTGGCGGGACTCGCCACCGGCCGGGGCCTGCCGGAGGATGTCCGGGCGCTGGGCGTCGCCGAGTCCGACCTGTCGCCGGCCCGGCCGCGGTAACCGACTGCTGAATGGGTGGAGGCGTGCGATGGATGTGCGTCGGAGGATGAAGGGCAGGACGGCCCGCCGGCTTCTGGCCGCGGCGTCGCTCGGCGTCGCCGGGGCTTTGGCCGGCTGTGCCAACCCGTCGGCGGACGAGGCGCTGGTGGCGCAGACCGCGCTGATCGGCATGCCCAAGGAGACGCTGCTGTCCTGCGCCGGCGTGCCGGAGCGTCAGGCCGCGGTCGACAACCGCGAGTTCTTCACCTATCGCAGTTCCCGTCTGGTCACCTACCCCAGCCCGCCGCCGCTCGGCTATTACGGCGGCTGGGGATGGCCCCATTACGGTTACGGCTATGGCTGGCCGGCCTATGGTTATGAAGTCAACAGCTTCGACTGTGAAGCAACCTTCAGTTTGAGAAACGGTGTGGTCGAGCGCGTGGTGTATGGCGGCGCGTCCGGCGGATCGGCACGACTTGGCCAATGCTACGCCATCGTCCAGAACTGCATGGCGCTGATTCCGCAGCGGACGATCAAGCCAGGGCCTTGATTTCATTGTCCATGCGACAACTCGTCACTGTTGCAGAGCTGCTGCATTGAACGAGGATCGGTTGCACCCCCTAGTACCCACACAGGACGTCTGGTAATAGCTCCATTGGCTGATGCCACAGAACAGCAACAACGCATTGCCTGGAGCAGACCCCATGACCATCCTGTCGCGCGCCGCCGCCGCCCTGCTGGCGACCTCGGCCCTTGTCGCCATCGCTTCCCCGTCGCTCGCTCAGGACTTCAAGGGCAAGTCGGCCGGCGACATCGTCGTCCGCGCGCGCGGCCTGGCCGTGCTGCCGCAGGAAAAGGGCACCATCAACAACACGACGCTGGGTGACGTCGGCTCGGCCAAGGTCGGCAACGACTACATTCCCGAAGTCGACTTCACCTACTTCTTCACCGACAACATCGCGGCCGAGCTGATCGCCGGCACCAGCCGTCATCGCGTCAAGGGCAACCTGATCGCCGCCGCCGGCGGCGTGACGGAAATCGGCAAGGTTTCGCTGCTGCCGCCGACCCTGACCGTGCAGTACCACTTCATGCCGAAGGAGCGCATCAGCCCCTACATCGGCGCCGGCGTGAACTACACCCTGTTCTACAACGAGGACGCGGCCAACAACCCCAACGCCGGCGGTCTGCGCATCACCGACACCAACTACAAGAACCGCTTCGGCTGGGCCCTGCAGGCCGGTGTCGACGTTGCCATCACCGGCAACTGGTCGCTGAACTTCGACGTCAAGAAGGTCTTCCTGAAGACCGACGTGACGGCCAACGCCCGCCTCGGCACCACCGTCCTGCCGGTCACCTCGAAGGTCACGCTGGACCCGTGGCTGGTCGGCGTCGGCGTCGGCTACCGCTTCTAAGAAGGGGTTTCGGGACTCGTCCCGGCACTCTGAAGGCGGCCTCTCCCATCCGGAGAGGCCGCCTTTTTCTTTGTATTATCCGCCTTGCAGATTGTACGCCCATCCCCATGATTCCAGTATCTGGGTCATCGGAAGGGAGGCCGTACCGCCATGCATGTTGCAGCCGTCTTGAAGCGCAAGGGCAACCGGATCGTCTCCGCCGCACCGGACGATGCGGTGGCCGCCGTCACCCGCCTGCTGACCGAGCACCGGATCGGTGCCGTGCTGGTGATGGGCGACGACGGCCAGCCGGTCGGCATCCTGTCGGAACGCGACATCGTACGGGCCGTCGCCCGCGACGGCGCCGCGGCACTCGACCGCCCGGCGGCGGACCTGATGACCCGCGACCTGATCACCGCCACCCCGACCGACACCGTTGCCGACATGATGGCGGTGATGACCCAACGGCGCATCCGCCATGTGCCCATCATCGATGACGGCCGCGTGGTCGGCGTCATCAGCATCGGCGACGTGGTAAAGGCCCGGATCGACGATGCCGAGCTTGAGGTCGAGTCGCTCCGCGGTTATGTGGCCGGGATGGGCTGAGGCGCCCTATTCCTCTCCAATGCGAAAAGGCCCGCCGGGATGTCCGGCGGGCCTTTTCGCGTCGGTATCGGAAACGCGGACTTCACGCAGAATGCGACTGCGGGAAGGCCATCGCCGCTTGGGTGCGGTTGCGCACACCCAGCGACTTGAAGATCGCGGTCATGTGGATCTTCACCGTGCCTTCGGACAGGCCCAGCTCATGGGCGATCTGCTTGTTCGACTTGCCTTCGCGCAGACGGTCGAGCACCTCGCGCTGACGCTGGGTCAGCAGCTGCTCCAGCTGCGGGTCGGTCGGCGGCATCACCGAACCGCCGCGCTGGTCGGGCTCGATCCCCTCGCGCAGGACCGTCGCCGGCACATAGACGCCGCCGGAGAAGATCAGGTCGAGTGCGCTCAGCATGATCTTCACGCTGGACGATTTCGGGATATAGCCGGCCGCGCCGTTCTCCAGCGCTTCCCGCACGTCGGACTGAGCCTCCGACGCGGACACGACCACGACCTTGGCGTTCGGCTGCCGGTCGCGCAGCATGCCGATGCCGGAGAAGCCGGGCCAGCCGGGCATGCGCAGGTCGGTCAGAATCAGGTCATAGGCCTCATCCTTCACAGCCGCCATGTCCAGAAGCTCGTCGAAATTGCTGGCCTCCGCAAAGGTGGCATTTTCGCGCAACTGCTCAAGCAGACGGCGAAGTCCTTCCCGGAACAGGACGTGATCATCACCGATCAGGATCTTCATCGCTCAAACTCCCGAACCATGCCTGCCCCTCCGAAAGTCGCCCCAGGGGGCTTGAGAAAAGGAGGGGCTGTCGCCACCCGCATATTCCCTAAAATCCAAAGGATATAGCAGGCACCGGCCGAACGTAATCTCTATTGAGATGTAACACGCAGGGACGAGGAGGAACAACCTGAAATTAACTTTTGTCACGGCTGCAAATGCTGATCGGCTGAGGCTGGAGCTTCCCAAGAGTGATATTGCCAAGGGTGTATGACAATTTTAGGTCATTATACCGATGCGCTCTTCGGGCTTGCCGAAAAGGCAAAGAAAGCCGGACCGGCGCCTTGCGGGCACCGGACCGGCCTGAAGTCGCGCGTCCCGGAGGACGTCGGACGCGTGTCAGAAGGCAGCCTCTTCCAGCTCCATCAACGGCTTCGCGCCGGCGGCGATGGTGATGAACAGGCTGTTCGTCTGCGGCAGCAGCTTGGTCATGTAGAAGCGGGCGGTCTTGATCTTGGCCTCATAGAAGGCGGCGTTGCCCTCCCCGGCCTCCAGCTTGGCCTGCGCCTTCTCCACCATGGTCAGCCAGCTCCAGCCCAGAGCCACCAGACCGAACAGGCGCAGATAGTCGCTGGCGGCGGCGCCGGCCTCCTCCGGATCCTTCAGGCCCTTCTGGGCGATCAGGGCAGTGGCCTGCTGCAGCTTGGCGAAGGCCTTGGCCAGCGGCATCACGAACTCGCCCAACTCGTCCTTCTCCATCGCCGCCTCGATGTCGCGGCCAACGGGGTGGAAGAAGTGACGGAGCAGGCGGCCCATGTCCTGCGGCAGCTTGCGGCCGACCAGATCGAGCGCCTGGATGCCGTTGGTGCCTTCATAGATCTGGCAGATGCGGGCGTCGCGGACATACTGCTCGACGCCGGTCTCCCAGATGAAGCCATGGCCGCCATGGACCTGCACGGCGATGTTGGCCGATTCGAAGCCGATGTCGGTGAAGAGCGCCTTGACGATCGGCGTCATCAGCTGGACGAACTCGTCGGCGTCGCGGCGGGTGCGGGCGTCGGAATGCTTCTCCGCCACGTCCAGGTGATAGGCGACCAGCGCGCCGAGCGCGCGGGCGCCTTCGCCATAGGCTCGCGCGGTCAGCAGATTCTTGCGCACGTCGGGATGGACGATGATCGGGTCGGCCGGCTTGTCCGGCGCCTTCACCCCCGACAGCGACCGGCCCTGGAGCCGTTCGCGGGCGTAGTTGACGGCGTTTTGGTAGGACACCTCGGCCAGACCCAGCCCCTGGATGCCCACGGCCAGACGGGCCGCGTTCATCATCACGAACATGGCGCGCATGCCCTTGTGCGGCTCGCCCACCAGCCAGCCGGTGGCGTCCTCGAAGTTCATGACGCAGGTGGACGACGCCTTGATGCCCATCTTGTGCTCAATGGAGCCGCAGGCGACGCCGTTGCGCGCGCCCGGCGTGCCGTCGGCGTTCGGCATGAACTTCGGCACCAGGAACAGGCTGATGCCGCGGGTCCCGGCCGGCGCGTCCGGCAGGCGGGCCAGCACCAGATGCAGGATGTTCTCGGTCAGGTCATGCTCGCCGGCCGAGATGAAGATCTTGGTGCCGGTGATCTTGTAGGCGCCCTGCTCGTCTGGAACCGCCTTGGTGCGGATGATGCCCAGGTCGGTGCCGCAATGCGGCTCGGTCAGGCACATGGTGCCGGACCACGTGCCGTCGACCAGCTTGGGCAGGAAACGCTGTTTCAGCTCGTCCGAGCCGTACATCGCCAGCGCGTTGTAGGCGCCGAGCGACAGGCCGGGATACATGCCGAAGCTGAGGTTGGCGGAGCAGATGAACTCCTCCAGCATGATGTTGACCAGCTTTGGCAGCCCCTGCCCGCCATAGGCCGGGTCGCAGGCCAGGCCCTGCCAGCCGGCGGCGATGTAGGTGTCGTAGGCCTCCTTGAAGCCCTTGGGCGTGCGGACCTCGCCATTCTCGAAATGGCACCCCTCGCCGTCGCCGGATTGGTTCAGCGGGAACAGCACCTCCTCGCACAGCTTGGCGCCTTCCTCCAGCACCTGCCCAACGAGTTCCGGCGTGGCGTCCTCATAACCCGGCAGGGCCGACAGCTTGTCCAGGCCGACGATCTCGTCCAGGACAAAGCGCACATCCTCAAGCGGAGCCTTGTAGATCGGCATCTCTCGTTCCTCCCCCTCAGTTCCGCAGCGGCTTGCCGGTGAGCAGCATGTGCTCGATCCGGTCGATGGTGCCGCCGGTGCGCACCAGACCCATGAACGCCTCGCGCTCCAGCCGCAGGACATGGTCCTCGCCGACCGGCTTGGAAACGTCGGCCACCTCGCCGCCGCTCAGCACCTCGGCCAGGGCGGCGCAGACCACCTTGTCGTGCGGCGTGACCTTGCCCTGTAGGGCGAAGCCTTCCACCGCCAGCTCCATCGCCGCCTTGGCGCTGGGGCCGGGCAGGACGTAAGCCGTGCTCTTCTCCGGCGGGGTGTAGTCGGCTGCCAGTTCCAGCGCCTTGGCCTTGGCGTCGGCCAGCAGGCGGTCGCGGTTCATGGTGATGCCGTCGGTGGCGCGGAAATACAGCAGTTCCTTGGCCTCGGCCGCCGACTTGGCGACGGTGGCGGTGCTGATGATCTCGAACGCCTTGGCGATGCCCGGCATCGGCCCGCGCGGCGCCTTCGGGTTGGCCTGATGGCGGGCCAGCATCTCGGTGCAGCCGCCCCAGGCCGGGATCAGGCCGACGCCGACCTCGACCAGGCCGACATAGGTCTCGGCATGGGCCTGGACATGGTCGGAGTGCAGCAGGATCTCGCAGCCGCCGCCGAGCGCCATGCCGCTGGGCGCCGCCACCACCGGGAAGGGGGCGTATTTCAGCGCGCGGTAGGTGCGCTGGCCGCCCTCCACCATCTCCTCGATCTGCGGCCACAGGCCGATGTTCAGCGCGAACAGGGCAAGGCCCAGATTGGCGCCGACCGAGAAATTGTCGGCCTCGTTGTGGATGACCAGAGCCTTCCAGTCCCCCTTGCCGTCGCCGATCAGGCGCATCGCCTTCTCGTAGGCGGCCATGATGTCGCCGTCGACGGCGTTCATCTTGCTGGTGAACTCGACGCACAGCACGCCGTCGCCGATGTCCCACAGGCTGGCGGAGCCGTTCTTCCACACCGGCTTGCCGGCGGCGCGCTTGATGTCCGACAGCAGCAGGACGCCGTCCGGACGCACCACGGTGTCGTAGATGCCGGCGGTGGTCAGGTGCTGGAGCTTACCGCCTTCCACCCGGTAGAAGGGACGGCCGGCGGCGGTCTCGACCAGGGCCGGGACCGGGATGCCTTCCGAGCGGCACAGCTCGGCGAACCACTCGGTGCCCAGCCGGTCGATCAGCTCGAACGGACCCTGCTTCCAGTTGTAGCCGAGCCGCATGCCCTCATCGACGGCGACGATGCTGTCGGCGATCTCCGGCACCAGGCTGGCGGCGTAGGCCAGCGTCTGGGCCAGGACGCGGCGGGCGAAGCGGCCGCCCTTGTCCGGATGCTCGCACAGCTTGCGCAGGTCGCGGCCGGCGGCGGAGACGCTGTCAAGCCGGGCCTTCTCCGACGGGGCGTACTCGCCGGTCTGCAGGTTGACCGACTCCTTGACCTTGCCGCCGCCGGCCTTGTTGATGCGGTAGAAGCCGCCCTTGCCCTTGCGGCCGGTATAGCCCTCCGCGATCATCCGGGTGATGACCGGGTGTTCGCGCATCTGGCCGCGGTAGGCGTCATTGGCCGGCAGGGTGGCCGACATGCTCTTGGCGATGTGCGGCATCAGGTCCAGCCCGACGAGGTCCATCAGGCCGAAGACGCCGGTCTTGGGGATGCCCATCGGACGGCCGCCGACGGCGTCCGCCTCCTCCACCGTCAGGCCGAGATCGACCGCGGCATTCACCGCCGACTGGATCCAGAAGACGCCGATGCGGTTGGCGATGAAGCCCGGCGTGTCCTTGCAGTGAACCACACCCTTGCCGAGCCGGCGGTCGCAGACATCGGCGATGGCCGCCATGGCGTCGGCCCGGGTGTCGGCACCGCCGACGATCTCCAGCAGCCGCATGTAGCGCGGCGGGTTGAAGAAGTGGGTGATGAGGAAGTCGCGGCGGAACTGTTCGCTCTGCCCCTCCATCAGCACCGCCAGCGGGATGGTGGAGGTGTTGGACGACACCACCGACCCCGCCTTGCGCACCGGGTCGATGCGCTTGTAGAGGTCGGCCTTGATCGCCGGGTTCTCGACGATGGCCTCGACGATCCAATCGACGTCGGCCAGCAGGTTCAGGTCGTCCTCAAGGTTGCCGGGCGTGATCAGCCTGGCGTTCTTGGGATGCATGAAGGGAGCCGGATCGGTCTTCAGCATCTTCGCCACGGCGCCCTTGGCGATGGCGCTGCGGTCGGCACCCTCCTTCGCCGGGATGTCGAGCAGGACGCAGGGGATGCCGGCGTTGGCGAAATGGGCGGCGATGCCCGCACCCATCACGCCCGCACCGATCACGGCGGCGCGTTCGATCTTCATGGTCGTTTCCTCCCCGATCCCGTTCGTCAGACCGCTTCCAGGATGGTGGCGATGCCCTGGCCGCCGCCGATGCACTGGGTGGCCAGCGCGAACTGCTTGCCTTCGCGCTTCAGCAGGGCCGCGGCCTTGCCGGTGATGCGGGCGCCGGTGGCCCCCAGCGGGTGGCCGAGCGCCAGCGCGCCGCCGTCCGGGTTGATGCGGGACGGGTCGATGTCGAGGTCGCGCATGCAGGCGATGGCCTGGGACGAGAAGGCCTCGTTGATCTCGATGATGTCGATGTCGTTGATCGACAGGCCGGCACGGGCCAGCGCCTTGCGGGTCGCCGGGACCGGACCCAGCCCCATCAGCTCCGGTGCGCAGCCGGCGACGGCGACCGAGCGGATCTTCGCCAGGATCGGCAGGCCGTGGGCCTTGGCATACTCCTCCGTCGTCACCAGCACGGCGGCGGCGCCGTCGGTCAGCGGCGAGGAGGTGCCGGCGGTCACGGTGCCGTCGGCGGTGAAGGCCGGCTTCAGGCCCGACAGCCCTTCGGCGTTGGTGCCGGGGCGGATGCAGCCGTCCTTGTCGACCAGCCCGGCCGGGGTGTGGATGCCGACGATCTCATCGGCCATGCGGCCGGCTGCCTGGGCTTCCGCCGCCTTGGCGTGGGAGGCGACGGCGAGCGCCTCCTGCTCGGCGCGGGAGATGGCGTATTTGCGGGCGACATTCTCCGCCGTGACGCCCATGGAGCAGTAGGCTTCCGGATAGGAATCCTTCAGCGCCGGGTTCGGCATCGGGTTGAAGCCCATGATCGGCACGCGGGTCATCGATTCGACGCCGCCGCAGATGAAGACGTCGCCGGCGCCCATCTGGATGGCGCCCGCCGCCTGATGGATCGCCTGCATCGACGATCCGCAATAGCGGTTCACGGTGGTGGCCGCCGCGGTCTGCGGCAGCTTGGCCAGGAAGGAGATGGTGCGGGCGACGTTCAGCCCCTGCTCGCCCTCGGGGAAGGAGCAGCCGACGATGACGTCCTCGACATCCTCGGTCTTCAGGCCGGTGCGCTCCACCAGCGCCGCGATGACGCGGGCCAGCAGGTCGTCGGGACGGACCTTGGTCAGCTCGCCCTTGTGGGCGAAGGCGAAGGGCGAACGGGCGTAACCGGCGATGACGACCGACTTCATGAGTGCTTCTCCTCCATGTCCTGCGTCTCCGTGATGCCGTTGCGGCGAAGATGCTCGGAGATCTGGGTGTCGATGGTGCACAGCTCCGCCAGCGTCTGCTGGACATCGGCAAGCTGCTGTTCAAGCGCGGAAATCCGGCGGCGCGCGATCGTGCGCATGTAGCGCATCTGTTCGATCTGGGCGTCGTCGGTGTCGTAGAGGTTCAGGAAATCCTTGATCTCGGCCAGGCTGAAGCCCAGCCGCTTGCCCCGGCAGATCAGCGCCAGCCGGGCGCGGTCGCGGTGACCATAGACGCGCGCGCTGCCGATCCGCTCGGGCGTCAGCAGCCCTTCGTCCTCGTAATGGCGGATGGTGCGGTGGGTCAGACCGAACTCCCCGGCCAATTCGCCGATGGCAAGGCGCGGCCCGGACGCAAGGCCATCCGACCTGCCGCCCTCCTCCGCCTCCATCGAACCGATGCCGTCCGAAATCCGATCCACGCCGCCCGTCCTCCTTGACGTTTACGTAAAGGTAAGGTCAGTGCCGCTTGCTGTCAACAGACTTGTTGACCAAGCGAACCAGTTTGGCGAACCGGCCGGTGTCGACTGTTCAGCCACTAACGGGTGCGGCGCGCCCGCGCAGTGACAGGATGCCACGCCCTGTTTCCCATTGCGGCTGTGGCAGGCTTTGCACGGGACACGACGCGCCCGGCCGGTTCCCCGATTCCATATGGGAAGCGGACAGGGCGCCGCACAGACGGCCTGAAGGCCGCGACGGGTTCAGGACGGGTCGACCGCTCTTCGGCGGATCAGGACAGGGGACAGGAGACAACCCATGTCGGCGCGCGCCATCGTATCGCTGGGCGTCTGGATATTGGCCATGGTGCTGCTCGGCACCATGACGGTCGGCCTCGCACTGGCCTTCTACGTGCTGCTGACGCTGTGCTTCGCGGTGGTGGTCGCAGGCCTGACCCTGCTCGTCCGGCGGCGCGACAGCCATCGCGGCGAGCAGAGCTACCTTTAGGCACGATGTTGCGATCACGGGGCGCCGACGGCCGGCGCCCCGTGGTTACTTTCACATCACTCCGGCAGCACGCGCAGGCGGGACACCGCGGTGCGGGCGGACAGGTGGGGACGCTGCAGGTCCTGCACCTGGGCGCCGGGGGCCGCGAAGTCGCCGGGGGTGACGGCGCGGACCAGATAGACCAACCGGAAGCGGGGGGCCGCCTTCGGCAGATCGACGGCGGCCAGGAAGCGGTCGTCGCGGAACTCCACGTTGCGCGCGGACGACAGCTCGCCCAGCCAGGACAGCTTGCCGAGCTGGCCGCTGTTGGCGAGACGGACATTCTCGATCTCGAAGCCGGCCGGCAGCGGGTCGCTGACCAGCACCGAATGGTCGAGCGGGTCGTTGACCTCGCCTTCCAGGATCACCACCAGCAGGTCGTTGTGGCGGACGCCGGCCGGATCGACCGGCCGGCCGGCCATGTCGAACAGGCGGCGGCGGATGGTCATCCCCTGCTCCTCTGCGCCGGCCGGCTGGTCGGGCACGCCGGACACCGACACGGTCTGCCGGACCTCGCCGCCCAGGTTGCGGACCGCCGGCGGAGCCGCCGGGTCGATGCGCAGGACCTGGGGCTTGGCGCTCTCCACCGTCTGGTCGCCGATGGCGAGCTTCATCGGTGCGGCACGGTCGATCAGGGCCTTGGAGGCCAGCAGCAGCCACGCCTGTTCCTGCGGGTTGGTGGTGCGCACCGCGGCGAAGGTCTTCGCCACGCGCTCCGCCGCCTGGAAGATGCGGTCGCGCTCGACCGCGCCGCTCTCCGCCATCAACGTCACCACGCCGGCCTCGTCCCGCAGGGAGGAGCCCTGGTCGCGCAGGCTGGCCGTCACCATCCGGGCGCCGGTCAGCTTGGAGAAGGCGTCCGCGGCGGCCGGCTGGTCGCCCAGCGCGGCGGCGGCAGCGGCGATCTGCGCCCGGCCGAAGTCGGTCTGCAGCCGGTCCCAATAGTTCTCGCGGAAATACCGGACGGCGCCGGCATCGATCATCTTCGCCCGCGCCAGCACATAAAGCGCATAGGCACGGCCCGGCAGGTCGGCGGTCTCCACCCAGGCGTTGTCGACCGCCTGCTTCATCCAGTCCAACCCCTTGCGATAGGGCTGGTCGGGGATGCGGTAGCCCGCCGCCTTGGCACGCCCCAGCACGTCGACCGCATAGGCGGTCAACCAGGGGTCGAGATCGCCCTTCGGCGACCAAGCGGCGAAGGCGCCGTCGGCGCGCTGGAAGGTCAGCAGCCGGTCGATGCTGCGCTGGACGCGTGCCTTGATCCGGTCCTCCGGCGCAATGCCCAGGCCGGCGGCGACGTCCGCCATCGACAGCAGCGGCAGGATGCGGCTGGCCGTCTGCTCCGCCCCGCCCGGTGCGGTGCGGTCGAGCGCGAAGAGCAGGCCCGGCAGGTCCAGGTCCGGCAGCGGAGCGACCACGGCACCGATGGACAGCGTCTCCGCCCGCAGGCCGGCGGCGATGTCGGCCGGGATGGTCAGGCTCTTGTCGGTGTGCAGGGCGGCGACGTTGCGGCGCGACACCGGCGGCGAGGCCGGGCGCACGGTGACGTCCCAGCGCCGGGTGACGCGGACGCCGTCCGGACCGGTGACGTCCAGCGTGACGTGGCCGGCACCCACGGCGGTGGCGGTCAGCACCCGGCCGGCGGTCGCCCGCTTGCCGCGCGCCAGCTTCGGCACCTCAAGCTCGGTCCCCGCCTCACCCTGGAGGATGGAGACGGCGCCCTCGGCGGTCAGGGTCATGCGGTAATCGCCGGACGGGCCGTTCAGGTTGTCGAGCGACAGCATCACCTGCGCCGAATCGCCGGGGGCGAGGAAGCGCGGCAGCACCGCGTCGGCGACGACCGGATCGCGCACCAGCATCTGGCTTTCGGCATGGCCGATCCGCCCTTCGCTCCAGGCCACGGCCATCAGGCGCAGCCGGCCCTGGAAGTCGGGCAGGTCGAAGGGAACCGAGACCTTGCCGTCGGCGCCCACGGTCAGGATGCCGGAGTAGAGCGAGACCACCCGCTCCGACTTGGGCGGAACCAGTCCGGCGACCTGACGCAGGCGCGGAGCCGGGGCCGCCGGCGGCCGGGCGGCCTCCAGGTTGGCCGGGTCGATCAGGCGGCCGTAGGAATCGCGCAGCTCCACGGTCAGCGGCCGCTTGCCCAGATAATGGCGGGACGGGTCGGGGGACGGCTGGTCGGTCAGCTGCATGACCGATTCGTCGACGGCGGCCAGCGTCACGAAGGCCTGCTTGCCTTCCGCGATGCCCTCCACCGCGATGTCGGCGGTCATGGCGCGGCGGGGCTCCGCCTCCGCCGGGGCGGACAGGCGGAGGTCCAGCGTGCGCGGCGCCTTGTCCATCGCCAGCCAAGCGAGACCGACGGCGCGGCGCGGCGGCTTCTTCGACTGCGGGTCGGAGGTGGCGAAGGCGGTCGCCAGAACATGGGCGCCGCTGGTCCAGCCCTGCCCGACCGGGATTTCCAGGAAGGCGCCCTGCGTGCCGATGGCGCGGGTGACGGCATAGGTCACGCCGCGGTCGGCCACCGCCACCAGAACCTGACTGTCATAGGGCGGCTTGACGAAGACCCAGGCGCTTTCCCCGGCGCGGTAGGCCGGCATCATCACCGAGACGTCGACGGCGTCGGGCCGCTCGCCGGCCGTCGGGGTCATCCACCAGCCGGCGGCGAAGCGGACGCTGGTGGCGACGCCGGTCTTGGGATCGAACACTTCCAGCCGGTAGCGGCCGGCGGCGACCGGTGCCTCCACGGCGGTCGGGCTGGCGGCCTGGGCCGACAAGGTGCCGCCGGTCACGCGCTGGTCCTTCACCGTGACCTTGTAGTCCCAGCGGCCGTTGGCCTCGTACCACGCGTAGTCGTACTCCTCCTCGAACAGCTCGTAGGAGAGGTCGGCGCGGTCGGCCGGCTTGCCGTCCGGACCGACGGCGATGACGTCGAAGCCGGCGGTGGCTCCCTCAGGAACGCCGTCGCCTTCGAAGCGCGGCTTGATGCCGATGGCGAAGGGCTGGTGGCGCACCGGCAGGACGAAGTCGCGGCCGACCGGACGGCCGCCGATGTCGAACAGGGTGGCGCGGACCACGGCTTCCAGCGGACGGGTGCTTTCCGGCGGCCGCGGCAGCTTGACCTTCAGGCGGGCCGAGCCGTTGGAGTCGGTGATGAAGCCCGGCAGATCGGCGCGGGCCGCCTTCGCGTCCTCCTGCGCCAGACCGAAATGGTAGCCCGGCAGGTTGGGATAGGGGTTGGCAGCGGAGCGCAGGGTCACCGTCAGCTCTCCCGGCAGGCCGGAGGCCGGCGCGCCGTAGAGAAAATGGCTGTCGAGCGCCACGTCGGCCTCGCCGTCGGCCGCCAGCTCCGTCGTCGGGGAGGACAGCGACAGGTCGAGCCGCGGGGGCACGAAATCCTCCAGCAGGAACTCGGCCTTGCCGACGGCCGGGCCGTCCGGCTCAGCGTGGGCGGTCACGGTCCAGCTGCCGGGGAAGGCGTTCATCGGCATGTCGATGCGGGTGGCGTATCCGCCGGCCCCGCTGTCGTTCAGGGTGCGCCGTTCGACCTCGAAGCCGTCGGGACGCAGGACGCGGATGGTCAGCGCCTTGCCGGTGGGCGGGTTCAGGTCGGTGTCGCGCAGCAGGGCGGTCAGCTGCACCGTCTCGCCCGGGCGGTAGATCCCGCGTTCGGTGTAGAGATAGGCGTTCAGCCCGCCGGTCACCGGACGGACGACCGGGGCCGGCTTGTCCGGCGACTCCGCCGACGGGGCGCCGCCGGCGGTCAGGTCGAGAACGGCGAAGTCGCCGTCGCCGCGCGCGGCGAACAGGGCCTGCACCGGCTCCGTCCCGGCGGCGCGCAATGCGGCGAGGTCGAAGCGGCCGAGCCCGTCCTCCCCGGTCTGGACGCGGCCCAGCTCGGCGCCGTTGCGGGCGACCAGACGCAGCTCCACGCCCGCCGCCGGGCTGGCGCCCTGGACCGAGCGGGCGAAGACCACCAGCGAATCGTCGCCGAGGATGGTGTTGAGGCCGAGGTCGGACACCACGAACCACTGGGTCGCCTTGCGGTCCCAGCCGCCCGGCTTGATCTCGTCGGCGCCGGCGACGGCGACATAGACGCCGGGCTCCAGCTTGCCCAGGACGGCGTCGATGGGGAAGGCGGTGGTGACGGTGCGGTTCGGCTGGTTGCCGATGCCCATCTCGCCGCGCCAGACCTCCTGCCCCGACTTGTCCAGGATCTCGCCGATGTCGTAGTCGGTCATCTGCTGGGTGATGCGGCCGAAATAGATCTTCTCGACCAGCGTCCGGTCGGCGATGCGCAGCACCTGCAGCTTCGCCCGGTCCAGGTTGATGGAGCGCAGCGGCAGCCCGTCCGCACCCACGCGCGGCAGGATGTAGCCAGCGCCGCGGAAAGCCAGCGAGGGCTTGCGGTTGGGCACCTGCACCTCGCGGGTGTCGGCGGCCGGCAGGCGCTTGCCGTCGATGCCGGGCAGCCCGTCCTTCAGCGTGACGCGGAAGCTCTCGCCATGGCGCAGCCCCTCGACGCACAGGGTGCGGTCGCGGGCGATGGCGGCACCGTCGACCGCCGGCTCCACCGCCACATAGTCGCGGTAGTTGACGGCGCGCGAGCGCTCCAGCCGGTCGGTGAAGGTGAAGCAGGCCTGGGGCGTATCACGCTCCGCCACCACCTCCACGCCCGACACGCCGAAGGGCACGGGCTCGGCCGGGGGATCGGCGGCAAGCGTCCGGGAAACGGTGAACGTGCCGGAGCACGCGACGAGAACGGCACAGACACGCGCCAGCGCACGCAACATTCGAGACAGGCCCCAATTCCGCGGGTGGGTCCGGAACCGCAAGACCGGGGACAGCCCTGGCGGCGGCTCGGACCTGGACAAAACCGGCGCGGAGTATGCCCAAGCGGCTGGGGTTTCGCCATGGCTTTGCGGCGGGGGCGCGCAGATGGCTCCCGCCGCGCCGACGCCTAGCTGCCCGCGAAGCGGTTGCGCAGGCGGGCGATGGCCTCGTCCAGCACCTCGTCCCGCTTGGAGAAGCAGAAGCGCACGACGCTGGTCGGCGCATTTTCCACGAAGAAGGCGCTGACCGGGATGGCCGCGACCTTTGCCTCCGCCACCAGCCAGCGGCAGAAGGCCTGGTCGTCGCCGTCGAAGCTGAAGCGGCCGATGTCGGCGGCGACGAAATAGGTACCGGCACTGGGCAGCACCTCGAATCCGACGGAGGCGAGGCCGGCGGCCAGCCGGTCGCGCTTGGCCTGCAGCCCGGCGGCCAGCCCGGTGAAGTAGCCCTCCTCCTTGCCAAGGCCGTAGGCGACGGCGGCCTGGAGGTTCGGCGGGGTGGTGAAGGTCAGGAACTGGTGGGCCTTCGCCACCGGCTGCAGCAGATGCGGGGCGGCGGTGACGTAGCCGACCTTCCAGCCGGTCAGCGAGAAGGTCTTGCCGGCCGAGCCGATCTTCAGGCAGCGGTCGCGCATGCCCGGCAGGGTCATCAGCGGGATGTGGCGGCGGCCGTCGAACACGATGTGCTCGTACACCTCGTCGCAGACGGCCAGTGCGTCATGGCGCTCGACGAACTCGGCGATCAGCTCCAACTCCGCCCGGTCGAAGACCTTGGCGGCCGGGTTCAGCGGGTCGTTGATGAGGACCAGCTTGGTGCGCGGCGAGAAGGCGGCCTCCAGGTCGGCGCGGCTGAAGCTCCAGTCCGGCGCCTTCAGCGAGACGAAGCGCGGCACGCCGCCGGCCAGCCGGACGATCGGCAGGTAGCTGTCGTACATCGGCTGGAACAGCACCACCTCGTCGCCCGGATTGATGAGGCCGAGCAGGCAGGCGGTCAGCGCCTCGGTGGCGCCGGAGGTGACCATCGTCTCGGTCTTCCAATCGACGTCCAGGCCGTAGAAGCGCCCGGCATGGGCGGCCAGCGCCTGCCGCAGGTCGGGGGTGCCCATCATCGACGGATACTGGTTCCAGCCCTGGAGCAGCGCGTCGGCCGCGGTCTGCAGCACGTCGGCCGGCCCGCGGTCGTCCGGGAACCCCTGGCCCAGATTGATCGCGCCATGCTCCTCCGACAGGCGGGACATGACCTCGAAAATGGTGGTGCCATAGCTGGACAGCAGCGCGTTGCCCGACTTCACCGCAAACCCTCCTGATGCGAACGGACGCACAAGATGGAGGCTGCGGGGCGCGGCTGTCCAGTGCCCGCTTCCGCAGGGCAGACCGCGGGCGGCGGATGGGGCGAACTGAACGTTTGAAACGGTGTGGAACGCTTTTCCGCCGATGTTCCACTGTTCGAGCGGCCGGTCAGCCGCGGGCCATCTTGCGCAGGCGGCGCTCGCGAAGCTTCACACGGATGCGTTCCACCGGGCTGAACATGCGGGGGTAACGGCGCTTGCTGCGCACGAACAGGCGGCGGGCGTCGGCGGAATTGCGCAGCACGATGATGCCGCCGAGCAGCATCACCGGCAGCCCGCCGGGACCGGGCAGAGGCGCCAGAAGCAGGCCGAACAGGATGATGGTGCATCCGGCGCCGATCAGTGCCAGCTGGCGCACCCGCGCGAAAGACAGCGTCTGGGCGGTATCGGGAGGACTCATCTGTGGTTTGCCAGGCTCCATGCTTTCCATTGGCCTGCATATGGGCCGGAAGGTGGCAGCCGAAAAGCCCCCTCCCCTTGCGGGCGGGGCATGCACAGGCCCTCGACCTCGAAAGGATCCCCTCTCCCCCCGGGGAGAGGGGGAATTTACGCACACCCCCTCAATGCAGCGTCTGCACCGGTTCCACGCGGGTGGTGCGCAGGCGGGCGGGGTCGAGGCGGCTCAGGGCGGCGTCGCGTTCGGCGGGCTTGGGCTCCCAGCCGAATTCGCGGATCAGCTGGTCGCGGGCGGCACCCGCGCGCCGGGACAGGCGGGCGCAATCCCCGTGACGGGCGTCCTGCGGGGAGGTGGTGCAGCGGCGGTCGGCGCAGCTTTCCAGCATCAGGCGGATCATCCGCTCCCGCTTGGCGGCGTCGACATAGCCCATCTGGTCGAAATACAGCTTGGTGAAGGCCAGTTCGGTGACGCGGGCGTGGCTCTTGCGGTCGCCGACGATCACCGCCGCCACCATCTCCACGCAACGGCCGGCGAAATGCGGCAGCGGGGCCGTGCCGTCATCGGCACGGTCGAGCATGCTGCTCGGCAGGTCGACCAGCCGGCCGGTCACGTCCTTCACCAGATAGCGGCGCCACACCGACATTTCCGCCTCCCGTCAGGCTCCAGCCCATAGGTCCAGCCCCCAGGGGGAAGCCTACACCAGACGGAGGGAAGACGGAACCGGCCGCGCGCTGCACATTTTCGTGAACGGACGGCTTTTTCAGTGCGGCGTCAGCGGCCAGAACACCGCGATGGCCGCCGTGCCCAGGATCACCACCATGATCGACAGCGGCAGACCAAGCCGCCAGTAATCACCAAAGCGGTAACCGCCCGGCCCCATCACCAGCGTGTTGCACTGGTGCCCGATGGGGGTGAGGAAGTCGCAGCCGGCCCCGATCGCCACCGCCATCAGGAAGGCGTCCGGCCGCAGCCCAAGATGGGTGGCGAGGCTGGCGCCGATGGGCGCCATCACCAGCACGGTCGCGGCATTGTTCAGGAAGGGCGTCACCGCCATCGCCGCCACCATGATCATGGCGAGCGCGCCGATGGGCGGCAGTCCCTGCGACGCCTGCGACAGCAGGCCGGCGATCAGTTCACTGCCGCCGGTGGTGCGCAGGGTCTCGCTGACCGGAATCAGGGAGCCGAGCAGGACCAGGATCGGCCATTCCACCGATTCGTAGGCCTCGCGCAGGCTGACCACCTTCAGTGCCATCATCGCCACCGCCGCCCCGAAGAAGGCGATGGCGACCGGAACCAGCCCGGTGGCGACCAGCACCACGGTCAGCCCCAGCACGGCGACCGCCGCCGCGCGCTTGGGCGTGCGGCCGATGGCGAGGTCGCGCTCGGCCAGCGGCAGGCAGCCCAGCTCCGCCAGCGTGTCGGCCATGGCCGCCTCCCGCCCCTGCAGGACGACGAGATCGCCCGACTGCAGGCGGACGCGGCGCAGCCGCTGGCGAATCGGCCGCCCGCGCCGGCTGATCGCCAGCAGGTTGGCGCCGAAGCGCTCGCGCAGGTTCACCTCCTCGATGCTGTGGCCGATCATGGCGGAGCGCTGCTCCACCACCGCCTCGACCAGGACGATGTCGTCCTCCTTCTCGACCCCCTCCAGATCCTTGTCGTGCACCATCTTCAGGCCGGCACGCTTGACCAGTTCGGCCAGTGCCGTGGTGTCGCCCTCCAGCACCAGGATGTCGTCGGCGAACAGCACCCAATGGCCCGACGGCACATAGCGGCGGTAATTCTCGCGCACGATGGCGGCAAGCGTCACCTCGCCCTCGCCGACCGCCTCCAGCTCCGCCACCGTGCGGCCGACGAACTGGGAGCCGGCGGGCAGCCTCGCCTCCGCCGTGTAGTCGTCGATGTTGAAGGCCGGACCGGCCGATGCCGTCCGTCCCTTGGGCAGCAGCCGGTGGCCCACAGCCAGGAAGGCGACGCCGAACACCGCGATCACCAGCCCGACTGGCGTGAAATCGAACATGTGGAAGGGCTGCCCCGTCATCTCGGCGCGCAGGCGCGACACGATGACGTTCGGGGAGGTGCCGACCAGCGTCATCAGTCCGCCCATCAGCGAGCCAAATGCCATCGGCATCAGCAGCATCGACACCGGTGTGCCGGTCCGCCGCGCCACCTGCAGGGCGATGGGCATGAAGATGGCGAGCGCGCCGATGTTCTTGACGATGGCCGACAGCAGGGTGACCGCTCCGGCCAGGATGACGACCTGCGACCACACCGTGGTCATCCGGGCGGCCAGCGGGCGCATCGCCGCCTCCACCACGCCGGACCGGCCGACGGCCGCACTGACCACCAGGGCCGAGCCGACGATGATGACGATGTCGTCCGAAAAGCCCTGGAAAGCCTGCTTGGCCGGCACGATCCCCACCGCCACCGAGGCCAGCAGGGCGATCATGCCGACAAGGTCGTAGCGCAGCCGGTCCCAGATCAGCAGCGCGATCACCGCGCCGATGATGCCGAACGATAACATCTGGTCGAAGGTCATTGGGAAAGGCGGCGTCCTTCCTGTCCGGTTTCCGGGGCTGCCCTGGCGAAAGGGAGCCGGACAGGAAGGACGCGGAGCGGACGGTCAGCGCGCGGAACCCGACGCCTTCCCCTCCCCACGGCCATTGCCCGACCCGCCGGACGCCGGCGCTCCCTTGTTCGGGGATCGGGCATCCTGCACCAGCCGGCCACACTGTGGCTGCTCATCACTGCCTGGGTCAAGGAAGGGGAGCACGCCGGCCAGCGGGGTCAGCAGCACGCCCAGCGCCACCGCCGCGGCGCCGCGGGCCGCCGACTCGGTGGGGTCTACGCCGATGTCGGGGTTGCCCAGCGTGCCGCCGACCAGCACCGGCACATGGGTGGCGAACATCTGCGGCGACTTGGAATCGCCGACGATGCGCAGGTCCAGCGCCTCGTTGCGCAGGCTGATCGTCCCCTTGCCGGTGACCAGCGTCTCCGGCGTGTCCAGCACCAGCGCCTCGGCGCGGGCAATGCCCTTCTCCACCGACAGGTTGCCGACCAGGCAGTTGAAGGGCATCGGTTCCGACCCGGAGATCACGACGCCCAGCGTCTCCAGGATGTTGGTCTTCAGCCCCTTGACCGCGAGGCTGGTGATTCGTCCGCCGTCCACCGAAACGCCGATCTTGCCGTCGGAGGTCGCCAGCAGGTCGGCCACCGTCTTGCCGGCACCGGCCAGCTGGATGCGCCCGGCCACCGTGCCGCCGATCTGGCCGGCGAAGGAGGTCTCGCTGAAGAAGGCAGACAGCTTCATGGCGCGGATGTCGAGGTTGGTGCGCAGGGCCGGAACCTTGCGGCTGCCGTCCACCTGCACCGTGCCGGCGATGCGCCCGCCGCCGATGCCCAGCGACAGCGGGTCGAAATGCAGGTCGCCATTGTTCAGCTTCACCCGCATGTCGAGGTCCTGGAGCGGGGCGAAGGGCGCCTCCACCCGCTTGCCGCGCAGGCGGACGTCCATGTCGGTGTTGCGCAGCATCGCCACGTTGATCGGAGTGGCGGGAATGACGCGGCCGTTGCCGCGGGTCGGGTAATCGTCGCTGCCGCGCGGCGAGGCGCCGACGAGGCCGGCCAGATCCTGCGCCGCCAGCCGGTTGGAGGTGAGGTCGGCCTTCACCATCGGCCGTTCGCCGTTGGTGTCGACCGACAGGTCGCCCGACAGGTCGCTTTCGCCGACCTTGCCGTTCATGCCGTGGAAGGCCCACAGCCCCCCTTCGCGCGACAGGTGGCCGGAGATGGAATAGGGGCGCGTCTTCGGCGTCGGGATGCCGAGGATCGGGAAGATTTCCGCCAGATCATTGCCGCTGAGCGCCACCGACAGGTCGACGCCCTCCAGCTTCACCGGCTCCGCCACCGACCCTTCGATGCGGCCCTTGGTCTTGCCGACGGCGGCCTCGATCTTCATCGGATAGGGCTTGGGGTCGTCGCGCAGGTAGAGCAGCGATCCGCCTTCCGCCGCCAGGGTGAAGGGCTTGCCGGCGAAGTTGCCCTTGCCGTTCAGCTGCACCGTGTCGGCGTCGTTGCCGCCGGTGGCGGTGTTGATGGTGTTGTCGATGTCGATGTCGCTGGTGGGATCGCGGTAACGCAGACGGCCGTCGGCGATCACCAGCCGTTCGATCACCGGGATGTCGCCGCGGTCATCGGGGGTCGCGGCCTCCTTCGCCACCGCCTTTTCCGCGTTGGGCGGGCCGAAGTTCCAGTTGGGCTCGCCCTTGTCGTTCTTCTCCAGGATCAGCTTCGGTCCCTGGAACTTCAGCTCCGGCAGTTCCCAGTCGCCGCGCAGCAGGGGCCAGAGCCGCAGCGTGGCGTCCAGCGCCTGGATCGCCACCATGTCCTTGTCCTCCCCGCGCTCCACCGCCCAGGGGGCGTTGGCGACGCGCAGCCCCTCGACATGGATGCGGATCGGGTTGCCCAGACGGACGCGCAGGTCGCCGTCGATGGCGACCTCGCGGTCCAGGGCGGCGGAGGCGCGGCGGGCGACGAACCCGCGGGCGTCGTTCCAGTCGAACAGCAGCACCACCGCGCCGACGCCGACCACGGCGAGGCCGACCAGCCCCAGAAGGCCGTAGCCGATCCACTTGAACACCGATCCCGCTCGCGCTGCCATGCCCCCGGCCCTCCGCAAACCGTCCTGTCCTGACAACGGCCGGCGGGGCGGAACGGCGAAGGTCCGGGGACGGGAGTACCGCAAGAGTTCCCATTCCCTAGCCCGAACGTGATATATTTTCGCAGGCGCTTATATTGGATTTAACGCAAAATTCAGCTTCCCCGGGCCGTAATCGGACGATCCGGTTTCGACACTCCCTGGCAGCCACGGCCGCAGACACGATGCGCTCCCTTACCAATTTCGCCCCGTCCACCTTTGAGGAACGCGGTGCCGCGGTGGCCTTCACCACGCCGGTGCTGGCCCAGACGCGGGTGCGCAAGGACAGCCGCGACCAGCTGGAGGTCCTGGTGCCCAACCTGTCGGAGGGGCGCGGCGTCTATGTGGTGCCGTGGAAGTCGCTGCCGCTGGCCTTCCCGATGACCGTGCACGACCGCATGCTGCACGACCTGATCGCCAAGGCCGAGGGCTGCTCCCCCGACGACATCCGCAAGGCGGTGCTGGAGGCGGCGCGCTGCGGCCTTGCCGGCGGCGGCGCGGTGGCGGCGGCGGAAGCGGCGCTGAACGACGACGAGGAGCAGCGGCTGCTCATCAACTACCAGCTGATCGTGGAGGCGCTGAAGGCCGTCGGCCTGGAATCGACCGAGATCCTGCGCGTCGGCCTCGCCTCCGCCGAAGGTCAGAAGCTGACCCGCGACCTGATGATGAGGGCGGCGCAGCGGCTGGCGCTGGAGCCGACCGAACTCTACGGCCGCATCGCCGAGCTGGCGGTGCTGATGGAGCCGATCGGGCTCGCCACCTCGCCCAAGCCGGCGCGGCTGCGGCGGCTGATGCGCGACCTGCAGGGCTTCCGCGACAGCATGACCGACTGGGCCACCGACAACGTGTCCGAAGCGGCGCCCATCGGCGGCTTCTGCGCCGAGGTGGCGGAGCACACGGTCAACCACGCCCGCAACGTCATCGGCCAGCTGGATCAGGCCATGGCCTCCTTCGAGGTCCTGCTGCGCCAGTGGGAAACCAAGCGGCCGCAGATCCGCAAGGCGTCCAGCCGGCTGTCCTGGCTGCTGGACGGCTGGGAATACCTGATCCTGCTGTGGAGCGACGCGCTGACCCAGGACCGCTACAGCCAGGACATGGCCGTCCACGACATCTTCCGCGTCATCCCGCTGCTGCCCCGCGACGAGGGGCGCGCCGACCAGTCGCTGCTGGCGGACAAGCTGATCTCCAGCCAGAAACGGTCGGTGCGCGCTTATGTCGACTGGCGCAGCGGCCAGCTGGACGTCGATCTGGTCATGCGGATCGAGACGCTGAAAGGGAGGGCGGCCTGACCATGGAGATGAGGGATCTGGTCGCGCTGGGCGACAAGCTTCTGGACATCGACGAGGCCAAGTTCCGGCAGGTGGTCGATCTGCTGGAGCGGATGAACGACCACCCCGATATCCAGCGCACCATCGCCGTGATCCGCCCCCGGCTGGTCGAGCTGCGGCTGCACCGCCGCCCCACCCTGAAGCGCCTGTTCTGCGACCCGTTCGAGGATCTGTTCGAAGCGTTGGGCAAAGCCGATCCGGTGCCGCTGAGCGTGATCGAGCGGTCGCTGATGAACAGCCTGTGGCCGCTGGTGGAGGCTGAGATCGGCAAGGAGCGGCTGCGCGCCTTCCGCCCCGCCCTGCAGGACGGACCGGAACGCAAGTCGCTGACCGAAGCCTTCTGGGCGGAGTGCGGGGTCGCGGTGGCGCGGATCGCCGAGGGCGCGGTCGCCGGCCATTACAGCGACGCGCTGGAGCTGCGGATCAATCCGGCGCGGATGCGGGCGCTGACCGACATCGCCACCATCCTGTCCATCGCGCCCGAGGTGACGGAAATGAAGGCGGCGCTGTCGCCAAAGCCGGTACCGAAGCTGCATGCCGACCATGTCGAGGCGATCCAGGCCATCGGCCGCCGCATCACCCGCGCCCGGCCGGAGGCGCTGAAGATCTTCGTCCTGATCGCCACATCGCGCCTCAGCGACCCGTCGGTCCTGCTGGGCGGGCTGTGGGACATGGATCTGGGCCAGAAGTCGGCCGACCGCGCCGCCCTGTTCATGGCGCTGAGCGGCACCGTCGTCGCCCAGATCGAGGACCGGTCGCGCGCCTTCCGCAGCGCGCCCGGCACCGGCACCGACCGCATGGCGGTGGCCGACCTCGCGCTCGACCTCGTCGCCAGCCTGGACGCCACCCGCGCGGCGATGGAGCACAGCCGCAACCGGGACTTCGACCAGAGGCTGAAGGAAGTCCGCAACTCCGTGCACGCCATGGTGAAGACGCAGGTCCTGCAGGACGCCGACGCCGGCATCGTCGCGGCCATCGGCGCGCTGGACGGCGGCGGCGACGGGCGGGCCCAGCTGGCCCAGGCGGAGAACCAGGCCCGCGCGCTGCGCAAATGCGCGACCATCGCCGATTCGCTGGGCCTGCGCGGCGAGCTGCGGGAGATGACGCAGAAGACCACCGCCTCGCTGACCGAGAAGGCCCAGCAGGCGCTGGGCGGCCCCGCCGGCAATGCCCGCACCGGCTACACCGCCATCCGCATGATCGAGCTGATTGCCGGCCCGGCCGAAGCGAATAAGATCATGGACGGGATCATGAACGGCGGCCGGCGTTGAGTTGAGTCGGGCGTGTGCGTATCGGAGGATCGGGTGATGGGAGCGGGATACACCGGCTGGGAACTGCCTGCGGAGGAGCGCGGCCGGCTGCTGGCCCTGGTCCCGCAGCGTTACGAGCGGCTCGTCGCCGACCATGTGACCCAGAAGTTCGGCGCCGGCCGGGATGAGCCGCTGCCGACCGAGACGCTTGCGGAGGTGATCGGCTGCGCCGACGACGGCGAGGGGGTGCAGGCGCTCATCGTCGCCATCGACGGCACCAGCGACCGGCCCGACGGATCGACCTACCACATCACATGGTCGCTGGAGCGCAACCGCCGCGCGGTGGAGTCCAACGACGTCATCCGCGACTATGGCTGGCGCCCGCTGGAGCCGGTGACGATCAGGCTGGTGCCGCGGTTTTTTGGGGGTGAGGGGGAGTGGTCACGGCGGGTGCCCCCTCCCCATCCCTCCCCCGCCTTTGGCGGTGGAGGGGGTAGGACGCTTGCGGGAACACAGCGGCAGTCCCCTCTCCCGCGATCGGACCGGCCTTCGGCCGGCCGAGAGCGGGGAGGGTTAGGGAGGGGGCACCCGTTGCCATAACCTTCCCCTCACGGCACCTCCGCCACCCCCTCCGCCGCCACGCCGCGCTTCACGCGCTGCTCGCGGTAGACGATGAACAGGCCGCTGCCGATGATCAGCGCGGCCCCTACCCCCATGCGGACGGTCGGCGCGGTGCCCCAGACGGCGAGGTCGAGGATCACCGCCCACAGGATCGACACATACTGGAACGGCACCACCACCGCGGCCGGGCTGAGCTGCAGCGAGCGGTTCATCATGGCGTGGCCGGCCAGCGCGGTGATGCCCAGCAGCCCCAGCAGGAAGAAGCCGGCCCAGCCCGGCGCCGACCAGGACCAGGGCAACGCCGCACCGCCGATCAGGATGCCGCCGACCATCTGGTTGCCGACCAGCGTCAGGCTGGAGGCGGAGCGCAGGACGCGGGTGGAGATCACGCCGGCGGAGAAGATGACCGCACCCAGCAGCGCCACCAGCGACGGCCACAGGTCGAAGCGGCCGGTCGGGTTCAGCACGATGACGACACCGACGAACCCCACCAGAACCGCCGCCCAGCGGCGCCAGCCGACGCTCTCGCGCAGGACCAGCACCGACAGCGCGGTGACGATCAGCGGCGCCGACATGTAGATGGTCATCACGTCGGCCAGCGGCAGATAGCCGACCGCCCAGTAGAAGCAGGCGACGTCCACCGTCATCAGGAGGACGCGCAGGACGTGCAGCGGCAGCCGGTCGACGGCGAAGACCCTGGCCACGCCCTCGCGCCGGATCATCGGCGCCAGCACCGCCAGCCCGAACAGGCTGCGCACGGCGATCAGCATGGCGACCGGATGGTCGGCCACCAGCCATTTGCCGAGCGCGTCGTTCAGCGTGAAGAGCGTCATCCCGCCCAGCATCATCAGGATGCCGAGGCGGGTGTCGGTCGCGGGTGCCGCGGTCATGGAACGGTCCGGGGAGTTGGTTGAGTGTGTAATCGATGTGAAGGCCAGCCCCTACCATAGCCCGAAGCAAACCGCAACCAAACCGTTAACACTCTATATAATACAAACCGAGCGCAGTCTGAATTTCAAATACTTCGAGATATTTTGTTGCTCTTTTTTGATAAAGAATTTTGGGTCACCAAGAGTCAATAAGAACTAACCCCATCCGCATGCGTGTTATGCACTAGCATTATGTTAATTAATAAATGAAAACATAATTCGAAATGATTCGTGGATGGTTAATTCAATTTAATCACCATGGACCGCACAAAAGTCTGATCCTACTACAACAAAAATCCATACCTTGCAAAAGCGGGAGCAAAAAGAGACCATGCCTGGCCTTTCAGATCTGTCCATCTCCAAGAAATTGACCGGCGCTTTCGCCGCACTGGTCGCCATCTCCATGATCGTCGCCTTCTTCAGCTATTCGAAGCTCTCGTTCATCGAGACGTCGAATGACTGGACCGTCCACACATATGAGGTTCTCGAGGAGGTCTCGAGAATCCAGGCATCGATGGTGGACCAGGAAACCGGCGTCCGCGGCTATCTGGTGGCGGGAGACGAAAGGTTCCTGGAACCATACCGGACGGGACAGCGCGCCTATGCGGAGGCCTTCGCGAAAGCGAAGCAGTTGACCGCGGACAACGCGGCGCAACAGGCACGCTTCGTGGAGGTGGACCGGCTCGCGCAGACTTGGCGGACGACGGTCGCCGAACAGGAAATCGCACTCATGGCCAAGGCGGAAACCCGCGAGCAGGCACGTACCCTGGAAGCGTCCGGCGCAGGAAAGGCGTCGATGGACGGTCTGCGCGCCAAGATCGCGGAAATCGACAAGGTCGAGCGCGATCTTCTCACCAAGCGGGCCGCCGCCCAGGCGGAGGCATTCTCCACCTCGTACACCGTGACGTTGGCCGGCGGCATCGCCATGGTCGCGGTCGCGGCCGGCGCCGGCATGCTGCTGTCGCGCGGCATCGCCGCACCGATCCGCAACATGACCGCCATGATGGAACGGTTGGCCGCCGGCGACAACGGCGTGCTGATCGAGGGGCAGGACCGCCGCGACGAGATCGGCGCCATGGCGAAGGCCGTCGAGGTTTTCAAACACAATGCTGTCGAGAATGCCCGTCTGGCGGCTGAGCAGGAAGGGCTGAAGGCGAAGGCGGACGCGGATCGCAAGGCGGCAATGGCGGCAATGGCCCAGAGCTTCGAAGCCAGCGTCAAAGCCGTCGTGGAAAGTGTCGCGACGGCGTCCGCCCAAATGCAGTCGGCGGCGACCTCGATGGTCGAAACGGCGGAACAGACCAGCCATCAGGCCGGGGCCTCCGCGGCGGCGGCCGAACAGACCTCGGCCAATGTGCAGACCGTCGCCGCGGCCACCGAGGAAATGTCGGCATCGCTGCTCGAGATCTCCAAACAGGTCAGCACCTCCTCGCAGATCTCCGCCCAGGCGGTCCAGGATGCGACGCGAACCAACGACACCGTCGCCGGGCTGGCGAGCGCCGCCCAGAAGATCGGCGAGGTGGTGACGCTGATCCAGAGCATCGCCGGACAGACGAACCTGCTGGCGCTGAACGCAACCATCGAGGCGGCGCGTGCGGGAGATGCCGGCAAGGGCTTCGCCGTCGTCGCGTCGGAAGTGAAGAACCTGGCAACCCAGACCGCCAGGGCCACCGACGAGATCGCCGCCCAGATCGCCACGATGCAGGCGGTAACCACGGATGCCGTCGAAGCGATCAAGGGGATCGGTTCCACCATCACGCAGATGAGCGGCATCGCCACGGCGATCGCCTCCGCGGTGGAGGAACAGAACGCGGCAACCAGCGAGATCTCGCGCAACGTGACGCAGGCTGCTTCGGGAACCAGGGAGGTTTCCACAAACGTCATCGACGTGCAGAGGGCGGCCAACCTGAGCGGCAGCATGGCGGGTCAGGTGCTCGACGCGGCGGGCGAACTCTCGCGGGAAGCAAAAACGCTCAGCTCCGCGGTCGACGAGTTCCTGCGGGGCGTTCGCGCTGGCTGACGACAAGCTTGCGATCCGGAGGGGGTGTGAACGCTACCGCTTCACCACTCCCCCGCCGGCGTCACTTTTCACACCCTCAGATCACACCCGTACCCCGCAAGGACGCGATATCGGCCTCGCTCAAGCCGAGCGATTCCGCCAGCACCGCATCGGTGTGCTGGCCCAGCGTCGGCGGGGCGGTGTCGTGGACCAGCGGCGTGCCGCTGTAGCGGATCGGGCTCGCCACCGTCGGCACGCTGCCCTGGGTCGGGTGCGGCAGATCCTGGTGGATGTTGCGGGCCTTCACCTGCGGGTCCTCGAAGACCGCGGTCAGGTCGTTGATCGGGCCGCAGGGCACGCCGACCTCCTCCAGCGCACTCAGCCAATCATGGCTGTCGCGGGTGCGGATGACCTCCTCCAGCAGCGGCACCAGTTCCTTGCGGTTGGCGACGCGGGCCGGGTTGGTGGCGTAGCGTTCGTCCTTCGCCAGTTCGGGACGGCCGGCGACCGTGCAGAACTTGGCGAACTGGCCGTCGTTGCCGACCGCCAGGATGATGTGGCCGTCGCGGGTGGCGAATGCCTGATAGGGCACGATGTTCGGGTGGGCGTTGCCGAGCCGCTGCGGCGCCTTGCCGCCGACCAGGCAGTTCATCGCCTGGTTGGCCAGAACCGCCACCTGGACGTCCAGCAAAGCCAGATCGACCTGCTGCCCCTCGCCGGTGCGGTCGCGGTGGGCCAGCGCGCCCATGATGCCGATGGTGGCGTAGAGGCCGGTGAAGATGTCGGTCACCGCGACGCCGACCTTGACCGGGCCGCCGCCCGGCTCGCCGTCGGGCTGGCCGGTGATGCTCATCAGCCCGCCCATGCCCTGGATCATGAAGTCGTAGCCGGCGCGGTTGCGGTACGGCCCGGTCTGGCCGAAGCCGGTGATCGAGCAATAGACCAGCCGCGGGTTGACCGCCTTCAGGCTGTCATAGTCGAGGCCGTACTTGACCAGCCCGCCGACCTTGAAATTCTCGATGACCACGTCGGCCTGGGCGGCGAGCTTGCGCACAAGCTCCTGACCCTCCGGCCGTTCGAAGTCGATGGTGATGGACCGCTTGCCGCGGTTGGTCGACAGGAAATAGGCCGACTGGTCGCCGGCCCAGGGCGGACCCCAGGCGCGGGTGTCGTCGCCGGCGCCCGGCCGTTCCACCTTGATCACGTCGGCGCCAAGATCGGCCAGCGTCTGCGCCGACCACGGCCCGGCGAGAACGCGCGACAGTTCCAGCACCCGGATGTGCGACAAGGGTCCGGCCAAGGTCTCTTCCTCCTGATTTATTGGCACTCCCCCGCCCTTGAGTCCCCTCTCCCCCGGGGAGAGGGTCAGGGTGAGGGGGATGCGTTGCGTGACGCCGATTGAAGAGCCGGAACGTCACGTTTCTTGAAAATCCACCCCATGCGTCCCCCTCACCCTAACCCTCTCCCCGGGGGGAGAGGGGATATGGGGGATGGAAGAGGTTACGCCGACACCAGTTCTTCCAGGGAACGCTCGATGATGTCCAGCCCTTCGTCGACCAGGGCGTCGGACGCGGTCAGCGGGACCAGGACGCGGATGACGTTGGCGTAGGTGCCGCAGGACAGCAGGATCAGGCCCTTTTCCGCCGCCTTGGCGACCAGCGCCTTGGTCAGGTCGGCCGCCGGCTCCTTGGTCTCGCGGTCGGTCACCAGCTCCATGGCGACCATGGCGCCCAGGTTGCGGACGTCGCCGATCACCGACAGGCTGTTGCGCTGGGCCATGGCGCGGAAGCGGCCGGCGATGCGCTCACCGAGCTTCTCGGCGCGCTCGACCAGCTTCTCTTCCTCGATGACGTTGATGACGGCGAGCGCGGCGGTGGTCGCCAGCGGGCTGCCGGCATAGGTGCCGCCGAGGCCGCCGGGGATCGGGGCGTCCATCAGGGCGGCCTTGCCGGTCACCGCCGACAGCGGGAAGCCGCCGGCGAGGCTCTTCGCCATGGTGACGAGGTCCGGCTCGATCCCGGCATGCTCGACGGCGAACATCTTGCCGGTGCGGGCGAAGCCGGTCTGGATCTCGTCGACGATCATGACGATGCCGTGCTTGTCGCAGACCGCGCGGATCGCCTGCAGGAAGGACGGCGAAGCGATGTTGAAGCCACCCTCGCCCTGCACCGGCTCGATGATGATGGCGGCGACGCGGCTGGCGTCGACGTCGGCCTTGAACAGGGTGTCGAGCGCCTTCAGGCTCTCCGCCTCGCTGATGCCGCGATAGGCGTTGGGGAAGGGCACATGGAAGATCTCGGCCGGGAAGGGACCAAAGCCGACCTTGTAGGGCACGACCTTGCCGGTCAGGCCCATGGTCAGCAGCGTGCGGCCGTGGAAGCCGCCGGAGAAGGCGACGACGCCGGGACGGCCGGTGGAGGCGCGGGCGATCTTGACGGCGTTCTCCACCGCCTCGGCGCCGGTGGTGAAGAAGGCGGTCTTCTTCGGGGTCGGGCCGGGGACCAGCGCGTTCAGCTTCTCCGCCAGTTCGACGAAGCTGTCATAGGGCGTGACCATCGCGCAGGTGTGGGTGAAGCGGTCGAGCTGACCCTTGACCGCCTCCATCACCTTCGGGTGGCGGTGGCCGGTGTTCAGCACGGCGATGCCGCCGGCGAAGTCGATGAAGCGCTTGCCCTCGATGTCCCACATCTCGGCGTTTTCAGCACGGTCGATGTAGAAGGGCATGCCGGCGGAAATGCCACGGGAGACGGCGGCCTCGCGACGGGCGACGAAGGACTGGTTGGTGCTCATTTTCATGTTCCCTTTGACGACGGTCAGGCGCCGAGGCCGACGCAGAGATATTTGACTTCCATGAAATCATCGAGGCCGTACTTGGAGCCTTCGCGGCCGATGCCGGACTCCTTGACGCCGCCGAAGGGGGCGACTTCGGTCGAGATGATGCCCTCGTTGATGCCGACGATGCCGTATTCCAGCTTTTCCGCCACGCGCCAGACACGGCCGATGTCGCGGCTGTAGAAATAGGCGGCGAGGCCGAATTCGGTGTCGTTCGCCATGCGGATGGCGTCCTCTTCCGTCTCGAAGCGGAAGAGCGGGGCGACCGGGCCGAAGATCTCCTCGCGGGCGACGCGCATCTCGGTGGTGATGTCGGTCAGGATGGTCGGCTCGAAGAAGGTGCCGCCCAGCGCGTGGCGCTTGCCGCCGAGTGCCACCTTGGCCCCCTTCTCCAGCGCGTCGCCCATCAGCTCTTCCACCTTGGCGACGGCGTCGGCGTTGATGAGCGGACCCTGGGTAACGCCGGGCTCCGCACCGTTGCCGACCTTCAGCGCCTTGACGGCCTCGGCCAGCTTGGCGGCGAAGGCGTCGTAGACGCCGGCCTGGACCAGCAGGCGGTTGGCGCAGACGCAGGTCTGGCCGGCATTGCGGTACTTCGACGCCATGGCGCCCTTGACTGCCTCGTCGAGGTCGGCGTCGTCGAAGACGATGAAGGGGGCGTTGCCGCCCAGCTCCAGCGACACCTTCTTGACCGTGCTGGCGGCCTGCCGCATCAGCAGCTTGCCGACCTCGGTCGAGCCGGTGAAGCTGACCTTGCGGACGATCGGGCTGTGGGTCAGCTCATGGCCGATGGCGACCGGGTCGCGGCCCATGACGATGTTGAAGACGCCGGCCGGGAAACCGGCACGCTCCGCCAGCTCGGCCAGCGCCAGCGCCGACAACGGGGTGTCCTCGGCCGGCTTGACCACCACGGTGCAGCCGGCGGCCAGCGCCGGGGCGACCTTGCGGGTGATCATGGCGTTCGGGAAGTTCCACGGCGTGATCGCCGCGACGACGCCGATGGCCTCCTTCAGCACGACGATGCGCTTGTTGGCGGCGAAGCTGGGGATGACGTCGCCATAGGCGCGCTTGCCCTCCTCCGCGAACCACTCGATGAAGGAGGCGCCGTAGACAACCTCGCCGCGCGATTCGGTCAGGGGCTTGCCCTGCTCGGCGGTCATCAGCTGGGCCAGATCCTCCTGCGCCGCCAGGATCAGGTCGTACCAGCGGCGCAGGATGGCCGCGCGCTCCTTGGCGGTCTTGGCCTTCCAGCCCGGCAGGGCGGCGTTGGCGGCGTCGATAGCCTCGCGCGTCTCGGCGGCGCCCATGTCGGACACTTCGGCGATGACCGCGCCGGTGGCGGGGTTGGTGACCGGGAAGCTCTTCCCGGAATCGGCCGCGCGCCACGCACCGTTCACGTAGCCCTTGGTTCGGAGAAGGCCCTGGTCGTTCAGCGACAGCATGTTCTATCCGCCCTGGATGAAGGATTGTGGAACCGTTAGGCCGCACCCGGCGAAATTTCCCTTGTTTGTCAAGGGCTTCTGCGCGGGGGCCTGGATAATGGAAAGAAGCGTACCATGTTTAATAAATTAAACAACCCCTGTTTAGCTGTTCATATTCTAATGACGGGGTTGCGCGAATGGGCTATTGCCTAGAGTGGTGTGGAGCAGGAGTCCGATGATGGAATTCGATGTCGGCGCCAGGTTGAAGCAGATCCGCGAGCAGCATGGGCTGTCTCAGCGGGCGCTCGCCCAGCGAGCCGGAGTGACCAACGGCACGATCTCTTTGATCGAGCAGAACCGCAGCAGCCCGTCCGTTTCGTCGCTGCGCAAGGTGCTTCAGGGCATCCCGATGACGTTGGCCGAATTCTTCTCCTCCGACGATTTGCCGCCGCCCGAGCAGATCTTCTTCAAGGGCGACGAGCTGATCGAGTTGGCCGGCGAGCTGAAGGGCACGGTCGGCCAGGTTTCCTTCCGGCAGGTGGGCGACCTGCGCAGCCGCAACCTGCAGATCCTCCACGAACGCTACGCCCCCGGCGCCGACACCGGCCGCACCATGCTTCAGCATGAATCCGAAGAGGGCGGCATCGTCATCAAGGGGCAGATAGAGCTGACGGTGGGCGACCGCAAGCAGCTGCTCGGCCCCGGCGACGCCTATTTCTTCGACAGCCGCGTCCCCCACCGCTTCCGCAACGTCGGCGACGTGGAGTGCGAGCTGATCAGCGCCTGCACGCCGCCTTATTTGTGATGCGGTGGAGTGCGGTGCCCCCTCCCTTCCCACGGCTACGCCGCGGGCCCCTTCCCTCCCCGCTTCGCGGGAGAGGGTGGACTGGCGGAGCGGCGGCAGTTCCCTCTCCCTCGTAGAGGGGGAGGGTTAGGGAGGGGCAATTGCACCTCCCACTCCCCCTACCCCGCATTCCCCTTCAGCCGCTCGTTGCGCCGGCGCAGGTATTCCAGCGTCGACAGCATGCAGACCGAGATCACCGTCAGCACCACCGCCACCGCGGTGATGGTGGGGCTGATGTTCTCGCGGATGCCGCTGAACATCTCACGCGGAAGCGTGCGCTGCTCGGGACCGGCAAGGAACAGGACCGTCACCACCTCGTCGAAGCTGGTGGCGAAGGCGAACAGCGCGCCCGACGCCAGACCCGGCAGGATCAGCGGCAGGATCACCTTGCGGAAGGTCAGCAGCGGCGGCGCGCCGAGCGAGGCGGCGGCGCGGGCCAGCGTCATGTCGAAGCTCTGCAGGGTGGCCGAGACTGTGATGACGACGAAGGGGGTCGCCAGCGCGGTGTGGACCAGGATCAGGCCCAGATAGTTGCCGGTCAGGCCGAGCGGCGCGAAGAAGAAATAGACGCCGACGGCGGTGATGACGACCGGGACCACCATCGGCGACAGCACGACGGCCAGCACCAGCGGCTTCCACCTGCTCTTCCACTGGGCCAATCCCAGCGAGGCCAGCGTGCCCAGCACCATCGACAGCATGGCGGAGGCCACGCCGATGATGACGCTGTTCTTCAGCGCGTTCATCCAGCGGGCGGACCCCAGGAAATCCTCGTACCAGCGCAGCGACAGGCCCGGCAGCGGATAGGTCAGGTAGGTGCTGGAGCTGAAGGACAGCGGCACGATCGCCAGGATCGGCGCCATCAGGAAGAACAGCACCAGCGTGGCGGAGACGACCGTCGCGATCCAGGCGATGCGCTGGCTGGCGGTCCGGGGGAATGGTTCGCGCTCAATTCTTCAGACCTCCCGTCGTCTGGCGGCCGAGCGCCAGCTTGCCGTAGAGCACCGCCAGCACCACCGTGGACAGCAGCAGCACCGCGCCCAGCGCCGAGGCGAGGCCCCAGTTGACCGTTTCCGTGGTGTAGAAGGCGATGAAGGACGAAATCATCTGGTCGGCGGCACCGCCCACCAGCGCCGGCGTGATGTAGTAGCCGATGGCCAGGATGAAGACGAGCAGGCAGCCGGCGCCGATGCCGGGAATGGTCTGCGGCAGGTAGATGCGCAGGAAGGCGGTCGTCGGCGGCGCGCCCAGCGAGGCGGCGGCCCGCATGTAGGCCGGCGAGATGCCGCGCATGACGCTGTACAGCGGCAGGATCATGAAGGGCAGCAGCACATGGGTCATCGCCATGTAGACGCCGAAGCGGTTGTAGATCAGCCGCACCGGCTCGTCGATGATGCCCAGCCATTGCAGGGAGCCGTTGACGATGCCCTCGCTCTGCAGGATCACGATCCAGGCGCAGGTGCGCACCAGTAGCGAGGTCCAGAAGGGCAGCAGCACGAAGATCATCAGCAGATTCGACCGGCCGGTCGGCAGGTTCGCCAGCAGATAGGCGACCGGAAAGCCCAGGATCAGGCAGAGCGCGGTGACGCCGAAGCCGATCTCGAAGGTGCGCAGGAAGACGTCGCGGTAGATCGACTGGTCCGCCGGGGCATGGACGATGTCGCCGTCCGGGTTGCGGGTCAGGTCGACCGCGGCCAGCAGGTAATAGCTGGTGACCGGACCGCTGGCGCTCTTGATCGCCGCCCAGCTCTCGCGCTCGCCCCAGGCGGGGGCGATCTCGATCATCGTCGCCTTGGCGGTGCCGGGAGCGGGCTGCTCCTTCAGCTTGCGGCCGGTCGACAGCAGCGTGGTGCGGAAGCCGTTGACGACGTAGTTCAGCCGCTTGGCGGCGACGGCCAGCGTCCCGGCCTCGCGCGCGGTGCGGATGTCGGCGGCGAGTGCGGCGAAGGCGGCCTCGTCGGGCAGGCCCTGGCCGTTCCACCGCTCCAGCGCCGCCACGGTCTGCGGCATCACCTGCGGCACCTCCCAGTCGTCCACCGACTTCCAGATCATGCCGGCGAGCGGCACGACGAAGGTGAACAGCAGGAAGGCCAGCAGCGGCAGCACCAGACCCAGCGCACGGAACTGCCGGGCCCGCTCGGCCCGTTTCAATCGACGCTTCAACGGCACGTCGGCGCCGGCAACGAAGGCGGCTGTCATCGGCATTGTCCTGTTGGAAAGTCCCTTCCCTCTCCCGCCCCGGGAGAGGGTGGCGCCGAAGGCGCCGGGTGAGGGGTGATCCAAGGAACCATGCGGTTCGGGATTCTAGCGCAGCCCCTCACCCTTCCCGTGCTCCGCACGGGCCCCGAAGTCGCTCGCAAGCCTCGCGACTGCACTCCGCCTGCGAGCGCCTTCCGGCGCTCGCCCGGCCTTGCGGCCGTCGGCTTCGTGCCCTCTCCCGGGACGGGAGAGGGAGACATCACAACAACGTGCTTACTTCGCCGCCCACTTGTTGAAGCGTTCGGTCAGGCGGTCGATGTTCTCCAGCCAGAAGTCGGTGTTGATCTCGATCGCGTTCTTCATGTTGTCCGGCGCGGTCGGCAGGTCGGTCAGGACCGCCTTCGACAGCAGGGACGGGGCCTTCTTGTTGGACGTGCCGTAGGCGATGCCTTCGGACAGCTTGGCCTGGTTCTCCGCCTTGCCGACGAAGTTCAGGAACTTGTAGGCGGCATCAACGTTCGGGCTGCCCTTCAGGATCACCCAGCTGTCGATGGTGTAGAGCGCACCGTTCCACACCATGCCGAAGTTCTTCTTCTCGTTCTTGTTGGCGGCGTCGATGCGGCCGTTGTAGACCGAGGTCATCACCACTTCGCCCGACGCCAGCAGCTGCGGCGGCTGGGCGCCGGCCTTCCACCACACGATGTCGTTCTTGATGGTGTCCAGCTTCTTGAAGGCGCGCTCGATGCCGGCCTCGGTGCCCAGCACCTTGTAGACGTCGGCCGGGGCCACGCCGTCGGCCATCAGCGCGATCTCCAGCGTGGTCTTGGCGCCCTGGCGCAGGCCGCGCTTGCCCGGATACTTCTTGGTATCGAAGAAATCGGCCCAGCTCTTCGGCGCGTCCTTCAGCTTGTCCTTGTCGTAGCCCAGCACGAAGTCATAGACGATGGCGCCGACGCCGCAGGCGTTGACGGTGGCCGGCAGATAGGCGTCCTCGCCGCCGATCTTGGAGTAGTTCAGCTTCTCGTACAGGCCTTCGTCGCAGCCGAGCGCCAGCTCCTCGCTCTCGACCTGCACGACGTCCCAGGTGGAGGCGCCGCCCTGGACCTTGGCGCGCAGGACGCCGACGCCGCCGTCCCAGGATTCGTCGTTCATCGGCGTGCCGGTGGCCTTGAACGGCTCGAAATAGACCTTCTTCTGGACGTCCTGATAGGCGCCGCCCCACGACACGACGGTCAGGTCGCGGGCGCTGGCGGCGGACGCCAAGGCGGTGAGGGCGGTGAAGGTCGCAGCGAAACCGAGAGCCACCTTAATCTTCGACATGATCCCCGTCCTTATTCGTCGTGGTTGTTGTTGCTGGAAGGCACCCTGGCGCCCGAGGAACCACGTCCTCAGACCGGATCGAGCGCCCGGCAGTCCTCCGGGCGGAAAGCGATGTAGACGTCCTGGCCCGGCGCCAGACCGGCATAGGAGCCGGCCGGCAGCTTGACCATGAATTCCGGATTGGCGGGCGTGGACAGGATCGCCAGCGTATGGTCGCCGACATAGATCAGGTCGGTCAGCGTCGCCGGCAGGCGGTTGATGGCCGTATCGCCGCTGTCGCCGGTCTCGATCGCCACGCGTTCCGGCCGGATGGACAGCGAGCTGCGGCTGCCGGGGCCGCCGACATTGACCGCCTGCGCCACCACCGAGCCGCCGGCATCCAGCGTCACCCGGGCCCAGCCCTGTTCGATATTTTCAACAACCCCGTTCAGAACATTGTTCTCGCCGATGAAGTTGGCGACGAAGCTGTTCACCGGCCGCTCGTACAGCGCATCCGGGCGGTCGATCTGCTGGACGATGCCGTCGTTGAACACCGCGATGCGGTCGGACATGGTCAGCGCCTCCCCCTGGTCGTGGGTGACGTAGACTACGGTCAGGCCCATCGTCTCGTGCAGGCGCTTGATCTCCAGCTGCATGTGCTCGCGCAGGCGCTTGTCGAGCGCGCCCAGCGGTTCGTCCATCAGCACCAGGGCGGGGTTGAACACCAGGGCGCGGGCCAGCGCCACGCGCTGCTGCTGGCCGCCGGACAGCTGGCCGGGACGGCGCGACGCCAGGTTGCCGAGCTTGATCATGTCGAGCGCGGCGGCCACGCGCTCCTTGGTTTCCGCCTTGGAAACGCCGCGGACCGACAGCGGAAAGGCGACGTTTTCCTCGATCGTCAGATGGGGAAACAAGGCGTAATTCTGGAAGACCATGCCGATGTCGCGCTTGTGCGGCGGCACGTTCTTGATCGGCCGGTCGCCGATGAAGATCTCGCCACGGGTCGGCACCTCGAACCCGGCCAGCATCATCAGCGTGGTGGTCTTGCCCGACCCCGACGGCCCGAGAAGCGTCAGGAATTCGCCCTTGCGGATGTCGAGATCGAGGCTTTTCACCACCAGATGCTCGCCATCGTAGGTCTTCTGCACCCCGGTGAAGCGCACCAGGGTCTCTGTCGTCGCGATCATCCCGCCGTCCATCCGTCCGCTCCCGTCACAGGCGCCCGGCTCCGGGAACGCCACCCCGGCCCGGTCCGTCTTTCTGGCCCTGACGGTAACACGCGTTTAAGAAAATAGACAAGAGGAATGACTATGACTTGATCAATTCAACAGTCTGCCGATTTTTTGTGCAATTGCGAAGGCCATGCCCACGCTTCGACCGGCAGTGTGCTTCATCCGCGTGCGATTGAGAAGACCAATGATCGAGAACGCGGACAGACGGAAGTATGAAAATCAGCGGTCGCCACCGAAAGAGGGGGCGAATCGCCGCAGGCGACCCGCCCCGATCCCCTCCCGATCAGCGCTGCTGGGCCGCCTGGGAGTAGACGAAGCTGTCGAAGCCGTTCTCGGCCACGCGGAACCACAGCCGCTCCTGTTCCAGGAAGGGCTTCCAGCCGTCATAGACCTTCTTGAAGCGCGGGTTGCCGGCCGCGAGCTTGTCGTAGAATTCGAACGCCGCCTTCTCGCAGGCCTGCATCATGTCGCGCGGGAAGGGACGCAGCACGGCGCCGCCGGCGACCAGCCGCTTCAGCGCGGCGGCGTTCAGCGTGTCGTACTTGGCGATCATCCAGGTGTTGGCCTCCCAGCAGGCCTGCTCCAGGATGGTCTGGTAGGATTTCGGCAGCGATTCCCAAGCCTGCATGTTGAACATCAGCGGGATCTGGGCCGACCCCTCCCACCAGCCGGGGTAGTAGTAGTATTTGGCGACCTTGTGGAAGCCCAGCTTCTCGTCGTCGTAGGGACCGACGAACTCCGCCGCGTCGATGGTGCCGCGTTCCAGCGCCGGATAGATGTCGCCGCCGCCGAGCTGCTGCGGGACCAGACCGAAGGGCGTCAGGATCTGGCCGACCAGACCGCCGATGCGCATCTTCAGGCCCTTCAGATCCTCAAGGCTCTTGATCTCCTTGCGGAACCAGCCGCCCATCTGGGCGCTGGTGTTGCCGGCGGGGATGTGGTGGATGTTGTAATCCTTGAACACCTCCCGCATCAGCTCCAGCCCGCCGCCATGCATCATCCAGGCGATGTGCTGGCGCGTGTTCAGGCCGAAGGGCATGGCGGTATCGAAGCAGAAGGTCGGATCCTTGCCGACATAGAAATAGGCGGCCGACTGCCCGCACTCGACAGTGCCGTTCTGCACCGCGTCCAAGACCTGCAGCGCCGGCACGATCTCGCCCGCCGCGAAGGTGCGGATCTGGAACTTGCCGTCGGTCGCGTCGGATACGCGCCGGGCGATGAACTCGGCCGCGCCATAGATGGTGTCGAGGCTCTTGGGATAGCTCGACGCCATGCGCCACTTGATCTCCGGCTGGGAGGTCTGCGCGATGGCCGGGGCCGCGATGGTCCCGGCGGCGGCAAGCCCGACGCCGGCGCTGGAGAGGAACGCACGCCGTTTCATGATGACGACTCTTCCCGATGTTATGGTTCGTTGGGCTAGTATGATAGCGCAACCAACCGTTCGGGGAATCCCCCTTCCGCCGGGGCAACACGGAAAGAGCGGAAGATTCTTGCGGCGCAAACGAAAAATCCAGCCGCAACGGGCTGGATTTTCGGCGACGCAGCATTATTTGTTGTTTCGATCGCCTTTCAGGCGTTTCCTCCCTAAACTCGGGCCGCGGCTCAATAGCTAGCGGCCTTTTCCTTTTTTCGCAATACGCTGAAAGTCAGCTTCGCAAACTTTTTTGGCGGACGCACGACCGGCGCGTGCCAAACGCGAGTAACATTGCTCTCTTACATTGCAGATATCCGCAACTGTTTTGCTTGACCCTTTATAAAGGGCTGGGATGATACAGTGTCTTCACTGGTAGATCCCTGCCCACCCCTTGCGATTCCCGAAAGGACCATGCCGCCAATGACGCCTCTTGGACAGCAGGGCGGCAGGACCGAAGGCCGCCGCCGGGCGCTGGGCCTGCGCGCGACGGTCGCCGTTACCGTGGCGATCCTGGTGCTGGGATCGACGATGGTGAAGGGGCTGGTCGTCGGCAACGGCGCCGCCGATGCGCTGGGGCAGGAGATCGGCGATTCGATGACCGGACTGGCGCAATCGCTGGCGCGGCAGCTCGATTCGACCATGTGGGCACGCGCCAACCAGATCGCCGCGCTGTCGCGGATCGAGGCGCTGAAGGACCCGGCGGTGGCGCAATCGACCATCGACGAGTTGAAGCTGCGCGACCCGACCATCGCCTGGATCGGCATGACCAACGCCGACGGGCGTGTGATGGCTGCGTCCGGCGGGCTGCTGCTGGGGGCGGACATCTCCAGGCGCCCGGTCCACCAGGAAGGCATGAAGGGGCTGTTCGTCGGCGACGTGCACGAGGCGGTGGCCCTGCGCGGCAAGGTGCCGTACCTGGAAGGAGAGACCCCGAAATTCGTCGATGTCTCCGCCCCGCTGCAGAGGGCCGACGGCAGCCCTGTCGGCGTGCTGGCCGCCCATTACAGCTGGGAATGGGCCTATGCCTCGATCAGGCAGCTGACGGAACCGCTCGCCGACCGCCGGGACCTGACGCTCTACATCCTGTCGGCCGACGGCACCGTCCTGATCGGTCCGGACCAGGCGGTGGGAAAGCCGCTGCCGGTGCCGGCGCTGAACGCGAAGCTGCGCGACGGCTGGAGCGCCGATGTCTGGCCGGACGGCGTCACCTATGTGACCGGCGTGGCGCACGGCCGGGGGCTGCATGATTATGCCGGGCTGGGCTGGACGGTAATCGCCCGCCAGCCCGCCAATATCGTGTTCGGCGAGACCAACCGGCTCCGACTGACGATCATCGGGACCGGCATCCTGCTGGCCCTGCTGTTCAGCGTGATCGGCTGGTTCGCCGCCGGGCGCATCGCCCGTCCGCTGGGCGCCATCGCCGACGCCGCCGAACGCATCGGCCATGGCGAGCGCGGCGTCGCCATTCCCGATGTCGGCGGTGCGGCGGAGATCCGCCGGCTGTCCGTTTCGCTGCGGGACATGGTGGACAGCCTGACCAACAAGGATGCCGCCCTGATGCGGCTGGAGGACATCGCCTACGAGGACCGGCTGACCGCGCTGCCGAACCGCCGCTATTTCGAACAGTATGTCGAGGCGTCGACCGGTGGCGGCGGCGGATCGGCGACGATGATGTACATCGACCTCGACGGCTTCAAGCCGGTGAACGACCGGCTCGGCCACGATGCCGGCGACGCCGTGCTGCGGCAGGTCGGCGGCCGGCTCGCCACCATATTCCGCGACGACGACGTGGTCGCCCGGCTGGGCGGCGACGAATTCGCCGCCGTCCTGCCGCGCCGCGCCGGCCGCCCCGCCCCCAATACCGAGGAACTGGCCGCGCGCATCATCGCCGCGGTGAACGAGCCGGTGTCGATCAACGGCGAGAAGGTGCGTGTCGGCTGCTCCATCGGCATCGCCTCCTGGCCGGAGGACGACAGCGACATGGCGACGGTGATGCGCCATGCCGACGCCGCGCTCTACAAGGCCAAGCGCGACGGCCGCAACCGCGCCGTGCGCTGGACAAGGGTCGAGGTGGGGGTCTAGCGCCCCTCCAACCCCCGCACCATTCCGTTCATGAACCCCAGCTTCTCGATCACCGCGGCCGACAGGATGAAGGGGTAGAGGTCCGGCTGGCCCATGCTGCGGTTCAGGCTGTTCACCGCATAGGTCAGGGGCAGCCAGGGTTCGATCAGATCCTCGATGCGCCTTGCCCGGTGAGGATTGAAATCGACTTCGGCTTCCAGTTCCGCCCCTTCGGTGATGCGAGGGCGGATCTTCAGGCCGAAGGCACGGGCGGTCTCCAGCGTGTCGACGATGTGGAGATAGTGTGCCCAGGTTTCGGCGAAATCCTCCCACGGGTGGGCGGTGGCGTAGGAGCTGACGAAATTCGCCTGCCAGTCGGCCGGCGCGCCGTTGGCGTAATGGCGTTTCAGCGCCTCGCCGTAATCCTGCCGCTCGTCGCCGAACAGGGCGCGGAAGCGTTCCAGCAGGGCGGGGTCGTCGCGCACCAGGCGGTCCCAGACATAATGGCCGATCTCGTGCCGGAAATGACCGAGCAGCGTGCGGTAGGGCTCGCCCATGTCGGTGCGGCGCTTCTCGCGCTCGGCGTCATCGGCCTCGGCGACGTTGATGGTGATGAGGCCGTTGGCGTGGCCGGTCAGCACCGGGGTCACCGTGCCGTCGGGGGCGACGGTGTCGGACAGGAAATCGAAGGCCAGCCCTTCGTCCGGATTCTCGATCCGGGTCTGCAACGGCAGCTTCAGGTTGGTCAGCGTGTAGAACAGGTGATGCTTCGCCATCTCCAGCTTGCGCCAGAGCGTAAGGTTGGCGGTGTCCGACAGGTCGGGGATGGTGCGGTTGTGCCGGCAGGCGGCGCAGTGGGTATCCGGCGAATCGGCCGGAAGCATCCAGTTGCAGGCGTCCAGCTCGGCGTTCGCACAGAATTTGTAGAGCGATTCGCTGGTGGCGAGCGCGCTCCACACCCCGTCATGGTCGGTCGGGTCGATGGCCGACAGGGTGCCCACGTCCGGCAGATAGCCCAGCCGGTAGCCGCAGCGCTCGCACAGCGTGTTCTCGAAGTAGAGCGGCTGATGGCAGTTCTGGCATTCGAAGAGTTTCATGGCGGGGGATCCGGGGGCCAGGAGATCCCCTCTCCCCCCGGGGAGAGGGTTAGGGTGAGGGGGAAGCGCGGCGGGACCTTCGTAAAAATCCTGCGGTGCATCCCCCTCACCCCGACCCTCTCCCCGGGGGAGAGGGGGAATTGCGCATCGGTTCAGCTGGGTTTCTTCGCTTCGGGCTTGGCCTCGGCAGCCGCTTCCACCTTTTCCGGTTCCTTCGCCACCGGTTCCTTCGCCTCCATCGGCTCCGCCGGCTTTTCCTCGGCCTCGGCGGTTTCCTCGCCGAAGGACAGGGTCGGGCTTTCGGCGACGCTGCGCAGCGCGCGGGCGGCGCGGCGGAGCGCGAAGGAGGTCTTGCCATCCGGCTCCAGCGCCAGCAGCAGCAGCGAGCGGCCGGTCACCATGTACCCCTCGCCGGTGTTGACGCGCGGCACCTCGTCGGGGTCGGGCAGGTTGGTGTCGACCAGACAGCGCCAGACGCTGCCGCCGGTCACCTCCGGCAGGGTGAACTCCACCACGTCATGATGCGCGTTGATGACCAGCAGCAGGGTGGCGTCCATCGCCGGGCGCTTTATGCCGCTGGCCTGCGCGCGGCCGTCCAGCAGCATGCCCAGGCAGCGGGCGTTGCCGTCGTGCCAGTTGCCCTCCTCCATCTCGTCGCCGGCGGGGGTCAGCCAGGTGACGTCCTTCACGTCGAACTCGGCATTGTATTCGCCCGACAGGAAACGGCCGCGGCGCAGCATGGGGAAGGACTGGCGCACCGCCACCACGCGGCGGACGAACTCGATCAGGGCCTGCCCGTCCTCGTCGATGTCGTCCCAGTTCAGCCACGCCGTCTCGTTGTCCTGGCAATAGGCGTTGTTGTTGCCGTGCTGGGTGTTGCCGAACTCGTCGCCGGCCAGCAGCATCGGCGAGCCCTGCGACAGCAGCAGCGTCGCCAGCATGTTGCGCTTCTGGCGTTCGCGGAGCGACCTGATCTCGGGGTCGTCGGTCGGCCCTTCCACCCCATGGTTCCAGGACAGATTGTGCGAGTGGCCGTCGTTGTTGCCCTCCCCGTTCGCCTCGTTGTGCTTATCGTTGTAGGAGACGAGGTCGTTCAGCGTGTAGCCGTCATGGGCGGTGATGAAGTTCACGCTGGCCCAGGGCTTGCGCCCGCGCTTGTTGAAGAGATCGGCCGAGCCGCACAGCCGCGGCGCCACCTCCGGCAGCTTGCCCTCGTCGCCCTTCCAGAAGGCGCGGACGGTGTCGCGGTAGCGATCGTTCCACTCCGCCCAGCCCGGCGGGAAGTTGCCGACCTGATAGCCGCCGGGACCGCAGTCCCACGGCTCGGCGATCAGCTTGACGCTGTTGAGGATCGGGTCCTGCAGGCAGCTGTCGAGGAAGCCGCCGCCCTCGTCGAAGCCATAGGGCTCGCGGCCGAGGATGGTGGCGAGGTCGAAACGGAAACCGTCGACATGCATCTCCGTCGCCCAGTAGCGGAGGCTGTCGGTGACCATCTGCAGCACGCGCGGATGGCTGAGGTTGACGGTGTTCCCGGTCCCCGTCTCGTTGATGTAGTAGCGCTTCTGGTCCGGGATCAGGCGGTAGTAGGAGGCGTTGTCGATGCCCTTGAAGGACAGGGTCGGCCCGCGCTCGTTGCCCTCGGCGGTGTGGTTGTAGACGACGTCAAGGATCACCTCGAGCCCGGCATTGTGGAGATGGGCGACCATCTCCTTGAATTCCTTGATGGCGTTGCCCGACGCGGCATAGCGCGGCTCCGGCGCGAAGAAGCCGATGGAGTTGTAGCCCCAGTAGTTGGCAAGCCCCTTGTCGACCAGATGCTGGTCCTGGACGAAGGCATGGACCGGCAGCAGCTCCACCGAGGTGACGCCGAGCGACTTGATGTAGTCCACCACCTCCTTCACCGCCATGCCGCCATAGGTGCCGCGCAGGCTGTCGGGCACCGCCGGATGCAGCTTGGTAAAGCCCTTCACATGGGTTTCATAGAAGATGGTGCGGTCCCAGGCGGTGCCGGGCTTGTGGTCGCGGCCCCAGGTGAAGGCCGGGTCGATCACCTTGCACTTGGGCATGAAGGGCGCGCTGTCGCGCTCGTCATAGGTCAGGTCGTCGCCCGATTCCATCACATAGCCGAAATGGGCCGGGTTCCAGCGGATCTCGCCGACCAGTTCCTTTGCGTAGGGGTCGAGCAGAAGCTTGTTGGGGTTGAAGCGGTGGCCGTTCTCCGGCTCGTACGGGCCGTACACGCGGTAGCCGTAGAGCAGGCCGGGACGGGCGTCGGGCAGATAGCCGTGCCAGATCTCGTTGGTGAATTCGGGAAGCTCGATCCGTTCGAGTTCCTCTTCGGTGCTTTCATCGAACAGACACAGTTCGACCTTGGTCGCGTTGGCGGAAAACAAGGCGAAGTTGACGCCGAGACCGTCCCACGTCGCGCCCAGGGGAAAGGGCAATCCTTCACCGAGCCGCGTTGCCTGTTTCAGGATGTTTGCCATGATCGCCCGTTTCTCCGCCTGGATCGAAAGTCGTGCCCTCGCTCCTGGACAGTGAGAAGCGCGGGCCGAGCCTTCAACCCGGCCGATGGGCGCTTGTTCCTTCCCGAAATTCCTCCGACCTTCAGGATAGGACCGGGCCGGTGCCGGCCGGCATCCCGCAGCGCAGCAAGGCCGCCAGATCGCGCAAGCCGCGGTCGCGCGGGTCGCTGGCCCGCCAGACCAGGCCGATGACGCGGCCGGGCAGATCGGAGCCGCTGGAAGGGCCATCGGTGGGACCGCCGGCAGCACCGTCGAAGGGGCGGTATTCCACCAGCCCACCGACGCTGGCCGACTGGCCGGCCTCCCCTTGCGTCGCCAGCAGCGGCATCAGCGTGCAGCCCGCACCGGCGGCCACCATGTGGCGCAGCGTCTCCAGCCCGGTGGCGTGGACGCCGCCGCCGCGCGCGCTCAGACCGCAGGCGGCCAGCGCCTGATCGCGCAGGCAATGCCCCTCCTCCAGCAGCAGGAGTTCGGACGGGTCGAGGTCGTTCAGCGACAGGGTGGGCGACGAACAGAGCCGGTGGCCGGCGGGATGGGCGAGCAGGAAGGGCTCGAAGAACAGCGATTCGGCCACCAGCCCGTCGCTCTCCACCGGCAGGGCCAGCAGCACGGCGTCGAGCCGGCCGTCGCGCAGCTCTTCCAGCAGGCTGTCGGTGCGCCCCTCCGACAGGGTCAGCGACAGGTCGGGCCAGGCATCGCGCATCGCCGGCAGGATGTGGGGGAACAGGTAGGGCCCCAGCGTGTGGATCGCCGCCAGCCGCAGCCGCCCGGTCAACGCCCCGCCCGACCCGTCGGCGAGGGCAAGCAGCCGCCGTGCCTCCTCCAGCACCATGCGGGCCTGGGCGACGATGGCCTCGCCGCGCGGGGTCAGCAGCACCTTGCGGCTGGTCCGCTCGAACAGGGAGAGGCCGAGCGACTCCTCCAGCTTGCGGATCTGGGCGCTCAGCGACGGCTGGCTGACGGCGCAGCGTTCGGCGGCACGGCCGAAATGGCGCAGCTCGGCGACGGCGACGACATATTCCAGGTCACGCAGCGACAGGGCGGAGAGATTCATAGACGGTGCCTATGGGAGCATTTCCTTCAATGTCTTGGATATATCGTTCAAGACGCCGGATAACCAGAGGCGAGACAATGACGCCGCATCGAGCGACACCCGCCTTAACGAGGATGACCCGGATGAGCACCCTGACCACCAGCTTCGGCCAGCCCGTTCCCGACAACCAGAATTCGCTGAGCGCCGGGCCGCGCGGTCCGCTGCTGCTGCAGGACTTCCACCTGATCGAGAAGCTGGCCCACTTCAACCGCGAACGCATTCCGGAGCGCGTGGTCCACGCCAAGGGGGCCGGCGCCTATGGCAGCTTTCGCGTCACCCGCGACGTGACCGGCTGGACCAAGGCCGCTTTCCTGTCGTCGGTGGGCAAGGAGACGCCGGTCTTCCTGCGCTTCTCCACCGTCGGCGGCGAGAAGGGCTCCGCCGATGCCGAGCGCGACCCGCGCGGCTTCGCCGTGAAGTTCTATACGGAAGAGGGCAACTACGATCTGGTCGGCAACAACACGCCGGTCTTCTTTCTGCGCGACCCGCTGAAGTTCCCGGACTTCATCCACACCCAGAAGCGCAATCCGGCCACCAACCTGAAGGACCCCACCGCCATGTGGGACTTCTTCTCGCTGTCGCCGGAGACGATGCACCAGCTGACCATCCTGTTCAGCGACCGCGGCACGCCGCGCAGCTACCGCCACATGGACGGCTTCAGCAGCCACACCTTCTCTTGGATCAACGCGGCGAACGAGCGCTTCTGGGTCAAGTATCACTTCAAGACCCGCCAGGGCATCCAGAACTTCACCGCCGAGCAGGCAGTGACGATGGGCGGCATCGACCCCGACCACGCCACCCGCGACCTGTTCGCCTCGATCGAGGACGGCGACTTCCCGGCCTGGACCGTCTCGGTGCAGATCATGCCGGAGGCGGAGGCCGACGATTACCGCATCAACCCGTTCGACCTGACCAAGGTGTGGCCGCACGCCGACTATCCGCTGATCGAGATCGGCGAGCTGGTGCTGAACCGCAACCCGGAGAACTTCTTCGCGGAGACCGAACAGTCCGCCTTCAGCCCGGCCAGCGTGGTGCCCGGCATCTCCTTCAGCCCCGACAAGATGCTGCAGGGCCGGCTGTTCGCCTATGCCGACGCCCACCGCTACCGGCTGGGCGGCAACTATGCCCAGATCCCCGTGAACAAGCCGCAGGGCTGCCCGGTCCACAACTACCAGCGCGACGGCGCCATGCGCACCGACGGCAACGGCGGCGGCCGGCCGAACTACGAGCCGAACAGCTTCGGCGGCCCGACCCAGACCGGTGTCGCCAGCGAGCCGCCGCTGCGCATCCGCGGCGACGCCGCCCACTATGACCACCGCGAGGGCAACGACGACTACGCCCAGGCCGGCGCGCTGTTCCGCCTGATCGGCGCCCAGGCCCAGGCCCGCCTGATGGACAACATCGCCGGCAGCCTGGGCAAGGTCCCGCTGTTCATCCAGCAGCGCCAGCTGAAGCATTTCCTGGCCGCCGACCCGGCCTATGGCGAGGGCATGGCCAAGCGGCTGGGCCTGACCGTGGCGCAGGCCGCGGAGTGAGGTGAGGTTTCCGGCCCTTCCGCGGCTTTGCGGAGGGGCCGGCTTCGAGATGCCGCGCCCATCCCCCTGGGCGCTGGCATGAGTGCCGGCATCCAGCCGCGCATTTCCCCGACTGACTTGCTGCCCCCTTCCCCGTCTCGGGAAGGGGGCATTTTTTGTCGCGATCCCTCCCCGTCCCCACCCAAACGGTGTGGTCACCGCTTGGGGGCAGACAAAGCGGCGGCCGGCGTCCTAAAGTCGCGCCTTCAGCGCGACAGCTTCGATGACGGAATGGGACGGGACCACGATACGGACGGATCAGGCGGCGGACGATCCACCAGCGCCTTGACCGGCAAGGGGCTGGATACCCTGCTGGCGGCGGCGGAGACGCTGCCGCATGCGCCGGAGGATGCGTGGCGGCTCGACCTGTTCCGGGTGGCGCTGCGCATCGCGCGGTCCACCGAGTCGGTGGCGGATCTGGAACGCGCCAACCTCGCCTTCAGGGCGCTGCCGCACCGGCTGCGCAACCCGCTGGTCGACCGGGCCGCCATGCTGGCCCGGCGCGAGGCGGAGCGTGCGCAGGTGACCGCCGAGCCGGAGGACGAACCCAAATCCGGCGGGCTGCTGGGCGGGCTGTTCGGACGCGGCGGCGGGCGGCCCAGCCGGAAGACCGCCAAGGAACGTCTGATGCGCGAGCTGACGACCTGCCGTGACCCGGACGACGACCGGGAGATCTGATCGCCGCGGAACCGGTACTCCGCAGGACCCGGGCAACGGGACAGGCAACGGAAATCCCGGTAGAGGACGATCCGGACGGCAGATGCCCGTCCGGCCGCTTGTCCGTCCGATGGAGACCGGCCCCCTCCCCCTCCGCGTTCCCCGGCCGCGTCGAAGGTCACAGCCGGGACGGTTTACGGCGGGGCCGGAATGTGCAAAGGTCGCTACCTCCAAATCGGGCTTATCCTAAAGTTAGAATCAAACGATGACCGGGGGTTCCGTGCGTCGCCTGAAGCCGTTGCTGACCTGCGCCGCCCTGACCGCCCTGCTGAGCGCCTGCGCCAGCGGCGGCGGATCGCACCGCACCGCCACGCCGGCGGAGATCGATGCCCACATTGCCGAGGCATCCAAGCGGTTCGACATGCCGGAACTGTGGATCCGCGAGGTCATCCGCCAGGAAAGCGGCGGGCGCACCACCGTCAACGGCAAGCCCATCGTCAGCAAGGCCGGCGCCATGGGCCTGATGCAGGTGATGCCCGGCACCTATGAGGAGATGCGGCGCAAGCACGATCTGGGCTCCGACCCGTTCGACCCGCGCGACAATATCATCGCCGGCACCGCATACCTGCGCGAGATGTACAACCTGTTCGGCGCACCGGGATTCCTCGGCGCCTACAATTGCGGTCCGGGTTGCTACGGCGACTATCTGGCCGGCAAGCGCAGCCTGCCGGGCGAGACGCGGCGCTACATCGCGTCGGTCGGCCCGCGGCTGAACCGCACCCCCGCCCCCAACGGCGCCGATATCGTGCTGGTCAGCGCGCCATCGTCCGATTCGCCGCCGGACTTCGGGTCGTCCTACTCGTCGCCGCGGCCCTCGCCGTCCTATTCGGCCCCCTCCTACACTCCGCCGGCCACGCCGCCCGCGGCCAGCCGGCCACAGCCGAGCAGGCCGCCCATCGCCGTCGCGGCACTGCCGGCGCCGGCCCCGGCAGTCAGGGTGGTGGCGCCCGACACCTCGACGCCCGACGCGCCGGCGCCGCGGCCGGTGGCGACGATGGCCGGGCCGGCGACGGCCGGCGGCGGGGTGTGGACGGTGCAGCTCGGCGCCTTCCGGTCGCCCGACGACAGCCAGCGCGTGATCGACCGCGCCCGCAACTCCATGCCGGTGCTGTCGCGCTCGCAACGGATCGTGCAGGCGGTGGACACCCAGACCGGGCCGCTCTACCGCGCCCGCCTGTCCGGCCTGTCGCAGCAGGACGCGGCCAGCGCCTGCAACGGGCTGGTCAACATCGGCATGGCCTGCTTCGTGGTGGCGCCTGGGGCCTGACCGGCCCCACGCCGTTCGCCCCTACCCCTGTTCCGCCGGGGCGGCTATCCCGGCCAGTTCCCGTGCCGGGGCGGCGGCGAGCGCCGTCTGCAGATAGTCCAGGAAGGCGCGCTCGGCGCGGTTCAGCTTGGCCTGCTCGTTCCAGATCAGGTGGACGTTGACCGGCGCGATCCCCTCATAGGGCGGCAGTTCCCACAGCATGCCGTCATCCACGTCGCGGGCGGCAATGTGTTCCGGCAGGGGACCGATGCCGAGCCCGCAGAGGATCATGCGCCGCACCTCCTCCAGGTTGGCCGAGGACGCCACGACCCGGCCGGCGAAGCCCTCCCGCGCGCGGAACAGGGTCAGCGGCGACAGCGCGCCGTCGATCTGGTCGGAGGTGAAGGAGACGAAATTCTCGTGCCGCAGTTCGGCGATGTCGATGTCGCGCTGGCCGAACAGGCGGAAATCGGGGCCGCAATAGAGCCGGTAGGTCTGGCGCAGGAACACCTGGGCGGACAGGCCGGGGATCGGTTCGCGCAGCAGGCAGATCGCCATGGCGCCGACCCGCTGCTGCAGCGCGATATGCGCGTCGGCCGACGCCATGACGTCGATGCGGAAGGTCACCTGCGGGTACATCCGGTGGAATTCCCGCAGCGACCGGTCGAGCAGCGGCGTCTGGATGCGACTGGTCATCAGGATGTGGACATGGCCGCTGATCTCGTCCTTGGCGTCGCGCACCAGGGCGCCCAGGCGCGACACGGTGGCGTGGATCGCCACCGCCTCGTCATAGACCTGCTCGCCGGCGGCGGTGACGGCGAAGCGGCCGGGGCCGCGGTCGATCAGCGTGCGGCCGAGCTGCTCCTCCAGCCGCTTCAGGGCCAGGCTGACTGCGGGCTGCGTCAAAAACAGGCGGACGGACGCCTTGGTGATGCTCCCCTCCTGCACGATCACCATGAAGGTGCGCAGCAGGTTCCAGTCCATCTGCTGGCCCAGCCGGGCCAAAGCCTGCCGTTCCGCCTCGGTTTCGTTCACCGCCTGCCCCTTGTCCGCTTTGCCCTTATCCACTCTGCCCGATTCCGGTGCTTTCGTTCGATCGCCCAAATTCTACGCACATGAATGCCCAGTGAGCAACTGCGGCATAAATCAAACTCATGGGCGAAATGAAAAATGCTTATTTGCCACGTCGCATTCGTCATCGCCTAATCGACACATGGCGGTCCTCAAACATCGCCAAGCCGGACAAGCATAGCGTCGCATTATAGCGGCCATATCCATTTGGGATAGGCCATGCGGCAACCGCTTTGTCTTTTTCCAGCCGACCGCGCAATCCTGCCGCAGCGGCGAAGAGGATTCGGAATGACACGAGAAACGGCAGACCGTCTCGACCATGCGTTGCCGGACCCCGGCCTGCGCGCCGCGATCCTGGATGCCGCCGACGCAGCACAGGACGATTGCGTGGCCCTGCTGTCCGACCTCGTGCGCCAGCCGTCGCTGCTGGGGGAGGAAGCGGGGGCGCAGGCGCTGATGGCCGAGCGCTTCGCCGCGCTCGGTCTGGAGGTCGACCGCTTCGACGTGGATGAGGAGGCGATCTCCCGCATGCCGGGCTTCTCGCCGCCGGTCCGTCCCGGCGCCTATGCCGGGCGCGAGAATGTCGTCGGCGTCCATCGCCCGCGCGAGGCGAAGGGCCGCTCGCTGATCCTGAACGGCCACATCGATGTGGTGCCGGCCGGCCCGGCGGAGCTGTGGACCACCCCGCCCTTCGAGCCGCGCATCGCCGACGGCCGGCTCTACGGCCGCGGCGCCGGCGACATGAAGGCGGGCATCGCCGCCTACACCTCTGCATTTGACGCTCTGCGCAAGCTGGGCTACCGGCCGGCCGCCCCCGTCTATCTGCAGTCGGTGATCGAGGAGGAGTGCACCGGCAACGGCGCGCTCGCCTGCCTGCATCGCGGCTACCGCGCCGACGCCGCGGTGATCCCGGAGCCGTTCAACCATTCCATCTCCGTCGCCCAGGTCGGCGTGATGTGGCTGCGGCTGGTGCTGACCGGCACGCCGGCCCATGTGCTCGACACCTCGGCGGGCGTGAACGCCATCGAGGCGGCCTATGCGCTGGCGGCGCATCTGAAGGCGCTGGAGGTGCGCTGGAACGAGCCGGCCTGCCGCCATCCCGCCTTCTGCGGCCATGCCCATCCCGTCAACGTCAATCTCGGCCGGATCGAGGGCGGTGAGTGGCCGTCGTCAGTCCCGACGCGCTGCGCGCTCGACCTCCGGCTCGGCTTCTTCCCCGGGCAGGAGCCGGAGGCGGTCCGCGCCGAGGTGACCCGGGCGGTGGAGCAGGCCCGCTCCACCGACCCGGCCTTGTCTGGCGTCGGCGTCGAGTTGCAGTGGAACGGCTTCCAGGCCGCCGGCTGCGAGATCGACCCGGCCCACCCGCTGGTGACCATGCTGGCCGACAGCCACCGCGCCGTGCGCGGCGGCGACCCGGAACTGGAGGCGCTGACCTGCACCACCGACGCGCGCTTCTTCCAGCTGTACGGCGACACGCCCGCCACCTGCTACGGCCCCGAGGCGACGCGCATCCACGGCATCGACGAATCGGTGTCGCTGGACAGCCTGCGCGACGTGACCCGCGTGCTGGCGCTGTTCATCGCCGGCTGGTGCGGCCTGGAACCCCTCTGATCCCTTTCCCGACGAGACCCGCCCGATGATCGCCGAGACGCTGACCGCCACCGCCGCCACCGCCCAACGCGCCACCCGCGACTGCTCCGAGGTGGAGTGGAAGGTGCGCACCGATCTGGCCGCCGCCTACAAGCTGTTCGACCGGCTGGGCATGACCGACCTGATCTACACCCACATGTCGGCGCGGATTCCCGGCACGCCCGACCATTTCCTCATCAACCCCTATGGCCTGATGTTCCACGAGGTGACTCCCGCCAACCTCGTGAAGGTCGACATCGACGGCAATCTGGTGGACGGGCGCGAGGGTGACGCCATCAACCCCGCCGGTTTCACCATCCACAGCGCCGTCCACCATGCCCGCCCCGACGTCGGCGCCGTCATCCACCTGCACACCGACGCCGGCATGGCGGTCAGCGCCCAGGCCGACGGGCTGCTGCCGATCACCCAGCATTCGCTGCGCTGGTACAACCGCATCGCCTACCACACCTACGAAGGCATCGCGCTCGATCTGGCGGAGCGGGAGCGGCTGGTCGCCGACCTCGGCAACCACCACAGCATGATCCTGCGCAACCACGGCCTGCTGACCGCCGGCCAGGACGTCGCCGAGGCGGCGGTGCTGATGTACTACCTGGAGCAGGCCTGCAAGCAGCAGATCATGGCGCTGTCCGGCGGCCGTCCGCTGGTCTACCCCTCGCCCGAGGTCTGCGAGCACACGGCGCAGCAGTACGAGCGCGCCTATCCGAAGGCCGGCGTCCTGGAATGGGACGCGCTGCTGCGCTGGCTGGACGGCACGTCCGGGCCGGTGGGGCCGCGGTGAGTGGCAGGGTTAGACCCCCACCTAACCTCCCCGCTGGGCGGGGAGGGACTGCCGCCGCTCTCCCGCCTAAGCACTTACCCCCTCCCCCGCGATCGGACCGGCCTTTGGCCGGCCGAGGGCGGGGAGGGTTGGGGTGGGGGCAATCGCCAGCCCACACCCTCCCAACAAAAAACACCGACACGACAGGGTCGCTGACACCACCGACAACTTCTGGAGACGAGGACACCCGATGACCAGACGCCTTTCCGGTATCCCCGCCAGCTTCCGCCGCAGTTTTCAGGGCGGTTTCACCCGCGGGTTCCACCGCGCCGCCGCCGCCGGCCTGCTGGCCGCCGTGCTCGCCGTTCCCGGCACCGCGGCGCTGGTCGCCGCCCCGGCCATGGCGCAGGAGACGCCGGTCCGCGGCGGTGTCCTCAACTCCATCGTGCAGCCGGAGCCGCCGACCCTGATGCTGGGCCTGAACCAGCAGGGCCCGACCCAGACGGTCGCCGGCAAGATCTACCAGGGCCTGCTGACCTACGACCAGAAGCTGAACCCGATGCCGTCGCTGGCCAAGAGCTGGACGGTGTCGCCGGACGGGCTGACCTACACCTTCAAGCTGCAGGAGAACGCCAAGTGGCATGACGGCAAGCCCTTCACCGCGAAGGACGTCGTCTTCTCCACCTCCAAGTTCCTGATGGAGGTCCACCCGCGTGCCCGCGCGGTCTTCGCCCGCTGCGAATCCGTCACCGCGCCGGACGATTACACCGTCGAGTTCAAGCTGAAGGAGGCGTTCCCGGCCTTCATCCAGGCGTTCGAAGTGTCCTCCGCCCCGATCGTGCCGGCCCACATCTATGAGGGGACGGATTTCCGCGCCAACCCGGCCAACGCCACGCCGATCGGCACCGGTCCCTTCAAGCTGAAGGAATGGGTCAAGGGCAGCTACATCCAGCTCGTCCGCAACGAGGACTATTACAAGAAGGACCTGCCCTATCTCGACGGCATCACCTTCCGCGTGATCCCGGACGCCGCCAGCCGCTCGCTGGCGCTGGAGAGCGGACAGGTGCAGCAGACCCAGTACAGCGACCTCGAGCCCTTCGAGGTTCCGCGCATGAAGGCGCTGCCCAACCTGACCATGACCACCGCCGGCTACGAGTTCGTGGCGCCGCTGTCCTGGCTGGAGATCAACCACCGCGTCAAGCCGCTGGACGACAAGCGCTTCCGCAAGGCCATCGCCTATGCCATCGACCGCAAGTTCATCCGCGACAAGATCTGGTTCGGGCTGGGGCGCGTGCCGACCGGTCCGGTCAACTCGGTGGTCAAGTTCTATGACCCGAAGGTCACCACCTACGAACCCGACCTCGCCAAGGCCAAGGCCCTGCTGGACGAGATGGGGCTGAAGCCCGACGGCAAGGGCGTGCGCGCCACCGTCAAGCTGATGCCGATGCCCTATGGCGAGACCTGGACCCGGCTGGGCGAGTACCTGAAGCAGTCGCTGTCCAAGGTCGGCATCGCCGTCGTGCTGGAAAGCACCGACGCCGCCGGCTGGAACCAGCGCGTCGCCAACTGGGACTACGAGATCACCACGAACTTCGTCTACCAGTACGGCGACCCGGCACTGGGCGTGGCCCGCACCTACATCTCGTCCAACATCCGCAAGGGCGTGATGTTCTCCAACACCATGGGCTACTCGAACCCGCGGGTGGACGAGCTGTTCGACGCTGCCTCGCGCGAGATCGACCCGGCCAAGCGGCAGGAGCAGTACAGCGAAGTGCAGCGCATCCTGGCCGACGAGCTGCCGGTCGTGTGGCTGCTGGAGATGGAGTTCCCGACCTTCCTCGACAAGCGGGTCAAGAACGCCAACAAGACCGCCATCGGCGTGAACGAGACGTACGAAGACGTCTGGCTGGCGAAGTAGTCGTCCAATCTCCCCACTATCCCCTCTCCCCCCGGGGAGAGGGTTAGGGTGAGGGGACGCGCGGCGGCCCCTCCCCGAGAAGCCGCGCTATGCATCCCCCTCACCCCGCCCCTCTCCCCGGGGGGAGAGGGGGAAAAGCGAGAGCGCGGCAATTGAAATAGGACCACGCCCATGCTGGGATTCGCCCATCTCTTCGCGAGCCGCCTCGTCAAGGCCGCCGCGATCCTGATCGCCATCGTGGTGATGAACTTCTTCCTCGTCCATGCCGCCCCCGGCGACCCGGCCATGGTGATGGCGGGCGAGGCCGGAGCCGCGGACGAGAAGTTCGTGGCGCAGCTGCGCGAGCAGTTCGGGCTCGACCGCCCGATCCTCGAACAGCTCGGCACCTATGTCGGCAAGGTCGTGCAGGGCGATCTCGGCTTCTCCTACCGGCAGCAGCGGCCCGTCTGGGACATCCTGGCGGAACGGCTGCCGGCAACGCTGGTGCTGACGCTGACCGCCTTCCTGCTGGCCCTGGCGCTGGGCGTTGCGCTCGGCACGCTGGCAGCCGTGACGGTCGGCACCTGGGCCGACAGCGCCATCACCATCGTCGCCCTGCTGGCCTACGCCACGCCGATCTACTGGATCGGGCTGATGCTGAGCCTGCTGTTCTCCATCCAGCTGGGCTGGCTGCCGGCCTTCGGCTACGAGACGGTCGGGGCCGGCCATACCGGACTGGCGCATGTCGCCGACGTGGCCAAGCACCTGATCCTGCCGGTCATCACGCTGGCGCTGTTCTACATGGCGAGCTATGCGCGCCTCACCCGCGCCTCGATGCTGGAGGTGCGCGGCCTCGATTTTGTCAAGACCGCCAAGGCCAAGGGGCTGTCGCAGGGGCGGATCGTCACCCGCCATGTGCTGCGCAACGCCATCCTGCCGGTCATCACGGTTGCGGGCATCCAGGCCGGGCAGCTGGTCGGCGGCTCCATCCTGATCGAGACGGTGTTCGCCTGGCCCGGCATCGGCCGGCTGGCCTTCGAGGCGGTGCTGCAGCGCGATTATCAGGTGCTGCTGGGCATCTTCCTGGTCACGTCGATCATGGTGATCCTCTTCAACATCCTGACCGACATCCTCTACGGCCTCGTCGATCCGCGCATCCAGGTGTCCCAATGATGAAGTCCGAATTCTGGCGGGCCTTCGCCCGCAACAAGGGCGCGGTCCTGGGCCTCGTCATCCTGGCGGCCATCGTCGTGCTGGCGGTCTTCGCCTCCCTCCTGTTCCCCAACGACCCGTGGGACATGGCGACCGCCCCGTTCCAGCCGCCGCTGTCCGAGGACGCGCTGCTGGGATCCGACATGCTGGGCCGCGACATCGCCGCCGGCATCGCCCACGGGGCGCGGGTGTCGCTGCTGATCGGCCTGACCTCCACCGCCGCAGCACTCGCCATCGGCGTCACGCTGGGGGCGCTGGCCGGCTTCCATGGCGGGCGGGTGGACGACGCCATCATGCGCTTCACCGAGCTGTTCCAGACCATCCCCAACTTCGTGCTGGCCGTGGTGCTGGTCGCTATCTTCACACCCAGCCTGACCACCATCGTGCTGGCAATCGCCATCGTCAGCTGGCCGCCGCTGGCGCGCCTCGCCCGCGCCGAGTTCCTCAGCCTGCGCACCCGCGAGTTCGTGCAGGCCGCCATCACCACGGGCCAGAGCAACACCACCATTATCCTGCGCCAGATCCTGCCCAACAGCCTGTCGCCGATCATCGTGTCGGCCTCGCTGATGGTGGCGACGGCCATCCTGCTGGAAAGCTCGCTGAGCTTCCTGGGCCTGGGCGATCCGAACGCCATGAGCTGGGGCTACATGATCGGCGCCGCCCGCACGGTGATCCGGCAGGCCTGGTGGATGAGCTTCTTCCCCGGGCTGGCCATCGTGCTGACCGTGCTGGCGCTGAACCTCGTCGGCGAGGGGCTGAACGACGCCCTGAACCCGAAGCTCGCCCGGTCGCGCGGGTGATCCGATGAGCCTGTCCGAACTGACCCGCATCCCGACGGAGACCGCCGCCATGACGACCACGCCTCTTCTCGATGTGCGCGGCCTCAGCATCGCGCTGCCGCCGGGCGCCGACCGCCCGCTGGCGGTCGACAACCTGACCTTCACCCTGAACCCGGACGAGATCCTGTGCGTGGTCGGCGAGTCCGGCTCCGGCAAGTCGATGACCGCGCACGCCATGATGGGCCTGCTGCCCGCCCCCCATGTCCGGGTATCCGGCGGCAGCCTGCTGTTCAAGGGCAAGGACGTGCTGACCATGCCGGAGGCGGAGCAGCGGAGCTTGCGCGGCGGCCGCATAGCCATGGTGTTCCAGGAGCCGATGACCGCGCTGAACCCGCTGATGCGGGTCGGCCGCCAGATCGGCGAGTCCTTGCGCGAGCACACCGACCTGCCCGCCCCCGCCCGCCGCGCCCGCGTGGTGGAGCTGCTGGCCCAGGTCGGGCTGCCCAACCCCGCCGAACTGGCCGAGGCCTATCCGTTCCGCCTGTCGGGCGGCCAGCGCCAGCGCGTGATGATCGCCATGGCGCTCGCCTGCCAGCCCGACATCCTGATCGCCGACGAACCGACCACGGCGCTGGACGTCACCACCCAGAAGCAGATCCTCGACCTGATCCGCTCGATTCAGGCCGAGCGCCACATGGGCATGATGTTCATCACCCATGATTTCGGCGTGGTGGCGGAGATCGCCCACCGGGTGGCGGTGATGCGCCACGGCAAGCTGGTGGAGTACGGCCCGGCGTCGGACGTGCTGAACCGGCCGCAGCATCCCTATACCCGCCAGCTGATCGCCTCGGTCCCGCACTACATCGAGCACCGCGATGACCATGCCAAGGAGGGCGCCCCGCTGCTGGTCGCCGACAAGGTGCGCAAGGTCTTCCATGTCGGCGGCGGCCTGTTCAAGAAGTCCAAGGAGGTAGTGGCCGGCGACGACCTGTCGCTGACCATCCACCCCGGCGAGACGGTGGGGCTGGTCGGCGAATCCGGTTCGGGCAAATCGACGCTCGGGCGCTCCATCGTCGGCCTCATCAAGCCGGACTCGGGACACATCCTGTTCGAGGGCACCGACCTGCTGGCGCTCGACCGCAAGGGCTTCCGGCCCTATCGCCGGGCGGTGCAGATGGTGTTCCAGGATCCCTACGCCTCGCTGAACCCGCGCCACCGCGTCGGCGACATCGTGGCCCAGGGGCCGGTCGCCTTCGGCGAGGACCGCGGCAAGGCGCTGGCCCGCGCGCGGGAACTGCTGGCGATGGTCGGACTCGACGGCTCGGCCGCCGACCGCTTCCCGCACGAATTCTCCGGCGGCCAGCGCCAGCGCATCGGCATCGCCCGCGCGCTCGCCATGGAACCGAAGCTGCTGGTGGCGGACGAGCCGGTATCGGCGCTCGACGTGTCGGTGCAGGGGCAGGTGCTGGAGTTGCTGGACGACATCCGCAAGCGGCTGAACCTCGCCATGCTGTTCATCACCCACGACCTGCGGGTGGCGGCCCAGGTCTGCGACACCATCGCGGTGATGCGCCGCGGCCGGATCGTCGAACTGGGCACCGCGCGCGACGTGTTCACCAATCCCCGCGACGCCTACACCCGCAGCCTGCTCGACGCCATTCCCGGCAAGTCCTGGCACATCCCGGACGACCTTCAGCAAGTCCCGGCGGGAGCGCACTGAATGAAGGTCGCCATCATCGGGGCCGGCGCGGTCGGCGGGCTGCTGGCCGCCCGGCTGGGCGCCACCGAGGCAGAGGTGACGCTGGTCGCCCGGCCGAACGCGGCAACCGCCATCCGCCGCAACGGCCTGACCATGGTGACGCCGCTGAACCGCGTCGCCCGGCTCAGCCCGCGCGTCACCGACGACAGCCTGTCGCTGGGGCCGCAGGATGTGGTGTTCCTCTGCGTCAAGGCCCATGCCCTGCGTGGCACCATCGACACGCTGACCCCGCTGCTGGGGCCGGAGACCGCCATCGTGCCGATGATCAACGGCATCCCCTGGTGGTATCCGCACCGCCAGCCGGAACCGCTGGCCGACCGGCCGCTTTCCAGCGTCGATCCGGACGGGCTGCTCTGGCGCTCCATCGATCCCGACCGGGTGGTGGGCGCGACGACCTTCGTCGCGGTGGAGGGCGACGGTCCCTGCCGCCTGCGCCATGTCAGCGACCAGCGTTTCGTCTTCGGCGACGCCGGGAGCGATATCAAGGGCGGCCGCGACAACCCGGCGGTGGACCGCATCGTGGCGCTGTTCGGGCAGGCAGGCTTCCAGCCGGCGAAGACCACCGACATCCGGCAGGCGATCTGGGTGAAGCTGTGGGGCAACCTCGCCTTCAACCCGCTGAGCGTGCTGACCGGATCGACGCTCGGCCGGCTGTGCAACGATCCCGGCACGCGGGAGACCGGCCGCGCCATGATGCTGGAGGCCAAGGCGGTCGCGGAAAAGCTGGGCGTGGTCTTCGCAACCAGCGTGGATGAACGCATCGCCATGGCCGCCGGCGTCGGCGACTTCAAGACCTCGATGCTGCAGGACTATGAGGCCGGCCGCCGGCTGGAGCTGGAGGCGATCCTGGGATCGGTGATCGAACTGGCCGAGCGCGCCGGCGTCGAGGTGCCGATGCTGCGCGCAGTGTCGGCGATGGTCGATCTGCGGGCGCGAGAGCGGCGGGAGGTGGCGGCTTAAGCGGACTCTTGCCCCCACCCTAACCCTCCCCCGCTGGGCGGGGAGGGGACAAGCGCTTGTTCGGAAAAGCGGCGGCAGTCCCTCCCCCGCCCAGCTCTTGCACAAAGCTTCGCTTTGTGCTGACGCGGCAGGCGGACCAAAGGTCCGCTGAGAGCGGGGAGGTTAGGTGGGGGCATCGTCAGCCGACACCTCTCCCATCCAAACAATCAACCAACAAACACCCCCGGAGCCACCATGCCCCTCCCCTCCAACCTGCCGATCGACGCCGACCGCCTGTGGGACAGCCTCGCCGACATGGCGAAGATCGGCGCCACCGCGAAGGGCGGCAGCTGCCGCCTTGCCTTGTCGGACGAGGACAAGGCCGGACGCGACCTGTTCGTCTCCTGGTGCGAGGCCGCCGGCTGCACCGTCAGCGTCGACCGCATCGGCAACATCTTCGCCCGCCGCAAGGGCCGCGACGACAGCCTGCCCCCGGTGGTGATGGGCAGCCATCTCGACACCCAGCCGACCGGCGGACGCTTCGACGGCGTGTTCGGCGTGCTGGCGGCGCTGGAGGTCGTGCGCTCGCTGAACGACCGCGGGGTGGAGACCCTGCACCCGGTCGAGGTCGCGGTGTGGACCAACGAGGAGGGCTCGCGCTTCTCCCCGCCGATGATGGGATCGGGCGTCGTCACCGGAATCTTCACGCTGGAGGAGATCCTGGACAAGGTGGCGCAGGACGGAGCCCGGCTGGGCGACGAGTTGGTCCGCACCGGCTATGCCGGCGACGCCCCGGTCGATCACCCGATGCACGCCTATCTGGAGGCCCACATCGAGCAGGGCCCGGTGCTGGAGGTCGAGGGCAAGGAGATCGGCGTCGTCACCGGCGCGCAAGGCCAACGCTGGTACGAGGTGACGGTGACCGGGGTGGAGGCACATGCCGGCCCGACGCCGATGCGCCTGCGACGCGACGCACTGGTGGCCGCCTCGGCCATGGTGCAGGCGGTGCAGCGGGTCGGGCTGGAGACGGCGGGCGACCCGTGCGCCACCGTCGGCATCCTCGACGTCCACCCGCATTCGCGCAATGTCATCCCCGGCCGGGTCTTCTTCACCGTCGACCTGCGCCATCCGAATGCGGACACGCTGGCCGATATGGACCGCCGGTTCCGCGCCGCCGTCGCCGAGATCGCCGAGCAGCAGGGCGTGAGCGCGGAGATCGCCGATTTCTGGCACTTCCCGCCGACGCCTTTCGCCAAGCCGCTGGTCGACCGCGTGCGCGACGCCGCCGCCGGTTTCGGCTTCAGCCACCGCGACATCGTGTCGGGCGCCGGCCATGACGCGGTGTATGTGGCGGGCAAAGTGCCGACGGCGATGATCTTCATCCCCTGCGAGGACGGCATCAGCCACAACGAGGTCGAGAACATCTCCCCCGCCGACGGCGCCCGCGGTGCCGCCGTGCTGTTCGAAACGCTGGTCGCCACGGCCGGACGGCCCTGAGCGCATAAGCCCCCCGGAGTTCCCCCATGAAGTTCGTCCATCACCCCGACGCCGCCCTGCACCGCCCCGCCACCTACTTCAACAAGGGCCTGCTGCGCGCCCTGCCGGAGAAGCCGGAGCGACTCGGCGCGCTGGCCTCGCTGGTCGAGAAGCGCGGGGAACAGTTGATCCGCCCCGACGATTACGGCTCCGCCCCGCGCGCCGCGGTCCACACCCCGGCCTATCTCGCCTTCCTGGAGACCGCCCATGCCCGCTGGGTGGCGAAGGGCGACATGGGCGACGTGGTGCTGCCCAACGTCCACCGGATGCAGGCCGCCCCCGGCTATCCCACCTGCATCGTCGGGCAGGCCGGCTGGCACATGTTCGACACCGCCTGCCCGATCGGCGAGGGCACCTGGGCCGCCACCTGCGCCGCGACCAACGCCGCCATCCATGCGGCCAAGCTGGTCGCCACCGGGGCGGACCGGTCGGCCTACGCGCTGTGCCGGCCGCCGGGGCACCATGCCACCCGCGATATGGCCGGCGGCTTCTGCTACCTCAACCATGTCGCGGTCGCGGCGGAATCGGTGCTGCCGATCCTGCGCGCCCAGGGCCGGGCGGCGCGGGTGGCGATCATCGACGTGGACGTCCATCACGGCAACGGCACGCAGGACATCTTCTACGAGCGCGAGGACGTGTTCTTCGTCTCGGTCCATGCCGACCCGGCGGAGTTCTATCCGCACATGGCCGGCTTCGCGCAGGAGCGCGGGAGCGGCCGCGGCGAGGGCTACAACCTGAACCTGCCGCTGCCCATCGGCAGCGACGAGGCGACGGTGCTGGCGACCATCGGCAAGGGGCTGGAGGCGATCCGCCGCTTCGGACCGGACATGCTGTTCGTCTCGCTGGGCTTCGACACCTTCATCGACGACCCGCTGGCCGCCTTCGGCGTCACCACGCCGGGCTTCGCCCGCATGGGCGCCCTGCTCGCCGCCGCGGACATGCCGACCGTGCTGGTGCAGGAGGGCGGATACGCCATCGACGCGCTGTCGGCCAACCTGTCCAGCTTCCTGGACGGTTTCGAAGGCAAGACAGCGGCATGACCGCCATCGCCGCCAGCGGGGCCGGCCGCGATCCGGTCAAGTATCTGCTGATCGCCACCATCAGCCTGTTCTGGGGCCTGAACTGGCCGGCGGTGAAGACGATCCTGACGCAGATGCCGATCTTCAGCCTGCGCGCCATCGGCTTCACCGCCGGGGCCGTGCTGCTGCTGGGGGCGGCGCGGCTGGCCGGGCACCGGCTGCGGGTGGAGCGGGCGGAATGGCCGGCGCTGGCGGCGGCGGGGCTGTGCAACGTGCTGGTCTTCAACCTGTGCACGGCGCTGGGCCAGAGCCTGATGGCGACCTCCCAGGCGGCGATCATCGCCTTCACCATGCCGGTGTGGGCGACGCTGCTGGCGATCCCGCTGCTGGGCGAGCGGCCGGGCCTGCGCCAGATCGTCGGGCTGGCCTGCGGGCTGGCCGGGCTGATGGTCCTGCTCGGGCCGGAGGCGCTGTCGGCGCCGCCGTCGCAGTTGGCCGGCCCGGCGGTGATGCTGGTGTCGGCGCTGGCCTGGGCGATGGGCACCATCGTGATGAAGCGGCGGGTCTGGCGCAGCAACCCGATGGTCATCACCGGCTGGCAGTATGTGCTGTGCGCCCCGCCGATGATCCTGCTGGCGATGACCGAGTCGAGGCCGGCCCTGGCCGATATCCACCCCGAGGTGTGGGTCGGCTTCGCCTGGCACATCGTCTGCTCGATCTGCGCGGCGCAGGCGCTGTGGTACGTCACCGTCCGCCGCCTGACGGTGGGAGAGGCGGCGGTCAGCACCCTGCTGATCCCGGTGGTCGGGGTCGGCGGCGCCGTGCTGCTGCTGGGCGAGCCGGTAACGCTGCGGCTGGTGGCGGCGCTGATGCTGATCCTCGCCGCCGTCGCCTGCGTGCTGGCGGTCAGGCCCGTCCGGCGCTGACCTGACCCTGCCCTGCCCTGCCTTACTCCTCGGTGAGGCGGCGGCAGCGCCGCTTCATCATCGCCAGCGCCTCGTCGGCGCGGGTGCCGGAGAGGTCGAAGGTCCGTTCGTCGAGCAGCACGCCGTCGGAGTTGTAGGCGCGCACCAGCAGCCCCTCCGGCGTCTGGCCTACCGACAGGTCGAGGACGCCGTCGCCGGTCTCGTTGCCGGCGATGTCGAGGAAGTCGTTGACCTCGTCGAAGTTGGTGTCGACGTCGTCCGGCCAGACGCCCTCGGCGGTGAAGTCCAGCAGGTCGTTCAGCCCGCCGACCGGCTCGCAGCGCTTCACCCGCGGGTCGGCGGCGCCCACCGCCTCGGCGAAGGCAACCATCGACTGGCGGATGCGCTCCTGCTCGATGGGGTCGATCTCCGGTTCCTGCGCGTCGTCGGCGAAGCCGAGCTTCAGCGGGTCGGGCATCCCCTCCCCTTCCGGCTCCACATCCTCCTCGATCACCAGACCGACGACGGAGACCAGCCGGGTGCCGGTGTCGTCGGCGGGGGCCAGCAGGTCCTGTTCGCGGGCGAAGCTCTCCGCCTCCTCCGGCGAGGAGATCAGGCGGCGCAGCAGGGTGCGGCGGTCGGCGGCCTCCAGGTAGGACAGCGGCTCCGGATCCAGCCACAGCGGCAGCAGCCGCATGTCGGCGGCCTTTTCCAGCAGCCCGGCCGAATCGAGCGCCTCCTCGATCACGCCCACCGGCGGCGGCGCGTCGAGCCGGCCGTCCACCTCCAGCGCCAGCCAGAACAGGGTGGAAAGCGTCGGGTCGCCATGCTCGTCGGTGCCCTGCGCGGTCTCGGAGAACGCCTCGACCTCGTCCATGAAGTCGTAGCCTTCCTCTTCGCGCAGCTTGCCCAGGGCCGCTTCGATCACGCCCTGGCGGTTGCCGTCCAGCACCTCGTCCAGCAGGGCGCCGAAGCGCTCGTCGTTGTTGCGCCACAGCCGGACCAGCCGGTCGGCCGGGGTCCCGCTGAACTGACCGCCCTTGCCGTTGACCCCGTCCTTTTTCGCCATGATGCGCCCGTTCCTTTCTGAATCGCTCGTCCGGTCGGCGAGACCATAGGAGCGGCGCGCCATCCTGTCGACCGCGATATGGTGACGGACCATCCGCCGGAAGGTGGTGCCGCCCGACGGCCGGTGCAGCGACGATTGGCCCCTTCCACCCGGACGGGAAAGGGGTAGGATCCGATCATCCATCTTTCGGGTGATCCGCCATGGCCGAACGTCCGGTTTTTCCCAAAGACTTCCTGTGGGGAGCCTCCACCTCCGCCTACCAGATCGAGGGCGGGGCCGAGGCCGACGGGCGGGCGCCCAGCATCTGGGACAGCTTCTGCAAGCTGAAGGGCCGGGTCGACAACGGCGAGAGCGGCGACGTCGCCTGCGACCATTACCACCGGATGCCGGAGGATGTGGAGCTGATGGCCGGGCTGGGGCTGCAGGCCTACCGCTTCTCCGTCTCCTGGCCGCGGGTGCTGCCGCGCGGGCGCGGCGCGCCGAACGGGAAGGGGCTGGATTTCTACGACCGGCTGATCGACCGGCTGCTGGAAAAGAACATCGAGCCCTGGCTGTGCCTGTATCACTGGGACCTGCCGCAGGCGTTGCAGGACATGGGCGGCTGGACCAGCCGCGACGGCGCCGGCTGGTTCGCCGATTACGCGGCGCTGTGCGCCCGGCGCTATGGTGACCGGGTGAAGCGCTGGGCCACCTTCAACGAGTTCTCCGTCTTCACCCTGTTCGGCTGGGCTTTCGGCTGGGGGGCGCCGAGCATCGCCGACCGCGCCAGCCACCTGAAGACGATCCACCACGTCAACCTCGCCCATGGCGCCGGGGTGGACGTGCTGCGCGCCCTGGTGCCGGGCGCCTCCATCGGTGCGGTGCACAGCGTCCAGCCGATGCGGCCCGAGACCGACCGGCCGGAGGATGTCGAGGCCGCCGCCCTGTTCGACGAGCATTGGAACCGCGCCTTCCCCGACGCCCAACTGCGCGCCCACTACCCGCGCCGCATCGCCGAGGCCATCGAGCCCTATGTGCAGCCCGGCGACATGGCGCGCATCGCCCGGCCGCTGGACTGGTTCGGGCTGAACCATTACGCCCCGGTCTATGGCCGCAGGGACGACAGCCTGATCTGGGGCTTCGGATTCGGCTCGCCGCCGGCGGGGATGAAGCGGACGGCCATCGACTGGCCCTATGACCCCGGCTGTTTCCGCGACACGCTGATCGACCTGACCCGCCGCTACCGCCTGCCGATCTATGTGACGGAGAACGGCTATGGCACCAAGGCGGCGGAGGCGCCCGATGCCGAGGGGCGCGTGGTGGATGCCGAGCGGCTGGCCTACCTGCAGGCCTACATCGCCGCGATGGCGGCGGCGAAGGCACGGGGGGCCGACGTGCGGGGTTATTTCGTCTGGTCGCTGCTGGACAATTTCGAATGGGGCGGCGGCTACGGCACGCGGTTCGGCATCGTCCATGTCGATTTCACGACGCAAGCGCGGACCCCGAAGGAGTCGGCGCGCTGGTATTCGGAGCTGATCCGAGGCGGCTGACGCGGCGCCGGCCGCCCGCCTTCGCCGGCGGGGCGGCGGCGGATGGAACAGTGTGGAACGGATTTCGCGCGCTGTTCCATCCGTCCACCGGCGCCGGTGCGGGATCGGGGAGCGCAGCGGCGACCGGCTCCACCGGCCGCGGACGGGGACGGTCGCCGCCGGGGCCGGCGGGCGTCGGGGGCGGAGCGGCCGGCTCGGGCTGCGGCGGCGATGAGGGCTGCGGGGGCGGCTGAGAGGGCGGCTGTGGCAGCGATTGCGGGGCCGGCGTTGCCGCCGGTTCCGGGGACGGGGCGGGCCGGTCGGGCTGGTAGGCACGCGCCACCGGTCTGGCCGGGGCGTCGAGCCCGGCGAACAGGCCGAGCCGTTCGGCCAACCAGCGCACCGTCTTCGGATCGCCCATCGACACCAGCCGCTCGATCTGTTCCGCCACCAGGGTCCGGATCGAGGACAGGCGCAGGTCCGCCTCCCGGTTCAACGCCTGCCGTTCCCACCAGACGCGATGGCGGAAATCCCGCGATCCGTAATAGGCCCGCCACAGGGTGGTGCGGCTGCATCCCATGGCGCGGGCGACGTAGAGGAAGGAACAGCCGCGCGCCAGCATGCCGGCGGCCATGATCCATTGTTCCTCGTGGAACTGCGAGCCGGGAACCAGCGAGCCGTCGACGGGGACCGGCGGCTCCTCCGCCCAGCAGGGGAAATGGTCGTCGGCGAGGGTGCGGCTGTCGAGCGGCATGGCGGGGCTCCGCTGGTGGATGGGACCAGCGGGGGAGAATATAGGAATTTTTTCTGGATGGGGGGTTCTTTTGCGCAACCGGTGGCTTTGGGAGATCCTGTATAGTAAGAGATGAATAAAGTTATTTTATAATGACAAACAATAGCATACCAAATGCGTTTTATATGCGCCGAACTCTAAGCAAACTTACTTTGTCTGCTTCCTTGAGCCAAAATGTAAGCAAAAAAGGAAAATCCACAGCACAAGTGCTCATGTGAGATCACTGCCTACAGTTTCTCGCCACTTATATTTAGATTACCACAGATTTCTATATGGCTTATTCGAGAGTATCAGCAATCATCTTGTGAATTGATCCATGACCAGACCAGCTAGAAATGGCATTTTTACGCTCAATTAACGGAATGTAGCGAGTTCCATACAATAGAGCCGTTTGAACATAAGGAGATCCAATGTTTTGGTATTCTTCACTAAGCGCCTTTCTTCTAGTAAAACTGCCGAATCGGCATACAAATATTGCAGCAATAGCTCTCAGCGCATCGTGGCATTGACGATCCCTCACGATATCCAGACACCACTTAGTAATTTGGTCGTTTTCTTTTCCTCCAACAAGGAGCGCAGAAAGAAACCACATTTTTTGCCAATCATAGAATAGACTATCACCGATCAACACATCTTTAATGTAATCTCTTACAAATTCATCTTTGAGGAATTTTGCTATGTATATACTATAAAATTGCGCCATGGACGGCTTATATGCTAAGTTTTCTATCACGTGATCAACTGCAAAGTCAGACTCTGCCTTTGCAAATAATGGCAGACAGAATCTTTCAATTTTTTCCTCACTGCCTTCATATTGACTGGCACTCCGAAAAAGTCTTTGTGTTGCAATCAAATTGAAATCCAGTCCATCATCGGCGTTTTCTGGCTCTGACTCAAAATCAGCCTGAAATCCATAATCACTTGCGAAGTCTTCGTCGCTAAACTGCTCTTCAACCTCTCTGATTGCTTCATCAAACAGAAGCTCAAGGTCAGGCTCTTCAGTTGCAAGAGAGTTCTTTGATACTAAAGCAGACTTGTATTCATTCAAATAAAGATCATATCCACGCAATGCCTTACTGATATCTCGCATAACTCGTTCTGCTTGATCAAATGTTCTTACAAATACATAGATATCATCAACGTACCGTACGGAAGCCAAGCCCAGATCACCTAAAACCTGATCGATAGGAGTTAGATAAAAATTTCCCAACAAATCAGATGGGAAAACACCCTGTATTATTCCTCTCGAGTTCCTGCTTCCGGTAAAGCGGACAAGAAGATTTTCAAGCGGATTACAAAGAGATTCCGGGTAACCAACTTCTTTCAGGAAGTTAATCAGGGTATGCTAATTAATGGACGAAAAACAATTCGCAACATCTAATTTAACTACATACTTAAACTCTTTTTTCTCAGATAACAATCTCAGCTTCTCCTGCATTTTTCCCCAGCACACTCTGCTAGGAAGAAAAAACTTCCCATCAGTGTCCTTCTTTGCAATCCAATGACTATATGATCGATCCTTATCCGTATTTTTATCAATAATAGGCGCTGCAGCATCGGCAAGAAGCTGATACAAGAGCCGGTCTTTAGGCAAAAGGATGCTTCCAGGACGAGAGAAGCTTGGGCCCCCGTGCCTCTTAACCTGCACCGTTCGCATACGCATGCTTTTTGGCACGTCGATAGTTAGAGGAAGGGAAGGAGAATAGAGCCCATTCTTCAACTCACCAGCAACCTCTTTCTTTAGTATGTCGAATGCTCCGTCAAACACCCGACGAAGGTGCGGCGCAAATATGAAGTCTGATTTCATATCATTTATAATGCGCTTCTGGGACAACTCCCAATCGAATTTCTTTGTTGCAGCGCCATCGATTCCAAAGTGGGACTTATTTCTCTTTTCTGTCATGTCTTTAACTTATCTTATCTAAGTTATTGGACTTCCTTTAGGAACCCCGATGCAGCGCTATCGCTAACTATTGGAGTATCCCAAGATGTGAGAGCGCGGTCAATGGCAAGGAGCAGTTAACATCTGGTCGAGAATGTGGGTGGATGCGTAGGGTCTGAAAATGCAAGTCTATCTCGAATTCTAAAAACTGATTGCTGAGATCTGGTCCTAGCATCGCATGGTCATCAAGAGTGATTTTCTTCAGACAAAATGCTTTCGATTGAATGATAAAATGATAAGAGTGCCGGTTGGTACCAATAAAAGCGCCTTCTTGCCGACCAGCCAACCCCACCCCACCCCACCACCGCAAAAATTTCGCTCCACACCCCGACAATCCGCAACAGGATTTTCCGAACACCCCCGTTCCGCGCCCAACCCGCAAAATCATTTGCCTGCAAAGGGCGCACACTCGTTCCAACGAAGGATAATCGAGGGAACGAGACATGGACGGCATGCCGACGGGCCTGCGGGCGGAGCGCGATCCCGGCCAAACCCCTGGCCGGATCGACCGCAGCTATCGCCTGGACGACCGCTACAGCCGCGCCGGGGGGCAGGTCTATCTGTCGGGGACGCAGGCGCTGGTCCGGCTGCTGCTGCTCCAGGCGGAGAGCGACCGGGGGGCCGGGCTGAACACGGCGGGCTTCGTCAGCGGCTATCGCGGGTCGCCGCTGGGCGGGCTGGATCAGGCGCTGTGGCAGGCGCGCACGCATCTGGACGCCCATGCCATCCGCTTCGTCCCCGGCGTGAACGAGGATCTGGGCGCCACCGCCGTCATGGGGACCCAGCAGGTCGAATCCTCGGGCGAGGGCACCGTCGATGGCGTGTTCGGCATGTGGTACGGCAAGGGGCCGGGGGTGGACCGCTCCGGCGACGTGCTGAAACATGCCAACGCCTATGGCAGCTCGCCGCGCGGCGGGGTGCTGGCGGTGGCCGGCGACGACCATGGCTGCGTGTCGTCCAGCATGCCGCACCAGAGCGACCTCGCCATGATCGCATGGTCGATGCCGGTGCTGAACCCGGCGGGCATCCGCGACTATCTGGACTTCGGGCTGTACGGCTATGCCCTGTCGCGCTTCTCCGGCGCCTGGGTCGGGTTCAAGGCGATCTCGGAATCGGTGGAAAGCTCGGGCACCGTGCGGATTCCGGCGCTGGAGGGCGGCTTCCTGACGGTGGAGTTCGATCCGCCGCCGGGGGGCTGCATTACCGCTGGCCCGACCTGCCCAGCCTCGCCATCGAGGAAAGGTTGGCCGCCAAGGTCGCGGCGGTGAAGGCCTTCGCCCGCGTCAACCGCATCGACCGGACGGTGCTGGGAAGGGGCGGCTGGCTGCGCATCGTCACCACCGGCAAGGCGCATCTCGACCTGATGGAGGCGCTGCGGCTGCTCGGCATCGGGCCGGCGGAGGCGGAGCGGATCGGGCTGTCGGTCCACAAGATCGGGCTGTCCTGGCCGCTGGAGCCGGACTTCGCGCTCGCCGCCGCCCGCGGGGCCGACGAGGTGCTGGTGGTGGAGGAAAAGGCGCCGGTCGTCGAGGGGCAGCTGAAGGATCTGCTGTTCCACCTGCCGGCCGGGGAGCGGCCGCGCGCCGTGGTCGGCAAGACCGACGAGTTCGGCGCCCCGCTGCTGCCCGCCACCGGGGAGCTGCGGCCGTGGATCGTCGCCAAGGCGCTGGTGGAGCGCATCCGCCACCGCTTTCCGGAGCGGGACTTTTCGGCGCGGCTGGCGGAGCTGCTGCCGGGGGAGGCGCCGGCCGCCCCTGCCCTGCCTCGGACGCCCTATTTCTGCTCCGGCTGTCCGCACAACAGCTCGACCAAGGTGCCCGACGGCAGCAAGGCGATGGCCGGCATCGGCTGCCACTTCATGGCGTCGTGGATGGACCGCGACACGGTGGGGCTGAGCCAGATGGGCGGCGAGGGCGTCAGCTGGATCGGGCAGGCACCGTTCAGCAAGCGGCCGCACATCTTCCAGAATCTGGGCGAGGGCACCTATTTCCATTCCGGCCTGCTGGCGATCCGGCAGGCGGTGGCCGCCAAGATCAACATCACCTACAAGATCCTGTTCAACGACGCCGTCGCCATGACCGGCGGCCAGCCGGTGGACGGCCCGATCTCCGTCGACGCCATCACCCGCCAGCTGGCGGCGGAGGGCATCACCCGCATCGCCGTGGTCAGCGACGCGCCGGAGAAATACGACAGCCGCAGCGGTCTCGCCCCCTTCACCACGGTGCATCACCGCGAGGAGTTGGACGCCGTGCAGCGCGAGATGCGCGAGATTCCCGGCGTCACGGCAATCGTCTATGAGCAGACCTGCGCGGCGGAGAAGCGGCGGCGGCGCAAGCGCGGCACCATGGCCGACCCGGCGCGGCGGATGGTCATCAACGATCTGGTCTGCGAAGGCTGCGGCGATTGCGGCAAGAAGTCGAACTGCCTGTCGGTGCAGCCGAAACAGACCGAATTCGGAGTGAAGCGGCAGATCGACCAGTCCAGCTGCAACAAGGATTACTCCTGCGCCGACGGCTTCTGCCCCAGCTTCGTCTCGGTGGTGGGCGGCAATTTGCGCAAGCCGGAGCCGGACAGGGTCGCCGCGCGCTTCGCCGACGATCTGGCGGCGCTGCCGCTGCCGCGCTATGGCGTGGCAGGGGATTTGGCGGAGATCCTGATCGTCGGGGTCGGCGGCACCGGTGTCATCACCATCGGCGCGGTGCTGGCGATGGCGGCGCATCTGGAGGGCAAGGCGTCCTCGGTGCTGGACTTCATGGGCTTCGCGCAGAAGGGCGGTGCCGTCTACAGCTATCTGCGGGTGGCGGGGGATGCGGGGCTGCTCCATCAGGCGCGGATCGACCCGAAGCGGGCGCAGCTGGTGCTGGCCTGCGACACGGTGGTCGCGGCCTCGCCCGATGCGCTGAAGACGGTGCGGCTGGGGCGGACGCGGGTGGTGGCCAACGCCCATGTGGCGCCGACCGGGGCCTTCACCCGCGACGGCGCCAAGCTGCCGGATGCGGGGGCGCTGCTGCGGAGCCTGCGCCGGGCGGCGGGGGCCGAGCAGGTCGAGGTGGTGGACGCCAACCGGGTGGTCACCGCGCTGTTCGGCGACAGCATCCTCGCCAACGTCTTCCTGATGGGCGTCGCCTTCCAGAAGGGGTTGCTGCCGGTCGGGCTGGAGGCGCTGACCCGCGCCATCGAGCTGAATGGCACCGGCGTCGCCGCCAACCTGCGCGCCTTCGCCTTCGGCCGCCTCGCCGCGCACCGGCCGGAGGTTCTGGCGGGTCTGGGAGCGGAGGAACAGGCGCCGGCAACCGACCTTGCCACCATCGTGGAGCGGCGGGCGGCGTTCCTGGCGGAGTATCAGGACCGCGCCTATGCCGGGCGCTACCACGCGCTGGTGGAGCGGGCGCGGCAGGCGGAGGACCGCGTGGCGCCGGGGTCCACCGCTCTGGCCGAGGCGGTGGCGCGCAGCGCCTTCAAGCTGATGGCCTTCAAGGACGAGTATGAGGTCGCCCGGCTGCACAGCGATCCGGCTTTCCGCAAAAGCCTGGACGAGCGGTTCGAGGGCGATTGGAAGCCGGTCTTCCACCTCGCCCCTCCCTGCTGTCGCGCGAGACCAACGGGTACGGGGAGCCACGCAAGATGGCGCTCGGCGCCTGGATCCTGCCGGTGTTCCGCGGGCTGGCGGCGATGAAACGGCTGCGCGGCACGGCGCTCGACCCGTTCGGCTACACGGCGGAGCGGAAGATGGAGCGCGCGCTGATCGCCCGCTATGAGGCGACGGTGGCGGAGATCGCGGAGCGGCTGTCGGCAGACCGGCTGTCCACCGCGGTGGAGTTGGCCGCCTTGCCGCAGGAGATCCGCGGCTTCGGGCCGGTCAAGCACCGGGCGTGGGAGGCCGTGGAGCCGCGCTGGCGGGCGCTGGAGGAGCGGCTGCGGCGGGACCAGGCGCGGGCGGCGTGATCCTCTGCTACAGGCCGCCGAGGTCGTGGGCTTCCAGCACCGTTTCCGGCAGGGTCAGCGTCATCGCCTCGAACGGGGCCAGCAGGGCGCGGATGTTGGAGCCGACACCGCAGACCCGGTATTCCAGCCGCACCGCCTCGATCCGCTCCGGCAGAATGCGCTTGCGGTCGCTGATCAGCTGCCAGGCCAGGACGCAGCTGTTCTCGCCGTCCTGGGCGGTGACGTAGTCGTAGTCGCCGTAGCGGTTGCGGCGGGCGCCGTCGGCGACCTTGATGCGCATGTCCGGGAACTCGCGCCTCGTCGTCTCGGTCAGCGTCTCCATGGTGTAGAGCGGGACCGGGAAGACGCGCGGCGGCTGGACCAGGGCGCCGAACAGGCTGTCGGGCAGGGTCTGCACGTCCACCGTCAGGCGGTTCTCGCCCGGCAGCACCGTGGGGTTGCCCAGCGCCACGACGTAGCTCTTGTAGACGGCGCCGGTGTCGCGCATGCGGGCGGCGACGATGGGGAAGTCGCGGCTGTCCGGCAGCGTCACCGGCAGCGCCGTCGGCTGGATGCGGCGCCAGGGGGTGGGCGCCTGGGTTAGGTTGTCGCGCACCCAGCCGGCGCAGCCCGAGGTCAGCAGGGTGGCCGCGGCCAGCGCCACCAGCGCAACGGTGCGCCGCAGGCCGGTCCCGGGCATCGGAGTCTCGCGCATCGGGGCTCCCTTACCAGTCATGGCCTTACCAGTCATGATAGATCGTCTTCCAGGTGATGGTGACGCCTTCGCGCGATTCCTCGGTGCTCAGCCGGTCGTCGATGGCCTTGAACTGGGCGTACGCCTCGTCGTAGCGCATCAGGTTGTAGAGCGCCCAGCCGCGCAGGATGCCGAGGTTGCGCGGTTCCGGCTCCAGCTCCTTGCGGGCGTCGAGCAGGCGCAGCACGTCGTTGTAGCGCTTGTCCTCCAGCGCCCGGTTCGCCTCCGTCGCCATCAGCGAGGCGCGGATTTCCGCCTTCTGCGCCGCCGTCATGTTGGCGCGCGGCAGGTCGCGGGTCAGCCCGGCCACGTCGCCGGTCGCCAGACGGGCGATGGCCTGCCCATAGGCGTTCTCCTGCGCCAGGGTCGCCGTCTGCGGCAGGCCGCCGGCAGACGGGGTGCGCGGTGCCGCGGCCCCGGCCGATGCGCCACCGGCGGACGCGCCGCCCTTGGCGGGCTCGCGCGCGGCCAGCACCTGCGCCTCGGCGAAGGCGGCCTCGGCCTCCGACGGGCGCTTCAGCTCCAGCAGGCACCAGCCGCGCTGCTGCAGCAGGGCGGCGGTCGGGCCGCTCCTGGCGATGGAGGCGCGGATGATGGCGATGCAGGCGGCATAGTCCTGGCGGGCCAGCGCCCGGTCCAGCTCGCTCGGCCCCTGCGGACCGCTCCGCCCACCGCCGGAAGGCCCGCGCGGCGGGTCCACCGCCTTCAGCGCCTGATCGACGCGGTTCGACTTGCCCTTCCAGGGGGATGCTGCGGCGCGGGCCTGCGCCTTCTCGCCCAGGCCGTTGTAGGCCAGCACCAGACCTTCCGCCGCGCGGTCGGACGGCGCCCAGCCGTTGGCCTGGGAGAACCAGCTCTGCGCCTCCGCGAAGTTCTTCTGCTTCTGGAAGTACCAGCCGAGCGCGATGGCGCCGTCGGCGTCCTGCTTGTCGCGCACGATGCCCTGGACGCGCGACAGGTCGGCGGCCGACAGGGCGCCGGCCTTCGCATTGCCGAGACGTTCCAGCAGGCGGCCGGTCTCAAGCTCCGCTTCGGCGGCGCGGACGGTGGAGTAATCCTCCCCCGTCGCCGGGTTGGCGGTGGCGCCCAGCGCCGTCAGCTCGCGCAGCCGGTCGGGGCTGAGGTACCGCGACGCCTTGAAGATGGTGTCGCGCCGCTCCTTGGCCTTGGGGCAGCTGGTGACGATGGTCTTGTAGGTGTCGAAGGCGCGGTCGGTCTGCTTCAGCTCGGCATAAGCCTCGGCAAGGCGCCAGGCATTGTCCAGCCGGTTGCAGGCCACCGCCTCCGGGTTGGCGGCTGCGGCATCGACCACCTCCTGCCAGCGCTTGGTGTCGCTGGCCGAGCGGATGCGCCCGGCGCTCTCGGCAAGGTCGAGTTCCTGCAGCAGCTTGTCCGACGGCTGCCAGGAGGGCGACTTGCGCCGCTGCTCGGCGATGGCGGCGCGCGCCTCCGCCACCTTGCCGGCGGACAGCAGGTTCCAGAACGGGGTTTCGTCGACGCCGGGGGTGGTCGGCTGCGGCGCGAACAGGTCCTTGGGCGGTTCCCAGGTCGGATCGAGGGCGCGCAGGCGGGCGATCTCCGCCTCCAGCCGTTCGCCGTCGCCGATGCGGGCGTAATAGCGCAGCGCCGTCTCGTCCACTTTGCCGGCGGCGGGGGCGGAGCCGCTGCCGGGGGCCGGCGCCACCTCCACCTTCACGCCGGGGGCGAGCGCGCGGCCGCCGCCGTGCGACTGCGCCCAGGCATCGCTCCCGCCGCCGAGCGCGGCGATGCCGGCAAGAAGAAGGGTCGGAAGAAGGACGGGACGGGTCACGGCTCGATCCCCAGGCTCTGGGCCGCCAGCGCGGAGAGGTGGAACAGGGTGGTGGAGTAGTAATCCTCGTCGGGCGCCAACGGCGGCACGGTCACCATGTCGCCCGCGGCTCCGGCAAGGCGGCAGGCCAGCCGGTAGACCGCCAGCATGCCGACGGAGGCCGCCACCTGCGTGGTGGTGCCCCCCGGTAGCGAGACGGTGGCGGGGACCGTCGATCCGCCGAACTTCGCCACCAGATCGGCATAGGGACGGAAATAATAGGGATCGCGGTAGCCGTCCCAGGCCATATAGAGCGGCACGCGCACGGCATCGTAGCCATATTGCTTCCTGAAGCCCTCGGCGACGGTGACGGTGCCGGCGGCGTCCAGCGCCATCCAGTCCGGCGGCAACTGGAAGGTGCCGAAGCGCGCCTTCGACAGCAGGACCAGACCGGCGTCGGTCAGCCGGCCCCAGCGCTCCCCCGGGCAGGGCGGCGAAGGCGCGGATGGCCGGGAAAATCCAATAGCTGGGGTTGAGGACCAGCGTGTCGCCCTTGCGGAAGCCGTCGCGCCCCGGCAGCAGGACGGTCAGCCCGGCATGCTCCACCAGCAGCCCGGCTTCCAGCGCCTTGACGATGGCGACGGCGGCGGTGCGGTAGGCCTCGGTCTTCCAAAGCTCGGCGGCGCGCAGCAGCGCCCAGGCGATCAGCATGTCGCCGTCGGATGCGTTGTTGCGGTCGGTGACGCCGCCCTCGGGCGTCCAGCGCCACGCCACCAGCCCGTCGCCGCGCACCATCAGCGTACGCTGGGTCCAGCCCCACATCCGGTCGAAGGCGGCGCGGTCGCCCCCGGCAACGGCCAGCAGCATGCCGTAGCCCTGCCCTTCGGAATGGCTGACACCCTTGTTGCCGGTGTCGACGATCCGCCCGTCCGGCTGCAGGAAGCGGTCGGCATAGCGCCGCCACGCCGCCGCGTCGAAGGGGGCGGCGAGGGCACCGGCCGGGAAGGCCGTCGACAGGCCGACCGCCAGACCCGCCGTCAGGCCCAGGGTTGCCGTTCCGATCAGCACGTCACGCCGCGATGGGGTGGTCATGGCCCGCTCCGTTCCCGATGTCCATGCTTCAGCAGAAGGCGCATGCTGACCGTCAGCACCACGGCCGTTCCCAGCAGCAGGCCGAACAGAAGCTCGATCCGCTGCGACAGGTTGCGAGCCAGGATCAGGATCAGGTTACCGATGTCAAAGGGATTGAGAATGATCTGGTAGGGGTGCGACGCCTCCAGCGTGGTGACTGCCGGCGCCGCACTGCTCCACAGCGCTCCGCCGCCACGCAGCTTGTCCCACAGGCCGGCCTCGCCCAGGCTGCGCATGGCCCGGTCGATGGAGCGGGGATCCGACGCGGTCAGCAGCGTCCAGGTCAGCGGATCGTTGCCGGGCGCCCGGTATTGCAGCAGGGCCGCCTCCGGCAACTGGTCGGCGTTCTCGGTCAGCGCGACGACATCGACCGGCGCATCCTCCACCGTCCAATGGTTGACGTAGCGGGCGGCCGCGGCCATGACGCGCCGCGCCCAGTCGGGAACCCAGCCGCCAGTGGATGAAGCGTCCTTGGCGTCTCCGGCCATCCGCTGCCAGCGGTTCTGGGCGCCGCCCTCGGCCGCCTGGGCCGTCCCGGCGATGCCGAACGGCGAGGGCACGGCACCGGGCCGCGCCACGCCCGGACGGGCGGCACTGCCCGACCAGCCCAGCCGCAGCCGGTCCACCAGGGCACGGCGGTCGGCCGCCGCCATCGGCTCTCCCCGCGCGCTGGCCTGGGCGATCAGGGCGCCGGCTTCCAGCAGGCCGGCGAGTCGGTCGGCCGGGAGGGGGAGGAGGCGAAGACGGCTTGCGGCAGGGCCGCGACCGGACCGACGATCAGGGCATTGTCGTCCGGCGCGCCGTCCCAGCCGGTGTAGGGCACCACCGCCATCAGGTCGCCCGCCCGCTGCGCCAGCCGGGCCGTCAGGCTCCAGGCCGCGCCGAACCAGGCGGGTTCGCGCCCGACGACCACGAGATCGAAGGGGGCCGCCGGCTCCCCGCCGGCGATGCCGCCATAGGGATAGGCGGTGTTGGCGAAGCCGCCCAGGCTGGGCAGCGTGACGAGGCGGGCGAAGCCGGGGATTTCGATGCTGGAACTGTCGTGCAGGGTGAAGGTCGGGCGCCGCACCGCGAAGACGCAGTCGGTGCCGCCGGCCGGCGGCAGCTCCGCCTCCACCTCGATCACGTTGGGGCCGGGGCGGAACATCGCCATCGGCAGCGGCATCTCGCCGTTGTCGATCACGCCGCTGGACCGCTTGTCGATCTCGATGGCGCCGGCCGACTTGCCGTTCACCCGGACGTTCAGCACGGCGCCGGGGCCGAGATTGCCCTCGAACGCGGCATTGACGTGGAACAGGATCGAACGGTCGCTGACCGGGGCGAAGCCGGTGGGCAGGATCAGGGTGAAGCGGCCGGCATAGCGGTAGCCGCTGTGCTGGACGGTCTGGAAGCCCAGCTCCGACAGGCGGTAGCGCCCTTCGGCCTGCACCGGCGGGTGCGGCAGGGGTGCCGGCGGGGCCGCGTCGGTCACGATCATCGCGCTCTGGGTCGGCAGCGGCCGGGAGACATCGGCCAGCCGCATCACCGCCTGGTCCACCTCCTGCTGCGTGCGGCCGGACGCGACGGCGACGAAGGCGCCACCGCCGGGGCTCGGGAGCGGATAGACGGCCAGGAAGGGACCGGCGATGGCGGCGGCCCGCGCCTCCCCCAGCAGCGGGGCGATGCGGTCGCGGGTGCCGATCAGCACGTTCTTGCCGCCCGGCAGGGCAAGGGTCTCCAGCGACGGCGCACTGGTGCCGGCGGGTTTCGGAGGCTGGGAACTGGTCGGGGTGCCGGTCGGGACGCTGGGCTGGGCTGCCGATTGGGCCGCGGATTGAACCGGCACCGCCGCCACCCGCGGGGTCTGGTCGCCCAGCAGCAGGCCATAGGACTGCGCCACCATGGCGCCCCAGCCGAGATGGTCGGCGTCGATCTCACTGCCGGGATGGATGATGGCCAGCGGCTCGCGCGCCCGGTCGGCGGCGACCAGAAGCTGGCGCAGCATGGCGAGGTCGGGCGCAGGAACGCCGCCCTCCGACACCAGGGTCAGCGACGAGGCGGCGAGGTTCACCCGCGCCCACAAATCGTAGGTGCCCCGGACGGTGCAGATGGCGCGGTGCTGGGCGTTGGTCTGGAAGACGATCTGGTTCTCGCCCGGCCGCATCAGGCTGGCCGGCAGGGTGATCGAGGCGTTGACCGGCCCCTTGAAGGCGGACAGCGGCAGGTCGGCCACCGGGGACCCGTTGATGTAGACCGACATCGACCCCTTTTCGGGCAGGATGTCGATGCCGTTCTCGTAGGTCAGCGCCAGCACGACGGAGGTCAGGCCCACCACCGGCGGCAGGACGGCGCGCAGGGCCACCGTCTCCGTCTCGCCATGCAGGGTGACCTCCGGCTGGCCGTCGCGCAGGTTCGACAGCGGGATGACCCGCCGGTCCGCGGCCTGGGCGGGCGCCGCCCAGCCGGTCCACAGGGCGAGGCACAAGGACAGCAGGGCCAGAAGCCCGCCGCCGACACGGTTGCGGGCCGTCCGCCGGCCGCCGGTATGGGTGCGTGCGTGCGCCATGGCGTCAGGGAGCCTGGAAGCTCAGGATGCGCCGCAGGGCGCGCGGCAATGCCAGCAGGACATGACCCAGCCGCGGCACCACCCGCGTGGCGAAGAACAGCAGCCCGCCGAAGAAGGTCGGGGCGGCCACGCGCTTGCGGTCGAGGAAGTCGTCCCAGCCGACGCTGTTGCCGAAGACGAAGCGCGCCATCTCCACGATGTCCTGGCGGTCGCGCGGGGCGAAGCCGGCACCGACCGCCAGTTCGCCGTTGCGCATCTCGATGCGGGAAATGCGCACGCCGGTGGTGGTCGCCGCCTCCGTCTCCGTCGCGGTGATGGTGAGGACCGGCGTCTGGTCCGGCCGGGAGAGGTCCTCCCGCCATTTCGGATCGACCAGCAGGCCGACGCCGCCGGCCGAGACGTCGGCGACGGTCAAGTCGATGCTGGTCCCGTCGTCGAGCTTCAGCACCGCGGGGCGGTCGACGGTGAAGCGCTCCTGCCGGCGGACGCGCTTGCGCTCATAGACGACGGCGAGGCCGCCGAGCGCCAGCAGCAGGCTCAGCGAACACCACACCGCCACCGGGACGATGGCGGCCCGGTGTTCGGGGAAGATGGAGTAGCGCCACGCGCAGGCCGCCAGCCCGGCCGCCAGCAGCAGCGTGGTGACGATGAAGGGCGTTGCCAGCGGCGAGAAGCCGTCCTCGTCCACCGACTGGCCCTTGGCGGTGACCTTGAACACCGGGTCGCGCGGCCGGATCAGGGTGGCGAGTGCCGCGCGGGAGACGTGGAAGGACTGCAGATACTCGTACAGCTCCGAGAATAGCGGCCAGCGCATCCGCCCGTGCAGGAACTGCGACAGGAAGGCGGCGGCGAAGACGTGCGGGATGACGAAGCAGGCGAAGTCCGGCAGGTTGATGCGGTAGATCTCCAGCCCGAACAGGGCGTAGCACAGCGGCGACAGCAGGAAGATCGGCCGCCAGAACCAGAAGAACCAGTACAGCATGGTGCTGGTGTAGCAGAGCCGCTGCGCGATGGTCAGGCCGCGCTTGAACAGCGGATTCTTCAGCAGGAACAGCTGGATCATGCCCTGGGTCCAGCGCGACCGCTGGGCGATGAAGCTGTCGAAGGTCTCCGGCTGCAGCCCGGCGATCAGCGGGCGCGGCAGATAGACGCTGCGCCAGCCGCGAGAATGCAGCTCCAGCGCGGTCTCGCAATCCTCCGTCACCGTGTCGCCGCTGAAGCCGCCGACCTCCTCCAGCGCCGCGCGGCGCAGGATGGCGGCGGACCCGCAGAAGAAGGAGCCGTTCCAGCGGTCCAGCCCGGGCTGGATCGAGTAGTAGAACATCTCGTTCTCGCTCGGCATCCGCTCGAAGGTGCCGAGGTTGTATTCCACCGGGTCGGGATTGACGAAGAAATGCGGGGTCTGGACCAGGAACAGGCCGGGGTCCTGCTGGAAGAATCCCACCGTCGCCTTGAGGATTCCGACCGTGGGCACATGGTCGGCGTCCAGGATCAGCACGAGGTCGCCCGAGGTCTTCTGGAAGGCGTGGTTGATGTTGCCGGCCTTCGCATGCTCGTTGCGCGGCCGGGTCATGTAGGTGACCTGCAGCCGTTCGCAGAGCGCGGTCAGCGTCTCGCGCCGCTGCTTGGCGGCGGCGGCCTGCTCCGGGTTGCTGTGGGCCAGCTTCTGGTCGGTGCCGCCGTCGTCCAGCAGATAGACGCGCAGCTTGTCGCGCGGGTAGTCGATGCAGACCGCGGCGGCCAGCGTCGTCTCCAGCAGCTCCGGCTCCTCGTTGTAGGAGGGGATGTAGACGTCGACGCTGGGCCAGAAGGCGGGATCGCCCGTCGGCTCCGACGGCTCGCGGGCGACGGGGTCGATGATGACGAACAGCGAGGTCAGGAACAGCACGAAGGACAGCGCTTCGGCCGCAAACAGCGTGACGCCGGGAATGAAGTTCACCAGATCGTCCACCGGCGGCAGGGTGCCGGTCAGCCGCCAGAAGAAATAGCGGAAGGTGACGAAGGCCAGCAGCAGGACGGTCAGCGTGCGGGCATGCCAGAAGCGCTGGGCGAAGCGCCCCAGCACGAAGGCCGCCGCCACGACGCCCACCGAAATCGCGGCGCTGGCAAATCTTCCGACGGGCAGGGCCGCGAGCGCAAGAAACAAACCCGCCGACAGCAACAAAAGAATCCAAAGCAGGACCGAGCGCAGGGAAAAGCGGCGGCTGTTCAGGTTCGGCTGTCGTTTGGATTGCTGCGCCTTATTGTTCAGAGGACGAACAACGGTCTTGGCGCCGGACAAATTCGTCATACTGGTCCGCGGATTGGTGCCATTCCACCTTAGTGGGTGCCCCCTTATCGCTCAAGCTTCGTTACAAATCGTTACTGACTCTTGATAAACATTGCGAAAATGCAGTTCATACAAGGGCGTTGCAGTCACGCTACAGGCGTAGGACGGTGGGGCCGCGCGGTGCGCCGCCGGGCGGGCACCGCGAATCGGGTGGGCGACGGGTTCCCTCTCCTGCCCCGGGAGAGGGAGGGGACCCGCCGCGAAGCGGTGGGGAGGGTGAGGGGTTATCCAAGGAACCATGCGGTCCGGGATTCTCGCACCGCCCCTCACCCTTCCCATGGCGATGCCATGGGCCCCTTCCCTCTCCCGGGGCGGGAGAGGGAGACATAAGCGATTGCCACCGGCGCGCGGCTGGTCTGCGCCGAAGCTTGGGCCTGGGGGGATGACGCAGGATCGGAATGCCGTCATCGTGGCGGACCGTTCACGTAGCCAGCAGTTGCATGCCCACCCTCGCCCTTCTGTCCGACGCCTTCGCCGTGCTGGCCCCGGTGTTCCTGGTGGCCGCACTGGGCTATGGCTGGACGCGCGCGCAGCTTCCCTACGACAGCGCCTTCATCACCACCTTCGCGATCAACGTGTCGTCGCCCTGCCTCGTCTTCTCGGCGCTGACCCGGCTGCACCTGTCTGCCGACGCGATGGCGGAGATGGCGGCCGCGGCGACCGCCTGCATGGCGCTGACCGCGCTGGCGGCGGTGCCGGTGCTGCTGGCGGCGCGGCTGCCGCTCCGGGTCTATGTGCCGGCGATGGCCTTTCCCAATGCCGGCAACCTGGGGCTGCCGCTCTGCCTGTTCGCCTTCGGGGAGGCCGGGCTCAGCCTTGCCGTGCTGTTCTATGCGGTGATGTCGGTGGGGCAGTTCACGCTGGGGCCGGCGCTGGCGGCGGGGCGCTTCGACCTGGGGCAGATGGTGCGCACGCCCACCATCTACGCGGTGGCGCTCGCCGTGGCGGTCCAGCTCGCCGGGCTGCCCCTGCCCGCCTGGATCGCCAACACCACCACGCTGCTGGGCAACTGCGCGGTGCCGCTGATGCTGTTCTCGCTGGGGGTGGCACTGTCGAAGCTGCGGCTGTCCGGCGCGGTGCGGGCGCTGTCGATGTCGGCCTTCCGGCTGGCCGTCGGCTTCGCCATGGGGATGCTGGTGGCGTGGGCGATGGGGCTGACCGGGACGGCGCGCGGCGTGGTGCTGGTGCAAAGCTCCATGCCGGTGGCGGTCTTCAACTATCTTTGGGCCCTGCGTTACGGCAATGCGCCGGAGGATGTGGCGGGCATGGTGCTGGGCTCCACCGCCATGGCCTTCGTCGCGCTGCCGGCGCTTCTGATGGTGGTGATGCAATAGAGAGGGAGGGAAGGATGGCGCACAGGGAACACCGTTATGGCGTGCGGGTCGAGTGGACCGGCAATCTCGGCACCGGCACCTCGGGCTACCGGGCCTACAGCCGCGACCATACGATCGGCGCAGGGACCAAGCCGGCGATCCCCGGTTCCTCCGACCCGGCCTTCCGCGGCGATCCGGCGCGCTGGAACCCGGAGGACATGCTGGTCGCCTCGCTGTCGGCCTGCCACCAGCTCTGGTACCTGCATCTCTGCGCCAGCGCCGGGATCGCCGTCACCGCCTATGCCGACGAGGCCGAAGGGGTGATGGAGGAGGGGCCGGACGGCGGCGGGCAGTTCACCGGCGTGGTGCTGCGGCCGCGGGTGACGCTGGCGCCGGGTTCTGACGCCGCGAAGGCGCTGGCCCTGCATCACGAGGCGGCGGAGAAATGCTTCATCGCCCGCTCGGTCAATTTCCCGGTCCGCCACGAGCCGGCAGTGGACGTGGCGGTGGATGTGGCGGCGGAGGTGGCGGGTTGAGCGGCGCCCCTCCCCTTTCCGTCCTGGACGCCGTCGCCGGCCGGCGCAGCGTCCGCGCCTTTCTGCCGACGCCGGTGGAGCGCGAGACGGTGCTGCGCATCCTCGACCTCGCCGCGCGGGCGCCGAGCGGGTCCAACATCCAGCCCTGGAAGGTCCACGCCATCGCCGGGGAGGCGCGCGCCGCCCTGTCGGCCGAGCTGCTGGCCGCCCATGAGGCCGGCGAGCCGGAGGTGCCGGAATATCCCTATTACCCGGAAAACTGGCGGGAGCCCTATCTGGGCCGGCGGCGGGCGGTGGGCTGGGCGCTCTACGGCTCGATCGGCATCGGCAAGGGCGACCGCGAGCGGATGGCGCGCCAGCATGGCCGCAACTGGCTGTTCTTCGGGGCGCCGGTCGGGCTGTTCTTCGCCATCGACCGCGACATGGGCAAGGGCGGCTGGCTCGACCTCGGCATGTTCATGCAGAACGTGATGATCGTCGCCCGCGGCTTCGGGCTGGAGAGCTGCCCGCAGGCGGCCTTCTGCTACCGCCACGCCATCACCGCCCGCCATCTGGGGCTGCCCGACACCGAGATCATCGCCAGCGGCATGGCGTTGGGCTACGCCGACTGGTCGGCACCGGAAAACAACTTCCCGACGGACCGCGAGCCGGCGGAGGGCTTCACCCGCTTCACCGGCTTCTGAGCCTCATAAGGCGATGAAGCCGTTGGGAGCGGAAGCGGCCGTCACGGCGGCGCCGCCGCCGAGCAGGCCGGCGACGAAGGCCGCGGTCTGGACCAGGACGCGCGGGGAGAAGGGCTTGGCGATATAGCCGAGGCCGACCCCGCCCGCCTGCGCCTTGTTGGGCGGATTGCCGGTGGCGAAGACGCAGGCGATGCCCAGCGCCTTCAGTTCGCGGGCGACGTCGAGCCCGTTCGATCCGTTGGCGAGCTTGATGTCGACGAAGGCCATGTCGGGCGGCTGCCGGCGGGCCAAGGTCACGGCAGAGGCCAGATCCTCGGCGATCCCCGTCACCTCGTGCCCGGCTGACTGGAGCGTCAGGGACACGCCCTCGGCAATCAGGTATTCATCTTCAATTATTAGTATCTTCATTGTTTTTCTTATAAATATTGCGCCGCACCGGGATGTATCACGCCCCGGTAGGAGCGCGGGGTTTCATGGGGAAAGTTAAAAGGAAGCGGGTCCCCGGTGTCAAACGTTCGATCTCCAGCCGCCCCCTTATTTGCCGCGTCAGATTGCGGACCGTGTTCAGCCCGAAGCCGCCGCCGCCGCTGCTTGCGACTTCATCGGGAAGCCCGACGCCGTCGTCGGCGACGTCGATGCGCACCTCGTCGCCCTCCACCCCCACGCCCAGCCTGATGGTGCCGATCCGCCCGTCCGGGAAGGCATGCTTGTAGGTGTTGGTCAGAAGCTCGTTGACGATCAGCGCCACCGGTACGGCGGTGTCGACCGGCGCCGGCAGCGGGCTGTCCACCGCCATGGTCATCGCCGGTTCGCTGGCAACTGCGGTCGCCGGGATCGCGTTCTCGGCGATGCTGCGGATCAGGTCCGACAGCTCGACGGTGTCGTAGACCGCCCCCTCGCCATACAGGCGGCGGTGGACCTCGGCTATGGCGAGGACGCGGCTGCTGCTGTCCAGCAATTCCTGCCGCACGTCGGCGTTGCCGTGCCGCAGCGCCTGGGTCCGCAGCAGGTTGGCGACGATCTGCAGCGAGTTCTTCACCCGGTGGTTCACCTCGTCGAGCAGGATGCGGTTCTCGTCCAGGGCGGCGGCCAGCGCCTCCCCCTCCGCCCGCTCGGCCTGATAGTCGCGCTCCAGCCGCCGGACGGTGCTGTAACCGAGCCAACCCGTGACCGCCACGAAGGTCAGCGCATAGCCGATCATCAGGAATTCGAGGATGGTGGCATGCCGGCTGCGCCGGTCGAGCAGCGCATCCTCCTCCGCCCGCATGGTGGCGGTCAGTTGCCGGATGCCGCTCATCAGGCCGGCGTTCGTTCCCTCGCGGAAGGTTTCCAGCGCCCGGTCCAGCCCCGGCCCATCGGCCTGCCGCAGGATCTCGGCCATGCGGTCCAGCTTGGCCTGGGTCAGCGTGCGCAGCGCCTTCACCTTGTCCTGCTGCGCCGGATTGTCGGCGGTCAGCGACTGAACGCGGTCGAGCAGCCTGCGGCTACGCTCCGCCTCCTCGGCGTAGGGGACCAGATAGCTGCCGTCCAGCGACAGCAGATAGCCGCGCTGGCTGGATTCGGCGCCCGACAGGCTCGATTGCAGCTCCTCCACGGCGAAGATCACCGAGCGCGTGTGGTCCACCCAATCGATGGCGCGGCGATACTCCAGGAACACGACGGCCAGCAGCAGGAGCCCGACGAACAAGCCGGCGGACAGCAGGGCCGACACCCTGGCCGCACGGGCGCGCATCTTTCGGCGCAGCAGGCTGGCATCCGTGTTGGTGGACATGGAACGGTCTCGCTTGCCGCCGTCGATCAGGTCTTATGTAGTCCTTACAGTCTGGATTCTCCTGTATTGGTAGCATTGACGTGAGTCAAAAATAACTCGGGCGAAGATCATCCGGAATGGTTACCCCGAATTATAATAAGGTTTTCCAAAGCGCGGCGGTCCTTTTCAGCCGTTGAGCGCTGCGCTCAGCGTGTCGCGCAGGCGGTTGGGCTGGATCGGCTTGTGCAGAAGGGCGCATTGAGCGCCGGCCGCCTCGCGCAGCCGGTCGGCGGAGGTGTCGCCGGTCAGCAGCACGCCGGGCACGTCGCGCGACAGGCGGCGGCGGACCATGTCCATCACCATCAGTCCGGTCGTCCCCTCCGGCAGACGATAGTCGGCGAGGATGACGTCGGGCGTCTGCCCGGCGCCGATCAGCTCGTCCAGCAGCCCGTCCGCCTCGGTGCCGCTGCCGGCCTCCGCCACGCGGAAGCCCCAGTCCTCCAGCATCAGGGCCAGCGCCATGCGGATGACGGCATCGTCCTCCACCAGCATGACCAGCCGCTCCCCGCTGCCGTCGGGCATGCCGGGCGCGTCGGCGCCGTCGGCCTGCGGCTGCGCGCCGGTGCCGGATTCGGTCAGCGGCAGGCTGACGGTGAAGCGGCTGCCCCGGCCCAGCGAGGAGGTGACGTCGATGCTGCCGCCCAGCATGGTGACCAGCCGCCGGGCGATGCTGAGACCCAGCCCCAGCCCTTCCCGGCGGTCGCGGGCGGCGTTGCCGACCTGATAGAAGTCCTGGAAGATGCGGTCGATGTGCTGGTCGGCGATGCCGATGCCGCTGTCCCACACCTCGATCTGCAGGCGGTCGCCGCGCCGGCGGGCACCCAGCAATATCCGCCCGCCGGGGGCATAGCGCAGCGCGTTGGCCAGCAGGTTGCGCAGCACCCGTTCCAGCAGGCCGGGGTCGGTCCGCGTCGCCAGCGGCGGCGCCACCAGACGCAGGGTCTGCCCGCCCTTCTCGGCGACGGGAGCGAATTCCCCATGCAGCCGGGCCAGCAGGGCGGCGATGTCGACCGGCTCCGGATGCGGCGCGACCAGCCCCGCCTCCAGCTTGGAGATGTCGAGCATGCCGTCCAACATGCCGCCCAGCCCGCCCAGCGAGGACTGGATCTGCTCCGCCATCCGCCGCGCCCCGGCCGGAAGGCTTTCCTTCAGCAGCAGGTCCGACAGCAGCAGGAGCGCCTGCACCGGCTGGCGCAGGTCGTGGCTGGCGGCGGCCAGGAAGCGTTCGCGGGCGTCCAGCGCGACGTTCAGTTCGCGTTCCAGCGCCTTCACCGCGGTGATGTCGGCGACACTGGACACCACCGCCTCCACCCGGCCGGCGGTGTCGGCGACGGGGTGGCTCGACACCCGCAGCCAGCGCGTCGGGGCGGTGGCCTCCTCCCCCTCCACGACGCCGACGATGCGCTCCACCACCGGCTTGCCGCTGCGCGCCGCCTCCGCCGCCGGGGGAAGCCCGTGCAGGCGGTTGCCGTTGGCATCGATGAAACGGCGCCCGGCGGTGGTCGGCACCAGTTTGGTCGGGGCGGTGGCGGGGACCAGATGCCCGTCCATCCGCCCGTCCCCGTCATAGCCGGCCGCGGTGGGATCGAGCAGCGGGCGGGCGGGGCCGTTCAGCAGCCGCTCGGCCATGGCGTTCGCCAGCAGGCTGTGGCCGTCGGCGGCGGTCATCGCCAGCGCGTCGTGCAGCGACTGCACCAGCACCCGGTGCCGCCGCTCGCTGAGGTTCAGCGCCGCTTCCGCCTCCCGCCGGGCGGTGACGTCGCGGAAGGCGACCACCGCGCCCTGGATGCGCTCCGACACCGGGGCGAGGCGCTTGCCGGGCACCAGCATCGGCGAGATGGAGACCTCCACCAGCACGATGCCGCCGTCCTCCCGCCGCAGCCGTTCGCAGGCGACGCTGCGCGGCCGCCCGTCGGTCAGCGACAGGGCCAGCGCACGGGCGGCGCCGCCCTCGGCGGGCAGGACGCCCTCCCCGTCCGCCGCCGGGCCGGCCAGCAGGTCCGACGGCGGACGGCCGATCAGGTCGAGGTCGAGATGGCCGGTCAGCGTCGTGGCGGCGGCGTTGACGAAGCGGATGCGCCCGTCGGAATCCACCCCCAGGATGCCGTCGCCCACCGACTGAAGGATATGGTGGTAGTCGGCGCGCGCCCGTTCCGCGTCGTCGCGGGCCTGCTGCACCTCGCGCAGCCAGGCGTTCCGTTCGGTCAGGTCGGTGATGGTCAGCAGCACGTCGCCGCGGTCGCCGTCGTCCAGCGCCACGGTGCGGGCGTCGGTCAGCCCGTCGATGACGGTGCCCTGCGGTCCGACATAGCGGAATTCCTGCCGGACCCACTCGCCGGTGTCGCGCAGGCGGCCGAGCGCGGTGAACAGCCGGCCATGGTCGAGGCTGTCGACCAGCAGGGTCAGCGGCCGGCCCTTCAGCCGCAGCATCGGCAGGCCGAACTGGCGTTCGGCAGCGGCGTTGGCCTCCCCCACGATGCCGGCGGCGTTCACCGCCAGACAGGCGAGCGGCACCGACTGGAACAGCTGGAGATACTGCAGGCGCGATGCCTCCAGCGCCTGCTGGGCGCCGCGCAGCTCCTCGTTCTGGATTTCCAGCTCGGCCTGATGGACGTACAGCTCGTGCAGCAGCTCCTTCATCGACGTCGCGGTGACGTCGGCGGCCTCGAAATGGCCGTCGCTGAGCACGGTCTCGGCACGGCGCCGCAGGCCGCCGGAGAGATCCTCGGTCATGGCGCCCCTCCACCGTCCTCTTCGTCGCCCAGCCGCAACTCCATCAGTTTCCGGTTGGTGATGTTGATGTGGCTGACGACGATGCCGCCGTCATGGTCGTTCAGGCGTGTGGCGTGCATCAGGAACCAGCGCTGCTCGTCGGGAGAATGGCAGGGGTATTCGATGGAGAAATCGTCGGCCTTTCCGTCCAGGATGCGCCGCAGCCCGTCATGGACCGCGCGGGCGACGCCGTCCTGCCGGACCGCCTCCGGAGAAAGGCAGACTTCGAGATAATTGGTGCCGATTCCGCAGCGGTCCACCGCCCCGCCGCCGTTGCGCTCGGCGAAGCCGCGCCACGCGGCGTTGACCATGACGATGCGGCCTTCACGGTCGGTGACGGCGATGTGTTCCGGCAGGCTGTCCAGGACGTTCTGCAGCCTCTCCTGCGCCTGCTTGGTCGCGGTCACGTCGACGAAGGTCACCACCACGCCGGCGACCTGTTTCTTGTCCGTCAGGTAGGGCAGGATCCGGGTCAGCACCCAGCGGCCGTCATGGACGCGGACATGGCGTTCCATCGCCTCGTGACCGCCGAACACCTTCCGGATGTCGGCCAGGAAGTCGGGATAGTCGATGTTGGTCGACAGATGCGCGATGGACCGGCCGATGTCGCGCGGGATGATGTTGATGAAGCTGGTGGCCGCCGGGGTGAAGCGGCGGATGACGAAGTCGTCGTCCAGGAACACCGTGCCGATCTCGGTGGAGCGCAGCAGGTTGTCCAGGTCGTTGGTGATCTCCGTCAGCTCCTCCACCTTCGCCTGGTATTCGGCGTTGACGGAGTAAAGCTCCTCGTTGACCGACTGCAGTTCCTCGTTGGTGCTCTGCAGCTCCTCGTTGGAGGCGAGCAGTTCCTCGTTGGTGGCCTGCAATTCCTCGTTGGCGGTTTCCAGCTCCTCGATGGTCGCCTGCAGGTTCTCGCCGCGCGACAGCAGCTCCTGCTCCAGCCCGCGGATGCGCTCTGCGGCGTCGGCGTTTAGGTCGAAATCGGAATCCGGCACCGACAGCGGCAGCATGTTGGCCCGGTCCAGCACCACCAGGGCGAAGCGGCGTCCGGTCTTGCGCGCGACATAGGGCTGGACCCGCAGGCTGATCGCCACGACGCCGTCGCGGTCCTTCACCGGGATGTTGGACAGCGCGAACTCCTCGCCCGAGCGGAAGGCGCGGTTCAGCGCGGTGCCGGTGACCATGGCGACCGAGGAGGGCAACAGCTTCAGCACGTTCAGCGTCGCCTCGCCCGCCGGCACCTTCAGCAGCGAGGAGGCGTCGCCGAACACATGCATGATGTTCATCTGTTCGTTGACCAGCAGGCAGGGCGGCACATACGCCTTCATCAGCGTGGCCATCGCCTCGTCGATCGCCGCCCCCTCCTCCAGCGCCGGGGACGAGACGTCGTCGCCGTGGCGGGCCAGCGGGGCCGCCACCGTCGGCACCAGCAGCCGCGACAGCCGGAAGGACCCGGCGCGCAGGCTCTGGAAGATCTTGTTGCGGCTGTCGACGGTGTGGAAGTCCGACTGCAGGTCGCCCAGCGTCTCGCTGGTGCCGAGGAACAGGAAGCCGCTCTGGCGCAGGGCGTACTGGAACAGGCTGAGCACCTTGCGCTGCAGCGGCTGGTCCATATAGATCAGCAGGTTGCGGCAGCTCAGCAGGTCGATCTTGGTGAAGGGCGGGTCGCGCATGATGTTGTGGGCGGCGAACACCACCATCCGGCGAAGCTCGCGCGACACCACATAGGATTCGCCCCGCGCGGTGAAGAAGCGGGCGAGCCGTTCCTGCGACACGTCCTCCGCGATGGCGCGGGGATATTCGCCGAGGCTCGCCACCTCGATGCTGTCCTGGTCGATGTCGGTGGCGAAGATCTTGACGTCGAAGCTGCGGCCCATCCGTTCCTGCGCCTCGGCGAACAGGATGGCGATGGAATAGGCCTCCTCCCCGCTGGCGCAGCCGCAGACCCAGACGCGGATCAGGTCGGTCGGGCTGCGGTTGCCGAGCAGGCTGGGGATCACCCGGTCGGCCAGGATGCGGAAGGCCGCCTCGTCCCGGAAGAAGCGGGTGACGCCGATCAGCATCTCCTTGTACAGGCTGACCGTCTCGGCGCTGTTCCGCCGCAGCAGGGCGGCATAATCCTCCATCGATTCCAGGCCGGCGCCCTGCATCCGCCGTTCGATCCGCCGCAGCAGCGTCGCCAGCTTGTAATGGGAGAAATCGACCCCGGTGACGGCGCGGATGACCGCGATGATCTGGGCCAGCGGGTCGTCGCCCTGGTCGGACTGGCCCTCGCGCTGCCGCCGGTTCGCCACGGGGCGGGCGCGGGCCAGCGCCTTGCGCGCATGATCGATCAGGCGGGCCGGCAGCTCGTCCGGCGGCAGGGTGGCGTCGATCTGGCCGGTGGCGAGCGCGCTGCGCGGCATGCCGTCGAACTGCGCCGTTTCCGGCTGCTGCACGGCGGCGAATCCGCCGGCGGACTTGATCGCCATCAGGCCGCGGGTGCCGTCCGATCCCGTGCCCGACAGGATCACGCCGATGGCGAGCGGCCCCTGGTCGCGGGCAAGGGCGGTCAGGAAGATGTCGATCGGCAGGCTCATGCCGCTGCCGGCGTCCTTGGCGGTCAGCCTGAGCCGGCCATCCTGGATGGTCAGATGCTTGCCGGGCGGCAGCAGATAGACGGTGTTGCGTTGGACCGGGACGCCGTCGGTCGCCTGCACCACCTCCATCGCCGTGTGCTTGGCCAGCAGGTCGACCATCAGGCTCTTGTGCACCGGCGACAGGTGCTGGACCACGACATAGGCGAGGTCGCTGTCCCCCGGCACCGCATCGAAGAAGCGCTGCAACGCCTCCAGCCCGCCGGCCGAGGCGCCGATGCCGACGATGCAGCAGGACTGCTCCGCCCGGTCCCCCGCTTCGCTCCCGGTCTCCGCCGGGGATTTGACTATCGATTCGGCCGCGGCGTCGGTCTGCCGCGATGCGGCGTCGTTCTGGGCGGGCTGCGTGACCGGCGTATCCGATGGCACGATGATGAACGAGTCCCTCTGGCGTCGGTCTGCCGACTCTCGGTGTAAACGAGCCCTTGGCTATATCCAACGCATCTGAATTGGTCAACTTGGCTGTCGGAGTCCGTGATCCTCCAACCCCATCATTTTAACTGGAGATGTCCGATCGAACTATCGATTTGACCTTGGTTTTATAACGAATGTATCGTGTCTAAAGCACTTCCGGACCATCGCGCCGCAAAGCCCCCGAGGGGACCTGACGCGGGGGAAATTCCTGCTATGTTTGCTGCCCTGGCGCCGCATCGCGAAGCGTCAGGGACCGGCATCGCAGCAGGGACGGGTCATGAGCTTCACCTCGATCTATCGGCACGGCTTCGCGCGGGTGGCGGCCTGCACCACGCGCAGCACCCCGGCGGACCCCGCGGCCAACGCCGCCGCCATCCTGGAGGCGGCGCGCGCCTGCCACGACAAGTCGGTGGCGGTGGCGCTGTTTCCGGAGCTGGCGCTGTCCGGCTACGCCATCGACGACCTGCTGATGCAGGACCCGCTGATCGACGCGGTGGAGCAGGCGATCCTGGATCTGGTGCAGGCGTCGGTCGGGCTGATGCCGCTCCTGCTGGTCGGCGCGCCGCTGCTGTATGACGGGCGGCTCTACAACACGGCGGTGGCGATCCACAGGGGCGAGCTGCTGGGCGTGGTGCCGAAGCAGCATCTGCCGAACTACCGGGAATTCTATGAACGCCGGCAGTTCGCCTCGGGCACCGGCACCGACGGCGGGACGATCCGCATCGGCGACCTGACCGCGCCCTTTGGCCCCGACCTGCTGTTCTCGGCGGAGGATCAGCCGGGGCTGGTCGTGCATGCCGAGGTCTGCGAGGATCTGTGGGTGCCTGCCCCGCCCAGCACCATGGCGGCGCTTGCCGGTGCCACCATCCTGGCCAACCTGTCGGCCAGCAACATCACCATCGGCAAGTCCGACACCCGCCGGCTGCTGGCGAAGTCGCAGTCGGCGCGCTGTCTGGCGGCCTATCTCTATTCGTCGGCCGGGACAGGGGAATCGACCACCGACCTCGCCTGGGACGGCCAGACCTCCATCTTCGAGAATGGCGAGAAGCTGGCGGAGACCGACCGCTTCCCCGACGGCGCCCAGATGGCGGTGGCCGACGTGGATCTGGACCTGCTGCGACAGGAACGGCTGCGCCAGGGCACCTTCGACGACAACCGGCGCCTGCACGGCTCCGCCACCGGCGGCTTCCGCACCGTCGCCTTCCGGCTGGACGCGCCGGAGGAGGATGTCGGGCTGCTGCGCGTGGTGCCGCGCCTGCCCTTCGTCCCGGCCAGCGCCGAACGGCTGGAGCAGGACTGCTACGAGGCCTACAACATCCAGGTCGCCGGGCTGGTGCAGCGGCTGCGCGCCACCGGCATCGAGAAGCTGGTGATCGGCGTGTCGGGCGGGCTGGACAGCACCCACGCCCTGATCGTCGCCGCCCGCGCCATGGACCGGCTGGACCTGCCGCGCTCGGGCATCCTCGCCTACACCATGCCCGGCTTCGGCACCAGCGAGGGCACCAAGTCCAACGCCTGGCGGCTGATGACGGCGCTGGGGGTGACGGCGCAGGAGCTGGACATCCGGCCGGCCGCCAACCAGATGCTGAAGGACATGGACCACCCCTTCGCCCGCGGCGAGGCGGTGTATGACGTGACCTTCGAGAATGTGCAGGCCGGCCTGCGCACCGACTACCTGTTCCGCCTCGCCAACCACCACAACGGCTTCGTGCTGGGCACCGGCGACCTGTCGGAGCTGGCGCTGGGCTGGTGCACCTATGGCGTCGGCGACCAGATGTCCCACTACAACGTCAATGCCGGCGTGCCGAAGACGCTGATCCAGCATTTGATCCGCTGGGTCAGCCGCACCGGCCAGTTCCAGCAGGAGGTGTCGGAGACGCTCGACGCCATCTTGAAGACGGAGATCTCGCCGGAGCTGGTGCCGGCCGGGTCGGACAAGGCGCTGCAAAGCTCCGAATCCGTGGTCGGGCCGTATGATCTGCAGGACTTCAACCTGTTCTACGTGCTGCGCTACGGCTTCCGCCCGTCGAAGATCGCCTTCCTGGCCCGCCACGCCTGGTCCGACGCCGAAAAGGGCGACTGGCCGGAGGGCTATCCGCTGGAGAAGCGCCGCGCCTACAGCCCGGCCGAGATCCGCGACTGGCTGCGCGTGTTCCTGCGCCGCTTCTTCGGCTTCAGCCAGTTCAAGCGCTCCGCCATGCCGAACGGCCCGAAGGTGACGGCCGGCGGCTCCCTCTCGCCGCGCGGCGACTGGAGGGCGCCGTCGGACGGCAACGCCCGCATCTGGCTGGAAGAGCTTGAGCGCGAGGTTCCGGCGGAGTGAAGCAAACAAAAAGGCCGGCGCCCCATCGGAGCGCCGGCCTTTTCCTTGTCGATCGGATGCCGATCAGATCGAGATGCGCAGGGACTCGCGGTTGACCGGGGCGGCGTCGGGCGTGGCCACCGGGCGCGGCGGCACGGCGGGGCGCATGCCGGCGGGCGGCTGGCCAGGGGCCGAGGCGGCCTGGGGGGCAGCCGGAGCCTGCGGAGCGGCGGCCTGAGGCGTGCCCGGATGCGGCTGGGTCGCCTGCTGGGCGGCGATGAACTGGCCCTGGGCGGTCAGGCCGCTGGCGACGTTGCGGTTGATGTTGACCAGCGTGTCGATCTTGCCGAAATCCAGGTCGATCAGACGGTTGGTGGTCTCGCGGTCGACCAGCAGCGACAGGGCGGCGATGTTCGTCCGCACCTCCGGCGGGTGGCCGCAATCCTCTTCCGTGATGGCGGCCTGGAAGATCGTCCACAGGCGCTGGTTCAGCTGAAGAGCCTCTCGGAAGGCCTTTTCGTCCTTGGCATGGCTGGCGGCGATGATGCGGCGCGCCGCTTCCGCCAGGGCCCAAGCCTCGACGTCGCGCGGATTGTCCGAGGTCGGCTTGTTGGCGTAGGTGGGAGTCGGCTTCATTCCAAACCCTCGGGGGAAAACCCATCCGTCGGGGCGCAAATGCCCCATTGCATAGTCGCCGAAGTGTCGGTTATCCGGCCGCCTTTGTCAACGCAACGGGGGTACTTCGGCCGCTGTGGAGGGCGTTGCCGCAAACTGGTCACAAGTTCTATGCGTTTCGGCGAGGAGCGAGGCGGCGACCGCCGCCACCCGCTCCTCTGCGATGCCGTCCATCAGGCCGCGGGCATTGGGATCGGCGGCGACGCGGGCCAGCAGATCCGCCTGGGGCACGTCGCTGACCACCACCCGCCCGCGCGGCCCCCATGGACCGTAGATGGCGGGATAGCCGGGACCGAACAGCCCCACCGTCGGCACGCCCGCCGCCGCGGCGATGTGCATCAGCCCGCTGTCGTTGCCGACATAGAGCGCGGCGCGCTCCAGGCAGGCCGCCGCCGCCATCGGATCGGTGCGGCCGGTCAGGTCGATGGCCCGACCGCCCAGCGCGTCCAGCACCGGCCGCGCCCGCTCCCGCTCCGGCCCGGCGGCCAGCACGGCCACGCGGGCGCCCTCCAGCGCCCCCTGCCCGGTCAGCCGGAGCGCCAGCCGGGCGAAGCGGTCGGCCGGCCATTCCTTGCCCAGCCAGTTGGCGGTGGGCCCGATCGCCAGGAACGGCCCGGTTCCGGCGGGGATCAGGGCGTCGGCCTGCCGCCGCGCCGCATCGTCGATCCACAGGCGCGGGGCCGGCGGCGGCGACAGGCCGAGCAGGGCGGCATTCTCCTCCACCTTGTGCATCGGGCGGGGGGCTTGGCGTGGAAGACCCGGCGGCTTGCCGGCACCAGCCGTCCGACCGCCGAGTTGCGCAGATCGACCACGAGGTCCCAGCGGGTGCCGACGCAGTCCAGCCACAGCCGCAGCCAATGCCGGGCGTAGGAACGCTTGGCCAGCGGGATCAGCCGCTCCAGCCCCGGCACGGAACGGAACAGCGGCGCCGGCAGCGGTCCGCAGGCGACGGTCAGCCGCGCGTCGGGATAGGCCCGGGTCAGATGGTCGAGCAGCCCGGTGGACAGCACGGCGTCGCCCAGCCGGTTGGAGGTGATGAAGAGGATACGGCTCATGACGCGCGCCCGGCGGCATCCCCGGCGCCATCCCCGGCGCCACCCCTGGGCGCATCGGAGGCGGCGTGCCGGCGCCCCGGCCGCAGGGTCAGCCCCCGCGACATCACCCACAGCGCCGGCAGCAGCATGACCACCGGCATGGCGTACATCAGCGGGACGAAGACGGTCGCCTTGCCGGCGAGGCTGGTCAGGCCCAGCGCCCCCGCCTGCAGCCCCATCACCAGCAGGACGGCGATGGTCACGCGGGAGGACTGGCCGCGCCGGTTGAACTCGCCGGACAGCAGCGCCGCCAGCGCCACCAGCGCATAGGTCAGGGCCAGCAGCGGCGAGGAGAAGCGGTGGTGCAGCTCTGCGATCAGGCCGCGGCGCATGCGGTCGTCCTGCGCCGGCACGTCGCCAGACATCAGCTCCGCCGTGGTGCGTTCGCGGGCGTCGGGCCAGCGTTCCGCCGCCTGCGGCGCCACCGCCTTCAGGTCCACGGCATAGCGGTCGAAGAACAGCTGCGACAGCCGGTTGGTCTTGCGGTCCAGCTCCTGCCGGTTGCCGTCATAGACGACGAAGCGCGTGCCCTCCGGCCCGGTCTGCATCACCGCGCGGTCGCCCATGATCGTCACTGGCTTGTCCGGCTGGCGCCCGTCATGGATCAGCACCTTGTGCAGGTTGCCGTCGGCGTCGCGGTCGCGCAGGAAGACGCTGAAATGGTCGCCGACCTCGTTGAACACGCCCTCGCGCAGGAACAGCTGCGAATAGTCGCTGCGCACCATGTATTCCATCCGCACCAGCTCGCGGTGGGCGGCAGGGGTGATCCAGACGTTCAGCATCAGGACGACGGCCATCACCCCGACCGCCAGCACGAGCGCCGGCTGCGACAGCGACAGCGGGCCGACGCCGGCCGCGCGCATCACCACCAGCTCGCTGTCGGTCGCCATCTTGTTGTAGGTGAACAGGATGGCGCCCACCAGGGCCAGCGGCAGCACGATGCCGAGGAAGGTCGGCACCGTCAGCAGCAGCAGCCACAGGAACATGCCCATCGGCGCGCCGGCGCTGACCACGATCTCGATCAGGCGCAGCGACTGGCTGAGCCAGATGGTCAGCGTCAGGCCCGCCGTGGAATAGAGCGTGGCGATCAGCAGGTTGCGGAACAGGTACCGTTGCAGTCGGTTCATGGAGTTCGGCCGGAGCTGTATACGGCCGGCAAGCTGACCGCCCGGGCCCGCCGGGTCAAGTGTTGAAAACCTGGGGCTCGATCGGCGGCCGCCGGAAGAATCCCCTCTCCCCCCGGGGAGAGGGAGGAGGAGCCGGGCTGGAATGCCGTCTGCCTGACCCGCAGGGCAGGGAAACCGCTGGCGCAGCTCTCCGGCAACCGGTATGACGGTCGGCATGGCGACGATCCAGGACGCGATGGCTGCCGCGGTGGCGCATCATCAGGCCGGCCGGCTGAACGAGGCGGCGGCCCTGTACCATGCCGTGCTGGACGCCATCCCCGGCCATGCCGACGCCGCCCATCTGCTGGGCGTGGTCCACCTGCAGTCGGGCCAGCCGGACCGGGCGGTGTCGCTGATCCGCGGCGCCATCCAGCACAGCCACCGGGTCGCCGACTATCACGACAATCTGGGCAGCGCGCTGAAGGCGCTCGGCCGGCTGGAGGAGGCGGTGGCCGCCCACCGGCAGGCGATCCGCCTGCGGCCGGACTTCGCCCAGGCGCTGTACAACATGGGCAATGCGCTGGAAGCGCTCGGCCGGCTGGAAGAGGCGGCGACCGCCTTCCGGCAGGCGGCGGCGCGGCGCCCCGGCTATGCCCGCGCCCGCTTCAACCTGGGCAACGTGCTGGCGGCGCTGGGCCGCCGGGAGGATGCCGACGCCGCCTACCGCGCCGCCATCGCCGACGATTCCGGCTTCGTCGAGGCGCACGCCAACCGCGGCGGGCTGCTGCTGTCGCAGGGCCGGCCGCAGGAGGGGGCGGCGGCGCTGGCCCGCGCGCTGGCGCTGCGCCCCGACCATGCGGCGGCGCTGGCCAACCTCGCGGCGGCACGGCTGGCGCTGGGCGACCGGGACGGGGCCGAACGGGCCGCGCGCCATGCCGTGGCCGCCCGGCCGGATCTGCCCGACACCCTGCTGCGGCTGGGGGAGGTGCGGCAGAGCGCCGACCGGCTGGGAGCCGCCGCCGACGCCTATGCCGCGGCGCTCGTCCGGAACCCGGCGATGGCGGAGGCCCATGCCAATCTGGCGCTGGTGCGGCAGGGCCAGGGCCTGCTCGACGCGGCGGAGGCCGGGAACCGGCGGGCGCTGGCGCTCGACCCCGGTCTGGCGGAGGTGCGCTCCAACCTCGCCTATCTCCAGCTGTTCAAGCCGGGGGTGACGGCGGCGGCGGTGCTGGAGGCGCATCGGGACTGGGACGCCGTCCATGGCGCCCCGCACCGCGGGCGCTGGGTCAAGCCCGGCCGCGGTGCGGCAAAGGGGCCGCTGACCGTCGCCATCCTGTCCGGCGACTTCCGCCGCCACCCCGCCGGCCTGTTCGCCCTGCGCACGGTGGAGGCGCTGCCGGCGCAGGACGTCCGCCTGCTGCTCTACGCCAACCAGACGGAGGCCGACGACGTGACGGAGCGCTTCCGCAAGGCGGCGGCGCGCTGGACGCCGGTGGCCGGCCTGACCGACGCCGAGGTGGCGGCCCGGATCCGCCACGACCGGCCGGACGTGCTGATCGACCTCGCCGGGCACAACGCCCGCGGCCGGCCCGGCGTGTTCGCGCGCAAGCCGGCGCCGGTGCAGGTCGCCTGGTCGGGCTACATGGCGACGACCGGGCTGGCGGCGATGGACGCGCTGGTCGCCGACCGCCACCATGTGCCGGACGGCATGGAGGGATTCTATGCCGAGCGGGTGCTGCGCATGCCCGACGCCTTCATCGCCTACGACCCGCCGGGCGGCGAGGAGATCCTGCCGCTGACGCCGCCGCCCAGCCTGTCGGGCGGGCCGGTCACCTTCGGCAGCTTCAACATCCTGACCAAGCTGAACGACGGAGTGCTGGCGGCCTGGGCGGCGATCCTCCGCCGGATGCCGGACGCGCGCCTGCTGATGAAGACCAAGGCGCTGTCCTGCCCCGCCACCGCCGCGCTGTGGCGCGGCCGGCTGGCCGCCGCCGGCATCGACCCGGACCGGGTGACGATGGCCGGCGCCAGCAGCAGCCTGGACCATATGCGCCGCTGCGCCTCGGTCGACGTGGCGCTGGACCCCTTCCCCTTCGCCGGCAGCACCACGACGCTGGAGACGCTGTGGATGGGCGTGCCGGTGGTCACCCTACCGGGGGAGACCTTCTCCAGCCGCCATTCGCTGGCCTTCCTGACGGTGGCGGGGGTGGAGGGCTGCGTCGCCGCCGACCCGGCCGACTATGTGGAACGCGCCGTCGCCCTGGCCTCCGACCCGCAGCGGCTGGCGGAGCTGCGCCGCAGCCTGCGCCCCCGCATGGCCGGCGGGCCGCTGTGCGACGGAAACCGCTTGGCCGCCGCCCTGGCGGCGGAGCTGCGGGCACTGGCCGCCCCGCACTGAAGCGAGGCAGGACCGGAACCAACGACGCCGCCCCGACGTTGAGCGTGGGTACTCCCTCCACGCCCACAGATGCGGGAATCCGGCGCATGCACAGCACTTCTCGGCTTGCCATCATGCTTTGCGCGACGGTCGCGGTCCTGTCGCTCGCCGGCTGCGGCGAACAGGCGAGCCTGCCGGTGTCGGCCGGCACCGGCCCCAATCCGACCCTGCCGGAACCGAAATCGACGCTGATCCCGACGGTGAACATCGCCGACGCCATCGGCTGGCCGCAGGGAGCCCAGCCGGCGCCGGCGCAGGGGTTGAGCCTCACCGCCTTCGCCACCGGGCTGGACCATCCGCGCTGGATGCTGGCGCTGCCCAACGGCGACGTGCTGGTGGCGGAGACCAACGCCCCGCCGAAGCCGGAGGACAACAAGGGCATCAAGGGCTGGGTCATGGGGCTGGTGATGGACAAGGCCGGCGCCAAGACCCCCAGCGCCAACCGCATCACCCTGCTGCGCGACAGCGACGGCGACGGCAAGGCCGATGTCCGCGAACCCTTCATGGAGGGGCTGAACTCCCCCTTCGGCATGGCGCTGGTCGGCGGCGACCTCTACATCGCCAACACCGACGCGGTGGTGAAGGTCCCCTACAAGGAGGGCGACACCCGGATCACCGCAAAACCGGAGAAGATCGTCGACCTGCCGGGCGGGCCGCTGAACCATCACTGGACCAAGAACATCATCGCCAGCCGCGACGGCACCAAGCTGTATGCGACCACGGGCTCCAACAGCAATGTGGCCGAGAACGGGATGGAGGCGGAGGAAGGGCGCGCCGCCATCTGGGAGATCGATTTGAAGACGCGGTCGCACCGCATCTTCGCGTCGGGCCTGCGCAACCCCAACGGGCTGGATTGGGAGCCCACCAGCGGCGCCCTGTGGACCGCCGTCAACGAACGCGACGAGATCGGCAGCGACCTTGTCCCCGATTACATGACCTCGGTGAAGGACGGCGGCTTCTACGGCTGGCCCTACAGCTATTTCGGCCAGCATGTCGACCAGCGGGTGGAGCCGCAGCGCCCGGATCTGGTCGCCAAGGCGATCCCGCCGGACTATGCGCTGGGGCCGCACACCGCCTCTCTCGGGCTGGCGTTCTCGCGGCCGGGCGAGCTGCCGCAATCCCTGCAGCAGGGCGTGTTCATCGGCCAGCACGGATCGTGGAACCGCGAGCCGCCCAGCGGCTACAAGGTGATCTTCGTGCCCTTCCGCGACGGTAAGCCGGCGGGCGAGCCGGTGGACGTGCTGACCGGCTTCCTCGACAAGGACGGCAAGGCCCAGGGGCGCCCGGTCGGCGTCATCCTGGACAAGAAGGGTGCGCTGCTGGTCGCCGACGACGTCGGCAACGCCATCTGGCGGGTCAGCGGCAGCGGCGCCGCCCAGTCGGCGGAACGGCCGGACCAGCCGGCGCAGTAACGGAAGCCTCCTTCCTACAGTTCTCCCTCTCCCGTCCCGGGAGAGGGAAGGGGCCCATGCGGAGCATGGGAAGGGTGAGGGGTGACCCAAGGAACCATGCGGTTCGGAATTCTTGGGATCCCCTCACCCTCCCCACGCCTTCGGCGCGGGTCCCCTCCCTCTCCCGAGGCGGGAGAGGGAGATTATCGCCAGGCGCTATTCCCCTCCCCTTCCAGGGCGGATGGCGCGATACTGCGCCATGATCTATCTCGACCATCTGGCCTCGACGCCGCTCGACCCGCTGGTGCTGGAGGCGATGCTGCCCTGGATGCGGCCGGAGGCTGCCGGGAACCCGCATGCCGCCCATGCCGCCGGCTGGCGCGCCGCCGACGCCATCGAGCAGGCGAAGGGAGAGGTCGCGGCGCTGGTCGGCGCGCAGCCCGGCGAGGTGGTCTTCACCTCCGGCGCCACGGAGGCGAATGCGCTGGCCCTGCTGGGCGGGGTGCCGCCGGGGGGCGGCTGCGTCGTCTCAGGAGTGGAGCATGCCAGCGTGCTGGGCTGCCTGCCGGAGCTGCGGCGGCGCGGCCATCCGGTCGCCGTGCTGCCGGTGGACGGGACCGGGCGGGTCGATCCGGCCGGGCTGGAGCGCGCGTTGACGGGATTGCCCGGCGCTGCCCTGGTATCGGTGATGGCCGCGAACAACGAGGTCGGAACGCTCCAGCCGCTGGCGGAACTGGCGGCGGTCGCCGCCCGCCATGGCGCGCTGATGCACAGCGACGCGGTGCAGGCGCTGGGCACGCGGGCGATCGACATGGCGGCGCTGGGCCTGCACGGGCTGAGCCTGTCGGGGCACAAGCTGTATGGGCCGATGGGGATCGGCGCGCTGATCGTCCGCCCGCCTTTGCGGCCGGTTCCGGCCTCCGCCGGCGGCGGGCAGCAGCGCGGCCTGCGGGCGGGCACCCTGCCGACGCCGCTCTGTGTCGGGCTGGGCGCCGCCTGCCGGCTGGCGCAGGAACGGCGGGAGGAGGATGCGCGCCGGATCGTGGCGCTGCGCGACCGGCTGTGGGAACGACTGCGCGAATTGCTGCCGGGCATCCGCCGGAACGGAGCCAGCGGGGACGGAGAGGGGTTGGCCGGCTGCCTGAACGTCACCGTTCCCGGCATCGACGCCGCCGACCGGCTGCTGGACCTGCCGGATCTGGCGGTCGCCACCGGCTCCGCCTGTCACAGCGGCGCGGGCGAGCCGTCGCATGTCCTGCTGGCGCTGGGCCTGTCCGCCGCCGATGCCCATGCCAGCCTGCGCTTCGGCCTGGGCCGCGGCACCACGGCGGAGGCCGTCGATGCCGCGGCCGAGCGGCTGGCGGCCCTGCTGACGAGCTGAGCGGGTCAGAACTGCAGCCGGGCGCCCACCTTCACCACCGCGCCCATCGTTTCCGGCCCGGTGTCGAAGTTAGTGTCGGCCATCACCTGCCAGCGGGGCGTGATGCGGTAGGTCAGGTCGGCGAGATACTGGTCGTTGGCCGCCGCCCCTTCCGGCGCCGACCGGCGGACCCGGAAGGACAGCGTCATGTCGCCCCGGCCATAGGCCAGCCCGGCATTCAGGCTGCGGAAGGATGCGCCGTCCGCCTCCTCCTGCTGGCGGAGGTCGCCGTCCAGGGTCACGCTCTGCCATGTGAACTGGCTGCCGACGATCCAGGACTGGCGCGGCAGGCGGCGGCTGTCGCTGCGCACCCGCGCCCGGCTGGTGCCGGCGGTCAGCCGGGCGTTGATCCCGCCGATCCGCATGGTCTTGCGCACCGCCGCCTCCACCAGATGCAGAGCCTCGCGCGGGTCGGGCATGTCGGCGTTGCCGCGCGGCAGCGGGGTATAGCTGGCGCCAAGCTCGAACCCGCGCAGCGGCGGGGTGTAGTAGGTCAGCTTCGCCGTGCGGCTGCCGGCCCCCGCGGTGGGCGGCATCGCCGTGGTCCCCACCAGACGGTTGCGGGCACCATCGGCCTGCCCGATCTCCAGCGCGCCCCAGGAAACATCGACCTGCAAGAAATGACGCCGATCTGCAACACTACCCTTTCGATAGAGAATCTCAGCAGACGCCTCACCGGTCGATAAAATCGCCATTGCCGCCAGAATAGGCATGGAAATTCTTCGTTGCATGGGCAAGACCTCTGCTGGTTGGCCGGGGGTCGACTGTCCACTTCGTCGATGCGGCCCTATGTATCCTTTTCAGTTTGAGAGATGTTCGTCTGAAATTCTGACAAAACTGTGACCTGGACTTTGTATGTTGCGGCGCAAAAATGCGCACGGATTCGCGGATTGCGCGAGGCCGTGAAGTCCAGGGCAGAATTTTCAAAAGAATGGAACGGGAGGTAGGCTGATCCCTTGCCGATCAGCCCCGCTCCGGCTTCAGACCACGGCCTTCACCACGACCCCTGCCCCTTCCAGCGCCCGGCGGACGGCGGCGGCCATGGCGACGGCGGTGGGGGTGTCGCCGTGGACGCAGATGGTGTCGGCGACGATGGGCAGACGCGTGCCGTGACGGCTTTCGACCGCACCGTCCAGCACCATGCGCACCACTCGTGCGGCGGCCAGCTCCGGGTCGTGGATCACCGATCCGGCGACGGTCCGCGGCGTCAGGGTGCCGTCATCCTCATAGGTGCGGTCGGCGAAGGCCTCGCGCGCGACGCGCAGCCCGGCGTCCTGGCCGGCACGGTCCATGGCGCTCAACGGCGGAACGACGAACAGCAGGGCAGGGTCCACCGCCTTCACCGCACGGGCGATGGCGCCGGCCAGATCCGGCTCCACCGCCGCCATGTTGTAGAGCGCGCCGTGCGGCTTCACATGGGTCACCCGCTGGCCCGACAGGGCGGCACAAGCCTGGAGCGCCCCCACCTGATAGGCGACCAGCCGCTCCACCTCCGTGGCGGTGATGCCGCGGATGGCGCGGCGGCCGAAGCCGGAGCGGTCCTCGAAACCCGGATGGGCGCCGATGCGCACGCCCTTCTCCCCGGCCAGCCGGGCGGTGTCGGCCATGATGGTGGGGTCGCCGGCATGGAAGCCGCAGGCGATGTTGGCGGAGGTGACGATGTCCAGCATGGCGCGGTCGTCACCCATGGTCCAGGCGCCGTAGCCCTCGCCCATGTCGCAGTTCAGATCGATGGTCGGTTTGCCGGTCGGCATGGCCTCTCCCGCAGGTCAGTGAGCTGCGTGAAGGATACAGCGTTCCGGACCGGCAGGGCAGAGGGAGCCGGCGACGGGTCCCTTCGGCCGGACCGGCGGCGCGTCAATCCTCCTGGTCGTCCAGCGTCGCCAGTTCGGCCTCCACCGCAATCAGCCGTTCCCGCAGCCGCTGGCGTTCGGCCTCCAGCGCCTCGCGGCGGCTGACGTGGTCGATGGCCTTGCTCCGCAAGTCACGCTTGAAGCGGACGATCTCCGGCCGGGTGACGTCGGGGCGGATCAGGTTGCGCTGGTCGGCCAGCCGAAGCTGTTCGCTGGTCAGCGTGGCGAGCTGGTAGACGGTGGCGTAGCTGGGCGGCAGCTTGGAACCGGGAAGGCGTCCGCTGTCCACCGCCTCCGCCACCATGCGCAGCTGGTAGGCGACCTGATAGCCGAAGGGCAGCTCGTTCTCGACCATCGCCTGGAACTCGCCATGGGGCAGACGCATGCGGGCCTGGACGAGATAGCGGCCGATCAGCAGGAACTTCTCCTGGGCACTGCGCCACAGGGTGGAGATCTCCTGCACGAACTCCTCGCGGCGGACCAGATCGACGGTCGCCTCCGCCATGCGCTCGATCCGTTCGTCCACTGCGATGTGACGACGGGCCTGGGCCTTGGAAACCTGCTTGAACCCGCTCATTGCGCCAGCTCCAGTTCGTGGCGGACGAAGGCCCAGACGCCGGCGACATGCTCGGCCCCCTTGCCGCCCTTCAACTCCAAAAGGCCGATGCCGCGGCTGGCGGTGAACTGGATGTCCTCATAGTCCGGCACCTCGACCGGACAGATCCGGCCGTCGCCCAGCAGCTTGCGCTGCGCCTCGGTGAAGCCGCGGGTGCGCGGCTTGACGCGGTTCATCACGAAGGCCGCGTTCTTGCCATAGCGGCGGACGAAGCGCATCCAGGGCCGGACGGAATCGAGGTCGTCGTCGCTCTGGCCGGTCGGTACCACGATCAGGTCGGAGGACAGGGCCAGCAGCTTGAACTCCTCCGGATGGTCCTCGATCGACGGCGGGGTGTCGATCACCAGCAGGTCGTAGCCGTCGATGCCGTCCAAGGCCGCGCGGATGTCGCCCGGTGTCATGCCGGCTTCGAAATGGGTGATGGAGGCCATGCCGTCAGGCCGCTTGGCGAACCATTTGGTCAGGCTGCGCTGCGGATCGAGGTCGAGGGTCGCAACCGTGCAGCCGTCGAGCGCCGCCGCCACCGCGATGTTGCGGCTGAGCGTCGTCTTGCCGATCCCGCCCTTCGGGCCATTGACCAGCAAGCGCTTCACCGGTCCGTGCCCCGTGTCGTTGGTCATCTCATGCCCCTTCTCGCCATCGGCTGTGGGCCCCTTTTACCAAAGCGCGGCCGTGGCGCAAATCTAAGACATGTCTTAGGTCCGCACCGCCGGTACAGGGTGTCGCAACTGCCACAGACGGGCGGAACATAAGACTGAAGTTTGGTTATCATCGCATGCGGCGCAGGGCCGACGCCAGCACGGGCCGCACCGCCGTGCCCCCGGCAGCGGCGCCTGTGGCGGCGCCGGTTTCCGCCGCGCGCTCGCCGGCCACGGCGATGGCGCGCAGCCGTTCGGCCAAGCCGCGTTCGGCAGCACAGGCTTCCTCGCACAGGGACCGGATTTCGGCGATGCTCGGCCGCCATTTGCGGGTGCGCCGCCATGTCCTGGCCGCCTGATCGATCGCCCAGGCCGGGAACTCTCCCAGATCGTCCGCCCAGTCCATCGCGAGCAATTGCTCCACCTCCGGCGTCGTCGCCTTCGCCGGGAAATGGCTGAGCAGAGCCAGAACGCGGCCCAGCAGATGGTTGGCCGGCGCGGGCGCCAGGATGCCCTCGTCGATCTCCGCCAAAGCGCGGCGAGCAAGGGCTGCGTGGCGCGGCGTGACGCCGGCCGGCGGGGTCCAGTCCTCCACCACGTCGGCGAACCCGGTCTCGGTGAAGCGGCTGTGACGGCCGACCTGCCCGCGGTCGAGGAGATGCCGCAGCGGTTCCGGCAACGCCTCGCGCAGCATCCGGCTGCGCAAAGCCGGCGCCATGGCCGGGTCGAAGGGCAGCGGCAGGCCGGGCGAGGCAGCCGGCGATGCAGGGAACGGGTGAAGGTTGCTCATGCCACTGCTCCCCACGGGTTGGCGGAGTTGCCGGGTTGACCGTTCAGCCGGGCGGCGACGCTGGCCCAGGCCGACAGGCGCTGTTCGGCATCGGCGGCGGGACGCGGCGCCGTACGGTTCTTGCGGCCGGACGGATCGCGGGACGGTTCCGCGGGCTGTCGCTCCATACGGGCCATGTCCTGCAGCAGCCAGGAGCGCCACGCGGCCGTCACGTCGCGGTAGCGGTAGCCATGGGCGCGGCATTGCTGGACGAACCGCTCGGCATGGCGGTCGGGATCGACGCCGGGAAAGCGGCTTGCCGCCCAGTTGCGGTCGGCGTCGGACGGGGTCCAGTCTTCCGCAACCTGCTGTGCCGCGGCCGGTTGCCGGCCTGCCTCCTGTCGTTCGCCTGGATGGCGTCCGTCGGCATGGTGCCTGCCCGCCCGCCCGTGGAGCGTGTCCGGAATCTGTTCAGGTTCAGGCTGTTCATGACTCGCTGACGGACAGGGGGAGTCCGCCGGCGAGTCAGCGGGGATGTCCATCCCTGCGGCGTCCCCGGCGGTGCCGGCAACAGTGCCCGCGACGGTCAGGGCCAGCCGGTAGCGGCAGCTGAGACGGCCGCCGCTGGCCGACCGGCGGTGCTCGATGGTCACCAGCCCCAACGCCTCCAGCCGGCCCAGGATCCGGTTGACCGTCGGCCGGCTGCGCTTCAGTTTTCCCGCCAGCGTCGCCTGCGACGGCCAGCAGACGCCGGCCTCGTCGGCATAGGTGCTGAGGGCGGCCAGAACGGCGAGGCCGTCGGCGTCCAGGTCGGGGTGATCCAGCCACCAGGCCGGAATCCGGCCCCAGCGGTTGGGGTTCGCGCTAAGCTCGGTCATCTGTGGCGATACTCCTCCGTGCCATCGGCCGCATCCGTCGGCGCTGGCGAATGGATGACGTGATTGGATGGGAGGATTCGAAGCGCTCCGCGGCAGAGTCGAATCGCGGGCTCGCACTCCATAGAGCATCAGCCCGCGGACCGTCAGCGATAGCCCGCGACCTTGAAGCCCCTGCCCGCGACCATGGAGCGACAGCCCGCGATGCCCCGCCGAATCGGAATCCTGGCGCTTCAGGCCGCGGATATGGAGCCCTTGCCCGCGATTGCCGGACCGGATCCAGCCCGTCCGCAGCCCCCTTGGCGGGCCGATCCTGGAGCAACAGCCCGCGTTTCCTGCCGTCCGGGGCAGCCGGGCGCGGGTCCGGACGGTTCGGAACCGCCTCCTGGGCAGTGTTCCCGGGCCATGGAGCGGTAGCCCGCGTTTCCCCGGCGCGCAGTCGCGGCCGATTCTCCCCGATTCTTCAAGGAGTCGCGGTTCGGGGACGGGGAAAGCCGGGCGTCCGGCGGCAATCGCGGGCTATGGCTCTATGGTCGCGGGCCGTTGCTCCATCACCGCGGGCCGTCGCACCATGTACGCGGGCTGTTGCTCCACCCCGGAGGCGGTAATTTCCGTCGGGTCTGTTGCGCCGGTGGGCTCCGCGCGCCATGGTTACTCCCGACCTTCGGAGATGTTCATGACCAAGATGGCCCCGACCAGCGCCGCGCAGCTCATCCTGTTCGAGCTGGAAGACCGTTCGCAATCGCACCTGATCGCGCTCTACGATCTGGCGCCGCGGTTCGTGTTCGTCTCCCGCGACAACGACAAGGAAAAGGCGGCCAAGGACAAGGGCGAGCTGGTCACCAAGGACAACTTCATCAAGTCGGTGCGGCGCGAGTTCGCGTTCCGCGGCCGCAATTACCGCCTGACCGTCCAGCCCGCCCGTATCGACCGGCTGAGCACGGCCAAGAAGGACGACCGCGCCCCCGGCAGCGGCCCGGATCTGGTCGAAGTGGAGATCTTCCCGTCGGAGCGCGAACAGGTGGTGGAGCAGGTGGTGCGCCGCCTCGCCATGGACCGCTCGCGCCTGTCGCTGACCGGCGAGAACCGCGACAAGGTGCAGATGCGCTTCAGCCTGTACGAGATCCAGCGGGAGCTGCGGGCGGTCAACCACACACTGTCGATCCAGGACATCCGCGAATCCCTGACCATCCTGGCGCGCTCGCGCATCATCATCTCCACCGGCGGCAGTGCCGAGCCGGGGAAGAAGAGCCGCGGGCAGAACCTGCTGGAATCCACCGCCTTCCCGGTGCTGGCCATCCGCTCGCGCCCCGATCTGGTCGATGAGGACGGCGGGGTCGAGGAGACCTATCTGGAGTTCAACCCGCTGGTCTCCGCCGCCATCCGCGACCTGGAGTTCAAGCCGGTCTCCTACGCCTGGCTGATGAAGCTGAAGTCGCCGGTGTCGCGCTGGCTCTACAACCGCCTGTCCATCGAATACGACACGGCCGACGACGATGCGAAGCCGGTATCGATCAGCGCCGACGAGATCATCAAGAACAGCGGCATGAACGAATGGTCGCGCCGCCGCGACACGCTGCGCGTGGTGACCTCCGCCGTCGACGCGCTGGTGGACGAGGGGATCCTCGACGTCGCCGACAAGGAATACACCAAGGTCGGGAAGCGCATCGACGCCATCGACTATGTGCTGACGCCGTCGCAGAAGTTCCTGGATCAGGTCCGCCGCGGCCGCCGGGTGCAGACCACCAACATCGACCTGCTCAAGCAGATCGTCGGCAACGCCATGTGTCCGGACGGCTTCGTGCCGCTGAAGGCGGGCGAGGCGGCGGAGATGCGCAACAAGCGCGCCAAGCGTCTGGCCGATCAGTCCAAGACCGAACAGGCCTCCCTGCCGCTGCCGAAGAAATAGCGGATCAGCGCGGCAGGATGCGCCGCGCCAGCAGCGTGATGGCGGTGCCCAGCAGGGCGCCGGCCAGCACATCCGACGCCCAATGGCGGTGCCGGACCACCCGCCCGCCGGCCAGCGCCGCCGCGGTTCCGTAAATCACCAAGCTTTGTGCCGGCGACCGGCTGACCGCGGCAAGGGCGGTCGCTGCTGCGAAGGCACTCGCGGCATGTCCCGACGGCAGCGAGCGGGCGCTGATCCGCTTGCCCGGACGCTGGCGGGGGGCGCATTCGTCCGGACGGCGGCGTTTGACGTAACGCTTGATGGAGCGGCTTGCGGTCGCGGTCGCCACCAGCCCGGCGACGCCGACGCTGCCGGCGCGGCGCAGATCGGCCTGTCCGGTCAACAGGCCGACGATGCCGGCGATGGCGAAGCCGGGGATCAGCACATGGCGCTTTATGGCGTAATGGCCCGCGGTCGCCAGAGCCTTGCTGATCGGGCCGGGGTCGCAGGTGACGATGTCGTGGACCTGTGCGTCCAGGGCGTCGACGGCGGTCAGCGTGGGCTGCAGGATGGCGGGAACGGGATGTCCGCCATAGCCGATGCCGCCGCCCGGATTTTCGATGCCGCTCTGTTCGATGATGTCGCTCAACACCGGTCCCCTGCATTTTCAGGGCAACCGCATTTGAATATCGCTTTCCGACAAGCCCCTCTCCCCTTGCGGGAGAGGGGTTGGGGTGAGGGGGCGCAAGCCGTCGATTTCCCCGGCCTTTGGCCGCTGCACCCTCATCCCAACCCTTCTCCCGCAGGGGGAGAAGGGCATCCGAAATGGATCTTTGTCGCTCGAACCTCAAACGCGATAGCCGTTTCTGCCTTCCGCGCCCCAGCATGGGCGCCGCAGGAGAACGCGGGGTGTGCGGGGGCGGTTCCGTGCCCCCGCTTCCTATCAGCCTTGCACCGGCCGCCAGCCGGAGAAGGCGTCGAGCAGCGCCGCCAGCACCCGCTGCAGCCGTTCCGCCCGGTCGGGGCGGTAGGAGAAGGGGGCGCCTCCTCGTCCATGTAGCGGTCCTGGGCCAGCTCCATCTGGATGGCGTGCACGCCGTTCGCCGGCTGGCCGTAAGCGCGGGTGATGTGGCCGCCGACGAAGCGGCCGTTGGTGACACAGGTCATCCCCTCCGCCGCGGCGGCGCTCTCCATCGCGGCGACGACGCGGGCGGCCAGCTGCGGGTCGGCGCTGGTGCCGCGGGCGGTGCCCAGGTTCAGGTCCGGCAGGCGCCCGTCGAACAGCCGCGGCACATGGCTGCGGATCGAATGGGCGTCGTACAGCAGGGCGAAGCCGTGGCGTGCCTTGACCCGCGCCAGTTCCGCCGCCAGCGCATCGTGGTAGGGGCGCCAGTAGGCCTCCACCCGCTGCGCCACCTCCGCCGCGTCGGGCGCCTGTCCGTCGCGGTAGAGCGGCGTGCCGTCGAACAGCGTGTCCGGGCACAGACCGGTCGTCGCCTGTCCGGGATAGAGGCTCTCACCGGTCGAAGAGCGGTTGAGGTCGACGACATAGCGCGAATAGCGGGCGCTCAGCAGCGTCGCCCCCAGGCCGGTCGCGAAACCGTACAGGCGCGGGATGTGCCAGTCGGTGTCGCGCAAGGTCAGCGCCTCGTCCGTCAGGCGCTCGGCCAGACCGGGCGAAAGCTCCGTTCCGCAATGGGGCATGCTGATGACCAGCGGCCCGTCGCCCTGCACCAGATCGAAGATCGCGCCGCTCATTGCCCGGCCTCCAGCGAGACCGGCATCAGATGGTCCAGCGCGCCGTCGCGCACCAGGGTGCCGATGGCCGCCAGATCCGGGGCGAAGTAGCGGTCGACGTCGTAGCGCGGCACCTGGGCGCGGATGGTGGCGATGGCCTGTTCCAGCCGGTCGGTGGTCTTCAGCGGGCGATGGAACTCCAGACCCTGAATCGCGGCCAAAAGCTCTATGCCGACGATGTCGGCGACATTGCCGGCGATGTCGCCCAGCCGCCGCGCCGCGAAGGTCGCCATGCTGACATGGTCTTCCTGGTTGGCGGAGGTCGGCAGGCTGTCGACACTGGCGGGGTGGGCGAGCGTCTTGTTCTCCGACGCCAGCGCCGCGGCGGTGACATGGGCGATCATGAAGCCGGAGTTCAGGCCGGGCTCGGCGACCAGGAAGGGCGGCAGGCCGCTGATGGTGGTGTCGATCAGCATGGCGATGCGGCGCTCGGCCAGCGCACCGATCTCCGACGCGGCGATGGCGAGCTGGTCGGCGGCCATCGCCACCGGCTCCGCATGGAAATTGCCGCCGGACAGCACCTCGTCGGTGTCGACCAGGACCAGCGGGTTGTCGGTGACGCCGTTGGCCTCGATCACCAGCGTGCGCGCCGCCTGCCGCATCTGGTCGAGCACGGCGCCCATCACCTGCGGCTGGCAGCGCAGGCTGTAGGGGTCCTGCACCCGGTGGCAGTCGGGGCCCTGATGGCTGGCGTTCAGCTCGCTGCCGGCCAGCACCTCGCGGAAGGCGGCGGCGACGGCGATCTGGCCGGGCTGGCCGCGCAGGGCGCTGATGCGGGCGTCGAAGGGGCGGTGGCTGCCCTTGACCGCCTCGACCGACAGGGAGCCGGCGACCAGCGCCGCCTTGAAGGTGCGCTCGATCTCGAACAGGCCGGCAAGCGCCAGACCGGTCGACACCTGGGTGCCGTTGATGAGGGCGAGGCCCTCCTTGGCCTTCAGGTCGAAGACGGGCAAGCCGGCGATGCGCAGCCCCTCTTCCGCCGGCAGGGTTTCGCCATTCACCCGGACATGGCCGATGCCGAGCAGCACGCCGCACAGATGGGCCAGCGGCGCCAGATCGCCCGACGCGCCGACGGAGCCCTTGCCCGGCACCACCGGCAGGACATCGGCCTCATACAGCTTCAGCAGCGCATCGACCAGAGCCGGCCGGACGCCCGACGCACCGACCGCGAGGCTGACCGCCTTGATGACCAGGATCAGCCGCACCACGCCATCGGCCAGCGGCGCGCCGACGCCGGTGGCGTGCGACAGGATCAGGTTGCGCTGCAGCGTCTCCAGGTCCGACGCGGCGATGTGGGTGTGGGCCAGCTTGCCGAAGCCGGTGTTGACGCCATAGACCGCCTCGTCACCGCCGGCGATCTTGTCGATCAGGGCGCGCGAGCGCTCCATCCGCGGATAGGCCGCCGGGTCGAGCGTCAGGGCCGGACGGCCGCGGTAGATGCTGCGCAGCGTGTCGAGCGACAGCGCGCCCGGAACCAGGGTGATGGTCTCGCTCATCCCAGAAGTCTCCCAAGGGTGTTCTTGAAGCGGTCGGCGATCTCTTCCTCGCGCGGATGGCGGCGGTCGCGGACGACGGCGCGTCCGGCGATCACCACGTCGCGCACGAGGGGGGCGTTGCCGGCGAAGATCCAGCCATCCAGCAGCGCATCGCCCTTTCGCGCCGCCAGCAGCGGATGGTCGGTGTCGAGCACGACGATATCGGCGCGGAGACCGGCGGCGATCCGCCCGGCCTCGAATCCGGTCGCCTGCGCGCCGCCGGACTGGGCGTCCTCCACCAGCCGGCGGGCGGTGGAGCGGCGGGGGCCGCGGGCCAGCACGGTGCGCCGGCCGCTGGTCAGCCGCGCGCCATATTCCAGCCAGCGCAGATCCTCCACCGGGCTGACGGAGATGTGACTGTCCGACCCGATGCCCCAGCGCCCGCCCTGCTCCATGTAGGACTCTGCGGCGAAGAAGCCGTCGCCCAGATTGGCCTCGGTCGTCGAGCACAGGCCGGCGACGGCGCCGCTGGCGGCGACACCCGTTACCTCGGCTTCGGTCATGTGGGTGGCGTGGATCAGGCACCAGCGGCCGTCGACCGGCTGGGTCTCCAGCAGATGCTCCACCGGGCGGCGGCCATGGTGGGCGAGGCAGTCCTCCACCTCCCGGCGCTGCTCGGCGATGTGGATGTGGATCGGACCCTGCGGGTGGGCTGCGACGGTTTCTCTCAACAGCCCGTCCGGCACGGCACGCAGCGAATGCGGGGCGATGCCGAGCCGAACGTCGTCGGCCTCGCCATAGGCGTCGTGCAGGGCAGCGGTCAGCCGGGCGAACCCTGCCCCATCATGGATGAAGCGGCGCTGCCCGGCGGTCGGTGGCGTGCCGCCGAAGCCGGACGTATTGTAGAGCACCGGCAGCAGCGTGATCGGCAGTCCGGTGGTCCGCGCGGCGGCGATGGCGCGGTGGCTCATCTCCGCCGGGTCGGCGTAGGCGCTGCCGTCGCGGTCATGGTGCAGGTAATGGAATTCGGCGATGGCAGTGAAGCCGGCCTTCAGCGTCTCCACATAGAGCTGGGCGGCGACCGCTTCGAAATCCTCCGGATCCATGCGGTCGAGCGCGCGGTACATCACCTCGCGCCAGCTCCAGAAACTGTCCGACCCCTCGCCAGAAGATTCGCCCATGCCGGCGATGGCGCGTTGGTGGGCGTGGGAATGCAGGTTGGCGATGCCGGCGACAGCCGCCCCGGCAAAGCGCTCCGCATCGGCCGGGCAGGCGGCACCGGGGGTGGCAGAGACGATCCGGCCGCGCTGGTCCGTCGTGACCAGCACATCCTCTGCCCAGCCATCCGGCAGCAGCGCCGAGGCAAAAAACAGGTTGCTCATGAGGGCGTCCTCGCTATTATAGACAACACTATACAAGTATAGGCAACCTGATGCCAAGAGGGTTGCTGCACGAACTTGTAGGAAGGAGCCGAACCGATGCCGACCAGCGCGCCGTGGGATTCCCTGTGGATCGACCTGTCCGTCGCGACGATGAATGACGGGGACGGCTATGGCGCCATCGCCGACGCGGCTGTGGGCATCAAGGACGGCCGCATCGCTTTCGTCGGCCGGCGCGCCGACCTGACCGACGCGCCGGACGCGCTGGCGACCCAGGTCCATTCGGGGCAGGGCGGCTGGATGACTCCCGGCCTGATCGACTGCCACACCCACCTCGTCCATGGCGGCAACCGCGCCCGCGAGTTCGAGATGCGGCTGAACGGCGCCACTTATGAAGAGATCGCGCGGGCCGGCGGCGGCATCCTGTCCACCGTCACCGCCACCCGCGCCGCCACGGAGGACCAGCTTCTGGCCGCCACCCTGCCGCGGCTGGACAGCCTGCTGGCGGAGGGCGTGACGACAGTGGAGGTGAAGTCCGGCTATGGCCTCGACACCGAAACCGAGACGCGGATGCTCTGCGTCGCCCGCCGGCTGGCGCAGGTCCGCCCGGTGGAGGTGCGAACCACCTATCTCGGCGCCCACGCCCTGCCGCCCGAATTCAAGGGAAATCCCGACGGCTACATCGACCGCATCTGTGCCGAGACGCTGCCGGCCATCGCCGAAGCTGGGCTGGCCGATGCGGTGGACGCCTTCTGCGAGGGCATCGGCTTCTCCGTCGCCCAGACACGGCGGGTGTTCGAGACGGCGAAGCGGCTCGGCCTGCCGGTGAAGCTGCATGCCGAACAGCTGAGCAACCTCGGCGGCGCCCGGCTGGTGGCGGAGTTCGGCGGGTTGTCGGCCGACCATATCGAGCATCTGGACGAGGAGGGCGTCGCCGCCATGGCCAAGGCCGGCACGGTGGCGGTGCTGCTGCCCGGCGCCTTCTATGCCCTGCGCGAGACCAAGCTGCCGCCGATCGAACTGCTGCGCCGCCATGGCGTGGCGATGGCGCTGTCCACCGACAACAACCCCGGCACCTCGCCGGTGACCTCGCTTCTGCTGATGCTGTCGATGGGCTGCACCTTCTTCCGCCTGACCCCGGCGGAGGTGCTGGCCGGTGTCACCCGCCATGCGGCGAAGGCGCTGGGGCTGGCCGACCGCGGCGTGATCGCGCCGGGCAAGCGTGCCGATCTGGCGGTCTGGCGCATCGAGCATCCGGCGGAACTGGCCTACGCCATCGGCCTCAACCCCTGCATGGCGGTGGTGAATGGCGGCACGGTGCGCAAGCCGTATGTGGAGGCCGCATGAGCGACGTCATCTCCACCGCCCAGCCGCGCTATGCCCAGATCAAGGAGGCCATCCGCCGCCGGATCAGCTCCGGCGACTGGCCGGAAGGCTTCCAGATCCCGTCGGAGCACAAGCTGCTGGAGGAATTCTCGGTCAGCCGCATGACGGTGCATCGCGCTCTGCGCGACCTGACCGAGGAAGGGCTGCTGACCCGCGTGCAGGGGCTGGGCACCTTCGTCGCCGAACGGCCGCCCAGCACCGACGTGGTGGAACTGCGCAGCATCGCCGACGAGATCGCCGAGCGCGGCAACGTCCATTCCTGCCGGGTGGAGCGATTGCTCGCGGTTACCGCCGATGCCGGGCTGGCCCGCCGCTTCAACCTGCCGGTGGGAGCGAGGCTGTTCCATTCCATCGTCGTCCACAGCGAGAGCGACGTGCCGGTCCAGCTTGAGGAACGCTGGGTCAACCCGGCGGTGGCGCCGGACTATCTGGAGCAGGACTTCACCCGCCAGACGCCGGGCGAGTACCTGATCCGACTGGAGTCCTCGCCGCAGGTGGAGCACGTCATCGAAGCGGTGTCGCCGACGCCGGAGATCGCCCGGCTGCTGGACATCCCCGTTACCGAGCCCTGCCTACGCGTGACCCGCCGCACCTGGGTCGGCGGGCGGGTGGTGACGGTGGCGATGCTGGTGCATCCCGGCAGCCGCTACCGGCTGGGGGCGCGGTTCCAGTTGCCGCCGCCTTAGAGGTTCTCGCCCGCAGCCCCTCCCTAACCCTCCCCGCTCACGCGGGAGAGGGGACTGCCACCGCCTCCCCGCATCGGCACTTGCTCCCTCTCCCGCGAAGCGGGGAGGGTTGGGGAGGGGGCAAAAGACCTTGAATTTCAAGACCCCTCCCACACGGAGCCACCAACCGATGTCATCCCGCCTCGACAACCAGCGCGTCATCCGTGCCCCGCACGGCCCCGAACTGAGCTGCAAGAGCTGGCTCGCCGAGGCGCCGATGCGCATGCTGATGAACAACCTCGACCCCGACGTGGCGGAACGGCCGCAGGAACTGGTCGTCTATGGCGGCATCGGCCGCGCCGCCCGCGACTGGGAGAGCTTCGACCGCATCGTCTCGGCGCTGAAGACGCTGAACGACGACGAGACTCTGCTGGTCCAGTCGGGCAAGCCGGTCGGCGTCTTCCGCACCCATGCCGATGCGCCGCGCGTGCTGATCGCCAACTCCAACCTCGTGCCGCGCTGGGCGACCTGGGAGCATTTCAACGAGCTGGACCGCAAGGGTCTGGCGATGTACGGCCAGATGACCGCCGGCAGCTGGATCTACATCGGCAGCCAGGGCATCGTTCAGGGCACCTACGAGACCTTCGTCGAGGCCGGGCGCCAGCATTACAACGGCGACCTGAAGGGCAAGTGGATCCTGACCGGCGGCCTCGGCGGCATGGGCGGGGCGCAGCCGCTGGCCGCGACCATGGCCGGCGCCTGCATGCTGGCGGTCGAATGCCGCCCCAGCAGCATCGAGATGCGCATCCGCACCGGATATCTCGACCGCCACACCGCCGACCTGGACGAGGCGCTGGCCTGGATCAACGAGGCCTGCGCCAAGGGCGAGGCGATCTCCGTCGGCCTGCTCGGCAACGCCGCCGACGTCTTCCCCGAACTGGCCCGCCGCGCCGGCACCGACATCAAGGCCCGGCCGCACATCGTCACCGACCAGACCTCCGCCCATGACCCGGTGAACGGCTATCTGCCGCAGGGCTGGACGCTGGAGGAGTGGGAAACCGCCCGCGAAAGCCAGCCGGCCGCGGTGGCCGCCGCCGCCCGCAAGTCGATGCGGGTGCAGGTGGAGGCGATGCTGGCCTTCCACGCCATGGGCATCCCGACCGTCGATTACGGCAACAACATCCGCCAGATGGCGAAGGAGGAGGGGCTGGAAAACGCCTTCGACTTCCCCGGCTTCGTCCCCGCCTACATCCGCCCGCTGTTCTGCCGCGGCATCGGCCCGTTCCGGTGGGCCGCCCTGTCCGGCGACCCGGAGGACATCCGCAAGACCGACGCCAAGGTGAAGGAGCTGATCCCCGACGATCCGCACCTGCACAACTGGCTCGACATGGCGGCCAAGCGCATCCAGTTCCAGGGCCTGCCGGCCCGCATCTGCTGGGTGGGTCTGGGTCAGCGCCATCGGCTCGGCCTCGCCTTCAACGAGATGGTGAAGTCGGGTGAGCTGAAGGCCCCAATCGTCATCGGCCGCGACCATCTCGACAGCGGATCGGTCGCCAGCCCGAACCGCGAGACCGAGGCGATGAAGGACGGCACCGACGCCGTGTCGGACTGGCCGCTGCTGAACGCGCTGCTGAACACCGCCAGCGGCGCGACCTGGGTCAGCCTGCACCATGGCGGCGGCGTCGGCATGGGCTTCTCGCAGCATTCGGGCATGGTCATCGTCTGCGACGGCAGCGACGCCGCCGCCAAGCGGCTGGAGCGTGTGCTGTGGAACGACCCGGCCACCGGCGTGATGCGCCACGCCGACGCCGGCTATGACATCGCCATCGAGTGCGCCAAGGAGCAGGGGCTGAACCTGCCGTTTTTGAAGTAAGTGGGGAGGGCTGCTTCTCCCTCTCCCGCCCCGGGAGAGGGAAGGGGCCCATGGCAATGCCATGGGAAGGGTGAGGGGTGACCCAAGGAACCATGCGGTTCGGGATTCTCGCGATCCCCCTCACCCTCCCCACTTCGTGGGTCCCCTCCCTCTCCCGGGGCGGGAGAGGGCTTTACCCCCTCACCCCAGCGCCGGCAGCTGTGCCGCGAGCGCCAAATGCAGTTCGTGGCGACCGTCGGGCAAGCCAGGGCGATGGCCGAAATCGAGCGCGATGCCGCTCAGTTTCATACCGTTCGCCGTGGCATGGGCCTGCAGCTGCGCGAAGCCGTCCGGGATGGCGGAGACCGGGCCGTCATGAATGAGCCGCAGATAGCGGCCGGCGTCGAGATCGACGCGGACCATGCCCGGCGGGATCTCCGTGGCCTTGGCCGCCAGGAATCCCACCAGCTCGCGCTGCAACCCGTTCTCCTCCGGCAGCGACACCGCCGCGAAGGAGGTCGTCCCGCTGTCGGCAGCGAACAGCCGATCCCACGCCGCCGATAGCGCCGCAGGCAGGTCCTCCCGCGTCGCCTCGACCATGAAGCCGATGGTGGTCAGTTCGGGATAGCTCACCGTTTCGATCATGACAGTCCCTTGCTTGCTTAAAGGTCCGGGTCAGCCAGAAGCCGGGTGAGGACCGGGCCGGCCGTCCCGTTTCCGACCGGACTTCCGTCCACCGACAGCAGCGGGCGCAGGCCCAGGCTGTTGGTCAGGATCGCCTCGTCGGCCCGGGCGAAATCGTCGGGGGTGAGCGGCGCTTCCTCCGCGCCATGGCGCTCCAGGATCAGGGCGCGGCGGATGCCGGGAAGGGCGCCGTCGTCGACCGGCGGGGTCAGCAGCCGACCGCCGGTCGACAGGAAGAGGTTGGCGATGCTGGATTCGGCCAGCCGGCCGGCGCAATTCAGCAGCAGCGCCTCGTCGGCGCCGCGCTCCGCCGCCTCCTGCCGGGCGAGAATGGAATCCAAATAGTTCAGCGACTTCAGCCGCGACAGCGGCGAATGTTCGTTGCGGCGGGTGCTGCGGGCGATGACGGCGGCGGCCGCCGCCGTCATGTGGGCGGCGGGGGCGACCGTCATCAGCGCCGTCGGGCGGGCATCGGGCGGCGGCAGAACCCCGCGGGCGCCGGTGCCGCGCGACAGGGTCAGGCGCAGCACCCCGTCCGTGAGGCCGGTCGCCTCGATAAGCGCCGTCATCTCCGCCGTCAGGGCGTTGGCGTCGTAAGGCAGCGGCAGGCGCAGCAGGGCGGTGCCGGCGGCCAGCCGGTCAAGATGGCGGGACAGGTGGCGCGGAACGCCATCCGCGATGCGGATCGTCTCGAACAGCCCGTCGCCCAGGGTGAAGCCGCGGTCGGCCGGGTCGATCCGCGCCTCCGCAGCCGGCAGCAGGCGGCCGTTCAGCCAGATGGTCATGCAAACCCCTCCACCAGTTCGCCGGCGGCCCGCAGCTGGGCGCGGGCCTTGACCAGCATTTCCTCATGCTCCGCCGCCGGATCGGAATCGGCGACGATGCCGCCGCCGGCCTGGGCGATGACATGGTCCTGCGTCACCGACAGGGTGCGGATGACGATGTTGCTGTCCATGGCGCCGTCGAAGCCGATCCAGGCCACCGAGCCGCAATAGGCGCCGCGGCGGGCGACCTCCAGCTCGTCGATGATCTGCATGGCGCGAATCTTCGGCGCGCCGGTGATCGAGCCGCCGGGGCAGGCGGCGCGCAGCAGATCGACCGGCCCCAGCCCCGGCACCAGGCGGGAGGTGACGACCGACACCAGATGATGGACGCTGGCGAAGCTCTCCAGCCCGAACAGCACCGGAACCCTGACGCTGCCGACCTCGGACACGCGCGCCAGATCGTTGCGCAGCAGGTCGGTGATCATCAGGTTTTCCGCCCGGTCCTTGATGCTGGCCGACAGTTCCGCGGCGGCGGCGGCATCGGCGGCAGGATCGGCATGGCGCGGGCGGGTGCCCTTGATCGGCCGCGTCTCGATGGTCCGGTCGGCGCGCAGCCGGATGAAGCGTTCGGGCGAAGCGCCTGCCAGCCGCAGGCGGGGGCCGCAGTTCAGGAAGGCGGCGAAGGGGGCAGGGCTGAGGCGGCGCAGGCGCTCGTACAGCGCAAAGGCGTCGATGGACCCGTCCACCTCGGCCAGGAAACGCTGGGTGAAGTTCGCCTGATAGATGTCGCCGGCGCGGATATACTCCAGCACCCGGCTTACGCGGTCGAGATAGTCGGGGCGCGACAGCTCCGACCGCCAGCGCAGCGGGGCCGGGCCGGCCGATTGTTCCGGTGGCGGAACGGACAGCCGCGCGGCCATGCGGCGGGCGCGCTCCTCCGCTTCCGGCCGGGCGGCGATGACCCAGGCGCTGCGTGTTTCCCGGTCGAAGGCGGCGACGACATCGTAGAGGCCGAAGGCCATGTCCGGCTGGCCGCCCGGATTGCCGTGGCGGGAGCGTAGCCCTTCCAAAGCCGTTCCGGCCTCGTAACCGACGAAGCCCACCGCGCCGCCGGTGAAGGGAACGGGGCCGGCGGAGGGCAGGGGATATGCTGCCAGCGCCCGTTCCAGCGCATCGAAGGGACTGCCGGGCACCGGCGCCCCATCGACCAGCGTGCGGCCGCCGGTGGATTCGACCGTTCGGAACGGTTCGGCAACGATGTAGGAATAGCGCCCGTTCTGCGGATGGGGGGCCGCGCTGTCGAGCAGCATCGCCCAGGGCTCGGCGCTCCAGGGGCGGAACAGGGCGGCGGGGTCGCCGCAGGAGATGGGAATGGTCAGCATGATGGTGGCAGTCGGCCGGCGGCTCACATCAAGATGGTGGCGCCGCCGTCCACGACCAAGACATGGCCGTTGACATAGGACGCCGTGGCCGAGGCCAGGAACACCGCCGCCCCGGCGATCTCCTCCGGGCGGCCCCAGCGGCGCATCGGCGTGCGGTTGGCGAAATAGGCCCCGCGTTCGGGATCGGCGGCCAGCGCCGCATTCGTTTCGGTGGCGAAAAAGCCGGGCGCGATGGCGTTGCTGGTCAGGCCATGCGGACCGTATTCGGCGGCCAGTGCCCGCACCATGCCGTTCAGGCCCGCCTTCGCCGCGGCATAGACGCTGTCGTTGGCCCGCGAGATCTGCCCGGCGACCGAGGTGACGGCGATCAGCCGGCCACGGCCTCGCGGCAGCATCAGCCGCGCCGCCTCCCGCGCCAGGATCAGGCTGGAGGCCAGATCGACGTCGAGAAGTGCCACGATCTCGTTATCGGTCAGGTCGGCCAGCGGCTTGCGGTTGCGTTGACCGACATTCTGGACCAGCACGTCGAGCCACCCATGGTCCCTGTCGATCCGCGCGAAGGCGTCGCGCACCGCCGCCCGGTCCGAGACGTCGAAGGGTAGCGCGGATGCGCTTCCGCCGGCAGCCTCGATCTCGGCCACCCGTGTCTCCAGCGTCGCGGCGTCGCGGCCGTTCAGCAGCACATGCGCGCCGGAGCCGGCGAGCGCCCGCGCGATCTCCAGCCCCAGCCCGCGGCCCGACCCGGTGACCAGCGCCACCTGCCCGGCGAGCGAGAAGTTCGACAGATAGGGAAGATTTGTCGCGGCCATGTCTGCCCCCGGCTGTTGCGGCGCCGCCCGTGCTTGGGCAGCGGCGGACATTTAGCAGACCCGCAGGCCCGATGGCACCCTGCATGCCGCCGGGCCGCGAATCGAGGACCACGGACCTGCCGAACCATGCTTCAGGTCGATCCATCCGGCGCGTTGAACAATGGGAAACCGCCGGCGACGGTATCCTTGCGTAGCGCGGATACCGTCCAAAGCTGAGGAAGCCGGCGGCAATCATGCCCGCCACGGACCAAGTAATCACTGCTGACAATATTGGGGGCGGTCCCCCTTGCCGCCCGGCAGGAAGTCAGCCTTCCGGATGGTGGTACTGCTTCCGTGGTCGCCCTTTTCTTTCGTATAGTAGGTTTCCGGATCAAGGCCGCAAGCGACCGCGAGCGTCGGCGCACGGTTGGTTACAGGGAGACAGGGCATGACACGAGCGCGTTCCAACGCAATCGTCGGAGCCGTCAAGGCCGGCGACATCATGATCAAGTACCGGCACGGCCTGGGCGCCACCGGCATCGCCATCAAGATCGGCCAGCTGTTCAGCCGGGGAAAGTCGGACTTCATCCATGCCGGCATCGCCAGCTCGCCGACCACCATCATAGAGATGGACGGCGACGGGCTGCAGGAAAACAACCTGCTGACCAAGAACGCCAACTACAGCTACGACGTCTTCCGCTGCACCACCCCCGGCATCGGCGAAGGGGCGGCGCAGACTGCCATCATGATGCGGCAGGGCATCGTCGGCGGCGGTTTCGCCCAAGGCGGCACCCAGATGCCCTACACCATCGGCGGCGCCGTCAGGTCGCTCGGCCGCGGGGGTGCCGTGCAGTCCACCGACCGCATCAACACCCTGCTCGACCAGCTGATGGCCGGCGGGCGGGAGGCGTTCTTCTGCTCGGGCCATGTCGTCTACTGCTATCTGGTGGCGATGGAGCAGTCGAACATCGCGGTCCAGGGCAGCTTCCCGCTGCAGAACATGCAGGCGGTCTTCGGCCTGGAGGCGCGTTACTACAACCCGTCCTTCCTCCACCAGCATCTCAGCAACAACCAGAATTTCAAGCGGGTGGGCAAGGTGAAGGGCGCCGTTCTGGTCTGACCCGGTCGGCCGTCACCCGATCATGAAAAAGCCCCGGATGCATTGCATCCGGGGCTTTTCCGTTGTCGCCGATTCTTCCTTATCGCCTGCGGACGGTCAGTGGACCGACGCCTCCCGGCTACCGGCGGAACTCGCCACCGGCGGCAGGGCGAAGCCCAGCGGCGGGCGTTCCGGCGCCTTGAAGCCGTGCGCCCGGTCCTCTTCGACCACCACGCCGTCCAGCGCCAGCCGGCCGTCGACCACCGACAGGGTCATGGTGGTCCTGCCCTCCACCTCCTCGTCGAGCAGACGCTCGGCGATCGGGTCCTCGACAAGGCCCTGGATGGCCCGCTTCAGCGGACGGGCGCCGAAGGCCGGATCCCAGCCCAGATCGCCCAGCCGCCGCTTGGCCGCCGCGTCCGCCGCCAGGGTGACGCCCCGCTCGGCCAGCCGCTCGTTGACGCGGGCCAGCTGGATGTCGACGATCCGCGACATCTGGTCCCGGCCCAGCCGGCGGAAGATCAGCACGTCGTCCAGCCGGTTGAGGAACTCCGGCCGGAAGGCCTTGCGGACCGCGTCCATCACCTCCACCGTCACGCCGGCCATATCCTCGTCATCGCCCAAGGCGCTCAGCGCCTCGGCCCCCAGGTTGGAGGTCATGATGAGGATGGCGTGGCGGAAATCGGCGGTCCGGCCCTGCCCGTCGGTCAGCCGCCCGTCGTCGAGCGCCTGCAACAGGACGTTCAGCACGTCGGGATGCGCCTTCTCCACCTCGTCCAGCAGCACGACCTGATAGGGCCGGCGCCGGATGCGCTCCGCCAGCGAGCCGCCGTCGTCATAACCGACATAGCCCGGCGGCGAGCCGATCATGCGGCTGACCGCGTGCTTCTCCATGTACTCCGACATGTCGAGCCGGGTGATCGCCGTCTCGTCGTCGAACAGGAAGGCGGCCAGCGCCTTAGCCAGTTCGGTCTTGCCGACGCCCGTCGGACCCAGGAACAGGAAGGAGCCGGTCGGGCGGCTGGGATCCTTCAGCCCGGCACGGGCACGCCGCACCGCCTTGGACACCGCGCGCACCGCCTCCTTCTGGCCGACGACGCGCTCGGCCAGCTTGTCCTCCATGCCCTTCAGCCGCTGGCGTTCGCCCTCCAGCATCCGTTCGACCGGAATGCCGGTCCAGCGGGTGACGACGGCGCCGATGTCCTTGGCCGTCACCTCGTCACGCTCCGTGCTGGCGCGCGATTCAGCCTCGGCCAGACGCTTCTCCAGGTCGGGCACCACGCCATAGGCCAGCTCGCCGGCCTTGGCCCAGTCGCCGTCGCGCTGGGCGCGCTCCAGCCTGGTGCGGGCCTGGTCCAGCTCCTCCTTCAGGCGGCGGCCCTCGGTGCGGCGGGACTGCGAGGCGCGCCATTCCTCCTCCATCGAGGACTGCCGGGCTTCCGCCTCGGCCAGCTCGCCTTCCAGCACATGCAGGCGTTCCTGCGAGGCGGCGTCGGGCTCGGCCTTCAGCGCCTCGCGCTCGATCTTCAGCTGGGCGACGCGGCGGTCGACGGCGTCGAGTGCCTCCGGCTTGCTGTCGATCGCCATGCGCAGGCGGCTCGCCGCCTCGTCGACGAGGTCGATGGCCTTGTCGGGCAGGCGGCGGTCGCCGATATAGCGCGCCGACAGGTTCACCGCCGCGACCACCGCCGCATCGGCGATGCGCACGCCGTGGTGCACCTCGTACTTGCCCTTGATGCCGCGCAGGATCGACACGGCGTCGTCCACCGACGGCTCGTCCACCGTCACCGGCTGGAAGCGGCGGGCGAGTGCCGCGTCCTTCTCGATGTATTTGCGGTACTCGTCCGGCGTGGTGGCGCCGACGCAGCGCAGCTCGCCACGCGCCAGCGCGGGCTTCAGCATGTTGGCGGCGTCCATCGCCCCGTCGGTGCGGCCGGCGCCGATCAGGGTGTGCAGCTCGTCGATGAACAGGATGATGCGGCCGTTGGCCTCCTGCACCTCGGCCAGCACCGACTTCAGCCGCTCCTCGAACTCGCCGCGGAACTTGGCGCCGGCCAAGAGCGCGGTGAGGTCGAGCGCCAGGACGCGCCGGTCCTTCAGCCCTTCCGGCACGTCGCCGGAGGCCAGGCGCTGGGCCAAGCCTTCGACCACGGCGGTCTTGCCCACGCCGGGTTCGCCGATCAGGACGGGGTTGTTCTTGGTGCGGCGGGCCAGGACCTGGATGGTGCGGCGGATCTCGTCGTCACGGCCGATGACCGGGTCGAGCCGGCCCTGCCGCGCCTCTTCGGTCAGGTCGCGGGTGTAGCGGGCCAGCGCCTCGCCGGCCGTCGTCTCGGTCTCCGCGTCGGCGGGATGGTCCTTGCGCTGCGCATCGGCGGCGGCGGCCAGCGCGTCGGCATCCACACCGGCGCGGCGGAACAGCGCGCGCAGCGGGCCGCTCTGACGGGCGAGGCTCTCCAGCAGCCGTTCGGCGGTGACGAAGCGGTCGCCGCCGTTGCGGGCGGAGGCGACGGCGCCCTGCAGCACGGCGGCCAGCGCCGGCGACATGTAGAGCGGCTGCGGCCCCTCGTTGGCGCCGGGCTGCACCGGAGCGCGGGCGAGCTGTTCCTCGGTCGCGGACTTCAGCAGGTCGGGATCGCCGCCGGTGTCGCGCACGAGACGCGCCGCCACGCCACTGGTGTCGTCGATCAGGGACTTCAGCAGATGTTCGGGGAGAAGCTGTTGATGCCGCTCGGCAAGGGCGGCGATCTGCGCGGCCTGAATGACGCCACGCGCACGATCGGTGAATTGACCGAAGTCCATCCGGCACTCCGTTTCCATGGTCTCCCGCCCAGCCATCCAGCGCGGGACGGCGCCCCCGCGGTCCGCAAAATGCGCGACCGCCCGGCGCCTGATGGGTAAATGGTTAACGGATTTGCGGCGATCAAGAGGGGGCTCGTGAGCGCCGATCGCAGCGGTCGTCAGGAGCAGAGCCATATTGACACGCGATCCCCACCACCCCCTTCATAGTGCTGCGATATGGGCATTAGGGGTTCCGGCAGGATGGACGTGCGGCAGCTTCGCTATTTCCTGGGCATCGTGGAGCATGGCTCGATCTCCCGCGCGGCGGAGGCGCTGCGGGTGGCGCAGCCGGCGCTCAGCCTGCATCTGAAGCGGATGGAGGAGGATTTCGGCTGCCAGCTGGTCCTGCGCACGGCGCGCGGCGTGGTGCCGACCGAAAGCGGGCGGCGACTGGCGCAGCGGGCGGCGGCGCTGATCGAGTCGATGGACGGGCTGCGCGACGAGGTGCGCGCGGTGGAGGCGGTGCCGGCCGGTCCGGCGACCGTCGGCATCCCAACCTCGCTGGGGCCGGTGCTGACCGTGCCGCTGGCGCTGGCGGTGCGCCGCGCCCATCCGCAGATCCGGCTGCGGGTGGTGGAGGGGCTGTCGGGCCACATGCTGGAATGGGTGCTGTCGGGGCAGCTTGATCTGGCGCTGGTGTTCGGTGCCGAGGAGATGGGCGGGCTGGAGACGGAGCTGGTGGCGCGGGAAAGCCTGCATCTGGTCGGGCCGGCGGACGACCCGCTGCTGCGCGGCCGACGCTCCATCCCCTTTGCCGAGGCGCTGGCCCTGCCGCTGATCCTGCCCGGCCGGCCGCACGGCGTGCGCGAGGAGGTGGAGCATGCGGCATTGCTGGCCCGCGCCCGCGTCACCGTCGCCATGGAGATCGACGCGTTGGAACAGATCAAGGCGCTGGTGGCGGAAGGCTGCGGCTACACGGTGCTGTCGGAGCGGGTGGCGCGCTACGGCACGGTGGCGGACCGCCTGACCGGGCTGCCCATCGTCGATCCGCAGATCGACCGGACGATCCTGCTGGCCCATGCCGCCGGCCGGCCGATGCCGGTCGCCGCCCGCGCCGCCCACGCCATCCTGCGCGACATCCTGGCCGGGCTGACGCGGGATGGCGGATGGCGGTGAGCCGCCATTGCCCCGCCGCCGGCTTCCCGGCGGTCAGGAGCCGAGATTGACGATCTCCACCCGCCGGTTGGCGTCGCTGGCGGGGTTGGCGGGGTCGAGCAGCTGCTGCGACCCACGGCCGATCGCCACCAGCCGGTTGGGCGACACGCCGAAACTCCGGGTCAGGTAATCGCGCACCGAGGCGGCCCGCCGCTTCGACAGGGCAAGGTTGTAGTCGGGGTTACCGACGCCATCGGTGTGGCCGGTCAGCTGGAAGCGGTAGGCGGCGAGATCCGGGGAGGTCAGGGCGCGGCCCAGCTCGTCCAGGATGCCGGTGGCCTTCGGCGTCAGCTCCGCCGAGTTGAAGGCGAACTCCACCTGGAAGCTGATCCTGGGGGCGGTCTTCGGCTTCGCGGTCGCGGTCGTGGCGGCGGCAGGGGTGGATGCCGAAGCCGGCGGGGGTGCCACCGGTTCCGCGGTGCTGCCGGTGCCGAGCGAGAGGCCGCGGGTTCTGGGCTTCTCGTCGGGCTCCTCGTCGGTCTGCTCGCCGGCCGCAGGCGTGTCCGGCCGCAGGGCCCGGATGAAGTCCTGCGTCGTGGTGGGGGCGGCGGTCGGTTCCGTGGCCATGGCGATGCCGCCGGATGCCATCAGCAGCGCCAATCCGGCGAACACCGGCCGCAAGACCCTGACCGCTCCCATTCCCCCATCCCCTATCTTCGATTCGGGCAAAGCCGACGCCACAATAACCGACCGCTTGTCCCGGTTCCAGGACCGGACCGTCCGGTTGTACTCTCCCGGGCCAACTCAGCCATGAAAACCCAGCGTTGCCGCTTTTCTGGCAATAATTGCACCTCTATCATATTCCGATAACGCAATCGATCGGGGTGCGCCGTGTTCGTTCTGTCTCAGGCCCAGATGGACAAGCTGGGGGAAGAGGATCTGATCCGTGCGGTGCATCGCTACCTCGCCGACCGATTTCCGGATGCCGATCCGGTGCCGGCCGACAGGTTCCTCGCGTTCGGGCGCGACCAGCTGGCGCGGGCGGAGGGCCATGGGCTGAGCACGCGCTGGCAGGCCGCCTGCTACATCGTCACCGCGGCGCTGGCCGGCGACCGGTTCGACGAGGACAGCCCTGCAGCGCGCGAGGTGCTGGCCGACCCGGCGATGACCGCCGACCGGAAGGCGGAATGGCTGACCGAATGGGTGGACGCCATGATCGCCGCCCTGTCACAGCGGGACTGACGCCATGCCGATCCTGTCCACGCTGGCCGACATGGCCGGAAGCGCCACGGCGAAGGCCAAGGCGACCTACCAGACCCTGCGCACCGGCGGCCGGATGGCGGCCGACACCGTCAAGGCCGGCCTGAAGGAAACCGGGGCGGCGGTGCTGGAGGGCGACTTCGGCGGAGCGGCCAAGCGCGGCGCCAAGGCCGCCGGCCAGACGCTGACCGATGATCTGGCCGATCATTTCCGCCGGAACGCCCCGGTCCCCGCCAAGAACCCGACCATCCCCTGCTCCCAGGCGGAGATCGACGCCAAGGCCAAGCGCGTCGCCGAACGGCAGGCGCTGATCAACGAGGCGCGCGAGAAGAAGGTGCTGCCGGAGGTGACCGAACGCTTCGCCCGCGACAACAAGGCGGTGGAGCGCGCGCGTCTGGCCGCCGACGTCTATCACCACGAGAACGGCCCGGATTCGCCGAAGACCCCGCCGCCGGGCTGGTCCCGGCTGAGCGACGACCCGGCTGAGCTGCGCAAATACGGCCTCGTTCCCAGCGACCTGAATCCCGGCACCGCGTCCGGCTTCCGGGCGGAGCTGTATGTGGCTGACCCCAAGGTGTTCGGATCCCCGCCGCAGGTCGTCCTGGTGCCGAAGGGAACCACCTTCACCGCCCAGGAGGACTGGGTCAACAACCTACAGCAGGGTATCGGCCTGCGCTCCGACTATTACGAGCGGGCGATCCAGGCGGCGCAGAAGGTCAAAAGCAAGGTCGGGCCGCGGCTGGAGATGGCCGGCCATTCGCTGGGCGGCGGGCTGGCGACCGCCGGCGCCGTGGTGGCCGACGTGCCCTGCACCACCTTCAACACGGCCGGCCTGAAGGATGATACGGTCGCCGCCTTCGGCAAGTCGCGCGCCAACGGCGGCAAGGTCACCAACTATCAGGTTGCCGGCGAGGTGCTGACCACCGCGCAGAACGCGGTCGGGCCGATGCCGACCAGCATCGGCAGGAATGTGCCGCTGGAGGCGGTCGACGAGCACGGCAATGCCTTCCAGGGTGCCGCTGCCGGCAAGAAGGGCATGGAGTATGTCAAGGGTGCCGCCGCCGATTCCGTCACCAAGCATGGCATGGCCTATCCGATCAACGCGCTGGAGAAGCAGAAGCGCGCCGACGAGGGCCAGCTGCGTGCCGCCCTGCACCGGTGAGGGTGCCGCAGCGCCCCCCAAATCCGGCCACAAGCCCGGCCCCAAGCCTAGCATTGCCTTTCTCCCCCGGCTGTTGATCCTGGTGGCGCTGGCCGCAGCAGGCTGGACGCCCCTTCCCACCCCCTTCGCCGCGAGGTCCGCCATGGCCGCTCTGCCGTCCGCCAGCCACTTCTTCCCCGATGCCGCCACGGCAAGGCTGGCCGACGCCGCCGGACGGGGGATGCCGCCGCCGTGCGCCAGCTCGCCGCCGCGGGGGCCGACCCGAATGCCGGCGGGACGGAGGGGATGACGCCGCTGCTGTTCGCCATCACAAGCAACAGCAAGGCCGGGGCCAAGGCCCTGCTGGAGGCCGGGGCCGATCCCAACCGCCGCGCCCGCGACGGGGAATCGGCGCTGACCATGGTGGCGTCGGGCACCGATACCGACTGGCTGCGGCTGCTGCTTGCCTTCGGCGGCGATCCCAACGCCCGCAACGCCATCGGCGAGCCGGTGCTGGTCAATGCCGGCCTGCGCCGCAACGCCGACGCCGTCCGCATCCTGCTGGACGCCGGCGCCGACATCGAGGCGACGGACGAGAGCGGCAGCACGGTGACGCTGGTCCTGGCGCGCATGAACCAGTTCCACGTCGTGGCCTATCTGCTGGGCCGGAATGCCGACGCGCTGCACCGCTCGCCGGTGTCGGAGGACACGGCGGCCGACTACATCTTCCATGCCGTCCTCGACCCGTCCTCGCCGCTTTCGGACTGGCAGAGGCGCTGCCGGCAGTATCTGCAGTCGCGCGGGATCGCGGCCCCGCCGCCGCGGTGACCATCCTGTCAGAACGGTAGAGGCGGCTCGCCGTCCGGGACCATTTTTGCCGCAGGAGTCCGTGGTTCCCGGTCTTGCTCCCGCCACAGTGCGGCGATACCGTGCAGCCCACGCCGCAGCCGTCCCCGTGGGAACATGCACGACATCGTCATTCAAGTCCTCGGCGTTGCCGGGCTTCTCGCCCTCGTCAGCTTCCTGCCGCCGCTGGCCGCCCGCTTCCAGGTGCCCTACACGGTGCTGCTGGCGGGCGTGGGCGTGGCGCTGGGCGCGGTGATCCAGACCTTCGCCGGGCCGGGCAAGGACCCGTTCCACGATTTCCTGAATTCGCTGGCCGAGCTGGACGTCTCGTCCGACATCCTGCTGCACGTCTTCCTGCCGATCCTGCTGTTCGAAACGGCGCTGGCGGTGGATGTGCGGCGGCTGTTCGACGACCTGGGGCCGATCCTGCTGATGGCGGTGGTGGCGGTCTTCGTCTGCACCTTCGCCGTCGGCTATGCGGTCAGCCTGTTCACGTCGCTGGGGCTGGTCGCCTGCCTGCTGCTGGGGGCCATCGTCGCCTCCACCGATCCGGCGGCGGTCATCGGCATCTTCCGCGACCTGGGCGCGCCGCGACGGCTGACCACGCTGGTCGAGGGCGAGAGCCTGCTGAACGACGCCGCGGCCATCGCCCTGTTCACCCTGCTGCTGGAGATGCTGACGCGCACCTCCCATGGCGGGGCGGGGGCGGCGGCCCTGGACTTCCTGCGCGACTTCGCCGGCGGCGTCGTCACCGGCTATGTCTGTGGCCGCATCGTCTGCATGCTGGTGGAGCCGATGCGCAACCAGCCGATGGCGGAGATCACGCTGACGGTGGCATTGGCCTACCTGTCCTATGTGATGGCGGAGCATTATGTCGGCTCGTCGGGCGTGGTGGCGGTGGTGACCTCGGCCCTGGTCATCGGGTCGGTCGGACGCACCCGCATCTCCCCCGCCACCTGGGGCGCCATGGAGCATGTCTGGCAGCAGCTGGGATTCTGGGCCAACTCCCTGATCTTCCTGCTGACCGCCATCCTGGTGCCGCGGTTGATGGCCGACGCCGGATGGGCGGAGGTCGGGCTGGTGCTGGTGGTGGTCGCCGCCGCCTTCGCGGCGCGGGCGGTGGTGCTGTTCGGCCTGCTGCCGGTGCTGTCCTGGGCCGGGCTGGCGCAGAAGGTCAGCAATTCCTACAAGTCGGTGATGCTGTGGGGCGGCCTGCGCGGGGCGGTGTCGCTGACACTGGCGCTGGCGGTGACCGAGAATTTCCGGGTGCCGGACCGCATCCAGAGCTTCGTCGCGGTGATGGTCACCGGCTTCGTCTTCGTCACGCTGTTCGTCAACGGCACGACGCTGCGCTGGCTGATCCGCGTGCTGAAGCTGGACGAGCTGACGCCGGTGGAGCGCGCCATGCGCAACCGGGCGCTGGCCCTGTCCACCGACAGCATCCGCGACCGGGTGGCCGCCGTCGCCCAGACCTACGAGGTCGACGGTGCCGTCAAGGACGTGATGATCTCCCGCTACGAGGAGCGGCTGAAGAAGATCGACCAGGACAGCCGGGACGAGGCGAAGCTGACCGACGAGGACCGCGTCACCATCGGCCTCGTCATCCTGGTGAATCGCGAGGAAGAACTCTATTACGCCCACTTCTCCGAAGGCGTGGTGTCGCGCGCGGTGATGGAGATGCTGGCCGGGCGCAGCGGCCGGCTGCTGGACGCCGTCAAGGTGCAGGGCCGCAACGGCTACCGCGCCTTCGAGGAGCCTTTCATCGCCTTCTCTCCCTGGATGCGGGGGCCAGCTGGCTGCAGCGCCGCTTCGGCATCCACCGGCCGCTGGCCCGGCGCCTGTCGATGCGGTTCGAGGTGCTGGTCGCCGTGCGCACCGTCCTGCGCGAGCTGCTGGCCTTCACCCGCGACCGGCTGGCCCGCGTGCTGGGGCAGGAGGTGGCGTTCGAACTGGAAGGCATGCTGGTCGGCCGCTTGGGCATCGTCGAACAGGCGCTGTCGGCCCTGAAGCTGCAGTATCCCGATTATGCCGTGGTGCTGCAGAGCCGCTATGTCGGCCGCGCCGCCTTGCGGCTGGAGCAGGCCGACTACCGGACCCTGTTCGCGGAATCGATCATCAGCCAGGAGGTGCTGACCGACCTGGAGCGCGACCTGGAGAAGCGCCGCCGGGCGCTGGAGCGGCTGCCGAAGCTGGACGTGCGCTTCGACGTGGCGGAGCTGGTGCGCCGGGTGCCGCTGTTCGCCGACCTGCCGGCCGAACGGGTGACCACCATCGCCACGCTGCTGCGGGCGCAGCTGGCCCTGCCGGGCGAGACCATCGTGCGCAGGGGCGACCGCGGCGACGCCATGTTCTTCATCGCGTCGGGCGCGGTCGAGGTGCTGGTGCCCAATCTGGCGGAGCCGGTGAAGCTGGGCACCGGCGACTTCTTCGGCGAGATGGCCTTGCTGACCCGCCAGCGACGCAATGCAGACGTGCGGGCGCTCGGCTATTGCCAATTGCTGGTGTTGGATGAGAAGGATTTCCGCCGGCTGGTGCAGAAGGACGCGGATCTGCGATCCCACATCCAGGCGGTCGCCGAGGCGCGCCGGCAGCCGACCCAGTCGTCCCCGGCCGTCCCGGCGGTGAGCTGACCGCAGGGAAGGGATTTTTCCATGGGCGAGACCGCGACGGGCGGCGGCCAGACCTGGCTGCGCCTGATGCCGGGTCTATTCGTGCTGCTGTGGAGCACCGGCTTCATCGGGGCGAAATACGGGCTTCCCTATGTGGAGCCGCTGACCTTCCTGCTGATCCGGCTGGCGCTGGTCGCGGCGGTGCTGGCGCTGGTGGCGCTGGCCACCCGCGCGCCCTGGCCGAAGGACTGGGCGACGGCCGGACGCATCGCGCTGGCCGGGCTGCTGGTGCACGGCGTCTATCTGAGCGGCATCTTCATCGCCATCGCGGATGGCCTTCCGGCGGGGGTCACGGCGTTGGTGGTCGGCATCCAGCCGCTGCTGACCGCCGCCCTGTCCGGTCCGCTGCTGGGCGAGCGGGTGAGCGGCCGGCAATGGGCCGGCCTGCTGCTGGGCCTTGCCGGCGTCGGGCTGGTGGTGCGCGAGAAGCTGTCCGTCGATGCGGCGCATCTGGTCCCGCTCTGCTATGCCCTCGTTGCGCTGGTCGGCATCACCCTGGGCACGCTCTACCAGAAGCGCCACGGCGGCGGCATGGACCTGCGCAGCGGCACGGCGATCCAGTATGGCGCCACCGCGCTGGTGCTGGCCGTCGCCGCACCGCTGACCGAAACCATGCAGGTGCAGTGGACGGGGGAATTCCTGTTCGCCCTGCTGTGGCTCTGCTTCGTGCTGTCGGTCGGTGCGATCTTCCTGCTGTTCGCCCTGATCCGCCGTGGGGCTGCGGCCAAGGTGGCCAGCCTGTTCTACCTGACCCCGCCGGTCACCGCGCTGGTCGCCTGGATCCTGTTCGGGGAGAAGCTGGGCGTCGTGGCGCTCGCCGGCATGGCGGTGGCGGTCTGCGGCGTGGCGCTGGTCAACCGGAAGTGAGGGGGCGCCGTGACGGCGGGGGAGGTCCGGCTTCCCGCCCCCGCCCCCGCCGTCACGGCCGCTCCGTCATCCCCACTTCATCTCACCGGTCGCCACCTTGGCGCCGATGTCGAGCGCGATGCCCATCCCGGCCTCGGGGTAGCGTCGCTTCATGGCGGCGATCAGGTCGGCGCTGGTCCTGGCCTTCGACAGTTCCTCCTCGAAGGCCAGCAGATAGGCCTTGGTGTAGGCGATGGCCGCCGGGTCGGTGCCGGCGCCCGGCGCGGCATGGCCGGCGACCACCAGGGCGGGGTTCCGCGCCGCCATGGCGTCCAGGGTGCGGATCCAGGCGGCCCGCGCTTCGGCGGTCGGGGTGTCGGCGGTCCAGACATGAAGGCCGGAGAAGACCATCACCCCGCCGACGATGGCGCCCAGCGACGGAACCCACAGGTAGCGTCGGTTGGCCAGCCCCTGCGCATCGACGATCTCGATGGACTGGCCCTCCAGCGTCAGCGAGGGGCCGTCGAACGGCTCCGGCATCGCCACGTCGGCCAGGGTCTGCGGACCGTTCTCCTTCAGCTTCGGCCCCCAGACCGCCAGCTTCTTCTCGACATTGCCCTTGATGGCCTCGATGGTCGCGGTTGCGGCGATGACGCGGGCGGTGGGGAAGGCGGCCCTGACCGGACTCAGGCCGAAATAATAGTCGGGGTCGCTCTGGCTGACATAGATGGCGGTCAGCGTCCGGCCGCTCGCCCGGATCGCCTCGGCCAGCGCCTTGCCGTCGGACAGGGTGAAGCCGCCATCGATCAGGATCGCCTCCCGGCTGCCCGACAGCAGGACCGGCGTCCGGAAGAAGCCGGCCTCGCCCGCGGGAAAGTGACGCCAGGACAGCGGAGCGCCAGCGGCGGCGAAAGCGGATGCGGAGGGGAGAAGGGTCGCGGCGCCGCCCAGGGCCAGGGCGTGCATCGTGGTGGCAAGGATGTCCCTGCGGGTGATCATCGTCGGTGTCCTTCGGGTATGGCGGTTGAAATCGGGCGCTTACTGAGCCTGCAGCAGCGCCGCCAGCCGGCCGGGTTTGGAGAAGAGGATTTCGGAATCGAGCTTCCGGCGGTGCATGCAGTCGTCATACAGCAGGGTCGGCACCCCGTCGGCCCGGTAGGCGGTCAACAGCTGCCGGCCGCGCTCCACCCGGAGGGCATCGAAGACCGTCAGATTCTCCGGCCCTTCGGCGAACAGGTCCGCCGCGGTCTCCAGGCCGAGTCCGGCCAGGATGCGGGTCAGCGTCCCGGCCTCCGTGATGTCGCACCCGTCGGCGTAGCGTGCCGACTGGATGGCGGCGAGTGCTGCAAATTCCCGGTCGGGGGCCGTCATCGCCACGGCGGCGAGCGCCAGCGTCGCCGGTCCGCTGTCGAGCCGGCTCTGCCGATCGGCGAGGACCCGGCTGCGGTACAGCTCGCTGAAAGGCTGGCCGGTCAGGGCCTGGATGCGCTGGTCGTTCGCCCAGGCATGGGCGGCGAAGCCGTCATCCATCGGCCGGGCGCCGGCTCCGGAGAACAGGCCGACCGGGAGCAGGTCCAGTGCGAGGCCCCCGACCGCCGCCAGCGATGCGATGGCGGGCGAGGCGCCGTAGCACCAGCCGCACAGAGGGTCGAACAGATAGGTGACGGTTCTGGTCCGGGTCATGATGGGGTCCGGGGCATGGTTGGCCGGCCTGACCGAGGCCGATGGAGTGAGCCGACCCTATCCGGCGGCGATTGTGCTGTATAGCCGGCATGAAATGGACATATCGTATGCCAATAACTGACAATTGAAGCCGGCAGGACGGGCCATGAGCGACCCCAGGCACCTCAACCGCATCGCCTATTTTGCGGCGGTGGCCGAAACCGGATCCTTCACCGCGGCGGCGGAACGTCTGGGGATCACCAAGGCGGTGGTCAGCCAGCAGGTCGCCCGGCTTGAGGAGGAGGTCGGCGCCACCCTGCTGGTCCGCACCACCCGCAAGGTCCGGCCGACGGAGGCCGGCATGGCATTCCATCGGCGCTGCGTGGTGATCCTGCGCGAAGCCGACGATGCCTTCGCCGAACTGGCGGAGAGCGCGGCGGCGCCATCCGGTCTGCTGCGGCTGACGGCGCCGTTCGACTACGGCGTTTCGGTGGTGGTGCCAGCCATCGCCGCCTTCACCGCCGCCCATCCGGCCTGCCGGGCCGAGATGGCCCTGTCCGACCAGTCGCTGGACCTGCTCACCGGCAATTTCGATCTGGCGATCCGCGTCGGCTGGCTGACCGACACCAGCCTGCAGGCCCGCCAGTTCGGCAGTTTCCGGCAACTGCTGGTCGGCACGCCCGAAATGGCCGGGCGGTTGGGCAATCGCGTCGGGCCGGACGCCGTCGCCGCGGTGCCCTTCATCGCCAACACGGCGCTGCGCGATCCGTTGAACTGGCAGTTCGCGTCCGCCGCGGGCGAGCGGCGCGGGGTGACGCTGCGGGCATCCATCGCGCTCGACGCTACCTTCGCCGTGCGCGAGGCGGTGCGCGCCGGAGCCGGCCTGTCCGTCCTGCCGGACTATTGCGTGTCCGATGACCTCGCCACCGGCCGGTTGCTCCATGTGCTACCCGACTGGAGTCTTCCGTCGGGAGGCATCCATGCGGTCTTTCCGACCGCCCGATTCCGCCCGACCAAGGTGCGGGCCTTCGTCGATCTGCTGACCGGACGGGAGCGTCAGCGGCGTCGGGCGGCGGATTGACCGGGCGAAACGGCGATTTTCGCGGCAGGCTGCGGGCTGCGGCGAAATTTCGCTGGATCGTTCGCCCGGTCAGCAATTTAATATGTCTGACAAATCGATAAATCCCCTCGGGAGGGAAGCGGATGGCGGACGTGCTGGATTTCGGCAGCTTCGACTACATCATCGCCGGCGGCGGTACGGCCGGCTGCGTGCTGGCCAACCGGCTGTCGGCCGATCCGGACGTCTCGGTCCTGCTGCTGGAGGCGGGCGGCAAAGACAATTGGGTGTGGCTGCACATCCCCGCCGGCTACCTGTTCTGCATCGGCAACCCGCGCACCGACTGGTGCTTCAAGACGGAGGCGGAGGCCGGGCTGAACGGCCGCAGCATCCACTATGCCCGCGGCAAGGTGCTGGGCGGCTGTTCGTCGATCAACGGCATGATCGCCATGCGTGGGCAGGCGCGCGATTACGACGAATGGGCCGCGATCACCGGGGATTTGCGCTGGAGCTGGAAGGAGGTGCTGCCGGTCTTCAAGGGCAGAGAGGATTACTGGCGCGGCGCCGACGAGATGCACGGAGTCGGCGGCGAATGGCGGGTGGAGCGGCAGCGGCTGCGCTGGGACCTGCTGGACCGCTTTGCCGAGGCGGCGCAGCAGGCCGGCATCCCGCGGTCCGAAGACTTCAACCGCGGCGACAATTTCGGCGTCGGCAGTTTCGAGGTGAACCAGAAGGGCGGCATCCGCTGGAGTGCCGCCAAGGCCTTCCTGCGCCCGGCACTCGACCGGCCGAACCTGAAGCTCGCCATCGAGGCGGCCATCGACCGGGTGGAGATCGCCGACGGCCGCGTCACCGGCGTGCGCTTCACCGTCAAGGGAGAGCCGGCGCGGGCGACCTCCAGGATCGAGACGGTGCTGGCCGCAGGATCCATCGGCAGCCCGGCGATCCTCCAGCGCTCCGGCATCGGCCCGGCGGAGCATCTGAAGTCGCTCGGCATTCCGGTGGTGCTGGACGCGCCCGACGTCGGCGCCAATTTGCAGGACCATCTGCAGCTGCGGATGATCTACAAGGTCGATGGCGTGCTGACGCTGAACAAGCGGGCCGGCAGCCTGTTCGGCAAGGCGATGATGGGGCTGGAATATGCGCTGTTGCGCAAGGGGCCGCTGACCATGGCGCCCAGCCAGCTCGGCGTCTTCGCCAAATCCTCGGCGGAGGTCGAGACCGCCGACCTGGAATACCATGTGCAGCCGCTGTCGCTGGAGAAGTTCGGCGATCCGCTGCACGCCTTCCCGGCCTTCACCGCCAGCGTCTGCGACCTGCGCCCGGCATCGCGCGGCTGGACCCGCATCACCTCGGCGGACCACCGCGAGAATCCGGCCATCGCGCCCTGCTACCTGTCCGATCCGGCCGACCGGGCGAAGGCGGCGAAAGCGCTGGCGCTGACCCGCCGCATCGTGGCGCAGCCGGCGCTCGCCCCCTACCACCCGCAGGAATACAAGCCAGGCCCCAGCTTCCAGACGGAGGAGGAATTGGCGAAAGCGGCGGGCGACATCGGCACCACCATCTTCCATCCCGTCGGCACCTGCCGGATGGGCGGCAAGGACGACGCCACCGCCGTGACGGATGCCGAGATGCGGGTGCGCGGGGTGCGCGGCCTGCGGGTGATCGACGCGTCGGTGATGCCGACCCTGACCTCGGGCAATACCAACACGCCGACCGTGATGATCGCCGAACGCGGCGCCGCCCTGATGCGGGCGGACCGCCGCGCGGCGCTGCGGGGGTGATGGCTAACGCCCCATGCTGTAGACGCCGTGGATGCCGAACTCCACCGGCTGGCCGGTCAGGTGGCGGGTCAGCAGGGTGGCGACCTCGGCGGCGGCCGGCTTGCCGTCGAGTGCGGCGAGATCCCGCTGCAGCGCCGCCATCGGCTTGGTCGAGGCGATGGCCAGGAAATGGTCGGCGCCGAAGGGCGGTTCCACCGTCAGGGCCAGCCGGTAGGGGCCGCCCTTCGGGATCTGCGCCGGGTCGTTGCGCTCCGCCAGCGGGTAGAGGTAGTTGATCGTCCCGTCGGCGGCGAGGTTGATCAGGGTGAAATAGGTCCCGCCATTGCCGCGGATGTCGAGCGAGACCGTCTCGCCCTGCCGGTAGTTGCGGTCGCCCGGCTCCAGCGCCAGGGCCAGCGAGCGGTCCTGCGCCGCCGCCTTCAGCCGCACCACCAGCGACCATTTGTCGATCACGCCCTGCACCCGCCGCCGGGTCTCCGGCGCCATCGGGTCGCCGGCGATGCTGGCCAGCACATCGCCCATCGAGCTGACCACCTCGCCGGTGGCGCTGTCCCAGACCAGGGCGGGATCGTCCTTGCCGGCCGGCTCGATGCCGGAAAGGCCGGCCGTCAGCGTCTTCACCGCCGCCGGCTTGCCCAGGATGCGCAGCGGGATCGGACCGGCGGCCGGCAGCAGCGACGGCGGTTTCGGCTTGGTGGCGACCGGGTCGATCAGGGCGACCTCGCCGCGGCCGCGCGGCTGGACCTGCGGATGCTGCTTGCCCTCCAGCGCCATGCGGACGGCGCCGCGGATATGCGCCTCCAGCTCCCCCTTGGTGACGATGCCGTCGCCGTTGCGGTCGGCCTGACCGCGCAGCGCGTTGGCGAAGGCCCAGCTCAGCGCGCCGCGCGGCTTGCGGTCGATCATCACCTCGGGCGCCAGTTCGTGCTCCGCCACGGCGGCGAAGAAGGTGACGTGCGGCTGGTCGTCGGCCTCCGCCTGCAGGGCGGCGCGGGTGGGCGGGGGCAGGGCGTCGTCGTCGATGCGGTCGACCGGGGCGCCGTCGATCTTCGCCGCCCGCGTGCCCAGCATGCCGGCGCGGTCGTCGAAACCGCGGGTCATGGTGCCGGAATGGCAGGAATCGGAGACGAAGATCACCCGGCGCGGCTCGGCCTCCTTCAGCAGCACGGCGATCTCGTCGTCGGTCAGCCGCTGGGCGGTGCCGGGACCCCGCGGGGCGAAGTCGGCGAGCACCAGGAACTCGTCCATGCCGTCGACTTCGCTGCCGGAGACACGTTCCGGTTGCTGCGCGCCATGGCCGGCGAAGGTCAGCACCAGGGTCGAGTCGGGGGAGGTCTCGGCGATCAGCTCCCGCCAGGCGGCGATGATGCGACTGCGCTCCGCCTCGCCGTCGATGAACAGGCGCAGCTTCTTGACGCCCAGGCCCTTCAGCGCGGCGCTGATGTCGCGCGCGTCGTTGACGGCGCCCTGCAGCGGGTTGATCCGCGTGTAACGGTCGATTCCGATCACCAGGGCCGCGATTTCGGCCCGCGCCGTGCCTGCCGTCATCGTCAGGACCGTCCCGACGGCAACCATTGCGGTCAGGCCGGCCAGGATCTTCGTCGCCGCCATCCGGCGCCGCATTCTTCCGAACATCATATCCCCACGTCCCCGAACATCATACCTCTCCTGGAAAGCCGTGCCGCAAAGGCTACAGAGCGAAAAAATCGATAAAAGGCCGCACGAATTGGTAGTAATGACCTCTTCCGTTACAGTTGTTGCTGTGGCAGCGTTGCGGCGGGTCCTGATCGGCTACGGGACGCGCCCACTGTGGGGGTGGTGCGGACGGCCCGGAGTTCTGGACCTGATCGAAATATGTCTTGAACAGAAATGCAAACGGGAATCCAGGTCATGCGAAGCAACCGTGCCAAGGCAAGCCTCGTCTCCATCACCATCCTCGCCATGGCGCTCAGCGGCTGCGTGACCACGCAGACCGACCGCATCGGCGCCAACGATGGCAGCGACGCCTGCTATCAGTACCGCGTGGCTCTCGATTCGACCGGCAACTACTATGCCGAGGACATGCTGAAGGGCGCGGCCATCGGCGCCGGCGTCGGCGCGCTGTCCGGTGCGATCGTCGGCGGCAACGTGAAGAGCGCGCTGATCGGCGCCGCCGCCGGTGCGGCCCTGGGCACGCTGGGCGGCTACTGGAACTCGCGGTCGCAGCAGGGCCGCGACCAGGCGATCCTGGGCGTGATGAGCGACCTCGACACCGAGAACCAGAACCTGAACCGCACCCAGGTCGCGCTGGACCAGCTGGTGAACTGCCGCCGCGCCGAGATCGCGCGCGTCAAGGCCGACTACAAGGCCCAGCGCATCGCCAAGCCGGAGGCCGAGAAGCGTCTGGCGGCGATCCGCGGCCAGCTGGACAAGGATTACGCCATCGCCAGCAGCATCAACCAGAACATCACCAAGCGCCGCGACGAGTATCTGATCGCCGCCGACAACATCGAGCCGGGCTCCGCCGAGAAGATCCGCACCAAGACCGCGGTCAAGGCGCAGACCAAGAAGAAGCCGGCGAAGCAGACGGCCACCACCCAGGCCGCCCAGGTGGTCGAGCGCACCAACACCGCCTTCGAGACGTCGGAGCGCATCAACGCCACCACCAGCAGCATCCAGCAGATCGCCCAGAAGGAAGCGACGCTGGACGCCGCCTGATCGGCGCGGTCTGATAGGAGCTGACCGGCGGCGGGCCTTCGCGCGGAATGCGCGGGACCGCCGCCGGACGACACCAGTGCAAGCGGAACGGATGATGGCCGGCTGTCTTTCTCGCCTGAACGCGCGCCTGCGGCGCGGCGTTCTTCCCGCCGTCCTGCTGGGCGCGCTCCTCGGCACGCTGGCGGGGTCCTTCGCGGCCCGGCCGGTGCTGGCCGGTGACGCCTCGACGGGGGCGTTCCTGCGGATCGAGACCGGCGGCCACACCGCCCGCGTCAACCGGCTGGCCAGCGACGCCCAGGGCCGGCTGATCGCCACCGTTTCCAATGACAAGTCCCTGCGCCTGTGGGCGCGCGACGGCGGGGAGCCGCTGGGCGTCCTGCGCGTGCCGATTGAGGCGGGGGACGAAGGCGCGCTCTATGCCGTGGCCCTGTCGGCCGACGGGTCGCTGGCGGTCGCAGCCGGCAACACCGGGTCGAGCTGGGGCGACGGCGTCACGCTCTACCTGTTCGACGTCAAGGCGCAGCGGCTGAAGGCCCGGCTTCCGGGGCAGCCGCAGGTGCTGAACGACCTTGCCTTCTCCCCCGACGGGCGGTTCGTCGCCGGGGCCTTCGGCGGCACCGCCGGCATCCGTGTGTGGGACAGCTCCAGCTTCAAGCTGGTCGCCGAGGACACCGCCTATGAGGCGCGGGTGTCGGCGCTGGCCTTCGCGCCCGACGGGCGGCTCGCCACCGCGTCCTTCGACGGCAACGTCCGCCTCTATGACAGCAGCTTCAAGCCGAAGGCCAAGCGCAAGCCGGGCAAGGGCATGCCCTATTCGGTCGCCTTCTCGCCGGACGGGGCGCTGCTGGCGGTCGGCTATGCCGATCAGGCGCAGGTCGACGTGCTGGCCGCCGCCGACCTGAAGACGCGCCACAGCGCCAAGTCCACCGGGATTACCGGCGGCAGCTTCGCCGCGGTGGCCTGGGACGGCACGGCGCTGGTCGCCGCCGGCACCGCCACGGTGGACGGCAAGCGCAACGTGGTGCGGCGCTGGGCCGATGCCGGCAAGGGGGCCTATGCCGATACCCCCGCCGCGCGCGATTCCGTGACCCATCTGCTGGCCCTGCCGGGCGGCGGGGTTGCCTTCGCCGCCGCCGATCCGGGATGGGGCGTGATCGGCCCGGCCGGCGGGCTGCAGTTCGCCCGCATGGGCGACGTCGCCGACTACCGCGACATCCATCTCGGCCGTTTCGGCCTGTCCGACGACGGGCTGGTGCTGGAATTCGGAATGGAGCAGGGCGGCCAGCGCCCGATGCGCTTCGACGTGCTCGCCCGCAGCCTGACCCCGGCGCCGGACGCGCTGCCCGGCCTCGCCCGGCCCACGGCAGAGGGGCCGGGGATCGGCATCGCCGACTGGCGCAACACCCGCAACCCCAAGGTCAACGGCCAGCCGGTGAAGCTGGACAGCGGCGAATGGGCACGCAGCGTCACCGTGCTGGGCCGGCAGCGCCGCGTCCTGCTGGGCGGGGAGTTCAGCCTGCGCCTGCTCGACCCCACCGGGGCCGAGCTTGCCCGTGCCGAGGTTCCGGCCGCGGTGTGGGGCGTCGTCGCGTCGGCCGACGGGCGCGTCGCCGTGGCCGCGCTGGGCGACGGCACGCTGCGCTGGTACGCGTTGTCCGGCGGCACCCGCCCGCTGGAGGAGCTGGCGGCGCTGTTCCCGCACCGCGACGGCCGCCGCTGGGTGCTGTGGACGCCGGAAGCCTTCTTCGACCATTCCGAGAGCGGCGGCGAGACCCTGGTCGGCTTCCACCTGAACGACCCGAAGAAGAAGGGTCTCCAGTGGGTCGAGTTCAAGCAGGTCTACCGCGTTTTCAACGCCCCCGAACTGGTGCGCTCCAAGCTGCAGCAGACCGGTCAGGCGGAGATCGCCGCGCGGCTATCCGCTATCGGCGACATCCGCCTGCTGACCCAGCGCCGCCCGCAGGTGACCCTGCTGGATTACTGCACCGTGCCCGCCGCCAGCCGCGGCCTTGCGCTCGGCACCGGGGCGACGGACGCGGCCGCTGCTGCACCAACCGCACAAATCCAAGCTCCCGCGTCGCCTGCCGGTGCCGCCACCGTTCCGACGACCGCCGAAACCTGCCATCCGCTCGACATGACGCCGGTCAGCCGCGCCTTCGCCCGCGCCAAGGAGCCGGCGCCCGCCCCGCAGGCGGCGGCAAAGCCGGTTGCGCCGAAGCCCGTGCCGCAGTCGCCGGAGCTGGACGTCGCGGCGGAGGAGCCGCGCCTGTCGGTCACGCTGCCGGAGGGGATCGGCGCGGTGCGCCTGCGCTACCGGCTGGCCGACACCGGCGGCGGCATCGGGTCGGTGGATTTGTTCCGCAACGGCCGCAACGTCAGCGGCCAGGACACCTCCCGAGCCTTCGCCCGCGCCAAGGAACCGGCGCCCGCCGCGCAGCCGGCGCCGCAGCCCGCCGTTCAGGCCCAGCCTGCGCCCGGCGCCACGCCGGCGGACGCCAACAAGGACCAGCCCCCGCCGCCGGAGGAGCGCGTCAGCACCGTCCGCCTCGATCCCGGCAGCAACCGGGTGCAGATCCGCGCCTACAACGGCAGCGACGCGATCTATGAGCGCTCGCCGCTGGTCGATTTCGTGCTGCCGAAGCCGGTGGCGACCGCCGATGCGTCAACGGCCGGCGCCAAGACCGAGCGCGCCGCTCCGGCCAAGCCGCGGCTGATCACCTTCGTCGTCGGCATCGACAAGTACCGGCCGGAGGGCACGCAGTTGCGCTTCGCCCGCGCCGACGCCTCCTCCTTCGCCGAGGTGCTGGGCGGGCGGATCCCCGCCGGCTACGACCGGGAGCAGTCGCGGGCGCTGTCCAAGGCGCTCTATGACGAGCAGGCGAGCCGCGAGGCCGTGATCGCCGGGCTGGAGGATCTCGCCGTCAACGCGCGGGAGGAGGACACCGTCGTCCTCTACCTCGCCGGCCATGGCGTGATCGTGCCCTCGCCGAAGGATCCGTCGGTCAAGCTCTACCACTTCATCACCCAGAACGTGACCGCCGCAACCCCGCAGGCGATCAGCGAGCAGGGCCTGTCGGAGAAGGAGCTGAACCGGCTGGTCAGCGCCATTTCCGCCCGCAACGTGCTGGTGATGCTCGACACCTGCCATTCGGGCGCGGTGTCGGCCGGCACGGTCGACAAGCTGTACCAGGACATGGGGCAGCGCTACCTGCTGGCCGCCTCGTCGGAGCAGGAGGAGGCGCTGGACAGCTATGACGGCCGCAACGGCATCTTCGCCCATGCGGTGCTGGAAGGGCTGAAGGGCAAGGCGCTGCTGCCGGGGGACGAGGCGATCTACAACCTCACGCTCGGCCAGTATGTGAACCGCGCGGTGCCGCGTCTGGCGCGCGAGAAGAAGTGGAGCCAGTCCGCCATTTTCAAGACCGGCGGCAACGAGCTGAACCCCTTCCCGCTGGCGGCGCCGCAGCCGGTCCAACCCTGACGGGGCACCCCGGACGAGGAGGCGCGGAGGTACGGCAAACCGCCGCGCGTCCCCCGGATTCGCCGGCCAGAAATGGCTAGATAAACGTCGGTTAGTTCGTTCACAGTGTTTACAAAAGAGGGGCCGGACCGCTTTCGCGGCGGCGCGGGGATTGGGGTGGACATGCAAGGCGGCGATCAGTTTGGCGGCACGCCCGGACCGGAGACGGAACGCACGGTCCTGATGCCGACGCCGGGTGGCCGGCGCGCACCCGGTGCTCCCGGCGGGGAGCCGCCCGCCGCGGCGCGGGTGGAGGCGGTCGGCGTGCCGGGACCGGCGCTGGCCGGCATCTTCGCCGCCCGCTCACCGCTGGCCGCCGCCGCCTCGCCGGTGCTGCTGCTGGCGGCGCGGCTGAATGACGTGACCGGGGTTCCGGACCTGGAGTCTCTGCGCCAGCGCGTGATCTCCGCCCTGCGCGACTTCCAGCATTGGGTGACCAAGTCCGGCATGGACTCCGCGACCCAGGCGACCGCGCATTACGCGCTCTGCGCCCTGATCGACGACATCGTGCTGAACTCGCCATGGGGCAGCCAGAGTTCCTGGACGCGCCAGAACGTCACCAGCATGTTCCACAAGAACGTCGTCGGCGGCGACCAGTTCTATGAGCGGCTCGCCTCCGCCCGGCAGGATCCGGGGAAATACGGCGACCTGCTGGAGCTGATGTATCTCTGCCTGTCGCTGGGCTTCCGCGGCCGCTACCGCGTCGCCGGCCGGCAGGACAGCGAGCATGCCCGCATCCGCGAGGACGTCTACAACATCCTGGTGAAGCATCGCGGCTATGCCGACCGCATCCTCTGCCCGAACGCGGCGGCGCTGGCGATGGACTACCGTCCGCCGCGCAGCTCGCTGCCGGTCTGGGTGGCCGGGGCCGGCACGGCGCTGTTCCTGCTGCTGCTGTTCCTGGGCCTCAGCTTCCTGCTGAACGGCGCGTCGGACCGGCTGTTCGCCGGGATGGGCGGCCTGCCGCCGCACGGTGGTGTGGTGATCGAGACGCCGGCCCCGGTCAAGCTGGCGGAGGCCGCACCGCCGCCGCCGCAGATCGCCCCACCGCCCCCGCCGCAGACCACGCAGGTCCAGCGCGTGCGCAAGTTCCTGGAGCCGGAGATCGCCGAAGGGCTGGTCGAGGTGACGGAGGACGCGCTGTCCATCACCGTGCGCATGCGCGGCAGCAACCTGTTCGCCAGCGGCAGCGCCAGCCTGAACGACAAGGTGCGGGGATCGGTGCTGCGCGTCGGCCGCGCCGTGGCGGAGGAGCCGGGCGCGGTGCTCATCACCGGCCACACCGACAATGTGCCGATGACCGGCGGCGGGCGGCTGCGCTTCCCGTCGAACTGGCACCTGTCGAAGGCGCGCGCCGAGTCGGTGATGGCGGAGTTCGACCCGCTGTTCGCCGACAAGTCCCGCCTGAAGGCGGAGGGCAAGGCCGATACCGAGCCGGTGGCGTCCAACGACACGCCCGAAGGCCGGGCGGCGAACCGCCGCATCGACATCATCCTGAAGAAGTGAGCGGAGCCGTCCCGGACGGGGACGGTGCCAGCGGCCGGAAAAGATCAGGGACAGGGGTATCGGAATGAGTCGGCTGACCGCCATCTTGCTCTCCCGCGCAGTGCTGGGCTTCATCGGTGCGGCGATCGCGGCGGCGCTGATCGCGCTGCTGGCGCCGCTGGCCGGGCTGGAGATGCCCTGGCTGGCCGTGGCCGCCGCCGTGCCCTTCCCGATCCTGGCCGTCGTGCTGGTGCTGCTGAAGCGCCGCGACGCCAAGGCCGAGGAGCGGATGACGGCGGAGCTGACCGGCGGCACCGACGCGGCCCGCATGGCGGCGATGGACCAGGCCGACGAGGTCGCCGGCCTGCGCAAGACCTTCGCGGACTCGCTGGCCCTGCTGAAGGCCGGGCGCAAGCAGCGGGGGCTGGGCGACGGCTATCTCTATTCCACCCCCTGGTACGTCATCATCGGCCCGCCGGGTGCCGGCAAGACCACGGCCCTGCTGAAGAGCGGCCTGAACTTCCCGCTGGCCGACCATACGGGCGGCAAGCCGCTGAAGGGCGTCGGCGGCACCCGCCAGTGCGACTGGTGGTTCGCCGACGAGGCGATCTTCCTCGACACCGCCGGGCGCTACACCACCCAGGACAGCCACGAGGCGGTCGACCAGACCGGCTGGGGCGCCTTCCTGAAGCTGTTGAAGGACGCGCGGTCGCGCCAGCCGATCAACGGCGTGCTGGTGGCGATGGCGGTCCCCGACCTCGCCGCCGCCGGGCCGGAGGAGCGGGCGCAGCATGCCGCCGCCATCCGCCGCCGCCTGCGCGAGCTGTACGAGACCCTGAAGATCAAGGCGCCCGTCTATCTGCTGCTGACCAAGGCCGACCTGATCGCCGGCTTCAACGAGTTCTTCCACGACCTGAACCGGGACGAGCGCCGGCAGATCGTCGGCGTCACCCTGCCGGCGGCCGAAAGCGAGTTGGGCGATGCCGGCATGGCGACGCTGGGCAGCGAGCTGGACGGCATCGCCGGCCGGCTGTCCGCCCGCGCGGTCGACCGCATCCAGCAGGAGCATGCGCAGGAGCGCCGCGGCGCCATCTTCGCCTTCCCGTCGCAGCTGGCCTCCCTGAAGGAGCCGCTGCTGGATTTCGTCGCCGCCGCCTTCAAGGCCAACCGGTATGAGCCGGCGTTGCGGCTGCGCGGCATCTATTTCACCAGCGGCACCCAGGAAGGCACGCAGATCGACCGGCTGATCGGCGGGCTGGCCGAGAGCTTCGGCCTGCCGGCCGCACCCTTCCGCGGCGGCGCCGTCGCCGCCGGGCAGCAGCGCAGCTATTTCCTCGGCGGGCTGCTGAACGATCTGGTGTTCCGCGAGGCCAATCTGGTCGGCTTCGACCCGTCGGCGGAGCGGCGGCGCATCTGGGTGCCGCGCATCGCCTACGGCCTGTTCGGGCTGGTGACGGTCACCGCCACCGCCGCCTGGGTCGCCAGCTATCTCGGCAATGCCGGGCTGATCGAGCGCGAACAGCAGGCGGTCGACGCCTATCGCCCGAAGGCGGAGGCGCTGGCCGCCGGCACCGTCGCCGACGACGACATCCGCCGCGTGCTGCCGGTGCTGAACGAGCTGCGCGCCCTGCCGGCCGGCCACGACACGCTGGCGCTGAAGCAGAAGCTGGCGCTCGATTTCGGGCTTTACCAGGGCGACAAGCTGGAGGAAGCCGGCGACGCGCTCTACCGCCGTGCGGTCAACGGGCTGCTGGTGCCGCGCATGCTGGTGCGGGTGCAGCGCGACCTGCGCGACCGGCTGATCGCCGACGACGCCCCGGCGGTGGAGGCGCTGCTGCGGCTCTACCTGACGCTGGGCGGCGCCGGACCGGTCAATGGCGAGGAGGTGAAGGCCTGGACCGCCGGCTGGCTGCGCCGCGTCTCGCCCCCGCCGGGCGAGGACGAGACCAAGGCGATCCTCGGCCACATCGACGCCGGGCTGGGCGCCCCCGCCGGCCTGCCGAAGCTTAACCTCGACGCCGAACTGGTCCGGCAGGCGCGCGAGGTGCTGGCCCGCACGCCGCTGGCCGCCCGCGCCTATGCCGCCATCCGCGACGGCGAGGCCGCGCGCAAGCTGCCGGACTGGCGCCCGTCCGACCAGGCCGGGCCGGAAGGCGACCGGGTGTTCCGCCGCTCCTCCGGTGCGCGCTTCAGCGACGGCGTTCCGGGCTTCTACACCCTGCAGGGCTTCACCGGCGTGATGCTGCCGGGCCTGCCGGGCGCGGCGCGGTCGGTGCGCGACCTCAGCTGGCTGCTCGGCCCCCCGCGCGGGGAGGAGGCCGGGCCGGAGCTGGAGACGGCGGCACTGACCCTCTATCTGCGCGATTATGCCGGCCGCTGGGACGCTCTGCTGAACGACATCACCCTGGTGCCGGCGGCCAACCCGCAGGCGCTGGGCGAGGCGGTCAACATCCTGTCCGGCCGCAACTCTCCCCTGCAGAAGCTGCTGGCGGCGGTGGCCAACGAGACGACGCTGCAGCGCGTGCCGGAGGCGCCGGCCGGCGCCGCTCCCGCCGTGGCGGCGGTCGCCGCGGCGGTCGCCGACAGCGGCGTCGCCAAGCTGGTCAGCCAGATGGTGGACGACCGCTTCCGTCCGCTGAACGACTTCACCCGCAACAGCGGAAATGCCCGGCTGGAGGAGCTGCTGCGCCAGCTGGAGGGCGTGCACGCCGTGCTGGCCCGGCTGTCGCTGGGGGCGGGAAGCGGGCAGAAGCTGTTCGATCTGGCGGCCAGCGGCGGCGGCGAGGTGTTCCAGAAGCTCGCCACCGACATGGCCTATTACCCGCAGCCGGTCCGCCGCTGGACCGAAGAGCTGGTGGAGCAGGGCACGGCGCGCACGCTGAGCGGTGCCCGGTCGCAGATCAACGCGGAATGGCAGAGCACGGTGCTGCCCTGGTGCCGCCGCGCGCTGGACAACCGCTATCCCTTCGTCAAGGGCGCCTCGGCCGATGTCGGCATGGATGATTTCGCCCGGATGTTCGCCCCCGGCGGGCTGATCGACGCCTTCTTCACCAACCGGCTGCGCCCCTTCGTCGACACCACGCGGGAGCCGTGGCGCTGGCAGCCGTCGGCCGCCGACCTCGGCATTCCGTCGTCGGTGCTGCCGGCCTTCCAGCATGCGGCGATGATCCGCGACGCCTTCTTCCCCGACGGCGGTCGGGTGCCGTCGCTGCGCTTCGAGCTGCGCCCGACCTATCTCGGCGCCGGGGTGGAGCAGGTGGATCTGGACATCGACGGCCAGCGCATGACCTTCGCCCGCAACGCCACGCTGGCGCAGGGGCTGCAGTGGCCGAAGCCGGGCGGGGCGGGCGACCTGCGCGTCACCTTCACCGGCCAGCCGACCGAGCCGCCGGAGATGACCCAGCGCACCGGCAGCTGGGCATGGTTCCGCACGCTGGACGCCAACCGCGGCCGCAAGGGCTCGGTGCCCGACCGCATCCCGCTGAGCTTCGGCGCCGCCGGCAAGTCGGCCAGCTTCGACGTGCGGATGACCAGTGCCGTCAACCCCTTCTCGATCCGCGACCTCAAGGACTTCCGATGCCCGGACAGTCTGTGATGGGCCAGTCCGTGATCGGAAACACCGGCTGTTTCGGGAAGCTGCCGGCGCGTGGCGATTTCCTGCTGCGCGGGCTGCCGCGCAGCTTCGCCGACCCGTGGCACGACTGGCTGCTCGACGGGTTGCAGGCCAGCCGCGCCGCGCTGGGCGAGGGGTGGATGGACCGCTACCTCAACGCGCCGATCTGGCGTTTCACGCTGGAGGCCGGGGTCTGCGGGCCGCAGGCGGCGGCCGGCGTGATGATGCCCAGCGTCGACAAGGCCGGGCGGCAGTTCCCGCTGGCGCTGGTCGCCCTGTTCGCCCCCGGCCAGACCGTCGCCGGAGCCGAAACCGACGCCGCATGGTTCGAGGCGGCGGAGGAGCTGGCGCTGTCGGTCCTGACCCACACGCTGGACGTTGAGGCCTTCGTCGGCTCCGTCGCCGCCCTGTCGGTGCCGCAGCAGTCGGGAGCGGCTCCTTCTGCCGGCGCCCGCTGGTGGACGCTGGGCGGGGAGGGCGTGGCGGAGCAAGGCTTTACCACCGCCGGCCTGCCGCCGGCGGCATCCTTCGTCGATTTCCTGACCGGCCGTGCCGAGGAGGAGGGCGTGATGCAGTTCACGCAGGACGACCGTCTGCTGTCGCTGGAAACCCCGGCCGGACCCGACGTGCTGCTGGTGGAGCGGGTGCAGGGGCGCGAGGCGCTGTCCAGCCCCTTCCTCTACCGCATCGACGCGCTCGGCCCCATCGAGCCGCTGGCGGCCGAGACCATCGTCGGCAACAGCGTCAACATCGGCTTCCGCCAACTGGACGGGCAGCGCCACTACGTCAACGGCATCGCGCGCTCGCTCGGCGTCGGCGTGCCGGTGGGGCGCGACCAGCGCTATTACACGATCGAGGTGGTGCCCTGGCTGTCGCTGCTGTCCTATACCAGCGATTGCCGCATCTTCCACAGCCTGGGCGGCGGCGGGCCGATGGCGGTGCCGAAGATCGTCGAGACGATCTTCCAGGAATTCGGCTTCTCCAACTTCGAATTCCGCAGCCTGAGCGGCACCTACCAGCCGCGCGAGTACTGCGTCCAGTACAACGAAACCTATTTCGACTTCATCAGCCGGCTGCTGGAAGAAGAGGGCATCTATTACTACTTCGCGCATGAACGCGACCGCCACAAGCTGATCCTGTCGGACAGCGCCGCCGGCTATGCCAAGCTGTCGCCGGCCACCCTGCGCTTCAACCCGAGCGGCCAGTATGCCGACCAGATCGAGCGGTGGGAGCGGGTCTATTCCATCGCGTCGGGCCGCTGGGCGACCAAGGACTACGACTTCCAGGCGCCGCGCACCGCGCTGGACAGCGGCGAGGCGTCGGTCGCCAAGGTGCCGGTTTCCACCAAGTATGAGCTGTTCGAATATCCCGGCCGCTTCGCCACGCGCGACGCCGGATCGGCGCTCGCCCGCCGCCGGATGGAGACGGAGGAGCGCGGGCTGGAGGGGGTGCGCGGCGTCGGCGCCTGCCGCAGCCTGCATCCCGGCATGACCTTTGCCCTGACCGAACACCCGATAGCGGCGGAGAACAACCAGCCCGTGGTGGTGGCGGAACTGGAGTTCGATGCCTGCAACGAGGGCTTCCTGCCCGGCGACAAGCGCAAGGCGTCCTACGGCAACAGCTTCCGCGCCCTGCCGGCCAAGGCGGTGGTGCGGCCGGCGCGGCGGACGCCCAAGCCGTCGGTGCGCGGCATCCAGACCGCCTTCGTCGTCGGCCCGGCGGGGGAGGAGATCTACACCGACAAGTTCGGCCGCATCATGGTGCAGTTCCATTGGGACCGACGCGGCCGGTCGGACGAGAAAAGCTCCTGCTGGATCCGGGTGGCGCAGAGCTGGGCCGGGCACCAGTGGGGCATGCAGACGGTGCCGCGCATCGGCATGGAGGTGCTGGTCGATTTCGTCGACGGCGACCCCGACCGCCCGATGGTGATCGGCGTCGTCAACAACGCCGACGCGCTGCCGACCTACGCCCTGCCCGAACACAAGACGCGCTCCGGCATCAAGACTCGCAGTTCGCCCGGCGGGCGCGGCTTCAACGAAATCCGCTTCGAGGACAAGGCCGGCAAGGAGCAGGTCTTCGTCCATGCCCAGCGCGACTACGACCTGCGCATCGGCCATGACAGCCGCACGTCCGTGGCGTCAGGCCAGCATGTGAACGTCGCCGGCGGCCTGTGGGAGTGGGTGGGCAAGAACCACCACGCGACGGTGGACGGCGACCATGTGGAATCCATCGGCGGCGGCGTGTCGCGCACGGTGGGCGTCGACCTGCACGACAAGATCGGCACCAACTATGCCGTCCATGCCGGGGCGAATCTGTGCCTGGAGGCCGGTGCCTCGCTGACGCTGAAGGTGGGCGGCAACTTCATCACGCTGAGCCCGGCCGGCATCGCCATGAACGGCACCATGGTGCTGATCAACAGCGGCGGTGCCGCCAACGGGCTGAGCGCCTCGCCGGCCAAGCCGGACAAGCCGTCGCCCGCCGACAAGGACAAGGGCGGGACGATCCCGGCCCCGCCGAAGGCGAAGCTGCCGCGCCCGGCGCAAAGTCACACCCCGAAGACCGCGGCCCAGGCCATGGTGATGCGCAGCGCCGCCGCGTCCAACACGCCGCTGTGCGAGATCTGCCAGACATGAACCCAGGCATGAATTCAGGCACAGGCAGGGCGATGACGGAGCCTTCCCCCGCCGGTCCCCGCAGGAGGTGATAGCGCGCCTCGGCCATCATCTGTGGCCGCCGGGGGATGAGGCGCGCGCGCTCTACATGATCGTCGATGCGGCCCGCGATCCCGGCCTCTATCCCGGCCTGCTGGCGCGGGAGGAGGAGGCCGACATGCGCTCCCTCTACCAGGGCGACACGGCGAGCGAACTGGCGGAGGTGGCGCCCTATCTGGTCCGGCTGACGCGCGGCAGCGCCGTCGCCGACTGGCTGGTGGGGGAGGGCTGGGGCCGCGGCTGGGGCATCCTGGTGCAGGCCGACGGCGACATCGAAGCGGTGCGCCGCCATTTCCGCAAATTCACCATCGTCAACGGCGAGGGCGGGGCGACCTACCTGTTCCGCTTCTACGATCCGGCGGTGCTGGGCAGCTTCCTGCCGATCAGCGACGAGGCCCAGCGCGCCGCATTGTTCGGCCCCGGCATCCGGTTCATGATGGAGGATGCGGGCGCCGACGCGCTGGTCCTGTTCGAATCGGTGAACGGCGACCTGCGCCGCGTCGAAATTCCGCTGCGGACCACCCCAGGCGCAGACGCGCCCCGTATCCGCTGATCCCGAGGCCGGAGGAGACCGCCCATGCCGCCCGCCGCGCGCCTGACCGACATGCACACCTGCCCGATGACGACCGGCCCGGTCCCGCATGTCGGCGGCCCCATCGTCAGCCCGGGCGTGCCGGCGGTCCTGATCGAGTTCCTACCGGCCGCGGTGGTCACGGACATGTGCGTCTGTGTCGGCCCGCCGGACGTGATCGTGAAGGGATCGGCGACGGTGATGGTCGGCGGCCGGCCGGCGGCGCGGCTGGGCGACCAGACCGCCCATGGCGGGGTGATCGTGACCGGGGCGCCGACGGTGGTGATCGGCGGCTGACCGCCGGGCAAGAGGGTTCTGGCAGCGGGGTGGAGAGCGTGGAATGCTGAGGCTGAGGATCGTTTCGGACCATCGGGCGTCGCTGGGCGGCAATGCCGAGAAGACGCTGCATGGCGGCGACCTCACCGTCGGGCGCGGGGTCGAGAATGGCTGGATCCTCCCCGATCCCGACCTGCTGCTGTCGCGCCAGCACTGCGTCTTCGAGAAGACCGGGGCTGGCTACCGGGTGATCGACACCAGCACCAACGGCGTCTTCCTCAACGGGTCAGACCGGCCGCTCGGCCGCAATGTGCCGGCCGATCTGAGGTCGGGCGACCGCGTCCGCATCGGCCGCTTCATCATCGAGGCGACGGTGGAGTCGCTGTCCGCCCCCAGCTTCACCGAGATCTCCGGCGCCTTCCGGCTGGGCGGGACGGAGGCCGCAGCCGATCCCTTCGGTCCCCATTCCTCCGTCACGCCCCCGGCCCATGCCGCGGCACCGGACCAGTTCGACGAGATGTTCGCCGATCCCGCGGTGCGCCCGTTCGAACACCAGCCGCTGCGGTCGGAGGAAGCGCCCTTCGATGCCTGGACCGCCTCCAGCAGCGGTGCGGCCCCGCGCGAACGGGCGGAGGACTGGCGGTTCGGCACGGTGGACGACCATTCCGACCCGCTGAACCAGTCGCTGTCGATCGGCGTGTCCTACCAGCAGCCGGCCCAGCAGCCGGCCGCGACGCCGCAGCCCTCGGGCGGCGGAATCCCCGACGACTGGGACGACGAGCTGTTCGCCCCGCCGAAACCGGCGTCTCCGGCCTTTCCGGATCCGGTTTTTCCCGCCGCGGCGAAGGCGGCCCAGCCTTTGCCGGAAGACTGGAACATCGACGAGACGCTGCCCGATCCGGCGGCCGACCCGCTGCCGGCGGAGCCGTTGCGCGCGGAACCGCCGCCTGTCCGGATGGCTGAACCGATCCCGTTGCCGGACGACTCCGTCATCGTTCCGCACGCGGCGCAGCAATTCGCCCCGCCGCCGCCCGTGACCGCGGCCCCTTCCGCGCCCGTTGCCGCGCCTGCCGCCGACGCGGGTGCGGCGCTCGCCGCCTTCTATGAGGGGTTCGGCGCGCCATTGCCGCCGGAGGGGCTGCCCGACCCGAACGCGATGATGCGCAGCCTGGGCGAGGCGCTGCGCGCCAGCCTGGGGGCGCTGCATGGCTCGCTGCGGGCGCGCTCCCGCTTCAAGGACGAATTCCATCTGGAGCAGACCAGCTTCCGCCCGGCGGGGGAGAACCCGCTGAAGCGCTGCGAGACGCTGGACGAGGCGGTGTCGGTGCTGGCCAACCCGCGCCTGCGCGGCTTCCTGCCGATGGCCGACGCGGTGCGCGAGGCGGCGAGCGACGTGCAGGTCCACCACCTCGCCTATGCCGCGGCACTGCAGACCGCGCTGAAGCAGGTGGTCGCCAAGTTCGATCCCGGCGCGCTCAGCCAGCGGCTGGAGACGCGGCTGCTCGACAGCATCGTCCCGGCGGCGCGCAAGGCCCGCTATTGGGACCAGTACGAGGCGCTCTACAAGGATCTGGTGGTCGAGCTGGAAGAGGATTTCGACCGGGTCGTCGGCGATGCCATCGCCCGCGAATACGACCGCTTCGTGCGCGGGGATACCGGCGGTGCTCGGGAGGGCGGAAAGCCCGACTGATCCGCCGCCGCTCCATCCTCCGCCGCCTGCCCCTTCCCGAACCGGACCGCTTCCCGCCATGGCCCAGACCCCCGACGAGACCCCCGACGACCGCGCCGCCGACGGCCACGAGCCCACCGCCATCCTGCCGGCGGCGACCGGGGGCGCGAGTCAGGGGATGGATGCCGAGGCGACGAGGCTGACCACGCCGCCGGCCGCTGCCACGTCGGTGCCGGGGGCCTCCGTCGCTCCCACGTCGGTCACCTCATCTTCCGTCACCTCATCCTCCGTCACTGCGTCGTCCGTCTCCGGCGTCGAGGCGTCGGGCGGGCGGGGGGCGCCGGCGCCCATCGGGCCGGGCACCCTGCTGAGCCACACCTACGAGGTGGCGGGACTGATCGCCCGCGGCGGCATGGGCGAGGTTCACCGCGCCCGCCATGTCGACATGAACACCTGGCATGCGGTGAAGGTGATCCGGCCGGAACTGGCGCAGGACGCCAAGATGGTCGAGCTTCTGCGGCGCGAGGCGGCGGCGCTGCGCGAGATCCGGCACGAGGCGGTCGTGTCCTACGACGGCGTCTTCCGCGACGAGTATGGCCGGATCCTGCTGTCGATGGAGTATCTCGACGGGCCGTCGCTGCAGGAGGTGCTGCAGGGCGGGCCGCTGGACCCGGATGACGTCGCCATCCTGCTCGACCGCATCGCCTCGGGGCTGGCGGCGGCGCACCAGCGCGGTATCGTCCACCGCGACATGTCCACCGACAACGTCATCCTGCCCGGCCGCGGGATCGCCAACGCCAAGATCATCGATTTCGGCATCGCCAAGCAGACCGCCGGCGGGGCGGGGACCGTCATCGGCGACGCCTTCGCCGGCAAGTACGGCTATGCCTCGCCCGAGCAGTTCGGGCTGTTCGGCGGGCAGGTCGGGCCGCAGTCGGACATCTACAGCGCCGGTCTCGTGCTGGCCGCGGCGGCGCTCGGCCGGCCGCTGGACATGGGCCGCACGCCGCAGGCGATGATCGAGCGGCGCATGGCGGTGCCCGACCTGTCGGCGCTGGACGAGCCGCTGCGCGGGGTCCTGTGCTCCATGCTGGAACCGGACCCGCAGAACCGCGCCAGGACGATGACGGAGCTGGTCGGCGCGCTGACCCGCCGCCCGGCGGAGATCACGCCCTTCGACGCCACCCCCTTCCCGGCCGCGACCCCGGCGGCGGAGGAGAAGCCGAAGCCGGTGGCGGCCGACAGGCCGGCGAAGACCGCCCAGGCGAAAACCGTAGAGGCGCCGGCCGGGCCGACGAAGAAGGCGCCGGTCGGGCTGATCGCCGGTGGCGTCGGCGGTCTGGTGGCGGCCGGCGTCGCCGGTTTCCTGCTGTTCGGACAGTCGCAGCCGCCGGCCCAACCGACGGCGCAACAATCGACGGCGCAGGCGCCGGTGAAGGAGGTCGCGGCTCCCGCGACTCCCGCCCCCACAACTCCCGCCGCCCCGCCGCCGGCCATGACGACGGCGCCGCTGGGCGCGCCCACCCCTCCGGCACCATCCCCATCCCCGTCTCCAACGCCTGCGGAGCCCGTGAAGGCGGAGGTGCCGGCTCCCGCCGTTCCCGTGCCGCCGCTGCCGGTCACTCCGGCCGTCCAGACCGTCGCACCGCCCGCACCTTCGCCAACCCCCGCACCGGCCCAGGTCGTGCCGGCCGCGGTTCCGGCCGCTCCGCCTGTGCCGACGATCACGCTGGCCGAGGCCCGCAAGAGGGTGGAGGCCGCGGCGGGCGGCTTCACCTGCTCCGGTGTCAGGGCGGTGGAGACCGGCAAGGGCCTGCGGATCGGCGGTTATGTCGGCAGCGATGCCGATGCCGGCGCGTTGAAGGCGGCGATCACCGGCCTGCCGGGCGGCGTCGACATCGACGCGCGCGTCGCCGTCCGCCCCTGGCCGCTCTGCGAGGCGCTGGGCGTCGCCGGGCTGCCGGCCCGGGCGGAGGGGCAGGGGGCCGATGCGCTGGGGCTGGGCCTCAACCGGCCGTCGATGGTCTATCGCCAGGGCGAAAAGCTGGAGGTCACGGTGACCCCCGGCATGTCGGGCTATCTGACCGTCGATTACATCGACATCGAAGGCAACGCGATCCACATGGTGCCGATGCGCCTGCGCCGCGACGACCGCGTCGATGCCGGCCGCCCCATTACGCTGGGGGTCGCGAGGTCGGCCAGCGACCGCGTCTACACCATTGCGCCGCCCTATGGCCCGGCGATGATCCTGGCGCTGGTGACGCGCGAGCCGCTGTTTCCGGCGGAGCGCGAGGAGGTGGAGCCGGCCGGCTCCTATCTGGCGAACCTGCGCGCGGCCATCGCCAAGGCCGAGGCGAAGGGGACCGTCGTCGTCCAGTCCGCCTTCTTCACCACCGTGGCCGAGTAGCCCGGCCGATGGACAGCGGCGGTCGGCGTCTCGCCGTCATCGGCGGCGCACTGGCGCTCTGTGCGCTGGCGGGCGGGTTTCTGGGGATCGGCATCGACTGGCTGGCCGGACCCAAGGGGCCGCCGCCGGTCGTGGTCGTGGAGCCGCCGCCGCCGATTCCGGTCCCAAGCGCCGTTCCGGCCGCAGGGATCCCGGCCGCAAGTCCGGCGCCCACCCAGCGTCCGGCGCTCTCGGACCTGTCATGCCCCGCGGGCTTGCCCGATGGGCTGGCGCCACGTTGCCACGGCCTGCGGGTGCCGTCGGACTGGCGGCGACCTGACAGCCTGCCGCTCGACCTGTTCGTGATGGTGCTGCCGGCGCTGAACGGCGCGCCGGCCGCCGATCCGGTGGTGCTGCTGGCCGGCGGGCCGGGGCAGGGCGGCAGCGACGATCCGCGCGGCACCGCGGCGATGCTGGCGCCGATGCTCGCGACCCGTGACGTCATCCTGGTGGACCAGCGCGGCACCGGCCGGTCGGCGCCGTCGCTGCGCTGCCCGGCGCTCGACCCGCTGCGCGCCTGGTTCGGCGGCGTGACGGCGGAGGATGCCGTCGCCTGCCTGGATCCGCTGCGCCGCGCCGGCTACCGGCTGGAGGATTTCGACAGCGGGCAGAGTGCGGCGGACCTGCGGGCGCTGCGCGGTGCGCTGGGGGTGGAGCGCTGGAACGTCGTCGCGACCTCCTATGGCGGGGTGCTGGCCCAGGCGCTGCTGCGCGTCGATGGGGCGGCGGTGCGCAGCCTCGTGCTGAACTCCCCGGCGGCGCCGGATGCGACATGGCTCGACCTCGACCGGCTGACCGCCATCCGGCAGGCCCATCGCCGGATGGTGGAGGATTGCGCCGCCCAGCCCGATTGCGCCCGCGCCTTCCCCCAGCTTGGGCAGGCGGTGGAGCGGCTGGCCGCGGCGCTGGAACGGCGGCCGCTGGAGCTTCGCCTGCGCCATCCCGGCACCGGGCGGGAGAGCGACCTGCAACTCACCTGGCCGATGTTGGCGAGTGTATTGGCCCTGCGGCTGGGCAGTGCGGACGGGATGGTGGTGGTCCCGGCCCTGCTCGACCATCTCGACCGCGCCGTCATGCGGGCTGGCGGAACGGTGCGGCTGGAGGATGCGGCGGCCCTGTCGCTGGTGGTGCCGCCGGGCATCTGGGGGGTGCTGGACAGCCTCGCCTATGGGCTGAACCTGACGGTGGGATGCCGGGAGAACCGTCCGCGCATCGATGCCGCCGCCGCCCGGCGCGCCGCGGCCGACCTGCGCCCCCATGTGGTGGCGGATGCGGTGGAGACCGATTACGACGCCGCCTGTCCGGTGCTGAACCTGCCACCGGTGGATGCGTCCTTCTACCGGCCGGTCGAGTCCGACGTGCCGGCGCTGATCCTGACCGGCGCCTACGACACCTTCACCGTCCCGGCGCGGGCGGAGGCGATGGGGCGCAGCCTGCATCTGGCGACGCTGATGTCCTTCCGCGGCATCGGCCATGACGTGCTGGGCGTCAGCCCCTGCGGCCGGGCCGCCGCCGCCCGCTTCGTCGAGACGCTGTCCACCGGCGACACCGGGGCCTGCGTCGAACGGCTGCTGCCGCCGACCTTCGCCACCCGGCTGCCCGGACGGTGAGGCCGCCAGCCCCCTCCTGCGGACGCTCCTGGCCGCCGCGCTGCTGCTGCCGGCCGGCTGCGCCGCGGTCCCGCGGGAGCAGGTGGCGGCGGTGAACGAGGCGGCCGGGGCCGCCGGCCTGCTGCCGCGGCGCTTCGCGGCGGCGCCCTTCACGCTGGCAGGCTGGCTGCGCTCCGGCACGGCGGGTCCGCTGCTGGTCTATATCGAGGGCGACGGCCGGGCCTGGAACAGCCCGACCGAGCCGTCGCGCGATCCGACCCCCTTCAACCCGGTGGCTCTGTCGCTGGCGCTGACCGACCCGGCGCCGCGGCTGCTCTATCTCGCGCGGCCCTGCCAGTATGGCGGGGTGGCGACCGACGCCGCCTGCTCCACCCGCATCTGGACCTCCCACCGTTATGCGCCGGAGGTGATCGCCGCCCTCGGCCGCGCGCTGGACGAGGCGAAGCGGCAGAGCGGGGCGGACCGGCTGGTGCTGGTCGGCTATTCCGGCGGTGGAGTGGCGGCGGCTCTGCTGGCGGCGCGGCGCAGCGACGTGGCGGCGCTGGTGACGGTGGTGGCGCCGCTCGACCTCGCGGGCTGGGCGGCGGCGAAGCGGCTGACGCCGCTGACCGGATCCCTCGACCCGGCGCGGGAAACCGGGCGGCTGGCCGTGGTGCCGCAATGGCACATCGCCGGTGGCAACGACCGGGTGGTGCCGTCGGAAGTGGTGCGCGGCTTCGGGACCCGTGTCGGCGCGCCGGTGCGGGTGGTGCCGGGGATGGAGCATGACGGCGACTGGGCGGCGCTGTGGCCGTCGCTCAGGGCCGCATTTCCGGCGTCGCTGGGGTCGGGACAAGCCGGGTCTTAACGATTTCACCGCCGGCCCCTGCGGGCGTCCATTGCCAGACGCGGGCGCAAACACTATGATTCCGCAGGTGCAACCCGGGTGTCCGCAGGGGCGAGACCCGTACCGCTTGAGACGATCGGAAGACCCGTATGGACGCTCACGACCTTTCCCTGGACGACAACGGCACGATCCAGGCCATCGGCATCCTCGCCGACGTGCTGGACGGGGTGGAGGGGCCGGGCGGTCTCGACACGGTGCTAGTGTCCAAGGCTCTGCGTCAGGTGATCGCCACCAAGTCGCAGCCGGCCTTCGAATTCGCCTCCCGTGCCTTCAACACGCTGGACCCGTCGGTGCGCCGCCAGGTGGCGGAAAGCGCGGACGAGGCGGCGCACCATGCGGTGGAACTGCGCGGCCGGGTCGGCGGCTTCCTGTCGACCGCCCCGAAGAAGCCGGTGCCCCAGGGCCCGGTGGTCGGCCAGCAGCCGAACTTCATCACCGCACTGAACCTGCGCTCCCGCCGCCGGCCGAATTCTCCGTCATAAGGATCCTTCAGCCGGCCTCCTGCGGCCTCATTTCCTGCGGCAGCGTGTCGAGCAGCGCGCAGTCCCAATAGGGGCGCGGGCCGAAGCGCTGGACCAGGAAATCGACGAACACCCGCACCTTCGGCGACAGGTGGCGGTTCTGCGGATAGACCGCGTTGACCGACAGTTCCGTCGGGATGTGCCGGTGCAGCACGCTGACCAGTTCGCCGCGGGTCAGAGCCTGTCCGCACAGGAAGGTCGGCGACATGATGAAGCCGACGCCGGACATCGCCGCCTCGCGCAGCAGGTCGCCGTTGTTGCTGCGGATCGGGCCGGAGACGCGGATGTTGCGCGTCTCGCCATCCACCGTGAACTGCCAGACGTCGGGCGTCGGCACGTTGGTGTAGAGCAGGCAGCTGTGCCGGGCGAGATCGTCCGGCGTTTCCGGCACCCCGTGCTTCTGCAGATAGGCCGGGCTGGCGCACAGCGCGATGCGGGCCGGCGCCAGCCGCCGGGCGATCAGCGAGCTGTCGCGCAGCCGCCCGATGCGGACCGCCAGATCATAGCCCTCGTCCACCAGATCGACCGTGCGGTCGTTCAGGTCCATGTCGATCTCGATGGCGGGATAGCGCTCCAGGAACTCCGCCACCGCCGGGGCCAGATGAATGATGCCGAAGCTGACCGGCGCGTTCAGCCGCAGCCGGCCGCGCGGGGCGGCATGCAGGTCGGCCACCGCCTGCTCCGCCTCCTCCAGATCGGCGAGGATGCGGGTGCAGCGCTCGTAATAGGCCTGCCCCACCTCGGTCAGGCTGAGCTTGCGGGTGGTGCGGTTCAGCAGGCGCGCGCCGAGCCTGTTCTCCAGCTCGCCGATGCGGCGGGAGACCACGGACTTCGACAGGTTGAGCCTGTCGGCGGCGGCGGTGAAGCTCTTGGTGTCCACCACCTTGATGAAGGCGAGCATGTCGTCGAGGCGATCCATGGCATTGTTGTACACCCGGAAACAATGAGGTGCCAAGATCCGGCATTACCGGAAGCGCCGCCGCGCCCTATTTCTGGTGTCACCGCCGGGCCGGAACCGGCCGCGGCGGCCCGATTCACCAAACGGACAGGGAGTGGCGACGATGGCGAAGGTTCTGGTCCTCTATTACAGCAGCTGGGGCCATGTGTCGGAGATGGCGCAGGCGGTGGCCGAGGGCGCCCGCTCCGTCGCCGGGACCGAGGTGGCGGTGAAGCGCGTGCCCGAACTGGTGCCGGAAGCGGTCCGCCAGTCCGCCCATTACAAGGACGAGAGCGACATCCCCGTCGCCACGGTGGACGAGCTGGCCCAGTATGACGCCATCGTCATCGGCACGCCGACGCGCTACGGCAACATGGCCTCGCAGATGAAGAACTTCCTCGACCAGACCGGCGGGCTGTGGGCCAAGGGCGCGTTGAACGGCAAGGTCGGCGCGGCCTTCACCTCCACCGCCACCCAGCATGGCGGGCAGGAGAGCACGATCCTCAGCACCCACACCGTGCTGCTGCACCTGGGCATGGTGATCGTCGGCCTGCCTTACTCCTTCCAGGGCCAGATGGGCGTTTCGGAAGTGATGGGCAACTCGCCCTACGGCGCCAGCACCATCGCCGGCGGCGACGGCTCGCGCCGGCCGAGTGCCGTCGAGCTGGACGGCGCCCGTTTCCAGGGCCGTCATGTCGCCGAGATCGCGACGAAGCTGCACGGTTGATGACGGGTAGACGCTGAAAAAGGGGAGGGAGCCGTGGGCCTGCTGATCGACGGACAATGGCAAGACCAGTGGTACGACACCAAGAAGACCGGCGGCGCGTTCGTCCGGACGGAGGCGCAGTTCCGCGACCGGGTGTCGGCCGACGGCTCCACCCCCTATCCGGCGGAGGCCGGGCGCTATCACCTGATGGTGTCGCTGGCCTGCCCCTGGGCGCACCGCACGCTGATCCTCCGCAAGCTGAAGCGGCTGGACGAGGTGATCGGCGTCAGCGTGGTCGATCCGCTGATGCTGTCGGAAGGCTGGACCTTCGCGGAGCCGGAGCCCGTGACCGGCGCCCGCCGGCTGTATGAGGTCTATCTGAAGGCCAAGCCCGGCTACAGCGGCCGGGTGACCGTCCCGGTGCTGTGGGACAAGAAGACCGGCAGCATCGTGAACAACGAGTCGGCGGAGATCATCCGCATGCTCAACCGCGAGTTCGACGCCTTCACCGACGTGCGCACCGACTTCTGCCCGCCGGACCTCGTCGAGGAGATCGACCGCGAGAACGCCTTCGTCTATGACGCCGTCAACAACGGCGTCTACAAGGCCGGCTTCGCGACCTCGCAGGACAAGTACGAAGCCGCCTTCGACGCCCTGTTCGCGGCGCTGGACGGCCTCGACGCCAAGCTGGCGACCCGGCGCTGGCTGGTCGGCAACCGTCTGACCGAGGCGGATTGGCGGCTGTTCACCACGCTGGTCCGCTTCGACGCGGTCTATGTCGGGCATTTCAAATGCAACAAGCGGCGGATCGCCGACTATCCGCACCTGTCCGGTTATCTGCGCGACCTCTATCAGGTGCCGGGCGTGGCGGAGACGGTGAATTTCGACCACATCAAGCAGCATTATTACGGCAGCCACGCCACCATCAACCCCACCGGCATCGTGCCGAAGGGGCCGGCGCTGGATCTGGACGCGCCGCATGGGCGGGGCGATCTGGGACCGGAACCGCTGGCGGCGTGACGGATCGGCTCCCCGGCGGTTGTCAGAAGCAAACGACAACCGCATGAGGGAGTTCGTCCGATGCGTACAGTCATTCTGGCGGCCGCGGCCGTCCTGGCTCTTTCGTCGCCCGCCCTGGCCCAGAGCGGCCAATCGCAGAACGGCCAGTCGCAAGGCGGCTGGGGCGGGGCGCTCGACCAGCTGAACCGCGCCGTCAACCCGAACAACTATCCGCAGGACCGCACGGCCGAGGACCGCGAGATGAACCGCGAAGGCCGCCGTTATGAAGGCTCGTCAGGGAACTCCGCCGGCAACCGCCGCGCCGGAGCCTATGGCGACTATTCCGACCGCGACCTGCGCAACCAGTATGACAGGCTGGACGAGGAACAGCGCCAGATCCGGCAGAACCGCCGCGCCATCGAGGACGAAATGGACCGCCGCGGCATCAGCCGCTAGCGACGGTCGTCAGGGCTTGTGGCAGCGGGCCATGTCTTCCGGGTTGCCCATCGCTTCGCACTGGAAGCCGTTGGAGAACTTGAAGCGCAACGGTCCGGTCTTGCGGACGCTGACCACCGGCTTCTTGCCGGTATCCTGGAATTCCACCCAGGCGGAGCTGTCGAAGCGGGTCTGCAGCCCGTTGCTGAGCCGCACCCGGCCCTGATTGTCCTTGATGACCTGGATGCCGGTGCTGAACAGCAGGTTCGGCCCGTCCTGCTTCGCCGACAGGCCGTTGGTGCAGTTCACGCCCTCCGGCTTCACGGCCACGCACTCGAACGAGCTGGGCTGGCTGGCGGTGAGGACCATCGCATAGACGGCGACTTCCAGAACGTTGAGCGGCATGGGCGTGCACCGGTTGAGGGGTGGCGGGTTCAAAACGGCAGGGGACCGCGGCGGGAAACCGCCCGCGGTCCTTCCGTCTTACGGACCATGTGGTTACGAAAGAGATAATGTCGCGCCTGCGGTCGAATCTTGCGCGGCCGCCTCACCTCCGCCCCCGGCCGGCGTGACCATGACCGGTGCGGCGGCCCGGCAACTGGACTTGCGTGCTCCGGACCGGTAGAAGCGGTCGCATCGGCCATGGCTTCGGCCATTTGCTTCAGCCAGAGGGGGCGGGCGCAATCCCATGACGTTCCAACAGCGTTTGATCCTGCTGGTCACCGGTCTGGTGCTGCTGGCGGTGGTGGTGGTCACCACGACGATGGCATTCACCACGCGCGCGGCTCTGACCGAGCGGATCGAGGCGGAGGCGCGGCTGACCGCCGGCCTGCTCGCCCGCGGTGCCGCCCAGGCCGGCGACCTGCCGCGGGAGGTGGACGCCCTGCTGTCGGAACGGCTGCTGTCGGAAGCGACGCTGACCGCCCATCTGGTGGCGCTGGCGGAAACGGCGAAGCTGGCGCCCAAGGCCATCAACGACCGGCTGAAGCAGATCGCCGAATCCGGCGGTCCGGACGAGATGTGGATCACCGACAACCGCGGCCGGGCCTATCTGCACAATGTGCCGGGCCCCGACCCGGTCTTCGGCCAGGATGCCAAGGGCGGTCCGCGCCACGGCGCCTACAGCGGCCTGCTGAACCGTTCGCCCGCGTCGCTGGCGTCGGAACCGGCGATGGAGAACGGCCGGCTGATGAAGTTCGCCGGGGTGGCCGGGGTCGACCGCCCGCGCATCGTCCAGGTCGGCGCCGACATGCGGCGTCTGGGCGACCTGCTGCGCAAGTCGGGCGCCGAGGGCGTGATCGACGGGCTGATCGCCACCCGCGCGGTGGAGGCGGCTTGGCTGCTCGACCGCGACGGCCGGGTGCTGGCGCGCGGCGCGGTGGTGGCCAACGGCTCGGGCGGCCCGCTGAGCGATGCCGACACCGCCGCGGTCAAGGCGGCGGCGACCGCAAGCGACGTGACGGTCCGTGTGTCGGGCGACGGGCTGCTGGCGCTGGCGCCCATCCGCTACACCGCCGCCAACGCCGCGGCTGCGGCCGGCCTGCCGGCGGTCGCCGCGGTCCGCCTTCCCTACACCGAGCCGGGGGCGATGCTGGGCCGGCAGCTGAAGATCGGCGGGCTGGTCGGCATCTTCGTGCTGGCGCTGGGCGTCTATCTCAGCCTGCGCTTCGCCCGCGACCAGATGGCGCCGGTGGAACGGCTGAGCGAGGCGGTCAAGGCGGTGGAGGCCGGGCGCTTCAACCCCCTCAGCCTGAACGAGGCGGCGGACCGCGACGACGAGTTCGGCCGGCTGTCCCGCGTCTTCCGCCGCATGGCGATGGAAGCGACGGCGCGCGAGGAGACGCTGGACGCCCAGCTGGTCATGCGCGGGGCGGAGCTGGAGACCAAGAGCGAGAAGCTGGCGGCCGCCGAACAGCTGATCGAGGAGGAGCAGCGCGCCGCCCGCGACGTGCAGTCCAACCTGCTGCCGCGCCAGCTGCCGGTCGGCCGCGACAGCCAGTTTTTCGGCGCGCTGGTGCCGGGCCATGCCGTCAGCGGCGATTTCTACGACGTGGTCGAGCTGGACGAGCGCCACAGCCTGCTGGTGACCGCCGGCGTGTCGGGCGGCGGCGTGCCGGCGGCCTTCCTGATGCTGATGGTGCGCGCCGCCATCCGCGAGACCGCCCGCCCCGGCGTCGGCCCGGCCGCCATCCTGACCGGCGCCAACGAGCGGCTGTGCGGCGAGAGCCCCTTCAACGGCTTCGCCACCGCCTTCGTCGCCATCTATGACCGCGTCGCCGGCACGCTGGTCCATGCCGCCGCCGGCCATCGCGGCGCCTGCCGCGTCACCGCCGAGGGCGGGGTGGAGTTCCTGTCCGCCGCCGGCGGCCCGGCGCTGGGCATCCGCCGCGGCGCGCCCTATGGCGAGGCCACGCTGGTGCTGAACCAGGACGAGACGCTGTTCCTGTGCACCGACGGCGTCCTGCAGTCCGCCGACGGCCAGCGCGAGCCCTTCGGCGAGGACCGCCTCGCCGCGGCACTCGCCCACAGCCGCGGCATGTCGGCCCGCGACCGTGCGGAGTTGGTCCTGCGCAGCGTCCAGGCCCATGCCGCGGAGGGGGTGATTGCCGGGGATCTGGTGTGTCTGGCGGTGCGGCGGCTGCTGCCGGTGACGGAGGCGGTGGAGGCGGTTTGAGGTGTCGCGGTGGTTGCCCCCACCCCAACCCTCCCCCGCTGGGCGGGGAGGGAGTAAGCGCTTGTACGGGAGAGTGGCGGCAGTTCCTCCCCGCTCAGCGGGAGAGGTTAGGTGGGGGCATTCGCAAGCCGACACCTCCCACACCCCCTACCTCTTCCCCCGCGCCCCCTCCCGCGCCCGCGACGCCGTCTCCCGCTCCAGCCTTTCGCGCAGGAAGGCCAGCACCGCGGCCTCCTCCCCGCTCAATCCCGCCAGCTCGTCGCGCAGTTCCGCCTCCACCTCGCGCTTCAGCGACTCCAGCAGGTCGCCTTCCACATAGGCGTCCAGGATCTCGGGGTGGACGTAGCTCTTGCGGCAGACGCTGGGGGTGTTGCCCAGGCGGGTGGCGACCTGTTCGATGGCGCGGGTGACGTTGCGCTTGGCGCCGGTCGCGCTGTCGAACGCCTCGAACTCCCTGAGCGCCATCGCCGCCAGGACGGTGCCGGCCCAGGTGCGGAAATCCTTGGCGGTGAAGTCGGCGCCGGTGGCCTCGCGCAGGTAGGCATTGACATCGCCCGACGTCACGGCGTGGCGCTGTCCGTCCGAATCCAGATACTGGAACAGCTCGTCGCCGGCCACGTCGCGGCAGGCGGCGACGACGCGGGCCAGCCGGCGGTCCTTCAACGCGACGTTCCATTCCTTGCCCGACTTGCCCTTGAAGGAGAAGCGGACCTCCGACCCCTCGATTTCGGTGTGGCCGTCGCGCAGCGTGGTCAGGCCGTAGCTCTGGTTCTCGCGGGCGTAGGTCTCGTTGCCGACGCGGATCAGGGTGGTTTCCAGCAGCCGGACCACCGCGGCCAGGACCTTCTCCCGCGGCAGGCCGCGCCGGCCGAGATCGGCGGTCACCCGCTCGCGCAGGGCGGGCAGCGCCCGGCAGAAATCCAGCATGCGGCCGAACTTGGTGCCCTCGCGCAGCTCGGTCCAGCGGCGGTGGTAGCGGTACTGCTTGCGCCCCTTGGCGTCGCGGCCGGTGGCCTGCAGGTGGCCGTCGGGATCGGGGCAGATCCAGACGTCGCGGTAGGCGGGCGGGATCGCCAGCTTGCGGATGCGCGCCAGCGTGTCCTCCTCCGTCACCTGGGCGCCGTCGGGCCACAGGAAGCGGAAGCCCTTGCCGTAGCGCCGCCGGCGGATGCCGGGCGTGTCGTCGGAACTATAGGTCAGCCCGGCGCAGGCGGCTTCCTGTTCGGGCGAGGGGGTGTCCGGATCGGACGGGGGATGGTGCTGTCCATGCGGCCATCAACGGCCAACGCGGGCGTTGGTTGCCGCCACCTCCTTCGGAGAGGGTTACTTCGCAGTTGCAAAAGCCGTATCCTCGCGCCACCCAGATCCAGAAGGGAGCCGCGAAGATGGACCGCAAGCCGGACGAGACGACCCTGACCGCCCGTCTGCCGAACCTGGAAATCCAGATCCGCCACCGCGAGGCCGGGGAGGATGGGGCGGAGGTGATCGCCATCCAGTTCCGTGCCACCCCGTCCTTCGATGCGGTCGCCGGCCTGCTGGCGCCGGCCCTGACGAACCCGCTCCTGCTGGCGCGGCCTGCCGGCGGGAAGCCGGGAGCCAATCCGTTCGGCGCCAATCCGATGATGTCCGCCGCCGGCATGGCCGAGCTGTGGATGGCGCCGATGCGGCTGTGGGGCGAGATGGTGCGGCAGGCCTGGGCGCCCTGGGTCCAGATGGGAACCCGCCGCTAGCTCAAGGCCACTTCACCTCGGGCGGCAGGCTCATCAGGATCGCCTCGGTGTTGCCGCCGGTCTTCAGGCCGAAGGTGGTGCCGCGGTCGTAGAGCAGGTTGAACTCCACATAGCGGCCGCGGCGGATCAGCTGGTGCTCCCGCTGCTCCGCCGTCCAGGGCCGGTTCATGTGCCGGCGTACCAGGGCAGTGTAGGTGTCGAGGAAGGCGGTGCCGACGTCGCGGGTGAAGGCGAAGTCGGCTTCCCAGTCGCCCGAATCGAGGTTGTCGAAGAAGATCCCGCCGACGCCGCGCGCCTCGCCCCGGTGGGGCAGGAAGAAATAGCGGTCGCACCATTCCTTGTAGCGCGGGTAATAGTCGGGGTGGTGGCGGTCGCATGCCGCGCGCAGGCCGGCGTGGAAATCCGCGGTGTCCCGGTCGTCGGCGACCATCGGCGTCAGGTCGGCGCCGCCGCCGAACCAGCCCTGGGTCGTCACGATGTGGCGCGTGTTCATGTGGGTGGCCGGAACCAGCGGCGAGCGCATGTGCGCCACCAGGCTGATGCCCGCCGCCCAGAACTCGCCGGTTTCGGCAGCGCCGGGGATGTTGGCACGGAATTCCGGGCTGAAGGTGCCGTGTACGGTCGAGATGTTGACCCCGACCTTCTCGAACACCCGCCCCTTCATCACCGACATGGTGCCGCCGCCGCCTTCGCCGCCGCCATGATCCGGGCGGGACCAGCTCTTGCGCTCGAACCGGCCGGGGGGCAGGTCGGCATGGGTGCCGGTCAGCTCGTCCTCCAGCGCCTCGAAGGCGGCGCAGATGCGGTCGCGCAGCTCGCGGAACCAGGATGCGGCGCGGGTCTTGCGGTCTTCGATGAGGCTGGGGTCGGCGGTGGATTCGGCGGTCATGGCGTTTCCTGTCCGGCAGCTTGCCGCGTCTCTCGTGCGGCGGTCTGCCGCAGGGCTTCACCCAACACCATCGCCGCGCTGACCGCAACGTTCAAGGAGCGGGCGGGCGGAACCATCGGGATCACCAGCCGGGCGTCGGCGGCCTCATGCACCTCGTCGGGCACGCCGGCGCTCTCGCGCCCGACCAGGATGCAGTCGCCGGGGGCGAAGCGGAAGTCGGTGTAGGGGATTGCCGCCCGCGTGGTCAGCAGCACCAGCCGCCCCGTCTGCGGCGCCGCGCGATAGGCGGTCCATGAGCTGTGCCGGACCCAGTCGAGATGGTCCAGGTAATCCATCCCGGCACGGCGCAGACGGCGGTCGTCCAGCACGATCCGCAAGGCTCGATCAGGTCGAGCGCCACCCCCAGCCCGGCCGCGAGTCGCATCAATGTACCGGCATTCTGCGGAATGTCGGGCTCGAACAGAACAAGGCGCAACGCGGGCCTTGCCTCGAAGTGTTTGTTTTGCATACAAATAGTCCAGCCCCGACACACGCGACAAATTGTCTCCCGGCCAAGGACTTTTCAAGATGTCGACGCGACGGTATACCGCAGCGCAGAAGCTGGAGATACCCACTCCGGACCGATGCGGCATGCCTGAGGGTTTTTCCTTCGGCGGGCGGGCTTGCCGTGTCATGCATAAAAATGGTCCATCGGTCGTCCGGCGCGGGCAAAGGGCGTCGGGCATGCCTTGAGGAGAAACAGGCTTATGGCTCAGACCACGCATCCGCCCGGGACGGGTGGCCACGCGGCCTCCAGCGGCGAGGGGGTTCCCGCCGCGATTTTCTGTATCTTGCCACCGGTGCGGTCGGCGTCGTCGGGGCGGCCTCCGCGGCCTGGCCTTTCATCGACAGCCTGAATCCGGCGGCCGACACCCTGGCGCTTGCCTCCATCGACGTTGATCTGGCTCCGGTCGCCGCGGGGCAGGCGATCACGGTCACCTGGCGCGGAAAGCCTGTCTTTGTCCGCCACCGCACCGCCGAGGAGATCGAGGCCGCCAAGCAGGTCAACCTGGGCGAACTGCGCGATCCCGCCGCCGACGATGCCCGCGTGAAGAAGCCGGAATGGCTGATCGTCATCGGCATCTGCACGCATCTGGGCTGCGTGCCGCTGGGCCAGAAGGTCACCGATCCGCGCGGCGAGTATGGCGGGTGGTTCTGCCCCTGCCACGGCTCGCACTACGACACCGCTGGGCGCATCCGCAAGGGCCCGGCCCCCGCAAACCTTGTCCTTCCGACGTACGCCTTCACGGGCGATACCAAGATCCGGCTCGGTTAAGCGGCCCAACGGTTCTGGAGACCCCGAGATGGCTCAGGTTCAAGCCACCAAGTTCAAGAATCCGGTCGTGAACTGGATCGACAGCCGCCTGCCGATCTTCACGATGCTGGATCACGAGTACAACCACTACCCGATGCCGCGGAACGTCAACTATCTGTGGGCGTTCGGTGCCATCGCCGGCATCATGCTGGTCATCATGATCGCCACGGGCCTGTTCCTGGCGATGCAGTACTCGTCCCACACCTCGCTGGCCTTCGATTCGGTCGAGCGCATCATGCGCGACGTGAATTACGGCTGGCTGATCCGCTACGTCCACGCCAACGGCGCGTCGATGTTCTTCATCGCCGTCTACATCCACATGTTCCGCGGCCTCTATTACGGCTCCTACAAGGCCCCGCGCGAAATCCTGTGGATCCTGGGCGTCATCATCTTCCTCGTCATGATGGGCACCGCCTTCATGGGCTACGTGCTGCCCTGGGGCCAGATGAGCTTCTGGGGCGCCACCGTCATCACGAACCTGTTCTCGGCCTTCCCGATCGTCGGCGACCCGATCGTGACGCTGCTGTGGGGCGGCTTCTCGGTCGACAACCCGACGCTGAACCGCTTCTTCGCGCTGCATTTCCTGCTGCCCTTCGTGCTGCTGGGTCTGGTGATCCTGCACACCGCGGCGCTGCATGTCTGCGGCTCGAACAACCCGCTCGGCATCGACCCGAAGGGCCCGCAGGACACCGTCCCCTTCAACCCGTACGTCACGGTCAAGGACGGCTTCGCCGTAGTGATCTTCCTGATCATCTACGCGGCGTTCGTGTTCTTCATGCCGAACTACATGGGCCATCCGGACAACTACATCCCGGCCGACCCGCTGGTGACGCCGGCGCACATCGTGCCGGAATGGTACTTCCTGCCCTTCTACGCCATGCTGCGCGCGATCCCGGACAAGCTGGGCGGCGTGCTGGCGATGTTCGGCTCCATCGCCCTGCTGGCCTTCCTGCCGTGGCTCGACCGCTCCAAGGTCCGCAGCTGCAAGTTCCGGCCGATCTACCGCCAGTTCTTCTGGATCCTCGCCCTCGACGCGCTGGTCCTCGGCTATGCCGGCGCCATGCCGGCCGAAGGCGCCTGGCTGGTCATCGCCCGCATCGGCACCGCTTATTACTTCTTCCACTTCCTGGTCCTGCTGCCGGTGCTGGGCAAGCTGGAACGGCCGAGTCCGCTCCCCAACAGCATCGCCGAGTCCGTTCTGAAGGGCGGGGGCGGCATCGCCGCCGGTGCCCATGCCAAGCCGATGGAGAAGGCCTGATGCGCGCGTTGAAGACTGCTATCCTCTCGGCGGCGCTGGCTCTCGGCATCGCCGGGGCCGCGCAGGCCGCGGAAGGCGTGCACATTCCCAAGCAGAACTGGCCGCACAGCGGTATCTTCGGGACCATCGACAAGGCGTCGGCCCAGCGTGGCTTCCAAATCTACAAGGAAGTCTGCGCCGCCTGCCATTCCCTGCGCCTGGTTCCGATCCGCACGCTCGCCGGCATCGGCTTCACCGAGGATGAGCTGAAGGCGATCGCCGCCGGCTACGAGGTGCAGGCCGGTCCGAACGATTCGGGTGAGATGTTCATGCGTCCGGCCGTCCCGGCCGACCGCTTCCCGTCGCCCTTCGCCAACAGCCAGGCGGCCCGCGCGGCCAACAGCGGCGCCCTGCCGCCGGACCTGTCGCTGATGGCCAAGGCCCGCGTCGGCGGCGAGGATTACCTCTACGCCTTCCTGACCGGCTTCGAGGAGCCGCCGGCCGACGTCAAGCTGATGGACGGCATGAACTACAACAAGGTGTTCCCCGGCCATCAGGTCGGCATGCCGAACATCCTGCAGCCCGACGGCGTCACCTTCGCCGACGGCACCAAGGCGACGGTGGAGCAGCAGGCGCACGACGTGGCGACCTTCCTGACCTTCGCCGCGGAACCGCACCTGGACGCCCGCAAGCAGATGGGCGTCAAGGTCATCCTGTTCCTGCTGGTGCTAGCCGGCCTGATGTACGCCACCAAGCGCAAGCTGTGGAGCACGCTGCACTGAGCCCGGCGGTTCGGTGAGGCAATTCGGACCTGGACAGGGCGCCCCATCGGGCGCCCTGTTCGTTTATGGGGAAACGGGTCGTCCGGGCGGCGGACTTACGGCGGAGAAGACGGATGGTGGACAAGCTGATCGACGAGATCGTCGATTTCTGGTTCGACGAGGCGACGAAACCCTATTGGTTCCGCAAATCGGCAAGCTTCGACCGGGCGGTGGCCGACACGCTGGGGCCCCATTACGAGGCGGCGGCCCGCGGCGACTATGACCGCTGGATGGAGGATGTCGACGGCTGCATTGCACTGTGCGTCCTGCTCGATCAGGTGCCGCGCAACATGTTCCGCGACGATCCGCGCGCCTTTGCCACCGATGCCAAGGCGCGGGCCGTGAGCGACCATGCGGTCGCCAACGGATTCGATTTGGAGTGCAACACGGACGAGCGGATCTTCCTCTACCTGCCCTACGAGCATCACGAGGATCTCGCCAGCCAGGAGCGGTCGGTGGCGCTGTTCACCGAGCGGGTGGGCGACGAGACCACGGTGCGCTACGCCCTGCGCCACCGCGAGATCATCCAGCGCTTCGGCCGCTTCCCCCACCGCAACGCCGTCCTCGGTCGCCCGAGCACGCCGGAGGAGGAGGCGTTCCTGAAGGAGCCGGACTCGTCTTTTTAGGCCGGTTGCGGCGCCAGCCAGCGTTCCAGCGCGCCGAGCAGGTCGGCGCGCCGGACCGGCTTGGTCAAATAGTCGTTCATGCCCGCGGCGAGGCAGCGGACGCGGTCCTCCGGTTGGGCGTTGGCGGTGACGGCGATGATCGGGATGCGCGCGCGCTCGTCGCCGAGCGAGCGGATGGTGGCGGTGGCCGCCACCCCGTCCATGTCCGGCATGGCGACGTCCATCAGCACCGCTTCGGGCGGCACCGGCGCCTGGGCGACCGCCTCCACCGCCTCCGCCCCGCCGGTGGCGGTCTCGACCGAGAAGCCGGCCTTGGCGAGCAGCCCGGCCACCACCATCCGGTTGGTGGCGCTGTCGTCCACCACCAGCAGACGACCGCCGCGCGAGCGCGCCCAGCTCATCAGCCGGTCGGCATCGGTGGTGCGGGAGGGCAGGGCGACCGGCATGTCCAGCGTCACCCGCCACAGCCCGTCCGCACCCTGCGCCATGCCCATCTGCGCCCCCAGCGCCGTCAGCAGGCGGCGGGCGAGTTCGTGGCAGAATCCGGACCCGTCTTGGGTGTCGAAGCGGCCGGCCAGCTCCGCCCGCAGGGTCACCCGCTCCTCCCCCACCGGCAGGGCCGACAGGCGGAACTCCAGCCGGCCGCCCGGATCGGTGGTGGCGATGGCGCTGGCGGCGATGGCGGTGCAGAGCGCGCCCGCGGTCTCGGCATCGCCGACCAGCCGCGGCGGCGTGCCGGTCAGCACGCCGACCGTGAGCGCGACGTCGCGCGCGTGGGCCGGCGCCGCGGTCGATACCGACAGCATGCGGGCCAGCGCCTCAGGGGCGAAGGCCGTCACCCGCCCGCCGGGGGCGTGATGCAGATTGTCACCGTCCATGACCCGCCATTGGCAAAATGCAATGCAGCTTGCAGAGATCGCGGCCGCAAATGCCCGCGGACACAGCTTTCGCGATCTTGCGACCCGTTCTCAGCAAGCGGCGGGCCAACCGGCCTCTCCCTCCGGTGGTCCGGTCAGCGCGGCGGTGCGTCCGGAGGGTTGAAGAGGTAGGGCACGAAGCTGCGGTGATGCTCGTTCACCCGCAACTCGCTGCCGATCGGCGGGAAGGCGCGCTGCTGGCAATCGGTGCGCTCGCACAGGCGGCAGTTGACGCCGATGGGGACGGCCGCCTTGACGTCGGTGATGTCGATGCCGGCGGCATAAACCAGCTCCGGCGCATGGCTGGCTTCGCAGCCCAGCCCGACGGCGAACTGGCGTGACGGCTTCAGATAGGCGCCGCCGCGCTTGGTCACCGTGCGGGCGATGCTGATGTAGGTGGTGCGGTCGGGCATCTGGGCGAACTGCACCAGGATCTTGCCGGGCTGGGCGAAAGCCTCGTGCACGTTCCACAGCGGGCAGGCGCCGCCGAAACGGGCGAAGTGGAAGCGGGTGGCGGAATGGCGCTTGGTGATGTTGCCGGCCATGTCGACCCGCACGAAATAGAAGGGCAGGCCGCGCGCCCCCGGCCGCTGCAGGGTGGAGAGCCGGTGGCAGACCTGCTCGAAGCTGGCGGAGAAGCGGCTCTGCAACTGTTCCACGTCGTGGCGCAGGGCACGGGCCTGCGCTGCGAAGGCGCGGTAGGGCAGGACCAGCGCCCCGGCGAAATAGTTGGCGAGCCCGACCCGGCAGATCGACCGCGCATCCTCGCTGGAGAATTTCGCCTGATCGACCAGCTCGTCGATCTGGTCGCCGAACTCCAGCAGCGCGATCTGGTTCGCCATGTGGAAGGCCCGGCTGGAGCTGGTCAGCAGGGCCGACAGCCGCAGCGTGCCGGTGGAGGCGTCGTAGCTGCGCATGGCGGTCTCGCCCGCCTCGTCGGCGACGATCTTCACCCGCACGTCGTGGCGGCGCTTCAGATAGGCGGCCAGCTCGTTCAGCAGCGATCCGGAATGGATCTTCTCGGCATCCCACAGCCGCTCCGCCGCCTCGTCCAGCGGACCGATGTAGTTGTTGCAGTAGTGGAAATAGTCGCGGACCTCCTCGTAGGGAAACTGCGGCCCGGCGAAGCTGTCGCCCTCCTGGCTGCTGGGTTCGCGGTTGGACAGGCTGTCGGCCAGCGACTGCACCCGCTCGTGCAGCTTCTGATAGGCCTGGTGCAGGCTGAGCACCCGGCGGGCCAGTTCGGGGCTGGAGCCGACCACGCTGCGCAGCTCGCCGGCGGTCAGCGGGGCGCCGGCGAAGAGCGGGTCGGCCAGCGCCTCGCGCAGGTCGGAGACCAGCCGGCTGTCCTCGTCCTCCAGGAAGGCGGACAGTTCCAGCTCGAAGGTGGCGGCGATCCGCATCAGCACCGGCAGGGTCAGCGGGCGCTGGTTGTTCTCCAACTGGTTGAGATAGCTGGGAGAAAGCTCCAGCGTCTTGGCCAGCGACGCCTGGGTCAGTCCGCGCTGTTCGCGCAGGCGGCGCAGCTTGTAGCCAAGGAATAGCTTCTTTTGCATGCGTATAAAATCCCGCCCACCTGACGGCCTTGCAAATCCGCCGTTCTTCGCAATCTTAGCAAGCGCAAAGCCGCATTTGCAAAGGGCTTCGCAACTTCGCACCTTTTTGCGAAGAGGCTGTTTGAAGCGCTGCGAAGTTTGTGAATAATCCGCGGCGTTCCGGTGAATGATTGCGTCGCTCGGCGCCGGAGCGGGGACCGTCACTGCGATGCCAAAGATATGGGAACGCCCGATGCAAGACATTCTGGCCAAGTTGGAGTCCAAGCGCGCCGCGGCGCGGCTGGGCGGCGGTGAGAAGCGCATCGCCGGCCAGCACGCCAAAGGCAAGCTGACCGCGCGCGAGCGGATCGAGCTGTTCCTCGACGAAGGGTCGTTCGAGGAGTTCGACATGTTCGTCGAACATCGCTGCATCGACTTCGGCATGGAGAACCAGAAGGTCCCGGGCGACGGCGTAGTGACCGGCCACGGCACCGTCAACGGCCGCCTCGTCTTCGTCTTCAGCCAGGACTTCACGGTCTTCGGCGGCGCGCTGTCGGAGGCGCATGCCGAGAAGATCTGCAAGATCATGGACCAGGCGCTGAAGGTCGGCGCACCGGTGATCGGCCTGAACGACAGCGGCGGCGCTCGCATCCAGGAGGGCGTGGCCTCGCTCGGCGGCTATGCCGAGGTGTTCCAGCGCAACGTCGACGCGTCGGGCGTCATCCCGCAGATCTCCCTCATCATGGGGCCGTGCGCCGGCGGTGCGGTGTATTCGCCGGCCATGACCGACTTCATCTTCATGGTGAAGGACAGCTCCTACATGTTCGTCACCGGCCCCGACGTGGTAAAGACCGTCACCCACGAGGTCGTGACGGCGGAAGAGCTGGGCGGCGCCGTCACCCACTCCACCAAGTCGGGCGTGGCCGATCTGGCCTTCGAGAACGATGTCGAGGCCCTGCTGCAGCTGCGCCGCTTCATCGATTTCCTACCGTCGTCGAACCGTGAGAAGGCGCCGGTCCGCCCCTGCGTCGATCCGCTCGACCGCGAGGACTTCTCGCTCGACACGCTGGTGCCGGAGAACCCGAACAAGCCCTACGACATGAAGGAGCTGATCCTCAAGATCGTCGACGAGGGCGACTTCTTCGAACTTCAGCCGGAATACGCCAAGAACATCATCATCGGCTTCGCCCGCATGAACGGCTCCACGGTCGGCATCGTCGCCAACCAGCCGATGGTGCTCGCCGGCTGCCTGGACATCGACAGCTCCAAGAAGGCCGCGCGTTTCGTGCGCTTCTGCGACGCCTTCGAAATCCCGATCCTGACCCTGGTCGACGTCCCCGGCTTCATGCCCGGCACCAGCCAGGAATATGGCGGCATCATCAAGCACGGCGCCAAGCTGCTGTACGCGTACGCCGAGGCGACCGTGCCGAAGGTGACCGTCATCACCCGCAAGGCGTACGGCGGCGCGTACGACGTGATGTCGTCCAAGCATCTGCGCGGCGACGTGAACTATGCGTGGCCGTCGGCGGAAATCGCGGTGATGGGTGCGAAGGGTGCCGTCGAGATCATCTTCCGCGGCGACATCGGCGACGCCGAGAAGATCGAGGCGCGTACGGAAGAGTACAAGCAGAAGTTCGCCAATCCCTTCGTCGCCGCATCGCGCGGTTACATCGACGACGTCATCATGCCGCACGGAACCCGCCGCCGCATCACGAAGGCGCTGTCCATGCTGAAGAACAAGCAGCTCCAGAACCCCTGGCGCAAGCACGACAACATTCCGCTGTGAGGGCCGGCAGCATGTTCGAGAAGATCCTCATCGCCAACCGTGGCGAGATCGCCTGCCGCGTCATCCGCACGGCACGCCGCATGGGCATCAAGACCGTCGCGGTCTATTCCGACGCCGACAAGAACGCGCTGCATGTCGAGATGGCCGACGAGGCCGTCCATATCGGCGCCGCGCCGTCGGCCCAGAGCTATCTGCAGGTCGACCGCATCGTCGAGGCCTGCAAGCAGACCGGCGCCCAGGCCGTGCATCCCGGCTACGGCTTCCTGTCGGAGAAGCGCGAGTTCCAGGAGGCGCTGGCGGCCGCCGGCATCGCCTTCATCGGTCCGGACGCCCACGCCATCCAGGCCATGGGCGACAAGATCGAGTCCAAGAAGCTGGCCAAGGAAGCCGGCGTCTCCACCGTCCCAGGCTATCTCGGCGTCATCGCCGACGACAACGAGGCGGTGACCATCGCCCGCGACATCGGCTATCCGGTGATGATCAAGGCGTCGGCCGGCGGCGGCGGCAAGGGCATGCGCGTGGCCTGGAACGACGAGGAGGCACGCGAGGGCTTCCGGTCCGCCCAGAACGAGGCGCGCTCCAGCTTCGCCGACGACCGCGTGTTCGTCGAGAAGTACATCCAGCAGCCGCGCCACATCGAAATCCAGGTGCTGGCCGACGGGCAGGGCACCTGCCTGTATCTGGGCGAGCGCGAATGCTCGATCCAGCGCCGCCACCAGAAGGTCATCGAAGAGGCCCCGAGCCCGTTCCTCGACGCCGCCACCCGCAAGGCGATGGGCGAGCAGGCGGTGGCCCTGGCCAACGCGGTGCAGTACAAGTCGGCCGGCACGGTGGAATTCATCGTCGATGCCGAGCGCAACTTCTACTTCCTGGAGATGAACACCCGCCTCCAGGTCGAGCATCCGGTCACCGAACTGATCACCGGCTTCGACCTCGTCGAGCTGATGATCCGCGTCGCGGCTGGCGAGAAGCTGACGATCAAACAGGAGGACGTCCGTCTGCATGGTTGGGCCATCGAGGCGCGCGTCTATGCGGAGGATCCCTTCCGCAACTTCCTGCCCTCCACCGGCCGCCTGACCCATTACCGGCCGCCGGCCGCCGACCCGCATGTCCGCGTCGACACCGGCGTGTTCGAGGGCGGCGAGATCTCGATGTACTACGATCCGATGATTGCCAAGCTCTGCACCTGGGGCTCGACGCGCGACGCGGCCATCGCCGGCATGCGCGAGGCGCTGGACCAGTATTACATCCGCGGCGTCAGCCACAACATCCCGTTCCTGGCCTCGCTGATGGCGAACCAGCGCTTCGTCGACGGGCGGCTGACCACCAACTTCATCGCCGAGGAATATCCGAACGGCTTCCATGCCTCGGACCTGCCGCCGGAGGATCCGGCGGTGCTGATCGCGGTCGCCGCGGTGATCCACCGCAGCCTGAACGACCGCGACATCCAGATCTCCGGTAAGATGCCCGGCAACAAGGCCAAGGTGCGCGACGACTGGGTGGTGGTGCTGGACGGCACCCAGCATCCGGTGCATCTGCACCCGGCGGACGGCAGCCCGCAGCGCATCGGCTACACCGTCGACATCGACGGCAAGCACCACACGGTGTGGAGCGACTGGCAGCTGGGCGAGCCGCTGTTCCGCGGCACGGTGAACGGCAATCATGTCTGCGTCCAGATCGACCGCGTCGGCGTCGGTTATCGCCTGCACCACAGCGGGTCGCAGGCCATCGTCAAGGTACTGACCCCGAAGGCGGCGAAGCTAGACGCCCTGATGCCGGTCAAGGCGCCGCCGGACATGTCGAAGTTCCTGCTGTCGCCGATGCCGGGCCTGCTGGTGTCGCTGGCGGTGTCGGAAGGCCAGGAGGTCAAGGCCGGCGAGGTGCTGGCCGTGGTCGAGGCCATGAAGATGGAGAACATCCTGCGCGCCGCGCAGGACGGAACGGTCGCGAAAATCCACGCAGCCCCGGGCAGCAGCCTGGCGGTCGATCAGAAGATCGTGGAATTCGCGTAACCGTATAATAAGAAGAACAGTACCGAGAGGAAGCGTACCCCCAGCCCCTCTCCGCCCTCGGCGGACCGGAGGTCCGTCCGACGGATGGACCACGGTCCACCGAGGGCGGAGAGGGGTGTCGGGAGGAAACGCACTGCCACCATTACTACCTGCGCCATAAGAAGCCCTCAGGAGGCGTCGATGACCGAGTTCCCGAAGAAGACCCTTGCCGATTGGGACAAGCTGGCCGCCAAGGATCTCGGCGCCGACGGCGACATCTCCAAGCTGGTCTGGAAGACCCCGGAAGGGCTGGACGTCAAGGCGCTCTACACCGCCGCCGACCTGGAAGGGCTGGAGCTGGACACGCTGCCGGGCTTCCCGCCCTTCACCCGCGGCCCGCGCGCCACGATGTATGCGGTGAAGCCCTGGACCATCCGACAGTACGCCGGCTTCTCCACCGCGGAGGAGTCGAACGCCTTCTACAAGGCCAACCTCAAGGCCGGCCAGATGGGCCTGTCGGTGGCCTTCGATCTCGCCACCCACCGTGGCTATGACAGCGACCATCCGCGCGTCGTCGGCGACGTCGGCAAGGCCGGCGTGGCGATCGACAGCGTCGAGGACATGAAGATCCTGTTCCAGGACATCCCGCTCGACAAGATGTCGGTGTCGATGACCATGAACGGCGCGGTGCTGCCGATCCTGGCCGGCTACATCGTCGCGGCGGAAGAACAGGGCGTTTCCCAGGACAAGCTGAGCGGGACCATCCAGAACGACATCCTGAAGGAGTTCATGGTCCGCAACACCTACATCTACCCGCCCGAACCCTCGATGCGGATCATCGCCGACATCATCGAGTACACCTCCCAGCACATGCCGAAGTTCAACTCGATCTCGATCTCCGGCTACCACATGCAGGAGGCCGGCGCCACGGCGGTGCAGGAGCTGGCCTTCACCATCGCCGACGGTCTCGAATATGTCCGCGCCGCGATGTCCAAGGGGCTGCCGGTCGACAAGTTCGCGCCGCGCCTGTCCTTCTTCTTCTCCATCGGCATGAACTTCTTCATGGAGATCGCCAAGCTGCGCGCCGCGCGCCTGCTGTGGTCGTCCCTGATGCAGGAGAAGTTCCAGCCGAAGGACGCGCGTTCGCTGGCCTTGCGCACCCATTGCCAGACTTCGGGCGTCAGCCTGACCGAGCAGGACCCTTACAACAACGTCATCCGCACCACCATCGAGGCGATGGCCGCGGTGCTGGGCGGCACCCAGTCGCTGCACACCAACGCCTTCGACGAGGCGCTGGGCCTGCCGACCAAGTTCTCCGCCCGCATCGCCCGCAACACCCAGCTGATCATCGCGGAGGAGGCCGGCGTCACCAAGGTGGTCGATCCGCTCGGCGGCTCCTTCTATATCGAACACCTGACCCACAGCCTCGCCAACGCCGCGCTGGAGCTGATCGGCCGCGTCGAGGAAATGGGCGGCATGACCAAGGCGGTCGAGAGCGGCATGCCCAAGCTGCTGATCGAGGAGGCCGCCGCCCGCCGCCAGGCCGCCATCGACCGCGGCGAGGAGGTGATCGTCGGCGTCAACAAGTACCGTCCTGAGAACCCCGAGGGGGTGGACGTGCTGGACATCGACAACACCGCCGTCCGCGAGGCGCAGATCGCCCGCCTGAAGCAGATCCGCGCCAGCCGCGACGAGGCCAAGTGCCAGGAGGCGCTGGCGGCGCTGACCAAGGCGGCCACCGAGAAGACGGGCAATTTGCTGGCCCTGTCGGTCGAAGCCACCCGCGCCCGCGCCACCGTCGGCGAGATCTCCGACGCGCTGGAGAAGGCCTTCACCCGCCATGTCGCGGTCATCCGCTCGGTGTCGGGCGTCTATGGCTCGGCCTATGAGGGCGACGACGGCTTCAAGAAGATCCAGGAGGAGGTGGCAGCCTTCGCCGCCGAGGAAGGCCGCCGGCCGCGCATCCTGGTGGTGAAGATGGGCCAGGACGGCCACGACCGCGGCGCCAAGGTGATCGCCACCAGCTTCGCCGACATCGGCTTCGACGTCGACATCGGGCCGCTGTTCCAGACCCCGGACGAGGCGGCGCGTCAGGCGGTGGAGAACGACGTCCACGTCATCGGCGTGTCGTCCCAGGCCGCCGGCCACAAGACGCTGGTGCCGCAGCTGATCGAGGAACTGCGCAAGCAGGGTGCCGGCGACATCCTGGTGGTGTGCGGCGGCGTGATCCCGCCGCAGGATTACGACTTCCTCTACAAGGCGGGGGCCGCGGCCATCTACGGTCCGGGCACCAACATCCCGAAGGCGGCGTCCGACATCCTGGGCATCCTGCGCAAGCAGAAGGCGGCGGCGTGATGAGCGGAAGCGGGAAGAGCGAAGGCTCTTCCCGCTTTTGTGTCAGGCGGCGGGGGGCCCTTTGAAATTTGACGGGGTGATGCGCGGTAGAGGCATCGCCCCGTCGCTTTCAGTGATTCCAATCCAGTTCCCGGATGGCTTGCCGCCGCTCCTGCATGGTCAGTTCAGTTCTGTAGCGCCGTGGATTGCCGCACATCCAGCAACTGCACACTGCCATATTGTCGGCGACCTTCTGCGGAATGTCGGCCCAAGGGAGAATACGCCGAACCTTTGCGACCATACGGGCACGCTCATGCCGGCGGCGCGCCCGCGTCATGTCTTTAGACATCTTGCCTCTCCAAGCTCGATGCCCCGGCGCGTCCCGTCCAACATTGAACGGCGCTGCCGGGGCTATCGTGGCTTGGGAGGAGATGCGACCGAATTCGTCATGCCGGGATTGTAGCATTGGGTCGGGGCGGCGTCACGCTCTCGTTCCCGAAGTTGGAATGTGTCGGTCGGAACTCCGAGGATTTCGAACTGAGAGACCATCCAGCTGGTCACGAACTGGACAGGATAATGCTGCGTCACTATCCTCAGTATGGTGACGCATGGTCGGGAGCCGTTCGATGTCCAGGATAGATCCAGCCAAGAAGAATGAGCATCCCGTTTCCGATACGCTGGAAAACGCATCCTGCGTGTCGTCCATGGATGCCGAAAAGAAGAAGTGGATGGAAGACAATCGGGCGGCGTTTGCAGCCTACGATGCGTTGGTGGACCGGCTTGGTCTTTTCGGTGAAGAGTACCGGAACTTCGAATGAGATTTCTCGACGTTTGCCTCAATCCGGCAGCGAAGGGAAGGAAAAATCACCCCATTCCCTATCTCCTAATCGTTCAGGGTGATTATGTCGGTATCGATAGAACCCGTGTGGTCGTTCCGTTGATCCGGTCGTCCGAAGTTGAAGCTCCAATTTCCAAAATCATGCCCTCGATCATGGTCGGGAACGAGCAATTCGTCGTCGTGACGCCGCAGATCGTCGCTTTGCCTGTTGCGCAAATCGGCGCTGTCGTCGCGTCCGCATCCGACGCCCGTTCCGACATCCGCCGCGCCATCGACGTCCTGACAGGCGACTTTTGACCGTCACCGCCGAAACCGACCTCTACGCGCCGGTCAAAGCCTTCCTCGAAGCCCAGGGCTATGACGTGAAGGCGGAGATCCATGGCTGCGATCTCGTCGCCACGCGCGGTGCCGAGCCGCCGGTGATCGTCGAGCTGAAGAAGCGCTTCACGCTCGACCTCGTGCTGCAAGGGGTGGACCGGCTGGCGGTCAGCGACAGCGTCTATCTCGCCGTGCCGCAGCCGGGGCGCAAGGCAACCGGGCCGTCGCCGCTGGACCCCGATGTCAAGAAGCTCTGCCGCCGGCTGGGGCTCGGGCTGCTGATGGTCGATCCGGGGCTGGCGGAGGGGCGGCGGGTCACCGTGCTGCTCGATCCGGTTCCCTATACCCCTCGCAAGGACAGGAAGCGCACGCACCGGCTGCTGGGGGAGCATGCCCGGCGGGTCGGCGATCCCAACCGCGGCGGCTCCACCCGGGTCGCCATCGTCACCGCCTATCGCCAGGATGCGCTGCGCATCGCCCGCATGCTGCGCGACGGGCCGCTGACCGTCGCGGCGCTGCGCAAGGCGGGGGCGCCGAAGGATGTCGGGCCGATGCTGTTGCGCAACGTCTATGGCTGGTTCGAACGAGTGGGGCGCGGCACCTATGCGCTGACCCCGGCCGGCCTGCAGGGGGTCGAGGCGTTCGCCCATGCGCTGGCAGTCCCCTCTCCCCCCGGGGAGAGGGTTAGGGTGAGGGGATATGCCCGGTCCGGAGGTGACACCCCGCACCGCCAAGCCTATGATTGATGCACCCAATCCACGATCACCTAGGCTGGAGCCCGCTTTGTCGGACTACATCAGCAATCTCGTCGTCTTTTTCGTCGTCGTCGATCCGCCGGGGCTGGTGCCGCTGTTCATCGCGCTGACCCGCGGCTTCGATGAGCGGCACAAGCGGATCATCGCGCTGCGCGGCACCGCCATAGCCTTCGTGGTGCTGGTCTTCTTCGCCTATTTCGGCAAGGTGGTGCTGCAGACCCTGTCCATCGAGATGCCGGCCTTCCGCATCGCCGGCGGGGCGCTGCTGTTCTGGATCGCCTTCGAGATGCTGTTCGCCAAACGCTCCGAACGGAAGGAGCGGGATACCGGCGAGGCGATGACCGACGAGGACGCCCACGACATCGCCGTCTTTCCGCTGGCGGTGCCGCTGATCGCCGGGCCGGGCGCCATCACCTCCATCCTGCTGCTGATGGACCGCACCGGCGGCACGGTGGCGGGACAGGTCAGCGTGCTGGGCGCGGCGGCGACGGTGATCGGCGGGGTGACGCTGATCCTGCTTGGCGCCGACCGGGTCGGGCGGCTGCTGGGCCGCACGGTGATCCACACGGTCAGCCGTGTTCTGGGCATCGTGCTGGCGGCGCTGGCGGCGCAGACGATCATTTCCGGCATCACCGCGGTCTATCCGCCCCACTGACCGCCACCCCAGACCTCGATGCCCAATCACTCCGTATGTCCCACCAATACCTTGTGCTGTCGGGTTTAAGCCTGAAAGACTAGTCCCCCTTTCCGCGCCAGTCGCACACTCTACATGGCCTCCTGCCACACCGGCGCCGGGCTTCCCGCCGGCGCAAGCGGATCATCGCGCCCAACAAAAGAGGCGGCGGCCATGGAACTCGATCCATTGATTCTGTCGCGAATTCAGTTCGCGTTCACGATCTCCTTCCACATCCTTTTTCCCAGCTTTACGGTCGGACTTGCCTGCTGGATCGCGCTGCTGGAAGCGCTTTGGGTCGGCACCGGCAAGGGCATCTACCGCAGCCTGTCGGAGTTCTGGACGCGGATCTTCGCGCTGTCCTTCGGTCTGGGCGTCGTGTCCGGCATCGTCATGTCCTATCAGTTCGGCACCAACTGGAGCCGCTGGTCCGACACGGTGGGCAACGTCCTGGGCCCGCTGATCCAGTACGAGGTGGTGACCGCCTTCTTCCTGGAGGCCGCCTTCCTCGGCATCATGCTGTTCGGGCGCGACCGGGTGCCGCGCGGCATCCACCTGATGGCCGCCTGCCTCGTGGCGCTGGGCACGCTGCTGTCCTCCTTCTGGATCCTGTCGGCCAACAGCTGGATGCACACGCCGGCCGGCTTCGAGATCCGGGACGGCCGCTATTTCGTCACCGACTGGTGGCAGGTGGTGTTCAACCCGTCCTTCCCCTACCGCCTCGCCCATATGGTGACGGCGATGTTCCTGACGACCAGCTTCGTCGTCGCCGGCATCAGCGCCTTCTATCTGCTGAAGCGCCGCCATTTCGACCATGCGAAGCTGGGCCTCGGCATGGCGCTGGCGCTGATCACCGTGCTGGCGCCGCTGCAGATCTTCCTGGGCGACGAACATGGGCTGAACACGCTGAAACACCAGCCGGCCAAGATCGCGGCGATGGAAGGCAATTGGGAGGGCGGGCCGCGCGCGCCGCTGGTCCTCTTCGCCATTCCCGACGTGAAGAAGGAGACCAACCACTGGGAGATCGGCATCCCCGCGCTGTCCAGCCTGATCCTGACCCACGACTTCAACGGCAGCGTTCCCGGCCTGAAGCAGTTCCCGGCGGACGAGCGGCCCGACCCGCGCATCATCTTCTGGACCTTCCGCCTGATGGTCGGCATCGGCCTCCTGATGCTGGCGGTGGCGGTGGTGCATCTGGTGCTGCGTTTCCGCGGCCGTCTCTACACCAGCGACTGGTTCTTCCGCGTTCTGGTCGGCTGCATGCCGATCGGCTTCATCGCCATCCTGTCCGGCTGGTTCACCACCGAGATCGGGCGACAGCCCTGGGTCGTCTACGGCCATATGCGCACGGCCGACGCGGTGACGCCGTCGCTGACGACGGAGGCGGCGCTTGTCTCGCTGCTGTCCTTCGTCGTCGCCTACACGATCATCTACGGCGCCGGCACCTATTACCTGATCCGCCTGCTGCGCACCGGTCCGACCCTTGTGCATGACGCCAAGCAGCCGCCGGAGGCGCAACGGCCCAAACGGCCGCTGTCCGCCACCGACCAGTCCATCGAACCAGCGGAGTGAGCCCCATGCAGGAGATTGCGGAAGGAAGCGTTCTGACCCTGATCTGGGTCGGGATCGTCGGCTTCGCGGTGTTCATGTATGTGCTGATGGACGGGTTCGACCTGGGCATCGGCATCCTGTACCCGTTCGCACCGACGGAGGAGGACCGCGACACCATGATGAACACGGTGGCGCCGGTCTGGGACTTCAACGAGACGTGGCTGATCCTGGGCGGAGCCGGGCTGTTCGCGGCCTTTCCCATCGCCTATGCCGTGGTTCTGCCGGCGATGTACATCCCGCTGCTGGTCATGCTGATCGCGCTGATCTTCCGCGGGGTGGCGTTCGAATTCCGGTTCAAGGCGCGGGCCGGCCGGCATTGGTGGAACCGCTCCTTCTTCTTCGGGTCGCTGCTGGCGACCTTCGCGCAAGGGGTCGTTCTGGGGTCCTTCATCCAGGGCATCCCGGTGGAGGGGCGGCAGTTCGCCGGCGGCATGCTGCATTGGCTGTCCCCCTTCGCCCTGTTCTGCGGGGCGGCGCTGGTGGTCGGCTATGCGCTGCTGGGGGCGACGTGGCTGATCTGGCGGACCATCGGACCGCTGCAGGACTGGTGCTATCGCATGGCGCGGATGTTGATGCTGGTGGTTCTGGCAGGCGTCGCGGTGGTCAGCCTGTGGACGCCCTTCCTGCTGCCACAGATCGCCGAGCGCTGGTTCTCCATGCCCAACATGATCCTGCTGTCGCCGGTGCCCATCGTCACCGCGGTGCTGGCCTTCGCCCTGTGGCGGGCCATCGAGAACAGCCGGGAGGTGGCGCCCTTCGTGCTTTCGATGGCGCTGTTCGCCCTGTCCTACCTCGGCCTCGCCATCAGCCTGTGGCCGCACCTGATCCCGCCCGGCGTCACCGTCTGGGAGGCGGCCAGCCCGCCGGAGACGCAGGTGTTCCTGCTGGTCGGCATGGCCTTCCTGATCCCGTCGATCCTGGGCTACACCTTCTATTCCTACTGGGTGTTCCGGGGAAAGGTGACGGGCAGCTTCGGTTACCATTGAGCGGAGGCGGCGCCCCGTCCTAAAACGGGCCGGAGTTCGAGGCAAGCGGAAGGGTTGGGGCCATGGATATCGACATCAGCTTTGCCGAGGCGATGCTGCGCCGTGGCGCCGGCCTGCTGGAAGCGGAAGCGGGAGAGGCGGGAACGGATCCTTTCGCCGTGCTGGCCCGCCTGTTGGCCGCCGCTGCGGCGACCGACGCGCCGCTGGTGGTGCTGAGCGAGGGCGGCAGCCATCCCGCCCTGTTCGACGAGGCCGCCCGCCGCGCCGGGGATCCGCTGCCCGCCCGCCTCGCCGGACTCGCCGCCACCCGCCAGGGCGAGCGCGCCACGATGTACGAATTCGACGGCACCGGGGCGCTGACCGGCAACCGCATCGTCGCCGCCCTGCTGCGGCCGGAGGAGCGGCCCGACCTGCTGCATGTCTACATCGCCGTCGGCCGGCTGCGCGGCGGAGAGGCGCAGATCACCGTGCCGCCGGCGCTTCTGCGGTTCGACGCCGCGGCGCTGGGCCAGACGCTGGGACTGCTGGGCGATGCGGTGTCGCGCAGCACGAACGCCGCCACCGCGGCGCTGGCCCACGCCGCCGCCATCCTGCCGATGGAGGGTCACGAGCAGGGCGGCATGCCGGCGGCGCTGCTGGACCTCTACTGGCATGCGCTGACCCTGGCGTCGGTGCGGGCGGATGGCGGACTGGCGACGATGACGCCGGAGGGGAGTGCGTGAGGGTCGGCGTGTGCCCCCTCCTTTGCAAATCATTTGAAACTCTTTCCCGCGCTGCCGATCTGGTGACAGAGTTAACGTCAGTGAAATACTGCGTCACATCGTCACCAGTTCATCGGGAGCAGCCATGCGCCAGCGCCTCCGCTTCTATCTCGGCGACGAGCTTCGGGAGATCGACGCGGTCGATCCGACCCTGACGGTGCTGGACTGGCTGCGGCTGTCGGAACGGCGGGTCGGCACCAAGGAAGGCTGTGCGGAGGGCGATTGCGGCGCCTGCACCGTGGTGGTCGGGCGGCTGGACGGCGACACGCTGCGCTATGAGGCGGTGAACGCCTGCATCCGCTTCCTTGCCACGCTGGACGGCTGCCGGCTGCTGACGGTGGAGCATCTGAAGGGGCCGGACGGCGCGCTGCACCCGGTGCAGCAGGCGATGGTCGATTGCCACGGCTCGCAATGCGGCTTCTGCACGCCCGGCTTCGTCATGTCGCTGCTGGCGCTCTACCTGAACGAGGAGCGCCCGGACGGCCAGCGCATCGACGACGCGCTGGCCGGCAACCTGTGCCGCTGCACCGGCTATGAGCCCATCGTCCGCGCCGCCCACGCCATGTACGAGATCGGTGACAGGACGACCGACCGCTTTGCCGACCGCGAGGCGTGGACGGAAAAGCTGACGGCCCTGCGGGACGAGGAGATCCTCAGCGTCGGCGCCGGCGGGCGGCGGTTCCTGGCGCCGGCCACGGTGCCGCAGCTGGCGCAGCTCCTGCTCGACAATCCCGGCGCCACCATCGTGGCGGGGGCGACCGATGTCGGGCTGTGGGTGACCAAGTTCCAGCGCGTGCTGGCGACGGTGATCTATACCGGCCGGGTCCGCGACCTGCGGCGGATCGAGGATCGCGGCGATGCGCTGGTGATCGGGGCCGGCGTGACCTACAGCGACGGGGCGGAGCGGATCGCCGCGCTCTATCCCGATTTCGGCGAGCTGATCCGCCGCATCGGGGCGGAGCAGGTGCGCAACATGGGCACCATCGGCGGCAACATCGCCAACGGCTCCCCCATCGGCGACACGCCGCCGGCGCTGATCGCCTGCGGCGCCACCCTGCGCCTGCGCCGTGGCGGCGAGACGCGCGAGCTGCCGCTGGAGGACTTCTTCATCGAATACGGCAAGCAGGACCGCCGCGAGGGCGAATTCGTTGAGGCGGTGATCCTGCCCAAACCGGCGGCGGGGGTGCGCTTCCGTGCCTACAAGATCGCCAAGCGCTTCGATCAGGACATCTCCGCCGTCTGCGGCGCCTTCCGCCTGACGCTGGACGGCGAGGGGCGGGTGGCCGACATCCGCATCGCCTTCGGCGGCATGGCCGGCACGCCGAAACGCGCCAGCGGGGCCGAAGCGGTGCTGCTCGGCCGCCATTGGACCGAGGAGACCGTCACCCAGGCGATGGACGCGCTGGCCGGCGACTACACGCCGCTGAGCGACTGGCGGGCCAGCGCGGGCTATCGCTCCATGGTGGCCGCGAATTTGCTGATGAAGCTGTATGTCGAGACCAGCGACCCGACGGCGGACACCCGTCTGGTCGGCGACCGGAGGCTTGCACATGCCTGACGTGACGACCCCAATCGTGCCTGCGGCCCGGATCGAGGGCGCCGTCCACGACTCCCGCCGGCACGAAAGCGCCCACAAGCATGTCAGCGGCGAGGCGGTCTATGTCGACGACATCGCCGAGCCGGCCGGGCTGCTGCACGTCTATCTCGGTCTCAGCAGCCGGGCGCATGCGTGCATCCGCTCCATCGACCTGTCGCCGGTCCGGCAGGCTCCGGGCGTGGTGGCGGTCCTCACCGCCGAAGACGTGCCGGGGGTGAACGACATCGGCTGCATGGGCAAGCATGACGAGCCGCTGTTCGCCTCATCCCTGGTCGAGCATGTCGGCCAGCCGATCTTCGCCGTCGCCGCCGAAACCCGCGATCAGGCCCGCCGCGCCGCCAGGCTGGCGGTGGTCGAGTATGAAGAGCTGCCGGCCGTCCTGACCATCGCCGCCGCCCGCGACGGCGAGCGGACGCTCGTCACCCCGCCGATGACCTTGCGGGTCGGCGATGCCGATGCTGCGCTGGCCGCGGCGCCCCATCGGGTGGAGGGGCGGCTCGCCATCGGCGGGCAGGAGCATTTCTACCTGGAAAGCCAGATCGCCATGGCGGTGCCCGGCGAAGATGGCGAGGTGCTGATCCATGTCTCCACCCAGCATCCGACGGAAGTGCAGCACATCGTCGCCCATGTTCTGGACCTGCCGGACGCCGCGGTGACGGTGGAGGTGCGGCGGATGGGCGGCGGTTTCGGCGGCAAGGAGACGCAATCGAACCTGTTCGCCGCCTGCACCGCCCTGGTCGCCAGGCGCACCGGCCGGGCCGCCAAGCTGCGCCCCGACCGCGACGACGATTTCCAGATCACCGGCAAGCGCCATGACTTCGAGATCGACTATCGCGTCGGCTTCGACGACAGCGGGCTGATCCAGGGCGTGGACATGCTGTTCGCGGCGCGTGCCGGCTATGCCGCCGACCTGTCCGGCCCGGTGACCGACCGCGCGCTGTTCCATGCCGACAACGGCTATTTCTATCCGGCGGCGCGGTTGGAATCGCTGCCGCTGAAGACGAACACGGTGTCCAACACCGCCTTCCGCGGCTTCGGCGGGCCGCAGGGGATGGTCGCGGCGGAACGGGTGATCGACGAGATCGCCTTCGCGCTGGGCAAGGACCCGCTGGAGATCCGCAAGCGGAACTTCTACGGGACCGATGCCGAGGGAGGGGACCGCAACCTGACGCCCTATCACCAGACCGTCACCGACAACATCCTGCCGCAGTTGATCGCGCAGCTTGAGGACAGCAGCGGTTACTGGACGCGCCGGGAGGAAATCCGCGCCCTCAACGCCACCAGCCGCATCCTGCGCAAGGGGCTGGCGCTGACGCCGGTGAAGTTCGGCATCTCCTTCACCGCCAGCCATTACAATCAGGCCGGCGCGCTGGTCCATGTCTACACCGACGGCAGCATCCAGCTGAACCATGCCGGCATCGAGATGGGGCAGGGGCTCTACACCAAGGTCGCCCAGGTGGTGGCGGAGGAGTTCCAGGTCGACATCTCCACCATCCGCCCGACCGCCACCAGCACCGGCAAGGTGCCCAACACGTCGGCCACCGCGGCGTCGTCGGGCTCCGACCTCAACGGCAAGGCGGCGCAGGCGGCGGCCCGGACCATCAGGGAGCGGCTGGTCGCCTTCGCTGCGGAGAAGTGGGACGTGTCGCCCGACGCGGTGCAGTTCGGGCGCAACCGGGTGCGGGTCGGCGACCATGACATGAGCTTCGCCGATCTGGTGCGCGCCGCCTATATGGCGCGGGTGCAGCTGTCGGCCACCGGCTTCTACAAGACGCCGAAGATCCATTGGGACCGCGCGGCCGGGCGCGGCACGCCCTTCTACTATTTCGCCTATGGCGCGGCTTGCGCCGAGGTGACGGTGGACACGCTGACCGGCGAATATGTCGTCGATCGGGTCGATATCCTGCATGATTGCGGCCGCTCGCTGAACCCGGCCATCGACAGGGGGCAGATCGAGGGCGGCTTCATCCAGGGCATGGGCTGGCTGACCATGGAGGAGCTGTGGTGGGACGGGCAGGGGCGCCTGCGCACCCATGCGCCCAGCACCTACAAGATCCCGGCCTGCTCGGACCGCCCGCGCGTGTTCAACGTCGCGCTGCTTGAGAATGCGCCGAACCGCGAGGACACCATCTTCCGCTCCAAGGCGGTGGGCGAACCGCCCTTCATGCTGGGCATGTCGGTGTTCCACGCCCTGTCGGACGCGGTGGCGAGCGTCGCCGGGCACCGGGTGTGCCCGCGTCTGGACGCGCCGGCCACGCCGGAGCGGGTGCTGAGCTGCATCGCGGCGCTGCGGGAGCGGGTGGGCGTTTCCCGGGGGCAAGCAGAACCCCAACCATGACCGCACTCTCCGCCACCCTCTCCGACTGGCTGTCCCGCGGCGCACCCGCCATTCTCGTCACCGTCGCCGAGGCGCGCGGCTCCACCCCGCGGGAGGAGGGGGCCGGGATGCTGGTGGGGCGGGAGACCTGCGTCGGCACAGTCGGCGGCGGACGGCTGGAATGGACGGCCATCGCCGCCGCGCGGCGGATGCTGGAGGACGGAACCGCCGCCGAAACGCTCGACCTGCCCCTGGGGCCGGCAACCGGGCAGTGCTGCGGCGGGCATGTCGTGCTGCGGCTGGAGCGGGCCGACGGCGGCACCGCGGCCGCCCTGCGGGAACGGGAGAGCCGGGCGTTGGCGGCGTGTCCCAGCCTGCTGCTGTTCGGCGCCGGCCATGTGGGGCGGGCGATGGCGACGGCCTTCGCCCCGCTGCCGCTGCGCCTGACCTGGATCGACGGCCGGGCGCAGGAATTTCCCGAGGCGATCCCGGCAGGCGTGGAGCGCATCCTGACCGACAGCCCGCTCGATGCGCTGGCGGGCGCCCCTGCCGGTGCTGGCTATCTGGTGCTGACCCACAGCCATGCGCTGGACTTCGAGATCGCCGAGGCGGCGCTGCGCCGGGGCGACGCCGCCTATGTCGGCATGATCGGCTCGGCAACGAAACGCGCGAAGTTCGAGCGCTGGTTCCGGGCACGCGGTCGCGATGCGAGTGCGCTGGAGCGTCTGACCTGTCCCATCGGTGCGGCGCTGACTGCCGACAAGCGGCCGGAGGTGATCGCAGCCCTGGTGGCGGCCGAACTGCTGGTGGCGTTTGCCGACCCATCCCGGCAGCTTTTGTCTTCCTAAGGCGGCAAGCGGAAAGGCCCCGCCCCGCCTTCCCCCGGAGGAAGGGGAAGGGGCGCCTGGATGCTCCCGTGGATTGCTCCCGTGGGGCGGCGCCGTGGGGGGTGGAGGGCAATGCGTCAACCAGATCGACCACCGGATCCCAGCATAACCCCCTTCGTTGCGTTGCGGCATTGCGTCAAATCAAACCCTGCCCCTATGGAATCGCCCGGCCGGGGCTTTGCGCGGCCGGACGACCATCGCCATGGCCCTCCGGAAGGCCGTCGGCCTGGATGGTGATGGCGACGCGGCGGTTGCGCGCCATCGATGCCGGATCTGTTCCGGTGGCGAGCGGCCGGGTGTCGGCGAAGCCGACCGCCGACAACCGGTCCGGCGGCAGGCCGAGGTCGATCAGCCGCCGCACCACGCTGGCCGCCCGCCCGCCCGACAGCTCCCAGTTGGAGGGGAAGCGGCGGTTGCCGATGGGCGTGGAGTCGCTGTGCCCTTCAACCACCACCTCGCCGCGCGTCGCCGTCAGGGTCGGGGCCAGCCGGCGCAGCAGGCCGTCGCCGCCCGGCGTCAGGTCCGCCTGTCCGGGGGCGAACAGGATCCCTTCGCCGATGACGATGCCGACCCGGTTCTGCCGCACGTCGACTGCCACGCTGGGCGGCACCCCCAGCTTCGCCAGGGTATCGCGCCACTGTGCCGCCACCCGGTCGGGTGCGGTCACCGCCACCTCCCCGTCGTCCAGGCGCGGGCGCGCATCGGGCGGCGCTGGTTCGGCCGGCGCGGCCGGTGCCGGTTCGTCGAACAGGGGAGCAAGCGGCGCCTCCGCCTGGACGGCCACGGCGGGGCTTTCCGGCTGCGGCGTGGTCGGCAGCTGGTCCTTCACGCTGGTGATCGCCAGCAGCATGACGAACACCGACAGCAGCAGCGTGACGAGGTCGGAGTAGCTGAGCAGCCAGATCTCCTGGTCGTCCTCCGCTCCGGCCTGCGGCGGGCCGCCGGCCGCCCCGAGGCCGGTCCCGACCCCGGTCATCCAGGTCGGGGACGCGAGATCCCGCGCATCGTCCGGAGAGAGGGCGCCGTCCGGGGGCCTGTCGTCACGAGGTGCCATGGAGTTCGTCCCCGCGCTCGCGCACGAATTCGGCCAGCGCGTCGGCGATCACCGTCGGCGAGCGGCCGAGCCGCACCAGGATGATTCCCTCCAGCAGCACGTTCAGCATCGCCACCCGCCGCGCGGTGCGCTGTTCCAGCTTGATGGCGATCGGCTTGAAGACGAGGTTGGCCAGCACGACGCCATAGAGCGTCGCCACCAGCGCCACCGACATGTGTTCTCCCACCTGCGCGATGGTGGCGGTGCCCAGCTGTGCCATCATGCCGATCAGACCGACCAGCGTCGCCAGCAGCCCGAAGGCCGGGGCCAGCCCGGCCAGCGTGCGGAACAGGCGCGACTGCACCGATTCCCGCTCGATCAGCTTCTGGATGCGCCAGTTCATCACATGCAGGATGTCGTTGACCGGCGTGCCGTCGGCGATCAGCTGCAGACCCAGCCGCAGGAACGGGCTGCCGGCCCTGGTCCCCTGTTCCTCCGCCCGCTGGATTTGGCTGCGCTGGTAGAGCCGGGCGAAGGCCACCAGCTCCGCGATGTCGGCGGCGATGGACTCGTCCTCCCGGAAGATGGCGCGGAGGGCGGCGAGGGCGGCGCGCAGCTCGCTCGCCCGGAAGGCCATCAGGGCGGAAACGGCGATGCCGCCGGCGATGATGACGGCCCCGGTCGGGTTCCACAGCACCCCCATCCCATGGCCGAGGCCGATGTAGGACAGGAGCGCGACCGCACCGAGAAGTCCGACGGCCGTGGCGTTCAGCAGGCCGGTGGAACGGGGCGATGCCGCAGGGCGGGCGGGTTTGGCGGGCGCTTGGCCGGGCGTTTGGCCGGGCGTTTGGATGGACATCCGACGCCTTCGTCTTTCATTGGCATTTTAATCATTAGGAACCCGTAATGACCGGCTGTCAATCGGGGGTGGCGGGTGTCTGGCCTGACCTCGCCAGCCATCCTGCGGCGGTCAGCCGCGCCCGAACAGGCGGCCGAGCAGGCCGGGATGCGGGGGCGGTGCGGCTTCCGCCGTTTCGGCTACGGCGGGCTCTTCCGGTTCCTCCGCCACGGGGAGTTGCGACCTTTCGGTTGGGTGCCGGGGAGCGGCGGCGGCGGCATCCGCCGCGCGGCCCTGGAACAGGCTGACCCCGGCAGTGCGTCCGGTTTCCAATGCCGCGGGTTCGTCGCAGCGCCAGAGGACCAGCCGTTCGGTCCCGAACCGGGCGACGGCGGCGGCCAGCAGATCGGCCGCACTGGCGGTCCCGCGGATCCACTGCGTTTTGATGAATGCGGGTTCCAGCCCGCCCAAATCCAGCCCGCCCAGCGCCGTCATCGGCACATGGTCGAGCGCCACGGCGAAGCCGGCATCGGCCAGCCGCCCGGCCGCCGCGGCCACCCGTGCCGGGGCGAGGGAGAATTCCCAGCAGGGAAGCTCGGCGGTGATCCGGCCGCGCATCTCCGCCGGGATCGAGCGCGCCAGATCGTCGAAGCCGTCCTCCAGCACGGTGGCGGTGTGCAGGTCGATGGCGAAGGGGCGGGGATCCTGGCCGCGGTCGCGGGCGATATGGCGCAACAGCCCGCGGTCGAGCCGCACCGCCACCTCGTGCCGCAGCCAGGAATCGCGGCGGAGCGACAGGGAGAGGCGGGATTCCAGCTCCTCCAGCGACACGGCCAGTTCCGTGGTGACGACCGCCGGGCCGTCTTCGGAGAAGGACCAGACCGGCTGTTCGCGGACGATGCTGTCGATGTCGGCGCCGTGCAGGACCCGCTCCACCTCCAGCAGATGGGCGAGCGCCGCGGTCGGCGCGCGTTCCGCCGCTTCGCGCAGGGCGGCGGTGGCGTCGTTGGGGAAGAGGTCGGCGAACAGGCGCTCGGCGTCCGTCGCCATATCGTAGCTGGCGGTGCGCAACGTGCCGAAACCGTGGGACAGCAGGGTGTGCGCCAGTGCCCGTGCCCCGGCGTCGAGCAGCGGGGCGGCCTCGGCCGGGGCGAGGACCAGCAGGCGGGGACCGGCGAGCCGGAACACTTCGCGCGGCCGGCTGCCCAGCCAGCTTTCCAGATAATGGTCGAGAGTCATGGCAAAGCGTGGATCGCCGCCATGCTCGATCCCGCGCAGGTCGGCCAGCAGGGCCGCCAGCGGTTCCGGCGCCGCCCGCAGGGACTGCAGGCGTGCCAGAAGCGTATGAGCCGCCGCATCCGCCATCGCCCCATGCTCCCGACCGTTCATGGCGGAAGTGTCGCGCCAGGCGGGGCCGGTCGCAAGGGGCGATGACGCCGCGGGGTGGTGTGCCTCAGCCGTCGATCAGCCCATGATCTCGAACTTGATGCCCTGGGCCAGCGGCAGCGCGGAGGAGTAGTTCACCGTCGCGGTCTGGCGGCGCATGTAGGCCTTCCAGGCGTCGGAGCCGGACTCGCGGCCGCCGCCGGTCTCCTTCTCGCCGCCGAAGGCGCCGCCGATCTCCGCACCGCTGGGACCGATGTTGACGTTGGCGATGCCGCAGTCGGACCCGGCGGCCGACAGGAAGCGCTCCGTCTCACGGACGTCGGTGGAGAAGATGCAGGAGGACAGGCCCTGCGGAACCGCGTTCTGCAGCGCGATGGCTTCCTCCAGCGTGTCGTAGGTCAGGACATAGAGGATCGGCGCGAAGGTCTCGTGACGCACCACCTCGGTCTGGCCCGGCATCTCGACGATGGCCGGCGTGACGTAGTAGGCGTCGGGGAAGCGGTCGGTCAGCGTGCGCTCGCCGCCGCTCACCGTGCCGCCCTCGGCCTTGGCGGCCTCCAGCGCGCGCTGCATCGCCTTGAAGGCGTCGGCATCGACCAGCGGGCCCATCAGCACGCCGGACTCCAGCGGGCTGCCGATCGGAACGGAGGCGTAGGCCGCCTTCAGGCGCGGCAGCAGCTGGTCCTTGACCGAGCGGTGGACGATCAGCCGGCGCAGCGTGGTGCAGCGCTGGCCGCAGGTGCCGACGGCGGAGAACAGGATGGCGCGCAGCGCCATGTCGAGGTCGGCCGACGGTGCCACGATCATGGCGTTGTTGCCGCCCAGCTCCAGGATCGAGCGGCCGAAGCGCTCCGCCACCACCTTGGCGACCTCGCGGCCCATGCGGGTGGAGCCGGTGGCCGAGACGATGGGGAAGCCGGGGTGGGCGACCAGCGCCTCGCCGATCTCACGGCCGCCCTGGACGACCTGGGACAGGTTGGCCGGCGCATCGCCGAAACGGGCGACGGCGCGCTCGAAGATCACCTGGCAGGCCGCGGCGGTCAGCGGGGTCTTCTCCGACGGCTTCCAGACGACCGGGTCGCCGCAGACCAGCGCCAGCGCCGCGTTCCACGACCACACCGCCACCGGGAAGTTGAAGGCGGAGATGACGAGGCAGGGGCCGGCCGGGTGCCAGGTCTCGCGCATCGAGTGGCCCGGACGCTCCGAGGCGATGGTCAGGCCGTAGAGCTGGCGCGACAGCCCGACGGCGAAGTCGCAGATGTCGATCATCTCCTGCACTTCGCCCAGGCCTTCCTGGTAGATCTTGCCGGCCTCCAGCGAAACCAGACGGCCGAGATCCTCCTTGGCGGCGCGCAGTTCCTCGCCCAGCAGGCGGACCAGCTCGCCGCGGCGCGGGGCCGGCACGGAGCGCCATGCCTCGAAGGCGCGGGCGGCGTTGGCGACGATGTCCGACACCTGCGACGGAGCGGTCTCCGCCACCGTGGCGAGCGTGGCGCCGTCGACCGGCGACCGGGCGGTCAGCCCGGCTCCGCTGGAGGTCAGGCCGAAACGGGAGAGGATGTCGCTGTGCTGCACCGGGGTGGCTCCTTGGGTCAAAAAGCGAGGCGTTAGATGTTCCCTCTCCCGCCCCGGGAGAGGGAAGGGGCCCGCCGCGAAGCGGTGGGAAGGGTGAGGGGAGTGCAAGGAACCATGCGGTTCCGGATTCTTGGTCGCCCCTCACCCTCCCCACTTCGTGGGGCCCCTCCCTCTCCCGGGACGGGAGAGGGTAAGTTTCCTAAATCACGTCCCCTTTCCCGCCGCACGGATTTCGGAAAGCGTCCGGCTGGGGGTCAGGGCTTCGGGGTCGAGCTTGATGTGGATGATCGCCGGCAGGCCGGACGCGCGGGCGCGTTCGAAGGCCGGGGCGAACTGGTCGGTGGTCTCCACCGTTTCGCCATGGCCGCCATAGGCGCGGGCGAAAGCGGCGAAATCTGGGTTCTTCAGCTGCGTGCCGGACACGCGGCCGGGATATTCGCGCTCCTGATGCATGCGGATGGTGCCGTACATGCCGTTGTCGACGACCAGCACGATGACGGCGGCGCCTTCCTGCACGGCGGTGCCGAACTCCAGACCGGTCATCTGGAAGCAGCCGTCGCCGGCGAAGCACAGCACGTCGCGGGTGCGGTGCTGCAGCTTGGCGGCGATGGCGGCGGGCAGGCCGTAACCCATCGAACCGCAGGCCGGCGCCACCTGGGTGCCGAACCGGCGGAAGCGGTGGAAGCGATGGATCCAGGTGGCGTAGTTGCCGGCGCCGTTGGTGAAGATGGCGTCATCTTTCAGCCGGTCGTCGAGCCACGCCATGATGCGGCCCATCTGCACCTCGCCGGGACCGGCGTCGGGCGGCGTGCTCCACGCCTCGTAGGCGGCATGGGCGGCTTCGGCGCGGGCGGCCCAGCCGGGGTTCGCCGCCAGGGTGAGGCCGGCCATCGCCTCCAGGAAGGCGGCCGGCGTGGCGACCATGCCCAGCGTCGGGCGATGGACGCGGCCGATCTCCTCAGCGCCGGGGTGGACATGCACCACCGCCTTGCCGGGATCGGGGATGCCGAGCAGCCCGTAACCCTGCGACGGCACTTCGGAGAAGCGGTCGCCCAGCAAGATCAGCAGGTCGCTGTCCTTGACCAGCGCCGTCAGCTTCGGGTTGATGCCCAGCCCGATGTCGCCGGCATAGAGCGGGTGGCAATGGTCGAACAGCATCTGGCGGCGGAAGGTGACCGCCACCGGCAGCGACAGCCGCTCGGCGAAGTCCCGGAGCGCGGCGACAGACTCCTCGGTCCAGCGGGAGCCGCCGACGACCAGCAGCGGCCGTTCCGCCTTGCCCAGCAGATCGCCGAAGGCGGCCACCTGGGCCGGCGTCGGCGCGCTGTCCACCGCCACGGCCAGCGGGGCCGCGGCCACGTCCGCGGTCTCGGTCAGCGTGTCCTCCGGCAGGGCCAGCACCACCGGGCCGGGGCGGCCGGCCATCGCGGTGTGGAAGGCGCGCGAGATCATCTCCGGCACACGGTCGGCGCTGTCGATCTCCGCGACCCACTTGCACATGCCGCCGAACAGCTTGCCGTAATCGACCTCCTGGAAGGCGTCGCGGCCGCGCATGCCGCGCTCGATCTGGCCGACCAGCACGACCAGCGGCGTCTCGTCCTGCTGGGCGACATGGATGCCCGACGCGCCGTTGGTGGCGCCGGGGCCGCGGGTGACGAGGCAGACGCCGGGGCGGCCGGTCAGCTTCGCCTGCGCCTCCGCCATCATCGCAGCACCGCCTTCGTGACGGGCGACGACCATCTCGATCGGGCTGTCGTGCAGGGCGTCCAGCACGGCGAGATAGCTCTCGCCCGGAACGCCGAACACCCGCCGCACGCCCTGCGCCTCCAGCGCCTCGACGATCAACTGACCACCGGTCTTCATCGCGATGCCGCCCCGCCCTGCCTGTGGGAATTGTTCCGGATCTCCAGGATACCGACCGTGCCGCGCCCGGCGCCAGGGTGCAAACGACTTTCTTTCCACAGGTCATGAGCTTTGGTAATGAAGCGGTCATGGATCTGCAGCGCCGCCTCCTCCTCCATGAGCATGCTGACCGCCTTCGAGGCGGCGGCCCGCACCGGCAGCTTCACCGCGGCGGCGGCGGAGCTGTCGCTGACGCAAGGGGCAGTCAGCCGGCAGGTCAAGGCGCTGGAGGACCAGATCGGCACCCCGCTGTTCACCCGCAAGGGCCAGCGGGTGAGCCTGACCCCGACCGGGGCGCTCTATGCCGACCCGATCCGCGACGCGCTGCGCCAGATCGCGGCGGCCACCGTGCGGACCATCGCCGCACCCAAGGGCGGCGTGCTGAACCTTGCCATCCTGCCGACCTTCGGCACGCGCTGGCTGGTGCCGCGGCTGCCGGCCTTCCAGGCGGCGCACCCGCAGGTGACGATCCACTTCACCACCAAGCTGGCGCCCTTCGACTTCCGCCTGCACGACCTGGACGCCGCGATCCATTACGGCTTCGGCGACTGGCCCGACGCCGTCTGCGACCATCTGCTGGACGAGGAGGTGCTGCCGGTCTGCTCCCCCGCCTTCCTTGCGGCGCATCCGGTGGCGGAGCCGGCCGACCTGCCGGCGCTGCCGCTTCTGCACACCAGCACCCGCGCCGACGCCTGGAACCAGTGGCTGTCGGCCCAGGGCCTTGCGCCCCGTCCCGGCGCCGGCATGGTGTTCGAACAGTTCGCCACCACCGCCCAGGCGGCGGAGGCCGGGCTGGGCGTGGCGTTGCTGCCGACCCTGCTGGTCCGCGCCGAGCTTGAGGACGGCACCCTGGTCCCGGCCATCGACCGGCCGCACCGCAGCGCGCGTGCCTATTACCTGGTCCACCCCCGCGGCAAGGCCAACCACCCGCCCTTCGCCGCGTTCCGGCAGTGGCTGCTGGCGGAGGCGCGCGGATGTGCAGTATGATCCTAAGGCGCTTCCATGCTTGGTTGTGCCGATTCCATTTCGAGGATTGTTGAATGGCTCCGCGCGTCTCGGTTCTGCTGCCTGCCTGGAACGCGGCGGCGTATGTCGAGGAGGCCGTGGAGTCGATCCTGGCCCAGACCTATGGTGACTTCGAGCTTCTGGTGCTGGACGACGGATCGACCGACGGGACGGCCGACCGGGTGCTTGCCATGGGGGATCGCGGCTGAAGGTCTTCCGCAATCCGGTGCAGCTCGGCCTGTCGGGCATCCTCAATGTCGGGCTGGCGCTGGCGGAGGGGGAATTTGTCGCGCGCATGGACAGCGACGACATCTCGGCACCCGATCGCCTGGCGCTGCAGGTGGCGGTGTTGGACAGCCGGCCCGAGGTGACGGTCTGCGGCGCCGATCTGGAGATGTTCGGCGACGACACCGGGGCGAGCGACGCCCCCGTTGCCGATTGCGACATCAAGGCGCTGTTCCTGGAGGCGGCGCGGAACATCTATGACCCGACCTCCGTGTTCCGCCGCGACTTCGTCATGAAGCATCGGATCCGCTGGAACCAGGCCTATGTGTCCGGCGGTGATCTTGCCTTCTGGATCGATCGCATGCGGGCCGGCGCCGTTTTCACCAACGTGAAGAAGCCCCTGCTGCGTTACCGCCGTTACCCGACGGCGCTGTCCCGAAACGCCGCCGGCACGGCGTCGGCCATCTATCGCATCCGCAAGGGGCTGATCGCTGATTTCTATCCCCACCTGACCCAACTGGAGGTGACGGCGCTGGCCAACCTGTTCGCCGGCGGCCCGCCGGGGGCGGCAGCTTCAGCTTTTCCTCATTGTGCGAAGCTGTGGCCGCCGCAACCAAGGCGAAGCGGTGGACCGAGCCGGTCTTCGGCGAAGCGCGCTCGGTGCTCGACCAGATCGTCAACAACCGGGTGCTGCGCTTCCAACAGGCGATCCTGCGGCAGGGGTAAGTCAAGGTCACCCTGCCGCCACCAGCTCCGCCGTCCCCTCACCGTTGCGGTGCACCGTCAGCCTGCGGTCGTGGAAGGCGGCGAGGCTCGGTCGGTGACCGACGCTGACCAGGGCGGTGCCGGACAGGCGTTCGCGCAGCAGGCGGTAGAGCCGCTCCTCCGTCTCCGGGTCGCAAGCCGAGGTCGCCTCGTCCAGGTAGAGCCAGCCGGGCTCGTGCAGCAGGGCGCGGGCGACCGCGATGCGCTG
>NZ_CP168807.1:0-418619 GCF_055698305.1 Azospirillum sp. VT-I1 | reverse complement strand
TGGTCTCCAGCACCGACAGGTCGGTGGAGGCGTCGGCGCCGACGATCATCTGGGTGCTCTGCCCGGCGGGGAGAAGCGGCGCTTCTCCTCCTTCGCCTCCAGGATGCGCTCGCCCACCTGCCCCATCACCGCCTTGATCGACCCGCCGTCCTTCTCCGGCGCGAACTCCTTCAGGCTGCGGTCGGAGGCCAGTTCCAGGTTGATCGACAGCCGGTCGGCCCACAGCCCGGCCTGCTCGATCAGCCAGGGGCTTGCCTCCGGGATCGTCTTCAGGTGGATGTAGCCGGCGAAGCCATGGTCGCGCCGCAGCGTGCGCGCCACCAGCATCAGCTGCTCCATGGTGTGATCGGGCGAGCGGATGATGCCGGAGGACAGGAACAGCCCCTCGATGCAGTTGCGCTTGTAGAAGCCCAGCGTCAGCCGCACGACCTCGTCCACGCTGAACCGCGCGCGCCGCACGTTGGAGGAGCGGCGGTTGATGCAGTAGGCGCAGTCGAACAGGCAGTAGTTGGTCAGCAGGATCTTGAGCAGCGAGACGCAGCGCCCGTCCGGCGTATAGGCGTGGCAGATGCCGGCCCCGGTGGTGGAGCCGATGCCGTCCGGCCCGCCCGTTCGCCGCTTCGCCCCCGAGGACGCGCAGGAGGCGTCGTATTTCGCCGCGTCGGCCAGAATTTCGAGCTTGTCGAGCAGCGCGTCGTCCACCGCGATCACCCCTGTCCCTTGTGCCGTCCTTCGTCAATGTTCTCAATATGTTCTTTCGAAAGGAAAAGGCAAGCGGGGCGTCTTGAAAGCGGGCTGGAACGGGACCACGTGCTCAACAACCGGATCCGGGCCCCTCTGGCGACTTAGACGTGGTCGCGATGTCGGATCTCTTCACCTGCTCTTGCGCCGACGGGCGTGACCGCACTTGGAGGGACTGATGTCCTCACCCCTTGGACCATTCCTGAGACACCGCCCCCGGCTCCCGGCCCTTCCCGCCTCCGCCCTTGCCCCTGATGCTTCCCCGATGCGCGCCGCCTCTCCTGCGCGCCGTCCGCGCCTGGCGCCGCCTCGGGCAGTCGGCGCCGGGAGCGGGACCTCTTCCACAACCTCTTCATGAAGACGAGCATCGCCATGGACCACACCGAACGCCAGATCATCGACGACTTGTTCGCCAAGCTGCATCAGGCCGAGGCGCAATCCGGCCCGCGCGATCCCGAGGCCGAGGCGCTGATCCGCGAACGGATCGCCCGCCAGCCGGCCGCCCCCTACCTGATGGCGCAGGCCATCGTGATGATGGAGCAGGCGCTCGCCGCTTCCCAGGGCCGCAACGAGGAGCTGGAGCGCCAGCTGCGTGAGCGTCCCGCCCCTGCCGCCGCTCCGGCCCAGTCCGGTGGTGGTGGGCTGTTCGGCAGCCTGTTCGGCGGCGCCGCCAAGCCGGCTCCGCAGCCGTCATATCCGGCGGCGGCCCCGGCTGCCGCGGCCATGCCGTCCGGTTCCCCCTGGGGCCGTCCGCCGGCTGCGCCCGGCACGCCCGCCTATGGCGACCCGCGCGTCGCCGCCTATGCCCAGCAGCCGCGCGCCGGCGGCGGCTTCATGGCCGGCGCCATGCAGACGGCGGCCGGCGTCGCCGGCGGCATGCTGATCGGCAGCGCGCTGTCCGGCATGTTCTCCGGCGGCGAAGCTGTGGCGGCCGAGGCCGCGACCGCCGCCACCGACGCGGCGACCGCCGCCACCGACCAGGCCACGCAGGCGGTCGAGGACAGCGGCTGGAGCGATTTCGGCGGCGAAGAGGAATTCTGAGCCCCGCACCGGGCTGCGGGAGGGGGCGTCCCTCCTCCCGCGAACCGTGCGTTTTCAGGCGCCGGTTTCCCTCAGGCCTTCACGATGCGGTCGGCGAAGCCCTCGATGCCCTCGACGGCGCGCATCGCGTTGCGGGTGTCGACCACCAGCGGACAGTGGGCGGCCAGACTCCGGTAGTCGATGCCGTCATGGTCGGTGACGATCACCGCCGCGTCGAAGCCCGCCAGCGTCTCCGCATCCCAGGCGACGGAGGTGCGGCCGGCAAGCGCCGCATGCTCGCGGGTGACCGGCAGCACCGGGATGAAGGGGTCGTGGTACTCGACCGCCGCCCCCCGCTCCAGCAGCATCTCCATCAGCCGCAGGCCCGGCGATTCCCGGCTGTCGTCGACGTTCTTCTTGTAGGCCATGCCGACCAGCAGGATGCGCGCGCGGCTGAGTCCGATGCCGGCGCTGCGGTCGAGCGCCAGGGCCAGCCGGTCCACCACATGGCGCGGCATCATCGTGTTGACCTCTCCCGCCAGCTCGATGAAGCGGGTGGAGATCTGGTATTCGCGCGCCTTCCAGGTCAGGTAGAAGGGGTCGATGGGGATGCAGTGGCCGCCCAGCCCGGGGCCGGGATAGAAGGGCATGAAGCCGAAGGGCTTGGTCTTCGCCGCTTCGATCACCTCCCAGATGTCGATGCCCATCGGCTCGAAGACGATCTTCAGCTCGTTCACCAGGGCGATGTTGACGGAGCGGAAGATGTTCTCGGTCAGCTTGGTCGCCTCCGCCGCCCGCGTGCCGGAGACGGGAACCACCTGCGGCACCACCTGCTCGTAGAGCGCCACCGCCAGCCGCCGCGCGCCCTCGTCGTCGCCGCCCACCACCTTGGGGATGGTGCTGGTGGTGAAGGTGATGTTGCCGGGATCCTCGCGCTCGGGCGAATAGGCCAGGAAGAAGTCGCGCCCGCTGATCAGCCCGGTCTCTTCCAGGATCGGCCGCATCACCTCGTCGGTGGTGCCGGGCCAGGTGGTCGATTCCAGCACCACCAGCTGGCCCGGCCGCAGCCGGTCGCGGATCAGGCGGGTGGAGGCCTCGACGAAGCTCAGATCGGGCTCGCGCTGCGGCGACAAGGGCGTGGGCACGCAGACGATCACGGCGTCGCAGGCGGCGAACTCGTCGGCGTCGGTCGTCGCCCGGAACCGCCCGGTCGCCACCGCCTCGGCAACGCGTGCGTCGGCGATCTGCCGGATGTAGGAGCGCCCCTCGTTCAGCGCCGCCGCCTTGGCCGGGTCGATGTCGAAGCCGGTGACCGCGAAGCCCGCCCCGGTCAGCGCCAGGGCCAGCGGCAGCCCGACATAGCCGAGCCCGATCACCGCCACCCGCGCACTGCGGCCGCGATAGGCGCTTTCCAGGGACTGGATGTCGGGCGCCTGGAGATCGGGTGCGGTGTCCGCTGTGCTCATCATCGAAAACCTCGCATGGAAACCTAGCCTTTCAAGGTGGAAGGGGAAATGCGGAAACCGCGCATTTCCAAGGTCGACAGGAGTTGAACTGGCCGCTGAACAGTATTTATCGCTTTGAGCAGGCGCGTGATCGCTTTTATCGAGATCCAGGAGGACTTTCTCAAGCGTGAAGCTGAGCGGCTTGTGATTTCCGGATCAGGGCTCTTGCGCATTTTCTGACCGGCACCACGAAGGCGAAGGACCTGTGCTTCGATGTTGCCCCGGTTCGATGGTCATTGCCGTCCCCTGCTGGACTTCGCACATCCCGCTTCGCGGCCCTGACGCCGGTGTGGCGCCGAGGCAAATTCGCCGGCGGCAACCGTTACTACTCCCCCTCCCCTTCGCCACGTTATAGTGCCGGCGAGCCGGGGAAGGAGCAGTCATGGCGACGATCGAAGAGGCCCTCAACATCGCGATTGATCACCATGTCTCCGGACGCCTCATGGAAGCCAAGACCATTTACGGCCGCATCCTGGACGTCGATCCACGAAACGCGGCGACCCTGCATCTGGCCGGAGTCCTGGCCTGCCAGACGAACCGCTTCGACACGGCGCTCGATCTGCTGCTCCGCGCAGTCCGGGAGGCGCCCGGTGCCGCCAACTACCGCATCGACCACGCCAAGGCACTGATTGCCACGGAGGACTGGAGCGCGGCGGCGGCGGCCTTGCCCCCGGTCCTGACGCTGGCACCGCATGCAGCCGAAGGCTGGGACCTGCTGGCCCTGACCAGGCATCACACCGGCAATACGGACGGCGCCATCCTGGCGCTGCAACACGCCTGCGTCCTCGCACCCGACCGGTCCGACATGATCGGGCGGCTCGTCCTGCTCCACCAGCAGCGCGGGCAGGAGCATTTGCGGCGGTCCCGCCGGACCCTGGCCCTGGCGGATTTCCAACGCGCCGCCTTGCTGGCCCCGGCCGATGCCGAGCTGCGCTTCCTGCTGGCCACCGCGCTGCTCGATTCCAACCGCTTCGGCGCTGCCGCCGACGCCTACAGCCAGGCGCTGAGCCTCGATCCGGCAGAAGTCTCCGCCCTGTACAACCTGGGTATTGCCCTGACCAAGACGGGCCGAACGGAGGAGGCGTTCGCCGTCCTGCGCCGCGCCGCCCGTCTCGACCCCGGCCACATCGCCGTGCGTGACGCTCTCGTCCTGGCGCTGGAACCGCACAACCCGGCCGAAGCGGCTCTGTGGTCTGCCGATGCCCTGGCCCTGAAGCAGCTGCGGGCGAACGCCGAGGTCCCGCCGCTGCCCGCCGCCCCCATCGCGCCCGCCGCCCGGACCCGCAACATCGTCGCCTTCAGCCTGTGGGGCACGCAGGAAGTCTATATTCAAGGCGCACTCGCCAATGCCAAGGCGGTCCCCGCCGTCTTTCCCGGCTGGACCTGCCGCTTCTATCATGACGATTCGGTTCCCCGCCCCGTGCAGGAGGAATTGACCCGTCTCGGCGCCGAGACGGTTGCGATGCCGGCCGGCAGCGGGCGGTCGCATGGGTTGTTCTGGCGCTTCCTCGCTTCCGACGATCCAACCGTCGCCCGCTTCCTGTGTCGCGACTGCGACTCCCGCCCGACCATGCGGGAGAAGGCCGCCGTGGATGCCTGGATCGCGTCCGGCCTGCCTTTCCACGTCATGCGCGATCATGTCCTGCACACCGACCTGATCCTGGCCGGGATGTGGGGCGGTATGGCCGGTTTGCTGCCACCGCTGGCGCCGGTCATCGACGCCGCCGCCGACCGGGAGGCCGACCGCTGGCAGGACCAGCGCTTCCTGGCGGAATGGGTATGGCCGCGCATTCAGGACCGCGTGCTGGTCCACGACAGCGTTCATCCGATGGCGGGCCACCCCTTTCCGCCGGCCCCGGAGGATCCCGTGTCTCCGCACATCGGGGCAAAGGTGCTGCAGCTGCGAATCGCCGACGGCGATGCGGCGCCGGATCCTTCGGCCATGGAGCCGCCGGATTTCCCGCAGGACGTCGTCTTCCTGCCTGCCGAGCCCGGCCGCCACCCGCTGGCCGAACGGAGCGGCCGGCACGGGCTGATGCGGTTCTTCCCGATGGACAGCTATATCGGCCGTTCCCTCGCGCTGTATGGCGAATATTCGGACGCCGAGCACCGCCTTGCCGCGATGCTGGCGGGGCCGGGCGACATCGTGGTGGAAGCCGGCTCCAACATCGGCGCCCACACCGTTCCGCTGGCCCGTACGGTCGGCCCCGCCGGACTGATCCACGCCTTCGAGCCGCAGCGCGCAGTGCATGAGCTGCTGGCCCATAACCTCGCTGCCAATGGGATCGGCAATGTCGTCCTGCACATGTCGGCGGTTGGCAACGCACCCGGTCGGATCAGCGTCCCGGTCCTCAATTACGATGAGCCCGGCAACTTCGGCGCCGTCAGCATGGGCGCGGTCAACGGCGAGGTGATACCGGTCGAAACGATCGACGGCCTCGGCCTGGAGCGGCTTGCCCTGCTGAAGGCCGACGTGGAGGGCATGGAGACGCTGGTCGTCGAGGGAGCCGCCCGCACCATCGCCCGCTGCCGCCCGGCACTCTATCTGGAGAACGACCGGCAGAAGCAGTCAGCCGACCTGATCGCCATGGTCCAGGGATTCGGCTATCGGCTGTGGTGGCACATCGTCCCGCTCTACGACCCGACCAATATCGCCGGCAACGCCTACAACGCCTTCCCCGGCGTGATCTCGATCAATCTGCTGGCCCTGCCGGCCGGCCGCCCCTGCCCCCTGCCCAACCTGCCGGAGGTGACGAGGCCCGAGCAGTCCTGGCGTGAAGCCGCCTGGAGCGCCTGATCCTTGAGGCGTCCGCGCGGCTCCTCCCGGCCCCTCCAGCGTCGGTCCCGGTGCCGGGGCGGCCAAGGGTGCCAACCTCCCCGAACCCCCGGACCCCGCCCGCCATGACGCCGCAATCCCCGCCCCTCCTGCCCCAGCAGATCGCCCCGGTGGACGACCGCCAGTCGGCGCTGACCGCCCGCCACCTGGGCGGCGATCCCGTGGGGCTGTACGATTACTTCATGACGCTGCGCGAGGAGAGCGACCGGGCGCTCGCCGGCCTGCCGCCGGCCGCCGGCAAGCCTTATCCCTATGGCCGTTGCGAGGAGATCACCCGCGACCTCTTCGCCCGCCTGTCGCAGCGTCTGGCCCGGCCGGCCGGTCCGGTGGAGCGGGCGCTGCGCGCCTTCGTCGAGGAGGGCGGCGTGCTGCAAAGCGTCTGGGGCGTCCTGCGCGGGCAGTATTTCCAGAACGCGCTGCAGGTCGGCGCGCTCTATGTCGATGTGTCGAACGACACGGTGGTGGTCACCAAGCCGAAGGTGGAGATCCTGCCCATCGAGACCTCCGGTCTGGTGCCGGTGCGCGACCTCGACCATTTCCGGCAGACGGCGGAACGCTATTGGGGGGCGACGCTCTACGCCAACCATCTGGCGCCGACCCTGGCGCCCCTGCTGCCGATCCTGTCGGTCAGCCCCGGCCGGCTGGCGCCCGGCCTGCAATCGGCCTGCGACTACATGATCGCCCTGATGTGCCGCGACCGCTTCCGGGATGCCGAAGGCTGGCTGGAGACCGCCCCCGCCCCGCCCGCGGAGCTTGCCGCCGCCTGTCTCGCCGCCATCCCCGCCGACCTGCGCCCGCTGACCGACCAGCCCCGTCTGGAGGCGGTCGCCGCCTGCCGCCGCGCCCGGGAAGCCGCCTGCTGGGCCGACCCCGACTGGCGCACCGCCCGCGTGCTCGACTATCTGCGGCTCATGCGCGGGGCGGGAGTTAAGCCGCCTTACCCGGATGCGGCAGCGGCTGGATGGCGTCGAGCGCATCGCCGATTTCCGCCCGCGCGACCTTGGTCTCGAAAATGCTCTGCAGGTTGGTCCAATAGCGTGCGTCGGTCCCAAAGGCCTTGCCCAGCCTCAGCGCCATCGGGGCGGTGATCCGGCGCTCGCCGTTCATGATCTCCGTCACCGCGTTGGGAGGCACGCCGATATGCTCGGCAAAGCGCCGGGCGCTGAGGCCCAGCGCCTCCAGTTCGTCGCGCAGGAACTCGCCGGGATGGATGGGCGGGAGAGTGTCGGTGGCGGGATGGCTCATGACTCACATCTCGGTGGCTGCGATAGAACACCGGGGTGCGTCGATCATAGCCCCAATCAGTTGCGCATCGGAAAACAAGATCGACACGGATGTCACGGATTTAGCCACGGATTTCACGAATGTTCCTCCGCTTCGGTGTTGTTCCCGGACAGCCGGCGCGGTGCCGGTTCGGATATCCGTGTAATCCGTGCTCAAATCCGTGACATCCGTGTCGGTCTTGCCCGCCGTATCAGCTCCCTGTCGGCGTGCAGCTCCCCTCACAGCCGGTCCGTGCCGAAGGTGTCGCAGGCCTCGATCCGGCCGCTTTCCAGGCCGGTGCGGAACCAGCGGACGCGCTGGGTGGAACTGCCGTGGGTGAAGCTGTCGGGGCTGACGGTGCCGCCCGCCTGACGCTGCAGCCGGTCGTCGCCGATGGCACTGGCGGCGGTCAGCGCCTCCTCGACGTCGCCGGGTTCCAGCATGCGGCGGTCGCGGTTGGTGTGGTTGCCCCAGACGCCGGCGAAGCAGTCGGCCTGCAGTTCCAGCCGCACCGACAGGGCGTTGGCGTCGGCCGGGTTGTGCGCCCGCTGCTGGGCCGCCTGCACCCGGTCGGAGATGCCCAGCAGATTTTGCACATGGTGGCCGACCTCATGGGCGATGACATAGGCCTGGGCGAAGTCGCCGGGCGCCCGGAAGCGGTCGCGCAGTTCGCGGTAGAAGCCGAGGTCGATGTAGAGCTTCCGGTCCATCGGGCAGTAGAAGGGCCCCATCGCCGCCTGCGCCCGGCCGCAGCCCGACGATACCGTGCCGGTGAACAGCACCAGCGTCGGATCCTGGTACTGGCGCCCCATCTGCTGGAACAGGCCGCGCCATGTATCCTCGGTGTCGGCCAGCACGACGGAGACGAAGCGCTTCAGCTCGTCGTCGGCCTGGCTGCGCGGGGCCGCCTCGCCGATCTGCGTGCGGCCGGCCGGCGCCTGGTCCGCCGGGTCGCCGCCGCCCAGCAGCACCGTCGGATCGACGCCCAGCACCGCCGACACCAGCAGCAGCACGACGACCCCGCCGATGCCCAGCCCGCCCCGGCCAATGCGGATGCCGCCCCCGCCTCTTCCGAAGCCGCCGACTCCCCGGCCGCGCCGGTCCTCGACATTCCCGCTTTCCCGTCCGCCCTGCCACCGCATCTCCGCCCTCCTTCCGGCCGCCCCTGGTGACGGGCCGGTGGAGACGAAACCATGCGGCCGCCCGCGCGTTCCCCGGCGGCTTGCGGCCGGCAAGGGGAACTGGAAGGGTGGGACAAGCGGAACGCCTTGAAAAAACCCGCCCCCTCCCCATCTGGGAACATGGCCGACACCGCGTCCGCGGTGCGCGCCCCCGCCCCCTCCGGTTCATCGAGGGGGAGCCTTCATCGGGGACGCCGGCCTTTTGGAACATGCCCGTACCGGGGCCTGTTCCACTTTATCGGAGCCCGTGCGGCGGCGTGCGCCGCGATGGCTCCCGTTTCACGACGCCACACACAAACAAGAGCCGGCCGGCCCCCGAATCCATCGGTCCGCCCATCCGGCCTGGAGAATTTTCATGACGACCCCGATCCTGTCGACCGCTTCGCATTCCACCGGCCATTTCGCCGCCCAGCCCGCGCTTGCACCGGTCCAGCTGGCCGCCACCCGCCGTTCCACCCACGCCTCTGCCGGCCAATTCGCCGCAGCGGAGGGCAAAAAGCCCGATTTCCGCTCCAATCCGGAGCCGTCCGGCTTGACCCGGGGCGAACTGCGGCAGATTGTGCTCGACATCCTGGGCTGAGCCTCTTGACCCGGGCTCGCCCCTTTCTACCCATCCACGACCACAGGAGATCACCATAGCCAAGCTCTACGACGCGGACCCCGTCCGCGAAGGCCCGCGCCTCAACCGTGAAATCACCGCCCGTATGGTCCGCCTCGTCGGCGCCGACGGCGAGATGGTCGGCGTGGTGCCGCTCCGCCAGGCGCTGGATGCCGCCGCGGATGCCGACCTCGACCTCGTCGAAGTGGCGCCCCAGGCGGATCCGCCCGTCTGCAAGATCCTCGATTACGGCAAGTTCCGCTTCGAGGAGCAGAAGAAGGCCAACGAGGCGCGGAAGAAGCAGAAGATCATCGAGCTGAAGGAAATCAAGCTTCGGCCGAACATCGACGATCACGACTACGACGTGAAGATGCGCTCCGCCGTCCGCTTCATCGAGGAAGGCGACAAGGTCAAGATGACCATGCGCTTCCGCGGCCGCGAGATGGCGCACCAGGATCTCGGTCTGAACGTGCTCGTCCGCGTGCGCGACCAGCTCCAGGACATCGCCAAGGTCGAGCAGATGCCCCGGGTCGAAGGCCGCATGATGGTCATGGTGCTGGCCCCGCGCTGAGCACCGGACCAAAGGGAACCTGCGGGGCGGTTCGCCGCCCCGCCCCTTTCCCTACACTCTTTTTCCCTCCATGACTGTAATCCGCTTCCGGATTTCGCCGTCGCCAAATCGCGCCGGATTAATCCCGGAACATCCCGGCTGATGCGGCGTAATAATACCCGACTATTCGCATTGGGTTATTGACCCCGCAGGCGTCGAACGCGGATCATCCGACTTCCCGTTTTTTTCACCCCTGTGTTCCGGAAAGTCGTGGTTATGAGGGACGAACGCGTCGCGCCCGCCTGGGAGCCCATCTCCGGCGAACGGCAGTTCCGCCTGCTGGTCCAGAGCGTGGTCGACTACGCGATCTTCATGCTCGACCCCGCCGGCATCGTCCGCAGCTGGAATCCGGGTGCCGCCCGGATGAAGGGCTATGCCGCCGACGAGATCATCGGCCGGCATTTCTCCAGCTTCTACACGCAAGAGGACCGTGCCGCCGGCGTGCCCCGGCGCGCGCTCGCCACCGCCCTGTCGGAAGGCAAGTTCGAGGCGGAGGGCTGGCGCCTGCGCAAGGACGGCACCCGCTTCTGGGCCAGCGTCGTCATCGACCCCATCCGCGACGAGACCGGGACCTTGCGCGGTTTCGCCAAGGTCACCCGCGACATCACCGAACGCCGCAAGGCCCAGGAGGCCCTGGACGAAGCGCGCGAGGCCCTGGCCCAGGCGCAGAAGATGGAGGCGGTCGGCCAGCTGACCGGCGGCGTCGCCCACGACTTCAACAACCTGCTGCAGGCGATCAGCAGCAGCCTGGAGCTGATCGAGCAGCGGCTTTCGGCCGGGCGCACCGACATCGCTCCCTTCACCGCCACCGCGCGCGCCGCGGTGGACCGCGCCTCCACCCTGACGCGGCGCCTGCTGGCCTTTGCCCGGCGCCAGCCGCTGAAGCCGGAGCGCGCCGACCTGAACGCGCTGGTGGCGGGGCTGTGGGACCTGCTGGGCCGGTCGGTCGGCGAGGCGATCCGGCTGGAGCGCCGGCTGGCGGAGCCGCTGTGGCCGGTCCATGCCGACGTGAACCAGATCGAAAGCGCCCTGCTGAACCTGGTCATCAACGCCCGCGACGCCATGCCCGGCGGCGGGACCGTGACGGTGGAGACCGCCAACGCCAGCTTCGAGGCGGCCGACCTCGCCAACGATCCGGGGGTGGAGCCCGGCGACTATGCGGTCCTGACCGTGCGCGACAGCGGGACCGGCATGCCGCCGGACGTGCTGGCCCGCGTCTTCGAACCCTTCTTCACCACCAAGCCGATCGGCCAGGGCACCGGCCTGGGGCTGAGCCAGCTCTACGGCTTCGCCCGCCAGTCCGACGGCTTCGTCCGCATCGACAGCGCGGTCGGCCGGGGCACGGCGGTGCATCTCTGCCTGCCGCGCGACCATGGCGCCGCCGAGCCCGCCGTTCCCCCGTCCGCTTCCGAAGCCGGACTCCCCGTCCCGCCCGTGCCGTCCGGACCCGGCCGCGGCACCGTGCTGGTGGTCGAGGACGAGGAACTGGTCCGCATGCTGCTGGTGGAGGTGCTGGAGGGCGACGGCTACACGACGCTGGAGGCCGCCGACGGCGCCGAGGCGCTCGCCCGCCTGGGCGAAGCCGAAGCGGTCGATCTCCTGGTGACCGACGTCGGGCTGCCCGGCCTGAACGGCCGCCAGCTGGCGGAGATGGCGCAGGCGCGCACGCCCGGCCTGAAGGTGCTGTTCCTGACCGGCTACGCCTTCCAGGCATTGGACGACCGGCCCGGCGATGGCGCCGACGGGCTGGGCCGCAACATGCGGGTGCTGGTCAAGCCCGTGGCGGTCGACGCGTTCCGTGCCATGGTAGGCTCCATGCTGTCCGGCCGGTGACGCCCGCCGCAGGACAGCCCCGCTCCACCCCGCTCCGCCCTGTCCGATAGGGAAAACCACGAAGCCGACAGTACCCGTGCCGCAGCGGGGCTGCGCCAACCGCCGGACCTGAGACGATGCCCCTGCTCGCCCGTGCTTCGACGCCGCCGCTCTTCCTCACCGCCTTCGCGGTCCTGCTGGTCTCGCTCCTGCTGGTCTCGCTGCCGGCCTGGGCCAAGGGCGGCCGCAAGGCCGGCTGGTCGCCGGTGGCGGCGGAGATCCTGATGGAGGCGGGCAGCGGCAAGGTCCTGCAGGCGCGCAACGCCGACACCCTGACCTACCCGGCGTCGCTGACCAAGATGATGACGCTGATGCTGACCTTCGAGGCGCTGGACCGCGGCACGCTGCGGCTGAACCAGCGGCTGGTGGTGTCGCAGCACGCCGCCTCGATGCCGCCGTCGCGGCTGTGGCTGGCGCCCGGCAGCACCATCACGGTGGAGCAGGCGATCCTGGCCCTGGTCACCCGTTCGGCCAACGACGTCGCGGTGGTGCTGGCGGAGGCGCTGGGCGGCAGCGAGCCGGCCTTCGCCGAGAAGATGACGGCGCGCGCCCGCGCGCTCGGCATGCGCCGCACGGTGTTCCGCAACGCGTCCGGCCTGCCCGACCGGCTGCAGCGGACGACGGCGCGCGACATGGCGGTCCTGTCCCGCGCGCTGATCCGCCGCCATGCCGGCCACTACGCCTATTTCCAGCGCCGCAGCTTCGACTGGCAGGGCACGACGGTCCATGGCCACAACCGCCTGATGGCGCGCTATCCCGGCATGGACGGCATCAAGACCGGCTACATCGCCGCGTCCGGCTTCAACCTCGCCGCCTCGGCCGTGCGGGACGGCCGCCGCCTGATCGCCGTGGTGATGGGCGGCCACAGCGCCGCCTCCCGCGACGACCGCGTCGCCGACCTGCTGGACATCGGCTTCAAGCGCCCGACCAGCCCGGCCAAGCCGGCGCCGGCCGCCCCGGATCTGGTCATCACCAGGAAAAGCTCGTCGGCCGCCGAACGCAGCACGGCGGTGAGCGTCGCCGCGCCCTCCGCCAAGCCTTCCGCCGCCAAGCCCTCTTCCAGGTCCGATGGGGCTGCCGGCGGTCCCTGGTCCATCCAGGTCGGCGCCTTCGCCAGCCGGGCCGCCGCGGCGCGCAGCGCCGGCGACAGCGCCAGGCGGCTGGGGGCTCGCCGCCGGCGCCAGCCCCGAGATCGTCCGCTCCGGCGGCCTCTACAAGGCGCGGCTGACCGGCTTCCCCGCCGCGAACGCCGACGCCGCCTGCGCAGCCCTGAAGGCCGCCGGCCATGGCTGCTTCGCGGTGCAGGGGCGCTGACCCGTCGCGTTCCGCCGGTTCGTTTGGCTTTGGAGCGGCAGCCCGTCCTGCGCTATGTATGGACGATGGCTACCCTATCCGAAGCAACCATCCTGGCGTTCGACCTGCACGCTGCCGGACGCTTCGAGGAGGCCGAAACCCTCTATGGTCGCGTCCTGGAGGTCGAGCCGGGATACCCCGACGCGCTCCACCTCTCCGGCATCCTGCTGGGGCAGACCGGCCGCCTGGAGGATGGGATCGCCCGGATCGCCGAAGCCATCGCCCGGCGGCCCGATCATGCCGAATACCGGCTCAATCACGGCAACCTGCTCCGCGTCGCCGGCCGCAGGGAGGCGGCGATGGAGGCCTACCGCCAGGCCCATGCCCTGGGGGCGCGGCAGGCCGCCGACACGCTGGCCGATCTGCTCAAGGATTACGGCGGCCATTGCCTGGAGACGGGGAACCCGGCCGGTGCCGAAGCGGCGTTCGGGGAGGCGGTCCGCCTGCGCCCCGGCGATGCCGCCCTGCTGAGCGGGCTGGCGGACGCCCGTCTGGACCGGGGGAACTGGGATGGTGCGGCGGCTGCCTACCGCGCCGTGCTCGCGCTGTCTCCGGCGTCGCGCCTCGCCTGCTACAATTCCGGAGTTGCCGATTACAATGCCGGATGGATGGAGCGCGCCTCCGCCGCCTTCCGGCGTGCGAAGGCCCTCGATCCCGACCATCTGGAAACGCGCGAGTATCTCGTCGCCACGCTCTTCCATTGCGGCCGGCGGGCGGAGGCGGCGGGCGAGGCCAGCGACATCCTGGCGCGGAAGGCGCGGGCGGCGCGGGAAAGCCGGCCGGCCGGCGCCGCCTTGCATCTTCCCGCGGCGGCGGCCGGCCGGGCGCGGCGGATCATCAGCTTCAGCCTGTGGGGGAGTGCGGCCTTCTACACGCAGGGCGCCTTGGAGAATGTCCGTCTCGCGGCGGAGTTCTATCCCGGCTGGACCTGCCGCATTTACCACGACGATTCGGTGCCGGCCTCCGTTCTCGGCGATCTGGCCGCCGCCGGGGCGGAGCTGGTCGCCATGGAGCCCGGCAGCGGGCCGGTGCAGGGGCTGTTCTGGCGCTTCCTGGTGTCCGACGATCCGACTGTCAGCCATTTCCTGTGCCGGGACGCCGATTCCCGCCTGAACAGCCGGGAAAAGGCGGCGGTGGATGCCTGGATCGCGTCCGGCCTGCCCTTTCACGTCATGCGCGACCACATCATGCACACCGAGCTGATGCTGGCCGGCATGTGGGGCGGGCTGGCCGGCGTCCTGCCCCCGATGGCTCCCCTGGTGCGCGCCGCCGCCCGCGCCGACGGGGGGCGCCTGCAGGACCAGCGCTTCCTCGGCAGCGTCGTCTGGCCGCTGGTCGAGGGCTGCTGCCTCGTCCATGACGGCGCCCATGAGGGCCACGGCCTGCCTTTCCCCGATGTCCCGATCGACGCCCGCTTCGCCTTCACCCATGTGGGGGCCTGCGTGAAGGCGGTGTGATCCCGCTTGAGGCGCGCGCGCTTACAGCGCCGCGGCGATGTGCCCGATTAGCGCCGGGGGCGGGATGGGCTTGGACAGGATGCGGATGCCGGGTTCGGCGCCCAGATCCTGCAGCTCCGCCTTATCGGCATAGCCGGTGACGATCAGGACCGGCAGATCGGGGCGGTGGTGGCGGGCGAGGCGGGTCAGATCGGCGCCGGTCATGCCGGGCATGGCGAAGTCGGTGACCAGGATGCCGATCCCGCCATCCGCCTCCAGCAGGGCCAGGGCCTCCTCGCCGCCGGCGGCCTCGATCACCGTCATGCCGGCCTCGGCCAGCACCGCGGCGTTCGCCATGCGGACCAGGGCGTCGTCCTCCACCAGCAGGACGCGGACGGCGGCCGGCTGGGGCGGCGGTTCGGCGGCGGTATCGGAATTGGGAGGTGCCTCCGCCGCAGGATGGTCAGGGGCATGGGGCAGGTACAGGGTGACGGCGGTGCCCAGCCCGGGATGGCTTTCCAGGCGCATGCCGCCGCCGGACTGGGCGGCCAGCCCATGCACCATGCTCAGCCCCAGCCCGCTGCCCTGCCCCACCGGCTTGGTGGTGAAGAAGGGCTCGCAGGCCCGCGCCAGCACGTCCGCCGTCATGCCGGTCCCGCTGTCGCGCACGGTCACGGCGACATAGCCGCCGGGCGCCAGGGCGGGGAAATCCCCTTTTTCGCCGCCCTCTCCTCCACCCGCAGGCTGGTGACGGCGATGGTCAGGGTGCCGCCGCCCGGCATGGCGTCGCGGGCGTTGATGGCGAGGTTCAGCAGGGCGATGTCGAACTGGTGGGGGTCGACCAGGGCGGGCGGCACGGCCGCATCCCGGTCGATGCGGATGCGGATGGCGCCGCCCAGCGTGCGTTCCAGCAGCGTCGCCATCCCCGCCACCTGGGCGCCGAGATCGACCGGCGCCGGGGCCAGCCGCTGGCGGCGGGCGAAGGCCAGCAGATGCTGGGTCAGGGTGGCGCCGCGGTCGACCGCCTGGGTCGCGACCTGCAGCGCCCGGCGGGTCTCCGCCCCCCGGATCTCGCCGCCGGCCTCCAGCAGATGCAGGCCGGAGCGCACCGCCTGCAGCAGGTTGTTGAAGTCGTGGGCGATGCCGCCGGTCAGCTGGCCCAGCGCCTCCATCTTCTGCAGCTGGCGGACATGCTCCTCCGCCTCGTCACGGGCCTCCACCGCCTGCCGGCGTTCGCCGAGCGCGCGGTTGGCGGTCTCGTAGGCGAGGAACTGGCGCGTCATCGCCCACAGCATCAGGGCGAGCGCCACCGCGCTGACCAGCCCGGCGGCGGCGATGACCGCCGCCTGGCTCTGCCAGCGGGCCAGGATCTCCGCCCGCGTCCGGCTGACCCCGACCACCAGCGGGTAGTTGCGCAGCACCTGGAAGGACAGGATGCGCTCCTTGCCGTCGATCGAAAGCGGCGCCTCGTAGGTGCCGGCCTCGTCGCGCGTGATCCGTGCGACGACCTCGGGGGTGGTGGCGACGGTCCCGACCTTGTCCGGCACCGCCGGGAAGCGTGCCAGCAGCATGCCGTCGCGCCACCACAGGCTGAAGCCGCTGCCCGGCGTGACATGGAGGCTGCGGTAGAACCGCTCGAAATAGGACAGCCGGATGGCGGCGACCACCAGCCCGGACAGCCCGCCGTCGGGGCCGTTGATGCGGCGGGCGATGTAGAGCGTCCATTCCCCGGTGGCCAGGCTCCTCGCCGGCCGGCTGACATAGACGCGCCCGGGATCCGCATCCTTGAGCGCCCGGAAATAGTCGCGCTGCGACAGGTCGAGCGCCGGGGCCGGGAACTGGCGGGTGAAGTTGATCAGGCTGCCGTCGGCGGCGATCAGGCTCAGCGCCTCCATCTGCGGCAGGCTGGACGCCTTGGCCTTCAGGATCTCGTAGACCTGCCGGTCCCCCCGCAGCCGCTTGAGGGCCTCCGGGCTGCGCCGGTCCTCCGGGGGGATCTGCTCGGCGACCCCCTCGACGGTCAGCGCGATGCCCTCGATGGTGCGCGCCGTCTGTTCGGCCAGCGAGGCGTTGAGCGTGCGCAGGCCGAGCGTGGCCTCCGCCACCGTCTCGTCCCGCAGATTGTCCAGGATCGCCACGGTGCCGCCGCACAGGGCCGCCAGCACCACCCCGCCGAGCGCCACGATCCGCTGGAACGGGCGGCTGGTCCTCAGAAGCCGCAGCATGACGCCTGCGCCCGACCCGCCCCCGTACCCATGATCCGCCCTGCTCCCCCGGCCCTGTTCACGTTCCCGTTGCCATGGTGCCCCGCGCCCCCTTGCCGGTCTCGTCGATACCCGCAAGCCGGGGCACGGAAGGTTTCGACACTGTACGGGCCCGACTATAAACACCCCCGCCGGCCGGGCAACCGGCTCCAGGTCATAGGGCCCGCCGGATGCCGGCCTTCAATGCCGCTCATGCAGGCAGTGGGCGTGGTCGGCCAGCACCTCGATCACGTGGCAGCTGCGCACCTCGCCCTGGGCGCAGCCCTCCACCATCCGCCGCACCTCGTCGCGCAGGGCCTCCAGCCGGGCGATCCTGGACTCGATCTCGGCCAGATGGGTGCGGGCCAGCACGTCGGCCTCGCGGCAGGGGCGGCCCGGATCGTCGGCCATGGCCAGGAGCTGGCGGATCGCCTCCACCTCGAAGCCCAGCTCGCGGGCATGGCGGATGAAACGCAGGCGGCGGACCGACGCCTCGTCGTAGCTGCGCCGGTTGCTGCCAGTGCGCGGCGCCTCCGGCAGCAGGCCGATGCTCTCGTAATAGCGGATGGTCGGGATCTTCACGCCGGTCCGCTTGGCGAGCGTGCCGATGGCCAGGGCCGATGTGGACATGGTCGTCATTCCCCCTCAATCCTCCAGTCGCTAGAGATTTTAGGCTTCGTGGCGGCCGCCGGCAACGCCCCGCCTCCTCGGGACAGCCGTCGCCGGCAGGAGCGGAAAGCTCAAGCAACCTTAAGTTTCCGGCCCTTCCATTTCGGCTTGTTCGCACGGTTCACAACGGCTATCACCCTGCCCCTTAGTCTTGGACCCGTTCGGCAGGGGCGTCATCGTGAAGATCCTGTGCGTGATCCCGCATTTCTATCGCCCGAAGACCGATCATGCCGCCGGCGGGAACAACTCCAGCGACATCAGCCGGAAGGGCGAACGCATCGCCGTCCTTGGCGAGACCATCTGCGCCTTCCATCAACTTTATGGAAACCGGCTGGCCGGGCTCGATCATTGGCGCAAGGTCGCATGGCAGGCGGCGTCGCCGCACCGTGCCGAAGTCGACGTTCTGGTCTGCACCGTCGGCGACGACCATCTGCTCGATTCCCTGCGGATCAGCCCGGTCCTCTACCGGCGGGCGAAGATGAACGACGATTATCCGCCGATGCGTCTGGGGTTCGCCGCCCATATGGTGATGCGGGAAATGGCGGGGCAGTATGACTGGTACTGCTATGTCGAAGACGACATCGTCATGACCGACCCGCTGTTCTTCCGCAAGCGGGCGTTGTTCGATGCGAAGTTCGGGCCGGAAGCGCTGCTGCAGCCCAACCGGTTCGAAAACCTCTCGCCCTTCGGCTACAAGGTCTATCCGGATTACGTGCTCGGCCGGCCCTGGACGACCGAGCATCAGGACCTGTCCGACCGGCCGGAGCTGAGCCTGGACTTCATCGGCGAGCCCGTCCGCTTCGAACGCACCTCCTACCCGGCGGCCGGGAGCTTCTTCCTCAACGCGGCCCAACTGGAACGCTGGATTTCGCATCCGTCCTTCCTCGACATGGACGAATCCTTCCTGGGCCCGCTCGATTCCGCCGGCATCCTGTCGATCATGAAGACCTTCCGGGTCTACAAGCCGGTCCTGGACCATGGCTCCTTCCTGGAGGTGAAGCACGGCTCGCCCCGCTGGGCGCAAGTCGTCGGGTCGGAGATGCATCCCGTCATCACCAGGAGCGAGCCGTTCGCCGGGCTGCCGGAGCATTCGCCCGAGTACGACGAAGCGGACGCGGATGCTGGCGACGCGGGGGCCGCCCCCACGGCCTGATCGTCTTTTTCCGCTTGATCCTCCAGTCGCTGGAGAATTTAGGCTCCCGGGACGCTGTCGACGGCGCGTCACGATGGGGAGCTTCGCCATGCATGGAATGGAGGATGGGGTCCGGACCGGGGATACGGCCTTGCGCAGCAGCCGCTACCGGGTCTCCGGCATGGATTGCGGGTCCTGCGCCGCCAAGATCGAGACCGCCTTGCGCCGGGTGCCGGGCATCCGCGAGGTGCGGGTGTCGGTGCCGGGCGGAACGGTGACCATTTCCCATGACGCGGCGCTGGGGGCCGACGCCGTGGTCCGGCCGCTGGCCGCCCTCGGCTATGGCGCTACCCCCGCCGATCCGGTGGCGGAGGCCGCGGCACCCGCCTGCGGCGGGGGCTGCTGCGGCCCTGCCCATTCCGACGCCGCCCATTCCCATCCCCATTCCCACCCCCATTCCGATCTGGCCGAGGCGCCCTGGTGGCGCGGGCGCAAGGCGGTGCTGACGCTGGCGGCCGGCGCCGCGCTCGCCGCCGCGACGCTCCTCGGCCTGCTGGTGCCGGAGACGGAGCGCTGGGCCTTCCCGCTGGCGCTGATGGTCGGGCTGGTTCCGGTGGCGCGCCGCGCCCTGGCGGCGGCGCGGGCCGGCACGCCCTTTTCCATCGAGACGCTGATGACGGTCGCCGCCGTCGGCGCCCTCGTCATCGGCGCGGTGGAGGAGGCGGCGACGGTCCTGGTCCTCTTCCTGGTCGGCGAATTGCTGGAAGGGGTGGCGGCCGGGCGGGCGCGGGCCGGCATCCGCGGCCTGACGGCGCTGGTCCCCGACACGGCCATGCTGGAGCGGGACGGCGTTGCCCCGCAGACCGTTCCCGCCGCCGGGCTGGCGGTCGGCTCCGTCATCCTGGTCCGCCCCGGCGACCGGGTGGCGGCCGACGGCATCGTGCTGTCCGGCAGCAGCGCCGTCGACGAATCCCCGGTCACCGGCGAAAGCGTGCCGAAGCCCAAGGGCGAGGGCGATCCCGTCTTCGCCGGCACGATCAACGCCGACGGCGCGCTGCGCGTCCGCGTCACCGCCGCGGCGCGCGACAACACCATCGCCCGCATCGTCCGGCTGGTGGAGGAGGCGCAGGCGAGCAAGGCCCCGACGGAGCGGTTGATCGACCGCTTCGCCCGCCTCTACACGCCGGGCATCGTCGCGGTGGCGGTCCTGGTCGCCGTGGTGCCGCCGCTGGTTATGGGAGGCGGCTGGACGGAGTGGATCTACCGCGCCCTGGCGGTCCTGCTGATCGGCTGCCCCTGCGCGCTGGTGATCTCCACCCCGGCGGCCATCGCCGCCGGCCTCTCCAACGGCGCCCGGCGCGGCCTGCTGCTGAAGGGCGGTGCAGTGCTGGAGGCGCTCGGCCGCATCACCACCGTCGCCTTCGACAAGACCGGCACCCTGACGGAGGGCAGGCCGCGCGTCACCGACCTGATCCCCTTCGGCGGGAGCGAGGCGGAACTGCTGGCCGCCGCCGCGGCGCTGGAGACGGGATCCAGCCACCCGCTGGCCCGCGCCATCCTGGCCGCCGCGGCCGACCGCGGCATCGTCCCGCCGGCGGCGGACGGGGTCACCGCCCTTCCCGGCGCCGGGCTGCAGGGCCGGGTCGGGGGGCTTGCGGCGGCGCTGCTGTCGCCCAAGGCCGCCGCCCCGTCGCTGACGCCCGGGCAGGCGGAGCGGGTCGCGGCCCTGGCGCAGGCGGGCAAGACGGTCTCGGTCCTGTTGGTCGAGGGGCGGGCCGCCGGGCTGATCGCGCTGCGCGACGAACCGCGCGCCGACGCCCGCCGGGGCATCGAGGCGCTGGAGCGCGCCGGCATCCGCGCGCTGATGGTGACCGGCGACACCGCGCAGAGCGCCGGGGCGGTCGCAAAGGCGCTGGGGGTGGAGGCGCATGCCCAGCTGCTGCCGGAGGACAAGCTGCGCATCGTCCGCGACCTTCAGGCGCGCGGGCAGCGGGTGGCGAAGGTCGGCGACGGCATCAACGACGCCCCGGCGCTCGCCGCCGCCGACGTCGGCATCGCGATGGGCGGCGGCACCGACGTGGCGCTGGAGACGGCCGACGCCGCCATCCTGCACGGCCGGGTCGGCGACGTCGCGGCGATGGTGGCGTTGTCACGCCGCACCATGGCCAACATACGGCAAAACATCGCACTGGCCCTGGGGTTGAAGGCGGTGTTCCTGGTGACCACCGTTCTTGGCGTCACCGGCCTGTGGCCGGCGATCCTGGCGGACACCGGCGCCACGGTGCTGGTCACCGCCAATGCCCTGAGGCTTCTGTCCGTCCGCTCCTGAGCGGATGAGGCAAGACACTGATATGACTTGGAGAGTTCCGATGAAGATGACGCGGCGGACGATGGTGTGGGGGGCGGCCCAGGGAGCGCTGTTGGCCGTCCTGACGCTCGGCCTCGGAGCCGTGGCGCTGCCGGACATCGTCCGCGCCGCCGCCCCCGCCGCCGGTGCGGCGGTGGAGGTCTGGAAGTCCGCGGGCTGCGAATGCTGCGACGGCTGGGTGCGGCACATGCGCGCGGCCGGCTTCGACGTCACCGTCCATACCGTCGATGACATGACGCCGGTGAAGCAGGCCGCCGGGGTGCCGGACGAGCTGGGTTCCTGCCACACGGCGCGGGTCGGCGGCTATGTGCTGGAAGGCCATGTGCCGGCCGCCGACGTGACGCGCCTGCTGGCCGAGCGGCCGCAGGCCCGCGGGCTGTCGGCGCCCGGCATGCCGCAGGACGCCCCCGGCATGGACATGGGAACCGGCCAGCCCTATCAGGTCGTGCTGTTCGGCGGTGCCGGCGGGCCGCAGGTCTTCGCCCGCCATTGATGCCGGCAGGGGCGGAGGGAGGCGGCGGTCACGCCGCCTCGACGGTTGCGGCGGTCCTCACGCCGCCTCGGCCACCGGGCTGGCCGGGGCCGCCTTGCGCGAGCGGACCAGCAGGCCGTTGACCACGGCCTGCCCCGGCAGCTCGACGAAGCGGTAGGTCAGGGCCGACAGGCCGATCACCGCCAGAAGGTAGCCGACGCTCACCGCATCCATCATCCAGGCATCGCCGAAGGCGATCAGCCGGTCGGTCTCGCCGTCGATCCGGCGTTCGACGAACAGCGGCCGGCCGACGATCCCCTGCGCCATCGTCGTCGCCTTCTGCAGCACGGCGATCACCAGGGCATGCACCATGTAGATCGAGTAGGACCAGGCCCCCAGCCGCTGGAAGGGGGATGTCGCCAGCAGGCGGGAGACCGGCCCGGCTTCGAAGGCGAACACCAGCACCACCAGCCCGAACAGCAGCGGGGCCGCCAGCGACAGGGCGTTCCCCCCGCTGCCGAGACGAAGGCGACCACCGCCAGCAGCGCCCCCGCTTCGGCCAGACCGCCGGCAGGGCGGGACAGCCGCCTGTCGCCGATCGCCTGATACAGCCGGTAGACGAGGCAGCCGGTGAAGAAGCCGTACAGGCAGCGGAAATAGCCGTAGTCGATGCTGGTGTCGATGTGGTTGGCGGAGAATCCCATCACCACGCCGGCGCCGAGGGCGGCAAGCGCCGCCATCGCCCCGATCAGCATCCTGGGCCGCCGCACGGTCAGGAACAGGATGGCGAAGGTGACGTAGACGAAGAACTCCGCGCTGATCGACCAGCTCGGAATGTTCCAGGTCCACTGGTCCTCCACCCCCAGCGCATGGACCAGCGCCAGGTTGCTGACCAGGGCCGACGGGGCGTAGGCGCCGGTGAAGGCCGTATTTCCCGCCGCCGATCCGGAGAGGACCTTCGCGCTTTCCAGCGCCACGAACCCCAGCAGCACCGCCGCATGCAGCGGCCAGACCCGACCGAAGCGGCGGACGAGGAAGGAGCCGGCCGATGCGGACCCGCCGATGCGGCTGGAATAGGCGTGGGTGATGACGAAGCCGCTCAAAACAAAGAAGAAATCGACAAAAAGATAGCTGCCGCGCACGAAGTCGAACAGGTGGAAGTGATCGAGTGTATGCAAATGATATAAGGCCACGCATAACGCGCACAGACCGCGCCATCCGTCGAGTACCGGGAACCGCATAGGGAGCCTCCGGGCTTTTGTTCAAAGGCGCTTTTTGGAAAACCTGCATGTAGGGACAGAAAAACCTACGTCTGATTGCGTGGGGCAGGAAGCACGCGGGAGGTTTATTCCAAAGGATTGCCGGCTATACCCAAGGCGGCCGAGGCCGCGCGCCCTTCCCGTTCGGGTGGTATCGGCTCCGCCGTCGCGGGGCTCGACGGACTGCCGGGGTTGGGTTACAGCCTTCCGGGCCCGGCCGCCGTCAGCGGATGGGATGGCCATAACCGGACATCAGCGGCATGACCGAGAACGCCGAAGCATCGGCACTGGCACGCGCGAAGAGATGGGCGCGGGGCATCAAGCGCGACGTGCTCGCCGTCTATCTGGCGGCGCGCGACCCGCGGACGCCCCGGCATGTCCGCCTGCTGGCGATGGCGGTTGCCGCCTATGCGCTGAGTCCCATCGACCTGATCCCGGACTTCATTCCGGTGCTGGGCTATCTGGATGATCTGCTGATCGTGCCGCTCGGCATCCTGCTGGTCATCCGCCTGATCCCGCCGCAGCTTCTGGCCGAACACCGGGCCGCGGCGGCGCGTCAGGCCGCCCGGCCGGTCAGCGTCGCCGCCGCGGCGGTCATGGTCGCCCTGTGGCTGGCCGCCGCCGTCCTGCTCTGGCGGTGGCTGGCCCCCTGGCTTGAGGCGTGGCTTCCTTAGAGTGCGATCGGTTCAGACTGAATCGTCTGAAGCGTGAATCGCAGGGAAAATCAAAAGGCTAGAGTCCGTCAGATGCTTCAGTAAGCATCTGACGGACTCTAGCGGACGGCTTCGGCCTGCGCACCGGTCCCGGGAGTGGCTCCGGAGTGGGCCCCGGAGCGCGCAAGGATGCCGGCCACCAGCGCGTCGAGGTCGCCGCCGCGGTAGAGCGTCCCTTCGATGCCCGCCCGCTGCGCCGCCTGGACGTCGGTCTCGCGGTCGCCGATCAGGAAGCTGCCCTGCGGCTCCACCGGCCACTCCGCCATCGCCTGCAGCAGCATCCCCGGCTCCGGCTTGCGGCAGCGGCAGTCGGTGCGATAGGGCGGCTCGCCATGATCGGGATGGTGCGGGCAGTGGTAGAAGGCGTCGACATGGGCGCCGACGGCGCGCAGCTCCTCCTGCATCCAGCGATGCAGCGTGCGCACATGCTCCTCGCTGTAGAGGCCGCGGGCGACCCCGCCCTGGTTGGTGACGACGAACACCAGGAAGCCGGCATCGTTCAGCCGCTTCACCGCCTCCCTGGCCCCCGGCATCCAGGTGATCTGGTCGGGACGGTGGGCGAAGCCGATGTCCTCGTTCAGCACGCCGTCGCGGTCGAAGAAGGCGGCCCTGCGGCGCCGGCTGGCGGGAATGGCGCTCTGGGCCAGGGCGAAATCGTCGGGCACGCCGATGTCCAGGAAGAAACGGTCGTAGACCCGCCCCTCGATGGCACCCTCCGCCGCCAGCAGGGGGAACAGGCCGGTCTCGATCGAGCAGGGCGACGGTGGCAGCCGGTCGATCGCGCGGCGGTCGAGCAGATAAAGGCCGCCGTTGATCAGCCCCTCCCCCGTCCGCCCCTTTTCATGCATGGCGGTGACCCGACCAGCCTCCAGGGCGATGGCGCCGTAACGGGCGGTGTCGGGAACCCGGCGCAGCGCCATCCTCGCCAGGACGCTGCCGTCGGCCGGCAGAGGCGGGGTCGCAAGGTCGTTGAGGTTGATGTCGAACAGCGTGTCGCCGTTCAGCAGCAGGAACTGAACGTCCAGCAGGTCCGCCACCATCCGCAGGGCGCCTCCGGTGCCGGCCGGCTCCGGTTCCGTCACGCAGCGCAGCTGCAGGCCTGGGCGCTGCATCTCTTCGCAGAAGCGTTCGAGCCGGTCGCCGCGGTAGCCGGCCAGCATCAGGATGTCGTTGAAGCCTTGCCGGGACAGCTCATCGACCAGATAGGCGAGGAGCGGCCGGTCTCCCACCGGCAGGAGGGGCTTGGGCGTGTCGTCGGTCAGCGGTCCGAGCCGCGTCCCCCGTCCGCCGACAAGAATGACAGCCTGATGCAGCATGGTAATGGAAGGTCTTTCTTTCGCGTTCCGGCCGGGTCGAAAAGCCGCTTGCCCAAGCGTCTTGTCAACCCGCGTCTTGTCTGCCCGCCGCGTCCGCCAGTCGCCGGAGCGTGCCGGTCAGGCGGCGGATATGGCTGCCGGGCCAGTGGAGCCGGCTGCACGGGGCAGTTGTCGATCAGGCAGCGGGTGAAGGGGGCGCTCTTCCGCCCTCTGGGCCAGCAGGGCATGGTCGAGTGTCCCGGCATTTCGTCACGGCACCAGTCCATTTCCTGTCCACAGCCCTCTGTTCACGATCTGGGCGACCATCAGAACAGCACAGGACATGATAAAATGATTTCATGATAATCCATGAGGTCCGCCACCCCGTCAGCTCCGCCCTCCTTCGATCCGGCGCACATAGCCGAGCAGCAGGGCGTCCAGGTTCAGGGGCGCCAAGTCGAGGTGGATGGTGTCGAAGCCGCGGTCGCGCGCCCGGAGCATCAGTTCGTGGTTCGACGCCGCGATGGACAGCAGCACCGTGCGCACCGTGCCCTGGACCGCCGCCAGCCGGTCGAGCAGGGACGGCCAGGGCGTGGCCGCCCCCGGCGCTCCGTCTCCCCTATCACGATCAGGTCGGGGACGATCGGATCGGGGAGGATGGAACCGGGCGGGCAGTCGGGCGGCCGGGTGGCCATGCGCGCCAGCAGCCCCAGCCCCTCGTCCACAGTCCTGCCCGCCACCGCCTGCCATCCCAGCGTTTCCAGGTAAAGCCGCAGCCCCTCGCGCAGCAGGGGGTCGCGGTCGGCGACCAGCGCCAGGCGTATCCGGCCTTCGGACGGGCGCCCGGACGGGTGGACGGGCGGCCTTGCGGCGGAGGACGGGGGTGGGCGGTCGTCAGTCATGGCTGCGGTCATGGCGGCGGCTCCGGTTCGAAGGCTCCCGCCTTCGGCAGGGCTCCGCGTTGTCGACTTTTGAGGAAAATCCCGGTGACCCGCATCCTTCACATGACGGACGAACCGTTCGTCCGATGGTTATACGCAACTGATCGGTCTTGAGCGGCGGCAATTGCCTACGAGAAATTGTCCCGGATCGGAGGAACTCTCCCATGGGGCAATCGGCCGACCAACTGATCGAGGACATCTACGACACGGTGACCTTCCCGGAGCGCTGGGAAGGCATCCTGGAGCGGATCTGCGCGTCGGCCGGCGCCACGCACGGCTTCCTGTTCACCGCGGCGCTCGGGCAGGATGCCCGGACCATGGCGCTGTGGGTGCGTCACAACATCTCCGACGGGCTGCTCGGCGATTACACCGCCCATTTCCGCCATCGCGACCTCTGGGCCAACGCGGCGGCGGCGCAGGGCCTGCTGGACCGCTGCGTGGTCCGCCGCGGCGAGGAGCTGGTGCCCGAGGCGGAACTCCACCGCTCGATGATCTTCAACGACATGCTGAAGCGGGAGGGGATGGGGCGGCTGTGCTCCGTCTCACTGGCCGACGGCGGGGAACTGACGCCGATGCAGCCGGTGCTGAGCCTGTTCCGCCCCGCCGACAGGCCGCCCTTCCCGGAGGAGACGGCCCGGCTCCTGCGGGACTGCGCCCCCATCTTCAGCGCGCCATGCGGCTGCGCGTCCGGCTGTGGGCGCGCCGGGACGGCCGGGAGGAGGAGACGGCCTGGAGCGCCCGCATGATCGACGGCCTGCCGATGGGGGTCGTCCTGCTCGACGGCGCCGGACGGACGGTCGCCGTGAACCGGGCCGGACAGGCGATGATCGACGCGCGCGACGGGCTTCGGCTCGTGCACGGCCGTCTGCAGGCCGAGCGGGGAGCCGAGGCGCGCCGGCTGGCGCATGTTCTGGAGGCGTCGCTGTCGAACGGCGGAAGAACGGCCGGTCGGGCCGGGGTGGAGGCGGCCGACCTCCGCGTGTCGCGCCCCTCCGGCCGGGCGCCCTACCTGCTGACCGTCCTTCCGCTGTCGCACGAGGCGGCGGGGCCGCAGGGCGGCGGTGGGGATGGGGGGCGGATCCGGACGGCGGTCTACATCGTCGACCCCGCCGCGGTGGCACCGGGGCTGGAGGCGCGGCTGGGCGCCCTGTTCGGTCTGACGCCGGTGGAATCCCGGCTGGTCGCCGACCTGCTGGCCGACCTGACCCCGGCGGAAAGCGGCGACCGCCGCGGCGTCGCGATCAGCACGGTGCGCAGCCAGCTGCGCAGCATCTTCACCAAGACCGGAACCACCCGCCAGAGCGAGCTGATGAACCTGGTCAACCGCTGCCTGATGCTGCCGGAGCGGCCGCAGGCGGGGTGATCTTACGGCAGCGCCGACACCACCAGGAGGCCGAGATAGATGCCGATGAAGAGGCCCAGCACGATGCCGTAATCGGCCTCGGTCATCGGGTTGGAATCGGGGTCGAACTGCCGCATGGATACGCCTTCTGCGCCGTCTGCACTGCCTGAATAACAGTGGACGGGCTGACGGAGTTGCGACATCGGCAGGAATTGGGGGCGTGAACCGGGGGTGAGGATGGGGGGCCGGCTCTCGAACCGCTTCCCGGTAAACCGGCCCCATCGCCCGGATCAGGTGGAGGAGCTTTTCGCCTCGCCGGTGATGGCGGGCTTCGCCGGCACGTCCTCGGCAAGCGCGCGGTAGGCCAGCCCGCCCGCCAGTCCGCCGGCCAGCGGGGCGATCCAGAACAGCCAGAGCTGCTGCAGCGCCCATCCGCCGACCACCAGCGCCGGGCCGGTGCTGCGCGCCGGGTTCACCGAGGTGTTGGTGACCGGGATGCTGATCAGGTGGATGAGGACGAGCGCCATGCCGATGGCCAGCGGCGCGAAGCCGGCCGGCGCCCGCCGGTCGGTGGAGCCCAGGATCACCAGCACGAAGAAGAAGGTCAGCACCAGCTCGATCGCCAGGGCCGAGGTGACGTTGTACTGGCCGGGCGAATGCGCCTCGTACCCGTTGGCGGCGAGGCCGTTGACGGCGAGGCTGTAGTCGGCCTTGCCGGTGGCGATGACATAGAGGACCAGGGCCGCCGCGAAGGCCCCGACCAGCTGGGCCAGCACATAGGGCAGGATGTCCTTGGCCGGAAACCGCCCGCCGGCCCACAGCCCGACCGTCACCGCCGGGTTCAGATGGCAGCCGGAGATGTGGCCGATGGAATAGGCCATGGTCAGGACGGTGAGCCCGAAGGCGAGGGAGACGCCGAGCAGCCCGATCCCGACCTGCGGAAAGGCCGCGGCGAGCACGGCGCTGCCGCAGCCGCCGAAGACCAGCCAGAATGTCCCGAGAAACTCGGCGGAGCTGCGCCTTATCATACTCATGCCAACCTCCCGCTGCTGTCACGGTTGACGAAACCCGGCCATCGCCGGCACGGCAACGAGCATAAATCCACTTCCGCGCGAGGGAGTTCGCGCGTTCGGACAGGAGGATGTGGCAGAAGAACAGGAGGGGTGGAAAGGCGGGGGCCGGCACCCCGGCGGCAACTTCCGTCCGCCGGAGGGGAAGCGCGCTGCTATGCTCCGCGGAATCCGGTGCGGCAGAGGGCCAGGGACAGGGGGCGAGGCATGGGGAATGAGGGTGATGAGGTGACGGCGCTCCGCCATGCGCTTGGCGGGCGGCTGGAGCAGGCGATGCGGACGCCCGGCGACTGGCGCGTGCTGCAGGCGGGGGACCGCCGGGATTTGGATCCGGGCGGGGTGCCGCTGGTCCTTCTCGGTGCCGGGTCGGTGATGGCGCAGCCCCTCGTGCGGCATGCAATCGCGCATTGGACGGTCGTCGGGGTCGTGGACAACGCCCGTGCCGGCCAGTCTTTGGGGAACGGGACGATCCTCGGCGATGACGGGCTTCGCGAGCTGATCCGGCGCGAACCCCGGGCCGTCGGCGTCATGTGCTGCAGCTCCGACGAGGCCGTCGCCCATTTCAGCGCGCTGTGGCAGCCCAGCGGCCGGCCGCTGCTGTCGCTGTTCGAGGCGATGCGCTCCGCCGGGCTGTGCTCGCCCGACATGATGGGGAGCGCCGGGCAGATCGCCGCCCTGGCGGAGTGGGAGGCGGAGTGGAACGGCTTCGACGACGATGCCAGCCGCCGCTGCTTCCTGTCGGTGATGCTCTACCGCCTGACCTGGGACGCCCGCTGGCTGGAACCGGTCCGGCTTCCCTACCGGGACATGTATTTCTTCACCGATGCCCTGGCCGTCGGCAGGGACGAGGTGCTGGTGGACGGCGGGGCATTCGACGGCGACACCGTGGCGGCCTTCGCCGCCTGCACAGGGGGCACCTCAGGGGGCACCCATCGTCACATCCACGCGTTCGAAGCGGACCCCTCGAACCTCCCCCGCCTGCGGGAGCGCGCCGCCGCCCTTCCCCGCGTGACCATTCACCCCATCGGCCTGTGGAGCCATGCGGACACCTTGCACTTTTCCGGTGGCCACGGGCCGGGCGGCCGGCTGGATGCGGGAGGTGATGTGACCGTTCCGGTCCAGGCGCTGGACGATCTCGGGCTGGGACCGGTGAGCTTCATCAAGCTGGACATCGAGGGGGCCGAGATGCCCGCCCTGCGCGGGGCGGAACGGACCATCCGCGACCATCGGCCGAAGCTGGCGGTCGCGGTCTATCACGACATCGGGGATTTCGCGGCGATCCCCCGCCTGATCGAGACGATGCGCCCGGGCAGCCGTTACCGGCTGCGCCATCACAGCCCGATCCACCACGACACCGTGCTTTATGTCGAATAGGGCTCGATGGCGGGCAGGGGTGGCGCTTCGCGGCCGGGCTGTCGCCGCTGCCCCATCGCGCCGCCCGATCAGCTTCCCTGCGGCGAAGCAGGAGCGGCTCCGGCAGGCAGCAGACCCTGCGCCCGGGCACGGTCCAGCAGGTTCTTGACCGAGGCCGCCGCCCAACTGCGTCCGCCCCGCGGCGTGGTCTCCCGCATCGCCTCCAGCTGGGCGCCGATGGCCCGCAGCGACAGCGTCGGGTTCGCCCGGGCGATGCCGGCCACCAGCACCATCAGCCGGTCGTCACCGCGGACCGCAGGCGCCTTGTCGAGCAGCGCCCGCTCGGCCAGCCCTTCATCGACATAGGCGTGGACGGCGCGGCGCAGCCGCTCGGCGGTCCAATGCCGGCCGGGCGGCAGTCTGGCGTTCACCGCCCGCGTCACCGCCGCCCAGGAGCGGGCCGGGGAGTGGGCCAGCCGAAGACGCCGCACAGTGGGCAGCCACTCCTCCGCCGTCCGGGTCAACTCCATCAGGTAGAGCCGGCGCTGCCGAGGCGGCCATACACCAAGCGACCCCGAACTGGCGGCTCAGCCTGGCGATGACGTAGAGATGGATCAGCACGGGCATGATCCTCGCGATCGACTGGAGCATGCTTGGGTCCGCGTCACCGTGTCCCGGCCGCCGGATGCAAACAGGCCACGGCGTCAGACCCACGCTGCACCTCTCAGGAGGAGATCAGCGTGTGGTTCAAGGGTTACTTTTCATTAGACCACCCAGGGACGTACGAGCCTCTTCGGTCGTTCTGAACTCAGTGACCGGAAGTCAGTTTAAGGCCGGCGATGCAGGCCACCAGCCCAAAGATGAGCAGGATGCGCACCGGCGTCGCCGGCTCGCCGAATGCCATCATGCCGATGACAACCGTGCCGAGGGCGCCGATGCCGGTCCACACTGCATAGCCGGTGCCCAGAGGAATGCCAGACCGCGTCGCCACTTCGAGAAGGGCCATGCTGAGGGTGAGCGAGACGATGAAACCCAACGTCCAGGGCAGGTTCCTGAAGCCATCCGTATAGCGCAGGCAGGTCGTGAATCCGATTTCGAATACGCCGCCGAGAACAAGATAGAGCCAAGCCATGGTCAGATCCTTGAATGTTGTGTGTCGTTGTGCCTGGAACTGCCGGGCTTCCCGCCGATGCGGCGTGGCGGCTGGCCCGGCCAGTGTGTGAGCAGGCGGGCGGCGCGGCGGTTTGTGAACCACGCCCAGGTCCAGTTGAGGTGGACCGACAGGCGGCTGCGATGGTCGACGAGGAGCAGCAGGTGGACCAGCGACCAGGTGAGCCATGCCATGTGCCCGCCAAGCCGCAGCCAACCGAAATCGGCGACGGCCCGCGACCGGCCGATCACCGCCATGGTCCCCCAGTTGCGATAGTGGAAGGCTGCTGGCGCCGAGCGGCCGGCGAGGCGCGCCAGAATGAGCTTGGCGACGTAACGCCCCTGCTGCTTGGCAACCGGTGCCAATCCTGGCAGGACGGTCCCATCGGCGGTTCGGTGGCTGGCCACGTCGCCGATGGCGAAAACATCCGGATGACCCGGGATGGAGCAATCGGGAGCAACCAGCACGGCCTTGTTCCGCGCCGTCTCCGCGTGAAGCCAAGCTCCAGCCGGACGCGCCTGGGTGCCGGCGCACCAGATTACGTTTGCGCTCGCAATCCGCTTGCCACCGATAACGATTCCGCTCTCGTCGATCCGCTCGACCGCCTGATCCAGCAGGACTTGAACACCCAGCGTCCGGAGGGCATGGAGGGCTTGGCTCGACTGCTCGGGGCGGAAGGCCGAGAGTACAGTCTTTCCAGCCTCCGCCAATAGAATCCGCACCTGCTGGCTGGTCACGCGCCGGAAGGCATCGGCGAGCGCCGTCCGCGCCAACTCGGCGATGGCGCCAGCCATTTCGACCCCGGTCGGGCCGGCACCGACGACGACGAAGGTCAGCAGGCGCTGGATCTCTTCGTCATCGTCGCTCCGCTCGGCTTCTTCGAACGCGGCCAGCAAGCGCGCCCGGATGCGCAGGGCATCGTCCAGCGTTTTCAGAACCGGGGCGTGATCCGCCCACTCGTCGTGCCCAAAGAAGCTGTAATCGGCTCCCGTTGCCAGGATCAGGTAATCGTACGGAATGGCACCGCTCTGCGCAGCGTTCACCCGCTTACGTGCGGTGTCCACGCCCGTCACCTCGTCCATCACCACAGTGACGTTCGAGGATTTCCCGAACAAGGATCGTGTCGCCGCGGCGATGTCCGCCGGGGACAGGGCTGCGGTTGCGACCTGATAAAGGAGGGGTTGGAACAGGTGATGATTGCTTCGGTCGATCAGCACCACGTCGGCCGTGCTGCCCGCCAACGCCTTGGCGGCCGCGAGGCCGCCGAAGCCACCGCCGACGATGACGACGCGTTTGTGTTCTTCCATATCTCATGATCCGGAAGCTGTGGTCGACGAGCCAAGCCTTGCGGCGAAGCTGGCCGTGATTTAAAATACGTTCGTATTGGTAATTTGCAAGAGAGATGAGGCCATGGGGCGCCACAAGACCATCGACCGAAACCATGTTCTTGAAGTTGCTGAGGAAATCATAGGCTCCCGGGGGGCCGCCGCGTTGACGATCGACGCGGTCGCGAAGGCTGCCGGGATCACGAAGGGAGGAGTTCAGTCCTGCTTCGGCACCAAGGAGGTGCTGATCGCCGCGATGCTCAAGCGTTGGATTGGCGATTACGAACAGCAGTTCGATAAGATCGCCGGCGAGGGGGCGACCCCGGTCGAACGCGTTGCGGCTCATGTTGAGACGACCCACCGGCACGATGACGGTTCGCACAGTCGTGTCGTTGGGCTGTTGGCAGCGCTTCTGCAGACGCCGGAGCACCTCGCGGAAACCCGCCACTGGTATGAACGTCGGTTGGACGGCCTTGACCTCAACACCGACGAGGCCCGGCGCGCCCGGCTGGCCTTCCTGGCCACCGAGGGCGTGGTCCTCCTGCGATTCCTTGGACTGGTGCCGCTCACCAGTGGGCAATGGGACGACATCTTCAAGGACATCAAGACCTTGATCGCAGAAAATGCCTAGTCAATCGGGGACGGCTCGACTCAGCGCCGTAGACCTCCGGCCGAGCTTTTTGCCACGAGCGTTGGCTGCGACAAGACCGGAGCGCAACCGGCCCACTTCCGTCAATCCGTACGCCGCATCATGCCGACGTCCGGTCTTCCTCACGCACCAGCCCTTGTTCCTTGGCGCGGTCGAGTAGGTGTTTGACCGAGGCTGCGGCCCAGGTGCGCCCACCCCGCGGCGTGGTCTCCCGCATCGCCTCCAGCTGCGCACCGATCGCCCGCAGCGACAGCTTGGGGTTTGCCCGCGCGATGCCGGCGACCAGCACCATGAGCCGGTCGTCTCCGCGCACGGAGGGCACCTTGTCGAGCAGCACCCGGTCGGCCAGCCCCTCGGCGACGAAGGCACGGACGGCCCGGCGCAACCGCTCGGCGGTCCAGTGCCGACCCGGCGGCAGCTTGGCGTTGAGGGCGCGGGTCACCGCCGCCCACGAGCGGGAGGGCCGAAGACGCCGCACAGTGGGCAGCCACTCCTCCGCCGTCCGGGTCAGCTCCATCAGGTAGAGTTGGCGCTGCCGCTCCGCCAAGCGCCGCACCGTCGCCGTGTCGCCCTGCTTCAGCTTGGGATTGCCGCCGACCCTGCCCCGTGCCTTGGCCGCCGCCAGCCCGGCCTTCGTCCGCTCGCGGATCAGGGAGCGTTCGTACTCCGCCACGGCGCCCAGCATCTGCAGCACCAGCGTGCCGTGCGGGCTGGCGGTGTCGATCGGGCTGGTGAGGCAGCGGAAGTGGCAGCCGCGCCCGCGCAGATCCTCGATGACCTCCAACAGATGCGACAGCGAGCGGCCGAGCCGGTCGAGCTTCCAGATCACCAGCGTGTCGCCGCGGCCGAGACGGGCCAGGGCCTTCGCCAGCTCCGGCCGGGCGCGCGAGGCGCCGGACGCCTTTTCCTCGAAGATCGTGGTGCAGCCGGCGGCGCGCAGCGCGTCCATCTGGGCGGCGGTGGTCTGATCGTCTGTCGAGACGCGGGCGTAGCCGATGAGCGCCATGGCGGATTTCGAACCGGAAAGGGGGCGGGACCCCTTTCGTAAAGTTTCAGGACGCATGAGTAAACGACCGTTTCGGTACGGACCGTTTTCTTTACGGCGGCTCGCCGGACAGGCTGGGTTGCTTCGCTCCCGCCGCTCGCATCCGCCGCCGGGCCATGCCACGCGACAAGACGCCAAGCCGGTTGGTTGGGCCGATCGGCCGGTTGCCGGCTTTTCGCATCGGACACCTGACAGCGGCTGCGGTTCTATGGGAAAACTGGACATCTTTGCGCCCTATGGGCATCAAAACGCAATAAAATATTGATAAATAAAGAATGACCCAGCGCCTCACCGATTCCTCGGCTCTCCTCGCTCCCCTGGAGCGCGCCTCCGGGGCGGTCGGCCGGCTGGCGCAGGCGGCTGCCGGAACGCCGGTTCTGGCGGCGTGGCTGCATCTGTCGCTTTCTCCTGAGATTTTTCATTGAAAAATTTGAGCGTCAAATATCCCTGATCGCATAGCGCAAAAGGGACCGAGCCCTCTAATAAGACCAACGAAAACAGTCAATTAGCTTCTAGGAAAAGTTTGAATTGCGAACGTCGCCGATCCAGTTTCACTACACGAAACTGCGTGGATTGTTCGGGATGTGAGAACGCAGGCGCACCCACACTGACCAAGGTTCGCTTTGCCGGATTCAGCCCGGCCAAGTCGGGTTTCAACCTCCAGGGGCTGGCTGCGTGGCGGCCGTCCACAAGATGTTGATCTGAGGCGGTCCAACGGCTGCTGTCGCTTTCTCCTGAGATTTTTCATTGAAAAATTTGAGCGTCAAATATCCCTGATCGCATAGCGCAAAAGGGACCGAGCCCTCTAATAAGACCAACGAAAACAGTCAATTAGCTTCTAGGAAAAGTTTGAATTGCGAACGTCGCCGATCCAGTTTCACTACACGAAACTGCGTGGATTGTTCGGGATGTGAGAACGCAGGCGCACCCACACTGACCAAGGTTCGCTTTGCCGGATTCAGCCCGGCCAAGTCGGGTTTCAACCTCCAGGGGCTGGCTGCGTGGCGGCCGTCCACAAGATGTTGATCTGAGGCGGTCCAACGGCTGCCGCATAACTTCTACTGCCACGCGAAGCCTCGGTAGATCAGGGGCTTGCTCGAATACAACCGGGGCGGCGAAGTAGCGATATGGAAAATGGAGAAGTGCAACCGCGCTTACGGCGCCGAGCCTGCAGAGGGTTGGTCATCTTGGCTCTCGACGAGGATGGTCTCGCTTAGGTTAGCCCCGTTCAAGTTGGCGTCTCGCAGGTCGGCCCCGTTCAAGTTGGCGTCTCGCAGGTCGGCCCCGTTCAAGTTGGCGTCTCGCAGGTCGGCTTCGCTCAAGTTGGCACCCCGCAGGTTGGCCCCGCTCAGGTTGGCGTCCCGCAGGTTGGCTCCGCTCAGTTTAGCCTCACTCACCTTGGCTTCGCTCAAGTTGGCGCCTCGCAGGTTGGCGCCTCGCAGGTTGGCTCCGTTCAGGTCAGCCCCGCTCAGGTCAGCCCCACGCAGGTTAGCTTTGCTCAAGTTGGCGCCTCGCAGGTGGACCCCGCTCAGGTTGGCTCCGTTCAAGTCAGCCCCGCTTAGGCTGACCTCGTTGAGTTCGGCCTCGCGCAGGTTGGCGCCGCGCAGGTTAGCCCCACTTAGGTTGGCATCGCCCAGATATGCACTGCTCAGGTCGGCGTTAATCAGATTGACTTCGCTCAGGTTGGCCGCGCTAAAGTCGGTCGCGCTCAGCACTGCGCCGCGAAGGTTAGCCCCGGATAGATCGGCCGCTTCTAGGTATGCCATATTCAGATCTGCGCCGCGCAGGATGGCTCCGCTCAGGTCGGCCTCACTCAGGTTGGCTCCGTTCAGGTTGGCCCTAATCAGGTCGGCTTCGCGCAGTTTAGCTCCACGCAATTTAGCTCTGTGCAGGTCAGCCTTCCTCAGCTCTGCGCGGCTCAGATCAGCATTAGAGAGATCAATCTGGATACGCTTGCCTCCCTCCTGCCGTTTCAAGCGGTCCACGATTTTGACGATTAGCTGGATGTCTGTGGGAAGGCGCATCACTCCAGGGACGGCAGCGCCCGCCTCATCAGAGGTCAAGGGCGAAATAGAAACTGACCGGGTCTCCCGGACAAAGGCGCACAGGATTTCGATAGCCTGGGATAGCAGGCGAGGTGTGGCTTTTCCTAAGGCCTCCAAGGCCAGAACGGCGCCCATCCGGACCGAGGATTTGTCGCTGCCCAGATGGTCCACCGCCTTGGCAAAAGCTTCCGCCGCCTTGGCGTAGGATTCCGCCTCCAGCTTGCGCGCTGCCAACACACCGTCGCGATGCTGGTTCCACGTGCGCCAGAAGGCCAGTCCGACCCCCACCAGGCCGACTGGAGCCGCCACTAGCAAGCCCACCGCGCCGATAAGCTTGCCATACGCTTCCACGGTCTTTTCAGGTTCGGAAATGCTCCGGAATGCCGTCAAGGCGCGCGCCGTCGTTTCCTGAATCAGCGCCCACCCTCCGACCACCCACAGCACTGGCCCCAACAGCACCGCGATCACCCCGAGAACCGCCAAGGCAACCGACGCAGTGGGATGAGCGCGCAACCAAGCGAGAATCCAAGCAAGAGCCGGTTGGCTCCCCTTAGCCGCCCGGAGTTTTGCGTTGCCCCAGGCGCTCCAGGTGCGCCGGCCCCAGCGCACCGGGCCGCTCTCGCGCCACGCCACCAAACGTTCTGCTTTCCAATTCAGCCACGCCATATCCGTCTCTCCCCCCATTGCGGGGAGCGAAGCTACACGTTTTCAGGTCGGATGGCTTTAGAGACGCAACCGTACAACCGGTCGCTGGAGAAAACACAGTAGGGGCAATATGGAAAACACACCGATACAACCGCGGCCACTGGCCGCCCCGCCCTCGCGTGCACGCGAGGGGCCGGGCGGCAGGACCAAACCAATGACAGCCGGTCCAAGAAAGTTCTTGAACTCGGTACGGGATATTCGTATATACAGATGTGTTGCGGTAAAGCGGCGGGCTGACCCCCAAAGCGAACCGGCAGCACTCTCTCAAATTGTATCATGTGTTGGAGAACAACTGTGACGACAACATACCAAGCTCGCCTCGGCTATAGGGGCAACCAACCCTTTGGAGTAGGAACGAATGGAATTCGAATGGGACGAGGATAAGAACGAGTCTAACGCTGAGAAGCATGGCATTGATTTTTCTGATGCCATGTATATTTGGGAAGGACCGGTGTACGAGAAGCCCGATCTTCGCAACTACAACGGTGAATCCCGGTTTATCGCATTCGGCATGTTGGACAACCGCATTCTTGCAGTTGTATTCACATGGCGGGGCGACGTTTGCCGGATTATTTCGGCAAGAAAGGCGAACAAACGTGAGAGAAGAGCGTATCACGCGACGTTCTCTGGCGTCGCCCCGGACTCCTAAGACCGATTGGTCGCGGGTGGACAGTCAAACTGATACCGACATCGAGGTCGCGGTTCGCCGCGACCCCGATGCCGCTCCGCTCGTCGACGAGACGTGGTTCCAGACGGCGAGAGTTGTCGAACCACCGAGCAAACAGGCGATCAGCATCCGCCTCGACCAAGATGTCTTAGACTGGTTCCGGACCAACAGCGACCGATACCAGAGTAAGATCAACGCCGTGCTTCGCGCCTATGTGGAGCACGAACGCGCCAAGAAGCGCACCTAACCTTCCACCCACCCGGCAATGGCGCCCTGGGCAACCAGCGGCGCCGTTGTTGCGTTCCGGGCGATGTTTGCCACGGTCAGCAGTGGCCTGATGGACCGGCCGGGCTGGTGGCCGGCGGAGCGCATCGAGGGGGACTGGGGCTTGGCCGGGATCGCGTTGGAGTATCCTGGGGACGGGGCGGCGGTGTTGACGGGGATCGGCCCGCGTCTGACGATGCCGGCCGAGTGAGGTGACGGCATTACACCGCCCCACCCGCCTGCCGGTCGGCCCACTGCGGCCCTCGCACTCAAAAGAAAGGCCGGAGCTTTCGCCCCGGCCTTTCGGCTCACCTTGGGATGGCCCGAATAATGTGGGCCAACCCCTTCCCGACTCCTGCCACCATCACGCTCGCCCCGGTGAAGATCAGGGGGCCTCCGATGATGACCGCGACGCAAAACGCCATCACGGCGAACACAAAAAGCGAGAAAATGCACAAACCAATAACGTTAATCATATCGTTTGTACCACAATCACCGTTAAGTCGCATGGCACTCCTATTCTGTTAGCGACAAGCGCCTCATAAGCGCGGCATCCGGGCGAGGCCCACCCGTCTGCGGCATGATTTCCGCAGATCAACGACACCAGACCCCCAAGGTATAATCAGGCGTGTTCAAGAGTCTATATTTTCGCCATCGCCTGCAGCGGTTTTTCGCCAGCGTTACGCCGCGCGGTTCGGCCAGGGCCAGGGGCCCTCGTAGAAAACGCCTTCTTGCGGCAGGGCACCACCGATATGGACGGCTTACAGGCGCAGTCCTGCGGCGATCTCGCGGGCACCGGCGAGGGCGAGGGCACGCTCCGGATCCGGCGCTCGCACCTTCATCACCACGGCGGGCACTTCGGCCCCGGTCGGGAACCCTTTGACCCCGTACATTTTCATTACTCGTCTCCGCTCGTCCAATCCAGGGCGTCGAACTCGGTGACACCGTCCTTCACCACCAGCTCGCCTCTGTCGTTGACGCCGCCGATAAACCCACGCCCGAAAAAGTCGTTTGCGCGGGAGGCCGCGACATTGATCGCCCCCTTGCCGGGGACGCGCACGCTGAATCGAATCGGCTCAACCCGATCATGATTTTTGCCGTAGCGGTCGATGTAGTGGATCAGCCGCCAGAGGCAATCGGGCGGCTCCCGGCCCTCGCCTTCCCAGCCCTGCCAAGTCCGCACCGGGGTGTTGCACAGCTTTGCGGCTTGGCTTTGGCTCAGCTTGTGGCGGTCTCGAAACTTGCGCAGCAAGGCGGCTTTGTCGGTGCCCTCAATCGTCATGGCCTCCTCCGGTGCAATTGACGGAGAGAGGCTATCCCCGATCCGGGGAGTACGTCAACCGGGGACAAAACGGCTATCTGAACCCACTAGATATTGATCATGGGGCATGATCGGCGGGAAAATGGCCCCGCATCTCATGTGTCAACCACAATATCTAGAAGAGTGGGGCTTGCCTGCCCCTTTCTGTATGGGTAACGTGAGCGTGTGAAGGGGGCGGCGCCAACCAACCCCCTTCACGCATCACCCAAGCAAGGAGAACGAGGATGCTGGAAATCCTCAAGTTCCTGGTCCTTGCTCTGCAGCTGGTCAAAGTGATCCTCGACCTGCTGCCGTAAGGCCGGACCTGACGGGCGCGTCTGACACACGCGCCCCGACGGCCTTGTCCCCAACCATAGGGGCAAAACGGCGGACAGAGCAACAGCCCATGATCAACAATCCGATCGCCCCATTCCCCATAGCCTCGGGCTTGGCGCGGTCGTGGCCGGCTCAGCTCGCCCGGTTCGACCAGGGCCATGGGCCCTCGTAGAACACGCCTTCGGCCGGCAGAGCGCCGCCGATGTGGACGGCTTCCAGGCGCAGGCCGGCGGTGATCTCGCGGGCGCCGGCGAGGGCGAGGGCGAGGGCGCGCTCCGGATCCGGCGCGCGCACCTTCAACACCACGGTGGGCACCTCGGCCTCGGCCGGAAACCCTTTGCCCCCGTACATCTGCACCTTTGCCTCTCCTACATACGCCAGCGATTACACCCGAGATGACTTCAACCACCCGTTGGTGGATAAGAGTCATCAAGCGCTTTCCAATGACAGAGGCCCCCGATCTTGCCACACACCGATAAAACGATCATCTCCGCGTACCATGAGGCCGGTCATGCCGTGGCCATCCTGGCACAACCAGGCGAGCTCGTGCTTGCGGGCGGCCCCACCGTCGACACCACCGGCGCCCCTACCCTTGGGGGGAGCGCCTGCCACGCCGGCGGTATCAGGGACACCCCTGAAGAAATCCGAATACTTCTGGACGGCTTCAAGGCCGGACATCTGCCTCGGGAGGAGGTCATCGCCACAGTTCTGGCGAATGTCTTCAAGCCCATCATGACGTTCAATGCCGGTGGCATCGCTGGAGAGAAGCACGCCCGCGGTTTGGCGAACCCGATGACCGGCGCAGACCGTTTCGACGCTGTGGTCGGGGCATCTGATGACATCGCTCAGATCATGTCCCGTCTAACGGTATTGGGACTCCACCTGAATCTCGACCCAGATAACGTAACGGCTCTCTGCCGCGATGGTTTGCTCACGGCGTTGAGAAATGCCGATAGGGTAATAAACGCTCATCTCAGCAAACTTCATGCGATTGCCGAGGGCTTGTTGAGTCAGTCGGGATCCACGCTGCACCTGACCGAACTTGAAACAATCCGGATTTTCCAACAGACGCCCTGATACGTGGTCTGCGCCCCCGGATGGCGGCGGCCACCTTCGCCGTCGCCATCCGACTCGAGTCCGTGCGAACGTCGTTCGCGGCACCCGTCCCCTACATGTTGAGTCAAGCGGAGAAGATCCCTCCGTCAGGACCGCCCTGCCCGGCCGGTGATGGGCGATAAATCCCCGACCCGGCTAAGTCCTTGTTCAGTATGGCACAACCGGAGCGCCGAGCGGACGTTATGACAAACTCCTGCAGGACTTGGTGGCCGACTGATCGCCGTACGCCATCGGTGGCGCGAAAGTGGCGCTGGGCATCCAGTCAGCAATTTCCACAGAGGCATCCCATTCATCGACAGCGACCTGGAGATTCACCCAGAAGCGTGGCGTGGTGCCAAGCGCAAGTGCCGCACGTAAGCTGGCGGTCGTGCTGCATCACATATGGACTGGCGACACGACGTTCTGCAGGATCTCAGCGCCCTGGGTCATTGCTCTGTGAGGAGACGGCCCGGAGCGCTGCTTGGCGCCGGCCGGACATGAGGTCCTGTCGCAGGAAAGAAGGATTGAGCGAAGCTGCAAGAGCGATGGTGGGCACGCGCTGCGTGGATCACGCTCATTAGATCAGTTTGCACGCTCCTTTGATCGCATCGTATGGCGGCTCCATGCTGACCATGGACATAAGATTGAGCCCTGCGACAAGATCACGACAGGAGAGGTTTGACCGAACCATTCTGATTATAGGAGATGAATTTAATTTGAACTCTATATTCTGTTACATCCCAAGCATTTTCTTGTATATGTTAACGGTGTGTTCTAGCTTAGTACGTTGAGGCAGCGGGAACTTGCGGAGCCGAATTATCTCGTGTAGAGCCTCGGCATCAAAGCCAAGCTTCTTTGCCTCATTCCAAATCTTCCTCAACTCTTCCTGTACATATCGTCGCTCAGTGGTATAGGCATCAGCGAGTGCTGGATTTCGCGTCCGCAATCCACTCAAATCTTTTTCAAGATGCTCAATGTGTTCGACTAAGCGGCGCAGATACTTCCCAGCTGTATCATAAGACATACTTTCGCCGACCGTCTGCGTGGCGGATTCGACTGCTGCTGGTTCATTGGGTGGGAATCTTTGCTTTTCCACCCTGTGCCGCTCTCTAAAACGCCGCACCCTCTCCGCTGTTTGCCGCCGCCGCCGCTCTGCGGCCTCCTCCGGGGTGCCAATCATTGGACGACCTCGCGCCATCATCGTCCCCATTAATGCGTTACAGAGTAATGTAACGCATTAATGGGGACGCATCAATGGAATTATGCGTTACGTCACTCTGTAACGCATTAATGGTGTGGGACAAGAGTTCAGCCTGTGGAAGAGGTTTTTGTCCTGTTGGTCGATGAAAACATTTCGATATATCTGAACCCATCATCCTGTCTTTCCATAAGTGCACTCACTGCCTTGTGGTGTGGAAACCAACGGCGGGTGCGCGGCAAGCAAAAAGGAAGCATCCTCCACCCGTTTGGGTTGACGCTTATTAGTTACAGATATAGGAATTGACACTCGTCTGAGAGATGACGCTATCCTAAGAAAAGTTATCTTCTGTGATAATGATCAATTGGTCCTGCTTTTTGGTCGCGCCGCTCTTCCTTGCCAGCGAAGACAGGGCGCGTGCGCAGCATTCGCAATCCTGGAGAAGCTGGATCCTACGGTTGGTCGAGCCTGATCGGGAGGCCTTGGAAGAAGCAACTCGGTTCTTTCTTCCCGGCTGCCGTGACTTCTTCATGCCTAGAACATGCAAGCGCGAAGATTCATCACGATGGACCTTCTTGCCTGACATATGGCCGGAGCTGGTTGGACCAGACGGCCTTCCTTGGGCGCAGATTGAGTGGGTGGACCTGCTCTGGACGGATGTCCACCCTCTTCTGCTAATTAAGGTCAGCGGAAACAGGCCCTTCAATCCTGAAGATGCGAAATGGACGGCAACTGCAGCCGCCTCTTGGCACCCAGCACATCCTGGGGCGATGCCTGCCATCTGGCGGGTTGGCGGACGTGAACTCCACCTCCGGCAATGGATCCTGGGCAACGTTCTGGCTTTGCCAGCCGAACGCTGGGATGAGGTCGACGGACGTGTCCACTGGTTTGGCCAGGACCTGCCGAACTTCAATCTCTGCCATGCCGAAGGGGGATGGCCCGAAGATCAAGTACGAGACGATTTTGTGCTGCATCTTGCGCTCGGGATGGCGTCTTGGAAGGAGGAGTTTGGTCCAGACACCACGACCCAGCAGACCATCCTCGCTCATCATCTGCAGGAGTGGGCGAACTGGCGGCTCTACGAGTGGCGCAACAGGCTGACACTGTTTCTGGCGGGCGCAGCCACACATGGCCAACCGCGGAACACGGAAATCTATTACAGCTTGCTGTTCGCGACCGTTTGCTACCAAAGAGTCCGGTTGACTGCTTTTCTTGATCAGGCAACTGGCCCAGACGCCGGTATCGCAAAGCTGCGCAACAGCTTCGCAGCGTTTCGCCGGCAGTACCTACCCCATCGCGTGACGACATACGTCATGGGTGACCGGATCTACGACTTTCTGCGTGCCGCGAACCACCTTCCCGAGATCCAGAAGGAGATTGAGGAGCAGATCCGCTTGGCGGACGAGGCCGAACGGTTGGATCTCGGGCGTCAAGAGAACCTGACTATGATCGTCCTGACCACGGTGGCAGCACTGTTCCTGCCGGCTTCGCTGCTGACCGGTGCGTTCGGGATGAACAAGATGAGCGACCTCACGCTCGAACCCGTCTTCTGGTGGGGCCTGCTGGCAGCCTACGTCCTGGGCGCGCTTTTGGTAGGCGGGTTGACCGTCGCGTTCGGCCGCTACCGGCTACTGCCGAAACTCTCCGCACTCCTGCTTGGCCGCAATTAAGAAAGGTTCGCCGTGACCTCAGTTGAAACGCCGGTGAGGCCCAAGGAAGCCGCCACGCTCACCGCACGGGAGTTTCTGGAGGCTGTCGTCGCCGGCTGGCCGGTGCAATTGGCTAACGGCGACACCTTCCATCTGGAGGATTCGCAGCAGCGCCATGCCCTGCAGTTTTTCCTAGACCACCGGGTTGGCCAGGACATCTTCGCAAAGCCGTTTGGCAGGGGCACTGATGATCTTGCCAAGGCGATCATGGGTTGGCTGGACCAACCATTCCAGCCGCCAGCCGTGACAGACCGCGTGCGCTTCGGTGCCAAACCGCGCTGGACCGTCATTAGGATCGAGATCACGCAATTCGGCGGCCTTCATCCCTACTGTCTGGCCGACGGCTGCACTCCTCCGCCGCTGGTCATTGAGGTGGAGCGGGACGTGGTGTTGATCCGCGGCCAGAACGGTGCGGGGAAGAGCTCCATCGCCAAAGCGCTGACTTTCGCGGTGACCGGGCACATTCCCTGCGCCTCCAGCGAGCCTCAGCCGTTCGAGACGCTGGTCAACACATACGCCTTGCCCAACGGCGACGAGATCCTGTTGCCAACCGTCGTCCCCATGCCGACCGCCGAGCAATGGCGCGCACGGACCCAAGCCGGCGGAGCGATAATCGAGACCAGGGTCGAGGTCACGCTGACCAATGCGATGGGACAGGTTGTGGTCGTCCGCCGCGAGGTCGCGCCACTGGTCAAGGGCCGCTTCACCAGCCGCTTGTTGGTCAACGGGAAGCAAACCCAAGCTCTGGAAGACGCCCTTGGGGTGTCCCGCCTGGGGTTAGAACTCAGCGTCCTGCATATGGCGCGTCTTCCCTACATTGTGCTTGGTCGTCCGGAGAGCTTGGGCAAGGGCGTCCAGGAACTGACCGAGTTCCGCCCCATCAACGACCTTGCGGAAGTGTCCGTTGCCAAGTTCGCAAGCTTCCTGAAGGGCACATTCACGACCAACCGCCGGAACGACCAAAAGGTGACGGTGAGTGATTTTGCGGACAAAGCCGGCGCCTTGACGATGCTGTTCGAGAAGAGCCCGTCGAAGCCGCCGGCCGCTGCTTCCCCAACATCGGGAGACAAATGCAAGGTCAGCCTTGACGCCATCGACAACGACCTGCGCCGGAGAACGGCCTCGGTTGTCGCCGAGGTCGCCAAGGCTGCGGGCGTCCCGGAAACAGGCGTCGCTCTAGATGGGCTCGATGAGAAACTGGTCCGTGCCCGCACGACTCTGACCGGCGGTACGCCGCCACGGGACTCCCTCGCGGCAGTGGTCGGCAGGCTGGCCACAATCGATGCGGCGACGGTCGAGGAGGTTCGCAAGCAGGTGCAGGCACTGGCGGATCGCGCCAACGAGTTTGCCCGGCAGCACGCGGAGAAGACCGCCTTCGTCCGCCGTCGCCTGTACGCCCGCGTCGCCGCTTGGCTGAAAGAGCAGGGCCGGGAAGGAGAACCGGATGCCTGCCCCGTTTGCCTTCGCTCCCTTACCGAAGCGGACCACGACCACGATCTGGGAATGCCCATTGCCACGGCATTGGCCCAGGCGCAAGAAGATCTCGCCGACCTGCAGTTCACACTCGATCAATTCATCGAGCAGGCAGCAAATGATTTCAAGAAAGACTTGCCGGAGGCCGTCGCAAGTGAGCTGAAGCACATCCGGATGCTGGGGCCGACTTCGCTCCGCGCCGACTGGGCGAAGAGTACCGCCGGCGACATAGCGGCCCGGCTCAAGGATGTTCCCACTTTGGCAGCTCTGGTCGGGCGGGCGGAGGAAGCCCTTGCAGCCGGTGCGGTCGGTCTGCCTGATCCGACGTTGTCGGTCTTGCCGAGCCTGCATCCCGATCTGGCTGGATCGCGGGTTGAAAAGGCTGTCCAGGTGACGACCACTCTGCTGGATGCGGCGACATGGGCCGCAGACACAGCGGAACGGCGCTCCACGGTGGTATCGGCAGCCTACGGAGTGGGGCTGGCCGAGGGTGAGGATTTGCCGGGGGGATGCTTGCTCGCAGCCATCGATGGCTTGCGCACCCTGTTGCACGATCACGTGCCCGTGGCAGCGGCGCAGGTCCACTTACGCGAGTTGCGCATGCTCCTGACGCGTTGGGTCGACGAGGAAACCCGGATCGCCAAGGCCACCAGAGCCGCGGACGCTCTCGAAGGCCTCAAGGTGCTGAAGCAAGCGGTCGACGTTCAAGTGGGCGGTCTGCTGGCCACCCTGAACAAGGAGACCAGCACGTTTCTGAATCTGGTTTACCGGGCGTCCAGCAACGTTGGCCCCACCCTTGTGGCGCTTGGTCACGACGGTTCCGCCCTTGTATCGCGCGCCGAGCAAGGCGACGTAGTGGGTGATGCCGCCCAGATCACGAACAGCTCGCGCCAGAGGGCGCAGCTCTTCTCGTTCGTGCTGGCGCTCACCCAATATGTCTGGGAGCGCGATGGCGGCTTGCAGTTTGTGCTCCTCGACGACCCGCAAAGCTTGTTCGATGAGGACAACCAGCGGACTCTAGCAAAGGGCCTTGTGGCGTGCACGCGCCAGGAGTTCAAGCCGTTCGTCCTCACCTTCGACCGTGTCTTTTCAGCCAGGGTGGCGCGTGCCGGAGACCTCCGTATTGGTGCGGCGGTGAGCGAGAAGGTTTCCCGATGGGATCTCGTGGCTCGGCCGGACGAATACGACATCGTGAGGCTCGATCCCCACCAGGATCAGATCATCCTTAAACGGCAGGCATGGCGGGACAGGAAATCCACTGATTCCACCATCCAGGATTTTTGCCGGGAAGCCCGCGCCTTTGTTGAAAGGACGTTGGTCAAGTTCCTGAACGAGGGGGAAACCCCCGTCCATGATCACCCGACCTTACAGCCTTTGGGCAAGCGGTTGCGCACGTTGACCGGAGACGCGGTGCTGCCACACTCGCGCGAACCGTTCAAAGCTATCCTTTCCCTGTTGCCCGACGGAGCGCCCGATAAGGAGGTTCTTGGCGAGGCTTTGAATTGGTCCGTCCATTTCCAATCTGAGGACATGCGCCAGAACCATGCGCAGGTGGTGGACGACATGCTTGATGCATTCCTCGAACGCCGGGAACAATGCCTTGCCATCCTGCATCACTGGCCCGAAGAGGCGCCGAAGAAGGACGCCAGGGTCGTTCCATTCCCGAATGCCCGTGCCCCGGCACGCTCTATCCAAATCGTGGGACAACTTGCCGCAAGCGATGGGGAGGGTGCCCCAGCGGACGAGCCACCTCCCGACGCCGAACTGCTGAGGATCGATCCGGATCGGCACTCCATATTCTCAGTCGGTGCAGCGGCGAAATGGCTGCCCTCGCCAATCGATGCAGCCACCCTGCTGATTGTGGAACCGCTGACCGGCAAGCCGCGTGCCCATGATCTGGTGCTGGCCTGGGACACGGTGGCGGGCAAAGCCTTGGTCGGCTGGTGCGAGCTGGAAACTGAGGCCGAGCGGATCGTCCTGTCTGGCTACGCCGGTCACTTGCATAAGGTGTATCCGCGGGAGGGTGTAGAACTGCGCCGCGTCGTGTGCGGTCTGTTCGGCGCCTTACCCCAGGCCAGAAAGCCATGCGAGCCCGTAGATATGACGGACGGGCTGTTGCCCTTGCTCCGTGCGTTGGAAATCTCCCAGGGCGACAGTGCGGAACCCTTGTTGCGCAAAGGCGACAAGGCCCTGGTCGGGCGGAGTGTTCGGCTCGATGGGTTGGACAGCCATCCTGCGCCCGCCTTCGCCTTTCGCTTGAGCGATGATACCCAGGTGCTGAAGCGCCTGGATCGCCATTGCTCCATCCCTGGTCACCGACAGCTTCTGCCGGTCGGAGACAAGGGCAGCGGCCACGTCGTGGCATCCACCCCAGGAGGGGCAAGTGGTGCTCCGCACATCGTGTGCGCCTTTCCGCTGATTGGCTTCTGGCGCAATTGAATGCGGCTCATTGCCACTGCGCGGGAGTGCCGGCCAAGGGACTTTGCGGGTCCAACTCCTCCTGCTCCATCGGCACAAAGGCAGGGTCGGCAAGATGCCGGCAAAGCTCGTCGACGGCTGCGTCGCTCCAGGCATCCACTCCCATCAGGTGCGGACGCAGCGGGCGGTCGATGGAGCGGGCGATGTGTTGAAGGATCCGCACGCCGTCCGCATCAATGTCGCCCCAATGGAAGAACGGCACATCGGCGGGCAGCAGCGCATCCATGCGCCGGATGGCCTTCAGCGTCGCAAGGGCAGGAAAGCCGCCGGAGTACAGGACGATGCTGGAATCCTCCACCTCTCGCACATGCCGGTTGAAGGACGCCAGATTCTCGATCACGAGGAAATATTCCGGTCGTCCGGCGACCGCCAGGGTTTCCAGCCATTCCGGCGGCACTCCGACATAGGGCCGTCCATCCAGCAGCTTCCCGCCGGGCAGGCACAGCGATCCGCGCAACAGCACCGGCTGGGGAAATTTCTCGATGCCGAAAGCGGCAAGAGCTTCGCGCGGGGGAGCGTTGGGAAGGTCGAAACGCTTGCGCAGAGCGCGCGCCAAGCGCGGCAAGCCCTGTTCGGCGGCCTTGCTGTCGCCGCAGGCGCGGCGGGAGAAGGTCCGCATATCGACGCCGGCATGCTCGCCGTGGTCGATCGCGCATAGGAGGCGCAGGAAGGCTGCGGCCGTCCCCACGTCGCCGGGTTCCAATCCCGGATAGCCCTCGCGCCGGATCGCCCACGCCGCTGCGATCTCATCGGCAATCCCGTCGACCCAGTCAGGCAGAGGACCGGTGAGCCGGCGGAGTGCGTCGGTTGCTTGTGCCGCTTCGTCCATCGCCGGCACCCGGCCGAGATGCGCCGCAAGTTTCGCCGCGTCGGCTAGCGCCACATGGCGGATCGAGGCGGGACCGCTCGGCCGTCGTTCGAGAACGATCCGCACGGCGCCGGCATTCTCGGCCGCCGTCATGATGCGCCCGAAGCGCTCCAGCTCCTCGCCGGTGCGCATGCCGTCATAGTCGGGGTGAACGCGGATGATGCTGCGCCCGGGTTCCCGCTCGATGGTCGCCAGCATGTGCTCCAACGCGCCGACGGCGTCGCGGAAGCGCTTCGCCATGGCTCACGCCTCTTCCCGGGCGGCCATCATCTGCCGGAACCGGTCCAGCCCCAGGTTGGCTGGGTTCGCCCCGGCAAAGGCCTGCCGGGTGCGTTCCCCCACCCCATACGCCTCCACGTCGATCAGGTCGCCGTTGCGGATGGTTTCGACGAAGCACTCCATGGTTTCGTAGAGCGTCGCCCGTTTCTCGAACGGCGCCGCCACCACCACCTGCAATCCCAGCTTCTCGTAATAATCCATGCAGGCCTTCTGGTTCTTGCCGTCGAGCTTGGAGAAGGCCTCGTCGAACACGGCAAGGCCGATCCCTTTTTTCTTCGCCGGATCGCCGGCCGCTTTGCCGTGATAGGCGGCGGCGAGGGCGGTGCCGATGGCGATGTAGAAGGGAACCTGCTGTTCGGCGCCGGATCCGGTGCCCCGCCGGGTTTCCAGATCCACTTCGCGGTTCGTCTTGATGTCCTTCATGATGAGGTTGAAGCTGAAGTAACGGCGGTAATCCTCGAAGTCCGCGACGTCGCGCTTCTCGTCGAGCAATAGCTCCTGCACCGTCTTCAACGCGGTGGCGTGCGGGTGCGCATTGTCGACCTGGCTGTCGAACAGGAGCGCGAACATGGAATCGTCGGCGCGGGAGGCCTCCACCAGTGCGATGATCGCTTGATAAGGCTCCATCGGGTGGGAGACGAAGCGGTAGACTTCGTAATGGAAGTCATGCGCTCGCAACGTCCGGTTCATGTCGTCCAGGGCGGAATGGAGGGCATCGAACCGGCGGCGCAGTTCATAAGCGAAGGAGTGCTGGAAGAAGTTGCGCGAGCGTTCCGCCGCGGCCTGGGCATCTGCCTCGTGCCGCACCAGATCGACCTCCTCGATGCGCTGAATCCCCTGTTCGACCCAGGGTTCCACATCGCGGATGACCTGCGCCCGCTCCCGGGTCAGCTCGCTCTTCAGGCCGAAATCCATGTGGAAGGCCAGATAGCCGTCGAAGATGGCACTCCCTCCCGATTGGATTCGTTGGGCAGCGGCCTCGGCGTTGCGGCGGGCGGCATCCGCGGCGCGGGGGAGGTTTCCCTTCTGCGCCGCCGTCGCGGTGCGATAGGCGGCACGCGACGACGGACGGTCGATCCGGTGGCGCACGGCCCGGAACTGCCGACCCGCAAGGATGACGCTCAGCGTCGACCCCGCAGTGCCTTCACCGCCGCCGAGCTTCAGGCTGATTTCCCCGACGTGATGCTTGGCCCGCTCCGCGGCGCGGATCGCCTCCTTGACCTCCTTGTCGTACAGCCCGATCTGCTGCTGGATGTCCGCCATCCGCGCCTTGAACTCGGGGTTGATGTTCCGCTCCAGCGCGCGGATGTCCTCGGCAAGCGTATCGAGCTTTTCCTTGAGTCGGGTGAAACGGTCCAGTGCGGCAATCAGATCCTGGCCCTTGCCGGCCACGGCCGACAGCAGGGAAAGGCAGGCGGCGGCATTGCGCAGGTCCTTGGCATTGCTCTTCAGCTCCGCCACCTCCCCGATCACCTCCCGCCGGCGTTCCAGGGCCGGCAGTCCGATGCGGCCGGCGCCCGCACCGATTTTATAGGGGCCGGCGACCTCGCGCATTTCAACGGTCAGGCCGTCATCATAGGTGCCGTCCTGCATCACGGCCCGACCGGGGCGATGCAGATCCTCGACCGAATGGGCGAGCCGGACCCCGCCGATGCGGCGGACGACGAACGCCATCGCCACCGGATCGTCCGAGGCGAGCACGCCCGCCAATGTTCCAGGCTCGGGGCGCCCGTCGGACGGCGACAGCTTGCGGCTGTTCACAACGCGGCAGCCCCGCAGCCGGCCGCGGTTGCGCTGAAGATAGCGGATCGCATCCTCGACATGGGCGTCGGCGACTATGATCGCCTCGCGGTCGCGCCCCAGCAGGGCTTCCACGGCATCGCGCCAGCGGCTGTCGACGACCCGCAGCAGGGTGCAGACGATGCGCGGCCGCCAGCCGAAGCTCTCCATCTCGGCCACCAGCCCTTCGACGGTACGGTCGATGACGATGCCGGTTTCCTCGATGGTCTTGATCTGTCGGATCAGCTCCTGCAGTTCCCGCTCCTTGATGCCCTGGGTCTTGGTTTCCTCGTCGGCTGCCTTTTCGCAGGCGTCGATCAGCGGAAGAAGGTGCAGGCGCGGATCGTCGAGGGTGGCGGCCAGTGCCTGCGGATCGTGCGGCCAGGCCGGCACCCGGGCCGATCCGCCCGCTAGACGCATCCGCTCCAGGATCGCGAAGACATCCGCCATTCCGGTTGGCAGAAGCGGGCGGAATTTCAGGGCGTTCGCCCCCTGATTGACCGCCTTCTGGATGGCCTCCAGAGTCCCGGCGGTTTCTCTTAGCTCGGTCTCGGCAATCTTTCTCTCGCCGTCGAGCTGGCGCCGCTGGGCGCTGCCGCTCTGCGCTGCGATGGCATCGCGTAGCGTCTCAAGCTCAGCCTTCAACTCCTCGGTCAGCGTTTCCAGCTGTTGCGTGGTCCGTTGGGCCTCCACCAGATCAGCGAGGCTCCGATCACGCTGACGGCGCAGCTTGCGGTTCTCGGCGAAGGCATGGTCCATCTGGGCGCGCGCAGCGATCCACTGCTCGCGGTCCTGGGCGAGGAGGTCGTCCTTGTAGGCCGCGATGGCGCTGCGCAGGCTGTGCAGCCGGGCCAGCTTGTCCCGCGCCTCCTCCACCTGCTTGCGGAAGAAATGGTAGGTGGCGATGGACTCGCGCAGCTGGCCGATGCGGATCGGGGTGTCTTCGAGAAGGTAGCGGCGCACGAAGTCGGTGGCCGAGGGGATCTGTTCGAAGGAGATGGCGTTGACGAAAGCCTTCAGGAACTGGTCGGTGTTCACGAACCGGCCGCCGGTCGACACGGACTTCATGTAGTCCTGCACGTATTTGCCTGGTTCGTTGCGGTAGGCGAGCAGAGTCCCGCCCGCCTCGCTGCACAGGCGTTCCAGATGCGGGCGGACCACGGCCCATTCGCGCGGCTGTTCGGCACCGTCGGCGGACAGCTCCAGGAAATGGGCGCAATTCAGCTCGATGCCGTCGGCGATGAACTGCACCGGCGGCCGTTCGGAGGCTTCGTTCTGGTTGGCCTCCAAGGCAAGGCCGATCGAGACCGCATGATGCGGCGGCGCGATGTCCCGGAACACGAGATAGATGTAGGTCAGGGCCTGCGGGCGTATCACCTGATCCGGGCTGAGTCGGCCGAGGCAATAGGCGTGGACGGAACGGAGGCCGCGTTTGCGCCCGCTGTCGGTGGCGCTCGCGTTGAGGCGGAGATAGCGCCCGTTGTTGCCGGTGACGACGACCTGGATGAGATCGAGCAGGGTCGATTTGCCGCTGCGGTTCTCGCCGATCACGCCGATGTCGCCGCTCACGTCGATGTCGAGGGCGGGCAGCAGATGCCAGTTGATCATGCCGATGCGGACGAGCTGCTTCACCCTGCCATTCCTTCCTTTTCGTCGCCATCCTGCATCGGCTTGGCCCGTCGCTCCCGGGCAATCGCCCCTTCCGCTTCGATGGCGAAGCGTTCGAGGAGATCGAGAGCGCTTCCGTCCACCAGCAGATGCAGCATCGGGCGGATCTCGATCTCGCGGTCGGCGGCCTCCGGATCCCAGTCGCCGACCCAGACGAGGCCGCGCCGGGCGAATTCGCGCAGGGCATCCTCGAAGCGCGCCGACGTCAGCGCCTCCTTCCGGTTCCGTCCCGCGATGTCGCGATAGCGTTCGAGCACCTCGTTAAGCGTGGTCTTCACAACCGCGCGGGCTTCCGCGGCGCCGCGGTTCGCCGCGTCCTGCCAAGCGAGCGCCAGGACGAGCAGCGCGATGGTCTGTTCCGTCCGCATCTTCGGGAACAGGTCCAACTCGGGGTCGGGTAGCAGGCCGACCCATTGCTCGGTCTCGCTGATCCGCAGCCGATAACCCAGCGCATCGAACAGCGCAGTGAAGTAACCGCGAAAACGCGAGCCCGTGACGACTTCGTAGGCGTGGGTGGCGCCGCGGTCGCCTGCGAACAGGAACTGGCGGCGCAAGAGCTGGTTGGCGACCGACCGGACGTCGTCCACCGCCCGCTCGCCGAAGCGCTCCTCGATGGCGGCCAGATCCTTCAGCATGGTCATGGCATCTCCTGCGGTTGCCCGGCCTGGCCCGTGGCTTCGGCGGCGGTTTTGGAGCGGATCAGGAAGTTCCGGCAGCTGATCCACCCGTCCTCCCGCCGAATGCCCTCGGGGCATGGCAGGATCTCGTAGCGTTGCGCGAATTCCGGAGGCGGCGCGTGGCAGAAGCGGCGGAGCTGTTCGAAGGCGAGGAAATCCTCGACGCCGTCGATGGGTAGCCATCGGGCCTCGCCGGTGTGGCCCGGCGAAACCCGGCGGTCCAGGAAGCGCAGCACGCGGGCCGGCTCCACCACGAACAGATCGTTGTAATCGCGCAGCAGGCGCCGGAAGGCCGCGTGAACCGGATCGGCCTGCTGGCGTCGCACGGCAGCGGCCTCGACCGGCGGCTTGGGAGTGCGGGGCTGGGTCAGCAGATGCGATGCCCAGGGCACAACCTCTGGAAGGACGAAGCCCATCGGCTGCCGGTCGTCGAGCCATTCCGTCATGCCGGCCTCGTCGAGGTCGGTCAGAAGGCGGTCGAGCCGCGCCGCCAGTCCGGTGATCTGCTGGGAATGGCGATGATCGCCGAGTTCGGCATATTTCAGAACGTTGCGCAGCCGTCCTTCGAGCCGCACTCGGTAGACGTTGATCCGTTCATAGGTCTGGTCGACATTGTCGAAGACGTTGCGGATGGTGAAGAGATCCTGATCGAGCTGAAGTCCCGCCTGTTCCCGTGTTGGCGACACCTCTCCCTCGACATAGCCATCGACGATCTGGTCGCGGGCGTTTCCCTCGTCGGCGACGGCATCGACGTAGCCGAGGATCTCCTGCTTGAAGCGGTAGGGATGGTTGGTTTTATAGATGGACTCGAAGTCCTTGAGCACGAGCTTGCCGATGAAGTCCTGCACGAAGGTGGCGAGGCGTTCGTTCAAGCTTTCCGACGCAAGGATGTCCCGTTCGATCGACCGCAGGCTGGACAGCACTGCCCGCAGCTCCCGCGAAAAGCGGACTGCCATCTCCGCCGCCTTGTTCAACCCGACGGCATTGCCGCGGCCATCGACATTGACGGAGGCGAGCGCGTTGCGGATGGTGACGACGACGCCGCGGAACGAGGTGGCCAGCCCCTTCTGGAGCGCCGACAGCCGCTCGGCCAGCAATATCGCCGCAGGCGGCATGTCGACCGTGATCTTGAGGCCGTAGCTTTCCTCCTCCAGCCATCCTGTGTCGAGAAGCCGGCCGTAAGCCCGATAGGCGCGGTCGAGGAGCAGATCCTGCCGCCCGTCCTCCGAACGGGAGCGGCGGATCCGGCGCCCTGTGGTCCGCACGTCGACAACTCCCGACAGATCCTCTCCGTCATCGGTCCAGAGTTCCGGACGGTTGCGGAGCAGGTCATAAATATAGCCAACCACCTCCAAGCGATTGGGAAAGGTCACCGTATCGCTGAAGAAGCGCTCGAACAAGCCAGTCACGAGTTCTGCGTAGAGGTGCCTGTTTGCACGACTGAACAGCAGAAAGGCATCTTCATGGAGTTGGCCGAACAGGTTCACCGCTGCGATCCTGCCGAAAATCTTAAGCTGTTATTCATTATAAGTTTTTTGTGTATTTGGACGGGATAGAAGACGCGATACACGCAATGGCGGCGCATGTCCACATCGTACCGCACTTTTAGGCTGGAATTGAATGAGATTTTATCGACTAGCCTGGGCGTCAATTAACCTTTGGCTGTGCCGCAAATCCTCTACCTTGAAATCTTGACCACCCCCGCGGCGAGGAACAGGCCGAGCGCCGGAGCATAGAGCCAGGGGGTCTGGAGCAGGACTGGCAGGCTTCTCAAAGCGTTTTCACGGGTTATGGCTTCCATCGTGAAGGGACCAAGCTTGAGGTATTCGAGCCAGCCGCCGATGCGGATGGCGCCCTCAGTCACCAGGACGTGGGAGGCGATCATCGGGGCGACGGCAGCCACAGCGACACCGGACGCGCAGAGGATCCAGGGCAGGGTCGGGTCGCCTTCAGTGCGCAGAACGACGGTCATGCCGGCGGCGAGGATGAAGGTGCCCAGCGCGAGGGTGCCGATATTGACATCGAGCCACGCGGCGAGGTCGGCACCGAAGAGAGCGAGGGCGAGGATGCTGGCGGCGAGGACGATGGTGAGGGCCTTCAGGTCGTCGGCGTAGGGCATGGCGGTTCCCTTGTTTGTTTCGGTGACGGCCATGATATGCAACCGGCGCCCTGTTGGCGACGCGACTCCGCGCAAACACCGTTCGTCGCGCCGGCCCCTACATGTTGAGTAAAGGGGAGGAGATCCCTTGTGTGGGAGTGCCCTGGCCTTCCTCCGACAGGTCATAATTCCCCGGCCCGGATAAGCCCTTATTCTATATAGCGCAACCGGAGCGTCGAAGTAGCGTTATGACAAGCCGACCCACCGGGATGTCGGAAGACACGGTCTCACCGTGTTCCCACTTTCCGGACAATCCGCGCACTCTGCAGTGGTGATCCAGTCCTTCAGGAACGATGAGGCGGAGCGAGCTTCGCCAAGTCCAGCTCGCCCTCGGCCCCCCACCCGGCCGTGCCAGCCTTTATCTCAGGTCTGAAGCCTTCGTAGAGCCGGAACGCCCACCGGGCCAGCTCTGCCGCCGGCAGTGACTCCGCCAGCACTGTCATGGCTTGGCGCACGTCATCCAGATCGTCCCCGAACTTGCTGGCCAGGTAACGGTCCACCGCAGCGGGCTTGATCTGCTTTCCCCGACTCACCGCGCGCAGCCCGTCTTCGGTGTGCACGGCCGGGATCGCCCGACCCATGAGGTCGATCGAGATCTCCTCGCCCTGCTGGAGCGCCTTGCGCTTGTCGCTCACCGTCTCTGGGGTCGGCTCATAGATCCCGAGCCGGACGCCTTTGGCATGCGCTGTGAGGCCTGATAGCGCCTTTCCCATGGTGAGCGCCTCGTCGCGGTCGAGGCCCAGCCGTTCTGCGACCACCGCAGCCCACAGCGTCAGCACCGGTGCCCTGTTGATCGTGACCTTGCGATGTGAGGCCGGCATGATCCCATCCTGATGTGGACGCCATCTCCTGAACGGTGCCTCAGGTCGGCGGTTCCTCCGGCTGAAACAGCAGCACCGCCGGCCGATCCCGAGAAAGATCGTTCTCGCTTGCGTACCAGCCGTCCGCGGTCCGGTGCGTGCACGGGTAACCCTGTTTACGGCAGGTGCGGGACCCTGCGCATGACGACCTCGCGGTCCGTCGCGGACACCTCGTGGCGGTCGAGCCACTTGGGGAAGCTTGCAGCGGCCGCACGTATGCGTGCGTAGCACTCGTCGGCCTCCTCGCGGGACAGCCCGAACGCCTCGTGCGCCTCAAGCGCCTTCGACGGGTCCGCCTCGGCCGACTGGTGTCGGGCAGGGCGCAGGACCAAGGCGCGTCGAGCTTGTGGCACCACGTCGAACACCGGCGACAGGCGCCAGCCGTCTGGAGTAGAATCGAGCAAGCACTCCATCGGAGACGCCGTATGACTACAACCCGCTCCCCACTACTATCCACCGGCGCCCTTGACTTGCTGAGCGCTGCTCTGCCCGTGGTGGGCGGGGTGGCTGCCTTCGGTCTGTGCGTGCTTCTCAAGCATCCTTGGATGGTGACATTCTGTTCCGCGGTGCTTGTCATGACTCTTGCCTGGGCCGCACAGCGCACAGCACTCAGACTCGGACGTGGACAGTTCGATCTGCTCGTGTTTCCATTTATTGGCGTTCCACTTGGCATCAGTGTCGGTGGCGCCATTGGGGGACTTTATGGTCAAGCCTACGGCCCCGAACCCGCCGACTTTCGGTTGGCTATGGCCGGGCTCGGCGCGAGCGTCTTTCTCCTCGTCGGCCTGATCGCTGAACTCTGTCAGCATGAGGGCTGGGTGTCGCGCGATACCGCCCGGCGACGCTGCGCGTATGGAACTCTACTCCTCGCTGGCGGCCTCATCACCTTGTCCGTCGTTGCTCCGTTGAGCGTCTGATCATGGCGAGGGGCGGCCTGCTGTTACCTCTGCTGCCCAACTCCCTCATGGCAGAATTCGGCGAGCGTCTCAAAGACTGTGCCCGTGCGGCTGCCGGTGTACTCGCCGACAAAGGTCGTAGGACCGGATCAGGATCTCGGGGGAATCTGGAGCGCTTCGGACAGCCGCCGGATCATCGAAACCGAAAGCGCCCGGCGCCGGTTCAGGACCTCCGACACCCGTCCGCTCGATCCGATAATCGGCTCCAGGTCGGCGCGCGTCATCCCGCGCTGCTCCATCATGAATTCGATCGCCGCGATCGGGTCTGCCGGCGGCATGGGGTGGTGGCGCCGCTCGTAGGCGTCCACCAGCGCCATGAGGATGTCGAGACGGTCGCCCTCCGTTGTGTTGGGCTCGGCATCCCAAAGACGCTCGATCTCGGCAAGCACAGCCCGGAAATCAGTTTCAGTCTTGATCGGGGTTACGTCCATCAAATGCACCTATAGTAGACGGCCCTACGTCGCCGATGAGGCTGTATCGCTGTTGGCTGGCATCGGTGGCGCGACAGTGGCTCTGGGCCTCCAGTCAGCGATTTCCACCGCGGCGTCCCATTCATCAACGGCAGCTTGGAGGTTCATCCAAAAGCGTGGTGTGGTACCAAGCACCAACGCCAAACGCGCCGCCATGGTGGGCTCCACCCTCCTATGACCGTTGACGATTTTGCTGACGTGCTTCCGGCTCAAACTCAGCGCATACGCCAGGGCTGTTACGCTGATAGCGCGTGGCTCCATGTAATGGGCTTTGAGGATCGCTCCGGGCACGGTGGGACGGCGGTTTCGATCAAGCGCAACCATCAGTGATAATCCTCCAAGCCCAGGACTGTGACATCGACCCCATCGAAGGTGAAGGTGATGCGCCAGTTGACCGAGACGCGTATATGTATATGTTTGACCCCTTCGCGGCAGAGCGCGTGAAATGGCTTAGCTACGCAACGCGCGATTTTCTCAGCTCATTCCGTGGCAAAGGAACGCTCGCTTTCCGAAAGCTCAGTTAGAGCACCTAACAAAACGGCGTTTGGACTGTTGAGGGATGTATGGCTTCCCCTCTCGTATCCGACGCCCTTTGGGCGCTGATTGAACCGTTGCTCCCCCCGGAGCCGCCCAAGCCGAAGGGCGGGCGGCCTCGGCTGGACAACCGCGCCGCGCTAACCGGTATCCTTTTCGTGTTGCGCTCGGGCATTCCCTGGGAACTACTGCCGGTGGAGATGGGGTGCGGTTCGGGCATGACCTGTTGGCGCCGGCTGCACGAATGGCAACAAGCCGGCGTCTGGGAGCGGCTGCATCGCATGCTGCTCGATCGGCTTGGCTACGCCAACGCCATCAACTGGGATCGCGCGGCGGTGGACAGCGCCAGCGTTCCAGCAAAAGGGGGGCGAGGAGACCGGGCCGAACCCGACGGACCGCGGCAAGCCTGGCTCCAAGCGCCACATCCTCGTCGATGCCAATGGCATCCCCCTCGCCCTGAGGATTTCGCCGGCCAACCGGCATGACAGCAAATTCCTGGAGGCGTTGGTCGATGCCGTGCCAGCAATTCGCCAATGTGCGGGCCGGCCACGGCGCCGACCGGCCAAGCTGCACGCCGACAAGGGCTACGACTTCGCACACTGCCGGCAGGCGTTGCGCCGGCGGGGGATCGTTCCACGCATCGCCCGGCGTGGCATCGAGAGCAGTGAGCGCCTTGGCCGACACCGATGGGTGGTCGAGCGGACACTCGCTTGGTTTGCCCGGTTCCGCCGCATCGCCGTCCGCTATGAACGGCGCGTCGATATCTTCACCGCCTTCCACCATATCGCCGCGAGCCTCATCTGCTGGCGATTCGTCCAGAGATGGTTCTGTTAGGCGCTCTTAGTGGCGCACCAGCAGGTCCAGTGGAACACGCAGCACAGCGGCGACCTTTGCCATCGTGTTGAGGCCACCGGGCTTGTGAACGTTCTCGATCTCCGACAGGCACGACGGTAGGACACCGGCCGTTTCTGCTAGCTGGTGCACTGTGATGCCCCGGTATTCTCGAAAGACGGTGATAGGGTGGTCGCCGTTGAGAAGGCGTTCAGCGAGTTCGAAGGGGAACGCCTCCGTCTCGCCGGCGGCCAAATGAGCCTTCACGGCATTGGTATCGACGAGGTCCGAGGCATCGGCGACCAGCTCGGTCAAGACCTCGTAGTCGGTCGCGCTTAGAGTGGCGGTGTCGGCTATCTCGGCAATTGGTGAAATGAGGGGGGTGTTCATCATTATACCTCCTTGCAATTGCTGACATCTAGCACCGTGTCAGCAGAGCGTTGCCGGCGATTTGGTAGATAACCCGCCGGTCACCATGGCTGTTTCGCCTCCGCCCGCCGCGGAACGCATCTGAACTCGTATCTTGCTATAGAACCTGAGTATTCTACGATCAGGCGCTTCGCCAAGATACCAAGTCACTTCCGTTATCCAGCAGTCCGACATACCATCAATGCCATCGAACGCGACATGGAAAATTCCGAATAATCGGCACAGCGGAGTAAATCATGCAGGATGCGGATCGCCGAAACGACCTTCGGGAAGTCATCGACCTCTTGCCATTGGGCAAGCGCCAGAAGTCTCTCGCCATGGATAGCATCGACAGCATGTCAGCGGATGAGCAAAATGACATGCTTGCACTCTACGAACAAATGATCAGCCACCTTCCAGCAGCCTTGGAGGCGGTCAAGCGAATACGAGGCATCGATTCAGCAGTTCGAGTGGTCCACCCGTCGCCGTCCGACACTGAGAAGTGACGTGCTACATACTATCCTCCGCTGAAGCCAACAGACAGTTTTCTGTGATTCTTAAGCAAGTTACCAATGGGAAGACGGTAATAATAACCCGGTGCGGGAGCGGGCAGCACAGCTAGAGTCACATGGTTCGTCCACTGCCAATCGCGATGATGGCAGTGTTGCCTGCAAGGCAACATGACGAACGACGCCGCCTTCAGGCCGCCGACATTCGACGATTCGCTACGTCAAATCTGGAACTTAGCTCTCACTCACACCGCTGCCCAATGCGGTCTCCGGAATGAATCGCACAGTTTCAAGAACATCCAAGTTTGTCCGGTACCGGTCCAGCTTATACGCGACGAGCCCTTGTGCGACTGGATTTTGCAGATCCACAATAGCTCTCGGTCCGGATGGTGACCGTCCCGACGCCCCTGGTCGCAGTGTCCGGCGGTAACGTGGCAGCGGCGAAATCGGCAAAACAACATAATGGTCTCGGAGGTGCGGTTGGAATTGGGTGAGCCGGTGGCTCCGGATGCGTCGGCCAATACCTGGGCTCGGAGAACCGCAGAGAAGAACCGGGCGGCGTTGCACTTGGGCTAAGCTCAGCACGCGCCGAAGGCAGCGATGTGAACCGCGCCGGATTTGTCGGAGGTCCCGTTTTTTGAGAGGATGGGGTCATCATGACGAAGCAGGCATCACCCAAATACGCCCCTGAAGTGCGCGAGCGCGCGGTCCGGATGGTGTTCGAGCACGAAGGCGAGCATGCCTCGCAGTGGGCGGCGATCAGCTCGATTGCGGCGAAGATCGGCTGCAATCCCGAGACGCTGCGGAACTGGGTCCGGCAGGCCGAGCGTGACCAGGGCAAGCGACCCGGTCCGACAACGGACGAGCAGGAGCGGATCAAGGCGCTGGAGCGTGAGGTTCGGGAGTTGCGCCAGGCGAACGAGATCCTACGCAAGGCGTCGGCGTATTTCGCCCAGGCGGAGCTCGACCGCCCGTTCAAGAAATGATCGCCTTCATCGACGCGCACCGCGCTGTCCACGGGGTCGAGCCGATCTGTCGAGTGCTGCCGATCGCCCCGTCGACTTACCACGCCCATGCCGCTCGGCGGGCCGATCCGTCCAAGGCGCCGACCCGCTCACGAAGCGACGCGGAGCTGAGTGTTGCTATCCGGCGGGTCTGGGACGCGAACTTCCAGGTTTATGGGGTGAGGAAAGTCTGGCGGCAGTTGCGGCGGGACGGCGTCGATGTGGCCCGCTGCACGGTTGCCCGGTTGATGAAGCTGATGGGCCTGAAGGGGGTGACGCGTGGCAAAGCGGTGCGCACCACGATCAGCGACAAAGCCGCGCCCTGTCCCGCTGACCGGGTGAACCGCCAGTTCCAGGCGCCACGCCCGAATGCCTTGTGGGTGGCGGATTTCACATACGTGTCGACATGGCAGGGCTTCGTCTACGTGGCCTTCGTCATCGACACCTTCGCCCGCCAGATCGTGGGCTGGCGGGTGTCCAGCACAGCCCATACCGGCTTGGTTCTGGACGCGCTCGAACAGGCACTCCACGACCGCCGGCCCGCCAAGAGCAGTGGCCTCATTCATCACTCCGACAGGGGATCGCAATACGTTGCGATCCGCTACACCGAGCGTCTCACCGAAGCTGGGGTCGAGCCCTCCGTCGGCAGCGTTGGCGATTCCTACGATAACGCGTTGGCCGAGACGATCAACGGTCTCTACAAGACCGAGGTGATCCGGCGTCGCGGGCCATGGCGCACCTTGGAGGCTGTCGAGTTCGCCACCCTGGAGTGGGTCGACTGGTTTAACAACCGGCGCCTCCTCGAGCCCATCGGCAACATTCCTCCCGCCGAGGCCGAGGCGCGCTACTATGCTCAAACCGAGGACGTCGCCATGGCGGCGTGACTCAACACAAATGGCCTCCAACAAACTCGGGGCGGTTCAATGCGGTCGACGGCCAAGACGTTTGACGATGAACCGGTTCGCCGGAATGACGGGGACGGTCACTGACGCAGCGGTGCGCATCCCGGTCAGCCGCAGGTACTCCGCCAAGGACAGACCGTGCCACCGGGCTTGCGAGAGCCAGCGATCGCGCTCGGCCAAAGTGGGCTTGATCGCTGCCAAACGGTGAATGACCCGGCGCATGGGCGATCGGAGCATTCATGCTCTCCCTTCAAACCATGGTCGAACTCTGGCGCACCCATGAATAACCCCGTCCTGCCAACGGAGCCACGGGCTTGGTCGTAGCGCCTCACTCCACTGCACGGACGGTCGCAAGCAGGCTTTCAGGGGCACCAAGAGCCGCCAGTTTGGCCACCCACGCCAAGTGGAGTTCACGCCATTCGCGTTCACCGTTGCCGTCCATCCAAGTGATCAGATGCCAATTGTATTTGTGCCCGATCCGCTGCAACAACTGTCCAACCTCATACCCGTCCCAAGCCGGCCGGTCGCTGTGCTTCAGCCACGCCAGCGTTTGATCCCATGCGGCCTGAAACTGTTCCGTCACAAGCATACCGATCTAAGCCTCCTGTACGGGCAAGCGGGACTGTCCGGCGATTGACACACGCAGAAACCGTTTACCCGACCTTATTTTCCGGATTCTGGAGATAAGCCGAAACTTGAGCCTATGGTCAAGTGCCGTGCCCGAAAGGACAGTTCGGGTTATGGTGCGAGACCTGAAGCAACTCCTTGGCGCGCGGCTGCGCGCCCGCCGCCTAGCCCTCAATCTGACCCAGGAGCAGGTCGCCGAGGCTATCGCTCGAACCGTTGAGACTGTGTCAAACCTTGAACGCGGCAAAGCCTTCCCCGGCCTGGATACGTTGGAGCAGCTGGGTCGAGTGCTCGACCTACCACTCGGCAACTTGTTCGAAGAGGTAGGCACGACGGCTATGTCGTCCCGGCGTGCAGAACTGCGCGCCCGGCTACTCGCCCTTGCCGACGGGCTCGCCGACACTGACCTGGAAATCGCAGTGCGACAGGTGGAAGCTTTATCGGAAGGGCGACTGCGGCGGGCATGAGACTCCGCAATGACCGTGGGTCGGCGCGCGGCTCCGACGCCGATCAGCATGTGAGTGCGTTGGTAACAATCGAAACTCTGGAGCCCTGGCCGCGTGCTGTTTCACAACAAGCGGCGATCAGCAGGGTACGGAAGCGGATCATCTCCGCCAACGTGTGCTGGATGCGCTCAGGAGCGCGGGGTTCCTCGATGGACGTTGGTGCAGAAATCAGCATTTGGGCGGATTTCGCCCTATCCCACGGTGTTCAGGTGGCGCGACGGGACACCGGCATGCCGAAGCCGGTCATGATGTTGATCACCTTGCAGGCGACCTTGGCCTCGGTCTCCTGTCGGGGCAGAGTCCGGGCGTGGAGGCTGCGACCGATCAGCGTCTTGTAGCGCAGCATCGCGACTTCCCCGAGGGAGCGGCGGCCGTAATCGACCGCGCGCTGCCAACCAGCCCGGCCGCGCTCCTTGATCATCCGGATGTGCCGGTCGCGTTGGGTTGGAGCGGTTTCGGTCGTGTCGCTCGGCATGGCGGAAGAGCGGGGTGGGATGACCACTGCGGCGTCGGGCGTGTGGCCCATGACGGCCTGGTAGATTGGCTCGCCATCGTAGGCGCCGTCCGCCAGCACCGTGCCGATCGGGCGGGCGATCTGGTCGAGCAGCGGACCGAGCAGGGAGGCATCCCCCTCCTCGTTGGACGTCAACGCCGATGCCAGGATCTCACCGGTGTCCGGATCGACCGCCAAATGCAGTTTGCGCCAACTCCGGCGCGCGTGGCCACCGTGCTTTTCCAGATGCCACTCGCCCCGGCCGAACACCTTCAGCCCCGTGGAGTCGATGACCACGGTGACCGGTCCGTCCGTCCTGACCAGCGCCGACGCGACCTCCAGATCGGCGCTGCGGCGGGAGAAGGTCGTGTGATCCGGGACCGGCAGGTCCAGGCCGAGCAGGCGCACGAGCGAGTCCAGTAATCCCTCGGTCTGGCGCCACGGCCGACCGAACGCCAAGCGCAGCATCAACCCGGCCTAAATGGCGATATCGGAGTAGAGCGATGGCCGGCCACGCCACCCCGTGGCGGCCGGCGTCCAGGCGGCGATCGCTTCCGGCGACACCCAAATCGTCAGGTCTCCTCTCCGCCGAAGCGCCGCATCGTAAGCCGCCCAGTTCTCAACCCGATAGCGGACCTTCGGGATCTTGTGACGTCGGCTCTCGTTGGCTTTGTATGGCATCCGGGGCTCGGCTTTAGCAGGGCCGACTTCCTTACCCAGCAAGCCATTTCCCGCCACCTGCCAACCGATTTTCGCACCAACGTCAACGGACATGACAATAAGGGCGACTCGGAGTCGCGTTCTGGAGGGCGCCGTAGCGAGCAATGGGCTGCCGCAATCCCATCTCAGCCCGACAGAAAACCTATAAGCGCTTCTGATGAATTTTTTACAACCTTAAGTTCTTCGCGCGGGCAATACAGGATTTCTAAAAAATTCCTTGAGAATGCAGCGCTACTGAGAAGGTGAGACAATCAATTCGTTAATAAATTAGATTTTACTTAAATTAAGATTTATCAGCATTAACAAGTTGTTGGCAAGTATAGTTAATTATTTTTTAACCATAGAAACAATCAAAAGTTAACCATTTACATTAACCTGCACTTGTCAAATTCCTCTTGACCTCTCAAGGAAGATAGCCTACATTCGGACCATACTTTACAGTCAGCAGATTTTTGCGTCCGAGGAGCTTGAATCCTACGGGTGCTTTGTGCTACCTATGTTGATGTTGGGGTTCGGAAACGAAAAACGCCCTCGGCTGCAACCGAGAGCGTTCCGTTGAAGAACCAACCTTTGGCGCCGGCCCACCCAAGGGCGCGGAGATCAAAGGCGGCATTGTCATGGTGGTAACTGATCGTGACCTTAAGCTGTCTGCGAGTTCCACGCAACAGGGCCTTTTTCCTAAGCAAAAAGGACTCCTCTATCGTGAAAACGCGTCTCAGCCGGGCCACGAAGGCCCTTATCGTCAAGTTGGCGTTGGCCAACCCGACCCTCTGCCAGCACCAGATTGCCGCCCTCGCAGGCGTCAACCAGGGGCGGGTCAATGAGGTGCTGCGGGGCCGCCCGCGTCGCCGTAACTCCATCCGCATGACGGCGGCGGTCGCCGCCCTCATCAAGAAGATGGCCCAGGACAACCCCTCCCTGCACCAGCACCAGATTGCCGCCCTCGTGGGGGTCAATCAGGGGCGGGTCAGCGAAGTGCTGCGGGGCAAGCGGTTCGCCCACGTCCCGCCCGCGATCTGACCTCAGACCGTGACGAAGTGGTACTGGCGGCGGTAAGCCGCCAGTACCACAGAAAAGCGAAGGCCGCCTTTGGGCGGCCTTCTGCATTTTTCCCCGGTCAGGCGACTCGCATCCGGGGCTCGGCTTTAGCAGGGCCGACTTCCTTACCCGGCAAGCCATTTCCCGCCAACTGCCAACCGATTTTCGCACCAACGTCCCGCAGGGCGCAGGAGATCGCCGACGCCGTCACCCAGCAGGACGAGGCGACGCGCGAGATCGCCCGCAACATCCAGGAGACCGCCGGTGCGGTGCGGCCGGCGCGGTCAGCGCCGCGATTTCCGAGGTTGCCCAGGCCGCCGAGCAGGCCGGAATGGTTGCGGAAGGCATGTTTTCCTCCGCACAATCGTTTGGGAGTGAGACCGAGCGGCTGGAAGGTGCGGCGCACAGCTTCTCCCAGGCGCTACGCGCGTGATTTCCGGAGGCTCCGGGGACAAGAAGGCCGGTATGACTGACATCGTCAGTGAAGAGGGGGCAACACGGCGTTGTCACGGGATCGGTTGGCTGCGCGCCTGGAGGTGCTCGTCCAGCGCCGGCGCGATAAGGCTGCAGCCCGCAAGCTGATGCGTAAACTGCTGAAGAAGCACGGTTTCCCACCCACCCAGCTTACTACCGACAAGCTTTGGTCCTACGGAGCCGCCTTTCGCGAACTCGGTCTGATCGCCCACCATGAACAAGGGCGGCGAACAAACAACCGCACCGCGCACCGCCAGCCAGGCGTCGAGGGCACGCAGCGTGCACACGGCCGGATCGGTAGAGGCTCAGATCGCAACGGCATCGCCACGGCCGCGCTGGTTAGTCTTGGAGCGGCGCACCGTCACCTCGACGCCGCGGTCGGGAAGGCGGGCGACGTCGCTGACGCGCAGCGCCACCAACTCGCTGCGCCGAAGGGCTGCGCCGTAGCCGATCAGCAGCATGGCGCGGTTGCGGCTCCCCAGTGGCCCGTCCGGCTGCACGGCGAGCAGACGCGGCAGGGTGTCGAGCAGGATGGGAGTGGCTTGGCGCACCGTGCGGTCGGCCTGGCCGCGGGCAAGGCTGTCGAGCACCAGAGCGAAGCGCAGGTGCTTGAGGTCGACCGGCACGCCGGCAAGGCGGTGCGCGGTGGCGATGGCGGCGAGGTGGACGCGCAGGGTCGGCACGGTGCGGGTCTCGGCGGCCCTGACCAGGTAGAGGCCGATGATCTCAGCGTCGCCGGTCAGCGGGGCGAAGCCGAGGCGCTCGCACCAGGCCGTGTACTGGGCCCAGGCGGAGCGGTAGGCACGCAGGGTGCCCTCACCACGGGCGCGGGTGACCGAGCTTCAGGACAACCTCACAAACCAGCCGCCTGGGTGAGATTGATGCGGAAGCGGTCGCGGCGGCGCTGATAGCGCCGGGTCATTTCGGCCGACGCATGACCAAGATGCCGTTGGACGAAACGCTCCTCCGCCTCGGCGGCGGTGGCCAGCCCGGCGCGCAGCGAGTGACCGGCGAAGCAGCGGCGACGCTCGCCCTCCGGCAGGTCACCGCGAATGCCGGCGGCAAGAGCCGTCGCTTGCACCAGACGGGCGACATGCTTGTCGGACAGCCGGTCGGTCAAGGTCTGGTTCCCGTCGCGGGCGATGCGGCGGAACAGCGGCCCATGGGCGATGCGGCCCAACTCCATCCAGTTCTTCAGCGCCGCCACCGGGCAACTCAGCGGGGCGGTGCCCGGTCCGACCTCGACCTCGCGCCAGCCGGTCTTGCCGCGCACATGCAGCACCAGCCCACCCTCCAGCACCTCGACCCAGCCGCGGCCGTCGGCGGTCTCCTCGGCGCCATGGTCAAGGCCAACGATCTCGCTGCGCCGCAGCCCGCCGGCGAAGCCGAGCAGCAGGATGGCGCGGTCGCGCACGCCACGCAGGTCGCCGGCCAGACAGCCGAGCATGCGCAGCAGATCGGCGGCGAGCAGTGCCTCTTTTGGGACGGGCGGTCGGCCGTGGCTGCGGCGAATGCCGGCCAGCACCTCCTTGATGTGCCGGTCGCCGCGGTCAAGCGGACAGCCTCGTTGACGGAAAGTCCAGGCCAGGCCGGACAGCCGGCGCTCGACCGTCGCCGCAGAGCGCGAGCGCCGGCCCGCTGCTGAGGCCTCGGAGGCGAGGTCGGCGAGGTAGAGGCCGATCGCCTGCGGGTCGGGCGGCAGCGGGGAAACGCCGCGGCGCAGACACCAGGCGCTGTAGTGGCGCCAGTCGGCAGCGTAGGCGCGCTGCGTGTTCTCGGCCTTGGCGTTGCGGGCATAAGCGCGGGCCTTGTCGGCCAGCTTGGACAGGTGGTCGAGCGCCTGATCCTGGGAAAAGGCGGGGGCGGGAACAGTGTCCTGGGCCATGTCGGGCGGGCATCCGAGAGGGCAAATGTGGGTCTTCTCAATAAGCTTAACTCGCGAAATGTTGATATCCAAATGCTTAGCCCGGCAGCAATATTGTTAACCGGATACCAATAACGCAAACTGAAGCACGAGCCTGACCTCAATAAGGTTAACCGGAGCGCACGCCAATGTCGACCGACCGCTCCGGAGGGCGACTGCGGTTTCTGGACCAGTCAGATACGGAAGCGGCTCAGCAGCGTGCGCGGCTTGATGCTGTGACCCGGTTGGCGGGACTGACACAGCGAACCCGCCAGGATGTCGAACGGGAAGCTGCGGCACTCGGCATCAGTGCGGTGACCCTGTACAAGCTGCTGGGTCGGTACATGGACAATCCAAAGCCAGAATCCGTCCTGGAATTGCGCCGAGGCTGGACCAAGGGCCGGTCCCGGCTGAACACCCCGACAACGGACATCATCTCAGCGGCTATCGACGACACCTATCTGACGCGCGAGAAGCCGCCGGTCTCCAAGCTGGTACGGGAGATCAACGGTCGTCTGCGACGGGCCGGTCTGAAAGAGGTCATGGCAACGACGGTTCAGCGGCGTGTGAAGAGCTTGCCGGCCGATCTTGTTCTCAAACGGCGTGAGGGGTCCAAAGCGGCCCGTGACGAGTTCGGGCCGCACACCTGCCGGTACGAGGTCGAGCATCCCCTCGACGTGATCCAGATCGATCACACGCTGGCCGATGTCATCGTCCTCGACGACATCCATCGTCAACCTATCGGCCGGCCGTGGCTGACCTTGGCCATCGACCTCCGAACCCGGATGGTCTTCGGCTTCCACGCCTCGCTGCGCCCCCCGTGCGAATGCAGCGTCGCCTACGCCCTCGAACAGGGCATTCGGGCAAAGGCGGCTTGGCTCGCGGCCCGCGGCATCACGACACCCTGGCCGGTTTCCGGGGTGCCGCGCGCCCTGCATCTCGACAACGCGCGGGAGTTCAAGGCTCGCGGCTTTCTCTGGGGATGCCGGCGGCATGGGATCGAAACGGTGCCCCGCCCCGTCAAGGTTCCGCACGTCGGCGGCCACATTGAGCGACTGATTGGCCGCCTGATGGGCGAGGTGCATCTGCTGCCCGGCACCACCTTCTCCGACCCCCGGCAGCGCGGCGAGTATGACGCTGAAGGCCGGGCGCGCATCACCCAGTCGGAGTTCGAGCGGTGGTTGGCGCTGCAGATCGTCGGAATCTACCACGCCAGCGATCATCGCCAGCTCCTGCGCCCTCCTGTGGCCGTATGGAACGAGGCCATCGCCGCCCTCCCGGCCCATCGGCGGCGGGACCCCCAGCAAGCGACGATCCGTTGCTGCTGGACTTCCTGCCGTTCCGCACCCCGACCGTCGATGGGCAGACCATCCAGCTGTTCAACCTCGTCTACCACGATCCCATCCTGAAGCATTGGCAGGTCCGCCGCGAGAAGCCGATCGTCCGCTATGACAAGCGGGACATGAGCCAGGTCTGGGTGTTCGACGACGCGGCGGACCACTACTGGCCAATAGGCCTGCGGGATCCGGTTCCCGGACGGATATCGTTCTGGGAACACCAGCAGGCCCGACAGGCGCTCCGGGCCCAGGGCTACCGCGAGGTCGACCAGAAGTTGGTCTACGAGACCATCCTGGAGTGTCGGGCGTTGGTCGCCGAGGGGGACCGGCGGACCAAGCAGGCGCGCCGGGGGCTGCAATCCACGCTCGAAGCCTTCCGATCCCTCGACCTGATCGACGTGCCCTCACCGGCCGCCCTCCCGCCCCCCACCCCGCCGATGCTTCTCCTGCCGCCACCCGAGCCAAGCGCAGAAGTCGCCCTTCCCCTCCAGGGGGCGGGCAGGACGGCTTTGCACCACGGTCTGCTCCACCCCGACCAAGTCCTGCCGATCTCGCCGACGAGGTTGAAGAATGGTGACCCCTACGGATTTGAGCCACCTGGGTCCGGCCCAGCAAGAAATCGCCGGCCGCTCCGACGAGGAACGCATGCGCTACATCCTGTCGGATCGCTGGGTGCCCTACCGGGTCGCCCAGTTGGTGGAGGAGCGGTTCCGCTTCCTCATCGACTTTCCCAAACGCTCCCGCATGCCGTGCCTGCTGGTCAGCGGCGATCCCGGCATGGGCAAGAGCCTGATGGCCGAGAAGTTCATTCGCGATTATCCAGTCTCATTCAATGAAGGAACCGGAGCGACGATCCGACCGGCTCTGCACATCGAGATGCCGGACGAGCCGACCCCGCAGGCGATCCGGGAGGAGTTGCTCGGAGCGCTCGGGGCGCCGGCGGGCAAGTCGGACAACCGCACCGTCGCCCGCCTGGTGGAGAGCGTCGGCTGCCGCCTGCTGTTCATCGACGAGGTCAACAAGATCGGCGACGTCGGCCCCAAGCAGCAGACCCTTTGCCTCACCGCGCTCCGCACGCTGCACAACAGTCTGAAGATCCCGCTCGTGGCGCTCGGCACCCCCGGCGCGGACATCGCCATTCGTCTGGACCCGGCCCTGGCCGAGCGGTTCGAGGTGCTGGGATTGCCGCATTGGGGAAGCAATGAGGATCTGCGCGATCTGCTGCTGCGCGTCTCGGCGGTGCTGCCGCTCCGCCGGCCATCGGAGATGGGCACTCCACGGTTCCGCCGTCTTCTCATCGATGCCACGTCGGGTGTGACGAGCCGCATCTTCCGGCTGCTGGAGACGGTCGCCATCGCCGCGATCCGCACCGGCCAGGAGCGGATTGACGAAGACAGCCTGTCCGACGACAAGCTGCTCTTGCCTCTCGTGTCCATGGTGCGGAACCGCCGTCCCAAAGCCATGGCCTAGACCATGGCGGTGTCTCCCCTGCCGGTGGTGCCGCGCCCGCTGCCCGAGGAATACCTCACCGCATGGTTCGGACGGGTGGCCGGCGTCTACAGCATGACGTCTCTGGAATTGCTCGATCATATCGCCAAGCAAGCGGGAGGGCGGAGTCTCTCCGATGCCCTGTCCCACCATCCCAATCCTGACTCGCTGGCGGTCCTGTCACGATCACTCGGCCTGCCTGCGCAAACCCTGGTCGGGTTGACAGTGCCGCGCCTGCGTCCCTTGTGGGGCAGAACCTTCCGCACCGCCTGTACCGTTGGATCGCCGTTCCTCCATTGTCCCGCGTGCCTGGCCGGCGACGAAGCGGCTGGCCGTCCTCACCATCTGCGGGTCGACTGGACCTGTGCCCTGGCCTTCCATTGCCCAGTGCATGACATCGCGCTCGTGCCGGGGTGTCCCGTGTGCCGGCATCCTGTGCTCGTGTTTTCGGGACCTCCGGCGACGGCCCGCCTCCACTGCACCCTCTGCCGCACCCGGCTGGGAACCCGGTCGGCGGAATCATCAGATCGGCTTGACGACCCGGGCCGCTGGCCCGCAGCTAATCGGCGGCAGGGTCCAGACCCACAAGCGACAAGCGAACCACCGTTCCGGGCGTTCATGAACGCTGCCATACGGTCGTTGGCTTGGATGCCAACGGAGGATGCCTGGTCGAGGACCGGGTGCCCTGCTGCGGTCCGAGCAATGCTGGTCGGCCTCTTGGACGTGCTCGAAATGTCCCCCCGGTTCAACAGCGGGCCGGCGCATCGGACGATGTTGGCCGACAATATCCGTCTGCCTTGGGCGCGGATGGCGATTCCCGCTTGGCTGAATCCCGGCTCTCTCATCGCCGACTTCAGCACGCTTCCAGGCCCGGTGCGCTTCGATCTTCTGGTGACGGTCTATGCGATGCTCAGCGGAGCCGAACGGCTGATTTCGTTTCGGCAATGGTCTCCTCACTGGGAGGATTGGCGCGTCTATTGCCTGGGCGACCCCATCGCCCAACTGTTGTGTGCCGCAGACCCCGAGGCGCATATCGCGGTTCTTGAACGGTCGAAAAGCTGGGCACCACCCCTCGCTCAAAGATTCGCAGCAGCCTACGCTTCCATGCAAGGCGCAGAAGATGAGCGTCGACGGGCGGAAGAGCGGCACCGGGACCGAGGGGCTCTCATTCCTATTACGGAAGCATCACTGCCTGATCGCTATTTCTTCCTTCGCGATGCCAAAGGGCTCAGCGATTACGACATGTTTACGGTGGACGACCTGCTGGTGCTGGATTATCCGCCCAAAACGTACAAAAGCAGAACCAACACCGACGCGGAGCTGACAAGCGCCGTTACGGCAAAACCTCCAGCACATAAGCGACCGGAACACGACACGCCGCAGCGATCACCGCCGGTTCCCGCTGCGGTTCCGCCGCCAGTTACGCTTCCGGACATCAAGCCCGCGGCCCCAATACCGGAACCGGTCCCTATCACGCTGTCACCTGACCTGTTCCTGGCGGCCGCCCATGCCGCCATTGCCATGAAAGGCCCATCCCGGGCCGAGTGGGCAGATTCCAAGTCCCGACGGCAAGCATGGTTCCGGATGATGAAGGAGGCGGCTTCCCAGCTGAAAAGGCTAAAAAAGGAGCGGTACCCTGCCCCAGCACCCAACTCGCAGGCGCCGGGTGACGATCTCGGCACTTAGGACCCATAGGTCAACCTGCCAGTACCTTGATGATCTGGAGAAAAGCCAACTGCCGGCACTCGGTCCACGCCCAGCACCCGGGAAGCGCGGTATCCCCAAAAACACTCCGGTGCTGTCGCCGCCGGCAGCCAGACATGAGCCGCCTCGCCGATCTGGGTAGGCAGGATGTCAACGATGACGCCGAGCAGGCCGCCGCGCTTGATGGCTCCGACGATCAGATCCACCTGCGCCGGCCGGTCGCCGTCGGGGACGCTGTCCGCTTGGAAATGCGACGATGTCTGCGGTGAGAGGGCTTGCCGTAGCGTCGCCGTTCTGCCACTTGCGGCGCGATCGAAGTGCCGATGATAACCGGGCTGCTCCTCTCACCAGTTGAAGTCGGGCCCGCTTACATCGAAGGTGAAGCGGCTCGCGAACACGGCGTCGTAGGATCGCTGCAGGTAGCAGAGGCCCGCCAGGATTCGTCTGAAGACGATCCTGTTCTCCTCCAGATACAGAGGGATGGCGTTCCGTGACCAGTCGTCGGGACGGAATGCGCCGGTTCTGTAGAAATCCGCGAAGTCCTCAAGATCGCTTTCCGTCCAATCGAAGCCGTTCGAGCAGAGGACCAGCCGCACCGGCCCATCGTCCTCCGGCTGCAGCAGCGCAGCCCTCTGTTCGACATCGGCGGTCCTGCTAAGAAACCCCCAACGGGCCTTGACGGCTTGCCCGGCAATGACCGCACCCGCGAGTTCCCGTTGGACGATCAGCCTGGCGTTCCCCGGAAAGTCGGCCGCCAGCCGCTCGAAGCGTTGCCAGGAGGCATCGCCGTCGTCCCAGCTTGGCCGGATGCTCTTCACCTCGAACCACGCCCGTCTCCCGTCATTGGACCGGACAAGGAAATCGATCCGTTTCTTGGTCCCCGCCAACGGCGGCTCATAGTGCAGGGTGGCGCGAGCCTCCATCCGATCCAGGAGCGACGCCGCGGTGGCCATCTCGTTCACGTCCTCGATGAGCGCGCGGATGTAGTCCCGGTTTTCGGGCGCCGTTCCCAACAGCGCCGCTAGGCGCCGGACCTTCCCAATAAGCGCGTCGGCGTTCACAAAGCGCTGGTCATCCACGAGGCGCGGAACGAGCTGCGCCTCAATCCGATCGATCCATTCCATCCGGCTCGCTGGCCAATCGATCACGATCGTCGCTGGGTCGAGGCCGACGCCGTCGGAGTGGTCACGGTCATCATCTGCCATGACTTCCCCTCCTGGATGTTTTATCGAGCGAACTCAACGCTCACCTTCCAATGTGAGGGAAGAATATGGCATGGGCGTTGGTCGCCCTGTTGAGCGTTCAGCCAAGCTTGCGCCGCGCCAAACTCTCCATCTCCTTGGCCCATCCGCTGTAGTTGCGATGATAGTCGCGCAACGCTGGATCGCCCTTCGTCCGCTCCGCCATCGCCTGGAACAGCGGGGCCTGGGCGGCGGCAATCTCCGCGGCGTCCGGCCGGCGGGTGGCAGTGAGGAAAGAGGACAGGCTGGTGACCAGATTGCCGCCGGTCGGCTTGGCCGCCAGCTTCGCCAACTCGTCGACGATCCACGGCATGTATTTCAGCATGTAATCGGCATAGCGCTGGATCGCCGGCGTCTGGTCGATCAGGTTGTCCCGCTCGCGGTCGAAATCGGCACGGTCGAGGATCGCATGATCGCTGTAGACGACCGGCGCCGCCACCGAGGTGTCGCATTGCCAGCCCTTGCGCGGGATCAGCAGGTCGGCCTGATCCTTCTCCTCGCGGTAGGGGTAGAAGGGCATGGTGCGGCAGCGCGACGGCTTGGTCTCATGGATGCCGCACAGCCCGTCATCTCTCAGCTCCGGACAGGGATAGGCGGTCGGCAGATACGCGGTCGGCACGATCAGCACCGCCACCGTCTTCCGGTTGGGTAGGCGTACCGTGGCACCCAGCCGGGTCGCCAGCTCGTAGGAACGGGCATTGGAGCGCACCGGCGTCCACACCATGGCCAGCGGGAAGCGGCCGGCATGGGCGACGGCGTCCGTCAGCGTCAGCGGCAGCCAGCCGTGACAGCACTTGCCGCAGGCGGTGCAGGAGAAGCGCGGTTCCATGGCGGCGTCCGTCCGCTCACTTGCCGCAGCAGGCTTTGTATTTCTTGCCCGACCCGCAGGGGCAGGGCTCGTTGCGCCCGACCTTAACCACGCGGCGCGGCTCGCCCTTCGGGTTGACCTCGCCGCTGACATAGAACCAGTGTCCGTCCTCCCGGCGGAAGCTGGCGCGTTCGTGGTGGCGCATGTCGTTGCCGTCCCGGCGGAAATGGATCAGGAACTCGACCATCCCATTGTCGCCTTCCTCGCTGGCACGCAGGATGTCGAGCCGCTGCCATTCCGACTCATCGGCGACCCGCTCGGCCTCGCCGCGGTTGAAGTCCTCCCGGATTTCCGGAGCGTGGGTGCGTTCGACATGGTCGAGGTCGTGGCGGACGAAGGCGGTATAACGGGAGCGCATCAGCGCCTCGGCGGTCGCTGCCGGTTCCCCGGCCAGAATGGGTCCACAGCACTCTTCGAATGAACGGTTCGAGCCGCAGGGGCAGGAGGTCATGGGAAATCCTTCGGATTTGAAGTCGTTTCGATCTGGTACGGGACGACGTCCGGGATGGCAACGCGCACGTCCATCCCAGCCATCCGGCGGCGCCTTTCCGATGGAAAAGCCGCTGCATCACTATCCTGGCGCGCCCGGACCGGCCAGAAGGCGCTCGACCTTCCGGACCGCCGCCTCTGCCTCTTCATGGATGTCCAGCGTCGAGCGCAGGCGCCCAGACGAGTCGAGCAGCAGGATCGTCGCGCTGTGGTCCATGGTGTAGCCGCCGCCGTCCTGCGGCACCTTCCGGGAAAAGATGCCGAGGCTCTTCAGGGCCGCCGCCATCTGATCGGGCGCGCCGGTGACGCCATGGATGCGGGGGTCGAACAGGTCGGTGTAGTCGGCCATGACGGCGGGGGTGTCCCGTTCCGGATCGACGGTCAGGAACAGAGGCCGGATCGCCTCTCCCCGCGGCCCAAGCGACCGGAGCAGGTTCGCCACGTAGGACAGGGAGGTCGGGCAGACATCGGGACATTGGGTGAAACCGAACACCATCACCGTTGGCCGTCCCGGCAGATCGGCGGGCGTGAAGGGTTGATTCCGCTCGTCCAGCAGCTGCCATCGGCTGCCCTCAGCCAGCGGGCGGCCGGGGTCCGGCCGTGTGGCAGGGACCGGACCGCCGGGCGAAGCCCGCCAGAGCAGCACAGAGCCCGCGACGAGCGCCACGCCCACCGCCGACCACAGAATGAGACGAAGGTGGCGCAGCGTCATCCGGCGGTCACTCCGGCCCCATGGCGCCGGCCCGGCCGACCGTCACCGGCACCGCGAGCGTTCCCGCCCGTTCGAAGGTCACGGTCAGCGGAAAGGACTGGCCCGGCTTCAGCCCGCCCTTCAAATCCATCAGCATGATGTGCGTACCACCCGGCTTCATCTCCAGGGCACCGCCGGCGGGGATGCTCAGCGGACCGGTTTCGGCCATGCGCAGCACGTCGCCATCCTGCTTGGTTTCATGAGGCGTGGCGTGCCCGGCGACCGGAGCCTCCAGAGCGACGATACGGTCGGGCTGGGCACCGCCGTTGCGGATCGTCAGATAGACCGCCCCGGTCTGGGCCGAGGGAATGGTCGCGCGCGCCCAGGCCTGCTCGATCGACAGGTCTCCGGCACGGACGGTTTCGGCGGTGGCCGGCAGGGCACAGGCGGCGAGGAGGACGGCGCCTGCCGTCAGAATCGATTTCACGGTCAATGCTCCTTGGGGATGAAATGGACTGTCTGGCGTCACGCCGCCTGGCCGGCGGCCGGGAGAGGCCCGATCTTCGGCCGGCGCAGCAGCCGGAGAGCGTTCAGGGTGACGATGACCGTCGCCCCGGTGTCGGCGAGAATGGCCAGCCAGAGGTCGGTCACGCCGATCAGGGTGGTCACGAGGAAGATCGCCTTGAGGCCAAGGGCGAAGGCGACATTCTGGCGGATGTTGGTAACCGTGGCCCGCGACAGCGCGACGAGTTCGGCCATGCCGGCCACCCGGTTGCCCAGCAGCGCCGCGTCGGCCGTCTCCAGCGCAACGTCGGTGCCGCCACCCATGGCAATGCCGATATCGGCGGCGGCGAGCGCCGGCCCATCGTTGATTCCATCCCCCACCATTGCGGTCGGCGCCGCCGCCTTCAGGGCGGCGATCTCCCGCAGCTTGTCTTCGGGCAGCAGGTCGGCCTTCACCGCGATGCCGAGGCTGCGGCCGATGGCCTGCCCGGTGCGGGCGTTGTCGCCGGTGAGCATCACGCTCTCCACCCCGAGGCGCCGAAGCGCCGCGATGCCGGCGGCGGCATCGGCTCTGGGCTCGTCACGCAGCGCGATCAGCCCGACCGGCCGGTCGCCGGCAATGACCACCACCACCGTCTTGCCCGCATCCTCCAGTGCTGCGATGCGCTCGACCGGCAGGCTGTCCACCCCGCAGCGCTCGGTGGCGTGGCGGGGTGAGCCGACCTCGACCGGTGTTCCGCCGACCACGGCCCGTGCCGCCTTGCCCGGGATGGCCTTCTGGTCGCGGGACGGGCGCAACGGCACGCCGTCGGCGGCGGCGCGCTCCAGGATGGCGCGGGCGAGCGGGTGGCTGGAGCCGTTCTCCACCGCCGCGGCGAGGCCAAGCACCGAGCGCTCGGTGCCGGACAGGGCGACGAGGTCGGTCACCTGCGGCCGCCCCCAGGTGAGCGTCCCTGTCTTGTCGAAGGCGATGGTGCGGGCGCGGCCGATCGCCTCAAGGGCTGCTCCGCCCTTGATCAGCAGTCCCTGGCGCGCCCCGGCCGCAATGCCCGAGGTGATCGCGGCGGGCGTCGAGAGCACCAGGGCGCACGGGCAGCCGACCAGAAGCAGGGCCAGTCCGCGATAGATCCAGACGTGCCATTCCGCCCCGGCTGCGAGCGGCGGCACCAGGATGGCGAGGATCGCCGCGAGGATGACGAAGGGGGTGTAGCGCGCGCTGAACCGCTCGATGAAGCGGGCGGTCGGTGCCTTGCTGGACTGCGCCTCCTCGACGAGGTGAATGATGCGGGCGATGGTGTTGTCGGCGGCGGCGCGCGTCACCCGCACCCGCAAGGCGCCGGTGGTGTTGATGCCGCCGGCGAAGACCGGGATCCGGCCCGCTTGGGCACGGGAACCGATTCACCAGTTACCGCCGACTCGTCCGCGTCCGATTCGCCCTCGGCGACCTCGCCATCGGCCGGAACGCGGTCGCCGGGACGGACGAGGACCAACTGCCCGACCTCGAGCCGTTCCGCCGGGATCTCGCGCGCCACCTCGCCGTCGAGCAGGAGCGCGGTTCGGGGGATCAGCGCGGTCAGCGCCTTGATGCCCGAGCGCGCCCGTCCGGCAGCGATGCCCTCCAGCAATTCGCCGACGGAAAACAGCAGCACGACGATGGCAGCTTCGGCGGTCTCGTCGATGGCGAGCGCGCCGGCCGTGGCGACCGACATCAGCATTTCGATGCTAAAGGGCGAGCCCAGCCGGGCGAGCGTGACGGCTCGCCGGCCGAACACCGCCAGCCCGACCAGCGCCGCCGGAACCAGGGCGTAATCCTCAACGGCGGGGATCAGCCAGAGCCCGGCATAGCCGGTGGCGACGAGCAGGGCGATGCCACCGGTCAGCCGTGCCTTCGGCATGCTCCACCAGGACGGCTCCGCCGCCGGACCGGCAGCGGTCTCGACCGCCCCGTCGCCGGACACCACGCGGACTTCCCCCATGGCGTCGATGCCGAACCCCAGGCTGCGGACCGTAGTCTCCAGCGCGGCCTTCGGCGTGGCCGCTTCGTCCAGTTTCAGCTTGAGCAGGCCGGAGTGGTAGGAGACGGAGATGTCGCTGACACCGGACAACCGCCGCAGGGCGGTTTCGATCTTAGTGACGCAACTTGGACAGTCCATGCCATCCACCCGGTAGCGCAGACTCTGCCTGCCGGAGCTGTTCACCGCATCCATGGCCGTGCCGTCCTGCATCATCCACTCCACCCTTGCCGATCCGGTTCTGGCACGCCGCCGTCGTCGACCATGCATCCTCCAGCCACTGGAGGATCAAGGCAGAATTGCCGGAAGCTCCGGAATTTTCCTGCTCCGACCGTCAGGGTGCCGGCAGCAGGGGCGTCACGGCCTTCTTGAAGTCCTCGAACGGCAGAACCCCTTTGTAGGTCTTGCCGCCGATCACGAAGGACGGCGTGGAATTTACGCCGTGGAGCCGTTCGCCGTCCAAGCGGGATTGCAGGATCGCATCCTGAAGTGCCTGGTCGTTGCGGCAGGCGTCATAAGCGGTGCGGGACAGGCCGGCGAGCGCGCCGAGACGGGCGAGGACCTCCACCGGATCCTTGGCGTGCGACCAGTCGTCCTGCTTGGCGAACAGCACCGAGAGCAGCGGGAAATAACGCTCCGGTGTCACGCAGCGGGCCAGGGTCGCGGCCTCCACACCGCTCCGGTCGAGTGGAAAATCGCGATAGACGATGCGGATTTTGCCGGTATCGACCAGTTCCTGCTTCACCTGCGGCAACACCGTGTTGTGGAAGGTGGCGCAGTGATGGCAGGTGAGCGAGGCATACTCGATCACCTCGACCGGAGCCTGGGGATCGCCCAGCACGCGCGGCATGGTGGCCGTGGCCGGAACGGCAGCGGTGACGGCGGTGGGCGTCTGCGCCGGAACGGCGCCGGCCACCAGCCAGGCGGCGAGCGGCGCGGCGAACAGAACGGCGGCACGAAGGGTGCGGCTTGCGAACATGACGATGGAACATCCGATGGCGTGGGGAGGCGACGGGACGCAGCCTGTGCGGCGCCCGAAGCCTTCCGGATTGCAAGGCGAGGCCGGTTGGCGGGCTTTCAAGGAAAGCCGTTCCATAGGGCAGCGGACCGGCGGACGGACTTGCCCGCCGGGATGCGCTCAGACAGCCATGGATGCGATTGGAGGTCGCTGGTCGGGAGCCAAATTCCGTCCCGCTGCGAGGATTGGCGAAACAGGACGGTACCGCTCAGCCACCCGGGCGGGGAATGCCACCCCAGCCGGTGAAACCGGGAGGACGACACAGCCGCCACCATGCAGGCAGGTCACAGCTGGGAGATTTTCCGCGTCGGCCTCGCCCCCGCTGCCGGAATCGCAGCCATCCGGCAGGCAGGCCGTCCAGGGCAGCGCGACCGTTCCTGCGCTTCTCTCCGGCCACCCTTGGCCCGCAACGGCCTGCACCGCACCGAGCACGAAGCTCAGCAGCAGCAGGACGGGCATGAGGCGGCGCAGGCGGATCATGCCGGGATGGTAGCGCGTCCGGAGATGCATCAACAACCGCAAAGGACACCGGCGGGCCGCCCGCCCCCGGCGGAGCGGCGCACGAAGATAGCTCTTGCTTCTCCAGCGGCTGGAGCATGCACGGTCGGGAGCTTTAGCAGAGGCGGAGAGCGGAAGATCATGGCGGCGGAGGCAATCCTGCACTTCAGGGGCACGCAGGGGACCTCTCGATGAGGCGATGGAAGGCGGCCCTGGCGCGCCTTGCCCGGCACCCCGCGGTCGCGGTGCCGGCCGGCGGTATGCTGGGCGCGCTGACCGTCCTGGCTCTGCCGCCCTTCTCGCTCCCTCCCTTTCTCGTGCTGGGACTCGGCGGTCACTTCCTGCTGCTCCAGGGCGCCTCCCCGCGTCTGGCCGGATTGATCGGCTGGAGCTTCGGCCTGGGCTTCTTCGTCGCCGGAACGCATTGGATCGCCGAGAGCTTCTACGTCGAGGCCGACCGCTTTGGCTGGATGGCCGTTCCCGCGGTCGGAGGACTGAGCGCGTTCCTCGCCCTGTTCCTCGCCGCCCCGGCCTGGGCCTTTGCCCGGCTGCGCATCGGCGGCATGGCGGGCGCCCTGGTCTTTGCTCTGCTCTGGATGGCCTCGGAGTGGGTACGCGGTCACGCGCTGACCGGCTTTCCCTGGAACCTGATCGGCTATGCCTGGGTCGATCATCCCGGCGCCCGGCAGATCGCCGCCCTGGTCGGCAGCTATGGCCTGGGTCTGCTGACGGTTCTTGCCGCGGTTCTGCTGCCCCTGTCGCTGCTGGCATGGTCACGACGGGAGCGCCGCCGGGCGCGCATGGGGGCGATCCTTGCGCTGCTGCTGTTGGGCGGAGGTTCCCTGCGCCTGCCGGCGACCGATGGCGGCGAGGGGTCAGGGCCCGTGTTGCGGATCGTCCAGGGGAATGTCCCGCAGGCCCGCAAATGGCGGCCCGAGGAGCGGGCCGCGACGGTCGAGCGGTATCTCGACCTGTCATTCCGCCCGGGACGCTACGATCTTCTCCTCTGGCCGGAAACTGCCTATCCGGGCTTCCTGGACGAAGCCCGCGACGTCCTGGCCCGCATCGCCTCCCGGCTGCCGCCCGACGCGCAACTTCTGGCCGGAACGCCGCGCCGCACGCTGGAGGCGGCTGGACCGGCATTCTGGAATGCGGTTGTCGGGGTGGACGGGGCCGGCGCCATCGTCGCGGCCTACGCCAAGCATCATCTGGTCCCGTTCGGCGAATATGTTCCTTTGCGGCACATCCTGCCCTTCGACCGCTTCACCGCCGGTTTCGGTGAATTCTCCGCCGGACCGGGTCCGCGGACCCTGACGGTCGGCAAAACAGCGGTGGGGATCGCGATCTGCTACGAAGCCATTTTCCCAGGTGAGGTGGTCGAGCGCGACCGGCGGCCGGACTGGATCTTCAACCCCACCAACGACGCCTGGTTCGGGATGTCGATCGGTCCGCACCAGCATCTCGCCTCGGCCCGCATGCGGGCGGTCGAGGAAGGGGTGCCGATGGTGCGCGCCGCGAACACCGGCATATCGGCGATCATCGACGGCTACGGCACCGTTCGCGCCAGCCTGCCGCTGGGCGAGACCGGCGTCATCGACGCGCCGCTGCCGCCGGCACTGCCGCCGACCCTCTACGGCCGTTATGGCGACCTCCTTCTGGTGCCGCTCGCTGGAGCCATCTTGGTCCTGGCTGTTCTGCTCGGCGGTGGGAAACACGTGTCGAACAGGACAGCAGGGTCTCGGGCTGGCTCATACCGGCCCGGCACCCGTTCGGACCGGTAAATCGAAAAGCCGGCCGAAGACTGATCCATGACGGCCGCCATGCGTTCGCTGGGAGCCATCATCGCAACCTTCGCCAGCCCCATGCCCGCCATGCCCATCCCGATGTCCGGCCTGGTGATCCGCAGGGCCGGACACGGGACGGAAGGACTCGTCGCCGTGAGGCCGCGCCGGGCATGCGGGCGCGGACGGCACGGCTCCCCACGGGCTGCCCGGACCCTGGGGAAGGAAGCGGCCGGCAGCCTGCGGAGCTCCAGCCGGTTCGGGATCAAGGGCGCCGCCCGCCGAGGGGGATGGCGACTGCATCGCATAGCGGGCGCTGCGCTCGATGATCGTGTCGAGTTCTCCACGGTCGAGCCACACGCCGCGGCATTTTGGGCAATAGTCGATCTCGACACCCTGCCGTTCCGACATGACGAGCGTGATCCGGCAGTTGGGGCAGGACAGCCCGTCCCCCGTCGTCGCAACCTGGTTCCCCAATCGGCACTCCTGCTGTCAAAGGAAGACGCGAAGCGAGCGTTCATCGGGTTGAAGGCGGGTCAGGGGCGGACGGAGAGAAGCCGCAACGCGTTGGCCGTGACCAGCACGGTGGCCCCGGTATCGGCGAGGATGGCCGGCCACAGTCCGGTGATCCCAACCACGGTGGTGACCAGGAACACCGCCTTCAGTCCCAGGGCGAGGCCGATGTTCTGGCGGATGTTCGCCATGGTGCGACGCGACAGCGCGACCATCGCGGCCACATCACCGACCCGGGCATGCAGCGCGGCGGCGTCCGCCGTCTCCAACGCCACGTCGGTGCCGCCGCCCATGGCGATGCCGACGTCGGCGGCGGCGAGCGCCGGGGCGTCGTTGATGCCGTCGCCGACCTTCGCCACCCGCTCGCCGCGGGCCTGCAATTCGCGGACGATGCGCTGCTTGTCCTCCGGCAGAAGCTCGGCATGCGGCTCGACACCCAGGCTCTCAGCCACCGCCTTCGCCGTGCGGGCATTGTCGCCGGTCACCATCAGCGAGCGGATGCCGGCAAGGGTCAGCGCCTCGATCCCGGCGCGCGCGTCGGGCCGCGCCTCGTCGCGCATCGCCAGCAGGCCGGACAGCCGGCCGTCGACCAGCAGGACCGACACCGTCTTGCCCTCGCCATTCAGCACGGCGACCCGCTCCGCCTGCTCGGCGGACAGCCGATCCGCGGCCGCTTGCGGTGAAACGAGCATCAGCTCGCGGCCGTTCGACCTTCCCCGTACCCCCTTTCCGGCAAGCGCGCCGATGTCGGACGCCGCGGTGACCGTCAGCCCGGCCTCTTCGGCGGCGGCGAGGATCGCCTTGGCCAGCGGGTGGCTCGACCCGGTTTCCAGCGCCGCGGCATCGGCCAGAACCTCCTCCTCGTTGCCGCCGGCGGCGACGACATCGGTGACGCGCGGCTTGCCCTCCGTCAGGGTGCCGGTCTTGTCGAACGCGACGGTGGTGATGCGGCCCAACGCCTCCAGCACGGCACCGCCCTTCATCAGCAGGCCGCGGCGCGCACCGTTGGACAGGCCGGCAGCGATAGCGGCCGGGGTGGAGATCACCAGGGCGCAGGGGCAGCCGATCAGCAGCACCGCCAGTCCCTTGTAGATCCACTCTTCCCAGGCGCCACCGCCCAGCAGCGGCGGCAGCACGGCGACGAGCGCCGCCACCACCACCACGCCCGGCGTGTACCAGCGGGAGAAGCGGTCGATGAAGCGTTCGGTCGGCGCCTTGGTCTCCTGCGCCTCCTCGACCAGCCGGACCACGCGGGCGATGGTGTTGTCGTTTGCCGTCGCGCTGACCCGCACCCGCAGGGCGCCGTCGCCGTTGATGGTTCCTGCGAAAACCTGTGCGCCCTCGCCCTTGCGCTTCGGCACGCTTTCGCCGGTCACCGGCGCCTCGTCGAGCGCGCTGTCGCCGGACAGGATCACGCCGTCCGCCGCCACCCGGTCGCCTGGCCGCACCAGGATCACGCTCCCCACCGCCAGCGACGATGCCGGCACAGTCTCGGTCCTCCCATCGCGTTCGAGCAGGGCGGTGTCCGGGACAAGCGAGATGAGCCCCTGGATGCTGGCCCTGGCCCGGCCAGCCGCGACGCCTTCCAGCAGTTCACCGACCAGGAACAGGAACACCACCGCCGTGGCCTCTTCCACCGCGCCGATGACCACGGCACCGATGGCGGCCACCGTCATCAGCATCTCGATGGAAAAGGGCGTGCCGACGCGTGCCGCGGCGAAGGCCCGCCGGGCGATCGGAACCAGCCCGACCGCCATCGCCAGCAGGAAGGCCCAGCTTTCCATCGACGGGACCAGCCTGCCCACGAGATAGGCGAGACCGAGCGCCAGCCCCGAGGCGAGCGTCAGGCGTGCCTTGGGCGTCTTCCACCAGGGACCGGAGCCGGCGTCATGGCTGTGAAGGTGCCCATGGTCATGCGCGTGGGCCTGGCCGTGCTCCTTCCCATGATCGTGTCCATGGCCATGATCATGGCTGCAACCGCCATGCTGCCCGTCGCGGTGTTCCGCTTCGGCCTTCGGCCCGCCCAGCATTTCACCCGGACCAGTCTGGAAACCGAGCGCGTTCACGGGACGGGTGATGGCGTCGCCGGTGACGGACGGGCTATGGGTGACGGTCATCGTACCGTTGGGCACCGACACCCGAACCTCGTGGATGCCGTCCACCCGCCGCAGGGCCGTTTCGATCTTGCCGGCACAGGAGCCGCAATCCATGCCGCTCACCCGGTACCGGGTCCGCTGCGTGGCAGGGGTCTCCTCGTTTTCAGTCACGCGCATCGGGCGCTCCCTTGTCGATCTGCTGACCCGACCGTACATTCTCCAGCGACTGGAGGATCAAGAGGGAAAAACGCAAGATGAAGCCTTTGACCATCGGAGAGCTGTCGGCTCAGGCCGGGGTGAAGATCCCGACCATCCGCTATTATGAATCGATTGGCCTGCTGCCCGCTCCGCTCCGAACCGACAGCAATCGGCGCACCTACGACGCGGCGGCGGTCAGCCGGCTGCGCTTCATCCGGCATGCCCGGGAACTCGGCTTCGAAGTGGACGCCATCCGCCAGCTCCTGATGCTGGCCGACGATCCGGCGCATCCGTGCGGTGAGGCGGATGCCTTGGCCCGTGCCCATCTGGCGGACATCGAGTCCAAGATCGCCCGTCTCCAGGCATTGCGGGCCGAAGTCCGGAACATGGTCGAGCCATGCCCGCAGGGGCAGGTCCGGACCTGCCATGTGATCGAGGTGCTCGCCGATCACAGCCACTGCCTGCACGATCACCACTGATTACCGGCATCACCGGACGCTTCGGCGTCCGGTCGCCATTCCCTGCTTGATGCTCTAGTGGCTGGAGCATTCAGAATGCCAAGGCGGCCCAAACGTTGAGAAGGAGGACTGTTCGACATGATTCATCGGCGACCGCCTGGAGGTCTTTGGATGCCCCTGTCAGCGGTGGTGCTCGTCATGATCCTGGATCAGGCGAGCAAATGGCTGATGCTGACCCACATCCTGAATCCGCCTGAGATCATCCCGATCACCTCCTTCCTCAATCTGAGGCTTGGCTTCAACCCCGGCGTCAGCTTCGGGTTCCTGGGAGGTGGAATGGCCGGTCCCTGGCTGCTGAGCGGCCTGGCCATGGCGATCGTCGCCGGCTTGTCCGTGTGGGCGGCGCGCACCGACAGCCGCACCGAGGCCGTGGCCATCGGCGCGATCATCGGTGGCGCCATCGGCAATGTGATCGACCGCGTTCGTCAGGGCGCCGTCACCGATTTTCTCGATCTTCACGCCTTTGGCTGGCATTGGCCGACCTTCAACATGGCGGACATCGGCATCACCGGCGGCGTCGGCCTGCTGCTGTTGCACGGGGTGCGGCAGGGCCGACGGGCTGCCGCTATTGACCAGGATCAACGCGAAGCGCGCATAGATGGATAGGATGGCCTCGTCTTGGTGGTTCTCGCCGAGGCCGAAGAGGGCAGGATCGTGACGCGGACTTTCGCAGCGGGATTTCGGTGGATGGCAATCGTCCTGCTGGTGCTGGCTGTCCTCACTGCCCCGTTTGCGCTCTTGTTCGCCTCGGCCCCCGCTAACGGTCTTTCCATCCCGTGCGGACCGGCGGCCGAACACTGCGGTGGAACAGGTTGCACGCCTTCCGGCTTGGCGGCAGCAGACGGAACGCTCGTCTCGCCCTCCTGCCCGGGCGGCCATGAAGCGCCGGCATCCGACGACGCCTGCACGATCTCCGGGTGCCACGCGATGCCGGTCACCCTTCCCACGGGGCGTGCTCCTCCTCCCATCATCCGGTTGCCGGTTCCCTTGGCCATCCCTGCTCTCGCCCTTCCGGCCGGCATTGCCGTCGACCCCGCGCCGAAACCTCCACGCGCCTCCCTCTGATCGCCCCGGAACCGCCGGGTTGCGCCGGGTTGCGGCCTGGTGCCGGGCCGATGCTGGTGCCGACTGTATCGATCCTCGGACTGGCGACCGTCTTTGGGCGGCCTATACCGAGTCCGAACATGAATAGAGAGTGCGGAGAGTTCCATGACATCCAGAACCATCATGGCGGCGCTGGTCAGCGCCGTTCTGACCGGAGGCGCCGCCGTCGGTGGCCTCGTCCTGTTCGGTGACCGCCCCGCGGCAGCGGCCCAGACCGTCGAAGTTTGGAAGGCGCGGAGCTGCGAGTGTTGCGTGGGTTGGGTCAAGCACATGCGTACTGCAGGGTTCGCCGTGACCGTGCACGAGGTCGAGAGTGTCGAAACGGTGAAAAGGGACAACGGCGTCCCTGAAGCCCTGGAGTCTTGTCACACCTCGCTGGTCGGTGGCTACACGATCGAGGGCCATGTTCCGGCTGGGGACGTGGAACGCCTGCTGGCCGAGCGCCCGCAAGCCAAGGGGTTGGCGGCCCCCGGTATGCCCCAGGACGCCCCCGGAATGGACGGAAAGTCAGGCCAACCCTATCAGGTCGTGCTGTTCGGCGCTCCCAACGGCAAGGTGCAGGTGTTCGCGAACCACTGAGCATGTGGCTGGCTGTAGCAAGAGCAGCGATAGAGGATCGTTCGAGCTTCGGCGCAAGGTGGCGACGCTCTTTGCTGTGGCCGCATGGAACGGGGCGGACGCTGAGGCTGCCACCGACGGCTGGATGACGCACGATACGGTGCGCGCCCAGCTGGTTTCATCGGTCGAGACAGTCATCGGTCATGGCTCCCCTTTGTGGCTGGCCAAGGGATGGAAGACATCCTGACGCTTGTCCACTGGCGCGCTTCCAGTATCGGAGCCTCGAAGACGACGGAGCAGGTGCCGGACAGGTCGGCATTGATCCTATCCGGGGGATGCTGCAGGTGAACCGCTCCGGGTTTCTCGGAGGCCATTCGGCTTGAGTCACGCCGCCAAGCCGGCGTCCTCAGTTTGAGCATAATAACGCGCTTCAGCCTCGACAGGAGGAATGTTGCCGATGGGTTCGACCCACCCCAAGGTGGCGAACTCGACGGCTTCCAGGGTGCGCCACGGTTCGCGACGCCGGATCACCTCGGTCTTATAGAGACCGTTGATGGTCTCGGCCAAGGCGTTATCGTATGAACCGCCGACGCTACCGACGGAGGGCTCGACACCAGCATCGGTCAGGCGCTCGGTGTATCGAATAGCGACATATTGCGACCCACGATCCGAGTGGTGGATGAGGCCGCTGCTTTTGGCCGGTCGGCGGTCATGAAGTGCCTGCTCCAGAGCGTCCAGCAAAAAATCAGCGTGGGCTGTGATGGACACCCGCCAGCCTACGATCCGGCGAGCGAAGGCGGCGATGACGAAGGCCACGTAGAGGAAGCCCTGCCATGTCGATACGTACATGAAATCCGCCACCCACAAGGCGTTCGGGCGGGGCACCTGGAATTGGCGGTTCACCCAGTCGGCGGGACAGGGCGCTGCCCGGTGGCTGATCGTGGTGCGGACTGTCTTGCCCCATGTCGCGCCCTTCAGGCCCAATTGGCGCATTAGCCGGGCCACTGTGCAGCGTGCCACGTCGATTCCTTCCCACAGCAACTGCCGCCAGACTTTACGTACCCCATAGACCTGGAAGTTTTCATTCCAGACCCGCCGGATAGCCACGCTCACCTCCGCGTCGCTTCGCGAGCGGGCTGGCGCCTTCTGGATCGGCCCGCCGGGCGGCATAGGCGTGGTAAGTCGACAGGGCGATCAGCAGCACTCGGCAGATCGGCTCGCCCCCATGAACGGCGCGGTGCGCGTCGATGAAGGCGATCATTTCCTGAATGGGCGGTCGAGCTCCGCCTGGGCGAAATACGCCGACGCATTGCGAAGGATTTCTTTCGCCTAGCTAAGCTCCCGCACCTCACGCTCCAGTGCCTTGATCCGTTCCTGCTCGTCCGTTGTCGGCCCCGGCCGCTTGCGCTGGTCACGCTCGGCCTGCCGGACCCAGCCCCGCAAAGTTTCCGGAGTGCAGCCGATCTTCGCCGCGATCGAACTGATCGCCGCCCCCTGCGAGGCATGTTCGCCTTCGTGCTCGAACACCATCCGAACCGCGCGCTCGCGGACTTCAGGGGGCGTACTAGGGTGATGTCTGCTTCGTCATGATGACCCCAGTCTCTTGTATCTCTTCCTTGCCCGCCAACGTGAAGCCGGCGAGGCTGTCGGCGGACGGGAGCCCGCCCATCTCTCGGGCGATCGAGCCCGTTCTTGAGCACGGTGCCCCGTCCGCCGGTTCCATCCGGAACCCGAACAGTCGCTCGGGCCGCAAGGTGAGCCCGCATTCGCAAGGACGGGTCATGGAACAACCTTCTTCGCCAAGCTTCGTCGGCATTGACGTCTCGAAGGACCGTCTCGACGTACACATTCTGCCCGCAGGGCAGGCCTTCGCCGTTGCGCGCAACGGCGAAGGCCTGGATCACCTCGTCACCGAGTTGCGCACGCGTGCCCCCACCCTGATCGTGCTGGAAGCGACGGGCGGCTTCGAAGTGACCGTCGCCGCCGTCCTGGCGGGCGCTGGTCTGCCCCTGGCCGTCGTTAATCCGCGTCAGATCCGCGATTTCGCCCGCGCCACCGGGCGGCTCGCCAAAACCGACGCGCTCGATGCCCAGATCATCGCCCTGTTCGCCGAACGCATCCGCCCCGAACCTCGCCCGATCGCCGACGCCGAGAGCCAGGTGCTGGCCGAGTTGGTGGCGCGGCGTCGGCAAGTGGTCGAGATGATCGGCATGGAAGCCAACCGCCTGCGTCAGGCCCGCAGCCCACGGGTCCGCCGCACCATCGAAGCCACCCGGAAAACCTTGGAGGCTCAACTGGTCGAGTTGGACAAGGACATTGACGACAGCGTGCGTGGCTCCCCCGTCTGGCGAGCTGCCGACGACCTGCTGACGTCAGTCCCCGGCATCGGCGGCATCACCGCGCGCACGTTGATCGCCGACCTACCTGAACTCGGCCGCCTTGACCGCCGGCGCATCGCCGCCTTGGTCGGCGTCGCGCCCGTCAACCGCGATTCTGGACAGATGCGTGGCCATAGAGCCATCGCCGGTGGCCGCACCGCTGTGCGCAACGCCCTCTACATGGCTGCGCTCTCGGCGGTCCGCTGGAACCCCGTTATCAAGGCCCATTACACCAGGATCGTGGCGGCGGGGCGTCCCAAGAAGGTCGCCCTCGTCGCTTGCATGCGCCATCTCCTCACCATCCTGAACGCCATCATCAAGACAGCCTCGCCATGGAAAACCGCTTGACCCGCAACACAGTCGCTCAAGAAATGGGGCCTCCAGGAAAGCCGGAGCGGTTCACCTCACCTGAAGGGTTGCGAGGGAAACACCATAGCGTTTCTTCCGATCGAGTGCGACCCGCTTGAGGAGTTCTTTGGTGGCTTGATGCGGTGCTGCGACGCCTCCCACGACCGGATCAGACTAGGACGCCACGCCTCCGGGCGGCCAATCCGATCAGCAGCACATACCCGAGTGCAACGGTTTGCCCAGTGAGAAAGCTGCCGGCCACGCCACCCGGCACGGCCGCGACCGAAGCGGCGGTGAGTGTCGCGAGGATGCCGCCCAAGGGGACAATGGTCAGGGCGATCCAGCGCTGCACCGGTGCCCAGATCGCCGGGATCAGGAACAACACCCATCCGGCGGCAAGAGCCCAGAGCATCGTTTCCGCACGCGCCGTGTTGGCGTTCTTCAGAACGCTCTCGACCATGGTCGCAGCATCGACGCTTCCGTTCGCCAGGAGCGCCACGTCATCCCCGTCGATGCGAAGCGGCACCAATCCGTGGCCGCTCCGGTCGACCGCAGCGATCACGCTCAAGGGGCCGTCACGCAGAGTCCGGTAGAGGAGTCGACGGTCATTGGCCGCCGGATGAGACACCGGGTCGGAATCCCGTGCATTGCCACTTGGTTGATAAGCCGCATGGGGATCGCTGTCGGCGAGCACCATACCCGCGGGCAACCGGTAATCCTCGCCCGGGCGCAAGGGCCCCAGCGCCGAGGGCGTCGCGGCCAGAAGCGGGTCCGTCAACGCCCATCCGTCGAGACGCGCGCCGGACGACGGCATGAACTGCGTCTCCTCCGGGGTCCAGCCTGCCTTCCGGCCGCCGCGGTACCGCTCCACGATCCTCTGGGTGATCAGCGTGTTTTCGAAGATGACGCCCGTGCTGCTGTCGGTGATCGGCTGCCCGGCCGCTGCGGTTCCCTGGACGTAGACGACACGCCCGGCCAGATCTGGACCAGGCTTGGCGGGGTCAAGGCTGACGAGCAGCGACCGAAGCTCGCCCACGCGGGCAACCCGCACCGCGGCGTCGGTATGGAACCAAGCGTAGGCGCTGACGAGCAGGAAACTCAGGAAGAGGAACGTCACCGACGCCATCATGAACAGAACCGTCCGCTGCCTCCAGGGTACGCTCGGCTTCGTGGATGCGACGGTGTCGGTCATAATGTGAGCTCCTGTGATCATGGCAGGTCCAGTCCCGGTGATGTCTAAGGGTGGGGAAGAGGAGAGCAGCAGGTGCGATGACGCGGCGACCGCCGCCCACGCACCCACCAATTCGGCGAATGAACGACCGCGTTGGCGGTCGGCCTCGGCGTCTTCCGTTGCGCGAACGCCTCAACGGGCACGGGCCGAACCTTACCCCGCCGAGTTGGGGCGCGACTTGACTTCAGGCAAGTAAACCATCACTCGGATCCGGCCGCAAACTCGACAAGACCATCGACATCAAGGCGCTCAACGTGCAGGCCGGGCATCGGAACCGGCCAACTTGTCGTTGGTCAAGGCACCGCGCCTCTCAGCGGGCTTTATGGTGCTGGACACAGACAATCCCGAAGCTCGTGGGTGACTCCTTCATGCAGCACAGCGGAACAGGCCGCACCATGACGACCAGGACGGCGGATGTATCCGGCCGCGGGCTGTTCCACAGGTGTCGGGCACGCGCGGTTCGCGCCGGAATGGTCGGCATCGCCGCGACCATCGTCGCCACGGCCGCCGCAGCTGGCACCGTGCGCGTTCCCGCGGGCGAAGAGGCGTTGCAGGCAGCCGTGGACGCTGCCGCGGTCGGCGACGTGCTCGTGCTCGAGCCGGGCGTGCATCTTGGCCCCGTCACGGTGTCGCGCCCGTTGACGCTCCACGGCGAAAGCGGCGCCGTGGTCGACGGGCGCAGCCGGGGTCCGGTGATCATGGTCAAAGCTCCGGACGTCACCGTGCGCAATCTGGTCGTCCAGAATTCCGGCACGGATCGTGAGCGGATCGCGTCCGGTATCCACCTGGACCGCGCCGCCCATCGGGCGGTGATCGAGGGCAACCGTCTCGAAGGAAATCTCTTCGGTGTCTACCTCTGGGGACCGTCCGACGCCCTGGTGCGGGACAACACAATCATCGGCCGCGACGATCTCCGGATGTCGGAGCGTGGCAACGGGGTATCCGTCTGGAACAGCCCGGGCACCCGCATCATCGGCAACCGGATCGTCAACGGTCGTGACGGCATCTTCGTCAGCAAGACCCAGCGGAATGTCTTCAGCCGTAACTGGCTGGAGGGCGTACGGTTCGGCATCCACTATATGGACGCCAACGACAGCGAGGTGTCCGGCAACATCTCGGTCGGAAACCAAGTCGGCTACGCGATCATGATGTCCAACCGCATCGCCGTCCGGGGCAACCTCTCACAGGGCGACCAAGAACACGGCTTCCTGCTTCACTCCGTCAACGGGTCGCGGTTCGAGGCCAACGCCGTGAATGGGCGCTTCCTGGGCACGGCCCCGATCCAGAGCGACCGGGACGATCCGGACCCGGACGTTCCACGGGAAGCCGAACCGGTCGACGGGTCACGGATCGGCACCGGCAAGTGCCTGTTTGTTCTCGGATCCGTCCGAAACGAGATCCACGGCAACCGGTTCGAGGGCTGCGAGATCGGCGCCCACCTCACCGGCGGCGCCGAACGCAACACAGTCGTCGGCAACGCCTTCATCAACAACCGCACCCAGGTGAAGTACGTCGGCGCCCGCGTGGTCGAGTGGTCGGAGAAGGGGCGCGGCAACTACTGGTCCGACAACGCCGCCTACGACCTAAACGGTGACGGCATTGCCGACGAGCCATACCGGCCGAACGATCTGGTGGACCGCGTTATGTGGGCCTATCCCACCGCCAAGCTGCTGCTCAACAGCCCCGGCATCCAGGCAATCCGCTGGGCGCAGAAGCAGCTTCCCCTGCTTCAGAAAGGAGGCATCGTGGACACCAGCCCGCTTATGGCGCCACCCGAGACCGGCATGCTCACACAAAGCCCCGGTGATGCGCCTACCGGCGGTCCCCTCCCTGGTCGTCGCGTTGAACGCGGAAGGGGTAAGGCAGGCTGAAGCGCCGCGATATAAGCCCGAACGCACGCGGCCGTATTCCTTCACTCCCGCTCCTACGGGAATAGCCTTGAGTGATAGGGTGATGCGGTGGAGGTCCCTTTTCCGAATGCCGGTAAAAAGCGTTGAACGTCGAAGACACCACCTATGGGAGCCCGCAATGGGCGTGACGCCGATCGGTCTGGATCTGACGAAGAGTGAGCTAGACCTTTGCGGAGACGCAGTGGAGACGTTCGTGCTGCTCCGCTGATCACGTGCATTGACTGTCGCCGTTATGGAGTGCTTTGCAGGCCTTTGAGCGATTTTGGCGGACGGCCGCGCCGGCGAGGCGCTTCCGGAGCGGGAAGCGGCCGGTCTTCCAGAAGCCCCTGTGCGACGGCCTGACCCAGAAGGTTCTGAACTGACGAGACCGACCAGCGCGTTTCCCCGCGGGGCGTCCGGCAGTGCAGCTCCTCAAGATGCCGGGCAATGTTGGTCAGGGTTGGGTTGTCCAGCGTCTTCACCGCCGAGGCAACCAAGGTGACAAGGTCATCGCTGTCGCGCCGCCGCGGCGTACGCTCCAGTACCTTGTCGTTCACGAACCCGTCACGCGCGAGGCGACGGACGGCGCGCACCAGGGCCGCTCCGGTCCACGGACCACCGTCGGGGCGCCGCGAGCCATTTCTGTCCAAGCTGCGGGCGACGGTCGCCCAGGAATAGCCGGGTCGCATCGCGCGGACGTGGGGCAGAATATCATCGGCCACCCGCAGCACATCAGCGTCGCGCCGCGCCTCGCGGGCCTCGTTGACGGCGCGCACCGCCGACGCGGAACGGAAGCGCAGGCCTGGATTGCCGCCGGTGCGGCCGCGGTCCCTGGCGGCCTTCAGTCCGGCTTTGGTGCGCTCGCGAATGAGCGCGCGTTCGAACTCGGCCACCGCGCCAAGGATCTGCAAGGTGAAGCGGCCTTGCGGACTGGTGGTGTCGATGGGATCACCCAGCGAGCGGAAGCCCGCCCTTTGGGAGTTGAGCGCTTCGATGATCTCCAGGAGGTGGGCGAGCGAACGGGCCAGCCGGTCGATGCGCACGACGACCAGCACATCACCGGCACGGCAGCGCGCAATGGCGCGCTTCAGCTCTGGACGTGACCGGTCGCCGCCGGACCCATGCTCCCGGTGAATCGTCGAGCAACCGGCCGCCTTCAGCGCGTCGAGTTGCGGGTCGGTGGTTTGCTCGTCGGTTGAAACGCGGGCGTACCCGATTAGGGCCATGGACCTCTCCCAGCGCAGCGGTCCGGAAACGGTGCACGCCGCCGAATTTCACCCGATTGAGCGACAGACACCCTCGCCAGCGTCCAGTTGGGGCATTTTACCAAATACGCAGACGCCACGTAAGGACCGTTTGGTAAAATATCTATGCGCCGCGGCCCGGCTTGCGCTCCGTTGATCGCTTGAGGCCGTCAGCCGGCGCGAGACAAGACGCCTAGTTTAATCAGTTTTGAGAAAATGATCGTTTGGCGGCCTATACAGGCGGTTTGAACAGGCCGGAGCTCGCGCCGGCATCACCGCACGGTGAGAGAAGGGCCGTTGCACCGAGCAACGGAAAGCTCTGGCAACCGGGATCGTGAACCCCTCCCAACCAAAGGGCGACAAGATGCCAACCGGCATGCTGAGGCGGAAAGGCGTCTGCATTGTGGGAGTACAGCCCGGCTAGGGACTGGGCCCCAGTTAAGGTTATTGAGATCGCCGGTAAAGGTTATTGAGGACAAACCGCCCGGCGACTGGGTCTCAGTTCACGTTATTGAGACCAGAATTCGCGCCGAAAAGCGGTCAGTAAAGGTTATTTCGCCAGCCGACAGCAAAACGAGGTTCCGAGTGTAGCCGGTGGCCGGGTGTCTGTCATGTCCGATAAGCCAAGGTTATCGGACATGACGCCGCACCCCTGTACCCCGGCGCTTAAGGGTGGTAAACAGAGGGATAAGCGCCGTCGCCTCTTTTTCCCTTCCTGCGCCCTGCCCCCGGTGCCGCCATGCCGCTCACCTACTGCGCCGTCCTCGAAGGCGAGGACAGCGATCTCACCCTGCTCGCCGCCTGCTTCACGGAGCCCGACTGCCATGTGGCGCGCGGCGCGGACGCCGATGGCACGCCGCTCTGGACCCTGCGGTCGAGCGACCTCGTGCTCGAGCCCAACCCGGTGCACCGCACCGCGACCACGGACACTGGCACGGCCGAGATCGCATTCGACGAGACGTGGGACACGGTGGACGCCTGGACGGCCGCACGGCTTTCGGCGATGAACGGCGCCGCCCGCCTGCTCGATCCTCGCTACGAACCGGTGCGGATCGCGCTGCTGCGGTGCGAGGACGCCGACGGCACCGTGATCGCCCACCGCCAGGCGGGGCCTGGGTTCCGGCTGCCTAACGCCTGCCGGGCGCCTGAGGCCCCGGAGGTGCAGGACCTCGTCCGGCAGTGGGCGGCCCTGGCTCTGGCGGACGAGACGGTGGCCACTGTTCTGGCGGTGCTGACCGCGCGGCCCACCTGGACGGGCTTCGGTTTGGTGCTCAACGCCATCAGCGCCGATATTGGCGGCCTTCATAATGTTGACCCATGGATCGGCAAGGACACGCGGGGGCGGCTCAACGGCAGCATCCAGTTTGCCCGGACCCTTAGCGAAGGGCCGCGCCACCTGGGCAACATTGACGGGAAATGGAATGCCGAACAGGCGATGCCACTCTGGGAAGCGCACCGCATCGTGTGGGAACTGGTCAACCAGTGGATCGGCTCCAAGGTTGGTCGTGTCGTGGAACGGAGATACTGGTGACCCGGCGGCTGTCGGGAACCGACCATCCTGCAGCCGTTGAAACGTACGCGTTGCGCATGCCGGTGTGGGCACGGCGGGACGCCGAGCGGGAGGATAGCGCCACTCCCGTCCAAGTCGGCGCCGCCCTCACGGTTCTCGACGCGGCGGTGGTATCGTCGACCGCTCACGCCGGCGCCTGGGCCAACCGCCTCGCGCTAGCCGCCGCGGCCGACGCGGTGGCCCGCGACGGACGCCCGGAGGACGAAGCGGCGCTGCGCGACCTCGTCGCCCTTGGTCCAGCGCTGCCGGCCGGCCCAGTGACCCCGGTGGTGCGCGCCTACCTGTGGCTCAGCATCGGTACCGTCGGCGCCCGTTGGAATGACGTGCCGGACCTGATCGCTGGCCTCGGAGCGCGCGACGCGGTCGTGGCGGACGCATTGGCCAAGCGTCTCGCCGCCGCCGCCGCCCTGCCCTGCCCGCTCGCCGCCGCCGCCGCCGCCGTTCAAGCGGTGCTGGATGCCCGGCCCGGACGCGGCGGGCTGGTGCTGTGGGCCGCTGATGTGACTCTGGCCCGCTGGCTTGATTGGGACCAGGGGCTGCCGCTCGTCACACTAGGCCTACGGTCGCGCGGCGGCGCCTTCGGTGCTCTCGCATCGGCCGACGATCCCCGCCTGGCTGGCGCCATCCTGCGTGGAAGCGGGCGGGCGCTTGATCGCTTCGTCCTGCTCGCGCAGCGCAGCGCAGCGCTGCAGGCGCTGCGGTCCCGCCTGCGCGCCCGCGCCGCCGGCTCCGTCATCGACCGGCTGCTCGCCCGCGACGCGCTGTCGGTCGCCGGGGTACGCGACCTCATCCCCGAGCGCGCTGCGCGCCGCCTGTTCGATCGGCTGGTCGCCCTCGGTGTCGTTCGCGAATTGACCGGGCGAACCACCGCGCGCCTTTATGGGCTCTAAGCGAGGGACCATGGCACAGCCTCCTGCAAAGGCCGGTGATGACCTGCCGTTCGATCGGGCCCTGGCCGATCTGTCGCCCGAGCTGCGGTGGCGGGAGTGGATGAGCCGGGTCGAGGCGGTGATCTTCGCCTCGCCAACCCCGGTGCCACGGACGGTGCTGGCGCGGGTGGTCGGCGACGACTGCCCGCTCGACGCGGTGATCGCCGCCATCCGTGGCGAGTTGCGCCCCCGGCCCTACGACCTGGTGGCGGTCGCTGGCGGCTGGCATCACCGCACCCGCCCCCATCTCGCTCCGGTGTTGCGGGCGGTGCGCCCTGCCGGCGGCCCCCTCCCTGCTCTCGGTCCGGCCGACCAGCTCTTGCTCGCTACCATCGCCTATCACCAGCCGCTGACCCGGCGCGACCTTGAGCGCCTGCTAGGCCGTACAGTCGATGCCGACGCCGTCGGCCGCCTGCGCGCGGCGGGACTCGTCGGTCCGGGGCCGCGCAGCCCACGCCCGGGCGCCCCGCTGACCTTCGTGACCACCGACGCCTTTCTCGATCAGTTCGGCCTGGAGAGCTTGGCCGACCTGCCCGACTTGGACGATCTGCGCGCGATGGGGCTGGCCGACACCGGGGTGCTCGACGGCACCCCTGCCGGGGCGCCGACTTCGCCGGAGCCAGTGGGGGGAGCGCCGCTCCCTCCGGCCCGGCGGCAGCCCCGGCCCAACCCACCGGCCATCAACCTCACCGGCCCTTTGACCGAGGTGGCCGCGACATCGGCCCGAGTGACGGCACGGCTCCAGGATCTAAAGTCCGACGATGATGAGGCGGCTCCTGCCGATACAAACTGCTGACAAAGGGCGCTTATCGCTGGGATTGGCTACGGAGTGTCCGTCACCGGTGGAGAGTATTCCATGCAAATCTGGCCGGCTTCGTTTTCAGCCCCTGAACTGCGCCAACCAGCTTCCTCAAAGAACCGTTGATTCTCTTGGGCTACCCAGACCTTGAGTGGGCGCGTGCCATGGCTGAGCATCACCTGGGCTAGTCCTTCGAGCAGCACGGGAATGAAGGCAGCCCCAGTTCGCTCGACCATGAGGACAGCGGTTTTCTCCTGCCGACCAACCACCAAACCGACCACCCTGGAACCATCCAGACCAATGAGAAAAGGGAATTTCGCCTCGATCAAGGCTTGCCAGGGAGTAGCAAGAAGCGTCTCGAGGTCTGTCTGGATTTGAGCATCGTGACCTTCATGTTCCTCATCGCCAAAGGAATCTCCAAACAAACCGCGGCAGAACGTCTGCACATGAGGGATGTCATCGATGGTCGCGGGACGAACGTGCCGTTCGGTCTCCCCAGGTTTACAGTACTCATGGATAAGGTCGTCGAGGGTGACAGAGTTGAGCTTGGCTGTCGGTTCCCAACAACGGACCGGCCGCGGTTCGATTGCCAGAGCCGCCTCCAGGGAGCCGCCATGAAGGAGACGCAGGAGGTGTGTTCTAACGCCTCCCCGCGGGGTCCCATCTAACAGTGAATAGGCTCGTTTCCAGGACCTGCCGATCAAAGCCAATCCCGTCTGGGGAGCGTGGCGTCTGCCATCCTGTCTGGCATCGCCATCATGCAGGATGCTTGATGCCTGTTCAATAAGGCGCCGTCGCCCGATTTCTTCGGCCAAATCGGTGATGTCCAAGATCAAGGTCTGTCCCCGGACAGCGTCTGGAGACGCTTGCATCGCCGTCGCTGTACGCAGGTCAAGTTGGCATCCGGCACAGTGCCAGAGCGGGCGGCGGTGTGGTCCTCGAAGAATGGAAAGAGGTGCCTGACAGGCTGGGCAGCGGTTGCACAGCCAAAGGCCATGGTCCGTGCAGACCTCAAATAGCGTCGCCCGCCATCGCCAGCGTATGTATGGAGCCTCATCCTCCGTCCAGCACTGGGGACAGAACCGCGGCGCCCAGAAGAGCCTCGCCCAAACCGTATCTGGCGGATGGGCAAAGCGCTGCATCGCCTCAAACCGCTGTATCGGCATCCCAGTGCACCGGGATAGGAAGGCGAAGAACCGGGGCGGAAGTGCGCCATCCAGGTCCAGGATCGTCTGTCCGAGACTGGATCGAAGGCTGCGCAGAAAGGCATCCGGTCCCATGGCATCCGCCCAGGCCCGACGGCTGAGCCAACTGCTCAAGAGTTCGTCGGCAATGGGGGCCGGGTCTGGCGCCCAGGTGATTGGCCGTGGCTCCGGCCTGCCCCGGTGCAGCGGCTCCACGGAAAACACGTCGTCCGGCTGCCCAGGCGGCAAATGGCCGTTCATCAGGCCAGCCCGCGCATCTCGCCCGGTGAGAAGCGCTTCGACGGCGGCTCCAGGTTTAGGGAGTTGAAAATCTCCAGCGTGATACGTTCTTCACCGGAGTGGACCGCTGCCACCGCCGCAGCAGCTACATTTTGAACGATGTCGCCGATGAGACCCTCAGCTGTCAGGAAAAACCGCTTGGCCAGAGGCTCCTCGGTGAGTTCGGATTTGCGGCGCAACGGCAGAGCACGCACCAGACTGTTCAACAGACGCGCGTAGTCGGCGTCGTACTGCCATCGCGGCAAGGGGCGGTTGGTCAGGCGGGTCCGCAGTTCGCCGTCGTTGTGGATCGCTTCCGCCAACGATCGATCGCCAATCAGCACCGGCGACATGTCCCAGCGGTGGCCCATGACGCGCAGCAGCGTGTGGAATTCTTTCGCGGCACTGCCGCTGAAGCCGTGATGGGCGTCATCGAAGATGAAGACACGCGGTTCGTGTTCATCGAGCAAGGCTTCCAGCTGCTGCCGTCGCCCCTCGATCGTCCTTTGGGTTGGGTCGGGAACCCGTCCCATCGCCCGGATCATGCCACTCAGGAACTCCATCCGTGAGGCGCCCGTTGGCAGTTGATAGTAGTGGGAGGGGCGGACCTGCATGGTTTCCATGCTCAGGAACTTGTCGGCAACCATGGTCTTTCCGTTGCGGAACGGCCCGCAAATGGCCACGCCGGCCGTGCGTGTGGAGGCGGGGCGCTCCCGGATTTGGCTCAACGCGTCTAGAGCCTGGAGCGCCGCAGGATAGCCGATCCATCGTTGCGCCCCGATGGCCGCGCAGCGGGCGGTGGCGTCCAGGGTTTCCACCTGCTGGCGGGCTTCCTCGCTGAGATGGTCGGTCATGTGGTCTCCCAAGCCTCCACATCGAAACAGTCCTCGATCATCGGCAAGCGGCCCAGCCCATCACCCGAGGTTTTGAGCCGGTTGATCTCCATCTCCTCCGCATAGGGTTTGGGAGTCGCCAGCGATTTGCGCCGCCAGGGCGTCGCTGGCAGTCTTTCGGCTGACCCGCACCTTCCGAGGCCTTGGAGTCAGTGCTTCGTCCACCATTTCGCGTGACTTCCCTCGCTCCGCCCAGGAGGTTCCCGCCTCCTTGCGCTCCCGGCTGTTCTGAGCGTCCAGTTCCCAAACCGTCATGGGTTTCAGTACGCCGTCGGCGCGAGGGACCGTGAGCCATTGCATCAGCGTCGGGTGCCACAGGTAGATGTGGCTGACGTCATTGCGGTTGACCTTGATCCGAAGCTTTTCGCGACCGCGGTTGGCGTAAAGCTCTGCCAGTCGCTCATCATCCTGCTTCCAGTAGAAGAGGCCGAAGGCCCGGATCCCTTTGCTGGACAAGCTGCCTGTGCGTTCCGGCAAAAAGGCGAGTTGCACCTCCTCCCAGTCGACACTCAGGAGATGCTCGGGAATGCGGGATGCGTGTTTGGTCCATTCAAGGTCGGGACGCTTGCGGGTTTTCTCATCCATTTCCCCGTTGCAGATACGGAACACGATGATGGCCGTTGCTTTTTCGATCTGCTCATAGGTGAGGCAGGCGCGCTCCTCGGCGGGATAGTCGCCTCGGTCGGCGACGGATCGGCCGGTCTGCCCGCGAGCTTTGCGGAGTTGCTGGTTGATCGATCCCTGCAGGCGCTCGACTATGTTGCGGATATGCGGTTCGCCACGCCGGGGATCCACCGTGATGCGCAGATCCTCCAGGCCGCGGTGGCCTTTCAGAGCCTTGTACCAGGCCGCCCGATCCGAAATGATGCGCTCCGGTCGGCCGAAGACATCCGTAGCTTCGATGCCAAACTTCTGAAAATACGCCCGTTTCGGGCGGATGGCGTGCTGAACGCACAGCCCGATCGCCTCCCGGTTGGCCGACCGCGGCCACAGCCAGAAGCCCAGGATCATGTGGGTCAGCACATCGACCAGAACGGTGAGCCAAAGCCGCTTCAGCAGATGGCCCGCGCCGTCAACAACGAGCACGTCGATTTCCGTCTCGTCGATCTGGCAGATTTGCAGCGGGTAATCCGGCACCAGGGAACCGCCCCGGTGCCGATGCTTGCGCACCTTGATGGTTTCGCCACGCCGACGTGCCACCTCTTCGGCCGTCCAATGCTTCCAGAGACGGCTCTTCACCGTGTTGAACGAGACCGGCTTCAGCCCAGCACCTTCCAGGCGCCCGTTGATCACAATGGTGGCCTCGTTCAGGGAGCACCCTTCAGGGGTCAGATACTTGTCGTCGAGGACGGTTCGGACGATGGTCTCGGCTTCCAACGGCATCCTTGGACCGCGCCCCGAATCGTCGCGCAGCAGGTCGCGGACCAGACGGCGCCGGCCGTATTTGCGCAGGTGGTTGCGGATCGTCTGAGGCGTCCGTTTGAGGCGGGCGGCAAGATCATTGATGGCGGCAGCACGTGCCTCGCTCTTCAGAGAGGTGCTGTCCAGAATGCGGTCAAGCTGTGTGGCCAAGCGCTCGGCCTCGGACCAGCGTGGGTCATCGGGTGGATCGTCGGATCGCCGTCCCATACCCCAGACGCCCTCCCGCGAAAGCGTTCGGCTGCAAGAAAATTTTCAGCCGCAAGCTTTGCATAGAAGCCCTTGATCCGTCGATATGTTCTTGCTCAGACCCCGTGAAAATTTTCAGGAGAAAGCGACACTTGCCGTCCGGGAGATGACGCCCCTGCCGCTGCCCTGCCTGAATGGGGTCGAGGCGATCCGCCGCGCCGAACCGGGCGCGGACTGGCTGGTCGCCTTCCTCGACGGCATGGCCCGTCAGGCGGCGGAGGGGGAGGACGGCCTCGTCGCCCTGCTGCACCGCTGGCGCGGCTGGCGCCGGCGCGTGGCCGACCGGCGCAGCGACGCCCGCATCCGCCGCGCCGTCGATGCGGTGGCGGCGGAGGGAGTGATCGGCCCGGCCCGGCTGGCGGCGCGGCTGCGCTGCGCCACCAGTGCCGCCACCGATCTTCTGGAGGAGTTGCAGCGGCTGGAGATCGCCGTGGAGATCACGCGCCGGCGCACCCACCGGATCTTCGTCGCCGAGGATCTGGCGCCGATGCTGGGGGAGGTGGCCCCCCGCGCCGCGACAGCCGCCATTCCGGCGGAATTCCCAAGGCCGGAATCCCCAAGGCCGCAGCCCCCAATGTCGTGGGAGGCCGATCGTTGGGTGGAGCCGGCGGAGGGGGTGGACGACGCGCTCGCCGCTCTGGAGCGCATCCTCAAAAGGCAGGACCCGCTGCTGGCCCGCTACGGCCGGGCCGGCAGCTGAGGCGGTTCAGGTCCTGAGCGCCACCACCTGACGCAGGGCCTTCTCGGCCGCGGCGAACACGCTGTCCCAGTCGCCGGGGGTGGTCTGGCGGAACAGGCGCATCGACGGGTACCAGGGGGTGGTGTCGCCCCCACCCGTCCTGCCGTCGCCATAGACCCAGTAGGGCATGAACTGCAGCAGGTTCCACACCGGGCGGCCGAGCGAGCCGGCCAGATGCGCCACCGAGCTGTCGGTCATGATCACGAGGTCGAGCCGCTCCAGCACCGCCGCGGTGTCGGCGAAATCGTTGAAATGCGGCCCCAGCGGCGTGATCAGGGTCGAGGTGCCGAGCGTTTCCAGCTCCGCCTCCGGCGGGCCCTTCTGGATGCTGTAGAGCCGCACCTTCGGCACGTCGAGGAAGCGCAGGAAGCGGCTGAGCGTGGTGGCGCGCCGCGCGTTGTCTTTGAAGGTGACCCGGCCGGACCAGATGATGCCGACCTTGATCGTGCCGTCATGGCCGGGCACCAGCCGGGCGGCCTTTTCGCGCGCTTCGGCCGGAACGGTCAGGCGGGTGGGCGGCGGCACCGTCTCGATGGTCGTGCCCAGCCGGTGCGGCAGGCTCATCAGCGGGCAGTGGACGTCGTAGGCCGGATAGGCGGTGCCGGCGTGCACGAAGCCGTCGATGCCCTCCAGCCCGGACAGGAGGCGCTGCAGCTCCGGATGGCATTCCAGCAGGACCCGGCCGCCGCGCGCCTTGACCAGCGGCGCATAGCGCGCGGTCAGCAGCACGTCGCCGAAACCCTGTTCGGTGGTCAGCAGGATGGTCTTGCCGTCGAGCGGCCGCCCATCCCACATCGGACCTTCCGCGATGCGGTTCTGGTAGCTGGGCAGCGACAGGCGGGAGTCGTAGTCGCGGAAGCCTTCGGCATAGCGGCCGACCTGCAGCAGGGTCAGGGCGCGGTCCCACAGCAGGCCCGGGTCGCCGGGCCGCGCGCGCAGGGCGACGTCCAGCACCTCCAGGGCGCGGTCGAACCGGCAGCCGTGCCGCAGCGCCACCACCAGGTTGGACAGCAGGCTGGCGTTGCCGCCCGACAGCACCACCGCATGCTCCTGCGCGGCGATGGCCTCGTCATAGCGCTCCACGTCGCCCAGCACGTTGCCCAGATTGGTCCAGGCGCCGACATGGCGCTGGTCGATCTCCAGGGCGCGCCGCTGGCAGGCGATCGCCGCCTCCGGCTTGCCGGCCTGCCGCAGCAGGGCGCCCAGCGCGCTCCACACGTTGGGGTCGGTGGGCTGCTGGTCCAGCATCCGTTCCAGCATGTCGATGGTGAGGCCATGCGAGCCCTGTGGCTGGGCGGTGGCCCGAGCTTGTGCCGGGGCCGGGGCCGGGGCCGCCGGAGCGGGCGCCGGGACGGACGATACCGGACGGGGCGAGGCCTGAAGGGGCGATGCTGCCGCTGTGGACAGTGCCGGGGCGGCCTGGGTGATGTTTGCCTTCATCTCGTCGTCGCTGGTGGTCGGCAGTCGGTCTGGACCGTGTGCAGGGGATAGACGGCTGCTTCTGGAGAGTCAAACCGTCCCTTCGGCCCCGCCTGTGTGCATTGTGCGCCGGGCCGGGAGCCTCAGCGCCGCCGCAGGTCCTGCAGGTCGATGTCGTCGATCCGGAAGCCGGCCTGCCGCAGGGCCTTCAGGACGATCACCTTCTGGGCGGTGCCTTCGCGTGCGGCGGCCTGCCGCAGCTCCTCCACCAGATAGTCCGGCAGCATCGCCTGCCACGGCCGGGTCGGCGCCGGGCGGACGATGGCGGGAGCCGGTGCCGGAGCCGGTTGTGTCGGGGGCTGGTGGACGGGCTGGGGGATGGCGGCCTGGGGAGCCGCGGGCGGCTCCGTCTCGGTCGGCAGGAAGCCCTTGCTCAATCCGTACTGGCGGATCGGGTCGACGTCGTCCGTGCCCAGCCCGCCGATCCCGATCCCGCCCAAAGGGGGACGGGCCGGCTTGGCGGCGGGCTTCAGGGCGGGCTTGGCGGGGCTGTCGGTCGACATGGGCACTCCGGTCAGGACGGCACCGGCTTGGCGCCGGCTGAGATAAGCCATGAAGCATTATCATGACTTGGTGTCCTGTCTTCACGGCATGTGGCGGGTGCGAAGCGCGTCTTGGCGGAAAGCCGGCCGGCGTGGCGCGGGAAGCACAGGGTGGGGTTGGGGGGGGGGGGAAGATGATTTCATGAAACGATAGAAAGTCATGGCATAAAAACATGATTTAAAGAATTCGGTGAAGTGCTGCGAGGGCCGTTCTGCTCAAGGGGATTGGCGGCCGTTCATCACGGCCCAACCACCCCCTGCGCCTCATTCTCCATTCTCGCTGCCGGTCGCCGGAAGGCTGTCGGCAAGCGGGGAAACCGACCGTGGGCAATCAAGGGGGTATGTTTGCCATGAAGACAAGTCATGAAATCAAGAACTCTCTTCATCGCCACGTGAAAGGTGGGCTTCCGGTTGGGAAGGCGTGCCGGTGGTGGCAGAGGGGCGGACGGATACCGTACCCCCGGCGGGTCCGGACCGTCGAAGGATCAGCCGCCTCTCAAGGCCCCCGCATCAGAGGGAGATGCTCGTCATGCAATGGCGCCACCGCCACCACGACGAGCCGAACAATGAATCATGATATCATGAACTGAAAACCGGTCCGTTTGCACCTTCGCATGGCATTCGTATGGACGACGCAATGTGAAACCAGCCAAGCGACCGATCGGGACCATCCGCTATCAGGAGCGGATTCTCTGCCATTAAATCATGAGAAATAATCATGTCATGATTTATGGGAGAGATAGGTTCGTCCCTCGACAGCCCTGCCCGGCCGGATTCGAACCAGGGCCGGTCGCCGACGCGATCCTACGCCCGGGAAAGCCCGGCTCTTTCCGGTCCGGGCGCCGCAGGAGGCCATGCCATGAAATCATGACGCGATGCCATGGCCTGTTTCCATAGCATCGCGTGGGAAGCCGTGCGAAGCGCACGCTTCTCACCCCCGCGGGATCAGCGGGTTGGCCGGGGAGGCTTCCAGGAAGGCCACGAACTCGTCGGTCAGGGAGCGGACGTTCAGGTCGGCGTTGCTGTTCGGGTTGACCTCGCCGGGGCCGTGGCCGGTGTAGGTCATCTCCTTCAGCAGCGAGCGCTCGATCAGTTCGGTGCGGAAGGCGGGGACGCCATGTTCGTCCAGCAGGCCGCGGGCATGGCGGTCGACGCGGGATTCGATGGCCGCCTGGGTGCGGACGATCACCACGCTGGAGGCCGGCGTGTGCTTCAGCACGCCCACGGAATCCGCCACCACCTTGAAGGTGCGCACCGTCTCCTTCACGTCCATGAAGGACTGCTGGGTCGGGATCAGCACCCCGTCGCTGACCGAGAAGGCGTAGAGCATGGTCAGGTTGCCGAAGCCGGCAAGGTCGATCAGCGTGTAGTCGAAGCTCGGCGCATTCTCCTGCACCGTCTGGCGGACGTTCGATTCCGTGATCTCGTCCAGCACCCGCACGCCGGCATCGTTGCGCCGCCGCGCCCATTCGGCCAGATGCCGGTTGGGATCGCAGTCGAGCAGAAGCACGCTCGCCTCGCGCCGGCGCAGTTCGGAGGTGAGCGCCATGACCAGACTGGTCTTGCCGACGCCGCCCTTGGTGGAGGCGAAACTGATGATCCGAGCCATGCGGTGGTTCCCGGTAGCAAAGGATGGAGAGCGGAGTGATCCCAGCGGGAGCTTCGCGGATTTACACGCAAGATCAGGAAAGATGGAAGTGGTTTCACGTCATGAAGAAGAAGCATGAAATCATGATTCATGAAATCATGACCTGCCGTCCTATGCGCCCGTCACCCGCCTGCCGGTGCCGCCCGGCCCGGCTTCAGTCCGGCCTCAGCCCTGCTTCAACCCTGCTTCAACCCTGTTTCACGTCGGCGGTGGTGCCGGCGCGGCGCTTCAGCCGGTGCACCGCATGCTGGCCGCCGCCGGTGGCGCGGACCGAATAGAAATAGGCGCTGTCGTCGGTCCAGTAGCGTCCCTCGCCGTCGACCATCACCGTGCTGCTGTGGATGTCGGCCGGATAGACGGTCAGGCGCGGGGCGGCTTCCGCCGTGAAGCCGGCCAGATGCACGGCGGCGAGTGCCGCCTGGTCGAGGAACCAGACGGGCAGGCCGCGGTCGAGGAAATGGCGGATGTAGCGCCGGGTCAGGTCGAGGAAACGCAGCGCCCCCGTGGTCGGCCGGATGTGCAGCACGTCGGCATAGAGCAGGCTCCAGATGTCCAGCCGCTTCAGCGCGTGGCTCATCATGCCCAGATCCGACCGGGCGGAGGTCGCCAGCAGCGGGTTCAGGTCGCGGATCGCCAGCAGGTCGACGTCCAGCATCAGCACCGGCCGCTGCCAGCGGATCAGCAGGTCGGGCAGCACCAGGAAGCGGCTGCAGGCGTAATAGGTCTTGGCATTGTCGCCCAGCGGCGACAGGTCGATGGTCTCGCGCAGGATGATGAAGCGGTCGGCGCCGTGGGCGGCGGCCAGGGCCGCCACCGTCGCCTCGGCCTCCGCGTCGGGATTGACCAGATGCAGGGCGATGGCGCAGTCGAGCCCGCTGTCCTCGGCGATGGACCGCACCATGGTCGGCAGGAACTTGCGCGCATAGACGGCATCGCAGCAGGCATAGACCACCAGCGGCCGGGCGGCGGCGCCGGCGCCCTCCTGGATGGTGGCGCGGATGCCGGCGGGCGGCGGTCCCTCGCGCAGGGACTGGAGGAAGGCGGGGTCGGTGCGGGTGACGGCGTCGCGCCCGCCGTGGCGTTCGGCCGCCTGGGTGAACAGGGCGTCGGCCTCCTCCAGCCGGTGCTGCTCGGCGCACAGGCAGGCCAGCCGGCTCAGCGTGAAGGACACCTCCGGATAAAGCTCCAGCGCCCGGCGATAGGCCCGCTCGGCACGCAGCGCCTGCCCGTCGCGGCGCAGCGCGTTGCCCAGCGCGACCAGCCCGACGCAGTCCTCGCGCCCCCGGAAGCGGGCGACGTCGCCGGCCTCGCCCAGATGGGTCAGCAGCTGCCACAGGTTGGACCTGCGGGTCGGATCGGCGGGCGTCAGGTTCCAGGCGGCGAGCGCATGGCCGGCGGCGGCGGCCATGTCCTGGCCCAGCAGCAGCCGGCCGAGCGCGTCATGCGCGGCCGGGGCCTGCGGGCCGGCGGGCACCCGCTCCAGCAGCCCGTGGCAGAGCCTGAGGGCGGTCTCGCGGTCCCCCGTCCGTTCGGCGTCGAGTGCGGCCTGGAGTGCGGCTTGGTCGGAAAGGCGCATGGGATGGACCGGTCGGCAGGTGGGGAGCGGCGCTTCATCCCATGGCGTCCCCGCTCCTGGCAAGCGGCGCTTCCCGCCCTCTCCGGACCGCGCCGTCCGCCGCTCCGAGTCGCAGGGGACCGTCCCATGGATGACCGCTTTCGGGGGAAGCGGCACCCGGAAGGACCTCGCTGGCTCCGCCATGCGGAAAATGCGTGGCCGGGGAAGCGGAAACATGGCCGTTGCGGAAGAAGGCGCTTGAACAAACGGGTAAATATCATCAAATGTTGCTATGGACCCGGGAAAGGGTTCCAGCCGAAACTGTGCCGCGCCGGTCCGTCCGGCGCGGCACTTTTATGATCAGCCATCCAGTCGCCGCCGCGCGAAGCCCGGGTGGTCGCCGGTCTGGGGGACAGTTACGCCGTGAGCATCGCCGACGGCCTCAAGATCGCTTTCGACGTTCATCTCTCCGGCGACCTGGAACGGGCAGAGGAGTTCTACCGCGCCATCCTGCGGGTCAGTCCGGCCGACCCGATGGCGGTGACCCTGCTGGCGCTGATCCGGTCGCAGCGGACGGCGATCCGCCAGAGCAAGCACAAGACGCTGACGCTGCTGCGCGGGCGTGGCTTCACCCCCGCCACGGTGATCGACGTCGGCGCCCAGACCGGCACCCCGCCGCTCTACGAGGTCTTTCCCGAAGCCCACCATGTGCTGATCGAGCCGGTGGCCGAGAACGAACCGGCCCTGCAGGCCCTGTGCGGGCAACTGCGCAGCGCCGAATACCGCATCGCCGCCATCGCCCGCCGGGACGGCACGGTTCCGCTGGCGGTGTCCGACGACGGGCTCTACTCCTCCGTCGTTCTGGAGGGGGCGGAGCCGGACAGCACCCTGCCCCGCCTGCGCACGGTGCCCGCCCTCTCGCTGGACGGCCTGTGTGCCGAACGCGGCTATGCCGGGCCGATGCTGGTGAAGATCGACGTCGATGGCCTGGAACTGGAGGTTCTGGCCGGGGCGGCCACCCTGATGCGGCCGGACGCCGTCTTCGTGATCGAGGCGACGGTGGCCGGCGCGGATGCCCGCCTGCCCCGCATCATCGCCGCCATGGCCCCCTATGGGTTCCAGGTCTGGGACATCGTCGATCCGCTTTACCGTCCCAATGACGAGCGGATGTGGCAGGTCGATCTGGTGATGGTTCACCGCGACGGCCCCTACGCCCCCTCTGATCCTTATCCGGACGCGCGCTCGCGGAGCGCGTGTTCCAGGCGGTTCATGGCATCGTCCCAGGAACCGGGGCGGTCCTGGCGGAACAGGCGCATGGTCGGATACCAGGGGCTGTCCTCGCGGTCGAGCATCCAGCGCCAGTCCGGCGCGAAGGGGACCAGCACCCAGACCGGGACGCCCAGCGCACCCGCGAGATGGGCGACGGAGGTGTCGACGCAGACCACCAGGTCGAGGCCGGCCATGATGGCGGCGGTGTCGGCGAAGTCCTTGATGTCTGGCGACAGGTTCAGCAGGGGGAATCCGCCGGGCGGGTTCGCCGCCTGTCCCTCGGTCGGTCCCTTCTGGATGGAGACGAGGCTGACGCCGGGGATGGCGGCGAGCCGGGCGAAGGGAGCGAGCCCGATGGAGCGGTTGCGGTCGTTGCCGTGGGTGGGCGATCCGGCCCAGACGATGCCGACCTTCAGGCCGCCCCCGTCCTTCATGCCGCCCCCGTCCTTTGCCAGCCCCCGCAGCCGCTCGGCCCAGCGCGCCGCCAGACCGGGCTCCGCCGTCAGGTAGGGCACGCGGGCCGGCACGGTCTCCAGCCGGGTGCCGAACAGCGCCGGCAGGCTCAGCAGGGGGATCTGCACGTCGAAGTCGGGCAGCGGTCCCTCGGTCTCCACCGCGATGGTGCCGGGCAGGCGGCGCAGCAGCGGCAGCAATGCCCGCTGGCATTCCAGATAGACCGGCTGTCCGCCGGCCGCCCCGCCAGCCGCCCCACCAGTTGCTTGGGCCAGCAGCGGCAGATAGCGGACGAACTGCAGCACGTCGCCGAAGCCCTGCTCCCAATAGACCAGAAGCCGCCGCCCCTTCAGCGGCGACCCGTCCCAGCGCGGCTGGACGAAGCTGCGCTGCGGCGAGGGCAGGCGGCCATGCTTCCAGCGCCATTCATAGCCCCGCCACCCCTGGACGAAATCGCCCAGCAGCAGCCGGACCAGGCTTTCGTTCCAATGGGCGCCGGCGAAGTCCGGGGCCAGCCGGGTGGCCCGCCGGAAGGCCAGCAGGGCTTCCCAGAAGGCTCCCTTGTCCTTCACCGTGGAACCCAGGTTGCTGTAGGCCCCGCTGTGCTGCGGGTCCAGCGCGATGGCGCGGCGGAAACGCACCGCCGCCTCGTCCAGCCGGTGGGCCATGCGCAGCATGGCGCCGTGGTTGTTGGCGATTTCCGCATCGTCGGGCGTCAGGGCCTCGGCGCGGGCGAAGGCGTCGCGGGCCTCTTCGGCATGCTTGAGCTTTTCCAGCTGGACGCCCAGCTCGTTGAGCACGGCCGGCTGGTCGGGCTTCAGCCGGACGGACTTGCGGTAGGCCCGCACCCCCTCCTCCGGCCGGCCGAGCCGGATCAGCAGCCCGCCCAGGTTGTTCCAGCCGTTCAGCGAGCCCGGCGTCAGGCTCAGCGCGCGGCGGAACAGCGCCGCCGCCTCCGCGTTGCGGCCGGCATCGGCGCGCAGAAGCCCCAGATTGTTGACGGCAGGGGCGAATTCGGGATCGGCGGCGATGATCTCGCCATAGAGCCGGGCGGCCTCCCCGGCCTTGCCGCTCTGCTGGAATCCGAGCGCGGTGGCGAAGGCTTGCTGGATGTTCATGGAGACCGCATCGCCCCGGTTGAGGACCTGGTTTCGGACAGCTTCGAGGACCGGCGCGATCAGTAGCAGAGATGGCGGGTGCTGCAAAGGATGGGCGCCAGTCGGCAGGCGTGGGCCGGACAGGCGTGGGCCGGACGGGGACGGGGCGGCTGGCCGCTTGCATCGCCGCCGCCCACCGCCCATCAATGGCGCTCGTCGAACGGGGAGCATGGCGGGCGGCATGGCGCGGATTCTGCTGATCAACTACGAATTTCCGCCGCTGGGCGGCGGGGCGGCCAACGCCACCGACAACACCGCCCGCGAGCTGGCAGCATTGGGCGAGGAGGTGCTGGTGCTGACCTCCGCCTTCGGCGATCTTCCGCGGGCGGAGCGCCGGGCCGACGGGGTGGAGATCCGGCGCATCCCCACCCTGCGCCGCCGCCGCGACCGCAGCTCGGTGGTGGAGATGCTGGCCTTCCTCGCCAGTTCGCTGGTGATGGCGCCGTGGATCGCCGCCCGCTGGCGCCCGGACGCCACCATCGCCTATTTCGGCCTGCCCTGCGGTCCGGCTGCCTGGATGGTGAAGGCGCTGTCCGGCGTGCCCTATGTCGTCAGCCTGCGCGGCGGCGACGTGCCGGGCTTCCAGTATGACGGCATCTCGCTCTACCACCGGCTGGCCGGGCCGGTGATCGGCTGGCTGTGGCGGCGCTCCTCCGCCGTCGTCGCCAACAGCGAGGGGCTGGCCGATCTCGCCCGCCGCTTCGCCCCCGACCAGCCCGTCGCCATCATCCCCAACGGCGTCGATGCCGCCCGCTTCTCCCCTGCCGACGCGCGGGGCACGAGTGACCGCCTGTCCTTGCTGTTCGTCGGCCGGGTGGTGCGGCAGAAGGGGCTGGACGTGCTGTTCGATGCCCTTGCCAGCCTGTCGCCGGTTCTGCGCGGCCGCATCGGCCTGACCATCGTCGGCGACGGCCCCGCCCGGCCGGAGCTGGAGGCGCAGGCCGCCCGGCTCGGCCTGTCGGAGCGCGTCCGGTTCCTCGGCTGGCTCGGGCGCGACGAGCTGCCGGCCGCCTACCGCGCCGCCGACGCCTTCGTCTTCCCGTCCCGCGACGAGGGCATGCCCAACGTGGTGCTGGAGGCGATGGCCGCCGGCCTGCCCGTGGTGGCGACCCGCATCGCCGGCAACCGCGACCTGGTGGTGGAGGAGGAGACCGGCCTGATGCTGGACGCCGACGACACGCCCGCCCTTGCCGCGGCGCTCGCCCGTCTGGCCGAGGACGCGCCCTTGCGCCGCCGGCTGGGCGAGGACGGGCGCCGCCGGGTGGTCGAGCATTTCTCCTGGCGCGCCGTCGCCGCCGCCTACCGCGACCTGTCGCTCGCCGGGAGCAAGGCGGCGGGACGGGTCCGGCCGGCGCAGGCGGAGTGAGGCCGTCGGGCTCCCGCGCGAAGTGCGGGGGAGCTGACAGGATCTCCACGGATTTGACGGATTAAGACACGGATTTCACGGATTTTTTGATCTTGGCGACACCTCTGCTCCTTCACGGAGCCGCCGCCTTGCAACGCCACATCCGTGAAATCCATGTCCAAATCCGTGAAATCCGTGTTCATCTTGCCCGCCGCTCTCCGCCCGTCCAAGGATACGTGCCGCCACGCCCCCCGCTTGACGTGCTGTTGACATCCGGCGGCTTTCGGGAGCGTATGGCGGCGCGGCAGAGTGGGCTCGGACAGCAAGGGATCGGACAGCGTGGCGGAACCGGTGAAGACGGCGGAAGGCGGGAGCGGCACTCCGGCCCTGGCCTTCGATTTCGGCGAGAACTGGGACCATTACTCGCGCACCGTGCTGGACGAGCCGCGGCTGGTGGCGGCCATCGACAGCCTGAAGGGGCTGGTCGGGACCGACCGGCTGAAGGATGCCAGCTTCTGCGACGTCGGGTCCGGCTCCGGCCTGTTCACCATCGCCGCCGGCAAGCTGGGCGTCGCCCGCGCTCTCGGCTTCGACGTCAACCCCACGGGTGTCGAGGTCGCCCGCCGCAACCTGGGCCGCTTCGCGCCCGAACTGGCCGAGCGCATCGAGTTCCGCCGCGGCTCGGCGCTGGACAGCGGCTTCGTCGGCTCGCTCGGCCGCTTCGACGTGGTCTATGCCTGGGGCTCGCTGCACCACACCGGCTCCATGTGGCCGGCGATCGAGACGGTGGCCCCGCTGGTGGCGCCGGGCGGCACCTTCGTGCTGGCGCTCTACAACCGCCACTGGACCTCGCCGATCTGGACCCTGATCAAGATCGTCTACAATCTGTCGCCGGGCTTCCTTCGGAAGCTCTGGGACTGGACGCTGGGCTCGCTGATGTTCCTGGCGACCTGGGCGATCACCGGCTCCAACCCGCTGCGCAAGGAGCGCGGCATGGAGTTCTGGGTGGACGTCACCGACTGGCTCGGCGGCTACCCCTACGAATATGCCAGTGCCGACGAGGTGCGGGCGCGGATGGACGCGCTCGGCTTCGACATGCTGGAGGTCCGCCCGCCGCGCGTGCCGACGGGCTGCAACGAATTCATCCTGCGCCGGAGGCCCGCATGAGCGACGACGCATTCAAGTCCGCCAACACTCCCCTGCCCACTCCCATGGCTGCCGCTGCGGCCGATCACCCGGGTGGCGTCGATTACGACGACAGCTGGGAGCGGCGCTGGAACGACATGCGCAAATACGGCCCGACCGGCCGGCATCTGCGCCGCATCGTCACCGAGATGGTGCGCCCGCTGAACTACGACAGCCTGCTCGATGTCGGCTGCGGCCAGGGCTCGCTGCTCGCCACGCTGATGCCGCTGAAGCCGCAGGCCAGCTACAGCGGCCTCGACTTTTCCGCCAAGGCCATCGACGTCGCCCGCCGCCGGGCGCCGACCGCCGAGTTCGGCCTGCTCGACGTCGCCGCCGGCCATCTCGACCGCCGCTTCGATCTGGTGGTCTGCACCGACGTGGTCGAGCATATCGAGGACGACGTGGCGGCGCTGCGCAACCTCGCCGCCATGACCGGCCGCTACCTGCTGGTCTCCACCCTGCAGGGGCGGATGCGCGATTTCGAGCGCACGGTCGGCCATCACCGCAACTATGCCCGCGGCGAGCTGCAGGCGAAGATCAAGTCGGTCGGGCTGGAGATCGAGCGGGTGGTGGAATGGGGCTTCCCCTTCTTCTCGCCGCTCTACCGCAACGTTCTGGGCGCCGCCAGCGGCCAGGGCACCGAGGGCGACTACGGTCCCGGCCGGCGCCTCATTGCCGAGGCGCTCTACCACATCTTCCGCCTGAACTCCTGGTCGCACGGCGACTACATCTACGTGCTGGCCCGCCGGCCGGGGTCGTGAGGATTCTCCCTCTCCCGCCTCTCGCACAAACGAAGTTTGTGCGAGAGGCGGGAGAGGGCATAAACCCCTCACGTCACATCATGACTTCATGATTTCATGAAAAGGCAACCTTAAATGCGTCCCGGCCTGAAAGCCCTGGTCAGCGCGCTGCTGGTCGCCCTGCTGCTGTGGCGGGTCGATGTGGCGGAGGTCGGGCGGGTGCTGGCGGTGGCGTCTCCGGGGCTGATGGGGCTCGCCGGCCTGCTGTTCTTCCTGATGCATGTGCTGAACGCGCTGAAGCTGCGGGTGCTGCTGCCGGAGCTGCGGGCGGGGCGGCTGCTCGCCTATACGCTGGTGGCGCAACTCTATGCGCTGGTGCTGCCGGGCCAGTTGGCGGGGGAGGCGGTGAAGGCCTACCGGCTCAGCCGGGAGGAAGGGCAGGGCCGGGAAGACGGCGGACGCATCGTCTCGGCCGTCGCCTTCGACAAGGTGACGGGGATCGCCGGGCTGCTGCTGCTGACCGGCGGCGGGCTGGCGGTGCAGTCGGCGCGCTTCGGCGACGGGCTGCTGGTCGCGGTCGGGCTGGTGCTGGCCGGGCTGGCCGCGGCGACCGTTCTGCTGGCCTGGGCGCCGGCCCGCGCCCTGCTGCTGGCGCTGCTCGGCTGGCGCGCCGGGCCGAAGCGTGAGGCTTGGCTCCTCGGGCCGCTGCGCCGTTTCCTGGAGGCTTGGCGCGACCAGACGCGCCGGCCGGGGCGGGCCTTGCTGTCGATCGCCGGCGGGATCGCGGTGCAGGTGGCGGCGGTCGCCGGCAGCCAGGCCCTCGGGCTGGCGGTCGGCATCGACCAGCCCTTTTCGGTCTGGTGCGCCGTGATCGGGCTGATGTCGGTGATCGTGCTGATGCCGGTCACCGTCGCCGGCATCGGCCTGCGCGAGGCGTCGCTGGTCGGCCTGCTGGATCTGGTGGGCGTTCCGCACGCCCAGTCGCTGGCTTTGGGCTTCGGCATCCTCGCCTTCCAGGTGATGGTGGCCCTGCTGGGCGCCGTCATCGACCTGACGGTCCTGCGCGAGCGCCGCGCGGCCTGAGGCGGCGGCAAGCGACCCAATTAGCCGTTGCGCTCGCCGGATCCAGCGGCCATACCATGGCCCGGCATCGCCCCCACAGATGACCAGCAGCCTCCGGACCCGTTCGATGACCCTCCTGCTTACCCCCGGATCCGCCACCACGGACATGGGCACGGTTTCCGTCTCGGTCCTGATCCCGGTCTACAACGAGGAGGACAACATCGCCCCCCTGTGCGGCCGGCTGATCCCGGCGCTCGACGGGCTGGGGCGGAGCTTCGAGGTCATCTTCGTCAATGACGGCTCCACCGACGGGACGGAGGCGGAGCTGCAGCGCGTGGCGTCCGACCGCCGCATCCGCGTCATCAATTTCCGCCGCAACGTCGGCCAGACCGCGGCGATGATGGCCGGCATCGACCATGCCCGCGGCGACGTCATCGTGCCGATGGACGGCGACCTGCAGAACGACCCGCAGGACATCGCCGGCCTGCTCGCCAAGCTGGACGAGGGATACGACGTGGTGTCGGGCTGGCGCGCCGACCGGCAGGACGGCTTCCTGCTGCGCACGCTGCCGAGCAAGATGGCCAACAGGCTGATCTCCACCATCTCCGGCGTGAAGCTGAACGACTATGGCTGCACGCTGAAGGCCTACCGGCGCCAGATGCTGCAGGGCTACCGGCTCTATGGCGAGATGCACCGCTTCGTGCCGATCTACGCCCGCTGGCAGGGCGCCAAGCTGACCGAGATGCCGGTGCGCCATCACCCGCGCCGCCACGGCCAGTCGAAATACGGGCTGGAGCGCGTGCTGAAGGTCGTCCTCGACCTCGTCGTCGTGAAGTTCCTGACCCAGTACGAGACCAAGCCGATCTACATCTTCGGCTTCGCCGGCCTGATGTTCATGGGGCTGTCCTTCCTGGCCGGCATCTACGCGGTCTATCTGAAGCTGGTCGACGGCATCTCCTTCATCATGACGCCGCTGCCGCTGTTGGTGACGATGGGGCTGGTCACCGGCGTGATGTGCATCCTGATGGGGCTGCTGGCCGAACTGCTGGTCCGCATCTATTTCGAGAGCCAGGGCAAGAGCCACTATTCCATCAAGACCATGCTGAATTTCGACGAGCCGCCGCCGCCGGACCGCAGCATCCGGGACTGACGGCCCCCATGGGATAAGACAGGACATGAAAAAGGCCCCGTACCGTTCCCGGTGCGGGGCCTTTTTCATGTCAGGGCGTCGCCGCCACCCCGCCGGGGGGCGTCAGTTCCTTCAGCCCGCCGTCATGGCCCAGCACGAACAGCCGCACCCGCTGGCCGGCCAGGTCGGGCGGAATGGGCAGGCTGAAGCCGCTGTCGGTCATCCGCCCGTCCTGCAGCACGGCGGCGACGTCGGGCCGCGCACCGCCGGTCGGCGCGGTCGCCACGATGCGGTCCCCCACCCCCAGCAGGACGAAGGCGGCCGGCGCCGGCACCGCCGCATCGACCGCCCAGCCGAGCGCGGCCGGCGAGCCGGAGGGAAGCTGCACGAAGCGGTCGAGCGAGCCGAGCAGACCGCCCCCGAGCAGACCGGCGTCGCGCGGCGGTACTTCCAGCCGCAGCCGTGCCGACGCCTCGTCCAGCCTGCCCGCCCGCAGCAGCGTGGCCAGGGTCGCCCGCTCCGGCCGGCTCGCCGTATCGGCCAGGATCGACTGCACGAAGCCGGCCTTCAGATCGTGGGCGGCCTGGAGGAAGGGCGCGATGTTGCGCGGCGAGGCGGAGGGGCAGACCAGCGGCTGGCTCCAATCCATGCCGGCCGTGCCCATCCCGGCGGGCGTGCGGATCGATTGCAGGTAGGTGGCGACGCAGCGTTCCGCCGCCGCGTCGCGCTCCGCCACCATGCGGTTGAGGCCGGCCACGCTCCAGTGCCGCCAGAAACCGTCCGTGCCGGCGCCATGGCCGACGGCGAGCGCCGCCGCCAGCACCAGCCCGGCGGCCGTGCCTGTGCCCAACCCGGCCTGCTTCCGGCGGCCGAGCAGCAGCGTCCAGCCGGCGACCGCCGCGGGGAAGGCCAGCAGCACCGGATAGGCGTAGCGCGGGATGGTGCCGCAGCGCATGGCGGCGGCGATGCCCTCGCCGCACAGCCCGGCCCGGCCCAGCGCGGTGGTCATGGTGACGATCACCGTCCCGGCGATCAGCCCGGCGATGGCGAAGGCGGCGTTGCGGTTCTCCCGCCCGGCGCCGCCCAGCAGCAGGCCCGCCGCCGGGATCAGGCAGAGCGCCAGTGCCGCCGCTCCCGCCGCCAGCGACAGCGGCGCGCCCACCGCCTCCACCGGCAGGCCGGCGGCGGTGGCGAAGGCGCCCAGCTGGAAGGCCCAGAAGCCGCTGTGCCAGGGCAGCACCAGCGGCTGGCCGGTGTGGTTGGCGTAGGAGCCGCTGAAGGTCATCCACAGCATCGCCGCGGTCAGCAGCAGCCCGCCGCCGACCGCCACCAGGGTGCGGCCATCGAAACGGTCCCGCCAGCCCCCGCCCTGACGCAGCGCCAGCACCGCCCCGGCCCCGGCTGCCCCCAGGGCATAGCTGGCGCCGAACACCCCGGTGGAGCCGAAGGCCAGCAGGAACAGCGTCGCCGGCACCAGCCGCCCGCGGGCCAGCATGTGGAGGAACAGGAACAGGCAGGTGAAGAAGATCGGCTGGGCCAGCCCCATGTGCTGGTAATAGAAATACTCGTTGTTCAGCGTGCCGGTCAGGAACAGCCCGGCCGCCGCCACCGGCACCGCATCCCAGGCCGACCGCACGCAGTCCCGCAGCAGGACCAGGGCGTAAGCGGCGAGCATGGCGGCGAAGGCCAGCCAGCCGACCAGCCGGAAGGCGAGGAAATCGACGCCGATGGCCTGCCACAGCCCGTGGGTCAGCAGCTTGAAGAACGGCGCCACATGGTCGCTGTCCTTGGCGAAGATCGACTGGACGGTCAGCGGCTGCTGCACGCCCTGGGCGGTGCCGAAGAAATAGCCCCAGTCGTCCCAATAGGGCAGGCCGGTGCTGGCATGCATGTTCATGCCGAACTGGTAGGCGACGATCAGCCCCCCCAGCCCCAGCAGCAGCCCGACCAGGATGCGCGCAAGCGACGAAGCGCGGCCGGAGGGACCGTCGGCGCGGGCAGCGTTGTGCATGTCCGCCCCCCGCGCGTCCGGGAGAGCGGACGATCCAGACTGTCTAAACTCATCGAAACGCGCTCCCGGAGCGGCGGAAACCCCTGCCGTTAGGCATTGGGACAGCCGAGCCATCGCCACAGGCGGAATGGTCTTGGATGTTAGACAGGTCCATGCTATCTAATTCCACATGGTTGATTATCGGTCGAACAAAAACATAGTCTATTCGTGCAAGTACCATGCAATCTGGTGCCCAAAGTACCGTCGCCCGGTGTTGATCGATCCGATAGGCGGGCGGCTGAAGGAGATCGTCGCTGGCGTGTGCAAAGAGACGGGCGCCGAGTTGGTCGAAGTGGAAGTGATGCCAGACCACGTGCATTTGCTTGTCGGCTGCGACCCGCAATTCGGCATTCATCGGCTGGTGAAAGCGATCAAGGGCCGGTCGTCCCGTTTGCTGAGGGACGAGTTCCCCCAACTCAAGTCGCGGCTTCCGAGCTTGTGGACCAACAGCTATTTCGTCTGCACGGTTGGCGACGCTCCGCTCGACGTAATCAAGCGGTACATCGAAAACCAAAAGAGCGTCTGACCCATGCAGAACCGAGGCTGCAAATTCCGGCTGTATGCGACCGCTGAACAGGAAACCATGTTCGGTCAGTACGCTGGCGTTTGCCGCCTCGTTTACAATCTCGGCCTGGAGCAACGCTGCGATTGGTGGCGCCAGTTCAAGGCCAACACCGGAATTACGATCAGCTATCCGTCGCAGGCTCGCGAGTTGACCGCGCTTCGCGCCGAGTTCGACTGGATCGCCGCCGTGTCGATCATCTGCCAGCAGCAGGCGCTCCGCGATCTCGACAAGGCGTTCGGCAACTTCTTCGCCGACAGGGCCGATTACCCGACACCACGCAAGCGGGGCATGAACGATGCTTTCCGGTTCAGTGGGCGCGATTGCCAGTGGCGCAAGCTGAATGCCAAATGGGCGGTGGTGAAACTGCCCAAGATCGGCGAGGTGAAGTTCCGACTGACCCGCGACATTCCCGGCACGGTCAAGAACGTCACCGTGACCAGCGATGCATTGGGCTGGCACGTCGTGTTCTCGACCGAGGTCGAACACACCGCGCCTCCGAACTTTGCCCCGGCTATCGGCATTGACCGGGGCGTGGTCCACACCATCGCTCTGTCGGACGGCACATTCCGCGACATGCCGAAGGAGCATCTGAACCTTTTGGACCGCCGGGCGCGCAAACAGGCTCGCAAGCTGGCGCGGTGCAAGCGCGGCTCGAACCGTCGTCACGCTGCGCGCAAGATCCTGGCACGCACCAAAGCGAAGATCGCCCGCATCCGTTTGCACTGGAACCACGAGCGCACCACGGAGATTGCCGCGATGCACAGCGTTGTTGTGCTGGAGGCGCTGAAGACCACGAGCATGACGGCGAGCGCGGCCGGAACGATCGATGAGCCGGGGAGGAAGGTGCGGCAAAAGGCGGGGCTGAACCGCGCCATCCTGAACAACGCTTGGCATCAATTCGAGACCCTCCTTTCCTACAAGATCGCCGAACGTGGCGGTGAGTTGCGTAAAGTCAATCCGGCATACACGTCGCAGTGCTGCGCTGAATGCGGGACAATTGATAAAGCAAGTCGCGAGAGCCAAGCGACTTTTCGATGTGGACATTGCGGGCATACGGCACACGCCGATACCAATGCTGCCCGCAACATCCTAAGGGCTGGAACACAGCCCGCGCCGAGGTCTTCCGGTAGGAAACCGTTGAAGCGCGAACTGAAGAGAGCGGCCTAGGCTGCTCTTGGAAATCCCCGGCTCTAGCCGTGGGGAAGATGTTAAGCGGCGTTTTCCATCGGTGCCAGGGGCGGTGCCGGTGTCTGGGCCGGGCGGTCCAGCGCGGTGGCGAGCGCGGTCCAGGCCCACAGCAGGCCGCGGTGGTCGGCCTGCCCGCCGCGGTGCTCGTCCCAGCGCGCCGCCAGCCACTTGCCGTCCACCCCGATGCGCGCCGCCGTTTCCAGCGGCGGCTGGGGCAGGTGGCGCAGCCAGCGGCTCAAGGGGATGCCGAAGCCCTTCTTGGGCCGCGACAGGATCGCCGGCGGCAGCAGCGGGGCCATCGCCTTCTTCAGGATCCATTTGCGGGTGCCGCCCATCAGGCCGTTCGGCTGCAGCTTGACCGAGGCCGGCAGCCGGCTGACGAAGGCGACGAGGTCGCGGTCGAGGAAGGGCGAGCGCGTCTCCAGCGAACAGAACATGCTGGCGCGGTCGGCCTTGATGAGAAGGTTCTCGCCCAGATAGAAGCGGCCGTAGAACTCGATGGAGCGGTCCACGTCGTGCCGGCTGGCGCCCGACCGCCACAGGGCGTCGGCCTCGTCATAGAGGTCGTCGGCGGACAGCTCGGTGCCGAACAGCCGCGACACCTCCTCCACCGACGCCGGACCCAGCCAGGACGGCATCCAGTGCGCCGGCTGGTGCCCCAGCCCGCGCAGGGCCCGGCGCAGCTTGAAGTCGAAGCTCATGTTGCGGTCCGAGCGCGGCAGCCGGTGGGCCACCGCCTCGGCCAGCCGGTGCAGCGGGCGGGGGACGGCATGGTGGTAGAGCCGCGCCGTGCGCAGCGCGTCGAAGGTGTCGTATCCCGCGAACAGCTCGTCGCCGCCGTCGCCGGTCAGCGCCACCGTCACCCGTTCGCGGGCGAAGCGCGACAGCAGATGCGTCGGCAGGATGGAGGGATCGGCGATCGGGTCGTCCAGCCGGCCCAGCAGCTCCGGCAGCATCCCCGCCGCGGTGTCGAGGTTCAGCGTGCGGCAGGCATGGTCGGTGCCGTAATGGCGCGCGGCGTCGGCGGCATAGCCGCTCTCGTCGAAGCTCGGCTCGTCGAAGCCGATGGTGAAGGTCTTCATCGACGCCGGGTCGCGGTGCTTTGCTGCAAGCGCCACGATGGCGGCGCTGTCGATGCCGCCCGACAGGAAGAAGCCGACCGGCACGTCGCTCAGCATGCGGCGTTCCACCGCGCGGTCCAGCAGCTCGCGCAACTCCTCCGCCCACTCGTCGGGACCGCCCGGCGGCCGGTCGTCCACCACCATCCGGTATTCCCAGTAGCGGCTGACCGACAGCCGGCGGTTCGCCAGGTCGTAGACCATGCTGCAGCCGCCCGGGAGCTTGCGCACCGCGGCATGGGCGGTCAGCGGCGCCGGGATGAAGCCGTAGGCGAAATACTTGACGAGCGCGTTGCGGTCGAGCGTGTCCGGCACCGACGGGTGCGACAGCACCGCGGTGGCCTCCGACGCGAAGACCAGCCCGCCCGGCGTCTCGGCGTAGAACAGCGGCTTCTTGCCGAAGCGGTCGCGCCCGAACACCAGCCGGCCCTGGCGGCGGTCATGCAGGCAGAAGGCGAACATGCCGTTCAGCCGCTCCAGCATCTCCAGGCCCCATTCCCGGTAGCCGTGCAGCAGCACCTCGGTGTCGGAATGGTCGGTGACGAACCGGTGGCCGGCCTGCTCCAGCGCGCGGCGCAACTCGGGCGCGTTGTAGATCTCGCCGTTGTAGACGATGACCAGATCGCCCTCGGCCGTCGCCATCGGCTGGTGGCCGCCCTCGATGTCGATGATGGCGAGGCGGCGGAAGCCCAGATGCACCGGCAGCGCGCCGCTGTCGTCGATATGCACGCCGTCGTCGTCGGGGCCGCGGTGGCGGATGATGCTGGTCATGACGGCGAGGTCGCGCTCGCCGCCGGGTCCGGCGAAGCCGGCGAAACCGCACATGGGGCTGCTCTCCCGAAGGGACTGCCGAAAGTGGCGACGGGGGCTAGGTGTAGCGTCTCGCCCAACCGGGTGCCATGGCGAAATGCCGGGAATGCGATGATGGGCCGCCTGGACGGAAAGTCGCGCGGGCGGAAAGTCGTGGCTTCCGGTTCCGGCTTTGGATTACAGCAAGTGCCATAGGCCATGGGTCCTGCGTCAGGCCGGATGGGGCAGCGGGGATAGGGCAGCGGGGATGGGATGGAGCGAATGATCGGCGGGCCAGTGGATTTGGAGGGTGGCTTCAACCGCATGCGGCCGTGCCGCCACGGGTTGATGGTCTACAACCGCAACGACCAGTATGTCGGCCGCTCCCTCGACCTCTATGGCGAATATGCCGAGCATGAGGTTGCGGTGTTCCGCTCGATCCTGCGTTCCGGTGACGTTGTGGTGGAGGTCGGGGCCAACATCGGCGCGCAGACGGTGCCGCTGGCCCGCATGGTCGGGCCGTCCGGCTCCGTCCTCGCCTTCGAGCCGCAGGAGATGCTGTTCAACCTGCTCTCCGCCAATCTGGCCCTGAACGGCATCGCCAATGTGCGGACCCGGCGCATGGCGGTGGGGAGCGAGGCCGGATCCATCCGGGTGCCGGTGCTCGACCCCAGCCGCTCCAACAATTTCGGTGCCCTCGCCCTCGGCGGCTGGGACCATGGCGAGCTGGTCCCGCTGGTGACGCTGGACAGCTTCAACCTGCCGTCCTGCCGCCTGCTGAAGGCCGACGTCGAGGGCATGGAGGCCGAGGTGCTGCGCGGGGCGGCCGGGCTGATCGCGCGCCATCGTCCGGTGCTGTATGTGGAGAACGACCGGCGCGACCGCTCCCCCGCCCTGATCGGCTTGATCCGTTCGATGGGCTACCGGGTCTGGTGGCACACGGCGCGCCTGTTCCACCCCGGCAATTTCGCCGGCAACCCGCTGGACGTCTTCGATGGGATCGGCGCCGTGAACCTCCTCGCCCTGCCGCCGGGCACCGACATCCACATCCCCGATCCCGAGATCACCGACGATCATGCCTGGTGGCGCTAAGGCAACTCTCCATCGTGACCTTTGGTGTCCGCGAACGGCTTCGAGCGCCTGTGCTTGACCGTTTTTTCATAAATTGATTAATAGTCTGCCCTGGTCCACTCCTGAATTGGAAGAGCTGCAGGAAATGAAAGCTGTAATACTTGCCGGCGGCCTTGGAACGCGGCTCTCCGAGGAAACGGACCTGCGGCCCAAGCCGATGGTGGAGATCGGCGGCAAGCCGATCCTCTGGCACATCATGAAGATTTATTCTTCGCATGGCATCAATGACTTCGTCATTTGCCTGGGCTACAAAGGCTATGCGATCAAGGAGTATTTCTCCAGCTATTCGCTGCACAATTCGGACGTGACCATCGACTTGCGGACCAACACGGTCGAGGTTCACCGCCGTCTGGCCGAACCCTGGCGCATCACCCTGGTCGAGACCGGCGAATCCACCCTGACCGGCGGCCGCATCAAGCGCGTGCTGCCCTATCTGGAGGGGGAGGAGGCCTTCTGCCTGACCTACGGCGACGGCGTCGGCAATGTGGACATCTCCGCCTCGGTCGCCTTCCACAAGGCGCATGGCCGTGCCGCCACCATGACCGTGGTGCATCCGCCCGGCCGCTATGGCGTGGTCGAGCTTGAGGGCGACCGCATCTCCGCCTTCCAGGAAAAGCTGCCCGGCGACGGTGCCCGCATCAACGGCGGCTTCTTCGTGCTGTCGCCGACGGTCGGCCGCTACATCGACGGCGACGACACCATGTGGGAGCAGGAGCCGTTGCGCGGCCTCGTCGAGGACGGCCAGCTGCACGCCTGGAAGCATGACGGCTTCTGGCAGTGCATGGACACCATCCGCGACAAGCGCCTGCTGGAGGATCTGTGGGCCGCCGGCAACCCGCCCTGGAAGACCTGGTAACCGCCCCGATGTCCGCCCCGTCGATGTCCACCAATCCGTCGTTCTGGTCCGGCAAGTCGGTCTTCCTGACCGGCCACACCGGCTTCAAGGGAAGCTGGCTCGGCTTTTGGCTCTCCGCCATGGGGGCGCGCGTCACCGGCTACGCGCTGGAGCCGCCGACCACCCCCAGCCTGTTCGAGGCGGCGGGCCTGCGCGACCGGCTGCACCGCAGCGAGATCGCCGACATCCGCGACCGCGACCGGCTGGAGGCGGCGCTGTCCGCCGCCCGTCCCGACATCGTCATCCACATGGCGGCCCAGCCGCTGGTGCTGCGTTCCTATCGCGACCCGGTGGAGACCTACGCCACCAACGTCATGGGCACGGTGCATCTGCTCGACGCGGTGCGCCGGATCGACAGCGTGCGCGTGGTGGTCAACGTCACCAGCGACAAATGCTACGAGAACCGCGAGTGGGTCTGGGGCTATCGCGAGAACGAGCCGATGGGCGGCCGCGACCCCTACAGCAACAGCAAGGGCTGCGCGGAGCTGGTGACCGCCGCCTTCCGCCAGTCCTTCTTCCCGCCGGGGGAAAGCCCGGTCGCCCTGGTGTCGGGCCGCGCCGGCAACGTGGTGGGCGGCGGCGACTGGGCGGAGGACCGGCTGGTCCCCGACCTGATCCGCGCCTTCCTAGACGGCCGTCCGGCGGTGGTGCGCAACCGCCATTCCACCCGGCCCTGGCAGCATGTGCTCGACCCGCTGCACGGCTACCTGATGCTGGCGGAAGCCGCCTGGAACGAGCCGGCGACCCATGCCGAAGGCTGGAACTTCGGCCCGGCCGAGGGCAGCGCCCGCCCGGTCCACTGGGTGGCCGACCGGCTGGCCGCGCTGTGGGGCGACGGCGCCGCCTGGGTCGACAACAGCGGCCCCGCCGGCCCGCACGAGAACCGCTTCCTGGCGCTCGACTGCTCCAAGGCGCGGCAGCGGCTGGGCTGGGCACCGCGCTGGGATCTGGCGGAGACGCTGGCCCGCACCGTCGAGTGGTATCGCGCCTATGGCCGCGGCCAGGACATCCCCGCCCTTATGTCGGCCCAGCTTCTTGCGTATAACGAGGCCCGTCCGGCCGCCTGACGCGGCCGGCGCCCTTCCGCATCACCGTTTCTTCCGTGAGACCGTCATGACCTCCTCCTCCTCGTCGCCGGCCCCCTCTTCGTCAGCCGGTTCGGCGGATCGCCGGGAAGACCTGCGCCGCCGGATCCTCGATCTGGTGGCCGAATATGCGGAGGTCGCCCATGCCGACCGGCCCTTCGACCCGGAACGCTCGCCGGTCCCGGTCAGCGGCAAGGTCTATGGCGGCGAGGAGATGTCGCTGCTGGTGGACTCCGCCCTCGATTTCTGGCTGACCACCGGCCGCTTCAACGACGCCTTCGAAAAGCGGCTGGGCGGGTTCCTGGGTGCCCGCAACGTGCTGACGGTCAATTCCGGCTCGTCGGCCAACCTGCTGGCTCTGACCGCGCTGACCTCGCCCCTGCTGGGCGACCGCGCGCTGCAGCCGGGCGACGAGATCATCACCTGCGCCACCGGCTTCCCGACCACGGTGAACCCGATCCTGCAGAACGGGATGGTCCCGGTCTTCCTCGACGTCGACATCCCGACCTACAACATGGACATGCGGCTGCTGGAAGAGGCGGTCGGACCGCGCACCCGCGGCATCATGCTGGCCCACACGCTGGGCAACCCCTTCGACCTTGCCGCCGTCACCCGCGTCGCCGAGAAGCACGGGCTGTGGGTGGTGGAGGATTGCTGCGACGCGCTGGGTGCGCGCTATGACGGCAAGCTGGTCGGCAGCTTCGGCGACATCGGCACCCTCAGCTTCTACCCGGCCCACCACATCACGATGGGCGAGGGCGGGGCGGTCTTCACCAACAACGCCAAGCTGAAGCGCTCGCTGGAATCCTTCCGCGACTGGGGCCGCGACTGCTGGTGCCAGCCGGGCCAGGACAACACCTGCAAGCAGCGCTTCAACTGGCAGCTCGGCGACCTGCCGCACGGCTATGACCACAAGTACATTTACTCCCATCTCGGCTACAACCTGAAGATCACCGACATGCAGGCGGCGGTCGGGCTGGGCCAGATGGACCGGCTGGACGGCTTCATCGAGGCGCGCAAGGTCAACTTTGCCCGCCTGAAGGCCGGTCTGGCCGAGCTGGCCGACATGCTGATCCTGCCGGAGGCGACGCCGAACAGCGACCCGTCCTGGTTCGGCTTCCCGCTGACCGTGGCGGCCGACGCCCCCTTCAGCCGTGACGAGCTGACCCGCGAGCTGACCCGCGCCCGCATCGGCACACGCCAGCTGTTCGGCGGCAACCTGCTGCGCCAGCCCTACATGAAGGGCCGCCCGCACCGCGTCGTCGGCGAGCTGACCAACAGCGACATCGTCACCGCCCGCACCCTGTGGATCGGCGTCTATCCGGGCCTGACCGCCGCCCACATCGACTATATGCTGGACGTCATCCGCAGCTTCGTCCGGGCGCGGACGGCCGGCTGAGGGCCGCCGGGCGATGCGTGTTCTCGTCACCGGCTCCGCCGGCTTCCTCGGCGCCCATGTGGCCGCCCGCTTCGGCCATGCCGGCTGGACGGTGCTGGCCGCCGGCCGCGAGGGCAGCGACGGCTGGCGTCTCGCCCGCCTGGGCGTGGCGGCGGAGCCGGTGCGGCTCGACCTGACGGCATCGGGGGAGGAGATCGCGGCGGCGGTGGCCGGGGCGCGTCCCGACCTGATCGTCCATTGCGCCGCCTATGGCGTCGATTACCGCTTCCAGGACGTGGCGGCCTCGGCCCGCACCAACCTGGAGGGCACGCTGCACCTCGTGCGCGCGGCGGCCCAGGCGAAAGTCGGCCGCTTCGTCCATGTCGGCACCTGCTACGAATACGGCCCCTCCGACCGCCCGATCGGCGAGGACGCGCCGCTTGCCCCGCGCAGCCTCTACGGCATCACCAAGGCGGCGGCGACGCTGGCAGCGCTCGGCACCGCCGCGTCCCACGGGCTGGCGCTCGCCGTGGTCCGGCCCTTTGGCATGTACGGCCCGCTGGAGAACGACACGAAATTCGTGCCGATGATCCTGCGCGCCTGCCGCGAGGGCCGGCGCACCGAACTGACAGCCGGCGGCCAGCTGCGCGACTATGTCTATGTCGGCGACGTGGCCGGGGCCTGCCTGCGGCTGGCGGAGCTGCCGGACTTCCCGGCCGGTGAGATCGTCAATCTCGGCTCCGGCGCGCCGATCACCATCCGCGCCCTGGGCGAGGCTGCGGCCCGCGCCGTCGGCCATGGCGGCGACGCCCTGGTCTGGGGCGCCTTGCCCTACCGCCCGGACGAGGTGATGAGCATCGTCGCCGACGCCGGCAAGGCCGCCGCAAGGCTCGGCTGGCGGGCCACGACCCCGCTGGACGAGGGGATGCGGCAGACGCTGGCCTTCCTGGACCCACCCGAAAATTTCGGAGCTTCCCCGTGCGCTACCTGATCACCGGAGGCTGCGGCTTCCTCGGCAGCAACCTCGCCGCCGCCGTTCTGGAGCGTGGCGAGGACCTCTGCGTCTTCGACAACCTGTCCCGCCGCGGCAGCACGCTGAACCTCGACTGGCTGCGCGGCCAGGGCGAGTTCGAGTTCCGCCACGGCGACATCCGCAATCCCAACGACGTGCAGCGCGCGGTGGCGGAGCTGCGGCCGGACGTGGTCTTCCATCTGGCGGGTCAGGTGGCGATGACCACCTCGCTGGCCGACCCGCGGCTGGATTTCGAGGTCAACGCGCTGGGCAGCTTCAACCTGCTGGACGCGGTGCGCCGTTCGGCCCCCGACGCCCTGGTGCTCTACAGCTCGACCAACAAGGTCTATGGCGACCTGGAATGGACGCCGTATGAGGAGACGGAGACCCGCTACGTCGCCCCGGCCTTCCCGAACGGCTTCGACGAGACCGCGCCGCTCGACTTCCATTCGCCCTACGGCACCTCCAAGGGTGCTGCCGACCAGATGATGCTGGACCATCACCGGGTGTTCGGGCTGCGCACCGTGGTGTTCCGCCATTCCTCCATGTATGGCGGCCGGCAATACGCCACCGCCGACCAGGGCTGGGTCGGCTGGTTCTGCGGTCTGGCGGTGCAGGCCGGGCTCGGCCAACTCAAAGCACCCTTCACCATCAGCGGCACCGGCAAGCAGGTGCGCGACGTGCTGCATGCCGAGGACATGAAGACCCTCTATTTCAGCGCGGTGGAGCGGGCCGACGCGGTGGCGGGCCAGGTGTTCAACATCGGCGGCGGCATGGCCAACAGCCTGTCCCTGCTGGAGCTGTTCCGCCTGCTGGAGGAGCTGCACGGGGTGGAGATGCGGTTCGAGCGGCTGCCGCCGCGCATCAGCGACCAGCGCATCTTCGTCGCCGACATCGCCAAGGCCCGCCGCCTGCTGGGCTGGGAGCCGAAGGTCGATGCCCGCCGCGGCGTTTCCGACATGCTGGCCTGGATCGCCCAGCAATAGATCGTCCAGCAATAGATCGACTGAGACCGAGCATGCTGCATTTCTTCTGGACGCCCTACACCTTCCGCCGCGACAGCTACGACAAGTACGAGGCGAACAACGCGGAGATCTGCAAGCATGCGCGCCGCGTGCTCGGCCGCTTCACCGACGTCCATCTCGACAGCTTCAACGCCTCGCGCGTCACGCGGAACCCGGCGGACATCCTGCTGGGCCACACCAGCTTCGATTCCGCCGGCGGGCTTGCTGACGACTGGGTGCGCGACAACGCGCTGGAGCCCGGCCAGCCGGCCCATCCCAACACCTATTTGATGCTGCCCCTGCTCCCCGAACCGGTGGAGGAGCACAAGAGCTGGAGCCCCTTCATGGACAGCCAGCTCCAGGGGGCGCGGCTGATCTTCGGCATCTGCGGCGACTATTGGTACGAGCGCATCCAGGCCCTGCCGGGCGACGACATGCTGGGCCGGGTCAAGGACCGCATCGTCCGCATCGACATGGGCTGCGAAGGCCACCGCTTCGCCCCGCCGCGCAGCTATTCGCAAGCCAGCATGCGCGGCCTGCTGCACATGAGCGACCTCGCCCCGCACAAAGGCTTCGACCTGCTGCTGAACAGCGTCGCCGGCACCGGCGCCGTGCTGCATGCCGGCAGCAGCGCGCTGCGCGCCCACCCCTACCAGCGCGTCCGCCTGAACGGGCACGAGTTCGTCTCGCTCGGCTGGGTCGACAACAGCTCGGCCCAGCAGGACCGCTTTATCAAGGACAACTGCGCCTTCTACATCCACGCCAGCTCGCGCGACGCCCAGGCCACCGCCATCCTGGAGAACTGCGCCCGCGGCCTGGTGCCGATGGTCACCCCGGAGAGCGGCTTCCGTTCCCCCTACGCCATCGAGTTGACCCAGGACGCCGAGGCCAACCGCGCCATCATCGCCCGCGCCCTGACGATGCCGCAGGAGGAGTATGAGCGGCGCAGCGCCGGCGTCGTCCGGCAGGTGCTGGAGCAGCATTCCTGGGACCGCATCTTCACCGGCATCTGGGAGCGCATCCAGCAGGACATCGCGGAGCGTGAACTGTGACGGTGCAACGGCTTGCCCGCTGCAGCTGAATCAGGGGTGGAGCAGGAAGCGGAACCGGTGCGGCCAGTCCGAAAATGCTGCCTGTTCATACCCAAGCGAAGTCGACAGGCTGGCGAAATGCATAATGCCGAGAAATATCCTGGTTTTGTTCGTCCATGACCAGGATTTGTTTTCCGGTGCATAATAGGCGAATCTCGGGGATGGTATGAATTCTCCCCATAGGCCGTTCATGACGCTCAGATACATCGGGGCGGCATAGGCATGCAACGTTCCGGCATAGCTGGTGATCTCCGGAAATTTGAGCAGCTTCGCCTCATAGGCGATGCCGCAAAATCTTGGGAAGGATAGCATGTATGGGGATGACATTGAGGCTATCCTGACCATTTCCCGATCCCTCTGAGGGAACTGCGCGCTCTCCCTCATGATGGAATGTCTTTCTATGCCGTCTGTCGAGTATTCAGCATGTTCGAACAAAACAAAGCTTGCCCCTCTTTCTCTGGATTTTCTCAACTCTTCCGAGAAGTCGCTAAGGCGTTCTCCGTTGACGGTCTGAAAATTAAGGATAATGTCGTCATCGGCGAGCGGGACGATCCAGCTGTCGTCCTCCATATCCTTTGCAAGTTCGCAAAGAGACAGGAAGTTCCTGTCAAAATCCTGCCCTAACGGAACCTGGATGTGATCGAAATTGATTTGAAGAATTTCCTCTAAATCTGCGCGGGAAAACGGGGAAATCACAACCGTTTTGTATAGGGAAAGGTCCATGTATCTGAGATTTTTTTGAACATGTGGATATGGCTATTTATGAATATAGCAACAGTGATTTGGCGGCCCCTTGAATTTTTATCAAAAGTCATTTGAAGGCATCCAGGAGAAAATTGAATCATTCGAAAAAGAATCGTTCGGATGAACGAAGATCTTCCAAGAGACGTCTTTTGTCACCAAAGGAATAATTGAAGTATAGTCTCTCATAATTGGGCCAAATATCTTTGATTGGCTCATTATATTCTGAAGAAAATTCTGAAAGAAGTCGGCGTATTCCTGCGAGAACGTGATCGTTCTTTCCGCTCCATGTCTTTGTATCTTCGTTCTTGTTGATAAAGAAAAGAGGGTCACGGGTGATGCCGACGCGGGCAGGGCTTATCTCGCGCGCCTTTCTCGCGAGTGCATTGAGGACAAACCCGATATATGCGTGGTGCGTTCCAATATGTGATTCCGTATCCATGAAATCAATCAAAGATCTTTTGATGATAAAGCATCCAAAAGACGGAACTGCTTGAAGTATAGATCGGAATAAATTTCCTAGATTTGAAATTGTTCCATAGTCACCGCTGCAATAAACGCCATATTGAGGCTGAGAAATAAGATCGAATTTCCCGGAATCCAAGATGTTGTATGCAGAATAGTTGGCAAATATAAGATCTGGATCAATTTCTTGAATAATTTTCCTGATTACGCTCAAGGAGTCTGGTGCAATGATGTCGTCATCCGCGCACCACCAAAGATAGTCGCTGTTGGTGTCCTCTTTTTCGACAGCCAGAGCAAGGCTGCGGTCGAATCCGACATTCTCAGGCCATCGGTAATAGGAGAGGTTGTTTCGCTTGTAGACCTGATCCCAAGCAACCTGTTCGGTCCCATCCGTGGAGTGATTATCGAAAATGCGAACATTGACATTCGGCGACGAAATGATGCTTTCGTTGCGGACAAAAAAATCTTGCAGATAGGAAGCGCGATTGTAGGTGGTTATTCTGATGCCTATGCGGCTGGACGCGTACATTATATGGAAACCTTGAGCTTTGTGAAATTTTCCAAGCTTCGGTAAAGAGTTGGTACTATGGCAGAGCGCGTCCAATCAAGGGACCAATTCCACCCCGTAGGCCCGCAGGTGATCCTCATAGGGGATGACCCGGCGAGCGATGCGCACCTCCTGCCGCCACAGGGCGGCGGCGGCTAGCCGGGCGGGCGGCGGGGCCATCGGCGACTTCATGAACCACATCAGCGCATGGTGATAGCAGGTGAAGAAGCGCCCGCTGGCGACGAGGTCGGAGGTGATGCCGCCGCGCCGGAAGGTGACCAGCGGCTCGCCGACATAGGCGACATAGGGATAGCGGCTGGCGGCGATCAGGTAGATCAGGCAGTCGGGGCCGGCGCCGTGCGCCTCGAAATCGGCGGCCGAACCGCCCGCCGGGCCGGGGCCGAGGTCGCTGACGATGCCGTCGCGCAGGTCGGCGGTGCGGAACAGCGCCGCGCAGGGCGACACCGGCAGGCCGCCGAAGTTCGACAGATACTCGACGACGAAGGTGTCGGACGGGAAGGTGTCGACGAAATACTGGTGGATGACGCCGTGCGACGCCCCCGCCTCGTCCACCAGCTTGGCGGGAGTGAAGACGAAGGCGACCCGCCCCTGAAGGCGCGGCAGGGTGCGCTCCAGATAGGCCGGCTCCAGCCGGTCGTCGGAGAACAGGATCTTGGAGACGGGCGCCCGCGCCTCGGCGACGCAGCGGCGCCAGTTGTTGACCGGGCCGATGTTGGCGTCGTTGCGGAACAGGCGCAGCCGCCCGTCCTCCGCCGCCAGCCTTTCGCAGATCGCCCAGGTGCCGTCGGTGCTGGCGTTGTCCACCACCACCACCTCGATGTCCCGCACCGTCTGGGCGAGCGCGGAGCGGATCGTCTCCTCGATCTCGCGCTCCCGGTTGTAGGCCGGGATCAGGATGCTGACGAGTGGAGCGGAAACGGCGCTCATGCCTGGGCCGCCTGGATCTGGGCCGCCTGACGCCGGTTGCGCTCCTGGATGTAGGCGTTGAAGTCGGCCACCGTGATCAGCGGGAAGCTGCCGATATACTGCACCGCCGCCTGCCCGATCTGTTCGACCAGGAAGGTGAAGACCGCCAGCTCGACCTGCCGGTCGATCTTCGTCAGCTCCGCCCCGCGCTTGGCGCGCAGCGTGGAGTAGATGCGGTTCAGCTGGGCGGCGCGGGTCTCCGGCGACTTGCGGTAATTGGTCACCGCGCCGTTGCCGGTCTGGATTTCCCAATTGTGCTCGCCGTCGCGGATGGTGATGAGCGGGTCGAACACATAGCCCAGCCGCTGGCCCGACAGGCCGAGATACCAGTGGGCGTATTCCTCCGACCCGCATTCCCAGGATTCCACCATCGGCGCCAGGAACTGGGCCGTGCGGTAGAGGCCGGTCAGGGTGTTGACGAACAGCGGCGGCGACGGCGGGACGTGCAGCGACACCGGGTTCAGGTAATAGCCGTCGATCACCGCCTCCATCCCCGGCCGCAGCGTGGTGTGGAAGGGCTGCGGGTGCGGGCGCCCGTCCATCAGGATGTGGTGGGCGTTGGAGAAGCAGGCGTTGACCTCCGGCACCCGGCGCAGCAGGTCGACCTTGTGGCGCAGGTTGTCGGCGTCCCAGAAATCGTCGTCGGCGGTGAAGGTGAAGAACTCGCCGGTGATGAAGCTGAAGGCGCGGCGCGCGTTGCCGTCCATCCCCAGGTTGGTCTCGTTCTTGTAATACCGGACGCGCGGATCGGCATAGCGGCCGGCGACGAGATCGCGCGTCTCGTCATTGTCCGAATTGTCGGTGATGATGACTTCGTAATTGCCGTAGGTCTGGGCGAAGACCGTGTCCAGCAGCTCGCGCAGCAGGGCCGGGCGGTTGCGGGTCGGGATGCAGATCGAGACCCTGTCTTTTACAAGCTGTTCCATGACGTCTTTCTCTGCCGCGTCCATTTTCGCCTTGCCTGGGCTGCCTCTTCTTCCGGCGGCGAAGCGATATCACCCCGAAACCGGCAGGGTCAACCGGCCCCCGCCCGCTCCCGTCCCGCCCTTATTCCCGCGCCCGCACCCAGGCCTGGTACAGCCCGCCGAAGATCATCGGATGCTCCGCCTCCAGCCGGTCCCAGCGGGCCAGCGAGGTCATCGTCGGATCCTCGGGGAAGCGCTTGCGGTAGAGCGCCGCCACGGCGGGATCGGCCAGCCGGAAGCCCAGGAACTCCAGGCCCAGCGTCTCGAGCGCGCCGGCCAGCCAGGGCAGGGTGACATGCAGCTCGTGGACATGCATCAAAAGGTCGCGGCAGGCGCTGGTGCCGTAGAAGTCCGGGGAATGGACGACGGCGCGTGCCGGATGATCGGCCGGCAGATCCTGGATGTCGCGGCGGACATGGCGGATGCCGTCCAGCGTCGGCGGATGGCCGCGCTCGGCGATGAAGGCGCGGGCGGCCAGGATCGGCCGGCGGGCGGCGGCGCTGTAGAAGCCCACCTCCATCACGCCATGCGGCCGCAGCAGCCCGCGCAGCACGCGCAGGCCCGCCATCGGGTCTTCCATGTGGTGCAGCACGCCGACGCTGTGGATCACGTCGAAGCGGCGGCCCAGCGTCCCCAGCTCCAGCAGATCGGCCTGGGCGAACTCGATGTTCTTCAGCCCCAGCCGCCGGCTCTGCCGCGTGGCGTAGGCAAGGCTGCGGCGGCTGAGGTCGACCGCCAGCACCTTGGCGTTCTTCAGGGTGGAGGCGGCCCACACCGCCTCGCGCCCGGTGCCGCAGCCGGCGACCAGCACCTCCGGCGCCTCCCAGCCCGGCGTGTCCCAGGCGGGGGAAGCGGGCAGGGCGGCATGGGGGAACAGGGCATGCAGGAAGCGGGGCAGCGTCACCGGCTCCGGCAGCAGGCCGGTGCTCATCCAGCGCGGATAGGGGTTCTCCTCGTACTGGGCGCGCACGCCGACCGATACCGGGTGGCTGATCGGGGTCAGCGCCGGCAGCTCCGCCTGGATCGCCGCCTCGGCCAGCGGTTCGGCGACCTGCCGGTTCAGCAGCCGGGCGATCTCGTCGGGCCAGGACAGGGACTGCAGGGCGGCCGCCCGTTCCCAGCGGTAGAGCGGCCGGTAGGCGCCGAGCAGGGCGACCAGCACCGCCGGCGGCTGCTCGCCGCTCCCCAGCGTCGCCTCCGCCGTGCGGACCAGCACCGCCAGCACCTGGAACTCGCCGTCGGTCTCGGCGAAGACATACTCGTTGAGGAAGCACTGCTCGGCGATGGCCGCGCACAGGGTGCGCCAGGCCGGCCGGTCGGGCAGGCCGGGGCCGGTCAGCGCCAGCAGCAGGACCCGGCGCAGCCGGGTCATCGCCCGCTCCAGCACCGGATCGCAGACCGGTGCCGCGCGCAGATGGGCCAGCAGCAGCGCGTCCTCCGCCAGCCCGGCGAGCGAACCGTCGGCCAGCAGGTTGCGGCTGGCGTCGTCCAGGGCCGGGCCTTCATTCTCCGGCAGGGCGGCGAGGGTCCGGATGACGGGCGAGGCCATCAGCACGCCGGCGATGGCGCGCCCCAGCCCGGCACCCTCCACCTCCGGCCGGCCGAGAGCCGCCAGCAGGTCGGCGCGCAGCCCCTCATCCACTCCGTCGGCGGGTTCGGGCGGGGCGGCGTCGCGCAGCGCCTCGGCGAAGGCGATCCAGTTGCGCGGCGCGCCGGGGGCGAGGCGGATCGCCTTGCGCGCATAGGGCAGGGCCTGATCGCGCCAGCCGCCTTGCAGGAACAATGCGGCGATGCCGAAGCACAGCTCCGCGTCCTCCGGTGCGGTGCGGGCGATGCCGAAGGCCTCCGCCTCCGCCTCGGCGGTGCGGCCGGCGGCGATCAGCAGCGACAGCAGGGTGCGGCGCAGCGGCAGGGGAAGCGGCTGGTTGGCCGGCCGGCCGGCGGTGGCGCGGCGCAGTTCCTCGATGGCGGCGTCGGGGTTGCCGGTTTCCTGGTGCAGGCGGGCGAGGTTGTTGTGGACCTCCGGCAGGTCGGGGGACAGGCGCAGGGCCTCGCGGTAGGCCTCCAGCGCGCCGGCGGCGTCGCCGCCGGATTGCAGGGCGGCGCCCAGATTGGCCAGCAGCGGCGTCCGGTTGGGATCGTCCGGGTTGGCGATGCGGGCCAGCCCGTCGCGGCAGACGGTGGCGGCCTCCTCCCAATGGCCGGCGACGCGCAGGCTGTCGGCCAGCCGCAGCCGCGTGTCGAGATGGCCGGGATCGACCGCAAGCACCCGGTGGAAGGCGGCGATGGCCGATTCCGGCTGGCCGGCGCGGTGGTGCAGGGTGCCGATCAGGTACAGGGTTCCGGTCAGGCGCGGACGCAGCGCCACCGCCTGTTCGGCCTGCTCCAGCGCCTCCTCGTCCCGGCCCAGCCGGGCCAGCAGCGAGGCGTGGTTGCCCAGGATCTCCGGCAGGACCGGCCGGTGGGACAGCGCCCGGCGGAACAGCGTCTCGGCCTCCTCGGTCCGGCCCTCCAGCATGCGGACCAGCGCCAGGGTGCCCAGCGTCTCGGCCTGCGCCTGACGCAGCGATTGCGCCGGCTGTGCCGTGCCGTCGGCAAGGCGCAGGGCCATGTCGCAGGCCGCCGCCGCTTCGGCCAGCTGGCCGCGGCGCAGCCGGGCGAGCGCCTGCGCGCGGTGGGCCTGGACTGCAGCCTGGGCCGCCCCCGTCTCGCCCAACGCCCCGGTCCCGTTCCCGTTCCCGGTCCGCCGCAACGCCTCGGCAGCCGCGGCATAGCCGTCGTCGGTGCGGCCGGCGGCGATGAATGCCAGGGCCAGCACGCTCCAGCCCTCCGCCCGGTCCGGCTGCGACCGGACCGCCGCTTCCGCCCAGGCCACGCCATCGGCCGGCCGGCCCAGGATGCGGGCCGCCTCGGCCAGCGACAGCAGCCCGGCGGCATCCCGCGGCGGGTTGGCGCACAGTTCGCGGTAGGGGCCCTCCGCCTCCTCCGGCCGGCCGGTCCGGCACAGCTCCAGGATCCGCGACAGGCGCTGTTCCAAGGCCTGACGGTCCAGGCTCTGCTGCTCCGGGCCGTTCTGGGCGGTCGGAAGGTCGGTGGTCCCGGTTGCGCTGTCGGTGGTCATGGAGCAGGACCCTTGGATTGGAGAGGGAGGGCTGTCGGGTCTCAATATGCCTGGTAGGATTTTTCCTCGACCAGTTCGGAGCCGAGCAGCCGGTTCAGGTCGCGCTTCAGCGCCGCGCGCTGGTCGTTGGTGCGGTAGACCCGCCGGGCCAGCTCGACGAAGCGCGGGCCGAAATCCTTGGCGCGCTCGCAGTCGCGGATTTCATCCTCGATCTCCCACAGGGTGGTGTTGACCGCACGCAGATCGTCGATCACCGCCGCGACCTCCGGCCGGGCGGTGTCGGCCTGTGCCGCGACGGCTTCCAGCGCTTCGCGTTCGCGCCGGACGTTGGCCAGCTTGTCGGCGTCTGCGATGCGCTCGGCCTTGATGTCGAGGATGGTGATCTTGTCCAGCAGTTCGCCCCAGGATACGGGCGCCAGGATCGGCATGTCGGAAGCTCCGGTTCGGGTGTGGTTGACGTGTGTGGCGCGCTCGCGGAGCGCGTGTTCCAGGCGGTCCATGGCATCGTCCCAGGAACCGGGGCGGTCCTGGCGGAACAGGCGCATGGTCGGATACCAGGGGCTGTCCTCGCGGTCGAGCATCCAGCGCCAGTCCGGCGCGAAGGGGACCAGCACCCAGACCGGGACGCCCAGCGCACCCGCGAGATGGGCGACGGAGGTGTCGACGCAGACCACCAGGTCGAGGCCGGCCATGATGGCGGCGGTGTCTGCGAAGTCCCGGATGTCGGGCGACAGGTTCAGCAGGGGGAATCCGCCGGGCGGGTTCGCCGCCTGTCCCTCGGTCGGTCCCTTCTGGATGGAGACGAGGCTGACGCCGGGGATGGCGGCGAGCCGGGCGAAGGGAGCGAGCCCGATGGAGCGGTTCCTGTCGTTGCCGTGGGTGGGCGATCCGGCCCAGACGATGCCGACCTTCAGGCGGCCCCCGTCCTTTGCCAGCCCCTTCAGCCGCTCGCCCCAGCGCGCCACCAGATCGGGCTCGGCCGTCAGGTAGGGCACGCGGTGCGGGATGGTGTCCATCTGGGTGCCGAACACCTCGCCCAGGCTCAGCATCGGCAGATGCAGGTCGAAGGCATCGGTGGGGAACTGGCCGCTGACGAAGCGCTCCACGCCGGGGAGCCCGGCCATCACCCGCTCCAGCGGGGCCGGCAGGCCCAGGATCACCCGTCCGCCGCGTGCCGCCACCAGGGGCACGTAGCGGCAGAACTGCAGGGCATCGCCCAGCCCCTGTTCGCCATGCAGCAGGATACGGCGGCCCTCCAGCGGCTCGCCCGTCCAGCGCGGCTTGGGCATGGCGGCAAGGGTGGGGGCATCCTTGCAGCGCAGCCGCCATTCATATTCGCGCCAGCCCTCCTCGAATCGGCCGGCGACCAGCAGGGCCATGCCGAGGTTGCGGCGGGCGTCCGGGCCGGCCGGGTCGATTGTGACGGCGCGGCGGAAGCCGGCGATCGCCTCAACCAGCCGGTTCTGGTTCAGCCGGGCGTTGCCGTGGTTGGCATAGCCGCCGGCGAAGCCCGGATCGACAGCGACCGCGCGGGCATGGGCGCGCGCCGCCTCCTCCAGACGCCCCTGCTCCTGCAGGCCGAGGCCGAGGCTGGTGTGGCCGGCGGCGAAATACGGATCCAGCGTCACGGCGTGGCGGTGGCAGGCCATCGCCTCGTCCGTGCGGGCCAGCCCGCGGAGCGCTATTCCCATATTGTTGCAGGCGGCCGCATGTGCGGGATCGATGGCCAGCCCGCGGCGATAAGCCGTGACGGCCTGGTCCAGCGCATCGCGTTCCTGCAGGACGTTGGCCAGCCCGTTGTGGCCTTCCGTCGCCATCGGGTCGACGCGGATCGCGCGGCGATAGGCCCGTTCGGCTTCTGCGGAGCGGCCCTGTCCGCGGTGCAGTCCCCCCAGGCTTTCATAGGCGGCGGTCAGGCCCGGCCGCAGGGCGATGGCGCTGCGGTAGGCCGCCGCCGCCGCCTGTCCGGCCCCGAAGTCGCGCAGCATGTTGCCGAGATTGAGGCGCGGCTCCGCCATGGCTGGATCGAGGCGCAACGCGCGGGCCAGCAGGCGCAGTGCTGCGCCGCCCTGGCCGGTGCGCCGGACGGCCAGCCCCATCAGATGCAGGGCGTCGGTCTGGTCGGGTGCGATCTCGATGATGCGGCGGTAGATGCGGGCCGCAACGGCGACCTGGCCGCTCTGGTGGTGCCGCACCGCCGCGGCGAGTGCCTCCTGGATGGTCGCCATGTTTGCTCGGTCGCCTCTGTCGGTCCTGCGGCATCGGTTCGGCAGCCTGCCGATCCGGCCGCCGGAACGGAATAGCGGGTGTTCCCGAATTCTCCAAGCGTGATCCTGGTCGCACATGCGTCCACGTCAGGCATCCACGCCGGGGCGTCGCCGGCAATACTGTCCATATTATGAAATTGTAACGATGATGACTGCATAGGCTTAAGCCAAGCCGTTGCCGCCGAAGTGACGGTGACCGGAAAGGCTGCGTAAATGCTCGCCGTCGCAGATGCGAGTCGAGTGGAAATGAGCCCTGCATCGGGGCGGCCACGGCGACGGATTGTTGGACTGTGGGTACCACCAACTTCAACCAAGCCTGTTGCGGATTGGCCATACCGGGTATTTCGACAGATTTTCCAGACACTTGTTGGGGGGAGCGTAGGAGTGGGATATGGCCCTTATGGGACTGCCCGTCCGGTCAGGCGTTTCGCCCTACCCACTTCGGTAGAAACGCGTTGCTTTGGGTCCATTCCTTCGGATAACAAGGGCACGGTGTGTTAGCTCGCGCTAGGACTGACTCTGCCTGCCATCAGCCGAGCGTGACGCGCGCCTTAAAGATGGTTCATCCGCCGGCGAACCAAACCTGAAGGGGATTAGTATGGCTGGAACCTTTAACGTAACGACGGGTTCAACCCTAACACTAGGACAGTTCTCTACAATCATCGGCAGCTCTGGTACGGACGTCATCACGCTCGGGACCGCCGGTAACACGGTGTCGATCTCGGCGCTGGAAACTCTGATTGGTACTGCGGGCACCGAACTCATCACGCTGACGGCCGGTTCCACCCTGCAGGTTTCGCTGCTGGAAACCCTGGTGGGCAGCAGCTCGACGGATGTGATTTCGGTCGGCACGTCCGGCTCCACGATGCTGGTGTCTTTGCTTGAGACGATCACCGGCGGCGCGGGCACGGATATCGTCACGCTGGGCACTGTCGGCAACACGCTGCTGATCTCGGCCATCGAGACGCTGACCGGCGACGCGGGCACCGACATCGTCACGCTGGCCTCCGGCGGCAGCACCATCCTGGTGTCGGCCCTCGAGACGCTGGCCGGCGCCGCGGGCTCCGACATCGTCACGCTGGGCACCGCGGGCAATACCCTGCTGGTTTCGGCTGTCGAGACGCTGACGGGCCAGAACGGCACCGACGTCGTCTTCCTCGGCACGTCCGGCAACACCGTCCTGGTTTCCGGGCTGGAGTCGCTGGCTGGCGGCATCGGCACCGACATCGTCACGCTGGGCACCGCCGGCAACACCATGCTGGTCACGGCGCTTGAGACGCTGATCGGCCAGGGCGGCACCGACGTCATCACGCTCGTCGGCAACGGCAACACCATGCTGGTTTCGGCGCTCGAGACGCTGACCGGCGGCGCCGGCACCGACGTCATCACGCTGGCCACCACGGGCGCCACCCTGCAGGTCTCGCTGATCGAGACGCTGACCGGCAGCACGCTGTCCGACGTGGTTTCGTTCGGCACGACCGGCACCACCCTGCTGATCACCGCGGTCGAGACGCTGACCGGCGGCGCCGGCACCGACGTCGTCACCATCGGCTCGGCCGGCAACACCGTCCTGGTGGCCGGGCTCGAGACGCTGACCGCCGGCGCGGGCACCGACATCGTCACCATCGGCACCACCGGCAGCACCCTGCTGGTCAACGCCGTCGAGACGCTGACGGGCCAGGGCGGCACCGACGTCATCACGCTGGGTACGGGCGGCAACACCGTCACGGCCTCGCTGCTCGAGACGATCACCGGCAATGCCGGTTCGGACCTGGTTCTGCTCTTCGGCACGGCTGGCAACACCACCACCGTTTCGGCGATCGAGACCCTGGTCGGCGGTGACGGCACCGACGTCGTCCTGACCGGCACCATCGGCAGCACCCTGCTGGTGCGCGCGGTCGAGACGCTGACCGGCGCTGCGGGCACCGACGTCATCACGCTGGGCAACACCGCCAACACGCTGACCGTCGGCGGCATCGAGACGCTGACCGGCGGCACCGCCGGCGACGTCGTCACCATCGCCACCACCGGCAGCACCCTGCTGGTCTCGGCGGTCGAGACGCTGACCGGCGCTGCGGGCACCGACGTCATCACGCTGGCCTCCAGCGGCAACACCATCACGGCTTCGCTGCTCGAGACCCTGACCGGCGGCGCCGGTTCGGATCTGGTGTTCCTCGGCACGGCCGGCAACACGACCACGGTTTCGTCGGTCGAGACGCTGATCGGCGGCACCGGCACCGACGTCGTCACGCTGGGCACCGTCGGCGGCACCCTGCTGGTGCGTGCGGTCGAGACGATCACGGGCCAGGGCGGCACCGACGTCATCACGCTGGGCGACACCGTCAACACGCTGACCGTCGGCGGCATCGAGACGCTGGTCGGCGGCACCGCCAACGACATCGTCACCATCTCCACCACCGGCAGCACCCTGCTGGTCTCGGCGGTCGAGACGCTGACGGGCCAGGGCGGCACCGACGTCATCACGCTGGCCGCTGCCGGCGCGACGATCCTCGCCAGCCTGGTCGAGACCATCACCGGCGCCGCCGGCTCCGAACTGGTGTTCCTCGGCACGGCCGGCAACACGCTGACCGTTTCGGCCATCGACGTCCTGATCGGCGGCACGGGCACCGACGTCGTCACGCTGGGCACCGTCGGCAACACGGTCCTGCTGCGTGGCCTGGAGACCCTGACGGGCGCTGCCGGCACCGATGCCATCACGCTGGGCGACACCGGCAACACCCTGCTGGTCTCGGCTCTCGAGACTCTGGCGGGCGGCACCGGCTCCGACGTCGTCACCATCGGCACCTCGGGCAACACCCTGCTGGTTTCGGGTCTTGAGACCCTGACGGGCCAGGGCGGCACCGACGTCATCACGCTGGGTTCGGCCGGCAACACCCTGGTCGCCACCGCTCTCGAGACGATCGCCGGCGGCGCCGGCACCGATGTCCTCAACATCGGCACCTCGGGCAACACCCTGTTCGTCTCGGCTCTCGAGACGCTGACCGGCGGTGCTGGCACCGACGTCGTCACGCTGGGTTCGGCTGGCAACACCCTGCTCGCCAACCTGCTCGAGACGATCGCCGGCGGCACGGGCTCCGATCTGGTCTTCCTCGGCACGGCCGGCAGCACCGCTCTGGTGTCGGGCCTCGAGTTCCTGATCGGCGGCACGGGCACCGACATCGTCACGCTGGGCACGGCGGGCAACACCGTCACCGTGCGCGGTCTGGAGACGCTGACCGGCCAGGGCGGCACCGACGTCGTCACCATCGGCGACACCGGCACCACCATGCAGGTCTCTGCTCTCGAGACCCTGATCGGCGGCGCTGCCACCGACGTGATCTCGCTGGGCACCGCCGGCAACACCCTGCTGGTCTCGGGTCTGGAAACCCTGTCGGGCCAGGGCGGCACCGACGTCGTCACCATCGGCTCGGCCGGCGGTACGCTGCTCGCCAACCTGCTCGAGACGATCACGGGCGGCACGGGCTCCGAGCTGGTGTTCCTCGGCACGGCCGGTTCGACGCTCTCGGTGTCGGGCATCGACATCCTGATCGGCGGCACGGGCACCGACGTCGTCACCTTCGGCACCGCCGGCAACACGCTGCTGCTCCGCGGCATCGAGACGCTGATCGGCGCCGCCGGCACCGACGTGCTGACGCTGGGCGACACGGGCAACACCGCGTCGGTCTCGCTGTTCGAGACGGTCATCGGCGGCACGGGCACCGACGTCATCGCCATCGGCACCGCCGGCAGCACCCTGTTCGTCTCGGGTCTGGAGACCCTGACGGGCCAGGGCGGCACCGACGTCGTCACCATCGGCTCGGTCCTCGGCAACACCATCCTGGTGGCCGGTCTCGAGACGCTGACCGGTCAGGTCGGCACCGACGTCGTCACGCTGGGCACGGTCGGCAACACCATCCTGGTGTCGCTGCTCGAAACCCTGACGGGCGGCACGGGCACCGACGTCGTCACGCTGGGCTCGGTCGGCGGCACGCTGCTGGCTTCGGGTCTGGAGACGCTGACGGGCGGCACGGGTTCGGACCTGGTCTTCCTGGGTTCGGCCGGCAACACCCTGCTGGCTTCGGCTCTTGAGTTCCTGATCGGCGGTGCGGGCACCGACGCGATCACGCTGGGCACGGCGGGCAACACCGTCATCGTGCGCGGCCTCGAGACGCTGACGGGCCAGGGCGGCACCGACGTCGTCACCATCGGCGACACCGGCACCACCATGCTGGCTTCGGGCCTCGAGACCCTGATCGGCGGCGCTGCCACCGACGTGATCTCGCTGGGCACCGCCGGCAACACCCTGCTGGTCTCGGGTCTGGAAACCCTGTCGGGCCAGGGCGGCACCGACGTCGTCACCATCGGCTCGGCCGGCGGCACGCTGCTCGCCAACCTGCTCGAGACGATCACGGGCGGCACGGGCTCCGAACTGGTGTTCCTCGGCACGGCCGGTTCGACGGTCTCGGTGTCGGGCATCGACATCCTGATCGGCGGCACGGGCACCGACGTCGTCACCTTCGGCTCGGCCGGCAACACGCTGCTGCTCCGCGGCATCGAGACGCTGATCGGCCAGGGCGGCACCGACGTTCTGACGCTGGGCGACACGGGCAACACCGCGTCGGTTTCGCTGTTCGAGACGGTCATCGGCGGCGCTGCCACCGACGTCATCACGATCGGCACCGCCGGCGGCACCCTGTTCGTCTCGGGTCTGGAAACCCTGTCGGGCCAGGGCGGCACCGACGTCGTCACCCTGGGTTCGGTCGGCAACACCCTGTTCGTCAACCTGCTCGAGACGATCGCCGGCGGTGCGGGCACCGACGTCGTCGCTCTGGGTACGGCGGGCAACACCCTGCTGGTCTCGGCTCTGGAGACGGTCACCGGCGGCACGGGCACCGACGTCATCACGCTGGGCACGGCGGGCAGCACGCTCACCGCTTCGGCGCTGGAGACGATCGCCGGCGGCACGGGCACCGATTGGGTCCTCCTCGGCGCGGCCGGCAACACCCTGCTGGTCTCGGGTCTGGAACTGCTGGTCGGCGGTGCTGGCACCGAAGTCGTCACGCTGGGCACGGCCGGTAACACCATCCTCGTCCGCGGCATCGAGACGCTGACGGGCCAGGGCGGCACCGACGTCGTCACCATCGGCGACACCGGCACCACCATGCTGGCTTCGGGTCTGGAGACGCTGACGGGCGGTGCGGGCACCGACGCCATCACTCTGGGCACCACCGGCAACACCCTGCTGGTCTCGGCTCTCGAGACGATCACCGGCCAGGGCGGCACGGACGTCATCACCATCGGCTCGGTCGGCGCGACCTTCCTGGCCAATGCGCTGGAGACGATCACCGGCGGCACGGGTTCGGAACTGGTGTTCCTGGGTGCTTCCGGCAACACGGTCACGGTGTCGGCTGTCGACATCCTGATCGGCGGTGCGGGCACCGACGTGGTCACGCTGGGCACGGCCGGCAACACGGTGCTGCTGCGCGGCATCGAGACGCTGACCGGTAACGTCGGCACCGAAGTCATCACGCTGGGCAACACCGGCAACACGCTGGCGATCTCGCTGATCGACACGCTGGTTGGCGGCACGGGCTCCGACGTCGTCAACCTCGGCACCACCGGCACCACCATGGTGCTGTCGGCGATCGAGACGCTGACCGGCGGCGCGGGCACCGACGTGATCACCCTGGGTTCGACCGGCAACACGCTGTTCGCCACCCTGATCGACACCCTGACGGGTGGTGCTTCGACCGACGTCGTCACCCTGGGCACGGCCGGCGCCACCATGCTGGTCTCGGCTCTGGAGACGGTCACCGGCGGCACGGGCACCGACGTCATCACGCTGGGGACGGCTGGCAGCACCCTGCTCGCCAACTCCATCGAGACGATCGCCGGCGGCACGGGTTCCGACCTCGTGTTCCTGGGCTCCTCGGGCAACACCGTCCTGGCCTCGGGTCTCGAGATCCTGGTCGGCGGCACCACCACCGACATCGTCACGCTGGGCACGGCCGGTAACACGGTGATCCTGCGCGGCCTTGAGACGCTGACGGGTCAGGGCGGCACCGACATCATCACCATCGGCGACACCGGCACGACCATGCTGGTTTCGGCGCTGGAGACGCTGGCGGGCGGCGCTGGCACGGACGTCATCACCATCGGCACGACCGGCACGACCATGCTGGTTTCGGCGCTGGAGACGGTGACGGGCGGTGCTGGTACGGACGTCATCACCATCGGCACGGTCGGCTCGACCTTCCTGGCCAATGCTCTGGAGACGATCACCGGCGGTTCGGGTTCGGAACTGGTGTTCCTGGGTTCGGGCGGCACGACGGCCCTGGTTTCGGCGATCGACATCCTGATCGGCGGCACCGGCACCGACGTGGTCACGCTGGGCACGGCCGGCAACACGGTGCTGCTGCGCGGCATCGAGACGCTGACGGGTCAGGGCGGCACCGACGTCGTCACGCTGGGCAACACCGCGAACTCGCTGCTCGTCAGCGGGATCGAGACGCTGACCGGCGGTTCGGCTTCGGACATCGTCACTCTCGGCACGGCCGGCAACACGCTGGTGGTGTCGGGCATCGAGACGCTGGTCGGCGGCACGGGCACCGACATCGTCACCATCGGCACTGTCGGCGGCACGCTGCTGGCTCTCGGCATCGAGACGCTGATCGGCGGCACGGGCCTTGAGGTGATCTTCACCGGTTCGGCGGGTGCGACCCTGACCGTCTCGGGCGCGGACTTCGTGATCGGCAACACCGGCACCGACGTCCTGACCCTGGGTTCGGCCGGCAACACCACCACGATCCGCGGCATCGAGACGCTGATCGGCGATGTGGGCACCGACGTCGTGTTCCTGGGTGACACCGGCAACACGATGACGCTGGGCACCGGCATCGAGGTTCTGGTCGGCGGCACGGCCACCGACGTGCTGAGCATCAGCACTTCGGGCGCCACCCTGCTGACCCGTGCGATCGAGACCCTGATCGGTTCGACCGGCACCGACGTGATCACGCTCGGCGACACGGTGAACACGGTCACCGTCACCGGCATCGACACCCTGACCGGCGGTGCGAGCACCGACATCGTCTTCACCGGCTCGGCCGGCGTGACGATGACCGCTTCGGGCATCGAGTTCCTGGTCGGCGGCACGGGCACCGACGTGGTCACCCTGGGCTCCTCGGGCAACACCGTCATCACCCGCGGCATCGATACGCTGTCGGGCGGTGCGGGCACCGACTGGGTGTTCCTGGGCGACACCGGCGTCACCATGGCGCTGGGCACGGGCATCGAACTGCTGATCGGTGGTGCGGCCACCGACGTCGTCAGCCTCTCCACGTCGGGCAGCACGCTGCTGACCCGCGCGGTCGAGACCCTGATCGGCGCGGCCGGCACCGATGTGATCACGCTGGGCGACACGCCGAACACCATCACCGTGTCGGGCATCGACACCCTGACCGGCGGTGCGAGCACCGACATCGTCTTCACCGGCTCGGCCGGCGTGACGATGCTGGCCTCGGGCGTGGAGTTCCTGGTCGGCGGCGCCGGTTCGGACGTCGTGACCCTGGGTGCGTCGGGCAACACCGTCATCACCCGCGGCATCGACACCATGATCGGTGGTGCGGGCAGCGACCTGGTCCTGCTGGGTGACACCGGCGTGACCATGCGTGCGGAGAGCGGGATCGAGATCATCGTCGGCGGTGCGGCCACGGATGTGGTCAGCCTCGGCGACGGCGGCTCGACGGTTCTGCTGCGCGGCATCGAGACGCTGGTCGGCGGCACGGGCAACGACGTGATCACCACCGGCAACACCGGCGTGACCATGTCGGTCTCGGGCATCGAGACGCTGGTCGGCGGCCTCGGCACCGATGCGATCACGGTGACCAGCGGGTCGATCCGCTTCCAGGGTGGTACTGGCGACAGCATCAGCCTGGCGTCGGGCAGCGGCACCGATACGGTGGTGTACTCGTCCTTCAGCGACATCGCGGCGCTGGGTGCGAACACCGGCTTCATCTCGGTGTCGAACTTCCAGAGCGGCACCGACAAGGTGCAGCTGACGGATGTGGCCCGGACCACGGCGGACCGGAATGGCGACGCTTCGCTGACCACGGCGACCGCGGCGACCAACGGGGTGAGCATGACCAACGAACTGGTCAGCCTGTCCTCGGCGGTCAGCGGCAGCCTGACGGATGCCAACCTCGCCAACTTCCGTACGGCTCTGGGTACGCTGACGAACTCGTCGGCTGGTGCGAGCACGCTGGTTCTGGCCAACAACGGCACGAACTCGGGCCTGTACCAGGTGGTCGACACCAACGGCGACGGCCAGGTGGCCGCCACCGAGGTGCGCCTGCTCGGCGTCTACAACGGCACGGTGCTCTCGCTCTCCGACATCAACCTCGGTTGATCCGGCGACAAAGCATCGCGGTAAAGGGAAGGGCGCCCGAAAGGGCGCCCTTTTCTTTTGCGGTGGCTTGGAAGGCGGTTCGCTTGGCCCGGCCTTGCCGGACCTGTTGCGCAAAAGAAAAGGCGGCGACCGGGGATACCGGTTGCCGCCTTTCTGCTTTACAGGCCCTTGCGCCGTCGCGGGGAGAAGAGGGGGAGCGGGATCAGTGGGCAGGGAGTGCCGACAGACGGTCGGCCATGCGCAGGATGCCTTGGGCCAGGCGGATGATGGCGGGCGAGCCGATGAACAGTTCGCGCAGGGCGTCGCCCTCGCCGAAGCGCAGGACGAAGCCGTTCGGATTGAAGACCACGGCGACCTTCGCGGTCTCCGACAGGACATGCTGGGTCCGCCCTTGGAACACCGCATCCAGGATCGACCGCGCCAGTTCGCGCGCGTCCTCCACCGGCAAGGTCGCGATCTCCGGCCCCAGCCTGCTCTCGTTGAACAGGAAGACGCCCTCCAGCCGGACGGCGCCGTCTTCAGATGCGCCTTCTTCGGTCAGGGCGATGTGGGACAGGAACTTGCCGTCGGGAAACAGGACGGTGCGGTCGTCGACCTCGACATTGATGACCAGCCTGCTTTTGGCCGACATGGGCTGCGCTCTCCGGGAAGGACGGAATTCGGGAAAAAGCTCATTCGGCGGCGCGGCGCGCCATCTCGGCGTCGGCCAACCCGGCGACCACCTCGGCCATCCGGCGTTCGGCACGCCAGCCCAGCAGCCGCTCCGCCTTGGCAGGGTTGCCGACGCTCAACGTGATGTCGGACGGGCGCAGCAGGGCGGCGTTGCCGTGGACATGCCGGCGCCAGTCCAGTCCGAAATAGGAGAAGGCCTGTTCGACGAAGTCTTCCAGCCGGTGCGCCTCGCCGGTGGCGATCACGAAATCCTCAGGCTGGCTGTGGGCCAGCATACGGGCCATGGCGTCGACATATTCCGGCGCCCATCCCCAGTCGCGGGCGATCGACAGCGTCCCCAGCTCCAGGCTGTCGGTCTTGCCCTCTGCAATGTCGGCGGCGCCGCGGATGATCTTCTGGGTGACGTAGCGGACCGGGCGCAACGGCGATTCATGGTTGAACAGGATGCCGGAGCAGGCGAACAGCCCATAGGCCTCGCGGTAGTTGGCGACCGCCCAATAGGCCGCCGCCTTGCCCACGCCATAGGGGCTGCGGGGATGGAAGGGGGTCGCCTCGTCGGCCGGGGCGCCGGTGTTGCCGAAGCATTCGCTGGACGACGCATTGTAGAAGCGTGCGTCCAGATTCAGGAAGCGGATCGCCTCCAGGATGTTGATGGTGCTGTTGATGGTGCTGTTCAGCGTCTCGACCGGCTGTTCGAAGGACAGCCCGACCGAGGCCTGGCTGGCGAGATTGTAGATCTCCGCCGGCCGGACCCGGGCGATCACCTCGACCACGCTGCGGAAGTCGGTCAGCACGGCCGAATGCAGGACGACCCGACCGAAGATGGCGAGCCGCCGCAGGTTGGCGAAGCCCGACATCTCCCGGTCGCGCGAGGTGCCGTGGACCGTATAGCCCTTGTCCAGCAGAAGCTGGGCGAGATAGGCGCCGTCCTGGCCCGAAACGCCGAAGATCAGTGCGGTCTTCGGTTCGCTTCGGGTCGTCGTTCCGATGGTCATGAACAGCGCCCTATCGGTCGCGGAAGCGGGATCAGCGGTGATCGTCGCCGTCGGCCGCCAGCCGCATGTCCGATTCGACCATGTCCCGCACCAGATCGCGGAAGGCGGTGGTGTGGGTCCAGCCCAGCTTCTCGCGCGCCTTGCTGGGATCGCCCAGCAGCAGGTCGACCTCGGTCGGACGGAAATAGCGCGGATCGATGCGGACCACGACCTTGCCGGTCTTCTGGCAGATGCCTTCCTCGTCCACGCCCTCGCCGCGCCATTCGATGCCGCGGCCGATGTGGCCGAAGGCCAGCTCGACGAACTCGCGCACGCTGTGGGTCTCGCCGGTGGCCAGGACGTAATCGTCGGCCTCATCCTGCTGCAGGATGCGCCACATGCCCTCGACATAGTCGCGCGCATGGCCCCAGTCGCGCTTGGCGTCCAGGTTGCCGAGATACAGGCAGTCCTGCCGGCCATGCTCGATGGCGGCGACCGCGCGGGTGATCTTGCGGGTGACGAAGGTCTCGCCGCGGGTCGGGCCCTCGTGGTTGAACAGGATGCCGTTGCTGGCGTGCATGCCGTAGGCTTCGCGGTAGTTCACCGTGATCCAGTAGGCGTACAGCTTGGCGGCGGCATAGGGGCTGCGCGGGTAGAAGGGCGTGGTCTCGCGCTGCGGCGTCTCCTGCACCTTGCCGTACAGCTCCGAGGTGGAGGCCTGATAGAAGCGTGCGGTCTTCTCCAGGCCCAGGATGCGGATCGCTTCCAGCAGGCGCAGCGTGCCGATGCCGTCGGCATTGGCGGTGTATTCCGGCGTCTCGAAGCTCACATGGACGTGGCTCTGGGCTGCCAGATTGTAGATCTCGGTCGGCTGGATCTGCTGAACCAGACGGATCAGGTTGGTGCTGTCCGTCAGGTCGCCGTAATGCATGAAGAAGCGGACATCCTCCTCATGCGGGTCGCGGTAGAGATGCTCCACCCGCCCCGTGTTGAAGGACGAGGACCGGCGCTTGACGCCGTGGACGATATAGCCCTTCCCCAGCAGAAGCTCGGCAAGATACGCGCCATCCTGGCCGGTGGCGCCGGTGATGAGGGCAACTTTGCGCAAAGGACCGACCCTTGATCTGTACGGGGTTGATGATCGGGCACTATCGTCAAGTCATCCAACGAAGGCAAGGCCCTTGGTTTTTCGCCTTTTGAGGGTTCCGGGGACAATATCAAGACCGATCCAAGATGTGCGGGGAGCGATGCGAACGCTGTTGATGCATCCAATCCGGGACGATAGGGTGCGCCCCGAACAGGCTGGGCCTTTCCCGGGGCGGTTCCATGGGGATGTTCCCAGGGTGGGGATATTCCCTGGTGGAGCGGCCGGGTTGAAACGGCTTCCCGGCCGCATCGCCCTGGCCTCACCGCATGGATCACAATGGCAACCGTCGCCGAAGCATTGCAGATCGCTGTTGAATTCCAGCGCTCTGGCCGTCTGGGCGAAGCGCGCGCTCTGTATCTGCGGATACTGGAGGTCGATCCGCGCAACGCCATGGCCTTGCATCTGCTGGGGCTGATCGAGCGCCGGGAGGGACGCCGGGACAAGGCGCTGGACCTGATCCGCAGCGCGCTGGAGATCGCGCCGGAGATGGCCGACGCCTGCTGCAATCTCGCCTCCACCCTGTCCGAACTGGGCCGGATCGACGAGGCGGCTGCGGCTCAGCGCCGGGCTCTGACGATCGACCCGGCACTGGAACCGGCGCATCACGGCCTTGCCACCCTGCTGTGCGGGCGCGGCGGTCCGCGCGACTGGGCGGTGTCGGCTGCGTCCTTCCGCCGCGCCCTGCGCCTTGTGCCCCAGCGCTCCAACCTCTACCACGACCTGGGCATCGCGTTGCGCCAGGGCGGGGCGTCCGATGCCGGTGCCCTTGCTCTTGCCGTGGACAGCCAACGCAACGCGCTTTCCCTGCAGCCGGACTTCGCCGCCGCCCACATGAATCTCGGCAACCTGCTGGTCGAACTCGGCCGGCTGGACGAAGCGCTCGTCTGCTTCCGCCGCTCGCTCACGATCGAGCCGGGGCAGGGCGGCGCCCTCTACAACCAGGGCAATGCCCAGCATGCCGCCGGCCTGGCCGATGCCGCGGTCGACAGCTATGTCCGCGCGGCGCGTGCCGGCGTCAATCTGGCGCTGACCCGGCTGGCCGACGTGCTGACCGGCCTGGGCCGCGAGGCCGAGGCGGAGCAGGTGCTGCGGCTGGCGCTGACCAGTCCGGGCAGCGACGTCGCCGGCGCCATCGACATGCTGTCGGCCCTGCTGGTCCGCCAGGGGCGTTACGAGGACTCGCGGCGCTTCTTCGCCGACTACCGCTATCCCCATCTCGCCGATCCCAACGCCTTCCGCATCGAATGCCTGACCGCCATCGCGGAAAGCTGGCTGGCCGCCGGCGATGTCGACCGGGCGGTGGAGGTTCTGGCCGGCGTCCACGGCCATGGCAGCCGCTTCTTCACCGTGAAGTCGATCGCCGGGCTGCAGCAGATCCTGGCCCGGCAGGGCCGTCGGCTGGAACGGCCGGCCAATCCGGACCCTTCCGCGCCGCGCATCTGCTCCTCCACGCTGGCCACCCACGGGCGCTTCGCCCACAATGTATTGGAATATGTGCTGCTGCGGCTCTATGCCGAGAAATTCGGCTACCGGCTGGAGACGCCCGACTGGGTCGGCGGCTATTACTTCGATCTCGACGACCCCAGGCCCGGCGGCGGGCTGAAGCCGATGCATTTCGCCCGGCGCATCCTGAACGATCTGGTGACCGGGCGGCGCGACGATCCGCGTCCGGACGTCGACATCCTCTCGCCGCTGTTCCTGTTCGAGCATCGCGAGGAGTGGCGCGAGCGGGTGCAGTCCTGGCTGCGGCCGCGGCCGGAATGGCTGGGCTACGTCGATCCGGTGATGGAGGCACTGAAGGCCCGCGGCAACACGGTGGTGGCCCTGCACATCCGCCGCGGCGACTTCGTCTGGTTCCGCTACACCATCACCGAGACCGCCTGGTACGTCGACTGGTTGAAGGCGCTGTGGCCGACGCTGGACCGGCCGGTGCTCTACATCGCCACCGACGACCCGGCGACCATCGCCGACTTCGCGGAGTTCGCGCCGGTCTCGCTGGACCATTTGGCGAGGGATGGGGCGGTGGAGCCTTGGACGGGGCTGGAGTTCCTGCAGGACTTCCATGTCCTGATGAACGCCGACGTGCTGGGCGTCAGCGCCCAGAGCGGCTACAGCCAGCTGGCGGCGCTCCTGAACCGCAACGCCCGCCTGTTCGTCGAGCCGGATGCGGCGGCGCGGCGGATCAGGCCCTATTCCCCCTGGACGAGTTCGTCCGGCACCCCTTAAGACCACCATCATCACGACCAATGAGACGCCCTCGGAAGGGCGGGAGGGCAGCCCCATGGATCTCGCGACCAAGGAATTCTACGACGACTTCTGGCCCCGCTTCGTGCCGATCTACGACGAGACCAAGAAGTACATGCTGGAGACGCTGTCCGAGCGGCAGATCGGCCGGGCGCTCGATGCCGGCTGCGGCCACGGCATCTGCTCCGTCATCCTGTCGGAAATGGCCGAACAGGTGGTGTCGGTCGACGTGTCGTCGGACAGCCTCGCCACCGCGCGCCAGCAGGCCCAGCGCTTCGGCCGCGACAACATCGAGTTCCATCACCAGGACCTGCAGGAACTGGACACGAAGCTCGGCCCGTTCGATCTGGTCTGGTGCTGGGGTGTCGCGATGATGGCGCCCGACCCGATGAAGGTCATGCGCAACCTGATGGCCGTCACCAAGCCGGGCGGCACCGTCTATCTCGGCCTCTATCTGAAGACCTGGCTGTCGCCGGTGCATGAGGGCGTGCGCCACTTCTGCCGCGCCTACATGGACACGCCGGCCCGGCGCAAGCTGGTCGGCGGCTTCTTCACCGGGCTGACCAAGGTCGCCTGCGCACTCAAGGGGCAGGAGATCAACCGCCGCGCCGACAACGTGTCGATCCAGGCCCAGGTCGAGGACTGGTACTATCCGCCCTACAAGACCTTCTATTCGATCGAGGAGATCGTGGCGCTCTTCGAGCGCAACGGCTTCAAGGCCGAATGCATCCAGGACCGGCTGGGGCGGATGAAGAGCGCCACGATCTTCGTGATCCGGGCGACGAAGAATGCCTGAGGCGGCGGCGGGCCGGCAGGACGGGATGGCTCCCCCCGACTGGGAGGAACTGGGCCGGCTGCTGTCCCGCGGCTACATCGACAGCGGCTTCATCGGCGGCGTCACCCGCGTGCCGGTGGAGGACGTCGTGCGCGACATGCTGTCGGAGGCGCGCGCCGACGAGCAGGTGGCGGAGCTGCGGCGCACCGCCGCGGCCGCCGGCGTCGATGCCGACCGGGCGCGCATCCTGGAGGTCGGGTCCGGCTGCGGCATGACCGTGGTGCGCGGGCGCACCGCCCATGGGCTGGACATCCACGGCATCGAGCCCAGCATGGGCGAATACAGCTCCACGCTCGACGTCTGCCGCCGACTGATCGACCATTACGGCCTGCCGGCCGACGCGGTGCGCGACGCCACCGGCGAGGCGATTCCCTTCCCGGACGCCAGCTTCGACATCGTCTATTCCTCCAACGTGCTGGAGCATGTCGGCGACCCGGCGGCGGTGCTGGACGAGGCGTTGCGCGTGCTGAAGCCGGGCGGGCTGCTGCTGATCGTCGTGCCCAACTACGGCTCCTGGTGGGAGGGGCATTACGGCATCCTGTGGCTGCCGCGGATGCCGGCCGGGCTGGCGAAGCTCTATGTCCGGCTGTTCGGCCGCGACCCGGCTTACGTCGACACCCTCAACCTGATCGACCGCCCCTGGTTCGACCGCTGGCTCCGCCGCCATCCCGGCGAGTTGGAGGTGCTGGACTGGGGCTGGGGCGTCTTCGAGCAGCGCCTGCGCACGCTGGGCTTCGGCGATTGGGCGGCGCTGTCGGTCGCCAAGCGCATCGTCACCTTCGTCCACCGCTCCGGCCTGCTGGAGCCGGCGATCTGGCTCGCCCGGCGCCTGCACTGGGAAACGCCGATCATCTTCGCGGCGCGGAAGAGGTGAACGAGGGGAGAGGGCGTGGCCCAGCGCGGTTAAGGCCCCTTCACCAGCGCCGTGAAGTCCGACCAGTGCTCCACCTTGAAGGCGCGGATGTCCTTCACCGAAGCCGGAAGCCAGGGCAGGGCCTTCAAGGCCATGATCGCGGCAAACAGATTGGCCAGATCGTCGCGGTTCGTGACGTAGAGGCTTCCCTGAATCCGGTTGAAGCCGAAGCCGGCAAGCGCCGCCCCGATGTCGGCATAGGCCTGGGACACACCCTTGGGATGGTTGGCCAGCGTATCGGCGACCACCAGATCGACGGCAATGGCGAACATCAGCGTTCTTTCGGATCGTCGAGAATGTCGGTGAGCCGGTAATCCGCCTCCTCGCCGCTTTCGAGAACGCGGATCTTCATCATGACATCCCCATCGGGAAGCTCCCTTCCCGCACCGAGGATTTCATAGACCGGCCCGACCAGGCCGAAACGTCGCCATGTTCCGACAAGCTGCTGTGGCTGGACGATCATTCTGCCTCTCCCCTCTTCGGGCTTCACCCATTCCGGAATATAACACCGCCTTCCCCATTTCACGATCGGTCCGGAGCGGATGAGGTCTTCCCGCCGCCCCTCACCCTGCCGGCAGCAGGTCGGGGACCAGCCCGGCGGCCTTCGCCTCGGCGGCGCGGGCGAGGTCGCGGGCGATGCGGGCCATCGAACCGGACCAGTCCCACTGGCGGTCCTGGCGGTAGATCCGCAAGGACGGATACCAGATGCTTCTCTCCGCATCGTTCATCCAGCGCCAGTCCATCCGGTAGGGCGCCGGCAGCCAGCTCGGGACGCCCAGCGCGCCGGCGACATGCAGGACGGAACTGTCGATGGCGATCACCAGATCCAGGGTCTTCATCACCGCCGCGGTGTCGAGGAAGGCGTCCGGTCCGGCGTCGAAATCCGGACCCAGGCGGTGGAGCAGCGCCTCGTCGTCGTCCGCCAGGCGCTTGGCGGCGTTGTCCTGCTTGTGCAGGTCCACCAGGCTGACGCCGGGAATGGCGGCCAGCGGGCGGACGAACTCGAAGGGGACGGAGCGCTTGGGGTCGGCGTCGCGGGTGGCGTCGCCGTTGCTCCAGCACAGGCCGACGCGCAGGCCGCCCAGCCCGGCCAGCCGCTCCGTCCACAGCCGCACCCGTTCGGGGTCGGCCGACAGGTAGGGGCGGTTCGGCACGGTGTCGGCCGTCGATCCCAGCAGATGGGGCAGGCTGAGGAACATCGACCGGGCCCGGATGGCGGGCGTGCGCTCCGGGTTGAAGCTGATGTTGCCGGGATTGGGCACCGTCGACAGCAGGCGCTGCAGCCGCGGCGGACAGACCACCATCACCTCGCCGCAGATGCGCGCGACCTGCGGGACGAAGCGGACGAAATGGATCATGTCGCCCCAGCCGCCCTCGGCGGCCAGGGCCACCGTGTCGTCGGGCAGCGGCCGGCCGTCCCAGATCGGGATCGGATTGCCGTCGGCCTGGAACCAGACATTGTTCTTGCGCGCCTCGAAATCGGCCATGCCGCCGACGAAATCGCCGAGCCGCAGCCGGTTGATGCCGGCGATGTGGCGGGCGTCGGTCATGGTCGGCTGCACGCGCAGCGCCCGGCGGCAGGCCGCCAGGGACTCCGTCGCGCGCGCCATCTCCTCCTGCACCAGGGCGACCTGCAGATGGGCCACCGGGTTGCCGGGCCCCAGCATGACCGAGGCCCGGGCGTTGCGCAGCGACTCCTCGAACTCCGCCCCTTGCGAGGCGGGGTCGAGCAGCAGCGCCTCGCTGAGGGCGATGCGGGTCTCCAGATGGTCCGGGCGCAGCATGGCGGCCCGGCGCAGCGGGCCGGCGGCCTCCTGCCGCCGCTCCTGCCGCAGCAGCGTGCCGCCCAGCTGGTACAGGGTCTCGGCGTCGTCAGGAAGTTCCGCAGCCAGCTGCCGAAGCAGGGCCAGGGCGCCGGCATGGTCGCCGATCCCCTGCAGGGTGCGGCACAGGTTCTGCCGGACCGCGGTGAAGCCGGGGGCCAGCCGCAGGGACCGGCGCATCAGCGCCACCGCGTAACCGGTCCGGTCGAACCGCTTCTCCACCAGCCCCAGCAGTTGCAGCCCGTCATACTGGGCGGGATCGACGGCGAGCGCCTTGCGGTAGAGTTGCCGGGCTTCGTCCAGCCGGTCGGTCTGGTGGGCCTGGACGGCGGGGATGAGAAAGGGCTGCGGCTGGATCATGGACTGGCTCGCGAAGGGCAGGGCGCCTTTATGGCCGCTGGACGGCGCCGATTGCAATTCCGGAAGCCGTCCCGGGCAAGCGGAGCGCGGCCGGTTGACCCGAAAAAACATGCCGTGCTATGGCCGCGAACCGGAAGACCGCGCCGCCCGCCCGATTTCCGTTCGTCCGCCTTCCGGCCCCTTTCCCCACAAAGCCAATGGATAGCCGCTTCATGGGTCAAGACATCGCGCGCGCCATAGAGCATTACCGGGCCGGTCGCCGCGACGACGCCCTGGCCCTGGCCGAACAGGTTCTGCGCGAGCTTCCCGGCGACAGCGGTGCGCTCAACCTTGCCGGCGTCATCCTGTATGATCTGGGCCGGCTGGACGAGGCGGAGGAGCGGCTGTCGCATCTGGTGGCGCTCGACCCGTTCTTCCATCAGGCGCGTATCAATCTGGCGGTGGTGCAGCAGGCGAAGGGCGCGCGGATGGAAGCCGCCGCCCAGTTCCGCATGGTTGCGGCGCTGGTGCCCGACCAGCTGGAGGTGCAGGACCGGCTGGGCAGTATGCTGCATGGTTTGGGCGACCATGTCGGGGCGCTGCGCCACCTGCGCCATGCCGCCCGGCTCGCACCCGGCGATCCCGACCGCCGGGTGCTGCTGGCGGTGTCGCTGATGTCGAACGGCGATCCTGCCGAGGCCGCCGCGATCCTGTCCGATGTGCTGGCGCAACAGCCCGGCCATGCCGACGCCCGTGGCCATCTGGCCGCGGCCCGGCTGTCGTCCGGCCGGCCCGATCTGGCGGAGACGGTGCTGGCGGAAGGCGGTACCGTGACCGGCGGGACGGCGGACATTCTGGGCCGCGCCCGGCTCTACCGCCGGATCGCCGAAGAGGCCGGCCGGCCGCAGCTTCCCCACGGGTTGCTGGTGCGGGCGCCCTTCTCGGTCCTGTCGGGCTACGGCGACTTCGCCCAGCATTTCGTGCGCAGCCTGATGGAGCGCGGCCAGACGCTGCGGCTGGTCGGGCTGACGGGCGAGGAGAGCTGGCGCCCCTCCTTCGCCGACCCGATCCTGCAGGCGGCGGCGCGGCGGCTGGATGCGCCGCTGCGGCCCCGTCTGGCGCTCAGCGTGCTGACCCCGCCGCTGGTCGAGCCGATCCCCGGCGTGCCGACCGTCAATTACACCATGTTCGAAGGGCCGCGGATCCCGCCTGTCTTCGCCGCCTGCAACCGGGCGCACGATCTGGTGATCGTGCCGACCGAATCCTCGCGGCTGGCCTGGGTCGCCGCCGGCCACCCCGAGGACCGCATCCGCGTCTGCCCGCCCGGCATCGCCCCCAATCCGGCGGACGCCGGGGCACGGCCGCTGCCCATCATGGGGCCGCGCGGCCGGGCGGTGATGGATTATCGGGTCCGCGTGCTCAACATCTCGGACTTCGTCGCGCGCAAGAACCTGGACGGGCTTCTGCGGGTCTGGCTGCGCGCCACCCGCGCAGACGACGATGCGATCCTGATCCTGAAGGTGGGCAAGGGCGGCTCGTCCCTGGTCGGCAAGGTCCGCGGCCTGGTCGAGCAGGGCATGCAGGCCACCGGCCGCCGGCTGGATGAGGCCGCGCCGATCGCCCTGCTGACCGACCGCTACGACGAGCAGGGCATCGCCGGCCTCTATGCCATGGCGACCCATTATTTCAGCCTGTCGCACGGCGAGGGCTGGGATCTGCCGATCACCCGGGCGGGCTGCCTGGGCGCCGGCCTGATCGCTCCCCGGCACAGCGCCTACACCGCTTATCTGAACGACGAGGTCGCCCACCTGATCCCCTGCACCACCGGTCCGGCGCTGATGCCCTACAGCAGCGACTATTATCCGGCCTTCCATGGGCTGGACTGGTGGCACCCGGACGAGGACGCGGCGGCCGAGATCCTGTCCCGCGTGGTCCGCGATCCCGAGGGCGAGCGGCGCGATGCCGCCCGCCATCTGAGGGACAACTTCACCTGGGACGCCGCGGCGCGCCGCCTGCTCGACGCGCTCGACGGGGTGGGGAGCTGATCGTCCTTCGGGGAGGACGCGGCCTTTTTACTGCGTCGCCTTGACGAAGGCCTCGGCGAAGGCGCGCCAGGTCCGCTCGGTTCGGATGAAAGCCTTGGCGCGGTCGGCGCGGGCCTTGGCGGCGGCGCGGTCGGCATAGAGCCGCTCCAGCGTCTCCACCAGCTCGTCGACCGAGGATTCGCCCCAGCCGAACCGGCTGCCGTCGCGGTCGGCGACCGGGACCTGCCGGTCCAGCGTCAGGCACAGGTCGTCGCCCTGGGCCCCGCTCTTCAGCAGGTCGCGGTGGCCGGTGTTGTTGGACAGCACCACCGGCACGCCGCAGGCCATCGCCTCCATGGCGACGAGGTTGGTCGCCCCCTCGCAGCGGTTGGGGAAGACGGCGGCGTGGCAGTCGGCCAGCACGCCGGCGATCTGGTTGCGGCCGAGGAAGCCCAGGTCGACGAAGCCTTCCTCGTCGGCGCCGTTCTCCAAGGCCCAGCTCTTCACGTCGACCATGTTGTTGGGCAGGATGCGCGGAGGCTTCGGCGCCAGCGGCGATTCCGCCATGGTCATGCCGACCTCCGGCCAGGCGTTCTGCCAGGCGGTGACGAGCAGCGCGTCGGGATGGCGCTGACGGAAGGCGCGGAAGGCGGCCAGCACGATGTCCTGACCCTTGCGGAACTCCAGCTTGCCGCCGGAGAAGATGACGAAGCGGTCGCCGAACCGGCCGCTCGGTTCCGCCTCCACCATCTCGGTCGGGTCGATGCCCTGGAAGGCGAGGCCGACATTGTCGAAGCCCCAGATCTCCAGCAGCTGCCTGTTGTAGGTCGAATGCACGACGATGCGGTCGTACTGCCGGGCGCGGGCCACCACCTCGGGTGTGAAGCGGGTGTCCTCATAGGCGATGACGCCGATGTTGCGCCGGCCGCGGAAACGCCCGGACGGGCCGCCGGCGGTGAAGCCGTTGCCCAGCGCGTGCAGGACGTCGAATTCCTTCAGCAGCAGCATGTGGCCCTTGGCGTTGTCGGCCATGGCGGCGACCTGCTGGTAGGGACCTTCCAGCGACTGGAGCCTGGCGCGGTTCTCCGGGCGCAGGGTCCCCATCAAAGGCTTTTCGAGCAGCAGCGGCGGCCGGCCCATGTCGGCGAGGTAGAGGGCGGTGTGGACACCCACCAGTCCCCAGCCGTGGACCTCCGTGAGCTGCCAGGTGAAAGCCAAATTCGGAATCATGATGGAAACCCCAGTTCCGGGCGCAAGTCCGCCCGCCCAAGCGGCCGGACGATCCCGCGCCGGGCCGGCGCTTGTCAAGTCGAGCGGAGCGGACTGGATTCCCCAGCAGCCCGATGCTACGACAACTGCGGCTTTTCATAGTGGCATGGTGCTTAAGGTGCGGACGGAATCGCTTTTCTCCCTGGAGGGCAAACGGGTCTGGGTGGCCGGGCATCGCGGCATGGCGGGTGCCGCCATCGTCCGCCGGCTGGAGCGCGAGCCGTGCGACCTGATCACCGTCGGCCGCGACCGCGTCGACCTGCGCCGCCAGTCGGAGGTCGAAGACTGGATGGCCGAAGCGAAGCCCGACCTCGTCTTCGTCGCCGCCGCCACCGTCGGCGGCATCCTCGCCAACTCCACCCGGCCGGCCGAGTTCCTCTACGACAACTTGGCGATCGAGACCAACATCATCCACGGCGCTTACCGGATCGGCGTGAAGAAGCTGGTCTTTCTGGGATCCTCCTGCATCTATCCCCGGTTGGCCGAGCAGCCGATGCGCGAGGACTCCCTGCTGACCGGTCCGCTGGAGCCGACAAACGAGTGGTACGCCATCGCCAAGATCGCCGGCATCAAGATGTGCCAAGCCTACCGGCGCCAGTATGGCTGCGACTTCATCTCGGCGATGCCGACCAACCTCTATGGCCTGAACGACAATTTCGACCTGCAGGGGGGCATGTCGCCGCAGCATTGCTGGCCAAGATCCACCGCGCCAAGACGGAAGGGCAGCCCTTCGTCGAGCTGTGGGGGACGGGCGCGCCCAAGCGCGAGTTCCTGTTCGCCGACGATCTGGCCGACGGCCTGCTCTTCCTGGCCCGGCATTATTCGGACGAGCCGCACGTCAATGTCGGCACCGGCATCGAAGTGTCGATCCGCGAACTGGCCGAGCTGATCCGCGACGTCGTCGGCTATGAGGGCGAGTTCCGTTACGACACCTCCAAGCCGGACGGCAGCCCGCGCAAGCTGATGGACGTCGGCCGGATGACGGAGATGGGCTGGACCGCCCCCACGGATTTGCGCGACGGTTTCGCCGCCACCTACCGCTGGTTCCTGGAGAATGTCGGCCGCGGGGGGCTGCGGGGGCTTTGATCGCGCAACCCGGGCGGCGGGGCCTGTCGGGAGGAGACGGCGCGGCACCGGCGATGGTCCGCGCCCCCTCCCCAGGCATTCAGGCCTTGGTCCCTCAGGCGGCTCCGCGCGCCACCCAGTCCCGCCACATGGCGCGGTAGGCCGCCTCAACCCCGCGGGCGAAGCCCTTGTAGTCGGTCAGCGGGGCGGCGTTCAGCCGGTCGCGCATGGTCCGGCGCAGGTCCGCCAGCCGGTCCGCGTCGCCGGCGAGAGCCACCGCGGTGGCGATGTAGCCCGCCTCGCCAGATGCCACCAGCTCGCTCAACCCGCAATGGGTCAGCAGGCTGGCGCCGACGCGGGCGACATGGTTGGCGCCCGTCACCGTCACCACCGGCACGCCCATCCACAGCGCCTCGCAGGTGGTGGTGGTGCCGTTGTAGGGGAAGGGATCGAGTCCGATGTCGATGCGGTCGTAGGCGCGCAGATGGCCGTCGGCGGCGTCGATGCGGGCCAGCAGCTCGATGCGTCCGGCGTCGATCCCGAACTGGACGAAGGTGTTCAGATAGCGCCGGCGCGTTTCCTCGTCGCCCATCTGGGCGCTCTTGACGATCAGGCGGGAGTCCGGCACCCGCTTCAGGATCTCCGACCAGACCCGCACCACCTCCCCGGTCACCTTGGAGGTGTTGTTGAAGGATCCGAAGGTGACATGGCCGTTGGCGCGGAACGGCGGCTCGGCCGGCGGGGCGACGTCCACCGGCGGGCGGTAGCTGTGGAAGCCGTGCGGCAGCCGGACGATGCGTTCGGCGCTCAGCCGGTCGGCCTCGCCCGGCGGCTCGGCAACGGCGTCGCTGAAGCGCCAGTCGATGGCGCGCATGCCGGTGGTGTCGGGATAGCCCAGCCACGTCGCCTGGACCGGCGCCGGCTTGCGGGCGAACAGGGTCAGCCGGTTGTTGGCGGTGTGGCCGGTCAGGTCGACCAGGATGTCGATGCCGTCCTGCTCGATCAGGGCCCCGGCGCGCGCGTCGTCCACCCCGGCCAGCGACCGCCAGCCGTCGGCCAGCCCCTTCAGCCGTTCGGTGACCACGTCCGACCTTGCGGCGGCATGGTAGCAGAACACCTCGAACTGCTTGCGGTCATGCTCGCGGATCAGCGGCTCGGCGAAGAAGGCGACGGAATGGGCGCAGAAATCGGGCGAGACGTAGCCGACGCGCAGGCGGCGTTCGGGATCGCGCGGGTTGGCGTGGCGCTTGCCGGCCGGCAGCAGCGGATCGGCATGGCGCTGCGCCCACGCCACATGCGCCTTGAAGATGGTCTCGGGCGGGACGGCCGGGGTGTAGTGCAGGGCCAGCAGCAGGTTGGAGTGCATCAGGGCATGGGTGGGGTGCGCCTCCAGCCCTTTCTGGAAAACGCTGATCGCCTCCTCGATGCGCCCCATCTCCTTCAGCGTCTCGCCCAGATTGTTCCAGGCCTCGGCCGATTTTGGATCGGCCTTCAGCGCGGCGACGAAGCACTCCACGGCGCGGGCCAGCTCGACCGCTCCCTTGTGCAGATCGCCCAGGTTGCACAGCGCGGCCGACATGTCCGGCTTCAGGCGCAGCGCCTCGCCGTAGGCGGCCCGCGCGCCCTCGCGGTCGCCGCGGGTGCGCAGGATGTTGGCGAGGTTGAAATGGGCCTCGGCATAGTCGGGCTTCAGCCGGACGGCGGTGCGCAGCGCCTCCTCCGCCTCCGCGGTCCGGCCCATGTCCAGCAGCAGGCAGCCATGGTTGCTGTGGACGAAGGGATCGCCGGCGTTGCGGGCGAGCGCCCGGCGGTAGCAGCCGAGCGCCTCCTCCCAGTCGCCGCAGGCGCGCAGGATGATGGCAAGGTTGTTGTTGGCGTTGGGATGGCCCGGGTCGGCGGCCAGCACGGCGCGGTATCCGGCCTCCGCCTCGGCGGTCCGGCCTTCCCGGTGCAGGGTCAGCGCACGGGCGAAGCCGGCGTCCGCTGCCGCTGCGGCCGGTGCCGCGTTTCGCTGGGAGGGAGCCGGAGAGGCCGGGTGTCTGGCCTTGGCCTGCTTGCGTGAAGGCTTTTTCATCGGGCTGACCGCCTGGCGTAAAATCTCTGTCGGCAAAGAACCGTCCTTGCTGGTCGATAGCAATGACCATGCGGTATCCGCAAGCGGCATCTCATCCCCGGACGGATGTGCCGCAATGGACACATCGGCCGGAGACATATGATGGATGGCGGATGCCCCCTGGGACAGATGGCTTGCCGCTGTTGGGCCTCTTCTGCTATTCCAGCGGAATCGCGTGGTTATGCATCGTCCGCGAGTGGCGGACGCACGCGCTTCGTCGCGCCCCGGGGCCAAGGAGCGCATGGTCGATCGAAACCGGGTGATCGAACGGTATGAAGACCTTGCTTTCGCGACGCATTCCACATTTTTCACGGCGGTTCCCATGACCCTTGCTGCGGAAGTCCCCTGCGCCCACACCGGGCTGCATTCCCTGGCCGTCGTCGCGCGCCAGCGTGGTCTCGACGTTTCAGCGGAGCGGCTTCAGCACAGCAACGTCATCGGTAACGAGGAGCTGGACACCGCCCGCCTCCTGCGCGTCGCCAAGTCCATCGGCCTGAAGGCCGAAGCGACGACGCTGGACTGGGAGGATCTGGGCAAGCTCCAGGACGCCTTCCCCGCCATCCTGCGCCTGCGCAACGGCAACTCCATGGTGGTGGTCGGCTTCGGCAAGCAGGGCGACACCGACGTCGCCATCCTGCAGGATCCGTTGGCCGGGCAGGAGGTCGTCCTGCCGGTCGACCGCATCCGCCTGAGCCAGGCCTGGGCCGGCGAGATCGTTCTGCTGAAGCGCGAATATGCGCTCAAGGACAGCGAGCAGCCCTTCGGCCTGAAGTGGTTCCTGGTGGAGGTCCTGCAGCACCGCCGGCTGTTCCGCGACATCGCCATTGCCGCAATCCTGATGAGCCTGTTCGCGCTCGCCGTGCCGATCTTCTTCCAGTTGGTGATCGACCGCGTGCTGGTCCACCGCAGCGTCGGCACCCTGTGGGTCCTGATGGCCGGCATGGTCGGCGTCATCGCGTTCGAAACCGCCTTCTCCTACCTGCGCCAGTATCTGATGCTCTACGCGACGAAGAAGATCGACGCGAAGATCAACGTGCAGGTCTTCAACAAGCTCATCGGCCTGCCGATGCATTATTTCGAGCGGATGCCCTCCGGCGCGATCGTCAAGAACGTCCAGCAGGCCGAACGCATCCGCAACTTCCTCACCGGCCAGCTCTTCATGACGCTGATCGACATGGTCTCGCTGTTCATCTTTCTGCCGATCATGTTCATGTACAGCGTGCCGCTGACGGTGGTGGTGCTGGTCTTCGCCGCCCTGATGGCGCTGAACATCGGCATCATGATCCCGCTGATCAAAGGCCGCCTGAAGGATCTGTACGAGGCGGAAATCCGCCAGCAGTCCTTCCTGATCGAGAACATCCACGGCATGCGGACGGTGAAGTCGCTGGCGCTCGACGCCCGGCAGAAGCTGGAATGGGACCACCGCGTCGCCCGCGCTGCCGAACAGCGCTTCGACGTCGGCCGCATCATGGTCATCGGCCAGTCTGTCGCCGGGCCGCTCAACCAGCTGATGATGGCCAGCCTGCTCGGCTTCGGCACCTATCTCGCGCTCAACGGCGAACTGATGATGGGCGTGCTGATCGCTTTCTACATCCTGGCCGGCCGCGTCACCCAGCCGCTGATGCAGATGGCCCAGCTGGTGCAGCAGTTCCAGGAAGTGTCGCTGTCGGTCCAGATGCTGGGTTCGATCATGAACCACCCGCCGGAAGAGGGGCGCACCGGCCGCGGCCTGCGCACGCCGCTGCGTGGCACGGTGGAGTTCCAGGACGTGCGCTTCCGCTACGCCGCCTCGTCCCCGCCGGCGCTTGACGGCGTCAACTTCACCGCGGCGGAGGGGACGATCCTCGGCGTGATGGGCCGAAGCGGCTCGGGCAAGACCACCCTGACCCGCCTGCTGCAGGGGCTGCACCGGGCGCAGGAAGGTCTGATCCGCATCGACGGCCGCGACATCCGCGAATATGACCTCGACCATCTCCGCGCCTCGATCGGCGTGGTGCTGCAGGACAATTTCCTGTTCACCGGCACGATCCGCGAGAATGTCTCCGCCGCCAAGCCGGGGGCGACGACCGAGGAGATCCTGAAGGTCATCCAGCTTGCCGGTGCCGACGAGTTCGTCGAGCGCCTGCCCAAGGGGCTGGACACCATGCTGGAGGAAGGCTCCGCCAACCTGTCCGGCGGTCAGCGCCAGCGTCTGGCGATCGCGCGGGCCCTGCTGACCAATCCGAAGATCCTGATCATGGACGAGGCGACCAGCGCGCTCGACGCCGAGAGCGAGGCCATCGTCCAGGCCAACCTGATGAACATCGCCCGCGGGCGTACCGTCATCATCATCTCACACCGTCTGTCGTCGCTGGTGCCGTCGGACACCATCCTGGTGATGGACCGCGGCAAGGTGGTGGACAGCGGCAAGCATGACGAATTGATGGAGCGTTGCGCCATCTACCAGCATCTCTGGCACCAGCAGAACCGGCACATCTAGGAGCGCGTCCCCTTGACCGCACAGAAGCTCGCGAAAATTGAGACGGCACGCGTTCCTGCCAACGACATCGCACCGCAGCGGCCGGCCGAGCCGCTCGACAAGCGGGCCAAGGCGCGTGGGAAGGCGGCGGTCGGCGCTTTCCAGAAGGACACGGAGGCGATCCAGAACGCCCCCGATCCCTTCCTGGCGCGCATCACGCTGCATCTGCTGGCGCTGTTCGTGATCGGTCTAGTGACCTGGGCGTCGCTGTCCTACCTGGACAAGATCGTCGTCGCCCAGGGCAAGATCATCTCGGTCGAAACCAACGTCATGGTCCAGCCCCTAGAAATGGCGGTGATCAAGAGGGTGCTGGTGCGGCCGGGCGACGTGGTCCGCAAGGGCGACGTTCTGGCGACGCTGGATCCGACCTTCACCCAGGCCGACGTGCTGCAGCTGGAATCCCGCCTTGCCAATGCCGATGCGCTGATTGCCCGGCTGGAGGCCGAGCATGACGGAAAGTCCTTCATGCCGGGCGTGGACCGGTACGGCTTCGGCTCGCTGCAGCAGGCGCTGTGGCGCGAGCGCCAGGCCCAGTACCAGTCTCAGATGCAGAATTATGAGGAGAAGCTCGCGCGGCTGCAGGCCAACGTCACCAAGTACGAGATGGACCGCGTCCATCTGAACGAGCGGCTGAAGGTGGTGCGCGAGATCGAGAATATGCGCTCCTCCTTGCTGGCCACCCAGGTCGGCAGCAAGCTGAACCTGCTGCAGGCCACCAGCGACCGCATCGACATCGAACGCAACCTGGTCCTGAACCAGAACGAGCTGCAGGGCAACCGGCACGACCTGCAGGCCCTGCTGGCCGAGCGCGATGTCTTCATCCAGCAGTGGAACGGCAAAATCATCGAGGAACTGACCTCCCAGCGCAACGAGCGCGAAGCGATGCGCGAACAGCTGACCAAGGCGCGCAAGCGCCAGTCGCTGGTCCAGCTCGACGCACCGGTCGACGCCATCGTGCTCGAGGTCTCGCCGAAGGCCGCCGCCGGTTCCATCGCCAAGGAGGCGGAGCCGCTCTTCACCCTGGTGCCGGTCGGCTCCGCCCTGGAGGTGGAGGCCAGCATCGATGCCCGCGACCTCGCCTTCGTCCAGATCGGCGACAAGGTGCGCGTCAAGCTGGAGGCCTACCCCTACATGCAGCACGGCGCGCTCGACGGCGAGGTGACGACGATCAGCGAGGATTCCTTCTCCAGCAAGGATAACGCGAACGGCGCGCTCTTCTACCGGGCACGGATCAAGCTGCTGACCACCACGCTGGACAATGTGCCGTCCAACTTCCGCCTGATCCCGGGCATGCCGCTGTCGGCCGACATCAAGGTCGGTGAGCGCCGCATCATCACCTATTTCCTGCGACCCATCCTTCGTGGCGTCGACGAAAGCCTGCGGGAGCCCTGATCTTGTTCGGCAAGCTGCTGAAGCGAAGCAAATCCACCTCTTCCCGCAAGCCGGACTTTCAGCGCGGCCTCGCCTCGTTCGAGGCGGAGGACTATGCCGCTGCCGTCACGAACTGGATGCCGTTGGCCGAATGCGGCCATGCCGAGGCGCAATACCGCATGGGCCAGCTCTATGCCCGCGGCCAGGGTGTGGTGCGTGATTTCGGTGACGCCGCCCACTGGTTCCGCAAGGCGGCCGAGCAGGGGCACGTCGAGGCGCAGTTCTCGCTCGCCCTGTGCTATGCCAACGGCGAAGGCGCGCCGCAGGACAGCGCCCTGCCGGTGCGCTGGTACAAGACCGTCGCCAAGGCCAATCCGGCTGCGGCGGAAGCCAATCTGGCGCTGCTCTACCCCCATGGGCTGGGCATCGGGCCGGACATCGCCCAGGCTCTGCACTGGTACCGTCTGGCCGCCGAGGCCGGCCATGCCGAGGCGCAGCACCACATGGGCCTGCTCCATGCCTTCGGGCAGGGGGTTGCGCAGGACCACGCCGCCGCCGCCGGCTGGTACAGGATGTCGGCCGAGCAGGGCTATGCCGTGGCCCAGCATGCGCTCGCCTCCCTCTACGCCAACGGCCAGGGGGTGGAGCGCGACATGAGCCAAGCGATCGCCTGGTACGGGCAGGCTGCCGACCAGGGCTTCGTCAATTCCCAGCTGGCGCTCGCCATCATCTACGAGCACGGCACCGGGGTGGAGGCCGATCCCGCCCGTGCGGCTGAGTTCTACCGTCAGGCTGCCGAGCAGGGCCATCCTGTGGCCCAGGTCAATCTGGGTCTGCTCCATGCCCGCGGGCACGGGGTTCCGAAGGATTACCGCGAAACCCTGAAATGGTGCCGCCTGTCGGCGGAACAGGGCAACGTCAATGCCCAATTCAACCTGGGTCTGATCTTTTCCAACGGGCTGGCCGGTCCGCCCGACCATGCCGAGGCTGCGGTCTGGTACCGCAAGGCGGCGACGCAGGGCAATGTCGGCGCCCAGGTCAATCTGGGGCTGATGCTGGTCCATGGCTGGGGCGGCCGGCCGGAATTGGTCGAAGGGGTGGACTGGCTGCGCAAGGCCGCGGCCCAAGGGCACACCGGCGCCATGACCAATCTGGGTGCTCTCTACGCCAGCCGCGAGAGCAAGGCCTACAACCCGATCCAAGCCTATGTCTGGTACATCATGGCCGCCGCCGCCACGCAGCCGGGTTCCGAACGCGACGGGCTGGAGGCCAAGGCCCATGAGCTGGGCAACAGCCTGACCAGCGAGGACCGCCACAAGGCCCAGGTCATCATGGAAGACTGGAAGAAGAACCCCAAGCTGATGGTGACCGCCTGAGGAGCGCCTGCTGAGGACGGGACCGGGGAAAAGAGGGGGAGCGGATGGCTGGCACGGCTGGGGAATACGGCTTCGGTGCGGACGGCCGCTCCACCCTGGACGATGCGATCAACGGCCACCGCCTGTTTTTCGGACGCCATCCCGCCGGCGGCGAGGAGCTGCTGCAGGCCACCGGCCGCAGCCTTCCGGAATTCCTCAACGCCTTCCTGGTCACCGCGGAGTTCATGGCGGCGGTGGTCGACCGCCTCGCGTCCGGCGCCCTGCTGCCGCACGCATCCCTGGCCGCCGAGATGGACGAGGCCCTGCATGGCTGGGCGCTTCGCCGGCTTCCCCTGTCGCCGGCGAGCCGCGATGCCCTGGCGCCCAGCCGTTCCTGGCGCTTCTGGCTGCTGACGCTCCTGCGCGACGAGGCGCTGCTCGCCCTGCTGCCGCCGCGGGTGGTCGAATGGCTGGAGCAGAGCGGTATGCGTCGGCGCCTTGCCGCCGTCGAGCTGGCGCCGGTCCGCCGGCTGGCCGGCGAGGTCTCCTATGATGGGGGCGGGCGGATTTCCGGCTGGTGCGCCAATCTGTCCGACCCGGCCGAGACCGTGATGCTGGAGCTGTTCCTGGCCGACCGCTTCATCGGGGTGGTCCAGTGCCGCGACTTCCTGCCCGGCCTGTCGGAACGGACGGGCGGATCGAGCGAGCATGGCTTCGCCTTCCTGATCCCGCACCTGCATGACGACCTGACGGCACGCGGCGTCCTGCTCCATGTCCGCGACGTCCAGTCCAAGACGCCCTTCGGCAGCGCCATCTATATCCGGGAGACCCTGCCCGGCCGTCAGGACGATCTTGGCCGGATCCTCCATGCGCTACGCGGGATCAAGGCTGCTCTGCGCAGCATCGAGCAGACCCTGCCCGACGTGCTGGCCACCACGGAACCGCCGGTCGACACTTATCCCGCCCTGAAGCAGGCCGGCCTGCTGCGGAACTGGCGGGCGCCTGCGCTGCCCGCGGTTTCTCCGCAGGGGCTCGTGCATATCCTTCTCCTGCGGGGGGACGGCGATCCCGGCCCGTTGCGCCGCCTGATCCGATCGCTGGAGAGCCAGCGGCATGCCGCCTGGACGCTGACCGTCGTGCTGTCGCCGGCTGCCGCCCCGTCCAGCGAGGTCGCGGCCCTGATGCATCCGCTGGCCGCACGCGGGCAGGGGGGATGGCCGCCTACCCGGAATTGTCCGGGCTGCTGACGTCGGATCCGCGGCTGTCCGGCGCCGCCGCCCATCTGGTCATGGACGGCGCGGTCGAATTCGGGGAGGACGCGCTTCCGGTCCTCCTCGACGCCCTGTCGACGGCACCGATGGTCTACAGCGACCATGAACTGGTGGTTGAGGGGGCGGCGGCGATCCCGCCCCCGACCCGGACGATGCCGTGATCCCGGTGCTGAAGCCGGGGTTCGATCCGGTCATGCTGCTGTCCTGCGACTGCATCGGCCCGCTGGCCGCCCTGTCCGGCGATGTCCTGCTGCGTGCTCTGGCGCTGGAGGAGGGCATGCCGTCCGACTCCCACGACCTGATGCTGCGCCTCGTCGACGCGACTTCCGCGGATGCCCTTCCTGCCGACGGTGGCGTCCGGCACATCCAGTCGATGCTCTACACCATCCGGCGCCCTGCGGATTTCCGCAGCGCCGGCGCCCTGCCGCGTGCTCTGTCCGGATCGCCGGAGGCGGTCGGCCGTTGGGCGCGGCGCCATGCCCCGGTTCTGGAGGTCGGCATCCGCGCCGGCCGGGTGCCGGTGCCGATGCCCGCCGTCCCGGGGCTGGACCGGGCATTGGTCGACCCCTGCGACATCGAACTCGGCGTGGCCGCCCCGCCCTTCGTCAGCGTCATCGTGCCGACCCGCAACTCTCCCGTCCTGCTGCGCAACTGCCTCGATTCCCTTCTGCGCGTGCGGCAGACCTATCCGGGCCGGATGCAGATCCTGGTCATCGACCACGAGAACGAGGATCCCGACGCCATCGCCCTGATCGCGGCGATGAAGGCCGGTTGCGGGGTCGACGTGCTGCCCTATGCCGGCCCCTTCAACTGGTCGGCGATGAACAACGTTGCCGCCGCCCGGGCTGAGGGGGAGGTGCTGGTCTTCCTAAACGACGATACGGTCGCGGCCGACAGGGGCTGGCTGCGGCGGGCGGTGGCGACCCTGGCCTTGCCGAAGGTCGGCGTGGTCGGCGCGCGCCTGCTCTATCCCGACGGCGGCCTCCAGCATGGCGGCATCGTCACCAGCCGCGAGCGCGGCGCCACCCATGAAGCCATCGGTGCCCGAAGCGACGATGGCGGCTATCTCGGCCGCAATGCCCTCCTGCGGTCGGCCGCGGCGGTCACCGGCGCCTGTCTGGTAACGCGGCGAACCGTCTTCGAGACCGTCGGCGGGTTCGATCCCCGCTATCCGGCCGATTGGAGCGACATCACCTACTGTCTCGCGGTGCGGAAGTCAGGGGCACGCGTAATCTATGATCCGAAATCCTGTCTTTACCACTTTGAGTCAAAAACGCGTGGGCGTTTGTCCGACATTTCGGCAAAAAACGCATACAAAAATCATCTCCGGCGTGTAGTTGAAGAGTGGGGTGATTTTATGGATGACCCTTACTTCAATAAAGCATTCTCCAGACTGGCTAATCCATTCTCCAGATTGAGCCTGTAAGGTTATGCGCGCTTCCCGTGTGGGATGCGGAGTGACAATTTCCTGTTCGGTACGCCTGTTTTCGGGCGTGTGGCGCAGGTTATACTGACTGTTGATTTTAAGCACAGCGTGAATGGATTTCAAAAAGCCAATCAATCTTTCAATTCACTTTTCACATATCGATATATATCTGAAAATATTTAGAGAGCTAAGTGTTCTTTTTGGTGCGGCAAAGGGTGGCTGTTTTTAATATTGACAATATTAAGTTGCCTCATTCGATCAATAACTTCTGTATGTCTGGAAGGGGATTGCCAGATATCTCTTGACACTTTGAAATCTTGTCTATAAACGACCTATTGCATACATACTTAGTTTGATGCATATTCTTTAAAGGTTTTTGATGCATATTCTTTAAAGGTTAAGGTGTTTTGCGGATTTTGGTGAATTTGGGGTATCTGTAGTGAGATTTGTAAAAGAAACGACCGAGATGAACTGAGCGGATTCTTGTTTAAAAATTTTACATGCATTCTTGGAAAAAGCAGTTTTCTCAGTATCCGCTCTTTCGTTCCGAGATTGCCGGACAAATAGGGGAACCAATGTCGCACACCAGTGAATTTCTTGCGGAAACTGCCCGGATTTGCGAACTGATCGACAGCGCCGAGGTGGAGAAAATCTGCAGCCACCTGGTGGCTCTGCGCGAGCGGGGTGGTCGGCTCTTCGTCCTGGGCGTCGGCGGAAGCGCTGCCAATTGCAGCCATGCCGTGAATGATTTCCGCAAGCTGTGCGGCATCGAGACCTATGCCCCCACCGACAACGTCTCCGAACTGACCGCCCGCATCAACGACGACGGCTGGGACGGCGTCTTCGCCGCCTGGCTCAAGGCCAGCCGCGCCAACGAGAAGGACGCTATCCTCGTCTTTTCCGTCGGCGGCGGCGATGCCGAGAAGAAGGTCAGCGTCAACCTCGTGGTCGCCATCGATTACGCCAAGTCGCTGGGCATGACGGTCCTGGGCGTGGTCGGCCGGGCCGGTGGCCATACCAAGGCCGCCGGGGACGCCGTCGTGGTGATTCCCACGGTCGCCGCCTCGCGGGTGACCCCCCACGCCGAAGCCTTCCAGGCCGTGATCTGGCATTCGCTCGTCTCCCACCCCGCCCTGCAGATCCAGCAGACCAAGTGGTGACGGCGTGATGGTGGGGGCGGCAGCCGGCACATCCGGGCGGCGGGCGGTCTTCCTGGACCGCGACGGGGTGGTGAACCGGCCGGTGATCCGCGGTGGCAAATCCTATCCGCCGCAGACGCTGGCCGATTTCGAGATTCTGCCGGGTGTGGCCGACGCGGTCGCCCGGCTGCGCGCCGCCGGCTTCCTCGTCATCGTCGTCACCAACCAGCCGGACATCGCCACGGGCGTCCAGACCCCCGAGGTGGTGGAGGCGATGCATGATTTCCTCGCCGCCCGCGTGCCGCTCGACGGCATCCGCATGTGCCCCCACACCGATGCCGCCCGCTGCGCCTGCCGCAAGCCCAAGCCGGGCATGCTGATGGACGCCGCGGCGGAATTCGGCATCGATCTGGCCGCCAGCCACATGGTGGGCGACCGCTGGCGCGACGTCGCCGCCGGCCGGGCCGCCGGCTGCACCACCTTCTTCATCGACTACGGCTATGCGGAATCCGACCCGTCAGGGGTCCCGCACCATGTCGTCGCCGATCTGGCCGAAGCGGCCTCCCTCATCCTCGCCTCATCCCCTTCCGATGGACAGGTGTCTCCATGAACGTCACCCCGATCAACAGCCTGCGCGTGCAGCTTTTCGCCGACGGCGCCGATCTCAAGGGCATCGAGGCCCTGGCCGCGAACCCGCTGGTGAAGGGTTTCACGACCAACCCGACGCTGATGCGCCAGGCCGGGGTCACGGACTATGTCGCCTTCGCCAAGGACGTGCTGAAGATCGTCCCGGATCGCCCGGTGTCGTTCGAGGTGTTCGCCGACGACCTCGACACCATGGCCAAGCAGGCCCGGGTGATCGCCTCCTGGGGTCCCAACGTCTATGTGAAGATCCCGGTGACCACCACCAAGGGCGAGTTCGTCGGCCCCATCGTCTCGGAGCTGTCGAAGGAAGGCGTCCAGTTGAACGTGACCGCCATCCTGACGCTGGAGCAGGTGCAGGACATCGCCGACGTGCTGCATGTCGGCACCCCGGCGGTGGTATCGGTCTTCGCCGGCCGCATCGCCGACACCGGCCGCGACCCCATCGCGGTGATGAGCACCGCCCGCATGCTGCTGGAAGGCCGCCCGAAGGCGGAGCTGCTGTGGGCCAGCCCGCGCGAGCTGCTGAACATCTACCATGCCGAGGAAGCCGGCTGCCACATCATCACCGTCGGCCACGACCTGCTGAAGAAGCTGTCGCTGGTCGGCAAGGATCTGGCGGGCTACTCGCTGGAGACGGTGGCCATGTTCTACCGCGACGCCACCGCCGCCGGTTACGACATCCCGCTGCATGCGCCGGTCCTGGCGTAATCCGGGCCGGGCTTGAGGAAGAACGATCCATGATGCAGGAAGTCAATCTGCTGGGCCGGCTGCCGCGCACGCGCCGCAACGTCCAGGCCCGGCAGGCTGCCCAGACCGAAGAGAACATCGCGGTCGCCCGCGAATACGGGCAGGCCTATTTCGATGGCCCGCGCGAGGTCGGTTACGGCGGCTACCGCTATGACGGCCGCTGGGTCCCGATCGCCGAGGACATCGTCGCCCATTTCGGCCTGAAGCCCGGCGACCGGGTGCTGGACGTCGGCTGCGCCAAGGGCTTCCTGGTCAAGGATCTGATGAAGGTCTGCCCGGGGCTGGAGGTGTTCGGCATCGACGTCTCCGAATACGCCCTGAAGAACTGCGAGCCGGAGGTGGTCGGGCGCCTGCATCTGGGAAGCTGCGTCAGCCTGCCTTTTCCGGACAACAGCTTCCAGGCGGTGATCTCGCTCAACACCATCCACAACGTGGCGCAGCCCGACGCGGTGCGGGCTTTGCGCGAGATCGAGCGGCTGGCTCCCGGCGGGAAGTCCTTCGTCCAGGTCGACAGCTACCGCACGCCGGAACAGCGGGCGCTGTTCATGAACTGGGTGCTGACGGCGAAGTACCACGACTATCCCGACGGCTGGATCGCGACCTTCCGGGAAGCCGGCTACACCGGCGACTACGCCTGGACGATCGTCGAGGAATAGCCGTCGAAGAGTGGGTTTCGTAGAGTAAACGCGGACGTTCTACCGAGGAGATACCGGTGTCTGGCAAGACCTATGCAATTCTGGGCGGTGGCGGCTCCTTCGCGATCCACACCGCGTTCCATCTTCTGGAGAACGCGTCGCCGAAGAAGGTGATCGGCATCGGCCGCAACCTGCTGCGGCCCGAACCCTTCTCGCTGAACATCGACAAGCAGCCGGGCTACGAATACCACGCCTACCACGTCACCTACGAACTCGACCTGCTGCTGGAGCTTCTCGACCGCGAGAAGCCGGAAATCATCATCAACTACGCCGCCCAGGGCGAAGGGGCGGTGTCGTGGAAGAACTCCTGGCGCTTCTTCGAGACCAACTCCGTCGGCCTGTCCCGCCTGTCCGAGGAGCTGATGAAGCGCGACTGGCTGGAGCGCTTCGTCCATATCGGCACCTCCGAGCTGTACGGCTCGGTCGAGCATGCCGCCAAGGAGGACGATCCGATCCGGCCGTCCAGCCCCTATGCGGCCTCGAAGGCGGCCTTCGACCTCTACCTGATGTCGGTGACCCGCTTCCTGAAGTTCCCGATGAACATCATCCGGCCGTCCAACTGCTACTGCCCGGGCCAGCTCCTGCATCGCGTGATCCCGAAGGCGGTGGTCTGCGGCCTGAAGGGCGAGAAGCTGCCGCTGCACGGCGGCGGCCGCGCCGAGAAGTCCTACCTGCACGCCCGCGACCTCGCCCGCGCCATCCAACTGGTGGTGGAGAAGGCGCCGATCGGCACCGTCTACAATTGCGGCCCGCAGGAGCCGACCTCGATCCGCCGCGTGGTGGAGCTGACCGCCGAGGCGCTGGGCGTCCCGTTCGAACAGCTGTGCGAGGTCACCGGTGACCGTCTGGGGCAGGATTCGCGCTACTGGCTCGACAGCTCGGCCCTGCGCAACGACACCGGCTGGGAACCGCAGATCGACTGGGAGGCTGGGCTGGCCGACATGGTGGAGTGGGGCAAGCGCTACTACGACCAGGTCAAGGACCTGCCCACCGGCTATGTCATGCGCGCCTGAGCGGGACGACCGGCGATGACCACCGTTTCCGAACCCGTGCTGCTGCGCAACGGTTTTGACGCTGGGGCGGCGCGGCGCCGCTGCCTCGGCTTCCGGCGCCGCATCCTCGACCTGTCGCAGAAGGTCAGCGCGATGCACATCGCGCCCGCCTTCTCCTGCCTGGAGATGGTGGACGCCATCTACAACGGGCTGATGCGGCGCGACGCGTCTGGCGCCACGCCGGACACGCTGGTGCTGTCGAAGGGCCATGGCTGCGTCGCGCAGTATGTGCTGCTCGAAGCGCTGGGCGTGCTGGAGAGTGCCGAGCTGGAACGGCTGTGCACGCCGGAAAGCCGGCTGGGCGGCCATCCCGACTATGGCGTCCCGGGGATCGAGGCGTCGACCGGCTCGCTCGGCCACGGCCTGTCGATCGCGCTCGGCATGGCCTATGCCGACCGCATCAAGGGCGACGACCGCCAGGTCTTCTGCCTGATGGGCGACGGCGAGATCCAGGAAGGATCGGTGTGGGAGGCGCTGATGATGGCGCCGAACCTCGGCGTCTCCAATCTGGTCGCCTTCATCGACCTGAACGACTTCCAGGGCCTGGGGCGGACCAGCGAGATCCACCCCAACTTCTACCCGCTGGACGCCAAGCTGGCGGCCTTCGGCTGGGAGGTGGCGGAGGCCAGCGGCCATGACGCCGCCTCCATCGTCGCCAAGGTGCGCGACCGCAAGGGCGACCGGCCCTTCGTGCTGATCGGCCGCACGGTGAAGGGCAAGGGCGTCAGCTACATGGAGCATGTGCCGATCTGGCACTACCGCTCCCCCAACCCGCAGGAATACGCGCAGGCCATCGCCGAGCTGAAGGAGATTGCGGAATGAGGAACCATTTCGCCGACACCTTCTTCGAGCTGGGCCGCGACGACCCGCGCCTGTGCCTGATCTGCGCCGACATCTCGCCGGCCGGCAGCATCCAGAAGTTCCGCGACGCCTTCCCGACGCGCTTCGTCAACACCGGGGTGGCCGAGCAGGTGATGATCGGCATGGCCGCCGGCATGGCCCAGCGCGGCCTGCGGCCCTTCGCCTACACCATCGCCACCTTCGCGCTGTACCGGCCCTTCGAGATGGTGCGCGACGACCTCGCCTACCAGAACCTGCCGGTCACCGTGGTCGGCATCGGCGGCGGCGTCTCCTACTCGACGCTGGGCGCCACTCACCATGCCCAGGAGGATGTCGCCATCGCCGCCGCCATCCCCGGCATGTCGGTGCTTTCGCCCTGCGACCCGCTGGAGGTCGCGGCGGCGACCCGCCACTGCGCCGTGCAGACCGACGGCCCGATCTATCTGCGGCTGGGCAAGGCGGGCGAGCCGGTCTTCACCGCCGACGCGGCCGAACCCTTCGTGTTCGGCAAGCTGCGCTACCTGCGCCGCGGCACCGACGTCTGCGTGATGGCCCACGGCGCCATCATGAAGACCGCGGTGCAGGTCGCCGACGCCCTGGCCGCCCAGGGGCAGTCGGTCTCGCTGGTCTCTGCCCACACGCTGAAGCCGCTCGACCGCGAGGGCGTGGTCCAGGCGCTGCGCGGCCACCGCCGCGTGGTGGTGATCGAGGAGACCTCGCCGCAGAACGGGCTGGGTCCGATGGTCAAGCAGATCGCCTGGGACGTGAAGGCGCAGTGCGACTTCGACACCTTCGCCCTGCAGGACCGCTTCATCCATCTCTACGGCAGCCACGACGACATCCTGGCCGCCCATGGGCTGGCCGTGCCGGACATCCTGGACAGGCTGGCGGCTGGAACGGCAGCCGGGGGAGGGCGCTGACATGGCCTCGCAACCCGGCAGCATGGGCGAACCGCAGTACCAGGACGACATCGCGCAGATGCAGGCGATGGGGCTGCAACGCCTGGGCGTGCACGCCACCTGGGCCTATCATGACGATCCCAAGCGGCTGCTCTTCACCATGGCCCGCTACAAGTTCGTGGCGAAGATGATCGAAGGCGCCGGCCATGCGCTGGAGATCGGCTGCTCCGACGGCTTCTTCACCCGCGTGGTGCGCCAGTCGGTCGATGCGGTGACCGCGGTCGATTTCGACCCGTCCTTCATCGCTTCGGCGCGCGAGACCATGTCGGACCGCTGGCCGGTCGACTTCCGCCTGCACGACCTGCGCACCGGCCCGGTCGAAGGCCCGGCCGGCGGCTTCGACGCCGTCTATTCGCTGGACGTGCTGGAGCACATCAACGCCGGCGCGGAGGAGGAGCTGTTCCTCGCCAACGCCATCGCGCCGCTGGCCCCGGCCGGCACCTGCATCATCGGCATGCCGTCGCTGCAATCGCAGGCCTACGCCTCCGCCCACAGCAAGCTCGGCCATGTCAACTGCAAGGACCAGCGCGACTTCAAGCGGCTGATGCGGCGCTATTTCACCAACGTCTACATGTTTTCGATGAACGACGAGGTGGTGCACACCGGCTACCACGCCATGGCGCACTATCTGATCGCGCTGTGCTGCGGGAAGAAGGACCGGTGATGCCCATGGGCGGCCGGATCGACGCGGGGGCTTCCGCGACTGGGGACGAGGGCCGGGGAGGGCCGAACGCATCATGGGGCTGAGCATCACGATGGCGGAGATGATCGTCCGGGAGCACCGCTTCCGGCCGATCACCGGCGACGTCATCACCATCGGCCGTCAGACGGTCTTCTTCGATGCGGAAACCGCCCTGCGCATCCTGAAGGGCTGCGGGATGGACATCTCCGGCCTGTCGACCGACAGCTTCGAGCTTGAGGACCGCACCATCCAGACCGGCCAGGGCGTCGGACTCATCACCGCCGACTCCTTCTTCCGCGCCCTGGGCGTGCCGAAGATCCTGTCGCTCGACCACTCCGACTACGAAGGGGCGGAGATCGTCCACGACCTGACGAAGCCGCTGCCGGCCCATCTGGAGGGCGTGGCGGACGTGATCTTCGACGGCAGCACGCTCGACAATGTCTGGGACCCCGCCCTGGCGCTCAAGAACCTGTCGCGGATGCTGCGCCCCAACGGGCGCCTGTTCTCGATCAACATGGGATCCAACCATTACGGGCCCTATACCATCCTGACGGCGCCCTGGCTGTACGATTACTTCGTCGTCAACGAGTTCGCCGACGTCAGGGTGTACATGCAGGTCTCCGAAGGGACCGGTCCCTACAACATCTTCGCCGTCGATCCGAATCAGGTCGGCACCGAGCCGATGGAGCATGTGCGGAACCTGGCCACCCAATACCAGCAGGGACTCTATGTCCTTGCCGAGAAGGGGCCGTCGACGACCTGGGACCGGACGCCGATCCAGCAATTCTACCAGGGCCGCGACCAGCGGGACGCCTATCGGCGATGCCTGAAGCCCTTCAAGGAAAGCCGGCGTCCCGACGTGCTGTTCTCATCCGCCGCGCAGTTCACCGACTGTCCGGAGGGCTACCGCCTTGTCACATGGTGACTGAAGGACCGCCGCGCTTCCGCGCGGGAGCGGTCCCGCTGACGATTGGTCATTGCTTCCAACAACCCGGCTTCCAACAATCCGAGGACCTATGCGCAACGTTCTGATCACCGGTGGTTCCGGCTATGTCGGCTCGCTGCTGACGCCCCAGCTCCTCAACGCCGGCTACAACGTCACCGTCTACGACATCATGTATTTCGGTGACGACCACCTGCCGAAGGACCACCCGAACCTGACGGTGATCCAGGGCGATGTCCGCGACGTCGCCAAGTTCTCCGAGGCGGTGAAGGGCATCGACGTCGTCCTGCACCTCGCCTGCATCTCCAACGACGCCAGCTTCGAGCTGGACGAGAAGCTGAGCGAGACCATCAACTACGACGCCTTCGAGCCGCTGGTGGTCGCCGCCAAGCAGGCCGGGGTGAAGCGCTTCGTCTACGCCTCCTCCTCGTCGGTCTACGGCGTGTCCGACGCCCCGGACGTGACCGAGGACCATCCGCTGGTCCCGCTCACCCTCTACAACAAGTTTAAGGGGATGTGCGAGCCGCTGCTGTGGAAGCACCAGTCGCCGGACTTCGTCTGCGTGACCATCCGCCCGGCCACCATCTGCGGCTACGGCCCGCGCCAGCGTCTGGACCTCTCGGTCAACATCCTGACCAACCATGCCGTGACCAACGGCAAGATCCTGGTGTTCGGCGGCGACCAGCGGCGCCCGAACCTGCACATCCAGGACATGTGCGACCTGTACGAGCTGCTGCTGAAGGCCCCGGACGAGCAGATCGCCGGCCAGACCTTCAACGCCGGCTACCAGAACATGTCGATCATGGACATCGCCCAGACGGTCAAGCGCGTCGTGGAAGAGGTGTTCCCGGAGAAGGGCGAGATCACGCTGGAGGTCCAGCCCAGCAACGACCCGCGCTCCTACCACATCAACTCCGACAAGATCGCGCGCATCCTGGGCTTCAAGCCCAAGCACACGATCGAGGACGCGGTGCGCGACCTCTGCCAAGCGTTCCGTGACGGCAAGCTGCCCGACAGCATGACCGGCGTGAACTACTACAATGTCCGCAAGCTGAAGGCGCTCGAAGCCGCATGACCAGCCGTCCGATTGCCGTCGTCACCGGTGGGGCCGGCTTCATCGGCAGCCACATGGTCGACCTGTTGCTGGCGCGCGGCCATCGCGTGCGCGTCATCGACAACATGACCGGGGGCCGCCCGGCCAACCTGGCCCACCACGCCGGCAATCCGGACCTGGACGTGGTGGAGCGCGACATCCGCTCCTTCGAACCCGGCGACGCCGCGTTCGAAGGGGCGGCGCACGTCTTCCACTTCGCCGGTATCGGCGACATCGTGCCGTCCATCGAACGTCCGCTCGACTATATGTCGGTGAACGTCCAGGGCACCGTGCACATGCTGGAATGCGCGCGCCGCGCCGGGGTGTCCAAGTTCGTCTATGCCGCCTCCTCCTCCTGCTACGGGCTGGCGGCGGTGCCGACGTGCGAGGACCATCCCATCGCGCCGCAATACCCCTACGCGCTCAGCAAGTACCAGGGCGAGCAGGCGGCGTTCCACTGGCATCAGGTCTACGGCCTGCCGGTCAACGCGGTGCGCATCTTCAACGCCTACGGCATCCGCTCGCGCACCTCGGGCGCCTATGGCGCGGTGTTCGGGGTGTTCCTGAAGCAGAAGCTGGCGGGCAAGCCCTTCACCGTCGTCGGCGACGGCACGCAGACGCGCGACTTCATCTATGCCTCCGACCTCGCCACGGCCTTCCTGGCCGCCGCCCTGACGGAGGAGACGGGCGAGGTCTACAATGTCGGTGCCGGCAACCCGCAGCCGGTCAACCGGCTGGTCGAGCTGCTGGGCGGCGAGGTGATCCACATCCCCAAGCGCCCCGGCGAACCCGACTGCACCTGGGCCGACATCACCAAGATCCGCACCCGCCTGGGCTGGGAACCCCAGGTCTCCTTCGAGGAGGGCGTGTCGCGGATCCTCGCGAACATCGACTATTGGCGCGACGCGCCGCTGTGGGAACCGGCCTCCATCGCCGAGGCGACCAAGACCTGGTTCGCGGCTCTGGACCGGAAGGGTGAGTGAAGATGGATGAAGCCAGCAAGGCGCTGCTGAGCGCCAAGATCAAGACACCCGAGGAAATCCGCGCCATCGTCGGCGCACCGCCGCGATCCCGCAAGGTGATCATGTGCCACGGCACGTTCGACATCGTGCATCCCGGGCACATCCGCCACCTGATGTTCGCCAAATCCAAGGGCGACATCCTGATCGCCAGCCTGACCGCCGACCAGCACATCACCAAGAGCAAGCTGCGCCCCTATGTGCCGCAGGATCTGCGCGCCTTCAATCTGGCCGCCCTGCAGGTGGTGGATTACGTGGTGATCGACCCCGATCCCACCCCGCTGCGCAACCTGTCGGTCATCCAGCCCGACCTCTACGCCAAGGGTTACGAGTACATCAGCAAGGGGCTGCATCCGAAGACCAGGGAGGAGAAAGAGCTGATCGACTCCTACGGCGGCGAGATCATCTTCTCCCCCGGGGACTTCGTCTATTCCTCCTCGCACCTGATCGAGACGGCGCCGCCCAACCTGCGCTGCGAAAAGCTGATGTTCCTCATGAACGGGGAGGAGATCGGCTTCGACGACCTGCGCGGCATCCTGACCCGCTTCGAGGGCACGCGGGTCCATGTGGTGGGCGACACCATCGTCGACAGCTACACCCACACCACGATGATCGGCGGCATGTCGAAGACGCCGACGGTCAGCGTGCGCTTCGACAAGCGCCACAGCTTCGTCGGTGGCGCCGGCATCGTCGCCAAGCATCTGCGGGCGGCGGGGGCGAAGGTCACCTTCTCCACCGTGCTGGGCGACGACCGCGACAAGGGTTTCGTCCTGGAGGATCTGGCCAAGGCCGAGGTGGAGGTTCTGCCCATCGTCGACCCGACCCGGCCGACCACCAACAAGGACTACATCATCTGCGACGGCTACCGGCTGCTGAAGGTCGACACGCTCGACAACCGCAGCATCTCCGACGCCATCGTCGAAAAGCTGCAGGAGCATCTGCGCAGCGTCGACGCCGACGTGGTGGTGTTCAGCGACTTCCGGCACGGCGTCTTCAACCGCGAGACCGTGCCGCGGCTGGTGTCGGCCATCCCGGAGCGCGCCTTCCGCGTCGCCGACAGCCAGGTCGCCAGCCGCTGGGGCAACATCCTGGAATTCCAGGGCTTCGACCTGATCACGCCCAACGAGCGCGAGGCACGCTTCGCCCTGGGCGACCAGGATTCGGTGGTGCGCGCCCTCGCCGGCGACCTGTTCCGGCAGGCCCGCTGCAAGACGCTGATCATGAAGCTGGGCGAGCGCGGCATCCTGACCTTCCGCACCCGGCCGGAGGGCGATCCGCGCACCGTCATCGCGCTGGACAGCTTCGTCAACCATGTGGTCGACGCGGTGGGGGCGGGCGACGCGCTGCTGTCCTACGCCACCCTGGCGCTGTTCGCCACCCGCACGGCGGACGGCCAGAGCAACGAGGCGATCGCCTCCATCCTGGGGTCGATCTCGGCGGCGCTGGAATGCGAGATGGACGGCAACTATCCGATCACGATCGAGGCGATGCGCAAGCGCATCGACCAGATCGAGTCCGAGGCCCATTATCGCGCCGAGTGAAACGGCGGCGGGAGCAAGCAGCATGCGTGTCATCGTCGTGGGGTTGGGCGTCCAGGGGCACAAGCGCCGGGACGTCGCCGGCCCCGACCTAGTCGCCACCGTCGACCCCGTCAACGCCAATGCCGATGTCCGCAGCATCGGCGAGGTCGGCTACGACCGCTTCGACGCGGCGCTGCTGTGCACGCCGGACGAGGTGAAGATCGAGCTGATCGCCGAGCTTCTCGACCGCGGCAAGCATGTCCTGGTCGAGAAGCCGCTGTTCGCCGCCGATTCCTCCACCCTGCGCGACCTGGATCAGCTGGCGCGCCGGCGCAAGGTCACCTGCTACACCGCCTACAACCACCGCTTCGAGCCGCATTTCGTCCGCATGAAGCAGGCGCTTTCCGCCGGCACGCTGGGCGAGGTCTATACGGTGCGGCTGTTCTACGGCAACGGCACCGCCCGGCTGGTGCGGGAATCGGCATGGCGCGACCAAGGGGCGGGTGTGCTGCCCGACCTCGGCTCCCACCTGCTCGACACCATCGATTTCTGGTTCGGGCAGGGCACCGGCCCCTACCGCATCGTCGCCGCCAACCGGTTCGAGAACCGCGCCTTCGACCATGTCGTCGTCGCCTCCTCCGGCCGGCTGCACATCGAGCTGGAGATGACGCTCTTGTCCTGGCGCAACCACTTCACCGCCGACATCCGGGCGGAGAAGGGCAGCGCCCACATCGAGTCCCTGTGCAAATGGGGACCCAGCAGCTTCAGCCTGCGCGACCGCAAGCTGCCCAGCGGCCGGCCCGACGAGGAGACGGTGACGCTGGTCCAGCCCGACCCGACCTGGCGGCTGGAATACGACCATTTCAAGGGGCTGTGCCGCGAGGCCGCCAACAACCTCCAGACCGACATCTGGATCAACGACACCCTGAACGCCCTCGCCGGCGAGGCGCTGTCCGGAGACGCAGCATGAGCGAAGCGGCCAAGCAGCCGGTGCCCCACCAGCCCGTCATCGGCTACGCCGGCATGACCCACCTCGGCATCAACTCCCTGGTGGCGGGGGCCGAGCGCGGCTTCGCCATGGTCGGCTTCGATCCCGATGGCGCGCGCACCGACGCCCTGGCGCGCGGCGAGCTGCCGGTGGTCGAACCCGACCTGCCGGAGATGCTGGCGCGCAACGCCGGCCACATCAGCTTCACCGCCGACCCGGCCGCCCTGGCCGCCTGCGACGTGGTCTACATCGCGGTGGACGTGGCGACCGACGACCAGGGCGCCAGCGACCTCGGTCCGCTGAAGGCACTGCTGGCGGTGGTGGAACCGGCGATGCGTCCCGACGCGCTGCTGGTGATCCTGAGCCAGGTGCCGCCGGGCTTCACCCGCGGGCTGGTCCGGCCGGGCCGCGAGGTCGCCTATCAGGTGGAGACGCTGATCTTCGGCCGCGCCGTGGAGCGCGCCATGTATCCGGAGCGGACCATCATCGGCCGCGCCGATCCGTCGGCCCCGCTGCCGTCCGCCTACCGCCGCTTCCTGGAAGCCTTCGACTGCCCGCTGTTCGTCATTCGCTTCGAGAGCGCCGAGCTGGCGAAGATCGCCATCAACTGCTGCCTCGTCGCCTCCATCGGCGTCGCCAACACGCTGGCCGAGCTGTGCGAGCATATCGGCGCCGACTGGTCGGAGATCGTGCCGACGCTGCGGCTCGACAAGCGGATCGGCCCGCACTCCTACATCGTGCCGGGGCTGGGCATTGCCGGCGGCAATCTGGAGCGTGACCTCGCCACCGTCTGCCGGCTGGCCGACCAGCATGGCAGCGACGCCCGCATCGTCCGCGCCTGGATCGCCAACAACCGCCACCGCAAGGACTGGGCCTTCCGCCGGCTACAGTCGCTGGTGCTGAGCCAGCGGCGCGCCCCGCGGGTGGCGGTGTGGGGGCTGGCCTACAAGCAGGACACCAACTCCACCAAGAACTCGCCGTCGCTGGCCCTGCTGTCGCTGATCCGCGACGTCGAGGTGGTCGTGCACGACCCGGTGGTGGACGGCGCCGCCGTCGACCATCCGCGCCTGACCGTCGCCGCCTCGCCGCTGGAGGCCTGCCGCGACGCCGACGCGCTGGTGATCATGACCCCCTGGGCGCAGTACCGCGACGCCGATCCGGCCGCCCTGGCGCAGGCGCTCGCCGGCCGGGTGGTCATCGACCCCTTCGCCATGCTCGATGCCGCCGCCTGCGCCGCCGCCGGACTCCAGCACCATGTGCTGGGTCGCGCGCTCTGACCGCCCCCAAATCCGCCCTCCGATCCGAAGAACCGGGAACCGACGCGATGCTCGACCATCTGAACCCCACTCCGAAGCCGCCCGCCCGCGTGGTCGTCCTCGGCAGCCGCGGCTTCATCGGCGCCGCCCTGGTGGCGCGGCTGGCGGCCGACGGCGTGCCCTGCCTGCCGCTGTCCTCCGCCGACCTCGACCTCGCGGCGCCGGACGCGACCGGGCGGCTGGCCGCGCAGCTGCGCCCTGACGACGCGCTGGTCTTCCTCAGCGCCCTGACCCCCGACAAGGGCCGGGATATCGGCACCACGCTGCGCAACCTGGAGATGGGCCGCAACGTCTGCGAGGCGCTCGTCAGGCAGCCGGTGGCCCATGTCGTCTACATCAGCTCCGACGCGGTCTATCCCTTTGTCGAGGGCCGGGTCGGCGAGGAATCGCTGGCCTCGCCGACCGACCTCTACGGCTCGATGCACCGCACGCGCGAGCTGATGGTCCAGCAGGCGGTCCAGGCGCCGGTCGCGGTGCTGCGCCCGACCCTGGTCTATGGCGCCGCCGACAGCCACAACTCCTACGGCCCCAACCGCTTCCGCCGGCAGGCGGCCAAGGACGGCGTCATCACGCTGGGCGGCGAGGGCGAGGAGACGCGCGACCACATCCTGGTCGACGACGCGGTCGAGCTGATCGTCCGCGTCCTGAACCGGCGCAGCCGCGGCCTGCTGAATCTGGTCAGCGGCCGCAGCATCAGCTTCGGCGACCTCGCCCGGCTGGTGGCGGCGCAGTTCGACCGGCCGGTCGAGATCCGCTTCACCCCGCGCACCCAGCCGGTGACCCGCCGCGTCTTCGACGTGACCGACTGCGCCAAGGCTTTCCCGGACTTCGCGGCAACCCCGCTGGAAGAGGGGCTGGCGCAGGTCCACCGCGCCGCCCTGGCCGGCTGAGCGGGCGGCCGGGACGATGAACGACAGGGCGATGGACGCCGCCACCCCGGGTCCGGTCACGCTCGACGCCTTCCCGGCGGCGGTGGCCGCCCTGCTGGTCACCGAGGACGGCCATTACCTGCTGCAACGGCGCGACGAGAAGCCGGACATCTGGTTCCCCGGCTATTGCAGTCTGTTCGGCGGCCTCATCGAGGAGGGGGAGGAACCGGCTGAAGCATTGGCGCGGGAATTGTCCGAGGAGCTCGACTATCAACTGGGCGCATTCTCCTATTTCACACAAGTGTGTTTCGACTTGCGCCGGTGGAATCGCGGTATTAAGTTGCGATATATTTATGAAGTGCCCGTAAGGCGTGCTGAAATTTCCGGCATGTCCTTGCGCGAGGGGCAGGCGATGGAGCTGCATGGGCCGCAAGCGGTGATGGGAATCGACCGCCTCGCTCCCTACGACGCCGTCGCCATCGGGCTGCATATGGCCGACCGCCTTCTGCAACGGGCGCCTCTCCTGCTCTGACAGGCGGACGGCGTCGGGATCGGCCCGCCCGCCCGCAAAGGAAAAGGTATCGGTTCATGTTGGAAAGTCCGTCGGACTCCTATGCCAGAATTCTTGCGCTTCGCTCGGCACTCGACGCCGTTCTCATCGACGCGCTCAGCCTGAAGACCGATCTGGATCGCCAGCTCCTCACCCAAGGCCGGCAGGCCGCCGGCGAGGCCGCGGGACGTGACCTTGAGGAGGCCCAGGCCCGGATTCGCAGCCTGCAATCCTCCCTCGACGCATCGATTGCCGAAACCTCGCATCTGCGCGACCGTATCCAGGCGCTCCAGGCGGAACTCGCCCAACTCCAGGCCGCGCAATCGGGCTCGGCATACGAGGAGGCCGTCGCGCGCATCGGCGTCCTGCAATCCTCCTTCGATGCCGCCATGGGCGAGGCGAGGGAGCGGAATGAGCGGCTCCGCCAACTCGAGGGTGAACTCGCGGACCTGAGGGACTGGGAACGGCGCAGCCGCGACGGGCTGTATTCCGATCCGGCGACCCTGACCGAACTGACCGGCTATGCGGGCGACGGCGAGGAAAAGGCCGGCGGCGAGGACGGATCGGAGGCGGAGCAGCCGCCGACGCCGGAGCCGGCTTCGGAGCAGGACGATGCCGCGATCCTGGAGCGCTGGGCGGCACTGCCCCACCGGCCCAAGGTCGTCTTCATCGGCACGCAGAAAACCGGTTCACTCCTGTTCTGGCAGGCCTTCCGCGACCATCCGCGAACCATCACCCTGGCGAAGGACTGGGACATCTTCTCGGCCAATTGGGCCGACAGCCCTCATTTCATCGAGGAATATCTCAAGCATTATGAGCGCCTCGTCGACGGCGCTCTGGTGAGCGGGGTTGCCGAATCCCCCGTCATGATCGAAATGACCTCCCATTACTATGCCGATCCGGTGGTCCTGCGACGGATCGCCGATTCCTGCGGCAAGGACGTCAAGATCCTGTTCAGCATTCGGAACCCCATCAACATGGCGTTCTCGCTGTACAACAATGGATTGCGCCAGGGCGGATGGCCGAAATCCTTCTTCGAAGCCGTCGAGCATGACGAGGAGCAGTTCTTCCCGAATATACCAGAAATTCTGGACAGGATTTATAGCATCTTCCAGAAGAGGAACGTCCTTGTCATCGACTATGATCTTGATTCTAAGAAAAACCCACGCAAGACGGTTGCCAACGCCCTGCATTTCTGTGGCTTGTCCAGCTACGAATTCCCGCTCCGCTATGACAATGTCAGCTATCATCCGCGCTATCTCTACAACGCGGAACGCCCTCTTCGTATCGAAAGCCACGAACGGCGCTATCTGATTCCGCCGCGGACGCTGGTCTATTGCGTCGGCAACGGCCGCGAACGGGTCTGGAACGATCCGCCGGCCGCACTGGTGGCTGCGGCGCTGAGCGTCCAGTCGAACTGGACGCAGGAATTGTCGGCGGCGACCTGCCGGTCGCTGTTCGACACCCATTGCCGCGACATGGCCGGGCGGTTGCAGCGCGACTTCGGCATCCGCACCGACCATTGGTCGGAAAATTTCCAGACCCTGCGCTACCAGCCGGCCCCGCCGCCGGAACAGTTCGTGGTCGGAGAGAATGGTGCAGCGTGAGAAGAATAGGGAATTTTGGAGGGGGACATTGATATGGAGATGGTTCCTATTTCCGGGGATGGAATCAACAAGATGCTTGCGCATGGAATCAAATGCGTAGGAGACATCTATGCGGTTCCGGAAATGGTGATTGAGGCACCGATTTTCACTCGTTCAAATATGGGTGGAATACATTCGATTGGAGCCTTCTCTTATATTTCAGGTCCAGGCATCCATAATGATGTATCATTTGGCCGATACTGCTCGATTGCGACCAATGTCAATATCGGATTCGGGGAACACCCGACAGATTGGCTCAGCACCTCGCCTGTCCAGTGGTCAGGCTTCTTCCCCACGCACGCCTTGCCCAGCTACGAACCCTTTGACGCCCGTGCCATGGTGCAGGTCGGGCATGATGTCTGGATCGGGCACAGCACATACATCAGGGCCGGCGTGACCATCGGCAACGGCGCCATCATCGGCGCATGCAGCGTGGTCACCAGGGATGTCCCCGACTATGCCGTCGTGGTCGGCAACCCGGGGCGGATCAAGCGCTACCGCTTTGACGAAAAAGCGATTGAGCGACTTCAGCGAATCGCCTGGTGGCAATACAACATCAAGGATTTGTACGGCTGCCCCTTCCATGACATCGACAGGGCTCTGGATTGGCTGGAAGAACGACAGGCGGCGGGGGCGTTGTCTCCGTATGTGCCGGAAAAATATGGTGCCGAACGGCTAAAAGCCATACTTGCCCAGGACTAGAAGGCTAATTCTACCGATATCTGGCGTGAATATTGGGAAGTTGGAACGTTTTCCGACGAAGGACTGGGAAATGGCCATGGATGTCAGGAATAACGTTCCTCCGCTTCATTTCGTCGTGCCGGTGTGGGGGGAGAAATACGTCCGGCTGTTCCTGGACGTGACGCTGCCGACCTTTCTGTCGCCGCGCAACATCCCCTGCCTGCCGGGCCTGTACCGCTGTGCCTTCCACATCTTCACCATGCCGGACATGGTGGAGACGATCCGCAGCGCGCCGTCCTTCCAGGCGCTGTCCGCCCTGCTGCCGTCCCACATCCATTGCTTCGACGGCTTCGACGCCAACAAGTACAACCAGATGTCCTGGGGCCATCTGCGCGGCATGGCGCTCGCCAACGAGGCGGAGGCGGCGACCGTCTTCCTCAACGCCGACATGGTCTTCTCCGACGGCTCCTTCGAATCGATCGCCCGCATCCTGGCGTCGGGCAAGCGGGTCATCGAGATCGAGGGCGTGCGCACCAACAAACCGGGCATGGTCGAGGGCTTGCGCGGCCGCCATTTCGACCCGGCGACCCAGGCGATCACCGTGCCGCCGGACCGGCTGGTGCGGCTGATGATCGACAACCTGCACAAGATGAGCCTGTCCCATTTCTGGGAGCCGGAGGACGACCAGGGCTTCATGCCCTTCCACACCTATTTCCGGGTCGGGCGGTCCGGCCTGATCGCGCGGTCGACGCACCTCTATCCCTTCGTCGTCCATCCGCGCAACCGCGTGCCGGTCGACCAGATCACCACCATCGACTGGGACCTCGTCGACCGGGTCTGCCCCGATCCCGCCGACTCCCATGTGGTCACCGATTCCCGCGAGATCCTCGCGGCGGAGATGAGCGACCCCGATTATTACGTCAAGCCGTGGTATGCCCGGCGCGACGTCGAGCAGTACCGGGACAATTTCTTCCGCAACACCCATTGCTGCTCCGCACGCCACCGCGACGTGCTGCGCTATGTGATCAATTTCTATACCGGCCGCGACCGCGGGCCGGACTGGACGGCGGTGCGGCGGCGGGTCGACGCCTGGTACGACGCCATCGTCTCCACCGGCCCGATCGACGTCGCCGGGCTGTGGGGGCCGCCGCTGGCCCGCACCGTCTGGCAGGAGGCCGCCGCCCGGCTGCAGCCGCGCTTCTCCTTCCTGCTGCCGCGCAAGGTCCATGATCTGGTCGGGCTGACCTTCCGCACCCGGTTCCGGCGCTCCTTCTCACTGTACCGCGATTCCGCCCGCCGGCTGGGCGGCGCCTGCGGGACGGCGATGATGGCGGCCCCCCGCGTCCTGTTCAAGGCGACGGAGGCCGAGGCCGCCGCCTGGCTGCGCGAGGTCGACCGCCTGTATGCCGAGGCGGTGCGCTCTTCCGGGATCGAGGCCGCCTCCAATGTCGAGATCGACCTGGGCGGCGTCTTCTACGGCACCGGCTGGGGCGACGAGGATTTCCTGTTCGGGCAGGGCATGCGCCGTCTCGGCCCCGACAACAGCGCCACCGTCCATCTCCGCCTGCAACCGGGCGACTATGATGTGGAGCTGTATGTCTACAGCGCGCCGGAAGGCGGGGTGAAGACCATCCGGCTCAGCGCCGGCGGCGTCCCGCTGGAGGGCGAGGTCGAATGGGTGGTGGACCGCTACCGCTGCACCGGCGTCTTGCCGCGCGCCGTCGTCCAGGCGGCCGGCGGCTTCGTCGCCCTCACCGTGACCGGAGAGGATCCGTCGCGCCCCTGGCGCGCGGACGAGCCGCCGCAGCCGTCGGCCTTCTCCTTCACCCGGCTGCTTCTGTGCCGCCGCCAGGACCAGCCGGCGGAGGCCGCGCCCGCCGCACCGGTGCCGGAGGCTGCCGTTGCCGAGGCTGCTGCCCTTCCCGTGCGCAAGGACTCCTGGACCGGGCCGGGGGTGCGGCGGCGGGTGCGCATGCTGGTGGCGCTTTGGGGCGAACCCTACATCCGCCTGTTCTGCCAGTCCTGCCTGCCGACCCTGCTGGCGCCGGGCAACCTGCCGGCGCTCGCCGCCCGGCATGATTTCGATCTGGTCTTCCTGACCGCCGGGGCCGACGCCCCCCATTTCGACGCCATCCCGGAATATGACGCGCTGCGCCGGCTGGCGCCGGTCCACCTGCTGCCGATCGACGACATTCTGCAGGAATGGTGGCACCCGGCCAGCAACGCCTACGGCATCGTGCTGACCCGCGCCTTCCACAAGGGGGTGATGGCGATGGGCGAGGCGCAGCTGAACACGCATTTCGTCTTCTGGAACGCCGATTTTTGCGCGTCCGACGGCTCCTTCGGCCATCTCGCCGATCTGCTGGCGCATGAGGACTTCAACGGCATTCTCGCCCCCAGCCTGCGGGTGGACGAGGCGTCGATCGTGCCGGAGATGCTGAGGCGGCGGGACGGCGACCGGCCGGTGATCTCCATCCCGTCGCGTCCCTTCACCCGGCTGGCGCTCGACCATCTGCACCCGACGGTGAAGGGCAAGACGGTGACCCGGCGGTCGGATTATGTGTCGACCCTGGCGAACCAGTTCTACTGGCATGTCGACGACGAACTGCTGGTCGCCCGCAACTACCTGCTGTTCATGCTGTGCATCCGGCCGGAGCGGATCTGCAACGACCTCGCCGCCTATTGCGACTATGGCTTCATCCCGGAGATGGTGCCGTCCGGCCGCATCCACACCGTCGCCGATTCCGACGAGATGCTGCTGCTGGAACTGCAGAATCCGGACAAGGAGACGCAGTACCTGAAGTTCGTCCATCCGGACGTGCCGATGAACCCGCGCGACTTCCAGTCCTACATTTCCGAATGGTCGACGGCGGAGCACCGGGCCAATTCCCGCGTCCTGACCCTGTTCCGGGCCGGCGGCAAGACCTACGACATGGCCGAGATCCAGGCCATGACCGACCGTTTCATGGCTCCGCTCGAAGAGGGGCTGTATTCGCAACCCCGCTGGCACAACGGCCATCCCTACTGGACTGGCACCATCCTTGCCATGGGCAAGTCGGCGCGCACCGCCCTGCCGCTGTCCCCCCACACCGAACCGCTGCGCGCGCTGGGGATCGACTTCGACCTCTATGCCCATGCGGAGCTGTATTTCGGCTCCCGCTGGCGCGACCGGCTCAGCGCGCTGCGCACGGACAAGAGCGTGACGATGGGCGAGCTGGAAACCCGGCTGCGCGACATGGACGCCGCCTATCCCGATTTCTTCCGGGAGGCCGGGCTGCCGCACCACCCCCGCCACGAGGTCGACCTGACCGACGTCTTCTTCGGCACCGGCTGGGCGCCCGTGGACCGGACAGGTCCCGCCCCCGCCGGCCTGTCGGGCCGGCCGGCCGGGCGCATATCCTGCTGAAGCTGCAGGGCGGCCGCCTCCTGTATTCGGGCAAGCTGTATCTGGACGGCCCGGCCGAGGCGCTGGGCCGCATCCGCGTCCTGGTGAACGGCAACGCCTATTTCCAGCAGATCTACCGCGAAGAAGAGGCGGCGGTCGTGTCCTTCTTCCTGCCGCGCGGCGTGGTCGACACCTGCAACGGCAGCGTCGACATCGGCATCGAGACCGGCAACGGAGCCGACATGTTCGGCGCTCCGTCGCCGGTCACCGTCCGCAGGCTGATCGTGGAGAGCCTGGAATCGGTGCAGAACAGCTGTCCGGTGATCCTGCCGATCATGGATGCCGGCAAGCTCGACCTCGCCCGCCAGTTCCTCGACGATTTCGGCGAGGACGGCGCGCGGTCGGACGTCGGCCGCCTGCTGCTGACCCGCTATCGCGTGCTGGCGGAGAAGCGGGCCTGGACGCCGGACGACCTGGACGCGGCGCTGACCGGCCCAAGCCAGGCGGAGACCGTCCAGGGGCTGAAGGCCATCGTCGGCTCCATCATCCGGCACGAGCGCGACTACGCCACCGCCAGCCGCATCCTCGACCGCCTGTCCCTGTTCTGTGCGGAGGACGGGGACCTCTGGGCTTCGCTGTCCCACACGGCCCGCCGCTGCGGCAAGCCGAAGCTGGCCATCGATGCCCTGGCCCACGCGGTCATGCTGGCGGAGGGGCAATACCTGAAGGCCAACCCCGACGTCGCCGCCGATCTGTTCGCCGGCCGGGTGGCGGGTGCGGCCGAACATTACCTCGGCCGCGGCCGGCAGGAAGGGCGCGACTGGCCCGGCTTCCTGCCCGTGTCGGAACTTGCCGGCCATCTCTACCTGCGCCGCTATCCCGATGTCGCCGGTCTGGTGCTGGCCGGCAAGGTCGCCTGGGCCTACGACCATTACCAGCGCCAGGGCAAGGCCGAGGGGCGCGAGTGGCCCGACGCCGCTCCCGCCCCGGCTGCCGCGGCACGGGCCGATACGGTTCCGGCCTGACGGCAGGCGGAGAAGGCGGTTCGGCGGGAAAGGCCGGCTTCCTTTCGGAGCCGGCCTTTCCCTTGTTCAGGGTTTAGGAAAATAAGCTCACACATGCGGCGGATTTTAGGTACGTTGTCATGGTTCTCGCCGGCCTTGCCGGTTTCCCCGATCCCAGCAGGAGGAAAGCCATGCCCGTCCTTGCCATCGACGATTTCGGCGAACGCATCCAGGCGCTGCGTCCGGCTGCCGCTCACACCGTTCTCATCGGGGCCGCGACGCAGAGTTCGCAGCCCTTCGGGGTGGTGGTCCTGCGGCTGGTCGCCACCTCCCCCTGCTTCGTCGCCTTCGGCGCGGCGCCGTCCGCCGACGTCCTGACCGGCCATTACCTGCCGCAGGGCGTGCCCGAATATTTCCGCGCGGCGGCGGGCGACCGCATCGCGGTGGTGCGGGCGGCCGAGGACGGGCTGCTCCACATCTCGGAGATGGGCTGATGCTGGGCCGCGTCGGACGGCTGCTGGCCGCCGCCGGCTGCCGCCTGCGCCGGCTGGCCGCCCGCTCGGGCTGCCCGCTGCTGACCCGCTCCGGCAGCCGGCTCATCCCCCGATCCCAGCCATGAGGTGACGCCCATGACCGACATCGCCCTCCACCAGCTTCCCGATTCCGGGCCGTTGACCGGTGCCGAGATCGTGCCCATCGACGACGGCACAGCCACCGTCAAGACCACCGTCGGCGCCCTGCGCGCCGGGCTTGCGGCGGCTTCGCACGGCCATGACTCCGCCGCCATCGCCGATTCCACCGCCACCGGCCGGGCGCTGCTGACCGCGGCGGCGGCATCGGATGCGCGCGGCATCCTGGGCCTCGGCAGCCTCGCCCTGCAGAACGCCGCCGTCACCGCCGATGCCGGCCAGGGGCTGGCGCTGCGCAACCTCAGCGCCGGCGGCTCGGCCGCCTGCCGCCTGACGCTGGGCAGCAACGCCGACGACAGCGACGCCTATGTCCAGATCAACAGCGGCGGCAACAGCTCCCACGGCGGCGCACGGTCGCTGAACATCCTGGCCAATGCCGGGGACATCTGCTTCCTCACCAACCGCCTCAGTCCGACGATGCGTCTGCGCATCCCCAATACCGGCGGCGTGGCGGTCGGCAGCGCCACGGTGTTCGACTCAGCCGGCCATGTCAGCCTGCGCAGCTACACGGTGGCGACGCTGCCGACCGCCAGCCCGGCCGGCCGCCTGATCCATGTGTCGGACGGCGCCGGCGGCAGGCGGCTGGCGGTGTCGTCGGGCAGCGGCTGGAGCTGGACCGACGGCACCGCCGTCGCCTGACCTTCGCCCCCATTTCCCAGAAGCAGGAGAAGCGCATGATCACCGAGAAGGTCCCCTACGAGCTGCTGGTGCGCTGGGACGAGACCGGCCTGCTGGCCGGCGCCCATGCCCAGTTCTGCTACGTCACCCGCGACGGCGGTGCCGATGGGGGCGGGACGGTGCTGGGCGAGTTCCTCGGCCCGGCCGAGCCGGTGACCCTGACGGAGGAGGAGGCCGCGCTGATCGCCGCGCTGCCCTCCCGGCTGGATGCCGCACCACCCCACGGCTGACCTGAAGCATTGTGCGGGAAGCCGTTCTGCGGCATGTCTTGGCCGATGCCGGCCGGGCCGGTTGCAGCGGAGCGGTTTCCCCCATGTCCGTCTTCCTTGTCCGCCACGGCGAGTCCGAAGGCAATCTCGCGCGCGTGTTCAGCGGCGTCACCGACCATGCCCTGACCCCTCTCGGCCGGCGGCAGGCGGCGGAGGCGGCCGGGCAGCTCGCCGGGCGGCGCTTCGCCGCCCTCTTCACCTCGACCCTGTCGCGGGCCATCGACACCGCCGCCCTGATCCTCGACCATGGCGGCTGCGCCTGCGGGCGGGTGGTGCGCCACCATGACCTGGACGAACGGAATTTCGGCGTGATGGAGGGGGTGGACCAGCCCGATCCCGCCGGCCTGCCGCCCGACCATCCCGCCCGCCTGACCTGCCTGGACGTGCATCACCGGCCGCCGGGCGGCGAATCGATCGGCGATACCCAGGCCCGCGCCGTGCGCTATTTCCAGAGCGCCATCGCCCCGGCGGCGGAAACCGGCGACGTGCTGGTCGTTGCCCATGGCAACGTCATCAAGGGGTTGGTCGTCTGGCATCTCGGCTGGCCGCTGGACCTTGTGCCGGAGATGCCGATGCGCAACTGCCTGATCACCCGCTTCCCCTGATCCCACCCTCCCCACCGCCCGGTAAAAGCCGCCTCTTCATGCAGATCCACGCCGGTTTCCCCTTTCCGTCCGCAGCCGACGTTCCGTCCGTCCGTCCGCCCTGCGACGGCCGGATCGAGGAGGTCGCATCGGGGGCGGTGCAGGGCTGGGTCGCCGCCACCGGCCGCGTGGTGCCGGAGGTGGAACTGCTGGTCGACAGCGTGCCCCATCTGCGCGGACCCGCCGACCGGCAGCGCCCGGACCTGCCCTGGCCGGCGCTCGGCTTCGCCGCCCCCCTGCCGGAGCCTCTGCTCGACGGCCGTCCGCACCGGCTGGAGCTGCGCATCGTCGGCGGCGCCTTTCTCCAGGGCGGCCCGGTGGACCTGGAAGGGCTGTGCCCGTGCGACGGGGCGGTGCTGCGTGTGGCGGGCGGGCGCGTCTTCGGCCGGGTGCGGGCGATGCCGCATGCCGGTGACCGAACCGTGCTGGAATTATGGGACGACGGGGTGTTCCTTCTCCGCTTCGCCGTCGCCGACCACCCGGCGCCGGCCGGGGAGGGGGCAGCGGAAGGGGAAGGAAAGGCACGGGACGGGCGGCACGGCTTCGCCCTGCCGCTGCCACCGCGCTGCTTCGACGGCGCCAACCATGAACTGCGCATCCGCGACGCCCTGGGCCGCGACCTCGCCGGCAGTCCCTTCGGCTATCAGGCCCGGCCGCCCGACCATGGCGGCCAGGGGCCGATGCTGGAGCGGGCGGGGCTGATCGGCCATCTGGAGGCGGTGGAGGGGCGGCAGATCACCGGCTGGGCACTCGACGCCTTCGCGCCCGGCCGGCCGGTCGAGCTGGAGCTGTGCGAGGGGGAGGAGGCCGTTGGCCGCCTCACCGCCAACCGGCTGCGTCCGCCGCCTCTCGGCGACGGATCCGGTGGTCCCATTCCCTGCGGCTTCGCCGCCGAGGCGCCGGAATCCTGGCTCGACGGCCGGCCCCGGCGGGTGACGCTCCGCTTCGCCGGCACCGACATCCCCCTGCGCGGCATGCCGCCGACCCTCACCTTTCTGCCGCCGTCGGGCAGCGCCGCCCGGATCGGTGGGCAGGACAGGGGCGAAGGAGCGGATGCCGGCCCATCCGATGCGCCCGCCCGGCTGGAGGCGCTGCAACTCGCCCTGGCAGAGCGTGACCGGCAGATATCCTTGCTGGCGGCCGACCTCGCCGCGGCGCTGTCCGGGACGCCGACGCCGCCGCCGGGCATGGGCGCGCCGCCGGGAGCGCCCCGGCGGGTGGTGTGGTGCGCGCCGCCGGATGCCCGGACCCGGCCGGCGCTGGACGACGTGCTGGCGATGCTCTCCCGGATCGCCCGCGACATCCCGGTCGAGTTTCAGCGAATGCCGGTCGATCCCCCCAGCCTGCCGCTTCCCTGCGATCTGGCGCTGGTCCCCGCCGTCGAGAACGGGAGCGGCGGGGGCGGCTTGGCGCGCCCGGCGATCCTGGCGGCCCTGGCGCGCGGCATTCCGGTGCTGGCGGCGGCGGATCCCGGCCTGCCGGCCAGCCTGCGCGATCTCGCCGTCCGCGATTGGGAGCGCGAGGCCCGTCGGCATCTGGCGGCGGCGGCGGTCCGCAGTGGCGAAAGCGCGGTCGCGGAGGCCCGGCCCGCCGTTCCCGCCGGTCGGCGGGCTCCGGTGCGGCTGCTGATCCTGATCGACCTGCCGGAGGAGGTCGACCTGCTGGAGCCGGTGGCCGCCGCCGCCCGCCGGGCAAGGGCGGCCGCAGGGGCAGGAGCGGTGGCGCTGACCGCAGTGCTGACCGACCACGCCGCCACCCGCTCGACCCGCGCCCGTGCCATGCTGGCCCGCCACGGCATCGCCTGGACGGTGGCGGAGCGGTCGGCGCTGCTGGCCGGCCGGGCGCCCGACCTGTCGTCCGCCGACGCCGTGCTGGTCGGTGCCGAATCCGACCATCCCTCCCACTGCGTGCCGCATGCGCTGCTCGGCCGCGCGTCGGCGCTGGGCATTCCCTGCTTTGCGGTCCAGCATGGGCTGGAGACCATCGGGCTGACCTATTTCGACGAGGTGCATGACGCCGGCGTCCGGCTGGGCGGCGACCGCATCTTCACCTGGTTCCCGGTGGCGGCGGCCCCGGCGGAGATGGCGGCGGAGGTGCGGCGGCGGTTGTGTCCGGTGGGATCGCTGCGCGAGCCGACGCTGGTCCGCCCGGCCCTGCCGGCCGCGGTGGCCGCCGACGGGCGCCCCCTGGTCGGCGTCTTCGAGAACCTGCACTGGCACCGCTACGACGACCGCTTCCGCGCCGGCTTCGTCGAGGCGCTTTCGGCGGCGGCGGCGGCACGGCCGGCCCTGCGCTTTCTGGTGAAGCCGCACCATTCGGCCCGCTGGCTGGGGCAGATGCCGGTCGGCGCGCTGCCCGGCAACGTGATCCTCGCCGATCCCGCCGATCCGGCCTGGGAACCCTTCACCGCGCCGGCCCTGATGCCGGCCCTGGCGGCGGTGGTCACCACCCCGTCCACCGTCGCCCACGACGCGGCGAGGGCGGCGCGGCCGGTGGCGGTGGCCGGCGGCGACCTCGTCCTGCCGGTGCTGGCGCCGCTGCCCATCCTGCGCCGGCCGTCCGACTGGCTGGACTTCCTCGACGGCGTGCTGGCGGATGGCGGTGCGGCGGCGCTCGCCGACGGGCAGATGTTCCTCGACCGCCACATGGTCCCCGGCCCGGCGGGGGAACGCATCCTCGACCGCATCTGCGACCGGGTGCAGTCTACCCCCAAGGCCCCCGCATGAGCGACATCCTCTACGCCTTCTGGGATTTCCACGCCGGCACCCCGCCGCTGGACCTGCCGCTGTTCCTGGCCGCGGCCGAGCACGCGCGCCGGCAGGGCGGTCACGGCCGCTGCCATGTGGTGCTGTGCGACCGCAGCACCGGGGAAGCCGACGGCGATCCGCCCTGGGACGGGGAGGCCGAGTGGCGGCTGTGGAACGAGGTCATCCCGACCCTGTGGCTGCTGCCGTCGGGCCAATGCTTCTCCCTGTGCCGCGATGCCGGGGAGGTCGCGGATCTGGCGGCCCTGGCCGGTGCCGACGCCTTTCCCGTTCCCCATGGCGGGCCGGATCCGGCGGCCTTCCACGAGTGCCGGACCGGCCTGTCGCAGGCGCGGGACCTTGCGGGGTCCCCTTTGCCCGCTCCCCTGCGCGCCACCCTGCAGGCGCGCGACTATGTGCGGCAATGGCTGGAGAGGCGGAACGACGGGCGGATGGTGGTCACTCTGTCGCCGGCCGCGATGGCGGGTGGCGACGGGACGGACGGCTGGGCAAGGGAGTGGGCGGCCTTCGCCGCCCGGCTGGACCGCGACCGCATCCTGCCGGTCCTGCTGCCTGCCGCCGCCGACGCCCACCGTCCGCCCGGTCCCGTATGGGAGACGGTGCCGCTCTATGCCGAGGCGGCCTGGAACGCCGAGTTGCGGCTGGCGCTGTACGAGATGAGCGACCTGCTGCTGGTGGAGGACCCGTTCGGCGCCGGTCTCGCCCTGTTCGGGGCGGAGACGCGCTGCGCCGCCTTCGGCGACACGGCGGACCGGCTGGCCGCCCTGGTGCCGGCGGCTGCCCTTGCGGCGGAGGCGGTTCGGCGGCCATTCCCCGGCCCCTGCGATGCCGGGACGCTCGCCGCCGCCTATGAGCGGATGGCCGGGACCCTCGCCCTGCCGCCGCTGCGGCCGCGAAGCCCATGAGTGCCGGACGAAGCGACGCGCTGCTGGCCTTCTACGATCTGGCCGTGGCGCCGGCCACCTTCGACGTCGTGCTGTTCCTGGTGCTGGCCGAGGCGGAGCGGCGGCGCCGGGGGCTGGTGCGTCTGCATGTGGTGATCGTCCCCGGTCCCAGCGACGGCTTCCGCGACGGCGGGAATCCCTTCACGACGGCGCAGTCGGTGTGGCGGCTGTCCCAGCTTCTGGTCGCCGCCGTCTGCCTGCTGCCCGGTCGGCCGGCCGTGTCGGTGGCGTCCAGCCGGGAAGAGACGGTGCGGCGCCTGCACGCGCACCGCAAAGGCCGGGACGCACCGCCCGTCTTCCCGCCCGACTACGACCCCGCCGCCCCCTATCCGCGCCATCATTTCCCCTTCGTCGCCGCGGCCCACGGCGCAGGCGCGGACGTCCGCCCGCTGGCTGCCTCCGCTGCCGCCCGCGGCTGGATGCGCCGCTGGCTCGACGGGAAGGCCAGGGCGGCCGGCCGGCCCGTGGTGGCGCTGGTCCTGCGCGAGGCCCCGGTCATGCCGGAGCGCAACAGCCGCCTGCCCGACTGGGCCGCCTTCGCCCGCCGGCTGAGCCGCGACGGCTTCCTGCCGGTGGTCCTGCGCGACGCCGACACTGCAGCCCGGCCGCTGCCGCCCTCCTGGGGGGATGCGGTAGCCTGCCCGGCCGCCGTGCGCAGCCTGGATCTGCGGATGGCGCTCTACGAGCTGAGCGCGGCGGTGATGCAGGTCAACAACGGCCCGGCGGCGCTCGCCCACCACAGCGCCGGGGTCGCCTATGCCACCTTGAAGATGCTGGCCGACAGCCCGGTCACCACCGACGGCTATATGCGCCGGGTCGCCCAGCCGCCGGGCGCCTCCTACGCCTTCGCCGGGCCGCGGCAAAGGCTGGTCTGGGCCGAGGACGATCTGCCGGCCCTGGTTGCCGCCTTCGAGGCGCTGCTGGCTCCAGAGACCCCCGCCCCGATACCCGACGTGGCGGACACCGCGCCGGACGGGCTGCTGCGGCTGGCCGGGCGCCTTCATCGGCAGGGCGACGCCGTGGCGGCGGTGGAGGATTGCGCGCGCCTGATCCGGCTTCTCCCGCCGGACAGCGTTGAACTGGCGGCGGCGCATCACGGCCATGGGCTGGCGCTCGCCGTGCTGGGCGACGGCTGGGCTGCGTTGCAGGCCCTGGAAAAGGCCCATGCCATCGCGCCCGGCGACCGCCGGCATGCGCGGGCGGGTGCTCGCCTTGCGCTGGAACTCGCGATGCTTGCCCTCGAGCAGGACAGCCTTGCGGCGGGTTGCGACCTCTGCGTCCGGGCGGCGGCGCTGGATGCCGGGGAGCGGCGCTTCGCCGGCCCGCTCGCCCGCACCGCGCTGGAACTGGCCCGCCGCCTGCTGGCGGCCGACGCGCTGGAGGAGGCGGAGCGGGCGTCCTCCGTCGCCGTGACCCTCTCCCCGGCAAGCGAGCCGGCGCGCCGCATCGCAGCCGCGGTGCAGGAGGCGCGGGCGAGGGTCCAGGGCCGCGGGGCGGAGGCAGTGGCCCGCCGGCTGGCGGCGTACCGGCTGCGGCGGGACTCCGCGCTGCACCGGCGCCGTGCGGCCGAGGCGCTGAGGGCCCTGTCGGTGCCGCCGCTCGGCCGGCCGGCGGCTTGGGACCTGCTGGTCGCCAACGGCACCGTCGACGCGGCGGTCGCCATCCTGGAATCGGGGGACAACCGCGTCGACATCGTCCCCGCCGCCCTCGCCCTGCTTCATGCCGGTCCCTGGTGGCCGCAGTCGCTGGCCGCGGCGGCGGAGGGGCGGCGAACCGATCTGGCGCGCATCCTGGAACACCCGATCGGCCATGCCGAGCCGCATGGCCGGCTGCTGCGCGCGGTGCTGGCCGCCCGCCGGATCGACGAAGCCGGCTTCGCCCCCTGGTTCGAGGCGGTGCGCGGCTGCCTGCGCCACCTGTCGGCCGTTCCGGCCTCGGCGGTGCCGCCGACGCTGCTGACCCTGCTGGGCGCGCTCGCCTGGCAATCCTTCTGGCGCGACCACCCCCCGCCGGCCGAGGCGGCGGAGCGCGAGGCGCTGCCGGCGCTGGAGGCGCAGGCCGGGCGGTCGCCGAAGGACCTGCTGGTCTTCGCCCTCTATGGCTGGCCGGGACGGGTTCCCGGCGCCGCGGCCATCCTCTCCAGCGCCGGGCATCCGCTGTTCCGCCGCCTGTCGCGCGCGGTGATCGGCCACCGGCCGGAACCGGGGCCGCCGGACGACGGCGAAGCGGGAGGCGGGCATGCGGATTGAGGAGACGGACGCCCCGGCCGGTGCATTTGAGGGCTGCGACGGCATGGTCGTCTATGGCTGGGCGCATGATCCCAGCCGTCCGGCGCTGCGGGTCGGGCTGGACATCCTGGCCGATGGGCGGCTGGTGGAGCGCATCGTCGCCGACCGGCCTCGGCCGGAGCTGGCGGCGGCCGGCCATGGCGACGGCCAATGCGGCTTCTTCGCCGTGCTGCCGGCGGCCCTGTGCGACGGCCGGTCCCACCGGATCGCGGTGGTCGAAACGGGAAGCGGCCGCCCCCTGCCGGGCGGTCCCCGCGACATCGCCGTCCCGCCGGCCGGCCTCGCCGCGACCGCCGCCCTGCTCGACGAACGGCGCCGTCTGCAGCACCGGCTGATGGTCAACAGCCAGGAACTGCTGAACACCGGCCGGGTCGGGCAGGGCAACGGCTGCATGGCCTTCGACCCGGCGCTGGGCGAGATCTACCGCAGCGTCCTGGCCGGCTGGCCCGGCATCGAGCCGGAGGAGGAGCGATGAGCAGCCCCATCCCAGCCGATACCCCGGCCGATACCCTGACCATCGTCCTCGACCTCGCGGTGATGCCGCTGACCTTCGACGTCGCCTATGCCGTGGCCAACGGCGAGGTGGAGCGGCGGCAGCGCGGCTACCGCCGCCTCTCGGTGATCGTCGTGCCGCCGTTCGACGAGCACCGCCGCGCCACCGCCCATCCCTATCCGCTCGACCACCAGCGGTGGCGGGTGCGCCAGATCGTCCTGCCGGTGGCCTCGCTGGCGTCGGCGGGCGGCGGGATGGGCGGCGGCGGGGTGGCCGTCTGCCGGACGCGGGAGGAGGCGCGGGCGCTGGTTGCAGCGCGCGCGCCCCATCTGTTCCCGCCCGATTACGACATCGACCACCCGCGCGAGATCTACTGGTTCTCCCACCTGATGGCGCGGGCCGAGGACGGGCTGGACGTCCGCGTGCTGGAGGCGCCGGAGGCCGCCCGCCGCCGGGTGCGCCGCTGGCTGGACGAACGCGCCGCCGGGCGCCGGGTGGTGACCGTCACCCTGCGCGAGACCGCCTACAGCGACGTGCGCAACAGCCGGCTGGAGGATTGGGCCGCCTTCACCGCCGGGCTGGACCCGGAACGCTACCTGTCGGTGGTCCTGCGCGACATGGCGCGGTCGCACGAGCCGCTGTCGGGCGACTGGGGCGCCGCGGTCTCCTGGCCGGAGCCGGTTTGGAACGTCCCGCTGCGCATGGCGCTCTACGAGCTGGCTTGGTTCAACCTGCTGGTCAACAACGGCCCGGCGGCGCTCGCCTATCTCAACCCGCATGCGCCCTGCGCCGTGCTGAAGATGCTGGCGGACGTCAACGAGGCGCGGGCGCAGCACCAGCGGCGGCTGGGTGTCGAACCCTACGGGCAGTATCCCTTCTCTCCCCCACCCAGCGGCTGGTCTGGGAGGAGGACGAGCTTCCCGCCATCCGCCGTGCCTTCGACGCCTTCCTCCACCTCGCCGAAGGGGGGCATCCCCGCCCGCCGGGGCGCTCGGCGCGGCCCGCTTCACAGACCGCATGCGGCGCAGCGCCCTGGAATGGCAGAGCGCCGGCAACCTGCACGAGGGGGAACTGGACCTGCGGCGGCTGCTGGACGACCGGCCGGAGGATGCCGCCGCCCTGGCCCATCTGGGCGCGATCCTGCGCCTGCGCGACCGCTCCGGCGCTTCGGAGCCGGCCTCGGATGCAGCGGTCGAACCGGCTATGCGGGCGGTGCTCCTGGAGCCGGGCGACGAGGAGAACCGCCGCCTTGCCGTCGCCATCGCGCTGGATGCGGCCGGACGGCGGCTCGACCGGCTATCCGCTTCCAACTTGTCCGGGGCTCCTGACCGCGACCTTGCGGCGGCGGAGGATGTGGCCCGGCGCGCCCGGTGCCTGGCCTCCCGCTGGACGGCCCCGCGGCGCCGGCTGGCCGCCGTTCTGGAGGCCCGCGCCGGTGTCCTGCGGCAGCGCGACCCGGATCGGCAGGGGGACGAGATCCACCGGCTTCTGGCGGAGGCGGCAGCCCTGGTTCCCGACGACCTCGCCATCAGGGCGCAGCTTGTCGCCAGCCATGCCGCCGCCGGCCGGGGGCCGCAGGCATGGCGCCACGCCCTCGCCGCCCTGCATCTGGACCCCGAAGATCCGGCGGCGCAGCAGGCGGTTGCGAGCGCCCTGACCAATCCGGACGGCTTTGCGGCATTGGACGGGGAGTTGCTGGACCGGTTGGCCGCCTTTGCCGATGCGTGGCTGACCGCCCCGGGACCCGGCCGTGCGGCGGTGATCCCGGGGCTTGCCGCCATCCTGGGTCGGGTCCTGCCGCAGGGGATGGCGCTGGAATTCCCATCCTCCTCCGAACCGCCAGCCGGCGCGCTTGCCCTGGCCGAGGTGCTGCTGTGCGAAGCCCGGCTGGCGCCTGCGACGCTGGAAGCCCTCCTGCCGCGCCTGCCGGAACGCCGCGCGGCCCTGCTGCGGCAAGTGCCGGCCGCCCTGTCCGCACGCGACGAACGGCTGCTGGCCGCCGTGGCCTGTCAGGCCGAACGCCACGCCTATAGCTGGCCGGCCGGCCCGGCCGAGCATGCGGAGGCCGTGAGGTTGGCCGCGGCCCTGGTTCCGGACGCTGCCCCGGTCTCGGCCGACAGCAGTGCGCTTCCGGTTGCGGCGCTCGTCGTGGCACTGTATCAGCCCTTGCCCGATGCCGTCCTGCGGCGAGCCCGCTCCGCTCCGTCGGGGTGGGAGGACGGCGATCCGCGCCTCAGGCTGCTTGGGCGTGCCGCCGGCTTCTGAACGCCGCCCCACCATTCTCATCCGGATGACCGAGCCATGAGCGAGATCGATTACCAGGGCAGGCTTGAGTTCATCACCACAGGCAAGATCTATGGCTGGCTGGTCAACAAGACCCGGCCGGAGATGGAGTGCCTGGTCGATCTTTACGTCAACGGCTGGTTCATGGGCACCCATCCCTGCAACGAGTATCACGAGGCGCTCGCCTCGCTGCCGGGGCACAAGGGGTTCGGCGTCTTCAACATCCCGCTGCCGCAGGACATGCTGGGGATGGAGGACTGCGTCGTCGACGTCCGCATCCACGGCACCGCGACCTCCATCCCCAACGCCCCCATCGTCACCAACCTGCACCGGGCGGTGATCGACACCGCCCTGTCGGGCATGACGCCGGAACGCAAGACGCTGTGCCGGACGGCGCTCGCAGAGACACTCAACCTGACCAAGCGCGCCCGCAACCGGCTGGAGGATCCGCGCCTGACCCGTCCCGCCCCCGGCTACGAGGAGGCGGAGCTGACCATCGGCGCCTTCCTGGCGCACCAGCTGTACCGGCTGGATGCGGCGCGGGACTTTCATCTGCGCAGCGCCGCCGACCTGCTGCGCTTCCTGGTGCGGCACGGCGACCGCTTCAATCTGGCCGACCATGCCTGGTGCCCGCTGCCGGCCGACGTCGCCGCCTTCCTGGCGTCGGGGGAGGAGGATGCCGGCGGCCTGTTCCGCTCGCGCCTGCTCGCCGAATACAAGGAGCAGGTGCTGGACACCGCCGGCCGGCCGACCGGTGCGGCGGAGCTGTGCAAGCTGGTCCACTGGATGTTCGGCAAGGCACGCCTGCCCAAGGCGGCACTCGCCGCCGAGCATGCCGATTACCTGAACGGGCCGGCCGGACTGACGGTGGAGGGCGGCGGGACGGTCGGGCACGGACTGCTTTCCCGCTTCTACGCCGAAATGCATGCGATGGACGAGGCGCTGGGCGGCAAGCTGGCGCTGCAGGACGACAAGGCCCTGTTCGTCATCCTGCTCAGCATCAGCCTGTGGCTGGTCCGCTGGAACCTGGACGACCTGTTCCTGCCGCCGGCGGTGCGCGCATTGTTCGACCGCCGGATCCGGCATGCCGGGCGGGAATGGAGCGGGCTCGGCTATTTCTTCTCCTTCCTGGACGTGCCGGGTGCGGAAAGCCTGACGCTGGACAGCCTGCGCCTCCGGCAGGAGGCCGCGGCCGTCGCGCATGATGCCGGGGAGGCCGCCCAGGGTGGAGGAAGCGCCCCGAAGGGCGGGGTCAACCTGTTCGGCTATTTCGACGGCAGCACCGGCATCAGCCGCAACGCCCTGTTCTCGCGAGAGATCCTGGCGGCGGCCGGCGTGCCGCTGACGATGCCGCCGCTGGTCCTGCCGCAGCATCACGCCGCGGAATCCCTCCATCCCGTGAACCTGATCCATTTCGGCATCATCGGCGCCCCCGGCGACATGGTGAACCATGGGATGGAGCGCTTCGCCGGTGCCTACAACATCGGCTTCTTCCTGTGGGAGACCAGCCTGCCGCCGCGCTCCAGCCTGCTGACGCTGGACCTGATGGATGAGATCTGGACCCTGTCGGACTTCTGCGCCCAGGGGCTGGCCCACCATTTCCGCGGCCCCATCCATGTCGTGCCGAACTGCGTCGACGAGCGGGCCGCCGCCCCGGCGGCGGGGGATGGGGCGACGGGGGATGGGGCGGTGGCGAACGGGGTGGCGGCTGGCGCCGGCTGGCGTGGCGAACGGCCCTTCACCTTCTATTTCTGCTTCGACGCCCGCAGCTGGTACACGCGCAAGAACCCTCTGGCGGCGGCGCGGGCCTTTCAGCTGGCCTTCCCGGCCGGCGACCCGTCCTGCGGCGACGTCCGGCTGCTGCTGCGCATCCGCTACCGCGCCAGTTCGCGCAGCATCGCCGACACCGCCCACCGGCTCCAGCTCGACCGGCTGGCCCGGCTCGACCCGCGCATCGTCATCCGCGACCAGGATCTGCCCTACGCCCAGTCCCTGGCGGAGATGCGCAACTGCGACTGCTACGTCTCGCTGCACCGGGCGGAGGGGTTCGGCTATACGATGGCGGAAGCGATGATGATGGGGAAGCCGGTCATCGCCTCGCGCTATTCGGCGAACCTCGACTACATGACCGACCGGACCGGCTTCCTGGTCGACGGCCGGGAGCGCTTCATCGAGCCCGACGAGTATATCGACGTCACCCCCGGCGCCGCCTGGTTCGAGCCGGACGTCGCGGCGGCGGCGGAGGCGATGCGCCGCGTCCGCTTCGACGAGGCCGAAGCCCGCCGCCGCGCCGCGGCGGGACAGGAGCATGTCCGCCGCACGCTGAACCGCAAGGCGGTGCAGGATCTCTACGTCACCCGCCTGAACGCCGCCCATAAGGCTGCCCGGAAGCGGACCTGAGGGGCGAGGGCGGGGGAGCCGAGGGGCGGCGGGGCCCCTCCTCCTACTGCCCGGCCGGGACGATGAAGCCCTGGGGCGGGCGGCCGGCCTTGTGCAGCGACCACATGACCTGATAGGCGCGCTCCAGGTTGCGGGTGAAGCGGCGGCTGTCGAACAGCGGCACCGTCATCCGGCCGTCCTCCAGCCGCTTGCGGAAGCCGGCCCGGCGGGCGGGATCGCCGGCGAGCGCCACCGCCAGATCCTCGTATTCGGCCAGCGAGCGGGTGATGGTGTCGGGCAGCCCCGCCGCGTTCAGCAGGCTGGCCGCCACCCGCGAGGCGAAGGTTCCGCCCAGGCAGGTCACCACCGGACAGCCGGCCCACAGCGCATCGCTGGTGGTGGTGTGGCCGGTGTAGGGCAGGGTGTCGAGCGCGAGGTCGGCGACGCGGTAGCGGGCGATGTGGTCGGCCAGCGGGCGGGGCGGGGCGAAGATCAGCCGCGCCGGGTCGATGCCCTGGACCTGGGCCGCGGCCTTCAGGTTGCCGGCCGCCAGCGGGTTGGCCTCGAACAGCCACAGCACCGATCCCGGCACGCGCTTCAGGATGCGCATCCACAGGGCGAACATGGCCGGGCTGATCTTGTAGGCGGTGTTGAAGGCGGCGAAGACGACGCCGTCCTCCGGCAGGCCGCAGTCGCTGCGCGACGGCACCTGCTCCGGCAGCGGGCGGTGGCGGTCGTTGATCTGGTAGGCGTCGGGCAGCAGCACCAGCCGCTCGGCATAGAAGGGCTGGTGCTCGGGCGGGGTGACGAAGCGGTCGCCGATCACATAATCCATGTGCGGACAGCCGATGGTGCCGGGATAGCCCAGGTAACTGACCTCGACCGGCGCCAGCCGGCGCGACAGCAGGTCGAGCCGGGTCTGCTTCGTGTAGCCCTTCAGGTCGACCATGATGTCGACCCCGTCGTCGGCCATGCAGCGGGCGACGGCGTCCAGCGGCACGCTGCGGATGTCGCGGAAGCGGTCGAAGGCCTTCACCAGCCGCCGGCGCATGGCGCTGCCGTCGTCGGGGCCGTAGGAATAGGCCAGCACCTCGAAGCGTTCGCGGTCGTGCAGCTCGAACAGCTCGGCCGCCAGGAAGGCGGTGGCGTGCTCGTGGAAGTCGGCGGAGACATAGGCGATGCGCAGCCGCCCGTCGGGCGACGGAGCGCGCGCCTGCAAGGGGGCTGCGGCGGCGCGCTTGACCACCCGGTCGAAGAACAGGCGGGCGGAGCGGTCCTGCTGGGCCGGGGTGGTGTCGATCGACAGGGTGGCCAGCGGGATGACGATGCCGCCGTCCCGGTCGATGATCTCCGTCACCCGGGTGCAGAGCCGCTCGTAATCGTCCCAGTCGCACAGCGTCTGCATCAGGTACAGGTGGTAGCACAGCGCCTCGGTCTTGGCCGGGGACAGCGCCACCGCGCGGGTGTAGGCGGTCTTCGCCCCGGCCAGCCGGCCCAGTTCGCGCAGGGTGTGGGCATAGCCCAGCATCGCCTCGGCATGGCCGGGATCGGCGACCAGCGCCCGGCGCAGCGCGCGTTCCGCCTCCGCCACCCGATGGCCTTCGCGCAGGGCGACGCCGAGATTGGCGGCGGCGAGCGCATCGACGGGCCGCAGCCGCAGCGCGCGGGCGAAGTCGATCGCCGCGCCGTTGCGGTCGCCCAGCGTCAGCCGGGCGGAGCCGCGGTTGACATAGGCTTCCGGCGTGGTGGGCGACAGCTGGACGCAGCGGTCGTGCGCCGCCAACGCCTCGCCCATGCGGCCCAGCGACTGCAGCACGGTGCCGAGATTGCCGTGGCTGTCGGCCAGATCCGGCCGCATGGCGATCGCCTGGCGCAGGATCTCCTCCGCCTCCTGCGGGCGGTTCTGCATCATCACCGCCACGCCCAGCAGCTGGGCGACCTCCCCCATGCCGGGGGCCGCCTGCAGGATGGCCCGGCACAGCCCCTCGGCCTCCGCCATCCGGCCGGCACGGAAATGCTCCAGCGCCAGCCGCACCGCCTCGTTCAGCGTCATCGCGCGGCCCCCGGCGGTCAGTGCGTCGGCTTTCGCGGCAACCTCCGCCGCCACCACGTCCTCCGCCGCCGCCGTCACCCTGGCCATCACCTCGGCCCAGTCGTTGGACCTCGCCTGACGGAACAGGCGCATGGTCGGATACCAGGGGCTGTCGAGCCGGTCGCGCATCCAGCGCCAGTCGGCGAACCATTTCAGCACCACCCAGGTCGGCCGCCCCATGGCGCCGGCGAGATGGCAGACCGAGGTGTCGCAGGTGACGATCAGGTCCAGGTTGGCCATCACCGCGGCGGTGTCGAGGAAGGCGTCCGGCCCGGCGTCGAAATCCGCCCCCAGCTCCGTCACTGCCACCCGGTCGCGCAGCCGCTCCAGATGGTCCAGGCCCGACACCTTCTGCAGGCTGTAGAGCCGGACGCCGGGCAGCCGGCCCATCGCCTCGAAGCATTCCAGCGGGATCGACTTGCCGGTCTCGTTGCCGTGCCAGTTGATGCCGATGCGCAGGGCCGGGCGTTCGCCGCCCTCCAGCCGGTCCAGCCGCTCCGCCCAGCGGGCCGCCAGCTCCGGTTCGGCCCGGATATAGGGCACGCCGCCGGGGACGTTGTCCGGCGTGGTGCCCAGCCGGTGCATCAGGCTCATCAGCGAGATGTGGTAGTCGTAGGCCGGCAGCGGCTCGCCGAAGGCGAACAGCCCGTCCAGGTCGGGGGCGGTCGACAGCACGCGCTTCAGCGCCGGCTGGCATTCGTAGAGCACCCGCGCGCCCATGCGCTTCAGCACGCCGGCATAGCGGATGTACTGAAAGGAATCGCCCAGCCCCTGCTCGAAATGGACCAGCAGCGTCTTGCCCACCAGCGGCTGGCCCTGCCACAGGACGCCCGGCATGTTGCGCTTGCGCCAGACCGGCTGTTCCAGCCGCCCCTCGTAGGCGACGGTGCCGTTGGGGTAGTCGCCGGCCATCAGCAGGCAGGTGCCGAGATTCTTGCGGTATTCCGGCTTGCCGACATCGATGGCGAGCGCGCGCCGGTAGTTCAGCGCCGCGTCGGGCGGATGGCCGAGGCTGAGGCTGACCGCACCCAGGTTGTTGTAGTTGACCGCCACGTCCGGCTCGACGCTCAGCGCCAGCCGGTAGACGGCGCGCGCCTTTTCCCCGTCGCCGGTGAACATGAACAGGTTGCCGAGCGTCAGCAGCGCGCCCGGATAGTCCGGCTTCAGCCGCGCCAGTTCGCGGTAGGCGACCAGCGCATGGTCGAGGTTGCGCTGGTCGAGCAGGATGCCGCCCAGCGCGTTCAGCGCGTCCGGATAGGCGGGGCGCAGCCGCAGCGCCTGGCGCAGCGGCTCCATCGCCTCCTGCGGCCGGCCGGCGGCGCGCAGCGACAGGCCGAGGTTGCCGTGCAGGTTGGCGATGTCGGGACGCTCGTCGGCCAGCCGGCGGAAGGTCTCGGCCGCCTCGTCGAAGCGGCCGGCCTGGAACAGGACGGCACCGCCGTTGAAGGCCTCGACGAAGGCCGGTGAGAACTCGGAAATGGCAACCCCCAACGCTTCGCCCGACTGCCTGCCGCACGGATGGAACCGCCGCATGGAACCGCGGCTTCTTACCCCAAGAGCCCGGTTGGCGGCAATAAAGGGCTGCCTTCTTCGCTCCTCCGGCGCGTCACCCCTGCGGCTTGCGGCCGATGGCCGCCCAGGAGATCTCGTTGACCCAGGCAAGCCGCACGTCCTCCAGCCCGGCCTGCTTCATCAGCGCCTCCACCTCGTCGCGGCGCCAGTAATTGGCGATCTTCGGCAGCATCTGGTCGAAGACGATGGAGCGCAGATGCGCGAAGTCGAAGCGGCGGATCAGGCTTGCGACGCTAGACTCGGGGTCAACCTCGGCCCCGTGGATGGGATCGGGTGGGCTCTAGGCCATCCAGTTCGTGTCCGTCACCGGACGGGATGGGAAAGCGGGACATTGGGTCACGCTCACCGTCTTGCAAATTTCGCGGGACGGTGACGAGCCCCCGCCGCCTTCTGCGATCACAGCTCTCTTCGGCCAGCGGTGGTGGCGGTGCGTTGGCGCGGGTATCGGCTGCGTGTGGTTCTGCGCCGTGCTGGCGCGCCTCGTGGGCGGTCGGGGGATCGGCGTGCCGCAACCGGATGTGGGCGACGCGGGGTGTGGCCTCGGCTTCCACGCCGAGGCGCCGCAGTTCAAGCGCGAACCGCTCGCGCCAGTGCTGGAGGTCGGCTGGACCGGGCGCCAGCCGCCGGCCGTCGGCACCGACGGCGCGGACCGCGATGTGGACGTGAGGGTGCTCTGTGTCGTCGTGGCGGACCAGGACCCAGTCGTGGGTGCCGGCGAAGCTGTCCTGCGCCCACCGGCGCGCCGCGGCCTCCACCCGGTCGGGCGGGGTGCCGGGCGGCATGGACAGCGTGAGGGCGACGCTCTGCGCCGCGTTCGCCGCATCCCGGCCCCGGCCGTCCGCGGCGTTGGCCAGCAGCCAGTCGTCGTGGAGGGCGAGCAGCCGTGCGCGTTCGGTGATGCACTCGCCGTCGTGGGTTTCGAGGAGCAGGGTGCCGTTGCGGGTGATGTAGTCGAACTGGGCGAGCAGATGGCCGGCAACGCCCCGGGCGCGGCCGGTCAGCTTCACCACGGCTTGCGGCGGCTTGGCCGCGGCACCGTCAGGCCGGGCCTTGGCGCCGGAGGGCAGCGGCGGCGCGGCGCGCTCCCGCCCGAGCCGGATGTCGCGGCCGTGCCGGGTTGGCGGAAGCCGCCAAGCATCGTCGTCGCTCATGGTGAGTGCTCGCGAAGAGTGGCTGCGGCCGGCGCGGCCGGACGGTGCATCACCTGCCGTGCCGCCGCGGCCTTGTCCAGCCGGACCCTCCAATGATCCCATAGCATTCTCCGAATGCACCTCCTGTGCGTCCTGCGGCTTTGGAGCCAGGATCCGGGGCTCCGCTCATCGACGCTCCCTGTGGCGGGATATGCGCAGGAGACGATCCATGACGGTCCGCGCGACCTTGTCCCTGTCCAACCGCAGTCAGGCCGTCCGGCTTCCGAAAGACGTGTCGTTCCCCGCGCATGTCCCGTGAAGTCGTCATCCTGCGTGAGGGACCGCGCCGGGTCATCGTGCCGGCCGACAGCGTCTGGGACGATTTTTTCGACTCCCGGCATCGCCTTTCCCGACTGCGACCAGCCCGCGCCGCAAGAGCGCGAGGTGTGGCTGGACGAGGGGCGCGGGCCCTGACCACACCCCGTGCCGGGCGCGGGTGTTCTACGCCTCCTGGGGACGGCGTCCGGCGCCGACAAGCGATGCCGCTCAGGCCGCGTCCGGTTTCGCCGCGGGTGCGTCCAGCGCTGCGAGTTCCTCGATCGTCTGCGCATGGTCCCCGGTGTTGAGCGCCCGGTGGTCAAGAGCTTCGGTTCGCCTTTCCTCGGTCCGCTCGACCTGCTTCAGCACGATGCTCTCGTGGATCGAGCGCGCCGAGGTCAGGCGGCGCATGAACCGAAGAACAGCGGGCCGTCGGTCGGCTGTGTCCGGAGTGCGCCGGCGTCCAGAGTGCGCGGCCATCCCCTCCGAGCGGGAGCTTCGGGAGCGGCGGCGTGCGTGCGACGGGGCCGGCAGTCAGGACACATTGGCCAAGCGGGCATCCGGGCCGGTAGAGGCCGGATCGTCAACGTCCATCCCCGCCCCCTGGAGGAGCTCTGGCCATGCCCGACACCGCTCCGATCCCGCTCATTCCTGACGTCGATGACGACCACATGCTGCAGCGCCTGGGCACGGAGCACCGCCTCCTGCTCGACGCCTACCGCACCCTGTGCCGCACCCAGCCCATCGCGGACGAGCCGCTGGACCGCCTGACCGAGGCGTTGACCGACCTGGAGAAGCGCGTCGCCGGCTTGCCCGCGCGCAGTGCCGCGGGCCTGCTGGTGCGGCTGCATGTGCTGTGGGCCGCCCTCGACCACACCGACGCCAGCCTGTTCCGCCCGCCCGACTCTGGGGCCGGCATTGTCCACCGCCTCGTCTGGGGCGCCCTTGACGACGCCCGCCGCCTTGCCGGCCGGCGGTGACGGCCGGGAAGGTGCAGCCGTCGGCTTGCGGCTGCCTGGTTTGCAGACTAAAAGTCACACACCTGCGGCGTTGGCGTGCATGCTGGCGCGCTTGCGCAGCCGGAGCGCGATGGCGGTGGAGGTATGTGGCGTGACGGCGATCACCGGACGTTCGTACCGGAACTGCCCGCCGCCACGGCTCCGCTGCAACCCGAATCCCTGCCGATTTGCCAAGGAGGTGACCATGCCGCCCAGGGTCCGAGATCCAGGGGCCGGTGCGCCGTCCCGCCGCGCTACCCTTGCCGCGGCGGCCCAGCTGCTGACCGCGGCGCTGGCCCAAGAGGAAGCGGCCGATCCGCTGGTCGTGCTGTGGCGCGACTGGCGCGAGGCCCACTCTACCCTGCTGCGGCTGTCGCGCCGCGCGCAGCGGCTGGAGCGCGGCCTGATTGAACAGACCGGCTTCCCGCGGGTGCCGGTGCCGCAAGACGGGGATGCCCCGCCGGTCTACGCGGCGGCGCCGTCGGACATCGACCGGCTGCTCGGGAGCGATGCCGCCACGCAGGCGCTGCGCGCCCGGCTCAAGCGCGACCTCGCCGCCGCCCAGGCCGCCTGGACCGCGGCGGCCGACGCCTGCGGCTTGGCTGCCGCCCGGGCTGCCGAGGACGCCGCCGACCGGCGCGTCCTGGCGCTGCTGAAAGCCGCCGTCGCCATGCCCGCCCGCTCGCTGGCCGGCATCATCGCCCGGCTGGCGATTGCCACCGAATGGAGCGCTCATGAACCGGAGGCCGACGGTCAGCCCTGGACCGTCATCCGCGCCGCCCTTGCCGATCTGGTGGCGGTGGCCGGCGCGGTCCGGCCGCCGTCCGGAAGGGCGGCGGCGGAGCAGGGCGGACCGCATGGACCGTGACACCTTCGCCCGGCGCGCCGGAGAGATCCTCACGTCGCTTGCCGATGAGGCCGACCATGCGGTGCGGCGCGCCGTCTGGCTGAGGGTGTTGGAGCTGGCGGACCGCCAAGGCTTCACCCCATCGCTCCCGGAGGCGACGGGCGGCAGGCCGTCGCGCCGGACCGTCCGCTTGCCCCCCAACGGCTGACCGATGCCGGCCCGGTCAGGCGCCGGGCAGGGACGGACGGTCGGGTGGTCCGTCCAGCAGCACACCCGGAGAGACCTGCAGCGCGTCCGCCAGTTCCTTCAGGACGGTGGCGGTGGGGTTGCGGGTGCCGCGCTCGATGCCGCTGATGTAGGTGCGGTGCAGCCCCGATCGGAAAGCCAATTCCTCCTGCGACCAGCCATGGTCGCTGCGCAGGCTTTGAACGGTGCGGCCGATCTGTTTGCGGATGTCCATGCCGTGAGCATGGCCCGCTTGCAGCCGATCGGTCTACAGACTATCAGTCACAATCCTGGCGACGGTCTGGACATGAGGAGAGCGGATGGCAGAGAGCCGATGTCACGGCACGGTCGGGAGGGCGCCGTTCCGTCCGGATCACGCGATGGCGCCGGAGCGCCGGCCGTCCCGCCGCGCCGCCGTGGCCGCGGCGGCGCGCCTGCTGCGGTCGCTGTCCCGGCCGCCCGAGGCCGACGATCCGCTCGTCCGGCTGTGGCGGGAGTGGAGAAGCGCACGGTCGGCTCTGCGCAAGGCCGGCGGTCAGGCGCGGCGGCTGGAGCGGACCCTGGAGGACCGGGTGGGGCCGGGCGCCGTGAGGGGGTCGACGATCTGCTTGGCCGGGTGCCGGAAGCCGACCCGCGGCGCCGTGAGGCGCTTGCCGCCGCTCTTGCTCGCTGGGCGGGAGAAGCGCGGGCGTGCGGACTGACCCGTGCCCGCGCCGAGGAGGCCGCCGCCGCACACCGCATGGAGCGGCTGCGCCGCGCCGCCGTCCGGGGCTCCGCCGCGTCGCTCGCGGGCGTTGTCGCCCGGCTGGCGATTGCCGGGGACGCGGCTTCGAGCGGTCCGGACGCCGGCGGTCTGGTCTGGACGGTGCTGACCGGCACGCTCGCCGACTTGACCGCGCTGGCGGAGGGCGGTGCCTGACGGGGCACGGCGGGGAAGAGTCCTGCTCTAAGGAGCGGCCAAGTCCGGCAGCGCCGGCTTGGGCACCCGCCAGCGCTGGAGCCTCGACCGCCGGGACGCTGCCAGCCGGCTTTGGGCTGATCGCGCCAGGGGAGGGGAAGGCAGTCAGGACCAAGGTGGATTGGGACGGCCTGCACGGATGCAAGGCACACCGGAGGTTCCCGACCATGTACAGATACCCAGCCGAAGGCGGCCAGCCGCCGCCCGCCCTCATTCCCCACACTGCCGAGACCGGCACCGCATCCCGCTTTCCTATCCTGCTGCCGATCCCGCTCGCCGTCGTCTCTGCGGGCGTGCCGGAGCATCTATCCTCCGTCCGGCTGGCCCGTGTGGCCGGCACCGCTGTCCCCGCCACCGCTGCCACTGCCTGGCTGCGGGTGGTCTGGCCAAGCGCCATCGGCCTGATTGCCGAACCGCCAACCGACTCGGCACTGGCACCCGCTTAGCCCCCTCGCGCCTGAGCCTGTCCCCATCCCCTGCGTGCCGGCGGGTCCGTCCTGCCGCACGCCCATCTTTGAGGGTCCCGTCCCATGAAGACCATCGCCATTCCCCTCGGCCGGCTGCGGCTGGCCGACACCAACATGCGCACCTCCCACCGCAGCGCCGGCCTGGAGGAGCTGAAGGCCTCGCTGCTGGTCCATGGCCAGCTCCAGCCGATCGTCGTCACCCCTGCCGCGGACGGCACCGGCTTCGCGGTCGTCGCCGGCGCCCGGCGCACGCTGGCCGCCCGCGCGCTGGTCGCCGAGGGCAAATGGCCCGACACCGCCCGGCTCGCCGCGGTGCGCCGCCGCGCCGGCGAGGCCGAGGCGCGCGAACTCAGCCTGGCGGAGAACCTGCAACGCGTCGCCCCCTGCGCTGCCGACGAGGCGCTGGCCTTCGCCCGGCTGGTCGCGGACGGCGCCAACCCGGCCGCACTCGCCGCGCGTTTCGGCCGGCCGGTGCGCTACGTCCGCCAGCGGCTGGCGCTGGCCCACCTCAGCCCCGCCGTCTTGGAGGCCCTGCGCGAGGACCGCGTGCCTTTGGCCGTCGCCGAGGCGCTGACCCTGTCGGCCTCGCACGCCCGCCAGGAGGAGCTGCTGGGGCGCGTGCTGGACTGCCCGCCGGCCGACACCGCCCGCTATGTGCGCGAGGCGCTGCGCCGGCTGCTGCTGCCGGCCGGCCATGCGCTGCCCGGCGTGCTGGAGGCCTACGCCGCGGCCGGCGGCACGCTGACCCGCGACCTGTTCGACGGCGCCGACGGCGGCTTGGTCGACGACCCGGCGCTGTTCCTCGCCTGCCAGCGGGCGGCCGTGGACGCCGAGGCCGAGCGGCGGCGGGACAATTGGGCCTTCGTCGAGGTGCAGGACGGCCCCCAGGCCTGGAGCTGGCGCGGCGCCTTCAGCCATGCCGTGCCGAGCCTGACGCCGGAACAGCAGGCGCTCCTCGCCGGCCTGGAGAGGGAGCTGGAGCGCCCGGGCCTCACCGAGGCGGAGCGCGCCCTCCTGGCGGAGCGGCTGGACGCCATCGAGCCGGAGTACGACCGCAGCGCCTGCGGCGTGGTGGCGGTGCTGGCGCCGGACGGAGCGGTGCAGTGGGTGGAGGGCTTGCGCCGCCGCGAGCCCGAACCGCCCCCGGCGGACGAGGACGACCTGCCGCCCTGGGAGGACCCGCCGGCCGGCGGTGCCGCGGCGGTGGAGGACACGCCGGAGGAGCCGAAGCTGTCGGCGGCGGTGCGCGAGGAGCTGGGCGCGGTGCGCACGGCGAGCCTCCAGGCGGCGGTGCTGGAGTCCCCCGTCATGGCGCTGCGGCTGGCCTGCTTCGCCCTGCTGGCGCCTGGGGCAGGACCCTGCGGCCTGTTCGGGGCAGCACACCGCTTTCCCGCTGGCGCGCGCGAGCACCACGCAAGCGAGGCTTGGCGGCGGGTGGAGGAGGCGTGGGCGGCCTGGGCCGGCCGGCTCGGGCTTACGGCGGGCGGTTACGCCGCCGATCCGCCGGCGCTGTGGGCGGCCCTCGGCGACCCGGCGGCCGACCTGTCCGCCCTGTTCGCCGTCCTGGTGGCGGTGCACTGCCATCTCGGCCACGGCGAGGCCGGCATCGGCCTGGAGGTGGCGCGCGACCTCGGCGCCTCGGTGGCGGCCGACTGGCGCCCCGGCCCGGCCGCCCTGGAGAGCCTGCCCAAGGCGCTGATCGAGGAGGCCGCCCGGGCCATCGCACCGGGCTTCGCCCAGCCCGTCGGCCGGCTGCGCAAGGCGGAGATGGCCGAGCGGGTCGGGCGCTGCCTGGAGCATCGCGGCGATCCCGCCGGCTGGCCCGCCCTCACCGGCGGCTTGGTGTCGGCCCAGAGTGGCACCTTGGAGGGGGCCCGCGCGGCGGCGGCGTCCTGGCTGCCGCCCGGAACCGCCCTTCCCGCCGATGCTGCCGGTGAGGACCCCGCCGCCGCTCCGCTCGCCATCGCCGCGGAGTGACACAAAGCCAGTCAGGACGCGAGGCCAAGGGGTGCCTGGACCATCCGGGCATCCCGGTCTCCCCTATGACAAGGAGGGTTTCAGCCATGGGCCATATCGACCAGATGGAGCGCTACGGCTTCGTTCCCGCCAACCACACCGCCCCGGCCTTCTTCCCGGTCGAGCTGGTGCCGATGAGTGCCGCCGGGCGGACAATCGAGGGCTGGCGCGCCCTGGTGCGCCCCGACACCGGGGCGGTGCTGCATTGCTGGCAGGACGGCTACAAGCTGGTGCCGCACGAGGCCGCCACCGCCGCCTTCGACGCCGCCCTGCGCGCCGGCGGGCTCGACACCACCGGCATGCTGGTCTCGACCGACCTCACCCACGACGGCCGCCGGCTGTTCCGCCAGTATGTCCTGCCCGCCCACAGCGTCGAGGTCCGGCCGGGCGACGTCACCGCGCTGCGCATCGTCGGTTTCAACAGCTACGACGGCAGCCTGGCGGTGTCCTGGCGCGGTGGCGGCTACCGCTTCGTCTGCGCCAACACCACGGTGATCGGCCGCGATGTCGCCGCCGCCAAGGCGCGCCATTCCGCCGGGCTCGACATGGAAGCGCTCGCCCGCGGCATGGTGGCGGCCTGTGCGCTCTATGTCGCCGAGACGGCGCGCTGGATCCGCTGGGCGGCGGTGCCTGTGGACACCGATCGGGCGGTGCGGGTGCTGCGCGCCCTGCCTGGGGCCAGCGACGCCCTGGTCGGCCAGCTGACCACCGCCTGGGTGGGCGGCCGCGAGGACGACACGCTGTGGGCGCTGTTCAACACGCTCACCCACTGGGCGACCCACGATCCCACGCGCGGCGGCAACCGCATGGCGACGGTGCACGCCCGCCAGGAGCGGGTGGCGCGGCTGATCGACAGCAAGCCGTGGGCGGAGCTGGAGGGCAGGACGGCCTGAGACGCGCCACGCCGCCGGCCCGCGGCAGCCCCCGCCTGTCATCCTCCGCCCGTGAGGACCAGTCTGGCGCCGTGCTCGGGGCCGTCAAGGACGCGCTGGCGCGCGCCGCTTTCGCGGTGCCCGTCGGGCCTCCTTGACCGCCCCTGCGCGCGCCGCCCTGCGGGACCCAGGTCGGGACGGAGGGATGGTCTTTTCCAAGTCGAACAAAGGGATATCAGGCGAAGAGAAGAAGAAATGAAATCAGATTCTTTGCCGCATCATTAATTGAAAAATAGCGCGCTTCATTGGTCGAATATAGTGAATTAATTGGAAGATGCAAATAGAGATAGGGCAATAGATCCTCTGCGCCATTGTTTTGTTTGGCGCGTCTGGCATAATAGGTCTTGTGAGGACGGCGGAGAGACCAGCGATCGGGGTCTTCTCGGTCTCCCCAAAAAAGGTGGGCGCAGGGAGCAGCAACTCCCCACGCCCGGCCATCCCTTCCAACCGTTGAAGCCAAAAAGGGACGACATCCATGCATAGCACCGACGCCACCCGTCCGGCCATTGCGCATTCGCATACGGCCCCCGTCAGCCCCGACCCGGTGCAGGCCTACCGCGCCGCCCGCGCCCGGGCGCGCGAGGAAGAGCAGCGCAGCCGCCTTCCCGCCGTTGCCCAAGCCATGCGCCCGGTCCTGCCCGCCCCCGACGGGGACTGGAGCGAAGACGAGGTGCGGCTTCAGGCCGAGGAGGCCGTGCAGGCCATCGCCCAGCCCTTCCTCGACCATGGCGCCCTGTTCGGCCAGGACCTCGACGGCCAGCTCGACCCCGACCGCGCCCTGCTGCCAGCCGCCGGCATCCTCGGCGCGCTCTGCCACGCCCTCTACCGCCAGCTGGAACTGGCCGACCAGCGCATCGACCGCCTCGCCCTGTCCTTGCGCCAGCAGCTCGACGAGGAAGGGCTGCAGCCCGCCTCCGAGATCGGCAGCCTGCGCCTGGAGCGCCTGCAGCATCAGCTGGCCCAGGCCGAGGCGATGCGCGACCTCGCCCGCGCCGCCGCCATCGGCGCCGCCACCGCCTATGCCCGCGTCACCGGCGACGTCTACGCCCACCGCTCCTCTTTCAACCAGGCGGTTCCCCAGGTCACCGCCGCCCGCGTCGTCGCCTGCGACTGGCAGGAGGCCCGCGCCGCCCGCCGTGCCGCCGACGAGCGCCGGGTGGTGGAGGGGTACCAGCTGCTGGTGATGGGCGGCGCGACCGCCGACGAAGCGGCCCTGACCGCCGCCCTCGACCGCGCGCTGGCGCAGCACCCGGACACGCTGGTGCTGCGCACTGGCAACCGGCGCGGCGTGCAGACGCTGGCGGCACAGTGGGCGCTGGAGCACGGCGTGCCCTGCGTCATTCACGCCCCGCGCTGGCAGGCGGGCGGCAAGGCGGCCGGCTTCGAGCGCAACGACGCCATGGTGCGCGCCGCCCTGACCGGCGAGGGGCGCATGGTGCTGGTTGCCGACCGCGAGGACGCCGGCTCGCGCCACCTCGCCGCCGCCGGCCTGCGCCAGGGACTGCGCGTCTGGTGCCTCGCCGAGCGCCGCCTGCTGGAGCCCGGCGACGTCGCCTATCGGCCGGCTCCCACCCAGCAGTGACATGCACCGGCGCGCCTCCGCCCCGTCCGGCGGGGGCGCGCCACCGGCATGGGACATGTTTGAGAATCGCATTGGGGTAGAAAATTTTCCCGGCGGCGCGGGGCGCCGCCGGGGCAGCCGCGGACGCGGCTATCTTCTTCCAGGAGGGGGCCGGACTTGACGCCGTCGGCGCCTATATCGGCGGTCGTGTGTGCCTGCATCGGACGCAACTCGGCCTGTCGCAGACCGAGCTGGGGCAGCGGCTCGGCGTCACCTACCAGCAGATCCGGAAATACGCATCCGGGGTGAACGGCAGCGCCGCGTGGCGGCTGTGGCAGATGGCCGAGGCATTCGACATGCCGGACAGCTTCGTTTTCGATGGCGTGCCGGTCGCCATGCCGACGCTGGGCCTTCGCTCTACCGATGCCGTCCGGCATTCGCGCTGAGACCGCAAGCCCCTCCCGCCACCGATTCCGTCAAGGCCGGCCGCCAATGGGCAACGTGCAGGAGCCATCGGCGACGGCCGGGCCGCCACCCCCGGCAGTGCCCGCCAGCGTGGAACGCATGGCGCCTATGGAGGCAAGGCCGCATTCTGCTTTGCCACAGCACCCTCCCCATCAGCGGTGAGCCGGTCGGTCCGGTAGAAAAAGCCGGCAGGCCAGCTCCGATCCATACCGAAAAGCCCAAGCCGATGATGCGGCACCGGGCGACCCCTTCGGTAAAGCGTGAGCGGAGATGTCCCGACGGCATCAGGCCGGATTTGTCGGCGCGGTCGGATCGACCGGCGGCGCCTCGGGATCGGCTGGTGCCTCGGGCACCGGCTCGTCAGGCTGCTCCTCTGGTCGGCGACCAAGGCAGGTCCCGTCGGGACGGGCGAACGGGGACAAAGCCGGTTTTTCCGGGCGGCGGGGGCTCCCCGTCGGGTCGTCTTTGCACCGGAGTGCCATGGGGTCGCCTCCGTTGTTGAAGGATGGTGGAGTATCCTGAACCCGGAATCAGGCTCTCAGTGGATGCGGCTCAACTGACGGTCCACCACGCCTATGGCAGGCCAACGCTTTGGGAGGGGGATGATCCGGGCCGGTGGTGCTGCATCGGTGCCCAGCCGGAGGACGATAGCTCTCCCAAAACGCACATAAACTTCCAACCTTCACACCTATAATGACGTTTGCACCGGACACAATACATTGGTATTGGATCAATGCGCAAAATTTACACAACTCATTGAGGTGGCGCTGGCGTGGCGCAGGGCCCTTCCAACAAGTGCCCGTGCCCATGAGTCTGGCGTCTGCCGCTGCGACTTCGGGACCTTCACCAATGCCTCGATACTCCAGAGCCAAGAGCGTTCCCTCCCCGTTGGTCTCGCGATGCCTTGCGGAAACCGGCCCGCTCAAGCCACGCAACGTCGTGGTCGACGGGCATCGGACGAGCATGCGCCTTGAACAGGGGATGTGGGACGCTCTCAACGAAATCTGCGCGCGCGAGGGGATGTCCGTCCATTCACTGTGCACGGTCATCAAGAACAAGATCGATGCCGACCAGGCGGAGACGCCACCGTCCGGGGAGATCACCCTGACTTCGGCGATCCGCGCCTTCGCCCTGCGCTATTTCCGCGAGGCCGAAGCCACCGCCACACCGGAGAACGGCATACGCTAGGGCAAGGACCATCTGGAGTCCGGTGATCCCTGTGCTGGTTGACCGGACTACGGGACACCCACCGAATCGTTGGACCGCCAAGCAGCCATCAAGCCGGACGGTCGCTCCAAAGACCGTTCGATTTCCAAAATCAGGCGCGCAGTGTTGTCGGCCGCTTCATCGTGCGAGAAGTCCGCTGCCGCGCGGAAATAGCGCAGCAGAAAAACCCGAAGCACCGCCGTCAAGGTGGCGTCCCCCCGGCGCTTGTCGATCAGCGTGCACAGCGCGTTGACCTTCAGCCCCTCGCGCCGGCAGACCTCCTCCAGCGACTGCCAGAAATAGGGTTCCAGGCTGAGGCTGGTCCGACGCCCGCTCACCTTCACGTTCCGGCAAATCCGCGTTTCAGCCATTCAACCGGCCCTGTGCCGCCGTGGTCAGAAGGGCCATGCCCATGCCCTGCAAGCGCGCCCTGCGCTTATTCACCGGCAGGGCTGCCAGGTCGAGCAGGGCCGGCACCATGCCTCCATCCCCACCCGTCGCTCCCAGCGCCTCCGCCATGGCATCCGACCGCCCGGCGTCCGGACTGTCGGCCGCCGCCAGCAAGCGCTCCGCCGCAACCAAAGGCGACAGCGCGCGCCGCTTGTCCGCCCGATCCCGCATGGCGTCGACGCGCAGCATGTCGTTATGGTGCTGGAACTTGCCATGCCGGTCCATCAGCAGCACCACCTCCACCATGTAGTCGGCAAAAGTCCCTACGTCCTGCGCCACCTGATGGCGCGGTTGTTTCAGCGCGGCGGCTGCCGCCCGCCGGAGCCAGACGCTGGCCCAGGGAGCAGTGATCACCGCACCGGCGTCGATGGTCGATTGCCGGTCACACGGAAACATGCGGGTCAGGAGAAGGGCGTCTTCGGCCCCGTCGAGCGCCGGCCGCTTGAAAGCTTCTGCGAGTAATTGGTTAAGCCATGGCGACGAAAAAGGTGCTACCCGCTTGGCTGTCATCCAACTCTCCACGATACCGACACAGATTTACAACCGATACCAGACGATATCAGCAATCTGTCGGATCGCAATAGAAACGCGCCTATCAAGTGATGGATTACACATGAATTCAGCAAAGAGATCCCCTGCCACATACTTTAGTATGCAAGATATCCGATAAAATCCGTTCATATTCGAACCAATAGCGCCGCTTCCTCTTGAGAATGTATGACGCAAAGGTTATGATACACTCCGGTATGCAGGGGGTGCATGGTGGGCCTGTTGCAAGAACTCATCGGTCGTGCAGCACGCTCCGGATCTGCCCTGGCGGTCTACAACGGCCAGGATGGCATCATATCGGTGAACAGACGCCATCGGAGCCTGTATCCGTTCATCGATTTCTCGAAGCCCACCGACTACTCGAACATCGCCATGGAGTGCGTGAAGCACCGGAAGCTGGATGAAAGCTCGATCTACAAGGCGCCGGATCGCTGGATTGCCGCCCATGCGCGCTTTCGCCACCTCAACCGCTTTTCCCAAACCCTCACCCGGCACACCGACGGGCGGATCGTTCAGGTGACCTACGAGCGGTTGGAGGGCACCAACGGCTTCTGGTACCAGATGCGCCGGGACGTCACCGCCGAAGTCCTGCGCTGCATCCGCGACGGACTCGATCCGCTCGCCCACGTCAACGCCGATCAGGCCGTTACCCCGCCGGCACAGACGATCTTCATGGTTCGGCTGTTGGACAGGATTTCTCATCCGGCAGTGCTGCTGACGACGCGAGCACAAGTCGTCGACGGCAACATCGCCTTTGCGAAGCATTTGGCGCGAGGCGACGGGCTGGTGCTGAACGGCGGCAGGCTTGACCTCCGGACATCGCCCGAATCGCGGCAGGCATTCGCAAAGTCGGTCGCCGGATTCCACCGCCGTCGGAAGCGCACTCCCGTGACCTTGCGCACCGGCAAGCCGGACCGGCGGCCATTCTACCTTCTGACCTTGTCCGAACCACCGACGGAACAGCTCGGATGGGACACATCGGCCTCCGATATCCTGCTGCTGACCGTCACCGAACCGGATGCCTTGCTGCAGATCGAATCCCGCATCATCGCCGACCTCCTCCAGATCACCGAGACGGAGGCACGGGTGGCGCAGGAGTTGGCCGCCGGCCGAACGCCACGGCAGATCGCGGCCGAGCACGAGATGAGCGAGGCGGCTATCGACGGTCAGATGGCGTCCATCCTCGACAAGACGGGATCCCGAGATCTTGCCGCCGTCACGCGGCAAGTGACGACCTTGTCCTACGTCTTCGGACCGCGGATATAGGATCGAACATCAACTGCCAGAGAAATCAAGGACATCAGCATGAGTGACATCGGCGCAAGCGTGATGGACGAGCAGGTTGCCACTCTCGACCTCTCCTTCATCAACAAACGCCTGGAACGAGCCGGCCGCACGCCCGAGGAGGCCGAGCGGTCCGTCGAGGAGTATCGCCGTTTCATCGCTGTGCTGGCTGCGGAGCCGAACAAGATCCTGGTGCCTACGAAGGTCGCGGACCCCGCTTGGCACGAGCACATCCTGTTCATGGAAAGATACGAAAAGGACATGATAAAAATAGTGGGGGGTAAGGTATATCACTATCCTGAGGTATACGGTTGCGAAGATTGGCATCATGGCATTCGCAATACACAGGATGAATTTCGAAAAAAATTCTACAGAGATCTTGCTATGGGCGACTTTGCGATGTGCCTGATTTCTGTTAAGCCCGTATGAAATAGATCGCGCACAATGTTCATTGTTGAAACTAGCGAATTGTTGTGCGCAATCTTTTGCAAATTTATGCAAATATTAGTGAGGCGGTGTCTTTGAGGAGCGGCGTAATATGCATTATTTCATTGATAATCTAGAGGTGGCCGCGAAATCTGTTGGTGCCGGATTGGTTGTTTATGACAAAAACAACACATCTGTGACAATGAATGAAGTACATTCATTGTTGTATAGGTTTCTGGATAAAACTACCCCTCATACGTATAGCGATTTTGTTTGGGGTTGTGTGCTGAATAGAAAAATAAACAGAGAAACCGTATACAACAATCCGGATGATTGGATTAATTGCGCTGAAAGCTTCAGGGGATTTAATAACTTCTCTCAATCTCTATCCCACCATTCTGATGGACGCATTATTCAGGTAACATACGAACGCCTGAAAGACTCCGACGGCTGGTGGTACCAGATGCGTCGTGATGTCACTACCAGTTTCACGGATCACCTCCGCAACGGCCTCGACGCGATGCTGCCGTTCGGATTGGCCGACACCGTCGCACCACCGCTCCAATCCACCTTCGTCGTCCGGCTCCTTGATGCGCTGCCCTATCCGGCGGCCCTTCTCACTCCGCGGTGCCAGGTGATCGATGGCAACCAGTCCTTCGTCTCCATCGTCTCGCGCGGGGACGGTATTGCCGTGGTCGGCGGGCGGCTCTGCATTCCGTCCACCCCGGACGAACAGGACGTGCTGAGCAAGCGCGCCGCCGGGTTCTTCCGCAGGCGGGCGCGCACGCCGATCACGCTACGGGTGTCGCGCCTGGACCAGCCTTCGCCCTATTTCGCCACGCTCACCGAACCACCCGCCCAGCGCATCGGCTGGGACAGCCCGACGACCGGCCTTCTCCTGCTGACCATCGTCGATCCGGACGCGCTCCCCGCGGTCTCCCCCGTACCGTCTCCGACCTGCTGCAGATCACCGGGTCGGAGGCGGAGGTCGCCCTGGCGCTGTGCACCGGCCGAAGCGTCGAGGAGATCGCGGAGGACCGGGGCGTGGAACGCCGCACCGTCTACAATCAGGTGTCCTCGATCCTGAGCAAGACGGGACTGCGCAACCAGGCGGCCATCGTCCGTCAGGTCACCACGCTCTGCTGGCATTTCGGCTCGCGCGCCTGACCGGGTGCGGGCATGCCTGCCGGTGTAACAGCGCAGGCGCGAGCATATGGATAAAATCACGCGTCTATGTCTTCATACGAACGTGACCGGTCCCCAACCGGCTTTGCGCCGGCAAGGGCCGGGGTGGAGCGGACTCCGCCGGTCTGTCCAGCCCGCCGCACCGTTCCCATGACCTTGCCCCCGTGAACCTCCCGTCATGTCCCTGACCGCGCCGTCGCGTCCACTCCTCCTCGCCCTTGCCATCGGCTTTGCCGTGCCGGTCGCCGTTCCGGCACCCGCGGCGACCCTGCGGACCAGCCTGTCCGACGATCTCGCGACCATCGACCCCTTCGTCTTTCCCGGCATGGCGTCCGCCGGCGTGCTGCGGCAGGTCTATGAAGGCTTCACCGCCACCGATGCCGAAGGCCGCATCCGTCCGGCGCTGGCGACCGGCTGGGAGACGCCGGACGGCGGCCGCAGCTGGCGGATCACCCTGCGGCATGGGGTGCGTTTCCATTCCGGCCGCGAGTTCACCGCCGCCGACGTGCTGTGGACCTGGGAGCGGCACCTGACCCGCAAGCCGCAGCCTGGATACAGCACCTTCCACCTGCGCGGCATCGACGGGGCGGCGGCGCTGAGCCGCGGCGAGGCCCGCTCGCTGACCGGCGTCACCATCGCCGATCCATACACGCTGGTCGTCCGGCTCACCGACGCCGACGCCCTGTTCCCGCTCTACCCGTTCCTGTTCGTCGACCGCGGCATGGAAGGAGAGTACGGGGCCGCATGGCCGGAGCATGGCTCGGGCGGCACCGGGCCGTTCCGCCTGGTATCCTGGCAGCGCGGCGAGCGGGTCCAGCTTGAGGCGCACGGCGACCACTGGGGTGGCGCGCCCACCGTCGACGGGGTCCAGCTGTCGATCCTGCCCGATCCGAACACGCTGCTGGCCCGCTACGACGGCGGGACGCTGGACGTGGCGCCGCTGCCGGAGAACGTCGTGCGCACCGCGGTCCGCCAGCCGCGCTATGCCGGGCAGGTCCAGGCCTTCCCGCGCGCCCAGGTCCGTTATCTTGCCGTGAACCAGCAGCTTTATCCGCCCTTCCGCGACCGGCGTGTGCGTGAGGCGCTGCGTCTCGCCCTCGACCGCGCCGCAACGGTGGAGGGCCTGCATGCCGGGCACGCCGTGCTGACCGACGGGTTCGCCACGCCTGGCCTCGGCGGCTACCGCCCCGCCCGCACGGGTGCCGCTCCCGCCGACCCGGCGCGGGCGAAGGCTCTGCTGGCCGAGGCGGGGTTCGCCGGCGGGCACGGTCTGCCGCCGCTGCAGATCGCCGGCACCCCCAACGTGCGTGAGGAAGCGACCTTCTTCGCCGCCCAGCTCGGCGCGGTGCTCGGCATTCCGGTCGGCGTCCGCATCCAGGACCGCGCCAGCTTTGTCGCGGCGATCAACGCGGGCGGCGAGGCGCTGTTCTTCAACGGCTGGACGGCGGACTACCCGGACCCTCTGGACCAGCTCGCCAGCCAATGGCACAGCGCCAGCCCGACCAACCGGTCGCGCTGGCGCGACCCGGCCGTCGACCGGCTGATCGAACAGGCGCGCGGCCTGCCCGAGCCGATGGCCCGCCAAGAGCTCTACCGCGAGGCCGAACGCCGGCTGGACAACGAAGCCGCGGCGGTTTCGCTGCCGGTGCCCGACTACGTCGTGCTGGTCCGTCCCGGCGTGAGTGGGGTGGCGATCCGGCCCGACGGAACCCCCGACTTCCGCAACGCCCGGCTGCCGTGACCGGACGGTTGCCCCGGCCGCGCTTGCCCTGGCGGCGGATGGCCGGACGCCTGCCGGGACTGCTGGCACTGGCCGGCGCCGCGGTGCTGGCCAGCTTCCTGGCCTCCCATGCGCTGCCGGGAGATCCGGTGCTGCTGATGGTGGACGGGCAGGCCGCCGATCCCGAGCTGGTCCGCCGCCTGCGCGAGGGCGCCGGGCTGGACCAGCCGCTCGTCCGGCAATTCGCCGCCTATCTCCTTGCCCTGCTGCACGGCGACCTCGGCCAGTCGCTGCGCTACGGCGGCCTGCCGGTGGCGACGCTGCTGGGCGAGGCGCTGCCGGTCACGTTCGGCCTGCTCGCCGGTGCGGCGGCGCTGGCCGTTCCCCTCGGGCTCGCCGCCGGTCTCGCGACAGCCGACGGACGCAGAGCCTGGACCGTCCCGCTCTTCACCACCGGCTCGGCGCTGGCGCTGTCCATCCCGCCACTGGTGCTGGCGACATGGCTGATGCTGGCGGTGTCCGGCCGGGCGCCTGTGGCGGTGGTGGCGCTGGCCCTGCCGGCCGCCGCGGTGATCGCCCGGCTGACGCAGGTCCAGGTGAGGGAGGTGCTGGCGCGCGACTTCATCCGCACCGCCGAGGCCAAGGGGCTCGAGCGGGGCGCGGTTCTGCTGTGCCATGCCCTCCCGAACGCGCTGGTGCCGCTGGCCGCGGCGGCCGGCTCGGTGGTCGGAACCATTCTCACCGCCACCGCGGCGGTCGAGAGCGTGTGCTGGCGGTGTCCGGCCGGGCGCCTGTGGCGGTGGTGGCGCTGGCCCTGCCGGCCGCCGCGGTGATCGCCCGGCTGACGCAGGTCCAGGTGAGGGAGGTGCTGGCGCGCGACTTCATCCGCACCGCCGAGGCCAAGGGGCTCGAGCGGGGCGCGGTTCTGCTGTGCCATGCCCTCCCGAACGCGCTGGTGCCGCTGGCCGCGGCGGCCGGCTCGGTGGTCGGAACCATTCTCACCGCCACCGCGGCGGTCGAGAGCGTGTTCGCCTTGCCGGGCATCGGCCGTCTGGCCGTCCAGGCGGTGCTGGCCCGCGACCATGCGCTCGCCGGGGCCGCCGTCCTGGTCTTCGTCCTGGCCCAGATCGCCGTCAGCCTGGTCGTTGAGCTGGCGATCGGCCTGATCGATCCGCGGCTGCGCGGCAAAACGGAGCCGTCATGAGCCTGCCGGCGCGGATGGGGCGGTCATGGGCGGGCCGCGCCGGGCTGCTGCTGGCGGCCTCCCTGGCGGTCCTGCCGGCGCTGGCCGCCGCACTGCTGCCCTTCGACCCGTCCACCATGGATTTGGGCCGGGCCTGGGTCGGGCCGTCCGCCGCTCACCCGCTGGGCTGCGACGGCCTCGGCCGTGACGTCGCGGCACGCCTGATCGCCGGCACCGGAACCTCGCTGGCCATCGCCGGAACGGCGCTCGCCCTCGCCGTCGGGCTGGGCGCGCTGCTGGGCGGGGCGGCAGGGTGGATCGGCGGCAGGGTGGACGCGGCCGCGCTGCGCCTCGCCGATCTGCTGCACGGATTTCCCGAGCTGTCGCTCGCGATCGTCGCCTCCGCGCTGCTTGGGCCGGGCACCGGAGCGATGGTGCTGACGCTTGCCATAGCGGCGCTGCCGCCCCAGCTTCGCTGGTGCCGGGCTCTGGCGCTGTCGCAGCGGACGGCCGAACATGTCGCCGCCGCGCAGGCCCTGGGTGCCGGGCCGGTGCATATGCTGCGCAATCACCTGCTGCCGGCCTGTGCCGTTCCGGTCGCAGCCCGTGCCGCACTGACCGCAGGCCCGGCCATCGTCACCGAAGCGACGCTGAGCGGACTTGGCCTCGGCGTCCAGGAACCGGACCTGTCGCTCGGAACCCTGATCCGCGATGGCTTGGCCGATCTGAGGGGCGGTCCGCATCTGATCGTCTCGACGACCCTGACCGTCGCCGCCATCGCGGTCACCCTCACGCTGCTGGCCGACGCTTTGCGCCATGCCCTCGATCCGCGGACCATGACTGTCAAACGGTAGCGCCGAGCCCCTGTCCCGGGTACGCAAGGGCTCAAACCGCACCGGACCCGGGGGCAGGTTTGGAATGCCGGAGGAAGCCTTCGGCGGCGCGGCTGGGACGGGTGAGCGCTCCATGGACAGCGGGAGGGGGCGCCACCTCACTCTGTCGTGTGTCGGACGCCTCAGGATTTCTGGAGCTTGAAAAGCCGTAACTGACCGCGCCGGGTTCTCCGGTGCTACTCGTCGGCGCGGCGCGCGCCTCCTCCCCGAGCCAGCACCGGGGCAGCTGCGTCGCTGCCGGTCGCCAGCGTCATGCCCGGTCCTGTCTCGGCCCTGCGGGTGACGCCCCGGGCTAGCGGATGGGGGCAAGGGGATTTACCGGCGGCCGTGCCGTTGTCGAGCCGGCGCTACCGACTGCGGCTTCGGTGGGGCGGGTCCGGCTCGTTGCGGCGCAGCGGCTTCGCCGCCGCCGGCTCCGCCCGCGCGGGGGCGGGAGCGCGGGCGGCCCGCGTCTGCTCCGCCGTCAGCACGACAGGCCCCCCGGCGCGCTCCTTCTTCAGCAGCTCCGCCGCCACGAACCGCTTCAGGTCCGCCTTGGCGTCGCTGGTGAAGCGGTTCATCTGCCGGTCGATCTTCTCCGACAGCGCGGCGAGCACCAGCCGCCCGTCGGGCGACAGGTCCTTCCGCGCGGCGCGCAGGGCTTTGCTGGGATCGTCCGCTGGCGCCGCCTCCGGGGCACGCCCGGCTTTGGACCGCGCCCGGGTGGCGTCGGCGTCCGGCAATGCCGGCCGCGCCGAGTCCGGTCTCGCCGCCGAATCGGAGGCCGCCGCCTGCCGCACGCCGTTGGTGGGCTGGCGCTCCGCCTGGCGCCGGCCGGCTTCCTGGCGGTCCGGCGCGGTGGCCTTGTAGCCCTGTGCCTCCAGCCCGCGGGCCTGGGCTTCGATCCAGGCCTCCCGCCGGAAGTCGGCGCTGCCCCGGATGGCGATGGCCGTCCAGCCGCGGGCCTCGGCCAGCGCGAGCATCGCGCGGATGGTGGCGAGATCCTCGCGCTTGCTGCTGATTGTGCTGTCGCCGGCGCGCAGGGCTAGGCTCCGGCGCCTGTAATCCTCGTAGTAGCGGCGCTCGCCGCCGGTGTCCTCGAGGTAGTAGGTGCCGGCGAGGGGATCGAAGCGGTGCGGCCGGCGGGTTTCTTCGCGGCGGCCGGTGCCGCCGGCTCCTGCGGCGGCGGCCCCGCCGCAGGGGCGGGGCTGGCCCGGGTCAAGTCCGCGCCGGTGGCTTCCCGGATGCTGTTGGTCGGGCGGGCGGCGTCGCCCAGGCGGTCGACAAGTCCCATGGCTCACCTCTTTCGTGCGGAAGACGGGAGGGCGGCGTTCGGCGCTCCGTCGCCGCGGCCGTGATCAGGGGCGGTGCCGGGGCTTTCGACGGTCGGCACGGCGTCGACGATGGCCGCCACCACCGCCTTGGCATCCTCCACCCCGTAGGCGCCGAGGTCGACCTCGGTGCCGAGGATGGCCGCGATCAGCCCGTCCGCCTGGTGCGGCCGCAGCTCCGGCTCCGAGGGGGCGGAGCTGCGGCCCGGCCGGCCGGGGGCGGGGGACGGCCGCCGGTGCCGGACGCCGCGGTCTCGCCGCCGCCCGCCTGGCCGGCGGGCTCCGTCGTCCGGGGCTTTCCCGCCCGCCGCCGGACCGGCCGCGCCGGCTGCGGGGAGCCAGCCTCGGCTTCGGCCTCGGCGGCGATCGGCTCGAAGCCCTTGCCCTGGTCGAGGCGCACCGGAACCTCGATCGCCGCCACCTGCGGGGCCGGGCGGAGCAGGCGGGTGAAGGTGGGGTCCTCGAAATGGCGGATGCGCCGGGCCCGGATCGGCTCCATTCCGGGACGCAGCAGGATGGCGTCGCGCGGCGTCAGCCGGGCGATCTCCTGCGGCAGCAGCAGCGCCCGGCGCTGGTCCGTCTCCGTCTGGGTCAACCGGTCGCGGCGGAACAGCCGCCAGTAGCGCGGGCCGCTGCGCGCGGTGCCCTCCACCGTGTCGTAGCCGAGCCGGGCGCTCAGCTCCTCGCACAGCTTCAAATCCTTGGTGCCGAACACCACCTCCAGCCCGCAATTGTCGAGGATGGCCGCCGCCTTGTCGGGGCCGTAGAGGTCGCGGTCGCGCAGTTGCGCCTTGCTCTGCAGGATCAGCATGAGGCGCATGTCGTAGCCGGCGACATAGGCGAAGGCGTCGGCCAGCATCGGCATCGGCCCCAGCAGCGGGAACTCGTCCAGGAGCAGCAGCACCTGGTGGCGCCCGCCCGGGTCGTGCTGGGGCAGCGTGCGCACGGTGAGGTCCATCAGCTGCTGGAAGAACAGCGCCAGCAGCGGGCGCAGCCGGGCGATGTTGTCGGGCGTGACGCCGATGTAGACGGCGTGCAGCGAGGAGCGCAGGGTGCGCAGGTCGAAGTCGCTCTCGGCGGTGGCGGCGTCGATGCGCGGGTTGAACCACAAGGACAGCCGGGCGGTGACGGTCTTGCGGATCGAGTTCACCAGGTCGGGCGAGCCCTTCAGGTAATCCTCCAGCGCCTTCACCGTCGCCTCGGTGTAGGGCCGGCCCCGCCGGCGCCGGGCCTCGATGCGCTCGATCATCGAGCGCGCGCCGTCGACACTGGACAGGAGCCGCAGCACCTCGCCGAAGGTCAAGGGCAGCTCCGGGCTTTCCGCCAGGAAGCCAGCCGCCCCGGTGAAGGCCGAACGCGCCGCGTCGGTCCAGAACTGCTGGTCGCCGCCGGCATGCGGGAAGACCATCTGGGCGATGCGCTGGATGTCCTCGAAGGCGTCGACGGTGCCGCGGCGGACATAGCTGAAGGGGTTGTAGCGGGCGGTGCGCCCGTCCGGGGCGAGCGGATCGAACAGCACCACCCGCTGCCCGGCCGCCGCCCGGATGCCGGCGGTCGCCGCCCAGGTCTCCTTCTTCACGTCGAGGCAGACCAGCGAGGCCTCGTAGAGCAGGGCGTTGGGGATCACCAGCCCCACCCCCTTGCCCGAGCGCGTCGGCGCATAGCAGACGACATGCTCGGGTCCGCCGAAGCGCAAGGTCCGGCCCCGGCGGTCGCGGCCGACGAACAGCCCGCCGCCGCGCGCGTAAAAGCCGGCCTCGACCAGCGCCCGCCGTCCGGCCCAGCGCGTCTCGCCATGCAGCGGCCGGCTGCGGCGCGGCCAGCCGCCGCGCGCCAGCCGGCCGATCAGGAGCAGCACCAGCACCGCGCTGGCCACCGCCGCCGCCAGCCGCAGCCAGGGACCGGCCACCGGGTGGTGCAGGCCGTAATGCTGGAGATAGAGCCAGAACTGCGCCAGGGGCAGCGTGTCGGCGGTGAGCAGGCCGGTGCCGGCGAGGAAAACCAGCGAGGCCAGCACCGACCACAGCCCGGCCAGCGCCAGCAGCGCCACCAGGGCGGCCAGTGCCTTGGCGGCCGGAGGCCAATCGCTGAAGCCGTCCATCCTTCGCAGGCCCTCCTCAGCCGGCGGCGCGCACGGGCATGGCGTCCGCAGGGGCGTCCCCGGGAGGAGCGGCGGCCGGCGGGTCGAAGAAGACCTCCTCGATGGCGAAGCCGTCCGCACCGCGCCGGCACTGGGCGACGATGTCGATGTGCCGGCGCAACAGCGCGTGCAGGTCGGCGTCGGCGAGGTGGCGGCCGACCTCGTTCTGCTTGACCATCAGGCGCAGCGCATCGAACGCCCCGGCGGCGCTGCCGGCATGGCAGGTGGTGATGCCGCCCGGATGGCCGCCGGCGAGTGCCCGCAGGAAGGTGAGGGCGGCCCCGTCGCGCAGCTCCTGCATCAGGATGCGGTCGGGGCGCATGCGCCATGCCGCCTCGATCAGCGCCTCCGGGCCGACCGGCGCCAGGCCCTGGCCGCCCTTGCTGTAGAAGAGCGCCACGCGGTTGCGCTGGGGCAGGCCGATGAATTCGGCGGTGTCCTCGATGGTGATGAGCCGCTCCTCCGGCGCAATGGCGCCGATCAGCGCCTTGGCGAAAGTGGTCTTGCCCGAGCCGGTGTCGCCGGCGACCACCACCGTCTTCTTGGCCTGGACCGCCAGCGGGAAAAAGCGCTGCCAGTCCCCGGCCCGGTGCAGGGCCATCAGCTCGGCGTCGAAAGCGTGGAGGCGCGGAGCGGCTGGAGCGGTGCGGGCGAACAGCCCGCCGGCGGCCAGCGAGGCGATGGTCGGGACAAAGCTTGAGGGGCGGCGGATGGTCAGGCTGAGCAGGCCGGCCTCCACCGCCGGCGGACGGGCGATCTGCACCCGCTCGCCGTCCGGCAGCACCGAGGCGCACAGCGGCTGCTGCGGCCCGACATCCTGCTGCGACAGCGCGGCGCACAGCGTGGCGATGGCGTCGAGCCGCTCGAAGCCGAGATCCGGCAGCGCGTGCCAGGACCAGACGCCCGCCCGCTCCACCCCGGCCTCGCCCGGCCGGTTGACCACCAGCTCGGTGACGCCCGTGTCGGCGAGCAGGGCGGTGAGCGGCTCCAGCAGCAGGCGCAAGGTGGTCTCGCCGGGGCGCGTCGTGCCAAGGCGTAGGGCAGGGCGCATCATGGCGAGCCCCCGGCCGGCTGGAGGTGGTAGACGGTGGAGAAGTCGAGGTCGCGGGCGACGAAGACGCTGACCGCCTCGCCCTGGGCCTTGCGCAGGGTGGGGGGCAGGTCGATGCTGCCGCGCAGGCTCTCGGCGATCACCGACTGGGTCTGGCCGGTGTTGATGGTGGTGGTGCCCTCCTTCGACGCCGCGGCGACGCCGGCCTGGATGGCGCCGTCGACGAAGGACAGCAGCAGTGCCCCGCCGAAGCGCTGCCAGAAATGGCGGTCGACCTCGCCGTCGAGGCCGGCGCGCCCGAGCGGGTCGCTGCCCGGGCTGTCGAGCGCGATCACCACGCCCTGCGGCGTCTCGGCGCGCGTCCACAGGACGAACATTCGCTCCACCCCCTGACGGACGCCGCCGCGGAACTCGCCGACCACCCTGGTGCCGCGGTCGAGCAGGGTCAGGCCGGTCTTGCCGAGCACGTCCTGCGGCACGACGCAGGTGACGAAGCCGGGCAGGGTGGAGTCCATGGCGGTCTGCAGGATGCAGGGGATGACGGTGCCGGTGGTGAGCAGATAGGGCTGGTTCTTGAGCAGGCCGGCGGCGACGCCGGCCAGCCGGGTCGGTTGCAGGCGCGCGGCCAGCGCGTCTGGGGCCGGTTGCCCGCTGCCGGGCGGGCCGGAAACACCGGACAGCAGCGTGGCGGCGTCCGGGGCGGCGGTGCCGGCCGCGGTCGCGGTGTAGACCAGCAGGCGCGGCGGCTGCCGCGGCGGCGCCTGGGCCGGGGCCGCCGCCGGCGTCTCGGGCAGCGGCGGTGGCGGCAGCGGTGGCACCGTCAGGGCTGCCGGCTGCACCGGGAGCGGCGGGGGCGGGGGCTCGTAGCGGATGGCCGGGCGCGCCAGGGGCGGCGGGCCGTCCTGCGGTTTCAGGTCGGGCTTTTCGGCGGTCAGCAGGATGACGCCGCAGGCCAGCACCGTTCCGGCGAGCAGCGCGCCGATGCCGGCCTTGCGGCCGGGGCCGGGACCGCGGCCGGCGACGGCGGAGACGTGGCGCTCGCCGGGGAGCGCGCCGCCGGGCGGGGAAACGGGATCGCCGCTCATGTTGCTCATGGGCCGGCGCTCCGGACGCTGCGGGTGAGGCCGGGCGTGCCGGTGCCGGTGCTGGGATCGCGGCCGGCCGGGTCGAAGCCGCGGTTGACGACGCGCAGGACCTCCTGCCCGTCGCGCAGCACGAAGGCCCGGGCGGTGGTCTGGACGATGGCGCTGTCGCCGGCCATGGTGGCGGGGACGATCGCCTCTGCGCCGTCCGGGGCCACCGCGTAGATCGCCGGGACGCGCCGGCTGCCGGGAAAGCGGAACGCCGTCTGCCGGCCGTTGTCGCTGACCTCCGCCGGCTCCAGGGCGACCGAGCCCTGGGCGACGTAGCGCCAGTTGCGTGGCCCCTCGGCCCAGGCGCCGGCGAGCCGGGCCTGGGCGTCCTGCTCCCGCACCCGCTCCGCCGCCCGGGTCCGGCGGGCGGCACGCTCGGCGCGCTCGTCCTGCGGGTAGCGGAAGTGGACGGCATACATGGCGCCGCCCACGGTCTCCCCTCTGGCGCTGGCGCTGGCCATGGCGGCGCCGGTGCCCTCGCCGCCCGGCTCGGCGACGAGGCGCAGCTGGTAGGAGCGCAAGGCACCGTCGGGGCGGCGGGTGACGACCTGGGCGTTGGTGGCGGGGCGGCGCTCGGTGGGCTTGAGGAACAGCATGTTGGCGGCCGGCTGGGCCAGCCAGCCCTCGGCGTCGCCGATCGCCACCTGGGTGATCTCCTCAGCCGGCCCGAAGGTGATCTGCGTGGAGTTGGTGGGGGAGCCGACGATGCGCACGACGTCGAGCGGGTTGTAGGCGACGAGCTGGACCCGCGGGTCGAAGCCGCCGGGCCTGGGGGCCTGTTCGGCGCTGGCGGCAGCGGCGGCGAGGACCGCGCCGACCAGCAGGCCGGCGGCCGCGGCGGCGGGGCGGAGCGGGATCATGGCGTGGCCTCCACGTCGGCGCGGTAGCTGGTGACGACGAATCCGAGCGGGTTGACGTTCATCGCCGAGGCGCTGACCGGACCGGGGACGATGTCGAAGCCGATGGTGGCGACCATGCGCCGGACCGGCAGCGCGGCGTCGCCCTTGCGCTCGTGCTGGACGAAGCGGAGTTGGGCCAGCTTCGGTCCGAGAAAGCTGGTGGAAACCCAGCGCAGCGTCGCCGTGCCGTCGCGCCCCAGCAGCACCTGCGGGCTCGCCGGGTTGGAGCCGCGGAATTCGGCGGCATACTCGGCCTGGACCGGCGGTGCCGACAAGAGGGCCACCGCCTCGAAGTTGGCAGGCGCCTCGGCGGCGCTGTAGCCCTGGCGCAGGCGGACATACTGCCAGAGGAAATAGCGCCGCTCGGCCTCGGTGGCCTCCAGCGGGCCTCCCTGCAGGTCGTAGACGCGCTCCACCGCACCGGTGGCGTTGTCGACGCGGAAGACCAGCGGCACCACGCTTTTCAGCGGGGTCAGCGCGGCGACGGCGAGCGCCCCGGCCAGCCCGACCAGGGCGCCGGCGGCGCCGACCGCGAGGCCCACGCGGGCGGTGCGCCGGTGGGCGCGCAGGCGGTCGGCCTCGTAGCTGGCGACCCGGGCGAAATAGGCGTCGAGCAGTTCGGGATCGGCGGCGACCGGACGGGCGAGGAAGGCATCGGCGGGAGGTGGGGCGGTCATCGGGCGGCCTCCCCGAGCAGGGCGGGCCGCAGGTCGCCGGCATTGGGCGTCCAGCGGCCGGGATTGAGCACGCGGTACGGGCCTGACGGCTCGGGGGCTCCCGGCTGGCCGGCACAGGCGGACAGGGCGAGAAGAAGGGCGGCACAGGCGAGGCGCTGTTTCATGATGGGTGTCCTCGGACAGGGCAGGTCCCGGGCGGCGGCGCGCGGCGGCGCCGCCTCAAACCGGCGGGCTGCGGTCGGAGAGGGAGCCGCCGGCCGGCGGGCGAAGCGGCGGCGGTCGGCCGGCGCCCGCGGCGGCCCGCCAGCCGGCGGAACCGGCGAGGTGCAGCGCGCCGAGCGCGCCGGAGCGGCCGACGCGCTGGCTGTCGCCCTGGGCGTCTATTCGGCTGTACCCGGTGGAGCCGGCCGCCCCCGGGCGGCGCGGGCGAGCGCGCCGGTGTGGAAGGCCAGGCCGCCGGACAGCGAGGCGGCGAAGGCCGGCAGCTGGAAGGCGACATAGGCGGCGACGGCGAAGAAGATCATCCCGGCGAGCAGCACCTGCAGCATCACCATCGGGTCGACCGAGCCCATGACCGCGATGGTGCCCACGACCCTTTGCTCGACCGCGAGCACAATGAAGAGCAGGACGATGGTGGTGATCTGCAGGATGACGCAGGAGATCAGCGAGCCGATCCAGCGCTCGAAGATGGTGCGGGTGGCGGCGAACAGCACCAGCGGGACGAGCAGCGGGCCGAGTGCGATGTAGAGCGCCAGGATCACCCGCGAGATCAGCCAGATGGCGAAGCAGAAGCCGGTGGACAGGATGGCGACACCCCAGAACAGGACGACGACGGCCTTTTCGGCGATGTCGCTCCAGCCCAGTGTCCGCCACACCTCAAGGCCGGCTCGCCAAGCCCGCAGCCAGACTTGATCGAAGCTGTTGGCACTGACGACCCGAACCGAACCCGACGAAGTCAGGGCATTGGTCAAAGCGTTCGGCAAAATGCTGAAGAAGAAGTCGTAGACATATTGCTGATAGATTCCGGCTCCCGTGATGAGCCAAACCACAAGGATCATCTTGAATAAGCGACTGAACAGAACGGCGCCGGTTTCAGTGGCTTCCCCGCGTAGGACCAGCAGACCGGTGAGCGCGATGTACAGCACCAAAGCAATCCGCAGCGGTGTTGCTGCAAATGTGAGGAAGGCATTGAGCACCTCCGCAACGGCGGTGATGAGCGGCGTCTCCACCTGGGAGACGATATAGGCAAAAATCTGCCATTGGATGTCGCCCATTGAGGATCACCTCTGAATGTTCCCAGCTTCGATGAGAAGTGACCGTCTTGCTGCGTCACAGTGGTCGATGTTTGGGTTCCGGCGGCACATTATGAGTTGGCTCAGCCGATTCTCAGGGTCACTGGACCAGAAGGCCGGATCATTGGGATCCATGGTCCCGGTGCGCGAGCGTGCCTCGCGCAGCGCCACCTCGACGCTGGCCTGCTGGGCATTGACGCAGTCGGGGTCTCGCCCCAGCCGGCCGGGGTCGTCGAAGCAGGCGAGCTGGACTTGCGCGCGGACCTGCGGGTGGTCGGCATACCAGCTCACGGTGCGCGGCGGCGCTGCCGACGGTCCCTGCGCCATCGCCGGCCCGGCGGCGAGTGCCAGGGCAAGGAGGGCAGGCAGGGCACATACGGTGCAAAAACTTCTGGTCATCGTCATCCTCCCCGCGCCTTGGCCTGGTCGATCAGCGCGTCGATCGACTGCCGGCGCCGTTCCTGCTCGCGCTGCTCGTGGTTGCGCATCTGCGCCTGCTGCCACAGCACCAGCGACTGCGCCTGCACCTGCTGGGCCTGGATGTAGGCCTGCTCGGCAGCGAGGCGGGCGGCGAGGTCGGCCACTGCCTTGGCATCCCCGGCGGCGGCGAGCTGGCCCTCGATCGCCCGCAAGGCGGCGATCCGGCTGGACGCCGACTGGTAGAGCCCGCTCGCCATCGCCTGCGCCCCGGCGATGCTGGTGGCGCCGCGCTGCATCTCCTGCGCCTGGAAGTCGTCGCCGGACGGCGCATAGACGCGGTTGCGCTCCAGGTTGCCCTGCGCCGCCGTGCCGAAGCCGCCCGGCCCGAGCGCGGTGCCGGCCATCGCCGCGGCCAACTCGCCGCTTTGCGCCGGCAGGGCGTTGCGCAACCCCTCGACGTCGAGCTGGCGGCCGAGGTCGGTCAGCGCGTCCGAAGGGGCATGGGCGATCGCCTGGTAGGTCTGCTGGAGCTGCTGGTATTGCTGCTGCATCGCCTGGAGCTGCTGGGCCATCTGCTGGACCTGCTGCACCGCCTGGGCGAGGTTGGCCGGATCGATCACCGCCAGCTGGGCCAGGGCGGGCGGGGCCGCGGCACTCAGGGCGGCGAGCGCCAGAAGGCAGGGCAGGGCCTGCACCGTGTGAATGGTCCTGGTCATCGCCGGTTCTCCATGCTTGGTGAGGGCGGTGTCATGTCAGGGCGCCGCGCCACTGCCGGCGGAACTGCGGCAGCCAGGCGTCGGGTTCGGCGCCATGCTCGGCGATCAGCCGCTCCATCAGCCGCACCGTGCCGGCGCGGGCCGACAGCACCGCCACCAGATCGTCGAGCCCGCCGAGATCGAGGTCGCAGGCGACCGACGCCGTGCCCTGCTTGAGCAGGAAGCGCCGGCCGCCGGCGGTGAGATCCTCGCGCACCGCCTGGAACTCCGGGCCGGTCAGCTTCAGCCCGCCCTGGTAGTCGGCGGCATCGGCCCGCGGGTTCGGCATCAGGATCTGCGTCGGGCACTGCTCGATGATCGAGTGCGCGATCGGGCTTTTCAGCGCGTCGGCCGGCGACTGGGTGCCGAGCACCACCAGCCCGTTCAGCTTGCGGATGGTCTTCAGCTTGTCGTTCACCAGCTCGCGGAAGCCGGGGTCGAGCAGCGCCTTCCAGAACTCGTCGATCATCAGCACCAGCCGGCGGCCGTCGAGCAGGCGCTCCACCCGGTGGAACAGATAGGCCAGAACCGGGCCGCGGGCGACGGGGTCGTCGAGGAGCGCCGTGACGTCGAATCCGAGGAACGGCGCCTCGAGCGCCAGCGCGTCGGCCTCGTTGTCGAGCACCCAGCCGAGCGCGCCGCCGCGGCACCAGCGCTCCAGCCGGGCGCCCGGCCCGCTGGCCTGGCCGAGGAAGGCGCGCAGCTCGCCCAGCGAGCGGGCCTCGGGGGGCAGCGCCAGCACGGCGCGCAAGCCCAGCTCCAGCCGCCGCTCGGTCTCCGGCGCGAGCCCGGCGCCCGGCTCGCCGATCAGCGGCGCCAGCAGGCTCTTGAGGAAGGCGATGTCGGCGGGGGAGCCGGTGAGGGCTTTCAGCGGCGCCAGGCCCGACGGGGCGCCGGCCGGCAGGACGAGGTAGGTGCCGCCGACCGCGCGGGCCAGGATTTCGCCGCCGCGGTCCTTGTCGAAGAACACCACCTGGGCGCCCTGGCGCCCGGCGAGTGCTGCCAGGAACAGCATCAGCGTCGTCTTGCCCGAGCCGGCCGGGCCGGCGACGAAGACGTTGCCGAGGTCGGTTACCGTGCCGGTGGGGGCGTGGAGGTGGAAGCGGTAGGCGGTGCCGCCGCTGGTGCGCAGCAGGGTCAGCGGCTCGCCCCAATGGCCCTGCGCCGCCCCGGACGGGTGGTTGTGCAGGCTGGCCATGGCGGCGAAGTTGCGCGAGCTGACCGCCCCGGGGCGGGTGCGCAGCCACAAGTTTCCCGGCAGCTGCGCCCAATAGGCCGCCTCCAGCGCCAGATCCTCGCGCGCCACCACAGCCCCGCTCTCGGCCAGGTCGCGCCGGGCGCGGGCGGCGACCTCGCGCAGGCCGTCCAGGCTGTCGGCGAAGGTGACCAGGCTCAAATGGTGGTCGCCCATGACGAAGGCGTTGGAGGCCAGCAGGTCGGCCGCCTCGCTGAGCGCCGCGGTCTGGCTGGCCGCCTTGTCTTGCGCCGTCACCATCTGGTTCTGCTTGCGGGTCAGCACGGCCTGGGCCGCCGGCTTGGCGAGGAAGCCGAAGCTCTGGGTCAGCACGCAGCGGTAGGGCGCGGCCAGCACCGCGTCGAACATGCCGGGCCAGCTGGTGGCGGGATATTCGCGCAGGCCGAAGGCGGCGGCATAGCTGGAGCCGCCGGGGGCGCGGATTTCGATCGCCTCGCGGCCGACGATGACGCGGTCGGTGTAGATCGCCCCGCCGAGATGGCCGTCGACCAGCGGCACCGGCAGCGTCTGCCCGGTCAGGATCAGCCGCAAGGCCTCGGCCGGCTCGGAGAACAGCACGCCGTTTTGTTCGCGCAAGCCCAGCCGCCGCGGGGCATGGTCGTCGAGTTCGGCCAGCAGGGTGGCGATGGCGGCGTCGAGCGCCTCCAGCGCCGCCGGGCCGGCCGGGCGGGCGAGGTCGCCGCGCCGGCGCCGGGCGAACAGGCCGGCCAGCCGGCGGCGCTCGCCGGCCCCGGGCGGGCGCAGCAGCACCGACAGGTAGAGCCGGTTGCGGAACAGCCGGTTGGCCAGCAGGCGCGCCCGGTAGGCGGTGTCGAGGTCGCGGGCGAAGCCGATCGTGCAGGGGGCGGCGGGATAGCCCGAGCCGTCGTCCAGCGTGCGGACGGTGTGGGTGGCCAGCACCAGCCGGTCGGACGCGATGTTGCGCAGCAGCAGGTTGCGCCGGGCGTGGCGGGCGTTGACCTCCTCGGCCGCCGCGGTCTCGAAGCCGGCGCCGCCGAGCTCGATCATGGCGAGCAGCGAACCGTCGTCGAGCAGCAGCGTGCCGGCGGCGGCGTGGCCGAGATAGGGCACGTAGGTGTCGGGGCCGCGCTCGCGCGCCCACAGCGCGGTGTCAGGCATGGATGCGGACCTCCCGGGCGCTGCGGGCGGGACCGAGCGGCAGCGGGCTGACCGAGGAGCCGCCCCAATGGCCGGTGTTGCGGGCGCGCGCCTTGGTGTCGGCCCATAGCCGCAGCGTGCCGAACAGATGGGCGTCGCGGCCGACCAGGGCGCGCAGGGCGTGGTGGAGGACGACGCCGATCAGCAGCCAGGCCGGGTTGCCGGCCAGCACGAAGACGATGCCGGTGGCCATGCCGTTGACCGCCACCGCCTCCAGGGGCACGCCGCGCCACATCGCCGGCCGGGTGCAGGCCAGGAACAGCGGGTCTTCGGCGAGATTTGGGGCAAGTTCCCGGCCGTCCATGTCAGGCCCCGACGATCTGGGTGACGATCCAGGCGGAGGAGAAGATCAGCATGACGCCGAGCAGCACGCCGCCGGCGGTGCGCAGGCTGAGGGCTCCCATCAAGGCGCCGATGCCGACAATGCAGATGGCGATCACCGCGATCAGGCGGCCGGCGGTGCCGGTGAGGATGTTGACGACGTTCTGCAGGAAGGTGGTGAGGTCACCGCCGCCGCCGGCCGCCTGGGCAAAGGCGGGGGCCGCGGCCAGGGTGACGGCCAGTCCGATGCCGAGCGCCGCCAGGATGGCGGGCGTGGCGGGGCGTGCGGTGGCAGGAGCAGGGGCGGGCAGGGAGCGGGGAGTGACCATGGACGAACACCTCCTCGGAATTGGGGCTGGGGGCTGATCGGGACGCCGGGTCCGGCTGGAGTCAGGGGCGGGCCTCCGGTGCCGCCGGGCGGTCTGGCAGGTGCGGAGGGGGTGCGGCCGGCAGCGGTGGCGGTCTCTGGGCGCGCTCGCGGTCGCGGCGGGCTCGCGCATAGACGTCCCAGGCCGGCGGTTCCGGCTCGATCGTGGTGGCGGCGGGAGGTGGGAGGGCCGGCCGATCGGGATCGGGAGGTGGCGTTCCCTCAAGCCGACCCTCCAGCCGGATCGCCGGCACCACGGTGGCGGCGGCGGCCTGGACGCGGGCGACATAGCCGTTGGCGACGCCGCGTTCGGGTGAGCCGGTGTTGTAGCGCGACAGCGCCCGCACCAGCGCCTGCTGGCCGTCCTCGCCGCCCTGGGGAGCGAACCCGCCGGCCAGCACCCGCGCGCCGGCGGCGATGTTGCGGCAGGGATCGAAGGCGTCGGCGACGCCGAGGCCGAGCCGGGCCAGGGTGGCGCTGTTCAGCTGCATCAGCCCGAGGTCGACGGAATGGCCCCGGCGCACCAACGCGGTCGCCTGGGCCACCGCGGCGGCGGCGCTTCGGGGGCTGTGTGACCGTCCGGCAGTGGCGTCGCCGATCGCCAGCGGATCGAGGCCGCTTTCGGCCTGGGCGACGGCGGCCAGCGTGTCGGCATGCACCCAGGGGCCGCAAGCGGCGGCCAGTTGGGCGAACAGCGCCAGGGAGAGGGTCATCGCCACCCTCCCCAGCCGGCAGCGGCGGAAAGGGCGCTAGCCCGGCGGCGCCGCTTCAGGCCGCTGGAGATCAATGTCGCAGTGGGGCGGCAGCGGGCCGGCGGCCGGCAGTTCCTGGGCCAGCGCCTTGTAGCGGGCGAGCTCAGGGTCGCCGGCGATGTAGACCGGAATGCAGCCGCAAAAGCCGAAGTCGGCGCGGATGAGGGTGAGCAGCCGGTCGAGGTCGCGGTAGGTGCGGTCGCCGCGGTCGTTCCAGGTGCGCAAGGGCAGGAAATCGCGCCGCCAGCTCGCCCGCAGGTAGGCGAGATGTTCGACAGCACCGCCGACGCATTTGGAGACGATGAGAACGTTGCGGATATGGCCGCCCTCCTGCAGGGCCTGCCTGATCTCCCCTTCCTGCAGCCCGCTTGCCAAGCCCCGCCCCCGCCGTCCCGCCGTGCCGCTGCTGTTCTAACAGCGCAAGCGCAGCCGGAGCGAGTGGTCCTTGCGGATAGGCGCCTCGTCATTTCGTGGGCCTCCCTTGGCAGGCCGCATGAGCGGCTGTATTGGATCGATTGCAGGGGTTTTATAAAAACGCCTTCAGGGGCAGAGGGCGGAACGCGCATCCTCTGCGAGAAAATGATTGCTGCCCAAACAAACGAAGGGTTGGGACAAAAAGCGGTCACGGCCCGTTGGTCCGTGGCTCTTTCGCGCATGGGTGGCGCGAACGGCTGTTGCCTTTGTAGTCGCACCCGCCGGGCCGACATTTCGCCGACGATCGAAGCGATTTTGCAAAAACCTTTCTGCGCGCCCCGGCTTCGGTGGGCGGCGCGGCCGGGCAAGCCCCCTGCTAAGGAGGTCCGATGAAAACCTTGGCCGTGATGAACGAGAAGGGCGGGGTCGGCAAGACCAGCCTCACCGCCCACGCCGGCTGGTACCTGGCCGAGCGCTTCCGCACGCTGGTGATCGACCTCGACCAGCAGGCCAACCTGACCGCCACGCTGGGCGCGCATCTCGGGCGGGTCGACAGCGTCGAGCTGTTCGTCCGCCCGACCCGGGTGCCGGAGGCCGGCCGCCTGACCGTCACCCGCTCGACCCGCGACCTGCTGGGGGTGGAGGGGGCGGGGCGCGCCTGCATCGCCACCTTCCGCGACAGCCTCGCCGCCATGGCGGCCGATTACGACGTCTGCGTGATCGACACCCCGCCGGCGCTGACCAACCGCACCTTCGGCGCGCTCCTGGCGGCCGACGCGGTGCTGGCGCCGATCGGCATTAACGACTATTCGCTCCAGGGGGTGGCCGAGCTGTTGCGCGCGATCAAGGGGGTGGCGCGGCATTACGGCCGGCCCGAGCCCCTGTTCCTCGGGCTGCTGCCCTCGATCTTCGACCGCAAGAGCCGGCGCGAGCGCGCGCTGTTCGAGAGCCTGGCCGCCGAGCTCGGCCAGCTGCTGTTCCCGGGCCTGGTGGCCAAGCGCGACGCCTATGCCCGCGCCGCCAGCGACCGAGCGCCGGTGTGGGCGATGCCGGGCAGTGCGGCGCGCGAGGCGGCGTCTGAGATCCGCGGCGTGCTCGCCACCGTGGCCGAGCGGATGGAGCTCCGACCGTGAGCGCGCCGGCCAACCCGCGTGCCGCCTTCGCTGCGGCCAGCTTCGCCGCCTTGCGGGCGGCGGCGGGAGACGGGCAGGGCGAGGTGCTGCACCTGCCGCTCGCCGACATCGACGAGGATCCCGGCCAGCCGCGCACCGTCTTCGCGGAGGAGGAGCTGGCGCTGTTGGCCGCCTCCATCCGCGCCCATGGGCTGGTGCAGCCGGTGGTGGTGCGGCCGGCGGTGGACGGGCGCCACCGGCTGGCCTTCGGGGCGCGACGGCTGCGCGCCGCCCGGCTGGCCGGGCTGGCGGAAGTCCCGGCGGTGATCCGGCGGGAGGGCGTCGGCGATTTCGCAGCGCAAGTGATCGAGAACCAGCACCGCGCGGCCCTGTCCAACAGCGATCTCGCCGCCGCCATCGCCCGCTTGGCGGCGGACGGGCACACCGGCCCGCAGATCGCCACAATCTGCGCGCTCAAGGCCTATGAAGTGTCGGCGTTCCGGCAGGCCGGCAATTTCCCGCCCGAGCTGCGGGCGCGCATCGACCAGGCCGACATGCGGGCGCTCTACGACCTTTACCGGCAATGGCGCAAGACCCCCGACGCGGTGCTGGCGGCCTTGCCCGATAGCGACGTGGTCCTCACCGTCACCGAGGCCCGCCGGATCGTCGGCGGCATCACCGGCCGGCCGGCCGGCAGCCTCGTTCCGGACCGGCCGGTGCCCGCCGCCGAGGAGCCGGAGGCGTTGCGTGACGACCCGACCGCCCCGGCGGCCGAGCCCTTTGCGGACGGCGAGGTTTTGCACGGTGCAAAACCCGACGTCCAGGAGGGGCGTGGGCGGGGTGAGGGCAAACCGAAGCCGACCGTAGTTCCGGACCCCGTGGCGGTCGCCCCGGTGCCGCCGGTGTTCCATGTCACGGCCGGGGACGGGGAGGAGGGCCGCCTGATCGTTGACCGGCGGGCCGGCGGGGCGGGACTGGTGCTGGTGGCCTACGCCGACGGCATCGCCGAGGTGAAGGCCGCCGATCTGCGTATCGTCCGCGTCGAATGAGCGGTCGCCACCGCGTCGGCATGCAATGCGGGTTTTGCACGGTGCAAAACGGAAGCGGGGCCATGGGGTACTGGGATCAATGGTGAAGTGAGGGAGAGAGAGGGCAGGATATGTTTAGTGGGAGCAGGTTTGAAACGGGGCTCGCGTGATGCCGCCGAAGCCCGGGCAGAAGATGGTCGGAGGCTATGTTGACGCCGCTCTGGCCGAACGGTTCCAGGCCTGGGCGCGGCGGACCGACGGTGGCGCCTCGGCTGCGCTGCGGCGGCTCATCATCCAGGCGGTGGATGGCCAGACGCCGGCCGCGCCGCGAGGGGGCGGAACGGGCCATCAGGTCGGTGTCCGGTTCAAGGAGGCCGAGCGCGCTGCCCTGGCCGAGGCGGCCCGGGCGCACGGCACCGGCCCGGCGACCTGGCTGCGCTCGCTGGCCCTGGTGCATCTGACCGGCCGGCCGCAGTGGAACCCGGCGGAGCTGGAGGCGTTACGCGCGGTGTTCCACGAGCTGCGGGCCATCGCAACCAGCCTCGACCGAGGCACCCGCGCGCTGACCCGGGCCGTCGACGCCGGCCTGTGTCCGCCAGACCACCGCGACGCCGCGTGCAAGGCCGGCGATCTCGTCCGGACCGAGATGCGCCGCGTCGTCGCGGTGATGACCGGCAACTTCGACTATTGGGGACTGCCGGATGCCGAGCGCCCGGGGGTGCCGCCGGGGGCGGCGGAGCGTGCCGCAGCCGCGGTCCGTTTGGCCGAGAAGCGCCGGAAGAACCGGCCACGCCGGTTGGCCGCGCGCTGCCGTGAGGACGGGTGATACAGGCGGGCAAGGGGCCGGGGTGACGCTTCGTGGACGCAAGTTGAAGCGGGGCTCGTAGGATTGAACCTCGATTAAAAGATAATGCGATCAGTCACGGGGCTTCGTTCCAATCGCCGCCCAGGAGATCTCGTTGACCCAGGCAAGCCGCACGTCCTCCAGCCTGGCCTGCTTCATCAGCGCCTCCACCTCGTCGCGGCGCCAGTAATTGGCGATCTTCGGCAGCATCTGGTCGAAGACGATGGAGCGCAGATGCGCGAAGTCGAAGCGGCGGATCAGGCGGAAATACTCCAGCCGGTCCAGCCCCAGCCGCAGCGCCAGCCACAGAAGCGCGGTCGGCGGCAGGGACAGCGCATGCACCAGCCCGATCGGCAGGCGGCTGAACAGCGCCTTGCGCAGCGGGTCGGCGAAGCGGACGATCCAGCCGTTGTTCTCGCGGCCATAGACCCAGATCATCACCCGTCCGCCCGGCTTCACCGCGCGCACCATGTTGGCGAGCGCCGTTTCCGGGTGGGCCAGATGGTGGATGACGCCGATGGAGAAGGCGAGGTCGAAGCGCGCCACCTCGTTCAGTTCATAGGCGCTCTGGCGGCGCACCTCCATCGCCGGATGTGGCGCCAGCGTGGCGCGGGCGGAAGCGAGGCTGCGCTCGTCGATGTCGATGGCCAGCCCGCCGGCCGCGCCATAGCTCATCGGCCAGTGGCTGTTGCGCCCCATGCCGCAGCCGACATCGACGAAGTTCAGCCCGCGCCAGTCCTCCGGCGCCATGAAGGGCGTCCAGCGGCGGAACTGCTCCTCGTAGATGTCCTTCAGCTCGGCATAACGGCCCCATTCGTAGCCGAAGCGGTCGGCCGACCCGCTGTGCACCGCGGATGCGGTGTCGGGGGCGGGGAAGAGGGCGGCGCTTCGCTCATCGCGGCGGTCCGGTGTGGTGATGGGGAAGGGCGGGAAAGGAGATGCTATCGGTAGAAGCCGGAGGGCGCGCTTGTCAAGGAAGGGCAATGGGAGCAGGCCGGTTCCTCCCGCCGCCGCGGGCGGCTACCATGCGGTCCCTTCCCGCGAGACGAAGCGTTCCCCGTCCCCATGCCCGACATGCCACTCGACAAGCCCGGCCTGCCCATCCTGTTCGTCCACATCGGCCACAAGGCCGTTCTGGACGTCGCACTGCGGCAGGCGGCGCTTGCCTCGCCCGACAGTCCGGTGATCCTGCTGACCGACGAGATCCGCGACCTGCCTTTTCCGGTCCATCAGGCCGACATCCGCCTCTACACCGGCTCCTACGGCCGTTTCGGCGCGGTGTACGAGCATCTCTCGGTGAATGGCGAGGGGTACGAGGCGATGTGCTACGGGCGCTGGTTCTTCGTGCATGAATTCGCCGTCCGCCACGGGCTCGGCCGTTTCTGCGTGTTCGACAGCGATGTCATGCTCTACCGCCCGGCGGAACATTTCGCCGCACCCTTCGCCGGCCGCATCGCCGGCAACTGGAGCTGGGCCAACTGCTTCGAGGGGCCGGAGGCGCTGGGATACCTGTGCGACCGTTTCGTCGAAATCTTCGCCGACAAGCCGCGGCTGCACGCCCTGGCCGACCGCTTCCGCATCGACGGCAAGCCGCATGTCAGCGACATGCATCTGCTGATGGAGATCGCCGCCGCCGACCCCCGGTTCCTGGAGCAGGGCGGCCTGATCGACCGGGGTTTCGACCACAACATCCGCGACGGCAACCACCGCTTCGCCATGCGCGACGGGCTGAAGGACATCCGCTTCGGCGCCGACGGCATACCGGTCTGCCCCCGCACCGACGGCGGATCGCCGGTTCCCTTCACCTTCCTGCATTTCCAGGGACCGGCCAAGGAGCGGATGGCCGACTTCGCCTGGCCGGCGACGGGAAGGCCCGACGGCAAGGAACAGGCCTGAGTTCAGGGCAAGGGTTGGCAAGGATCGCGCAATATTGACAATCTTTGCCAATCGTCCCAGCTTTCATGCTGAACAGCAGGAGGTGTTCCATGCCCACCATGAACGTCAGCCTTCCTGAAACCCTTGCCAGTTTCGTTGAGCGTCAGGTCGCCGACGGCGGATATGCGTCGCAAAGCGAAGTCGTCAGAGATGCGTTGCGCCTGCTTCATCGGGAAAAGGCCGCGGAACAGGAAAAGCTGGAGATGCTTCGGCGGGCCGTCACCGTCGGGCTCGACGATTGGAGGCAGGGCCGCCTGGACGACCGGCCCATAGAGGACATCCTCGACGGGATCGACGTGTGAGGACCGGGGTGGTCTACCGTGTAACCGACGCGGCGAAGCAGGACTTCAGGATGGTGCTGAGGGAAACGCTGGAGCGGTTCGGAACGCACCAGCGCGAAGCCTACAAGCGCCTGATCGCGAAGGCGGTGACGATGGTCGCCGAGGATCCCGGCCGCGGTGGTTCGCGTGACCGGGGGACTGTCGTCCCGGGACTTCGGGCCTTCCATCTCGAAACGGCGGCGGGCCGACGGGGTGCCGCCTCCCATTTCCTGTACTATGCCGTCGAACGTCCGTCGGACGGACCGGCCAGGGTCATCATCCTGCGGCTGCTGCATGAAAGCATGGAACCGGCCCATCATTTGGCCGAGGCTCCCGATTTCGCTGCAGGCTCCGCCACGGAGTCGGATCAGCCCCCGGCCGCCGCTGATCGCACCATTGCCGCCACATCAGCCGGTAGGCGGTCTCCAGATTGCGCATGAAGCGGGGCTCGTCGCACAGCGCCGACGCCCGCACCCGCTCGCGCATGCCCATGCGCAGCCGCATCAGGCGGGCGAGGTCGCCGGCCAGCTCCGCGGCGACGGCGGCATAGCGGTCCGGGGTGGCGGCGACCAGTTCCGGCAGGCCGATGGCGGTCATCAGGCTGGCGCCGACGCGGGCGGCGTGGCGCCCGCCGGCCAGCGTCACCAGCGGCGCCCCCATCCACAGCGTGTCGCAGGTGGTGATGGTGCCGTTGTAGGGATGCGGGTCCAGCGCGATGTCGATGCGGTTGTAGGCGGCCAGATGCCCGGCGGCGTCCTTGATGAAGCCGACGAGGTCGAGCCGGGCCGGATCGACGCCGGCGGCGGCGAAGCGCGCCCGAAGCCCGGCGGCGGTGCCGGCATCGGACAGCGGCCGGTCCTTCAGCAACAGGCGCGCGTCGGGCACGCGGCGCAGCACCTCGGCCCACAGCGCAACCGTGCCGTCGGTGATCTTCGACAGCTTGTTGAAGGACCCGAAGGTGACGGCCCCGGTGGCGCCGGCCGGCAGCGGCACCACCGGCGGGGCGGAAGCCGGCGGGCGGAAGCACAGGAAGGGAGCCGGCAGCCGGACCAGGGTCTCCACCGCATGACCGTCGGTCGGCCCGATCGGGTCGCTGACCGGATCGACGATGCGGTAATCGACCGAGGCCATGCCGGTGCCGTTGGGATAGCCCAGCCACGTCACCTGCACCGGCGCCGGGCGCAGCGCCAGCATCGGCAGCCGGTTCAGCCCGGAATGGCCGGCAAGGTCGACCAGGATGTCGATGCCGTCGGCGCGGATCTGCGCCGCCAGGGCCTCGTCGTCCAGATGGCCCACAGTGCGCCAGCCGTCGGCCTGCGCCTTGAAGCGGGCGGTGTAGGCGTCGGCGTGGGTGTCCGGCAGGATCGAATAGCAGACGATCTCGAACCGGCCGCGGTCGGCGGCGTCGAACAGGGGCGTCAGGAAATAGGCGCCGAGATGCTCGCGGAACTCGACCGACAGATAGCCGATGCGCAGCCGCTTCTCCGGATCGGGCGTGTTGGCGTGCGGCACGGCGGGCCGGGCATTCCCGCCCGTCCCGTCACCGAACCGCTCGTCGAAGCGCCGGTGTTCGGCCAGCAGGCGCTCGCCGGACAGGTCGAGATAGTTGAGGCACAGCAGCCGTTGGCTGGCGACGCGCGGGTCGTCGGGCTTCAACGCCTCGGCCCGGTCGAACAGGGCGGCGGCCTCGGCGGCCTCGCCCCGCATCTGCCGGGTCACGCCCAGGTTGAACCACAGCCCGGCGCTCTGCCGCGGTTCCAGCCGGATCGCTCGTGTCCAGCAGCGCACCGCCTCGTCCAGCCGGTCGCCGAAGGCGGCGCTGCCCAGCCCGACCCAGGGCTTGTCATAGTCCGGCCGCAGCGCCAGGGCGTTGCGCAGCGCCGCCGCCGCCTCGGCCGGGCGCTTCAGATCGGCCAGGATGATGCCCAGGTTGTTCCACAGGTCGGCGGCCGTGCGGTCCTGGTCCAGCAGGCCGCGGTAGAGGGACGCCGCCTCTTCCAGCCGTCCTGCGCCGAAAGCGTCCAGAGCCTGGCGCTTCAGCGCGTCCCGGCTGTTCCGGACATCCTGGGTGGGCGGGATCATGGACGGGGTCAGGCCAGCCGGGCTTCGACCTGCTCGCACAGGTAATGGTAGAGGCAGATGTGGACCTGCTGGATCAGCGGGGTCGAGCGCGACGGCACGTCGAGCAGGATGTCGCTCAGGGCCGCCATCTTGCCGCCGCCCTCGCCGGTCATGGCGATGGTGGTCATGCCCAGGCTCTTCGCCACCTCGAAGGCGGCGATCACGTTGCGCGAGTTGCCGCTGGTGGAGATGCCGAGGATGACGCCGCCCGGCTCGCCATAGGCCTCGGTCTGGCGCGAGAAGACGGTGTCGTAGGAATAATCGTTGCTCCAGGCGGTCAGCACCGCCGGGTTGGAACTGAGGCAGATCGCCTTGAGCCCGCGCCGCTCCTTCAGGAAGCGGCCGACCAGCTCGCCGGTGATGTGCTGGGCGTCGGACGCCGAGCCGCCGTTGCCGCAGACCAGCAGCGCCCTGTTGGCGCCGAGTGCCGCGGTGACCGCCGCGACCGCGGCCTCCATCCGGGCCGGATCCAGGCTGTCCATGGTCCGTTGCAGGACATCGATGGCGGCGGAGAGGCAACCGTGCAGCGAGGGGGCGTGGGAGTCCATGGGCGGGATACCTTTGCGTGACCGATGGTGCGCTTCGGCGGTGACGGGAAAAGGCCGGGACCCCGTGCGCAGCGGCCAGTGCATCCTATGGATCGCAGGGCCTGTCAACTCCAAGCCGCGCAATGACGGCTTTTCCACGCCGCGCGAAAAGCTTACCTTCCGTCCGGTGTCCCGGCGACCGGGGCGGAGATGCCAAGGGTGGCCAATGACGACGCGGACGGTCCGGCTGGGCCCCCTCAGCGTGAAGATGTATTGCGCGATCGGCATGATCGCCGTGTCCTGGGCTCAGCTCGAGGACATGGTGTCGCTGTGCATCTCCCGGCTGCTCGGCGCCGACCACACCGACTTCCTGCCCATCGCCTCCAACATGCAGGTCAAGGCCCGCTTCGACGCCCTGAAGTCCATCGCCGGCCTGCGCCTGCCGCCCGAGGAGGCCAAGGCCCTGATCGCCCGCTGCGACGAGGCGCTGGAGCTGGGGCGGGAGCGCAACAAGATCCTGCACGGCTCCTGGATCCAGGGTGAGACCGACGACGTGGCCATCCGCCTGAACTACCGCGCCCACGGACGCATCTCGGCCGACGCCCCGGTCATCTCCGCCCGCGAGATCGCCGAGATCAGCGACCGCATCACCATGCTGACCGAAGGCTTCGCCCAGACCCTGCAGCGCCTGGGCCTGTTCGACCCCCGGAACCCGATGCGCAACCCGGCGCGCGGACCGGTGAACGAGACGGCCAAGCCGCCGGAAACGGCGGCGGATTGACCATCTCTACCGCCAAGCCCCCTACCGCCACGCCTCGAACGGCACCAGTCCGCGGTTGCCCTCCGCGGGGTGGAGCAGCAGGCGGGGGAGGGGTTCAGGGCGGCGGCGGTGGCGGCGAAGGCCCCCGTGCTGATCGCCAGGATGTCGGCCCGCATCATCACGTGGAAATCCTGCAGATACTCCAGCCCCTCCCAGCGGACCGGGAAGTCGGCCGGGGTGGTCGGGTTGAAGCGGGCGAATTCGGGGACCACGCTCGGCTCGTCGGTGGCGACGAACAGCACCGGGTCCTCCAGCGTCGGCCACAGCCCGTCCAGCCAGTCCAGATAGAGCGACAGCGGCGTGTAGTCCCGGTTCCACCAGTCGGTCTGGCGGATGTGCACGGCGACCAGCGTGCGGCCGCGCCGGCGCAGCGCCTCCACCGGCGGTTCCAGGAAACGGTTCCAGCAGGGGCGCGGCGTCAGCCAGGACAGGATGTCGGCCCGCCGCTCCTTCAGCATCGCGTTGACCGGCGAGCCGCCCAGGAACAGGTCGCGGTCGCGGAAGGGGTCGGCAACCCGCTCGTCGAAGCCGCGGGCGAAGTCCTTGCGCTGCCGCAGCCAGCCCTGGAACTCCGGCAGCACCGACGGGTCCAGCCGCGGATCGTCGAGGGAGAAGAAGGCATGCCCGACCCAGTCGGGGGTCAGGAACTCCATCCCGTACTTCTCGGCATAGAGCCGGACGGCGACATACTCGTTCACCGTCTGGGCGAAGCGCCCATAGGAGCCGAGCGAGGCCATGGTCAGGCGGGGGCGGTCGCGCCGCATCTCCCGCCGCCGGTTCCAGCCCATCCCGTCCCCCGGCGGCAGCGAGCGCTCGAAACACATCAGCGAATAGGCGATGTAGGAGGGCGAGTGGTTGCCCTTCAGCGCGACGGAGCGCTGCAGCAGCGCAAAGGCGCCGTCGGCGTCGCCCCTGGCCCGGCGCACCTCGGCCAGTCCGGCCATCGCCTCGGCATAGTCGGAGCGCCCCTGGATGGCACAGTCGAAAGCCAGCTCCGCCCGGTCGAGATGTCCGCACAGCAACAGCGCCATCCCGAGATGATAAAGGGTGTCGACCGAGCCCGGATCGCGGCGCAGCGCCTCCCCCAGGATCGGCACGGCTCTCGCCGGCTCGCGGTTCTTGTGGACCGATATGCCCTGAACCAGCAGGGCGTGGGCGTTGCCGGGATCGGCGGCGAGGATGCGGCCGCAGATGTCCTCGCTGATGTCGAGCCAGCCGGAATTGCAGTAGTCGAGCGCCTGCCGGACGGCGTCGGGAACCGGCAGCCGCTGCCCCGGCAGGGTTTCGATCTGGATGGGAGCGGCGATTTCGGCGGAGGCAACCATAAAAGGGTACCCGGAAAGGAGAGCTGCGGTTGCCCTGACTTGCACCGGCACTGGCCGGAGGGTCAAGCTGCCTTGTTGCAAGGCTCGGCGATTTCACCGATCTTCCTCCGCCGTCCGGCTCCCCCGATCCGGATGCCCGACCCGCCGCCCGCCCGTCTATTCTCCGGTTCCGGAACAGCGCCCGCGCCATGATCTCGATCCACGACACCCTGACCCGGGCCGTCGGCCTGCACCAGGCCGGCGAGAGCGACCGGGCGGTGACGCTCTACCGCAGCATCCTGGCGGTCGAGCCGGCACAGGCCGATGCGCTCCATCTGCTTGGACTGCTGAGCCGCCGTCCCGACCCCTCGCGCGGGGTGGCGCTGGTGAACCGCGCCCTGCGGCTGGTGCCGGCCCATGCCGGCGCCCTGTTCAACCAGGCCGGCACCCTGACGCAGATGGGCCGGCTGGAGGCGGCCATGGCCCATTTCCGCCGCAAGCTGGAGGTGGACCCGGATTGCGGCATGACGCTGTCGCGTCTGGGCACGGAAGCGCTCGCCTGCGGGCGGATCGACGAGGCCGAACGGCTGCTGCGCCGCGCCGCCGCGATGGAATCCGGCAGCGGCGTGCCGGCTCCCCGGCTGCGCTGCGCCCTGGAGCGCTGCGCCACCGCCCGCGCGATCCGCGACGATGCCGCGGACCCCTCCCTGCCGCCGGGGCTGGTGGTGCGCGGCGTGTTCCGCGACAGCAGCGGCTACGCCTATGCCGTCCGCCGCTTCGTCCAGGAACTGGTGGCGGCCGGGATCCGCGTCCGGCTGGTCGACCTGAACTATGGCGATCCCGACAACCTGCCGGACGACCAGATCGACCCGCTGCTGCTCTCGCTCGACCGGCCGGTGCGGGCCAAGGCGGTGCTGACCGTCACCACCCCGCCGGCGGTGGAAGCCGTTCCAGGCCTGAAAACCATCAATTTCAGCATGTTCGAGGCGGTCGACATCCCGCCTCTGTGGGCGGGCCTCAGCCGGCGCCACGACCATGTGGTGGTCGCCACCGACTCCTCCCGCACGGCCTGGCTGCGCGCCGGCCACCCGCAGGAGCGGGTCCACATCTGCCCCGCCGGGGTGGAGACGGTGGACGCCGCGGGCGTCGCCCCCGCCGTCATCGTCGACAGCCTGGGCCGCCGGCTGGCCGATTACCCGGTGCGGGTCCTGAACGTCTCCGACTTCAACGACCGCAAGAACCTGGACGGGCTGCTGCGGGTCTGGCTGCGGACGACGCGGACGGAGGACCGGGCGGCCCTGCTGCTGAAGGTCGGCAAGGCCGGCGGGGTTTCCGACGGCATGCGCGACCTGCTGGCCCGGGTGTCGGCGCAGACCGGCCGGACGCTGGAACAGGCGGCACCGGTCTTCCTGGTCGAAGGCAAGCTGTCGGATGCGGAGATGATGTCGCTCCATGCCGCCTCGACCCATTACTGGAGCATGTCGCACGGCGAGGGCTGGGACCTGCCGATGGCCCAGGCCGGGGCGATGGGGCTGACCCTGCTGGCGCCCGACCACAGCGCCTACCAAGCCTATCTGGACGGGCGGGTGGCGCACATGATCCCCAGCGCCGTCACCCCCGGCATCGGCGCCTATGCCGGCCGGAACTGGTGGAGCCCCGACGAGGGCGAGGCCGCCCGGCTGCTGCGCGCGGTCATCGACGACCCCGCCGGCACCCGCCGCTCGGCGCAGGCCCACCTGCTGGAGCATTTCAGCTGGCAGGCCGCCACCCGCCGGCTGATCGCCCTGCTGCGGGAGCTGGACGCGCTGTGACCATCCCGCCCCCGCCCGTCCGCGGCCTGCCCGATCCCGTCACCCTCTTCTGCTGCCTGGCCCCGCCTGAGTACTACCGCCGTCCGCTGTTCTCGGAGCGGGAGGTGTTCTGCGGGCCCGACTGCCCGACGGTGGAGACCGGCGACGGCTTCGCCTCGCTGAACACCCCGCCGGGCGAATACGACCTGACGGCCATCGTCGCCCGGCTGCCGGCGCACCAGCGCCCGGAGCTGATCGTGGTGAAGGCCGACGCCACCCGGCGCAATCTTCCGCGCGGTCTGGACCGGCTGCCGGGCACCAAGGTCCTCCTGGTCGGCGACACCCACCATTTCGCCAGCCCCCTGCGCACGCTGCTGGCCTACGGCACGATGGAGCGCTTCGACGCGGTGATGCTCGACCACACCCGCCAACACGCCCATGCCTTCCTGGAGGCGGGGTTCGAGCGGGTCTACTGGATCCCGGCGGTCGACTATGCGCTGCGCCGGCGCGACATCCCGGCGGACGCCCAGTTCCCCCTCACCTTCGTCGGGCAGATCGGCGCCTTCCATCCCTGGCGGCGCCATGTTCTGGACCGGCTGATCGCTGCCGGGCTGCCGCTGCTGGGCATGCGCGCCGAACCGGAACGGGCTGCCGACGTCTATGCCGCCTCGCGGGTCACGCTGAACGTCTCGCTGAACGGCGACCTCAACCTGCGCGTCTTCGAGGCGCTGGGCGCCGGCGGCTTCCTGCTGACCGACGCGCTGTCGGAGGAGGCCGGGCTGGAGCGCTGCTTCACCCCCGGCCGCCATCTCGCCACATACCGGTCCCCGGACGAGCTGGTGGAGCTGGCCCGCCATTACCTCGACCACCCCGGGGAGGCGATGGCGATCCGCCGGGCCGGACAGGCCCATCTGCTGGAATTCCACAGCCCGCAGGTCAAGCGCGCCCAGTTCTTCGACGCCGTCTTCGACGACCGCGTCGATCCGGTGCTGGAGGTGCGCGGGGAGCGGCGCGGGCTGCCGGCCCTGCCGGTCCAGGGCGCCGGCTTCCGCAACCGCCTCGCCGCCTACGAGGCGCTGCAGCGGCTGCAATTGACGGCATCGCGGCTGACCGTCCATGCCGGCGGGGAGGAGGACGGCTTCGCCTCCGACCTGCGCCTCCTGGCCCGCGACCTGCCGCGGGTGGCGTTCGCGGCCCCCGGCCTGCCCCCCGAACCGGCCATCCTGCCGATGCCGCCATCCGCCGATCAGGCCGCCGATCAGGCCGCCGGCCGGGTGCGGGACGACGCGGTGACCCTGCTGCCCTGGCCGGACCGGGCGGAGACCGACCGCCGGATGGCCGGGCTGCCCGGCGCCTCCGTCCTCTGTCCCACCGCTTCGTCGCGCGACCATGCCGCGGCGGCGGCCCATCTGGCCGGCTGGGGCTTCGTGCCGACCGAACCCGGGGGCATCCTGTTCCAGTGCGCGGACGTCCTGCGCTATGCCGCCCGCTCGCTGTCCGACCCGGCCCTGGCGGCGGGACTGGCGCCGGCCCTGCGGCATGACCGCCTCGCGGCGCTGGAGCCGATGCTGCGCACCGCCGACCAGATGATCGGCGTCGCCCGGCTGGCCCTCCGTTTCGGCGAAAACGCCCTGGCGGAGCGGCTCCTGCTGCGCGGCGTCGGGCTGGACCGCCAGCAGCCGGACGCGCTCGCCGGGCTGGCCCGCCTGTGCGCGGCGGACGGCCGTCCGGCGGAGGCCGCGATCCATCTCGACGAGGCCCGCCGGGCCGCCCGTCTTGCCGGCTTGCCCGATCCGGCGCCCGACCTCCCCGCCGCCGGGTTCGACGCCGCCGGCGGCCATCCGGAGCTGGAGCGCCACCGCGCGCTGTTCCGGCAGGCGACGGTCCCCTCGACCGGGCGGCCCCGCCGCATCCTGGTGGTCACCAACCTGTTCCCGCCGCAGGAGTTCGGCGGCTATGGCCGCAAGCTGTGGGAGTTCTCGGCCGAGCTGATCCGCCGCGGCCACGCGGTGAAGGTGCTGACCGCCGACATGCCCGAGCTTGCCCGGCCCGGCATGGCCGGGACCGAGGACATCGAGCGGCATGTCGACCGTTCGCTGACCCTGTATGGATACTGGAAGGACGGCCGCGCCTTCACCCACGACGATCCGGCCCGTTGCGCCGCGCTGATCCGCGACAACATCCGCCGCGTGCTGGAGACCGCCCGCGATTTCCGTGCCGAGGCCTGTCTGGTCGGCAACCTCGACATGCTGGCGGCCGAGTTCCTCGATCCGCTGACCCGGCAGATGGGCGTGCCGGTGCTGCACTGCCTGGGCAACCAGCATCCCGGCTACCCGCCGGAGGCCACTCCGCGCTCCCCCTCTACCGCGCCGGGCCGGCCAGCGGCTGGGTGGCGGAGCGGCTGGCGGCCGGCGGCTACGGCGTGCCGGCCACCGTCATCCATCCCGGTGCCCGCGTCGATTACTTCCACCGCGCGGTGATGCCGGCGACCGACCGGCTGCGCATCGCCTTCGCCAGCCTGTTCGTGAACTACAAGGGGCCGCAGACGCTGGTCAACGCGCTTGCGATCCTGCACCGCGACGGCATCGACTTCGACTGCACCTTCGCCGGGGAGGCGCCGGACGCCGATCTGGCCGCCCGCTGCCGCGACTTCGTGGAGCGCCACGGCATGGCCGGCAAGGTGCGCTTCACCGGCTTCCTCGACCGCCGCGGCCTGTCCGGCCTGTTCGCCCGCTGCAACGTGCTGGTCTTCCCCAGCGTCTTCCAGGAGCCGTTCGGCATCTCGCAGGTGGAGGCGATGGCCGCCGGCCTGACCGTGGTCGGCAGCGGCACCGGCGGCAGCGGCGAGGTGCTGCGCGACGGCGTCGACGGCCTGCTGTTCAAGGCGGAAGACCACGAGGCGCTCGCCGACCGCCTGCGCAGCCTGGTCGGGGACCGCGCCGCCTGGCAGCGCATGGCCCTGTCCGGCCGCGACCGCGCCCGCGACTTCACCGTCGCCCGGTCCGTCGACCGCATCGAGGCGGTGTTCGAGGACCTGATCGCGCAGAAGGCATGAGCGTGGAGAAGACCCGCGGCGGCGTGGCCGGTGAGAAAAAGGTCCGGGTTTCCCTCCCCTTTCGATTGGGGAATGAAAGGTTGTAGAGTGGAAAAGTCGCAGCCCGCGGCGTGGGTTTCCTTCCGGCCATGACGATCACCATCTCCGACCTGTCCGACGCCCCGGCCGGCTCTCCGGTTGCCCCCCGGTTGCTCCAGTACCCGCCTGTTCCTGCCTGCTGTGCAGCGCCGCCGGCTGGAGCGCAGCACCCATCGCCGCAGGACCGGACCCGCAGGGGAGCCAGCCGCAGGGCGCCTCCTTCGCCACCATTTCGACCCTGCTGGCGCCGGGGACGCCGCGCTGGGGCGGCGGTGCCGTCGGCAGCGGGGCGACGGTCAGCTACAGCTTCATGGAGCAGGCGCCCTCCTACGCCTACGCCTCGGACAGGACCGGCTTCGCACCGCTGTCCGCCGCCCAGCGCGATGCGGTGCGGCAGGCTTTCGCCGCCTGGACCGCCGTCGCCAACATCTTCTTCGTGGAGACCTCCGACAGCGCCAACGGCGGGCAGGGCGGGTCGATCCGCCTCGGCACCAACCGGCAAAGCTCCAGCGCCGCCTACGCCTATTATCCGACCGGATCGCTCTATGACGGCGGCGGCGACATCTATCTTTCCAACAGCAGCACGACCAACGCCAGCCCGACGCCGGGCAGCTACGGCTATCTGACCATCCTGCACGAGATCGGGCACGCCATCGGGCTGAAGCATCCCGGCAACTACAACGCCACCGGCGGCGGCGGCGAGGCGCCCTATCTGCCTTCGGCCGAGGACAATTACCGCTACACGATCATGTCCTACAACCGGCACCCCAGCCTGGGCCTGAACGGGCTGGCGACGGGACCGGCGCTGTACGACATCGCGGCGGTCCAGTACCTGTACGGCGCCAACACCGCCACCCGCATCGGCGACGACCGCTATGCCTTCGCCAGCAACACGGTCGCGGTCTCCCAAGCCATCTGGGATGCCGGCGGCACCGACACCATCGATGCGGGCGGGCAGGCATCGGCCGTCACCATCGACCTGACGGCGGGCGCCTTCAGCTCCATCGGTCCCAACGGGTCGGGGGGCGGGCGGTGGACAATGTGGCGATCGCCGCCGGCGTCACCATCGAGAACGCCGTCGGCGGCAGCGGCAACGACATCCTGATCGGCAATTCCGCCAACAACCTGCTGACCGGCGGAGCGGGCGACGACACGCTGACCGGCGGGGCCGGCGACGACACGCTGCAGGGCGGCGGCGGCACCGACACCGCGGTCTACAACGGCAGCCGCGCCTCCTACACCGTCACCGTCACCGCCGACGGCGCCACCATCTCCGGCGGCGGCGAGGGCACCGACACGCTGACCGACGTCGAATACGCCCTGTTCGCCGACATCCGCATCAGCCTGCTGCCTCCGGCGGTCACCGCCCGGACCGGCCGGGTTTCCATCGGCTCCTCGATCAGCCTCGCCAGCCTTGTGACGGCGGCTGATCCGGCCGGCGGCCTCGTTACCCAGTATGAGCTGGTCGACAACACCCAGGGCGCCGGCTCCATCATGGTCGGCGGGGTGGCTCAGGCCACGGGCGCCGTGGTCGCGCTGAGCGCCGCGGCCTTCGCCGGCGTCACCTTCGCCGCCTCCAGCCTGACCAGCACCGACGAGCTGTCGGTGCGCGCCTACAACGGCGTGGCCTGGAGCCGCTGGATCGGCTTCACCGTCGCCTCGCGCCCGGCCAACCGGCCGCCGGCCATCCAGGGCGACAAGACCCTGACCGTCCTGGAAGGCGGGCCGGTCGTCGCCCTCGGCATCGACCGGCCGAGCGACCCGGACGAAGGCGACGCCATGACGGTGACGCTGGCCCGGCTGCCGGCCGCCGGCACGCTCCGTCTGGCCAACGGCACCGCCGTCACCGCCGGGATGACGCTCGGCACGGCCGATCTGGCCGGCCTGACCTATCAGGCGCCAGCCGGCACCCCGGCGTCGCCGGGCTCCTTCGCCTACACCGTCACCGACAGCCAGGGCGCGGTCAGCGGCCAGACCGTCACCTTGCGGGTGACCACGCTGGCCGAGACGATGGCCGGCTTCGATCCGCTGGCCTATCTCGCCTCCAACCCCGATCTGGCCGCCGCCTTCGGCACCGACGAGGCCGCCGCGCGCGAGCATTACCTGCGCGCCGGCCGGGCGGAGGGGCGGGCGACCCGGTCCTTCGACCCGCTCTCCTACCTTGCCGCCAATCCGGATCTGGCGGCGACCTTCGGTACCGACCCCGCGGCGGCGAGCCGGCATTATCTGGCGCTGGGCCGGCGGGAAGGCCGGTCGGCCGGCAGCTTCGACCCGCTGGCCTATCTGGCCGCCAACCCCGATCTCGCCGCCGTCTTCGGCACCGACGCGACGGCCGCCACCCGCCATTACCTGTCCAGCGGCCAGCGGGAGGGGCGCAGCACCCGGTTCGACGGCTACGGCTATCTGGTGTCGAACCCGGATCTGGCGGCGGCCTTCGGGCTGGATCCGGCGGCGGCGGCCCGCCATTACGTGACCGCCGGCCGGACCGAGGGGCGCGGCATCACCTTCGACCCGCTGGCCTATCTGGCCGCCAACCCCGACCTTGCCGCCGCCTTCGGCACCGACACCGCCCGGGCGGGCGGCCATTACCTGTCCAGCGGCCGGCGCGAGGGGCGCGGCACCAGCTTCGACACGCTCTCCTATCTGGCGGCGAACCGCGACCTCGCCGCCGCCATCGGCAACGATCCCGTCCGGGCGCAGGAGCATTACATCCGCTCCGGCCGGCTGGAGAACCGCCCCACCAGCTTCAACACCCGCGATTACCTGCTGGCCAACCCGGAGCTGCTGAGCGTCTTCTCGGGCAGCGACCAGCAGGTGAAGCTCTATGTCGTCCTCTACGGCAACACGCCCCGGCGCGACGCCGCCGGCTTCGATGCGCTGAGCTATCTGGCCGCCAACCCGGATCTGGCGGCAACCTTCGGCACCGACACCGCGGCCGCCACCGCCCATTACCAGTCCACCGGCCAGGCGGACGGGCGTCCGACCCGGTTCAACGCGCTCGCCTACCTGATGGCCAACCCCGACCTGAGCGCCGCCTTCGGCAGCGACCAGCAGCAGGCGCTGGTCCACTTCATCCGGCATGGCCGCAACGAGCCGCGCCCCAACCCGATCGGCTACGTCCGCCCGCAACCGGCCGGGTTCGCCATGGCCGGCGACGGGCTGCTGGCGGTGGGGATGGGGTAGGCGGCAGGCTGCTGTCGACCGGTCAGAAGCCCGTCTCGCGGATCAGCACCGATGCGGCCACGCGCCAGAAGCGTTCGGCGATGCTGCGGGCTTCGCCGGCCACGCGGACGATGCCGCGGGTGACGCGCTCCGGCCCCTCCTGCACGCCGCCTGTGCCGGCCGGCTCGATGTTTGCCGGCCCGACGTCCAGGGTGATGCGGTAGACCGCCTCCACCGGGGCGAGCGCGCTGCGTCCGGCCCCGCCATGCGGCTGGCCCGGCTGCGGTCCCGCCTGTCCCTCCACCGCCACCGGACCGCCATTGACCGAGGCGAGCGCCGGCACGTCCAGGACCGACACGGCGACCGGATCGACCGCGCGCACCCGCGCCGCAAGCCGGGGGGCGAGAGGGTCGTCCGGATGGAACTCCGCCCCGGCACCCGGGCTCAGCCGGTCGAAATCGCCCTCGCCGACATAGCCGACCAACTCGCCGCTGCCCGGCGCCACCACCATCGCCAGCGGCAGCTTCGGCCCGATCCAGCGGCCGGGGGTCAGCGCGTCCTCCATGTCGCGCACGGTGCCCGACAGGGGGAGCGCACCACCAGCCGCTCGCGGCTGTCGAGAAGCCCCTGCCGCTCGGCCATGGCGGCGGCCAGATCCTCCTCCATCGCCCGCACGCGGTCGAGCTGCTCGCGGCTGGCGGTCAGGCGGGCGATCTGCTCCTGCATCCAGTCGATGCGCAGTTCGGCCTGCCGCAGCTTGCCCTCCAGGTCGGGGGCGGTCAGGCGGAACAGCGGCTCGCCCTCCACCACGCTCTGGCCGCGGGCGACCAGCGTCTCCTCCAGCCGGGCGGGGAAGGGGGCGTAGACGGTGGCGAAGCCGGACGCCCGCCAGACCACCGGCACCGATACGGTGCTGGTCACCGGCAGCAGGGTGAGCCCGACCGCCGCCGCCAGCCCGGCCAGCGTCAGCCCGGTGCGCAGGTTGACCCGGAAGCGGTCGCGCAAGGACCACCAGGCCTTCACCTCGTGCAGCAGGGGCCGGGCGATGAACCAGCCGATCTCGATCACGAACAACAGGATCCCCAACACCTTGATGGCGACGTGGTAGACCAGCAGCGCGATGCCGAGGAACAGCACCAGCCGGTACACCCAGGTGACGTAGGAATAGACCAGCAGGATGCGGCGGCGCGCCGCCGGCATCTCCTCCGGCGGGGCCATGCCCAGGCCGAACAGCCATTCCCGCAGCTTCCAGCGCGCCATGGCGAAACCGCGCTCCTGCAGGTTGGGCACGTCCAGCGCGTCGGACAGCAGGTAATAGCCGTCGAAGCGCATGAAGGGGCTGAGATTGATCGCCAGCGTGGTGATCCAGCTGACCGTCGCCAGGAAATAGGCGGCGCTGCGCAGAGGCCCGTCGGGCAGGAAGCTCCAGGCCAGGGTGGCGAAGACCGCAATCGTCAGCTCGGTCAGCATGCCGGCCGCCCCCACCGCCAGCCGCTGCCGGCGCGAGACCAGCCTCCAGGCGTCGGTGGTGTCGGTGTAGAGCACCGGCCACATCACCAGGAAGGCCACCCCCATGGTCGGCACCCGGCAGCCGTAGCGCTTGGCCGTGTAGGCATGCCCCAGCTCGTGGCAGATCTTGGTGCCCAGCAGCGTGACGCCGTAGAGCGCCAACCCTTCGGGCGAGAAGAAATGCTGGAAGGTGTGCAGGAAGGCGTCCCACTGCCGCGCCACCAGCAGCCCGGCCAGCACCGCGGTCAGCAGCACCAGGACCAGCCAGGCCCGGCTGTAGAAGGGCGCCACCAGCCCCACCGTCGCCGACAGGAAACGGTCGGGCCGCACCAGCGGGATGCGGAAGAACAGGTAATTGTGGACCAGCCACCAGAACCAGCCGGTCTTCCGCGCCGCCGCCTGACGCGCCAGGAAGGCGGTGTCGGCGGTGACGGTCAGGTTGTTGCCCGCCAGGAACTGGTAGAAGCCCATCACGTCGTCGGCCGTCGGCTCGAACAGGCTTTCCTCCGCCACCGCCGCGGCGATGGCGCGCGGGTTGGCGTGGTGCCAGTGCGCGATCAGCGCGAAGGCCTCCGGCCCGATGCGGAAATAGCGGTTGCGCACCGGATCGTGGATGGTCCAGCCCGGCGCCCCGTCCTGCCCCGCCGGCGCCGGCAGCAGGGCCAGATCGTCGCGCAATCCAGGCAGCCGCAGGGACGCCAGCGGATCGGCCGGGGCGGCGGCGCGAAGGTTGGCGGCGGGACCGGCGGGGGGCGTGAGGGCGATGGACACGGGAGGACGGCGTCCTTTTCGGGAAAGCGGGTCAGAAATGGCATGGGGCAGTGGAGGGAAGGCGGCACCGGGCCTGCATCGCCGTTGACGGTGCGGGCGAAAGGGCCCAGGTTACATGTAACCGATGACAGGAGCCCGCCATGCCGGCAATCCGCCGAAGCTCGCGCGAGAAGGTGAAGGCGCACCGTGCGCGGCTTCGGGCGCAGGGGCTGCGTCCGGTGCAGATTTGGATCCCCGACGTCCGCAGCCCGGCCTTCGTCGCCGAAGCTCTGCGCCAGTCCCTGGCCGTCGCCCGCAGCCCGCGGGAGGCCGACGACCAGGGCTTCGCCGATGCCGCTGGCTGGGGATCGCTGGATGACGGGGAATGAAGCGGGGCGAGATCTGGACGGTGGCCGGCGGGGCCGATTATGCGGGAAAGCCGCGGCCGGTCGTCATCCTGCAGGACGACCGTTTTTCCGGCACCGCCTCGGTCACCGTCTGCCCCTTCACGACCGATCCGACCGACGCACCGCTGTTCCGCCGGCTGGTCGAGCCGACCGGCGGCAACGGCCTGACCCAGCCATCCCGCATCATGACGGACAAGATCATGACGGTCCCGCGGGCCAAGGTCGGGCATCGGATCGGCGTGCTCGAAGCCGCCCATCTGGCCTGGATCGGCAAGGCCGTCCTCGTGTTCCTGGGCTTGGCCGGAGGCGGCTTTCCCGAGGAGGAGGCATCCGGTCAGGCTCCTGCCGACTGACGGAGAGGGCGGGCTTTCCATTCCCGGCCGCTTTCCCTCAAATCCCCAGCGACTGGCGCAGCAGGGCCAGCGGGCGGCGGAACAGGTAGAGGGCCAGCGGCACGCGGTCGCCCAGGATCTTGGCGGTGCCGCGCAGGCCGATGCGCGGCGGGGCCTCCCCCGGGTTCTGGCCCGGCTCCAGCGCCGCCTTGACGCGGTAGGACAGCACGCCGGCGGCCGACAGGCCGGCCTCGTAGCTGGCATGGGTCAGGCGGGCCCGGAGGGGGCGGAGCGGGTCGACGTTCAAGAACAGCTCCACCGGCGAGCCCGGCTCCAGGACCAGGGCGTCGCCGACCGGCACCATGATGTCGATCTCCGGCGCCTGCGGGTCGGCCAGGGTCAGCACGCGCTCGCCCACCGACAGCGGCTTGCCCAGCCAGTCGTTGACGTCGGTGAAGACGGCGATGCCGGCGCGCTCGGCCTTCACCGTCACCCGGTCCAGCAGGTCGCGGGCGAGCGCCAGCTCGGCCCGGCGCAGCTCCACCTGGGCGCGGAGCTGGGCGACGCGGGCCTTGGTCTGCGGGTCGGCGAAGGCGGCCTGCGAGGCGGTCAGCAGTTCGGCCTCCGCCTGGGTCAGGCCCTTGCGCGCCACCTCGAACCGGCTGCGCAGCACGGTGGAATCGAAGCTGAACAGCGGCTGTCCGGCCGCCACCGCCTGGTTCGGCTGCACGTGAAAACGCTCGATCACGCCGTCCAGCGGGGCGGCGACGATCACCGGATTGCTGGTCTGGATCTCGGCCGGGGCCAGGGTCGACATCGGCACCGGGATGGCGAGCGCGCCGGCGACCGCCAGCAGCACCAGCAGCGGCAGCAGGGCGCGGCGCAGACCGCGCCGCTTGGCGCGCTTGCCCGACAGCGCCCACCAGGCATGGCCGTAGCCCTCCGCCAGATGCCTCAGCAGCAGGATTTCGCCGTCGGTCCAGGGCTCGTCGCGGCCCAGCCACAGGCCGGCCGGCGGCGGGGCGGCCTTGTCCCGGCTTTCCGCCGGGGCGCCGGGCGGGGTCTCCCGCTGGGGTTCCGGCTTGCGCAGCGGGCACCACAGCACCTGCGCCGGCCCCCACTCGCCCCAGGCGCCGCGGACCTCGGCGGGCAGGGCGGCGGGGTCGACGACATGGACGGCGTCGGCCTGCGGTCCGGCGGCGACGGCGCGCACCGCCTGCTCCAGCCATTGGACGAAGGGGGCGTTCGGTTCCAGCACCGCGATGTTGGACACCGCCTCCAGCGTCGGCCGCCCCCGGTCCGCCAGGGTCAGGAAGGCGGCCTGCCGGTAGGCGATCAGCCGGCGCGTCTGGTTGACGATGTGATAGCGCAGCTCCGGCGCCGTCGCCTGCCGCCACGCCTGCCGCTGCAGCTCCAGCAGCATCAGCAGGCCGTTGACCGGTTGCGGTGCCGCCTGTGGAGTTGCCTGTGGAGCCACTTGCGGCGCCGCCTGCTGGGGCGGGGTCTGGGCCATCGTGGCGCTCATGGCTTTGCAGGTCCGGGTTTGGGGCCCCCTGGGAAGTTCCCTGGTTGCCGGCCGGCAGCGACGACAGCGCCGGTTCGGGGAAGAACGCCGTGCCGCTCATGCCCGCGACCAGCCCGGCCGGGGGCGTCGCCGGTCAGCTTCGCGGTGACCTTCACCGACTGGCTGGCCGGATCGACCTTGGCGCCGGGCAGCACCACCTCGCCCGGCAGGGTGGCCCCGGTCTCGTCGACGCGCAGGTCGAAGCGCTGACCCGGCTTCAGCCACACCAGCCAGGAGGAGGGGACGATCAGCTCCACCTTCAGGTCGCGGTCGGACAGGATCTCCAGCAGCGGCGCGCCGGCGGCGACCGACTCATGCTCCTGGATCCGGCGCTCCACCGCACGGCCGTCGAAAGGCGCCTTGATCTCGCAGCGCCGGGCCTGCACCTCCGCCTTGCGGACCTCTGCGCGGGCGACCTGGACCTTCGCCTCGGCCAGCTGCACCTCGGCCTCGCCGATGGAGCGCAGGCTGTTCAGGCGCCGGTTGACCCGCGCCGTCACGTCCGCGGCGTTCAGCTGGGCGCGGGCGGCGTCCAGTTCCGCCTGATAGCTGGCGCAGTCGAAGGCGACCAGCAGGTCGCCGGCCTTGAAGCTCTGGCCGGCATCGACGCCCATGCGGGCGATGCGGCCGGGGATCTCGGAGGACAGGACCGCATGCCGCCGGGCCTCGATCAGCGCGCGGACCTGCCCCTGCGAGGCGTCCTGGGCCAGGGCCGGGGCGGAGGCGATGCCTCCGCCCAGCAGTGCCGCAACGAATACGGCGGTTCGGGCGGCGGCCTTGGCCGCAGCACCGGGACGGATCACAGCGACGCGACCTTGCCCGCCGGCAGGCTGTCGGACCGGCCTTCCTGGGCCGAGAGGGTACGAACGGTGCATTCCCGCTGCTTGTCCTTCACACGATGACAGAACCGCTCGGCCGCGGCGCGGTCGGCGAAACCGCCTGCGCGCAGCTGGACGATCGGCTTGCCGTCCTCGCTGCGCCGGGTGGTGACGTACAGGGCGCCGGCCCCTTCCGCTTCCTTTCCCAGGCGTTGGGCGATCATACCCCATTCCCGTTCGGCAAGCCTGTGGCTTGCGTAAGCCCCAAGCTCGGCCTGGATAACGGGAGAGAAGGACGCCGTCGCAACTGAAGAGGCAGCGGATGGCGATTGTTTCGCCGCCGTAACGGGAGCGGGGGCGGGCGTCGCAACCGGGGCAGGTTCGGCCGCCGTTGCCTTCGGCGCCTCCGCGACCGCAACCGGGGCAGGGGCCGGGGCAGGAGCAGCCATGGCAACCGGGGCGGCAACCGGGGCAGGAGCCGGAGCGGCCGCCATGGGCGCCGCCGGCTTGGCGGGCTCCGGCTTCACCGGTTCCACCTTCACCGGCTCCGTCCTGTCGGCCTTAGCCGCGTCCTTCGCCACCAGATCCTTGACGCGCAGCATGCTGTTGGCGCGCTCCTGCCAGGAGGACAGGCCCTTGGCCACCGCCTGGGTCAGGGTGGGCAGGTCGTCGGCGGCCATCGTCTCGGGCAGCGGGTCGACGCCGGCCGACACCATGACGCGGGCATAGGCGTTGTGCAGGTCGGCCAGCACCAGATCGCGGCGCAGGTCGGACAGCAGCGCCGTCACCTCCGACTGGATCACGCCCAGCTCGCCCACCTGACCGGCCTCGCCGACGTTGACGTATTGCGAGCGGATGCGGGTGTCGAGGTCGGCCTGCTCGGCGGTCAGGGCGAATTCCTGCTTCAGTTCGCGGAACTGCAGAACCGCCACATGCACCTGGCTCAGCACCGCCATGCTCAGCGCCTGACGGCGGAAGGCGACCAGCTCCTCCTGCGCCTCGGCGTAGGACTTGGTGGCGGGGGCGGAGACCAGGTTGATCAGGTTCCAGCTGATCCGCGCGCCGTAATCGGCCCAGCGCTGGTTCAGCAGGAAGCTGTTGCTGTCGTAGCGCAGGGCGGCGTTGACGTCGATGCCCGGCAGCAGCTTCAGCAGCGACCGCCAGGTCTCGTCGGCGGAGATGCGCTGGTTGTAGCTCTCCTCCAGCAGTTCCGGCCGGTTCAGCAGGGCGTAGGTCTCCAGCGCCTCGACCGCGACGTCCAGCTTGGGCGGCGCCTTCATGACGCTGGCCGGCGGCAGCTCGATCTCGAACTGCTCGCCCGGCGGCAGCCCCATCAGCGCGCCCAGCTGCGACTTCGCCGCCACCAGTTCGCGGCGCAGCGACTGCAGCTGGCGCAGCGTCTCCACCAGGGTGCGGGTATAGTTCAGCGCCTGCAGCGGCGCCTGGACGCGCAGCGCCTCCAGCGTGCGGGCGTCGCGGCGCGCGCCCTCCACCCGCTTCTCCACCGGCTCCAGCCGCTTCAGCAGCCGTTCGGCGGCGACGGCGCGCCAATAGGCGGTGCGCACGTCCTGCATGATGCCCTGGACGACGCGGCGGCGGCGCTCGTCGGCGATCAGCACCAGATTGGCGTTCTGCCGCGCCCGCAGATAGCTGACGCCGAAATCCAGCACGTTCCAGGTGAAGGCGAGATCGCCGGTGCGGCGGTGCTTGTCGGTGGCGGTGGTGCTCTCGCCCGTCCGCCGGCCGGTGGCGAGGTTCAGGCTCTCCGACCCGGCATCGTTGTTGCGACCGACATAGCCGGCGGCGGCCACCACGCGCGGCAGCATGTCGTAGCGCGACAGGTCCAGCTGGTCGGTGGCGACCGCCACCTCCATCAGCTTCACGCGTTCGTCGAGGTTGTACTTGATGGCGCGCGCCATCGCCTCGTCCATCGAGACGGCCTTGGTCAGCGGCTCCTGCGGGGCCAGCACGACGCCCAGATCCTTGCGCACGCGGGCCAGATTCTCCTCGGCCGTCAGCGGCTCGGGTTTGACCGCGCAGCCTGCGGCCAGCAGGGATGCCGCCAGGACGGCGACGGGAACCACCGAAGAAAGCAGGCGGTGGCGGAGGTGAACGGTCGAAATCTTCATGGTGGGAGCAATTCCGTTCGGCGGAAAAGGATTGGGGGAGGAAGGCGACGCTGGAGGGAAAAGACGCTTGGAGGAGGTGGGCCGCCGTCAGGCGGCCCAGCTGTCGGGCAGGACGTGGCTGGCGAGTGCCGCCAGCAGATCGGTGGCGTCGGCCGGACCGCCGTGGGCGCGGGCGACCTGACGGGCGAAGCCGGGGAGGCCGGCATGATCTCGGCGCGGTTGTCCGCCCCGCGCTCCGCCGGCTGGCCGGTGCCGTCCGACGGAGTGCCGCCGCCATCCTGGGGAGCGCCCTGGTTCTGGGGCTGGCCCTGCTGTTCGCCCTGGCCTTGGCCCTGCTGGCCCTGACCCTGGCTCTGACCCTGCTGGCCCTGCCCTTGACCCTGCGGACCCTGGTTCCCCGGCCGTCCGGTGCCGAGGCCGTTGCCCCGTTCCTGACCGAGCCCCTGGCCCTGGCCCTGACCCTGGCCCTGGCCTTGACCAAGACCCTGGCCGTTGTTCAGGCCGCTGCCCTGCGTGCCGGTCTGGCCCTGGCCGCCCTGGGCGCCGGTGCCGCGGGTCGCGCCACCCGTGCCCGTCCCGGTGCCGGTACCCGTCCCCGTCCCGGTGCCGGTGTTGGTGCCGGTCCCTCCGGGTGTGCCGCCGGTGCCGAGACCGCTGCCCAGGCCGCTGCCCAAGCCGCCGCCGCCCAAGCTGCCACCGAGGCCGCTTCCTCCCAGCCCGCTTCCGGAGCTGCCGCTGCTGGAGCTGCCGCCGCCGATGCTGTTCAGTGTCACCGACCGGCCGGCATCCGTGCTGGACGAGCTGCCGCCGATGTTGTTCAGCGTCACCGACCGGCCGGCGTCCGTGCTGGAGCTGCCGCCGCCGATGTTGTTCAGCGTCACCGACCGGCCCGCATCCGTGCTGGACGAGCTGCCGGGCGTTCCGCCGCTTCCACCGCTGCCGCTGCCGCCCGGCAGCGTCGGCCCGGAACCGGTGCCGCCCAGCGAGCCGCCGGAGGAGCTGCCGGAGGAGCTGTTGGAGGACGGGCCGTTGGACGAGGAGCCGGTCGTCGAGCCGCCGGACAGCGACGGGCCGTTGCCGCTGACGGTGACGGGCGTGGTCGTCGCCGGCGTGGTGGGAACCGGGGTGGTCGTGCTGGCGCGGGCCACCGCGACCGTCACCGTCGCCGCGGCCGAGCCGTTGCCGGCGATGTCGCGGGCCTGGATGCTGATCGACCGGCTGGTCGCCGTGCCGGCGAAGCTCGGGTCGCCGGCGCTCGACCGCAGCCCGATCGCCCGCACCGCCGCCTGATAGTCGGCGGCCGAAGCCACGCCGGTCAGCACGATGCTGTTGCCCTCGCGGGTCGCGGTGATGCCGGCCGGCAGGGCGCCGATCACCAGCTCGTCGCCGCTGCGGGCGTCGGTCAGGGTGACCGTCACCCGGTTCAGCGCGTTCGCGTCCGACAGCGAGACGGCGGATCCCAGCGCCGCCGTGCCGCCGGGGGTCAGCGTCGGGGCGGTCCCGCCGGCGGAGACCGTCGGGGCCTGGGTGTCGACCGTCAGGCTCAGCGTGCCCGACCGGCCGATGTTGCCGGCGCGGTCGGTGGCGGTGGTCGTCACGCTGTGCGGGCCGTCGGTCAGCGGGGTGGCGACGGCGAAGCTCCAGCGCCCGTCGCTGCCGGCGGTGGCCGTGCCCACGGTGACGCCGTCGATGATGACGGTGACCGTGCTGTTCGGATCGGCGGTGCCGGTCAGGGTCGGACGGGTAACGGAGGTGACGTTGGCCGCGTTGTCGGTGCCGCCGGCGATCGCCGGGGTCGACAGCACCGGCGGCGTGGCGTCGATGGTCAGGGTCAGCGCCGCCGAGGTGCCGCTGCTGTTGCCGGCCGGATCGGTCGCCCGGCTGGTGATGGCATGGGTGCCGTCGGTCAGCGGGGTGGTCAGCGTGTAGCTCCAGCCGCCGTCGGGCCCGGCGGTGGTGGTGCCGACCGCCACGCCGTCGACCAGGACGGTGACGGTGGAGCCGGCCTCCGCCGTGCCGCCGACGGTCGGACGGCTGATGTTGGTCAGCCCGTCGGTGGCGGAGACGCCGGTGTCCTGTCCGGGCGCCAGCACCGGGACCGAGGGGGTCGCCGGAGGCACGGTGTCGACCAGGACGTTCTGCAGGCCCGGCATGCCGGTCAGCGTCGCCGGCAGCGGGATGCGGGCACGGTCGGTGATGCTGCCGCCGTTCAGGTTCAGGCCACCGACGGCGATGCCGTCGGCGTCGGCGTCGCCCGCCTGCACCACATAGTCGAAGCGCAGGACCGTCCCGCTGCTGGCCGCGGGGTTGTAGACCGCCTGACGGGTCTGGCCGCCGATGTCCAGCGTGATCGTCGGCACGCCGTTGACGATCACCACCTCGCTGGTCTGGATGTAGAAGCTCAGCGTCTTGCCGACGCCGTAGGTGCCGTCGGCGGGTGCGACGATGCTGCGGATCGTCGGCGCCGTGGTGTCGATGGCGATGTCCTTGTTCAGCCCCAGCGACCGCACGTCGCCCGGCATCGTCAGGGTCAGGACCCCGGCATTGCCGACGATGTCCGTGATCGAGCCGGTCAGCGCGCCGGTGCCGGAGGCGTCCAGGTCGGCGGCGGTGTCGCCGGCCTGCACCGTGTAGGTGAAGGTCAGCGTGTTGGTGCCGGTCCCGCCGCTGTAGGTGGCGGTGCGGCCGGTGTTCAGCGCCAGCGTCGGGGTGCCGTTGACCGTCACCGCCTCGCTGAAGGTCACCTGGATCGAGATGGTCTCGCCGGTGGTGTAGGTGCCGTTGGCGGTGCTGGCGGTGACGTTGGTGACGGTGGGATGGACGCTGTCGATGCGCACGCCCCCCATGCCGGCGATGTTGTTCAGCGTGCGGATCGCGCTGTTGCCGATCAGGTCGGCGATGCTGCCGCCGCTGATCGAGCCGCCGATGCCGATGCCGTCGGCGTCGACCAGGTTGGTGCCCACGGTGTAGCGGAAGGTCAGCGCGGTGCCGCCCGATCCCGACAGGTAGGTCGCCTGCACCACCGTGCCGTTGTCGAGCGTGATCCCCAGCGTCGGCGTGCCGGTGACGGTGACCGCCTCATTGAAGGTGACGGTGACGTCGATGGTCTCGCCGGCCCGGTAGGTGCCGTTCACCGCCGAGACGGCGCTGACTGTCGGGGAGGCGGTGTCGATGACGATCGCCTTGTTGGCGCCCAGCGAGTTGGCGCCCCCCGGCTGCGCCAGCGTCAGGATCGCGTCCAGGCTGGTGGTGCTGTCGGCGATGCTGCCGCCGTTCAGCGTCAGCGCAGCCGTCGAGGCATAGTCGAGGTCGGTCGCATTGTCGCCGTCCTGCACCGTGTAGGTGAAGGTCAGCGTCGTCGTCCCCGACCCGCCGCTGTAGGTGGCGTTGCGGCCGATGTTCAGCGCCAGGGTCGGCGTCCCGGTGACCGTCACCGCCCGGTTGAAGGTGACGGTGACGGTGACGGTGCTGCCGGCCTTGTAGGTGCCGTCGGCGGTGGTGGCGGTGACCGACGAGACGGTCGGGTTGACGATGGCGTTCAGCACCAGGTCGTTGCCGGTGCCGCCGACATAGTCGACCGTGTACAGGTCGCCGTTGCTGGTCATGGTGGCGCCCTGCGCCAGCCCGGACAGCGTGTTGGACAGCGCCCCGGCCCCGGTCTGGTTGATGACCGTGTAGCTGGCGTTGGTGGCGGAGAAGCCGTTCACCCGGCTGACGCTGACCGCGCTGGAGCCGCTGGCCAGCGTGACGCCGCCGCTGACGATCACCTGGTCGTAGTTGGTGCCGGGAGAACCAGTGCCGGCGATCTCGACCGCCAGGGTGCCGTTCATCGACAGGTTGCCGTTGACGGTCAGCGTGCCGATGCCGTTGTTGGTGCCGGCCACGCCGGGCGCCAGCGTGGCGCCGGAGGCCACCGTCAGGGTGTTGGACGAGCCGGCGGCGAAGATGCTGCCGGTGCCGGCCAGGGTGGCGCCGGAGGCCACCGTCATCCCGGAGGTGCCGTTCAGCGCCCCCATCACCAGCAGCGTTCCCGCGGACACCGTGGTCGGGCCGGCATAGGTGCTGGTGCCCGACAGGGTCAGCGTGCCGGTGCCGGTCTTGGTCAGGCTGTCGCTGCCGCCGATGGCGCCCGACAGGGTCACGGCGACGCCGGTGTCGATGGTGGCGCCGTTGACCCCGGTGTCGAAGGTGTTGTCGATGGTGCCCGCCCCGGTCACGCTCAGCGTGCCGCCGTTCAGCGTGACGGTGCCGGTTCCTAAGTTGGCGTCGCCGGCCACGCTCAGCGTGCCGCTGCCCCGCACCGTCATGCCGCCGGAGAAGCTGCCGCTGTTGCTCCCCGACAGCGTCAGGGTGCCGCTGCCGTCGAGGGTCAGGGTGCCGCTGCCGGTGAAGGCGCCGGAGAAGGTGGTGGAGCTGTTGTCGCCCCCGGTGGTCAGGGTGTTGGCGCCGATCGCCACCGTGCCGGAGCCGGCGAGCGAGCCGATGGCCTCGTCGCTCGACAGGGTCAGGGTGGCGCCGCTGTCGACGGTCACCGCGCTGCTGTCGCTGATCGCCGAACCGCCCGACACCGTCAGCCCGCCGGCCGACACCGTGGTGGCGCCGGTGTAGGTGTTGGTGCCCGACAGAGTCAGGGTGCCGGCCCCGCTCTTGGTCAGGCCGCCGGTGCCGCCGATGGCGCCGGAGAAGGTGGCGCTGCCGCTGGACAGGGCGACGGTCAGCGTGTTGCTGCCCAGCGTGACGCTGCCGGATCCGGTGAGCGACCCGATGGTCTCGCCCGACGACAGGGTCAGGGTGGCGCCGGTGCCGACCGACACCGCGCCGGTGTCGGCGATGGCCGAACCGCCCGACACTGTCAGCGTGCCGGCCGACACGGTGGTGGCGCCGGTATAGCTGTTGGTCCCCGACAGCGTCATCGTGCCGGTGCCGGCCTTAGTCAGGCCGCCGGTGCCGCTGATGGCGCCGGAGAAGGTCGTGCTGCTGTTTGCCCCGCCGGCGGTCAGCGTGTTGCTGCCCAAGGTCACCGAGCCGGCCCCGGCGAGCGATCCGACGGTCTCGGCCGCCGACAGCGCCAGCGTGGCGCCGGTGTCGACGGTCACCGCGCTGCCGTCGGCGATGGCCGAGCCGCCCGACACCGTCAGCGTGCCGGCCGACACGGTGGTGGCGCCGGTGTAGGTGTTGGTCCCCGACAGGGTCATCGTGCCGGTGCCGGCCTTGCTCAGGCCGCCGGTGCCGCTGATCGCGCCGGAGAAGCTGGTGCTGGTGTTGTTGCCGCCGGCGGTCAGTGTGTTGCTGCCCAAGGTCACCGAGCCGGCACCGGCGAGCGAGCCGATGGTCTCGGCCGCCGACAGCGCCAGGGTGGCGCCGGTGTCGACGGTCACCGCGCCGGTGTCGGCGATGGCGCTGCCGCCGTTCAGCGTCAGCGTACCGCCCGACACGGTGGTCGCGCCGGTGTAGGTGTTGGCGCCCGACAGGGTCAGGCTGCCGGCCCCGCTCTTGGTCAGGCCGCCGGTGCCGCTGATGGCACCGGAGAAGCTGGTGGAGCCGCTCGACGGGCTGACGGTCAGGGTGTAGCTGCCCAGCGTCACCGAGCCGGATCCTGCCAGCGAGCCGATGGTCTCCGCAGCACCCAGCTCCAGCGTGGCGCCGGAGTTGACCGTCACCGCGCCGGTGTCGGCGATGGCGCTGCCGCCGGAGACGGCGAGCGTGCCGGCGCTGACGGTGGTGGCGCCGCTGCGGGTGTTGGCGCCGGACAGGGTCAGCGTGCCGCTGCCGGTCTTGGTCAGGGCGCCGGTGCCGCCGACCACGCCGGTCAGGGTGGCGGTGTTGGACACGCTGATCGTGGCGCCGCCGGTGCCGGCGGTGATGCCGTTGGCGAAGCTGGCGCCGGTGCCGGTGATCGCCAGCGTGCCGAGGTCGATCGTCAGCGTGCCGCTGCCGATGTTGGTGGCGTCGGTCACCGACAGGGTGCCGCCGACGACGCTGGTGGTGCCGGTGTAGGTGTTGGCGCCCGACAGGGTCAGCGTGCCGCTGCCGCCCTTGGCCAGGTTGCCGGTGCCGGACAGCACGCCGGAGAAGGTCGTGCTGGCGCCGGAAGCGCCAATGGACAGGGTGTTGCTGCCCAGCGCCACCGAACCGGCGCCGGCGAGCGAGCCGATGGCCTCGTCGCTCGACAGGGTCAGGGTGGCGCCGCTGTCGACGGTCACCGCGCTGCTGTCGCTGATCGCCGAACCGCCCGACACCGTCAGCCCGCCGTCCGACACCGTGGTGGCGCCGGTGTAGGTGTTGGTGCCCGACAGAGTCAGGGTGCCGGCCCCGCTCTTGGTCAGGCCGCCGGTGCCGCCGATGGCGCCGGAGAAGGTGGCGCTGCCGCTGGACAGGGCGACGGTCAGGGTGTTGCTGCCCAAGGTCACCGAGCCGGAGCCGGTGAGCGACCCGATGGTCTCGCCCGCCGACAGGGTCAGGGTGGCGCCGGTGCTGACCGACACCACGCCGGTGTCGGCGATGGCGCTGCCGCCGCTCAGCGTCAGCGTGCCGGCGCTGACCGTGGTGGTGCCGGTGTAGCTGTTGGCGCCCGACAGGGTCACCGTGCCGGAGCCGTCCTTGGTCAAGGCGCCGGTGCCGCTGACGATGCCCGACAGGGTCAGGGCGTTGGCGGTCTTCACCGTGCCGGTGCCGGTCAGGTCGACGGCGTTGGTCAGCGTCTGGCTGGTCGCCGTGGTGGTCAGCGTGCCGCCGTTCAGCGTGATGGTGCCGCTGCCGATGGTGCCGGCCGTGCCCAGCTCCACCTCGCCACGCAGCGTGGTGCCGCCGGAATAGGCGTTGTTGGCACTGCTCAGCGTCAGCTTGCCGGAGCCGGTCTTGGTCAGGCCGCCGGTGCCGGTGATGTCGCCCGACAGGGTGACGGCGTTGGCATTGTCGATGGTGGCGCTGGACGACAGGGCGATGGCGTTGTCGATGGTGGTGGCGCCGGTGACGGTCAGGTTGCCGCCGCCCATCGTCACCGTGCCGGTGCCCAGGTTGGCGTCGCCCGCCACCTGCAGCGTGCCGGCGCCGACGGTGATGGTGTTGATGCCGGTGTTGCCGGACGCGGTGTTGTTGGTGCCGCCCAGCACCAGCGTGCCGTCGCCGCTCTTGGTCAGGGCCGCCGCGTCGGTGCCGTTGTCGGCCAGGGTGGAGTTGATGGTCAGCGTGTCGCCGGTGCCGACGCTGACGGCGAAGCTGTTGCCCAGCGTGAAGCCGTTGCCGGTGATGGTGATCGCCCGGCTGTTGGTGTCGCTGTCCATCGCCAGGGTCACGCCGCTGCGCACCGTCAGGGTGCTGGGCAGCGTGATGGTGCCGCCCAGCGTGGCGGTGAAGCGGATGGTGATGTTACCCGATGCGTTGTTGGCGAGGTTGATCGCCTCCAGCAGGTCCAGGCCGCCGCCGTCCGCCTTGTCGGCCGTATAGGTGCCGGCCGGCGCGCTGCCGTCGATGGCGGTGACGTCGACCACCAGGTCGTTGCTCACGCTGATGCTGAACGTCTTCTGATAGGTGGCGGTGCCGTCGCTGACCTGGATGCGGACCGAATAGCTCTGCCCGGCGGTCAGGGCGGCGGCGTTGTTCGCCTGCAGCGACGTGCCGGAGATGTTGAACAGGGCGTTGTCGGTGTCGCCCGTGCCACTGACCAGCGTGTAGGTGAAGGTCTGGCCGGTGTCGGCATCGGTCTTCGACAGGGTGCCGACCACCGCGTTGGTGCCGTCGAAGATGCTGACGGAGTTGTTCGACAGGCCGATGTCGGTCGGCGCGTCGTTGATCGAGCTGGCGGTGACCACCGTGCTGCTGTTGGCGCTGCTGCTGGTCGTGCCGTCGCTGGCGGTCAGGGTGAAGGTGGTCTGCACCGTGCTGCCGGGCGCCACCTGGTTGTTGGTGGGGGTGAAGACCAGCGCCTGCAGCAGGGTCTGCAGCCCGCCCGGCGTGGTGGCGGTCAGCGTGTAGTTGCCGGCCGTGCCGGTCAGTCCGCCGCCGGCGCTGGACAGGGTGCCGTTGGCCGCGGTGTAGGTGATGGTGACGGTGAAGCTGCCGGTGGTGTCGTCGGCGTCGGTCACCGTCACGCTGCCGAAGGGCGTGGTGGTGGCGTTGTCGTTGACCGTGCCGGCGGTGGTGAAGGTGCCGCCCAGCGCCGGGGCCTGGTTGACCGGCCCGGTCAGCACGACGTCGTTGCTGCTGCTGCCGGCGGCATAGCTGACGGTGATCGAGCCGCTGTTCAGGCTCAGCGTGGCGCCTGACGCCAACCCGGTGAAGGTGCCGGTGACGGCGTCGCTGCCGTCATTGTCGATGATGACGAAGCTGTCGCCGCTGGCGCTCTTGGTCGGGGTATAGCTGCCGCCGGCGCTCAGGGTGGCGCTGCCGACGTTGACCGCCCCGGTGACCGCGACCTTGTCATGGCTGCTGGTGCTGACCAGATCGACCGCCAGGGTGCCGCCGGACTGGATGGTCAGGCCGCCGTTGACGGTCAGGGTGCCGACGCCGTTGTTGGTGCCGGTGACGCCGGGGGACAGCGTGCCGCCGGACTGCACGGTCAGACCGCCGTTGACGGTCCCGGTTCCTGCCAGCGTGCCGCCGTTGCCCACCGTGACCGCGCTGGCCGACGCCCCGTTCAGGGTGCCGGTGACGATCAGCGTGCCGGACGACAGACTGGTGGTGCCGGTGTAGCTGTTGGTGCCCGACAGGGTCAGCGTGCCGGCGCCCGACTTGGTCAGGTTGTAGGCGCCGCTGACGATGCCGGACAGGGTGAGCGCGTTGCCGGTGCCGACATTGACGGTGCCGTGGCCGCTGCCCAGCGTGACGGCGTTGGTCAGCGTGACGGCACTGCCGGTCACGGCCAGCGTGCCGCCGTTCAGCGTGACGGTGCCGGTGCCGAGGTTGGCGGCCGCGCCGACCGACAGCGTGCCGCCGGTCACCGTGGCGGCCCAGGCGGTGGCGTTGTTGGTGCCGGTCAGGGTCAGGGTACCGGCGCCGCCCTTGGTCAGCGTGTTGGTCCCGGCGGAGATGGTGCCGGACAGGGTCAGCGCGTTGGCGGCGTTGACCGTGCCGCCGCCGGAACCGACGGTCAGGTCGTTGGCCAGGGAGACGCTGCTGCCGGTCACGGCCAGCGTGCCGCCGCCGCTCAGCGTGATGCCGGCGCTGCTGATGTTGCCGGAACCGGCGATCGACAGAGTGCCGTCGCTGACGGTGGTGGTGCCGGTGTAGCCGTTGCTGCCCGACAGGGTCAGCGTGCCGCTGCCCGTCTTGGTCAGGTTGAAGGCGCCGCCGAGCGCGCCGCTGACCTCCAGGCTGCCGGCGGTGACGGTCAGCGTGGTGTTGGCGGCCATGGTGACGGTGCCGCTGACCGTGTTGGTGCCGCTGGCGTTGACCAGCGCGCCGTCCGACGACACGCCGGAGCCCGACAGGGTCAGGTTTTCCGCGATGGTGATGCCGCCCGACAGGGCGAGTGCTGCGCCGTTCGCCACCGTGGTGCCGCCGGTGGTGTTGCCCAGCGCGTTGGCGTTGCTGACCGTCACCGTGCCGGCGTTGATGTTGAAGGCACCGCTGAAGCTGCCGTTGTTGCCCGACAGGGTCAGGTTGCCGGCGGCCGCCTTGGTCAGGGTGCCCGATCCGCTGATGGCACCGGAAAAGGTGGCGCTGCCGCTGGGGGCGATGCTGACCGTGCCGCCGCTGCTGCCGATGGCGACGGCGTTGTCGATGGTGCCCACGGTGCCGCTCAGCCGCAGGGTGCCGCCGTTCAGGGTGATGGTGCCGGCGCCCAGGTTGCTGTCGGACGTCACCAGCAGCGTGCCGGCGGTGACGGTGATGCCCCCGGCGAAGCCGCTGCTGTTGGTGGTGCCGTCCAGCGTCAGGGTCGTGCTGCCGCTGCCGGCGTTCAGGGTCAGGCTGCCCGACGAGGTGCCGGTGATGGCGCCGCTGAAGGTCTGGTTGGTCCCCTGGCTGACGGTCAGCGCGTTGCCGCCCAGCGCCAGCGTGCCGCTGGCACCGCTCAGCGTGCCGATGGTCTCGGTCGCCGACACCAGGCTCAGCGTGCCGCCCGACAGGGTCACGGCGCTGCTGTCGGACAGCGCGGTGCCGGTGCCGCTGTTCAGCTCCAGCGTGCCGGCCGACACGGTGGTGGTGCCGGTGTAGCTGTTGCTGCCGGTCAGGGTCAGGGTGCCGCTGCCGGCCTTGGTCAGGCCGCCGGTGCCGCTGATGATGCCGGTGAAGCTCGTGCTGGTGCCGTCGCCGCCGGCGGTCAGCGTGTTGCTGCCCAGCGTGACGCTGCCGGATCCTGCCAGCGACCCGACGGTCTCGTTGCCGGACAGGTTCAGCGTGGCGCCGGTGGACACCGTCACGGCGCTGCCGTCGCCGATGCCGCCGTTGGCGGTCAGCGTGCCGGCGCTGACGGTGGTGGCGCCGCTGTAGTCGTTGCCGCCGCTCAGCGTCAGGGTGCCGGTGCCGTTCTTGGTGACGCCGCCGCTGCCGGTGATCTTGCTGGAGATGGCCAGCGTGTCGCCGCTGCCGTTGGTCAGCGTCAGGGTGGTGCCGGTCGCCACGGTGATGGTGCTGCCGGCAATGGTCAGGCCGCTGGCCGCGTCGGCGTCGAAGGTGATGTTCTCGCCGATCGCCAGGTTGGAGCCGAGCGTGATGGTTTGGCTGGCCAGCCCGCTGCCGAACACGATGGTCTGGGTGCCGGCCTGCCCGTTGGCGATGGCGACGGCCTCGCGCAGGCCGATGCCGTCGGTCGCGTTGATGGTGCCGCCATCCGCGGTGTGGTCGGTGACGTAGATGGTGTTGGTCGTCACCGCCACGTCGGCCGTGGTGCTGCCGCCGCCGCCGTCGTTCAGGGTGAAGCGGATCGTCGCGTTGCCGGCCGGCGTGTCGTTGCGATAGGTGATGCCGCTCATCAGCGCGCCGATCCGCGCCGCGGTGGCGTTGGCATCGAAGGTGACGGTCAGCACGCCGCCGGTGTTGGTGTAGGTCGCGAACTGCGTCGCGCCGTCGGCGATGGTGCCGGCCGTCCCGCTGGTGGGGGTGACGGTATAGCTGCCGCCGAAGCCGAAGACGTCGGCCGACCATGCGCCGCCGGCGGTGCCGCTGGTGGCCGACCGCTGCACGGTCAAGCTGGCGCCGTTCCAGTTGTTCGTGCCGTTCTCGGTATCCGACACGGCGGCGTTGGAGCCGAGGTCCAGCGTCACCGTGTTGCCCACGCCTGCCCAGGCGACGCTGTCGCTGTTCAGGTTGCTGATCGCCGGGTTGTTGTTGGCGTTCACCGTGATGGTGAAGACCTTGTCGTAGGTTTGGGCGGGGCTGCCGTTGTCGGTGGCGCGCACGCGCACGCTGTAGGTGCCGGCGGACAGCGCGCTGCCTCCCACCACCAGGTTGGAACCGGAGATCGAGAAGGAGCCGTTGTTGGTATCGCCGGTTCCGCTGACCAGCGTGTAGGTGTGGGTCTGGCCGGTTTCGGGATCGGTCGCGGTCAGCGACCCGACCGTGGCGCCGGAGGTGGCGCCGGACGAGTTCAGCGTCGCGTTCGACAGGGTGATGTCGGTCGGCGCCTCGTTCGCGTTGGTGACGGTGACGTTGAAGGTGCGGTCCGTCGTGTTGCCGAGGGCGTCGGTGGCGCGGACGGTGACGACATAGACGTTGTTGCTGTCGCTGTCGGTCGGGCTTTCGTAATTGGGGGCGCTGGCGAAGCTCAGCACCCCGCTCGACAGGCTGAACTTGGCGGAATCCGCACCGCCGACGATGCTGTAGCTGACCGGCGTGCTCGCATCCGTTGCCGCCAGCGTGACCACCGTGGTGGTGTTCTCGGCCACCGACTGCGTCGCCGACGAGGTGAAGGACGGTCCCGTCAGGTCCACCGTATGGGTGCCGCCGCTGGTGTAGGCGGCGATGTAGCCGCCGCTGTTGTTGCCGTTGCCCGTCGCATCGACGATGTCGGTCGAGCTCTTCAGGTCGACCCGCAGCGTGCCGTCGCCGCTGATGCTGTTGACGGTGACGTCCCAGGTCGTGCCGCTGCCGGATATGGATGCGATGGTTCCCGCCGCGCTGCCTGTCGTGGTCAGCTGGAAATCATCGGTGGTGACGCCGGACACGCTTTCGCTGAAGGTGACGCGGAAGGTCACCGACGTCGCGTTGGCGGCCGGCGAGCCCGTCGTGGACACGCTCTGCACCGACGGCATGACGGTATCCACCGTGGCGTTGGTGGTATCGGCGGTGGTCGTCTTGCTGCCGTCGCTGTTGGTCGCCGACACCGACACGTTTCTGTTCGTGGCGCTGATGCTGCCGGACGTGATGACGTAGGTTGCCGTCCAGACGCCGTTGCTTTCGGTCGCCGCCACCGCCGTGCCGCCGCCGAACTGGCTGAAATCGACGGTGACGCCGGAGATGTTGCCGTTGTTGTCGCCCGCCGCCGTGTTGTTCCACGTCGCCGTGACCGTGTCGCCGATCCTGTAGGCGCCGCTCGTACCCGTGCCCCCGCTGATGCTGATCTGGGCGTCGGTCACGGTCGGAGCGGGACCGCTCAGGATCGGCGACTTCAGAACGACGTTGTCGAATCCCAGCTCCAGGGGGTTGTCGGACGATGAGCCGCCGGAGGTGTAGAGCCTGATTTCGTCGACGTTGTTGAAATCGGCCGACAGGGTAACCGTCGCGCTGTTTCCCAGATCCGTGGCGGTGACCGTCTGCGACTGCAGCTGCACACCATCGCGGTAGCCGACGATGATGACCGAATAGCCCTGCCCGTTGAAATCGAATATGTCGATGGACTCGAAACGGAAATTTGATCCGTTCGATGTCGCGAACACGAAATAGTCCGGCTGGTTTGGGACGGGGCTGGTCGCCGAATCGATGTTGATGACAAGCCCTTTGCTTCCGCTGCCCGGATCGGCGTTGTCAAGAACTGCGGAACTGGTGGGGGCGGCCAGCGATCCAAAGGCGGTGCCGAGACCGCTGTCGGTCAACTTGAAGACGACGTTACCGAAATCCGTGGTCGTGGCGGTGATCGTGGAGGTGAGGCTGCCGGTGACACCGGAGGCGAACGTGATCGAATTGGTCACCAGGAGGCCGTCGTAGCGTGCCAGCGACGCGTCCGAGAAGGCGGCGGCGGTTTCGATCGAACCGACCTTCGTTTCGAGGGTCCAGTTGCCGCCCAGCGCCGACGAGCCCGTCAGGTCGTTCGAGGCGGCGACGTCGGCACCGCTGATTCCGGCCAGTGCGGTGACGAAGCTCTGTCCGGCATCGCCGGCCACCTCGCAGCCGTACAGCAGCAGGTCGCCGTCCGGATTGAGGGCGCCGCCGAGTGCCGCGACATCCGCCGAACGCATGCTCAGCGTCTGCGAATTCAGGACGAGGGAACCGAGATTGACCGTGCCTTCGCTGCCGTGGCTGACCACATGGATGGCATCATAGCCCCGGTGGCTCTGCGCCCATTGGGCCATTTGCGCCAAGCCGTCCTTCGATGCATCCAGCAGGACGATCTCCACGCCGGATTTCGCACCGTCCACGAAGGTCTGGTAGCCGGCGACGTCGGACAGGATGAAGACGACTTCCTTCCTGCCGTCGTTCTGCATCGGGTCGGCGGCGCGCACCTCCACCGGTGCCGGAACGGAGGCGGTCACCTGTGTCGCTTCGGCGACCGCCTGGGCCTGCGGTTGGGTGGCGGCATGGTCGGCGCTGTGGTCGATGCTGTCATGGCTGGCGGCGGCGGGGTCGGCGCTGTGGGCGGTTGCCGCATTCGGGTCGGCTGTGGCAGCACCGGCCGCGTCGAACATGAAGCGCGGTTCCAGCGCATAGGCAAGCGGCGGACGGGTGGACGGCCTGCCTGCCACCTGTGCCACCTGCTTCGCACCGGTTTTCTTCGCCGAACCCTTCACCCGCGTGAACTTGGACTTCATCGCCACACCCGCCAGCAGCCCGAAAAGGGGAATATCAAACCAACCGGAGATTTCTAAAAAAGAAACCGATCATCCGCAACATGCGAATATGTGCCTAAATGTAGCACGAAGTAGAATGTCATTCATGCGACATCTGCAACTGAAGGACGGTAAGCCGCGCAAAAAATTCGGCAAAGGGAACAAGGCGCCCGGTGCATCTTGCCCCTGCGCGGGAGTGGGGCCGGGCTTTTGCACGGCTCCCCCGATTTTGGAGAAGAACAGTTAAGAAAGTTTTGCTTGCGGATCGTCGGCCTGACGTGGCGTGACGGTGGAAAGGCCAAAGGGACGCATATCCATGTATGCGCTACTCTTCGGAAAATCCAAATAACTCAGGTTTCATGGGCAATTCTACTCGGAAAGTGACGAAAACTCGATTTGACAGGCTTTCAATTCCGGCAAAACAGTGCCTTTGCAGGGACAGGGCCGTGGAAGAGGGCCGGTCGGGGGAGTCAAGCGGCTTTTGGGTGGGAAAACAGGCCAATCTCTCCGCGATTTCCGATTCCACGCTTTTCCGTCACTCACCGGCAGGGGAAGACTCCGGTGCCGGCAGCCTTTTCACGACCCCTGAAATCGGGCCATCGGTCAGCAGGATCGTGGTCGAGCAGTTCAGCCATTCGGCTCGCGCCCTCATAGTTCCGACTACGGCATGCAGAAAGCTCAGAAGCCAGTAAGGCACTGGAAGCAAGACACCTACTCGGCCGTCATTCCTGCCGACGCGGGGATGGCGGCCGAAAGAAGCTCGTGATCAGGTCCGATGCAAAGCGGTTCAAACTCGAAGCGTTTCTCAGAAAGATTCACAAACTCCGACCCTAATTTTCTCTCTGCCGCGGGCCTTTTCTTTCGGGACCACCTGCGGAGGCGCCATGCGGGAGTTCGCCGAAAAACCTCTTCCGTCTGCCGCCGACGCTTCAATTCGCCACCTTGTGGTGCCATGTCCATGATCGGCAAGGCGTTCTTCCCCAAATCATCCATGCGAATTGCAAATGGACATAATGCATATGGATGGCAGGGAAAATTTTTATGACTTGCGATTTCTATGGCCATCGGTGAGTTCTTTTTGAATTCTCCTATTGATATGTTTTTTTTGTAACAAATTCACCTAATGGGTTTGCCTGTGGAATTTTTGTCACAAAAAGTAGCAAAAATATCCAATTGAAAACCTGGAATCTGCCTATAAAGTTGATGCGCCGCCGCTTACACACTCAAAAAATGTAAGCATCAGACAACTATGTATTTTAATCACATGGAGAGGAATTCAAATGGGCGACGCAATGCTTGGCACCATCTTGATTTGGCCGCTGCGCTGGGTGCCGGTCGGTTGGCACCTGTGCGACGGTTCCCTTTTGAACATCCAGACTTACGCAGCCCTGTATTCCCTGATCGGCACCATCTATGGCGGTAACGGCAGCACGACCTTCGGTCTGCCGGATCTGCGCAACCGCGTTCCGGTCGGCGCCCCCACCGTGTCGGGCGCGAGCGGCACGGGCTTCGGCGCCCCCAGCGCCACGTTCAACATCAGCTCGAGCGGCCTGATCCAGGCTACCAACCTGCCGCAGCACACCCACACCGCCAACTTCACCCCGACCACCGGCCCGGTCAACTTCACCATCCCGGCGACCACCGGCAATCTGGGTGTGAACGCGACGCTGAACGCGGTTTCAGCGCCCCCCGCCGGTTCCCAGACCTCGGCGCCGTCAGACGGTTCGCTGCTGTCCACCGCCGTGGCGACGACGGGCAGCAACGCACCGAAGATTTATGTCCCGTCCGGCACCGCCGGCACGACCGCCAGTCTCGGCGGCATCAGCGCGACCCCCACGGGCACCCCCGGCACCCCGGCGCTGTCCGGCACCGTCACCGCCGTCAACGGCGGCACCGTTGCGGTCCAGCCGTTCGGCTCCACCACGCCGACGCCCTTCACCGTGACCGGTGCCGGTTCGGTCAACGTGACCCAGCCGTCCCTTTACCTGAACTTCATCATCGCCATCGAAGGCATCTATCCGCAGCGCAACTGATCGCCCGATCGGCTGCCGTACGGAAGGCTCCGTCACCAGGACAGGCACGGCCCGCATCCGGGCCGTGCCGTTCCGGTGCCGGATACGGCATCTTTCACAGGTCTTCCATCCTTCGGGTTCGTTCCATGCGCTCCCTGCTTTCCGGCGTCACTCCAGCCGACATCCGGACCGACCCGTTCCCCCACATCGTCCTGTCCGACGTGCTGGACGAGGACACCCACCGTGCGCTGAACACGGGATTCCCCGGCTTTGCCCAGATCGGCTGGGCCACCCCCGGCGCAATCCGGGCAGCAACCGCCGCTACCAGATGTCCGCGTGGCTGATCATGAACCATCCCGGCCTGTCCCGGCCGTGGAAGGACTTCATTCGGCGGCACAGCTCGCCGGAATGGTTCGCCGAGGTGGCCGCCCTGTTCCGCGACCATTGGCCGGATGATCTGAAGCGGGCGCTGGGCGGCGACCTGCTGGGGCATGAAATGGGGCTGATCCTGCGCGACGACTTCACCAAGGCGCGGATCCTGATGGACGCCCGGGCGGAGATCAACACGCCCGTAACCGGTCCCCCGTCCTCTCCCCGCGGAGCGCATCTGGACACGCCGAACCGGCTGTTCACCTGCCTCTACTATCTGCGGCGGCCGGAGGACGACACGGCCGGCGGCGACCTGGAGCTGTTCCGCTGGAAGGATGGAGCCGTCGGCCGCCTGGACGGCTTCCAAGTGCCGGCCGATGCGGTCGAGCGGGTGGCGGTCATTCCCTACCGCGCCAACCGGATGGTGATCTTTCCGCAAAGCATCCATGCCCTGCATGGGGTCGGCATCCGCCCGACCACCCCGCACACCCGCCAATATGTCTTCATCAGTGCCGAGATCGCCGAGCCCTGGCTGACGGCGCCGGCCGCCTGAACCGTCCCGGGCGCCGCTCTTCGGCGATCGGTTCCGGGATAGCCGCCTGAGCATGGGGGTTCCAAGGATGCGTCTTCTGGTCCACGGCATGCAGTCGAGCGGTGCCACCGCCTTCACCCTGTTCCTTGCCCAGCGTCCGGGCTGCCTGGCGCTGGTCGACGTGCTGAACAACTACGCGGCACCCCGGGTGGAGACGCCGCTGGACATGGTGGTCAAGACGGTGGTGACCACCGCCTATCCGCTGGCCGTCCATGCCGAACGCTTCCGCCCCGACAGGACCCTGCTGCTGCTGCGCGACCCGCGGGACAATTACCGGAGCCTCAGGAACAAGCACTATCGCAACCACTCCGGCCTGATCCATGAGAAGTTCGCGCTCCTCGAGCGGCTCTTCACCGAACGCGCCCGCTTCGACGCGGTGGTCCATTACGAAGACTTCGTTGCCCGCGATCCTGCCGTCGTCGCGACATTGGACCGGCTGGGGTGGCCGGTGCAGGAGAGTTTCTACGAGTATCGCCGCCGCCACGAGGAATTGGCCGGCGCCTTGTGGCGCCATGTGCCGGACCTGTTCGAGCACATGGAGTTCGCCTTCGGCAACGTGCAGGGGCGGAGCGTGTCCGACAAATTCCTCGACAAGCCGAAGGACCCGGATCTGGACCTGGATCTGGACCCGCTGCTGAACGAACTCTGTCCATCTCTGCTCGCCCATTACCGGGACCGCTCGGAAGAGCGGGGGCATGCAGGGCAGGCAAGGGAGGGGCCGCTTCCGGAGCATGGCGGAAGGCCGCAGCAAGAGAACGGTTTTTCACAAGGCATCTGTTTTGGAGAGGGCGGATGAAGCATCCGGAAGCATTGGAACCCGTCGTCGCATTCCTGCGCGGCATCGGCATGGAGATCGAGTATGGCGAGGGAGCCCATGGCGGCTTCCTGCCGGGCGTGAACATCCACGCCGGCGTGATCCATGTCGACCCCGGCACCTTGCTGGAGGCAGGCGACGTCCTGCACGAGGCCGGGCACATCATCGTCCTGCCGCGGCGCTACTGGCCCCGGATGGAAAGCGATCTGCAGGCAAGCATCGAAGCGATCGTCGCGGAACAGAGCGGGCCGGACAAGACCCCGGATCCGCTGGTGGCACGGGCCGCACAGCAAGGGGAGCAGATGGCCCAGGCCTGGTCCTACGCCGTCGTCCAGCATCTGGGGCTGCCGCAGGAATGCCTCTTCTTCCCCGGGTCCTACCGGATCGGTCCGTACGAGGGGACGCACCCGTTCCAGGCCTGGATCGAACAGGGAAGCCATTTCGGGCCGCTGTTCCTGGCCGGAGCCGGCCTGACCGGCTATTCCGGCCTGTTCGCCTACATGGGCGACAACGGCTTGGCCCCCTTTCCCCGGATGACCCGCTGGACGGTGGACTGAGCGGCTCCCGGCCTCTTCGATGCAGGCCATGGCAGGCGTCCCGCATCCCGCTGGCGGATACGCCGGAAGGGGGCACGGGACGGCCCTATGAGGGCTGCTGCACAAACGGCGCCGCTTGCGCTATAAGCAGGGGAACGACCCTCGGAAAAGATAGAGAGCCTCCGATGCGTGCCCAAACCCGTCTTCCCCGGATCGCAGCCGTCGCGCTGCTTGCGCTGTCGACCACGCTGGCCGGCTGCCAGACAGGCTCGATGGGCAGCAAGGAGGGGTTCGGCACCGTCGGCGGCGCCGTGGCCGGCGGTCTGATCGGCTCGCGCTTCGGCGGCGGCTCGGGCAAGCTGGTGGCGGTCGGCATCGGCACGCTGCTGGGCGCCTTCGCCGGCCGCGAGATCGGCGCCTCGCTGGACCGTGCCGACCAGCAATATGCGGACCGCGCCGCCTATCAGGCCTACAGCGCGCCCATCGGCCAGCGGATCAGCTGGAACAACCCGCAGTCCGGCAACCAGGGCGTCATCGTCCCGGTGCGCGACGGCTATGATGGCTCCGGCTCCTACTGCCGCGAGTTCCAGCAGACCATCGTCGTCGGCGGCCGCACCGAACAGGCCTTCGGCACCGCCTGCCGCCAGCCCGACGGGTCTTGGAAGATCGTGGGGTGAGGGCGCCAGACGGAGCGTCGGCTTTCCTTCCTCCGCTTGCCGGAGGAAGATGAGCGGCCTTCTCCCGTCGAACATTCCGGCCGCGTCCCATGACCCCGTCCAGCATCCTCGACCGTCAGCCTCTGCTGGTGTCTTTCGACGTCTTCGACACCCTGCTGCTGCGCCGGGTGGAACAGCCTGGCGACCTTTTCGAGGTGGTGGGAGAGCGGGCGCTCGCCGCGGGACTGATTGAGTCCGGGCTGACGCCCGTGCTGTTCCGTCTGGCGCGCGAGGAAGCGGAGCGCCGCGCCAGGTCCAAACTCGCAAGCGGAGAGGCGGGGCTCGACGCCATCCATGCCGAGCTTCGCCACCTCCTGTCCGAAACGGCCGATCCGGCGATGCTCGCAGCCCTGGAGCTGGAGGTGGAGGCCGAAGGGATCTTCGCCAATCCCCTGCTGCTGGGCGTGCTGCAAGACCTGTCGGCAGCGGGGATCCCGGTGGTCCTGTTGTCGGACATGTATCTGTCGCCCGCCGACCTGGCGCGGCTGCTGGCAGCAGCGGGGATCGGGCCGGAGCTTTATGGCCGCCTTCATGTCTCCGGCGCCGAAGGCTGCTCGAAACGGGATGGAGGCCTGTTCCGGCTGCTGCTGGCCACCCATCCCGGGATCCCCCCGGACGCATCATCCATATCGGGGATGACCCGCTGGGCGATGTCGCAATGGCGCGCACCGTCGGGTTGGAAGCGGTCCATTATGTGCCGGGATCGGGACTGGCACGCTTGCGCGAGCGCGAGCGGAGCCTGATGGGGCTGACGACCGTGGCGCCGCCCCCACCGCGACGGCTGGCCGCATTGGCCGGACGGGAGGATGCCTCGGAGGAGGCCTTCGCGCTGGAGTTCGGCGCCCTGGTGCTGGGACCGGCAGTGGCGGAATATTGCCGCTGGGTGGTCGAGGAATGCCGACGTCAGGGCATTCGCCGGATTGCCCCGCTTATGCGTGAGGCGGTGCTGTTCGCCCCGTTGATGCGCGGCTGGATCGCCCATCGCGGCTATGACATGGAGGTGGTGGCGCTCCATTTGTCCCGTCAGGCGCTGATGCCGCTGGAGTTGGCGGGGTTGGATGCCGCCACCGCCCGCCACATCCTGGGGGAACGGCCGCATCTGCCCTGGGACCGGCTTCTGGTCCAGGCGGGTGGCAAAGTTCCGGACAGTTTTCTGGACCTTGCCGGATTGACGCTGGAGGAGCTTCTCGCCAAGCCGACGGCGGAAGCCGGGACCGCTGCCGACCGCGTACTGGCCCTGTTCGACGACCTGGATCTGCGTGCCCGCGCCGCGCGCCTGAGCAAAGAGGCACGGGATCGGCTGCTCGACTATCTGGCGCAGATCCTGGGGCGGAAAGAGCCGGTGGCCCTGGTCGATCTGGGGGCTCGCGGCAGCACACCCGCCGCGGTGGCCCGGCTGCTGCCGGAGGGTCGGCGGCGCTGCCGTATCTTCCTGGCCTATGCTGTCGCCGACATCGTCCATCCTCTTGCCGACGGCATCGGAGTCCAGGTCTTTGCCGGACAAGATCGGATGGGCATGACCCTGGGCCGGGTGCTCTATCGCAGTCCGCAAATCCTGGAACGGGTGTTGACCGGGCTCGACGGTACGACGCTGGGCCATCGGCGGGATGCGGACGGGCGGGTGGTGCCGCTCCTGGCCGAACCACCGACGAAGGGCGAGGAGCGGCGGCTTCTGGCTTTGCTGCAGCAGGGCATCCGCCGCTATGCCGGCCTGATGACGGCCGTCTATCCGGCCCGCGGAGAAGGGGCGATGGTGACGGGGGGCAGGCCCTCCTGCCGCTCGCCGCCGCCCTGCTGCGACCGACCGCGCTGGAGGCGGACATCCTCGGCAGCCTTGCCTATGACCAGAACGACGGCACAGAAGGAGAGCGCGTCCTCTGCGACGCCATAGCCATGGCCGCCGTGCAGCCGCTGGCGGAGATGGAGGAGGGGCCGGTCCTGTCCCTGGCGCTGGGGCTGCGCCCGGCTCTCGCCCCCTGGCCGCAGGGCGCGCTGACCCGCCTGCGTCCCGGGATCTTCCACCAGCCGGCCGACAGGTTGGGGCTGGAGGGTGGGCATGGCCCGGTCTGCCGGGCGCTGGTCGGACGGGTTCAAGCCTTCGGGCTGACCCGCATCGTTGTACTGGCGGTTGGCGGAAATGGTGGAATGGGCCCGGACTTCATCCGCTGCGCCCGCGAGTCAGGAATTGAACCGCAGGGCTATGCCGACTTGATGCCTGATCTGGTCGGCTCTCGCAGCTTTCATGGGGTGCCGGTCCATGATCTCGACGACCTTCCGATTCCCGATGGCCCCATTCCTGATGGGGGCGGCTGGGAGGAGGTGGGGGTGGTCCTAGTCACCCTGGGCTATGCCGATCGACTCGCCGGCCTCGTTCGCAGCCGCTACGGAGCGGGCGGACGTCCTTTCCGCCTGATCGCACTGGCCCGGCCGGATTTGGAAAGGGTGAGCTAGGGCTTCGTACGTTTAATGTGAAACGCACGAAGCTCCAGCTTTATGTTTGGCGATCGGATTCATGCTTCAAATCGATCCCGATTTTACGCGATCCGAGCTAGGCGCGGACCGCATCCTGGGAACAGCGGCGTGCCACATCCAGAATTCGTGTGAAATCCGCCGGCGGGTAGGAGCCAAGATCGCTGGCGGCGATGTTTTCCGTCACGTCCCTTGGAGTCAAAAGGCCCGGAATGACGGCGGAGACCTCCGGAAAGGTCAGGCAGAAACGCAAGGCCGCCTCAACGCAGGCCTTCCGCTCCCGAGCCCCAGCCGCGTCGAGAACCCGCCGCGCCGCCTGCGACCATCGGGCGACCTGCGAACCGTTCCAGCGGCTGCGATGGTCTTCGGGAGGAAAAACCGTGTCCTCGGCGATTTCACCGGTCAGGAAACCGAAGCACAGCGGTGTGCGGGCGATAAGGCCGGTGCCGGCCCGTGCAACCGCATCCAGCAGCCCGCACTCGACAGCCCGGAGGTCAAGCATGCTCAGGTTGACCTGGATGACCGGGACCCGCCACTCCTCGACCATGGTCAGGGCATCGGCGGGAGAGTTGGCCGAAACGCCGAAGGCGCGGATCGTCCCCTCCTGCCGGAACCCCGCCAGCGTGTCCAGAACAGCCGGGTCCGACCGCAGGTCGGCGATGGACGGGCCATGCAGTTGCAGCAGGTCGATACGGTCGACGTCCAGGCGATGCAGACTGCCTTCCAGCGACCGCTTCAGGGCTTCGGCGGAGAAGTCCGGCTTTTTCCCCCTCCCACATGGCCGGCCTTGGTGGCGATCACCACCCGCTCCCGCCGCCCACGGATGGCTTGGCCGATCAGCCTTTCGCTGTGGCCCAGCCCGTACAGGCTGGAGGTGTCGATCAACGTGACGCCACGCCCGATGGCGCAATCCAACGCCGCCAGCGACCGTTCGTCGTCGGTTCGGCCATAGGACAGCGCATCCGACGACCAGCCGCCGATCCCCCAGGCGCCGAAGCCGATCTCCGACACCTGCAGCCCTGTGCGGCCGAGAGCCCTGTACCGCATGGAATCCGTCCCTGCTCGTCAGTAGTGCCCGGCCAGTTCCCGACCTTCCGAGGCGTTCAGCGTCAGGTAGGCGCCTTTCTTGTTCCCCCACCAGACGATCTCCCTGCACCAGAGCTGGAAATCGGTATAGGGGCGATGGGAGCGGCGGATATGGACCCGGTTGGGCCGGTGCTCCAGCGGAACCGGAACGCCTTTCACGACGCCATTGTAGAAATCGATGACGTTGTAGGCCATATCGACATGCTCGTCCTGCGTCAGGAAGGGCTGGTGCACCAGCCGCCGATTGATCATGAACGCCTCGCCCACGATCTCGTCCATGCCATCCTTGGCCGGATGCGCTGCGACCAGGGGCAGGAGAAGGGACTTGGCTTCTTCATAGAAGCGGTCCAGGCTTTTTTCCGCGGTCATCTTGATGAAGACATATTCGTCGGCAGGCCAATAGATTCCCAACCAGTCCGGTGCATAGGTGTATTCGGTGCCGCCGGCTTGAATGCCTGCCGCCTCGCTGATGAAGAAATCCCGGATTTCGCCCAGCAGGGGATAGCGCGAGCGGTCCACATCCATGAACATCTTGAACATGTCTGCGTATGAAACGCCGCAGAGATGATGAATGACGATCAGCGGAATCTGCAGGATCTTGTCGAAGTGGAGAAGCGCGCTCATCCATGCGATGGCCCGACAGCGCCGCCAGTCCTCGGCACTCATCGAATAGGTGGAGATGATCAGCTCCTGGCGCTCTTCGACATCATCCACCATCTTCAGCTTGTGGCCGTGGATGTTCACGATATCGGTCTGAACGGTCTTGATCGAATATTTCTGCAGATAGTCCGGCTGCCCCATCTCTGCGTTGGGCAGAATTGCACAGTTGTTGAACTGGATCCGGTTGTGCTGCCCGGACTCCAGCAGTTGATTGATTCCATCGACGAAGCTGTCATAGGTCTCGCCGGGAAGGCCGAGGATGATGTCGGAATAGGTTTCGACACCATCGCGGGTAAAGCGGCGCTGCAGTTCCAGGTAGGTTTCGAGCGAGATGTTGTCGCGACGGATGTTGACCAGCGCTTCCTGCGACAATGTTTGGATGGACAGGGCGACGCCCTTGTTCAGTCCGGCATCCGACAGGATTTTCTGGGTCTGATACGCCCGCTCGGTGGCATTCTTGGTATTCTGCACCGAGAAGCCTTCCGGATAGCCCGTGCGCTTCCGGTTTTCGGCGACCCTGCGCACGATATCGAGATCGCGTGCGATCATGCCGAAGTTGGCATCGCAGACAAAGACGTAGGCGATTTTCCGTTCCGAGAACCAGTCCGCTTCCTGGACCAGCCGGTCGACACCGAATTTCGTCACCTTGGCTGCCGTCGCCGACCCCCAGTCGCAATAGCTGCATTTGAATGGACAGCCCCGGTTGGTTTCCCACAGGCCGATCCAGCTTTCCTCCGGATGTGCGGCCATCAGGCGGTCGAAATAGCCGTTGAGGAAAGGAGAGGGAATTTCGTCGAGTTCGCGAATGCGCGCGACCAGGGGGTTGTACAGATACGCCCCGTCGGGCGTGATCTGGCTGGTGCCCGCGATGAACCGCCAGTCGGCGTGCGGATAGGCATCGAGAAAACGCGTGAAGGATATTTCCGCCTCGTTGTGGAAAGCCATGTCCAACTGCGGATTGGCGCGCAGGAACTCCTCCGGCTTATCGGGAACCTGCGGACCGCCAACGACGATGATCACCGACGGCTTCTTCCTCTTGAGGCGGCGGGCGACTTCAAGGGAGATGTTGGCATTCCAGACATACAGGCTGAATCCGACGACATCGGCGGCGATCAGGTGATCGACGATGCTGTCGATGGGCTGGCGCTTGTAAATCGGCTCCAGAAAGCGGTATCGCTCCGGGTCTTCGGAATGCTCTTCAAAATACGACTGCAGACATGCGACCGCATATGGCAGATAGTTCTGGCCAGAAAAGCTGTTATTGATCTGAACCATTCCAACGGTAAGCTGGGGCTTTTCCATTTTATCGCCAACTTCTTCCAGTGACGGTTGCATGGTCGCATTGACAGCATCGTCCAAAGTCTTATAGGCTCCGGATCAACGGCGATGTTAACGCTATTTGATTAAAGTGCCCATATCTTGACAAATCGTGTTTTTGAGACGCCCTGGTTCGCGGTCGATGAAATTCCGGCACGACCGGAATGGGGAATCGGGGCTTCGCCGTTTTATCGCATCACCTGCGAGGATCATGTCCTGACGATCCCGGTGACCGGCGACGGCTGCTTCATCATGGTCAGGCAATATCGTCCCGCCCGCAACGGGTTCACGCTGGAATTTCCCGCCGGCGGCATCGAGCGGGGGGAACCGCCCGAACAGGCGGCCCGGAGGGAGTTGCTGGAGGAAACAGGGTACGAAGCGGCCGAATGGGTTTCCGTCGGCCGCTCCGGCTTGGCCAACCACCGCGAGAACGCCGACTGCCATGTGTTTGCCGCCTTCGGTCTTTCGAAGAGCCGGCCTGCGGTCGAACAGGGCGTGGAAACCGTGATCGTCCGTCCCGAAGAACTGCGCCAACTGGCGCTCGAGAACCGCATGGACATGCTGGTGTCGCTGGGGGCGCTCTGTTTCGCCCGCATCCTGCTGGGCGACCGCATTCCCGCCTTATAGATCGGATCGCGCAAGATCGGAATCGATTTGGAGCGGGTATCCGATCGCCAAACATAAAGCTAGAGCATTTTCAGAATGAGTCTCCATACCCTGCGGCGCGGAAGTAGTTGGCGCACTCGTCCGGCTTGAAGTGTTCAAGGAGTTGGCCGATACGACGCCAGAGGCCATCGACTGTTCGCTCTTTGGCTTGGCGCAGCAGGGTCTTAAGCTTGGCGAAGGCCATCTCGATGGGATTGAGGTCGGGGCTGTAGGGCGGCAGCAGGAAGAGTTGGGCGCCGGACGCTTGGATGGCGGCGCGGACTTCGGCGGTCTTGTGGGCGGGCAGATTGTCGAGCACGACGATGTCGCCGTGCCGCAAGGTTGGGATCAGCACCTGCTGGACGTAGGCGAGGAAGGCCGCTCCGGTCATCGGCCCGTCGAGCACCATCGGCGCGGTCAGGCCGTCACGTCTCAGCGCGGCCACGAAGGTTGTGGTCTTCCAGTGCCCGAAAGGCGCCGAGGCAATCAGCCTCTGGCCGCGCGGCGCCCGGCCGTACAGCCGAGTCATCTTCGTGGAGGCGCCGGTTTCGTCGATAAAGACGAGCCGGTCGGCATCGACGAAGGGCTGGGCAGCCCGCCAGACCCGTCGACGGGCCGCGACGTCCGGTCGGTCCTGCTCGCTCGCCTTGAGTGTCTTTTTGAGCGTCAGCCCGAGCCGAACTATGGCCGTCCACAGCGCGCCGCTGCTCAGCCGGACGCCATGCTCGCTCTCCAGCCACGTCTGCATCGCCGCCAGCGTCATGTCCGAATGTGTCCGCAGATGGGCCGCAAGCGCGGTCTCCTGCTCTGGCGTCAGCTTGCGCGGGCGGTGGCCGCGCGACCGGCTGGCCGCCGTCTCGCCGGTGGTCCGGCGTCGGATCAGCGCCTTGTAGATGTAGGAGATGCTGACCTGGAACACCGAGCCGGCAGCGCGCACGGCCATGCCGCCATCAACCGCCGCCAGAACCCGGGACCGAAGATCGTCCGAATAGCTCTGCCCCTGACGCCATGCCATCGCTACCCCCAGACCGGAAATCCAGGAGCAGCGAATCATGCTACGACGGCAATGGGAATCCCTCTCAGCGATTCCAGGCAACCTGAGAACGCTCTAGCCTCGTGCGTTCAATATGAAACGCACGAGGCTGTAAAAGCTATTTTCCCGAGGCCACCATCCGCCGCCAGTTCACGGTATCGGTCAGCCCGTCGCGCAGCCTGATCGCCGGCGTGAAGCCCAGCATGTCGCGGGCCTTGGCGGTGTCCACCATCCGGACCGGAATCGCCGTCGGACGGTCGGCCTGGAACAGGATAGGCGCGGTGTGCCCAGCGGCTTCCAGAATGATCTCCGCCACCTCCCGGATCGTCGTCACCTGACCGTACCCGATGTTGACCGGGTCGCAGGACGGCAGCTTTTCCATGGCCAGAAGACAGCCACGGGCCAGATCGGCGACATGCAGGAAATCGCGGATCTCGTCGCCGCTTCCCCAGACGGTGAAGGGAGCCTCCCCCGCCAGTGCCCTGTCGATCAGCGCCGGAATGACATGGCAGGTCGCCGGATCGAAATTATCGTGGGGACCATAGACCGCGGTCGGGCGGACGATGACGATATTCGGGGCGTTCGTCTGACCATGGACGTATTCGCCCAGCCGCTCCAGGTAACGGCGCATCCATCCATAGCCGAAATATCCGGGGAAGACCGGACCAAGCCACATCTCCTCTTCACGAACCGGGTGGCTGGTGACCGGATATCCGGTGGAGGAGCCGAACAACAGGAGCCGCGACACGCCCGTATGCCACGCCGCTTCAAGAACATTGGCGGTCAAGGTCAAATTGACGGTAATGCCGCCCATCGCGGCTGCCGGCGAAACGCCGGCAGCACCGACGGTCCCGGCACAGTGGAAAACATAATCCGCCCCGTCCAGCAGGCGGCGGCAATCCTCCTGGTCGCGCAGATCCGCATCCACGATCCGCACCGCCGGGTCGAGGCCATGCACCGGCCGGCGGTGCCTGGACACCCGAACCTTTCCTCCGGCAGCCAGCAGCGCACGGGTCACATGGCGCCCGATGAAACCGCCGCCGCCGGTGACGACGCAACATTTGTCCCGAAAGAACACGGCTCACCAGCCCTCCATCAGCCATTCCGTCCCGCGGCGCTCCAAGCCATCCAGCGCGGTCCCCACCTCCCCCGGAGCATAGCGGGTGATCCAGTTCAGAGCCGTGTCGGGTTCTATGAAGACATCCTCGCCGTAAAGACGGTGGTGAAGGCAGCGTGCATAGCCGAAGACCAGCGGCATCGACCAATGCCAGATCTGACGGACCGCCTGATAGCGCGCAGCAAGGTCGAGAAGCCGGACACCCGGTCCGCAGAAGGGCATGTTGGCGAACTGCGCCCCGGTGGCGCCGGCGATCAGGCTGGCGGAAGCGAACAGCCGGATTGTGTCCGGGATCGACAGCCGGTCGGCCTGGAGCTTTTCCAGTCCGTGCCGGGCGAGCACATCGTCAAGGCCATCCTCGTCGGCGATGCGGTGCCGGTCGGGCCAATGGGCGGCACGGGACAGGAACAGCCGCGCATCGCCCGTTCGGGACGGACCGGCTTCCGGAAGCCCGCAGGCGCTCATCAGCGCCTTGCGGATCTGCCCGATGGCCAACCAATAGGACAGGTCGCGCGGGGCGTAGGATCTCCGGAAACGGATCAGGCAGGGGGATTGGGGAATCTCGCGGATCGGTGTTCCACCGAAGGCCAGGGCAAGCATCTCGCGCTGGTAGGGGGCATGGACAAGCGCATGGACCGGCAGGCTGCGCAGAGCGGGAAAACTGTGTGCCGCCATGGCCCGGGAAAGGATTTCCCACAGGAAATGCCCATAATTCTCATGCCCGCCGATGAAGACGGCGTCTTCCACCTCCACCACCTCCAGCCTGTGCGGGAGCCGTACCACCCAGTCCGGTCGCCGCAGGTCCCGAACCGGCCCCTGGACCGGCGACGGAATGACGGCAAGGGTAGCCGCAGAATGGCGTGGAGGGATTTGGCTGATCCGATGGCAGACATGGGCGTCGGCGGACACGATGTGGGCCGACGGCTTCCCCGCCCGGCTGCCGGCATCCCCCTGGACGACCAGAACGTCGAAATCCGTCGGCCCCGCCACGAAGATCCCATCCTCCCACAAGGCGAGTTCATCGGCCAGCTCGCGGGCGGCGGCCGGATGGGTGGACGGATCCAGAGCGCGGAGGATCCGCCCGGACGCAGGCGGCGGCGGTCCGGCGGAGGGCTGAGTCAATGCGGGATGGCCAGCAAAGAAAGCCCGGTAGGATCGGCCGCGCAACCGCAGGGGACGATCGGCAGACACCCGGAAAGCGCCGTCCGGGCGACGCGGCATCGGAACCGTGCCGGAAAGACCGTCGTCCGGATCCGCCAGGTCCCGCAAGGCAAGCGCGGTTTCCGCATCCGGCGCCATGGCATGGGCGGTCCGGGCCGCCAGACCTGCGGCGTCCGGATCTGACTCCGCCAGCGTCGCGGCCACCGACAGCCAATCCTCGACCGTCTCGGCGACGATCGACAGCCGCCGGGCGTTGCGGCGGGCGGCGGGGCCGTCCCCCAGCTCCACCGAGGCCGCAGCGATGGCGCGCAGGGCGTCGGGACTGCCCGGATGGCAGACGGACAGTTGGCGGATGGCCTGCCGCAGAGCGGCGGTTTCCCCCAGGAACAGCAGCGATCCGGCGGCGGCGGACTGGGCGGCCGGCGCGCATGCCTGATCCCGCAGCAGAAACAGCGCGTATTCCCGTTCCGGCTGCGGGATGCCGCGGGCGCGCAGGGACATCAGGCGATTGACGTGGGCCTCGGAAAGATCGGGCCGGGCGCGCAGGCAGATGTCCAGAAGCCGGTCCGCATCGTCCAGCCCACCCTCGCTCCGGCGCGCGCGGGCGAGGTTGCGCCACAGCTCGGCGAACCCCGGATCGACCGACAGCCCGTTCCGGTAGGCAGCCGTCGCGTCCGCCAGCCTTCCCTGTCCATAGCGGATGAGGCCGAGCAGCCGCCAGTCCGCCGCCCGTCCCGGCGGAGCGGCGGCCAGAGCCAGGACGGTCAAAGCGGCGGCATGGTCGAGCCGGGCGGCAAGGAACTCCAGGATGGCGACAGCGCGCAGGTCTTCGGCCGGCGCCTCCTGCGGCAGGGCCTTCGCAGCCGCCTGCGCGGCGGCAGAGGCCCCATCGCGCCGCAGGACGTTCAGCAGCGGTCCGGCCGCCGTTTCCTGGCGGAGAAACCTCGTCCAGGCCGCTGCCAGCAACCGGCCTGCCCGCTGATGGGAGATCACGAAGTCAGGAAGGCCTTCGAGGATGGCGAGGAACCGCCTCAACTCCCCGAAGGCGGCGCTGCCGGACATGATCTGCGGCAGGGTGGCATCATGTCCCGGTGATGCCGCAGGACTCATGGTGTCCGCGTCGCCACCGGGCGCCAGACCACGAGCGAATAGGCTTCATGATAGAGGCTGCCGAAGCCGAGACGGCGGGCATCGATCAGTTCGGCCTTTCCCGTCGCAGCCTGCTCCCGCACCCAGCCGAGATAGCCGTCGAGATAGCCGCGATGCCGGTGATAGCGCAGAGCCAGATGGTCGAACAGCAGGCCGGAATCGTAAAAATCGGCGATGGGCTCCATGCTGACGACCAGCGCCGGTCCCTTTTCCAGAAGCCAGCGGGCGAAGATGTCGAAACGTCCGCCGGTCTGCTCCAAGGCGGCGAAGGTCATGGCGACGGTGCCGGCCGGAAGATCGAGGCCGGGATCTGGAGCGAAGAAGTCGAAATGCCGACCATGGAGGTCGAGGCCATGGCGCTCGCCGATGCCGTTCACCAGGGCGACCGCCGAGGGCGACCAGTCGAGACCGACCAGGGGCAGGCCGGGAAACAGGCGTCCGGCCGCCGCCAGGTTGAAGCCGCTGCCACAGCCGAATTCCATGACATGTCGGGCGGACGGCAGGTAACGGCTGAGCAGCCACTGGCGCAGCACGCCGAACCACGCGGTTTCGAAGCGGGGATCATCCGGCCGGGCATAGTCCCCCTCCAGCCGGATCACCGGATGCGCCCCCATGAACACGGGATTGAGCGCATCCAGGTTGCCGTCGGCATCGATGAAGGCCTGCTTGGCATCCGACCAGCAGCGCTCCCACACGTCGCTGCGATGTTCCCCCACCCTGGTAAAGCCGTCCAGCCGGTCGAGGATGCCGAGAACGACCTCGTCACGTTCCGTTTGGGACAGGCGGCGGTAGCGGAAATCGAAGTCGGCCGCAGCCGCGGCGATCACGGAACGCTCCTCGCGCGAAGCGCCGAAGCATCGGATGAAATCGTCGGGACCGAAGGTCAGGCTGTCCATGGTGATGTTCCTGTTGCCGCCGCTCTGTCTCAGGAGGGAAGGCCGGCCATCATGCCTTCGACCGCCCGGCGGATGCCGGGAGGATCGAGAGCCAGCTTGGCGCGGATGTCGTGCACCGTGCCGTACCAGCCGCAGAAGATGTCCGGCAGCCCGTGATAGGCGGTCCACAGGCCCGGTACCTCGTTGATCGCCTCGCGCAGGCCGAAGGCGTCATGCACCACGAGAATGCGGGTGTGACGGAAGCGTTCGACGACGGCGCGGTCGATCGGCTTGATGGTGTGGAAATAGGCCAGGTTGATGGGAAGATCCTGCACCGCTTCCAGAACATTGGGAAGCAGCGGCCCGGCCGTCATCACCGTCACCCCGGCCCCGACGTCCTTGAGGACCGTCCCCTTGCCGAACGCCGTTTCGGTCTTCAGCGTGTGCGGATGATCGGACAGGCGGAAATAGGTGGTCTTGCCGTTGGCATACTGGCTGCGCAGCAGGGACTCCAGCTCGTCCTCCGAACCCGGCTGCAGCACCTCCGTGTCGGGCAGCATCCGCAGGGTCGCAAGGTCGATGTGGGTGTGGTGCGTCGCCCCATCCCAGGCATAGTCGAAGGACGCCCCGCAAGTCACGATGTTGCCGCCGAAACCGTTGTAGCACATGTCGAGCTTGATCTGCTCGACGCTGCGGTCGGTCAGGAAGGGCGCGATCGTGTGGACAAAGGGCCGGAAGCCGGTGGCCGCCATCCCCGCCGCCACGCTGATCAGCGTGTTCTCGCAAATCCCCATGTTGTAGAGGCGATTGGGGAACTGTTCCTTAAAGCGGATGAACTGGTAGACGCTGACGTCACCCAGGATCACCGCGACCTTTTCGTCTTCCTGCGCCAGGGCGGTGACGACGTTCTTAAACCGTCCACGCATCCAGTTCCTCCATCAGCTTGTCCAGGGTTTCCTGATCGGGGGACTTGCGATGCCACTCATGCATGTTGTCCACCAGGGTCCGGCATCCCCAGCCTTTGCGGGTATGGGCGATGACCGCATTGACCTTGCCCGGCCGCGGAGCCAGGGCGGCCTGCAGGGCATCGACATCGTGCCCGTCGACCTCGACCACGTCGCAGCCGAAGGACGCCAGACGTTCGCCCGGGTTGGGAATCGGCAGACAGCGGACCTGGGACTGGTTGGCGTCGTAGATGACGGTCAGATTGTCCAGTTCCTGGTGTGCGGCCACCATCACCGCTTCCCAGACCGACCCCTCGTTGGACTCGCCGTCGCCGATCAGGGTGAAGACGCGACGGTCGGAGCCGGCGATCTTCAGGCCCAGCGCCATGCCGGCGGCCAGCCCGATGCCGTGGCCCAGCGACCCCGTCGACGCTTCCACACCCGGTACCTTGTAACGGTCGGCGTGACACCCGAACGAGGATTCGTGCAGGCCGAAGCGGCGGACGCCGTCGATGGGGAAATACCCCAGTTCCGACATCACGCAATACAGGCCGAGCGCCGCATGCCCCTTGCTGAGGACGAAGCGGTCGCGCCCGTCCCAGTCGGGCCGGGCCGGGTCGTGGCGCATGACGCCGTAGACGGCTAGCAGGCATTCGACAACGGAAAAGCAGGTCGGGATATGCCCATGTCCGCTGGAATGGGCGATGTCCAGAATATTGCGCCGGATGCTCAAGGCGTCCCGTCTCATCCTCGTCCTCTCCTCGATCCCGGTCCGGGAGTACGGCTGCACACCGTTACAAGACCACATACGAAACCCGCGCCGTGGTGGGCAGCCGTTCGATGCGGAGGTCGTTCAATCCGAAGACTTCGCGCAGCGCCACGGTTTCACCGGGGAAAATGTCATCGCACAGTTCATCGAACACCAGAACGCTGCCACGGCAGAAATGCGGCCGCATGGCCTCGAGAGCGGCCTTGGTGGGGGCATAGATGTCGAAATCGAAGATGGCGAGAGAGATGATCGTTTCCGGATGCTGCTTCAGATACTCCGGGATGGTCTGGCTCGCATCTCCTTTGACCAGTTCGAACTTCTTCAGATGACCGATCGGGTTCAGCGCTTCCTGAAGTTGCAGGATGTTGGAAAGCGTTTCCTCATACCCCTCGCTGACCGAGAACGAGCCGTCGGAGCATTTGCAGTTGCTGCCGTCCTTCTCGTTCATGCCGACGAACCCGGCGAAGGTGTCGAAGCCGATGATCTTGCGGTGACGGTTAAAAGGTTCGTAAATGCCGCGCAGAGCCGAAAGGAGCGACAGGGTCTGCCCCCAGCGCACCCCGCACTCCATAACCACGCCATGCGTGTTGACGATCTTCTTGTAAATTTCGTTGAAAAACAAAACGCGAGACAGCGCCTTCGATGTCAGGAAAAGGCCAAGGTTTGGAAGAATTTCGTCGTCGGGGATTGGCGTATTCTTCAAAAGCTCGGTGAACGCCTTCTGGGATGCCTTCTCGTCGTTGCTGGAAAGGACGATGGCGTCGTGCTTTTCTGTCTTCATCGCTTCCAAACTTCCTTGTTGTCGCGCCACCAGTTCACAGTCTGCCGGATTCCCTCTTCGACGGAAATCTCCGGCACCCAACCGGTCAGGCGTTCAATTTTGGTGCAGTCGAGTCCGCGGAACGGAATCGTCGTCGGCGCCTCTCCCAGCTGCCGGAATGCGCGCGGCCGATGGCCGGCAGCGCGCAAGGCATGGGTCATGATCTCTTCCACCGTCGTCGGGCGCCCGCTGCCGACGTTGAAGGTTTCTCCCGACGCCTCGTCGCAGACCAGGAGATGCAGGATGGCGCGGGCGAAATCGTCGGCATGGATGATGTCGCGGGCGACGTCCAGGCTGCCCCAATATTCGAAAGGATCCATATGGTCGACGGCTTTGCGCACCAGCGCCGCCACCACATTGGAGTTCTCCGGATCGAAACGGGCGCGCGGGCCGTAGACGTTGGCCGCCCGCACCACCACCGTCGCCATCCCCGTCTGCCTCTGCCAGAACTGGCATTGCTTCTCGATGTAGCGCTTGGCCCAGCCGACACCGAGATAGGCCGGGTGCGGATCGGCGTCCCAGGCCATCCGGTCTTCGCGTATCAGTCCATCGAAGGGCTGATACGCCGAAGCCGACCCGATATAGACGACGCGGCGCACGCCGGCGTCATGAAGTGCCTCCAGCAGCAGGCTGTCCATGACCACGTTGTCGGTGACCTGGCGCCATGGCTCGCGCCGCGCCTGTGCCGCTCCACCGGTTTCCGCGGCGGCCAGCACCGCCCAGTCGCAGCCGGCGACGGCCCTGCGGCACTCCTCGCGCCGGGTCAGGTCGGCGCCGACATGGGTAACGCGGGGAGAGGAGATGCCGGGCGGGGTGCTGCGTCCGACCCCGACGACCTCGACCTCCGGATCGGCGGCGAGCAGGGCGCGCACGATCGCCGTTCCGACCATGCCGGTGGCACCGGCGACGAACACGCGATGGCCGGACAGCCGGGATGCCAGCCGGGACAAGGGGAGCATTGCCGCAGTGGACTTACCGCTGAGGGTAGACATGGCCGCCCGCGATCCGTTCACGCCAATATTCAAGCAGATCGGCCATGGTCTTTTCGAAGGGAATCTCGGGCTTCCACCCGGTGTGCCGGCTGAATTTCAGTGTATCCGGCACCTGGAGGTCGGCGTCCACCGGACGCATGCGCTGCGGGTCCTGTTCGATGGTGATGTCGGTCCGGGTCGACAGCGACAGCAGATGGCGAAGCATATCCCCCACCGTACAGCTGTAGCTGCCTCCGATGTTGTAATATTCGCCGGGCACGGGGTTGACGGTGACCAGCAGGTAATAGGCGCGCACGGCATCGCGGACATCGGCCCAGGTGCGCATGGAGGCCAGATTGCCGACCTTGATGACGGGGGGCAGCCGGCCATCTTCGATCAGGGCGATCTGCTTGGCGAAGGTGGACTCAGCGAAGACGTCGCCCCGGCGCGGGCCGGTGTGGGTGAACATGCGGGTGGTGACGGTCTTCATCCCATAGGCTTCGCCGTAATAGCGCCCTATCAGGTCCGTACCGACCTTCGAGATCGCATAGGGGGAGGCGGGATGGAACGAGCATTCCTCGTCGATGGGCAGCTTGTCCGCGGACACCCGCCCGAACACCTCCGACGAGGCGCAGACATGGATGACCGGGTCGATGCCCGCGGTGCGGCGAATGGCCTCAAGCAGGCGGGCGGTTCCGGTGATGTTGACGTCCAGCGTCTGCAGCGGCGCCGAAAAGCTGGTCTTGGGATAGCTCTGGGCAGCCAGATGAAAGACGTAATCCGGGCGCGACCGCTCGACCGCCTCGGCCAGGGAGGGGAAGTCGGTCAGGTCGCCGTCCAGCATGAAGATGCGGTCTCCCGCATCGATCCGCGGGATCAGATGGCGGATGTTGTCGAGCGGGCTGCGCCAGCGGCACATCCCGAAGATTTCCCAATCGGTTTCCGCGAGCAGGTAATCGGCCAGATGAGAACCGACCATACCAGTAAACCCAGTAATGAGCGCTCGTTTAGCCATTGTTCTTCCTGTCTACATTTCCCGTTCTGACGGGAAGACAGCTCCCGCGAAGGTCTGCAATCACATGGGTATACAATAGCTCCGGCGGCGGCAAGGCTTTCCGTCAGGCTTGGTTATGTCCGCAGCACCTCCCTGGCGGGAGCCATCAAATTCACAAATTTTAACCACTTGGCGATAGGCTTCGCCCCCTTCGGCCTGCAATTCCCAGCCTCCTATCAAGCCCAATAACGATGGCGCCCGCAATGATCAGACAGGTTCATCGGATCGACGAAATTCCGGTCGATCGCCCCGTCCACATCTTCGGCGGGGGGCAAGGGGGCCGCATCGTTTTCGACGCGATGCGCAAGCAGGGCGGATGGACCATCGCCGGCTTCATCGACAGCTTCCGTACCGAACCGCTCGAAGGATTGCCGGTGCTGTCGCCGGCACAGGCCCTGGCGGAGGGCGCGGCCGACCGGACGGTGGTGGTCGCCAGCCAGTTCTGGCCGGAAATCGCAGCCACACTGCGCGACGCAGGCTGCCGCCACATCTACAACGCCTATTCCGTCATCGCCGCCCGGCAGAAGGACGTCGCCCGCCCCGACCTGGCCGAAGCGCTCCGCTCCGCCACCGGCTACCATCCGCAGGAACTGGTCTCGTCGCTTCTCGCCAGCCCGCATTTCAAGCAGCGCGGCGGCTGGGCGGCGACGATGCTGGCGCTGAACGACTTTGCCCAGGGCGCGCCGCTCTATGTCGTCGGCACCCACCAGCGCGCCCGGCAGATCGCCATGCTGGCGACCCAGAGCGGCCGATCGGTCCTGGCCGGCTACATCGACCCGTCCCTGCCCGACGACGCTCCAGCCGTTGCGATGGGAAGCTGCGTCGTCTATCCGCTGCAGCGCTTCCTGACGGAGGCCGACCCATCCGCCGTGGTGGTCGATCCCATGCCCGGCGGCGCGACCTTGCGCGCCGTCCTGCGGGAACAGGGCTTCCTGCGGTGCTTCGACGCCAGTTCCCTCGCCCTGCCGGACGGGCGCCACGCTCCGGCTCCGGTTCTGACCCCGGCGGAGCCGTTGCCGGACATGCCGCTGGTCTCGGTGGTGCTGGTCTGCCGGAATGCCGCGGCCATGGTGCGGCGTTCCATCGAAAGCGTGCTGCGCCAGACCTATCCCAACATCGAATACATCATCCAGGACGGCGCCTCCACCGACGGCACGCAGGCCCTGATCGAGGAATACCGCGGCCGTCCGGGCTGGAACGGGCGCATCCATCTGGTGTCGGAGGTCGACGGAAACGCCGCCATCGGCCTGCTTCGCGGGCTGCGGCGCTGCCGCGGCGACATCATCGCGACCTGCATGGCCGACGAGGAGCTGCTGCCCGACGCCATCGCCGAGGCGGTCCGCGCTTTCCAGCGTACTCCCGGCACCGGGGTCGTCACGGGGGACGCCTATACCACCGGTCGCGATGGCCGCTTCACCGGGGTCTTCACCGGCGGACCGTTCAGCCTCGCGGGCTACCTGTTCGGCAGCTATTGCCCTTATTTCTCATCGACCTTCTTCTCGCGCCGCGCGCTTGAGGAGATCGGCCTGCACGAGGAAGACTGGAATCAGGACGTCGTCGAGTTCGAACTGTGGATGCGTCTGGCGACCCGGCACACCATCACCCACCAACCGTTCCGTTTTTCCAAATACGCTCTGTATCCGCAGCAGCTCAGCAACGTCGCGCGCCACATCCGCTTCCATCTTTTCCGCCGCATTGAGGTGCTGTCCCATTTCTTCTCGCTGGACGGCTTCTTCGGCCCGGTGAAGAACCTCTATGGCTTCTGGGAAGAGTGCATCGTCCGGCAGTATGCGCTGTTCTACAACCACGCCCTGTCGGTGGGAGAGGATGTCCGGGAACTGGGGATTCCGTTGCGCCGGGACGAGGCGATTCCCATCGATCTGCCGCCTGCGGGCGCCGGGGTCCACAAAGAGATCGCCGCACTCTACGAGATGCGTGGCCAGGTGGAGGAAGCCGTCCACATCCTCAAGAAGGCGCGCCCTGCGTTCGACGAAACCGCCGACTCCCTGGCCGTTCAGATCCTGCTGAAGTCCCCCGCCGCGACCAACCGCGACCTTCTCGACGCCCAGCTCGACTGGGCCGACCGCCATGTCCGCCATCGCCCCCTGGATGAGCGGAACCTGCCGCCGCTGAAACGGGGTCCCGACGGAAAGCGGATCAAGGTCGCCTATATCTGCCCGTTCGCGACCGCAAGCTACTTCCAGTTCCAGGTGGTCCCCTTCGTCCTCCACCATGATCCGGCGCAGTTCGAAATCCATTGTTATACCGCAGGGATCGAGCCGCCCGACCTCGCGGCGGCCGGGGTCACCGTCCGTCTTGTCGATCACCTGACGGACGAGGAGTTCGTCGCCCTGCTGCGCCGCGACGGCATCGACGTGGCGTTGGAACTGACCGGCTTCAGCGCCGGCCACCGCTATCGGGCGATGGGTGCGCGCGTGGCGCCCGTGCAGATTTCCTACATCAACCATACGGGAACCTGCGGGGTCGACGCCTTCGACTATTGCATCGCCGACGCAAGGTCCGCCCCCTCCTGGCTCGACCCCTATTTCACGGAGCGCATCTATCGCATCGACGGCTGCTTCTTCTGCTTCGACTATCGGGGGTCCGATGCGCCGGCGGCGGCGGCCCAGCCACCCGTCCTTGCATCGGGGCAGGTGACCTTCGGCTGTTTCGGCAGCGGCTCCAAGTTCAATGCCGACCTGATCGCGCTGTGGTCGCGTCTGCTGCGGGCCGTGCCGCAGTCGCGTCTGCTGCTGCGCAACGCCAGCCTGTCCTGGATGGACAACCGGCGCTTCCTGGCCGACCTCTTCGCCCGCAACGGCATCGGCCCCGACCGGCTGATGCTGGAAGCCGGAGGCGACCGGCTGGAGATCATGGCCGATTACGCCCGCGTCGACATCAGCCTGGACAGCTTCCCCTATTGCGGCGGCAACACCATCGCCGAATCCCTCCATCAGGGAGTGCCGGTGGTCACGCTGCGCGGTTCCACCTTCGCATCCTGCTACGGGTCGTCGATCCTGGAAGCGTCCGGCTGCGCGGATCTGGTCGCCGACACGCCGGACGATTACGTCCGGCTGGCGGCGGAACTCGCCGCGGCACCGGAACGGCTGGCGGCGTACCGCACCCGCCTGCGCGACATGATGGTCGAGCACGGCTTCAGCGATTCCGAACGCTTCGCCCGCAAGCTGGAGGCGGCCTACCGCGATATGCTGGGCAGGCTGCCGTCATGATGCCGTCCGTTGCCGGGCCGGCGCCGGTCTTGTGGATCACCGGCCTGTCGGGGGCCGGCAAGACCACGATTGCCGGCCTGCTGACCGAACGCCTGCGCCTGCGGGGCGGAAGCTGGATCATGCTCGACGGTGACCGGATGCGGGCCATGTTGCCCTGGCCGGGCGGTTACGAGCGCGAAGAGCGGGAGAAGATCGCCTTCTATTACGGCCGGCTGTGCGCGGAAATCTCCGGCCAGGGCATCGGAGTGGTCTGCGCCACGGTGTCGATGTTCCACTCCGTCCGGCGATGGAACCGCGACACCATGCCAGGTTACCGGGAAATCTACCTGCGGGTTCCCATCGAGGAGTTGCGCCGCCGGGATTCCAAGGGGCTTTACGGCGCCTCGGACGCAGGCGGACTGGTCGGGGTCGACATCGCGGCGGAAATGCCGGAAGCACCCGACCTCGTCATCGAAAACCATGGCGGCCAGTCGCCGGAGGATGCGGTTTCAGTTATCTTAGCCGCAATGGAGAAGGATTTTTACGGCCCCCGTTCCATTCGCCGAAGCGATCAAACCCCAGAACAATCAAAAGCGGAATGAACAACATGAAAGTTGAGTGGAACTATTCCTCCCTGGCCCGGCCTTATCTGAACCGTCCGGATTACGCGCCGCGCGGCATCGACCGGATGCTGGAGATTGCCGGTGTGACGGCGGGAGCCATGGCGTGCGACATCGGTGCCGGAGTCGGACATCTGACCATCCCGCTGCTGGAGCGCGGGCTGACCGTCGATGCGGTCGAACCCAACGACGCCATGCGGGCATTGGGAGCGGAGCGGACCACCGGCTTTCCGGCCGTGTCCTGGTACGAAGGCGTCGGCGAGGCGACCGGGCGGCCCAACCATGCCTTCGATCTGATCACCTTCGGCTCCTCCTTCAACGTCACCGACCGGCCCAAGGCTTTGAACGAGACGGCCCGCATCGGCAAGGCCGGGGCCTGGTTCGCCTGCATGTGGAACCATCGCGACCTGGACGACCCGCTGCAGGCGGAGGTCGAGGCGCTGATCCGCAGCCACATCCCGAATTACGATTATGGGGTGAGGCGGGAAGACCAGACCGCCGTGATCGACCGGAGCGGGCTGTTCGGTGGCGTCACCCTGATCGAGGAGCCGGTCCGTCACCGCGTCACCGTGGAGGACTGGATCGATGCCTGGAGATCGCATGCCACACTGGCCCGCCAGGCCGGCGACCGGCACGCGGCGGTCGTCGACGCCATCGGCTCCCTGCTGCTCGACAGGGGGCTTTCCGAGATCGACGTTCCCTATACGACCCGCATCTGGATCGCTCCCCTGCGGACGGCGTGAACGGCCATGGATCAAGTGCAGAGGGCGGAGCCGGATTTTCTGGTTGAGGGCAGACGTCTGCTTCAGGCGGGGGGACGACTGCCCGAGGCGATCCGGCATCTTCGATGCGCCATCGTCGATAGACCGGGTTTGGCCGAGCCCTATCGCCATCATGGGACCGCCTTGCGGGCTTCGAATGATCATGGTGCTGCGGTCCGCTCCCTGGCGCGTGCATGCGTGCTCGATCCCTCCGATCTCGAGGCTCCGGCCCAGATGGCACGGCTGGCCGAAGCGGAAGGCCGTCTCGACGATGCGATCGCCGCGTTCGAGAGCATCCTCGAACGCGATCCGTCGCATTCCTACTCCTGGCTGACCCTGTTCCGGGTCGCTCTGCTGGCCGACCGCCTTCCTGAATGGCGCGACTTTCATCTCGACTGGATGGAGAAGGCCGGCGGACAGGCCATTCCCCGCCTGCTGGCCGCCCGCCTGCACCGTCATTTCGGGGAAAGCCGGCGCGGAGAAGAGCTTCTGCTGGAAGGGGTTTCCCGCTATGGAGCGGTTCCGGCCTGGCTCGATCAGCTGGGGGTCTTCCAGGCGCTCGACGGCAGGATCGATCAGGCCGCGGAAAGCTTCTCGCAGGCTTGCGCCTCCGCTCCGGACGATGTGTCGATCCATCGCAACCGCGCGGCCCTTCTGCTGGCGACCGGACGGACGGAGCAGGCGCTTCGGCATCTCCGCACCCTTGCCCAGAGCGATGGGGCGGGGAGGGCCGCGCCCGATGTCCGCGGCACTCTGCTTACCGATCTCAGCACCGCGCTGCGCCTCTCCTGGAAACCGGCGGAAGCTGCGGAGGCGGCGGCACAGGCATGCCGGGCCGATCCGATCCAGGCCTCCAGCTTTATCGCCCTGGGATTGGCACATGCATCCCTCGGCAATTGGGCGGATGCGCTGATGGCCATGCGGCAAGCCCATGTCCTGAATCCGGACCGGGCGGACCTCTCCCTGGCGCTGGAGGCCTGCCACCGCCTTATCCGCGATACGGGCGCAACCGGCACGAAGAGCGCCGGCGATCGGACGTCCGGGATCCTGGAGGCCGTGTTCGCACCGTCCCGACAGCCGCTGGACCTGATCTTTCCCGATCCGGTCCTCGCCTCCCGCCGGCACCTGAATGCCTATGCCGACGCCGAGCGCCCTTCTGGAGTTTCCCTTGGCTCTGCCGGCGTGCTGCAGGCGGAAGACGAGCGGGTCGTCACCCGTCCGCTTTTCTATTTCGGCCGCGCATCGGCGGCGCAATCATCCCCCCTGTCAAATTTTCTGATCACCTCCTGGGGCCATGCCGGCGCCATTTGGCTGGCGGCATCGATGAATCTGCATCCGGGCATGCTGGTGACCGTCGGCGCCGATCATCCTCTGGAGTGCTTCACATATTATGATGTCAACCGGAACTACCGTGCCATCGATCCTGCTTCAGCGCGGCGGATTCTACGGCATGGCGTCCATCCGGAAGGGCGTGTCTTTCTGCCTTCCGAGTTGCAGGCTCTGGTACCGGCCGCTGGCAGGGATCCCGCTCTCTTCCCCAGAATCGTTTTAGAGGAGCTGATCGAACTGGCCGCCCTCGATCCGGCCGTCAAGGTGGTGGGGAACATTCACGGCCTGATGATCGGTCCTCTGTTCCAGTCCTTCCGTGCCGATCCCACCCTGTTCGACGGGCGGGCGGTCGCCGCGCTGGACCTGATCCGTCATCCCGTTCCGCGCACTGAATCGGCGATCCGCGCCACCATTCATTACCATTTGCCGGCACTCGCACCGGCGATCGACTCCTTCATCATGCAGAATTCAGTGCTGTGCCGGAAACTCGAGCGTGAATACGGAATCGATTTCTCCGAGCCGCGGGCGCGGGCGGCCCTTCACGTCTTCCGCCAGGGCAGGCAGAACCAAGTCTGGGCCGGTGAAATTCGCCAGCATCCGGACATCGGCCGAATTCTTCTGGAACGTCTGAAGACGGAACCGGAATATTTCGCCCATCTGCTCCATCGCATTTCCTGTGGCCGTATTGTCGCGGATCAGCAGTTGCTGGAGCGTGTCTATACGCCTGAAAACCTGAACAAGGGCCGCCGCACCCCGACCCTGGGGCTTGAACGGCCGGCGGATGCGCGCGACCAGTTCGCGGCCTGGAGTCCGTTCGAACAGGCGGAGTTCCGACGGCTGCGCCGGATTTATGGACTGGACGAGGTTTATGGGCAGTTCGGCTATGACTTCAGCTTCGTCGGCTGAGCCGTCCGCCTTTGCGGTCGGCGTGACCCAGCGCGTGCAGATCGACCCCCGGCATGGGGAGCGCCGCGATGCCCTCGACCAGCGTTGGCACCCCTTCCTGGCCGCCAGCGGCATCGTCGGCGTGCCGCTGCCCAACGATCCGGCCCTGGCCCTGGAATCGGTCCGAGCGCTCGGGCTGCGGGGCATCCTGCTGACGGGCGGCAACGATCTGGCCGTTCTGGGCGGCGACGCCCCCGAGCGCGATGCGACGGAAGCCGCCCTGCTGGATCTGGCGACATGGGGCATGCCGGTCCTGGGAGTTTGCCGGGGGCTTCAGATGATCCTCGCTCATTTCGGCGCGGTGCCGGCCCCGGTCGCCGGGCATGTCGCCATCCGGCACCCCCTGACCTTTCAGGGGCGGTCGCGGACGGTGAACAGCTATCACGGCTATGGCGCCGCTGCCGCCATGGTCGCACCGGCGACGGCCGGCGCCCTGGAGGTGACGGCAGCTGTCGACGGGACGGCCGAGGCGGTGCGGCATCGCAGCCTGCCCATCGCCGGATTAATGTGGCACCCCGAACGCGAGGAGCCTTTCGATCCTCTCGACATCGAATTCTTCAAGAACTTCTTCGGAGCGACGCCATGAAGGCAATCATCCTCGCCGCGGGCCGCGGCAGCCGCATGGGCGGCGCCACCGCCGAGCGGCCGAAATGTCTGGTCGAACTGGCGGGCCGGCCCCTTCTCGACTGGCAGATCCATGCCCTGAGCCAGGGGGTCGAAGACATCGCCATCGTGCGCGGCTGGCAGGCGGAAAAGCTGGACGGGCGTGGCCTGAAGACCTTCGACAATCCACGCTGGAACTCCACCAACATGGTGATGTCGCTGGCCTGTGCCGCGCAATGGCTGGAGGCGGAGCGCTGCATCGTCAGCTATTCCGACATCTTCTATCCGGGCGCCGCCGCCCGGACGCTGGCAGGGTCGCCCCACGACCTGACCATCGCCTACGATCCGCACTGGGCGGCCCTGTGGTCCCGCCGTTTCGCCGATCCGCTGTCGGATGCCGAAACCTTCCGCATCGACGCGCAAGGCCGGCTGGAGAGCATCGGCAGCCGGCCCGCGACCATGGAGGAAGTGCAGGGGCAATATATGGGCCTGCTGCATTTCAGCCCCGCCGGCTGGGCGGCGGTCGCATCGCTGCTGGCTGGCCTCCCGGACGCCGAACGCGACAGGCTGGACATGACCTCGCTGCTGTCCCGCCTGCTGGTGCGGGGAGGCCATCCATGGCGTTCCGGTCGAAGGCCCCTGGGGCGAGGTCGACAACGAAGCCGATCTGGCGCTCTACCATGCCATGATCGCCGCCGGAGAGTTGCCGGCCTCCCCCTGGTAAACAGGCAGGATGACGGGCAGCGTCAGAAGGCTATGGCGCTGCCCAGGGACCGATAGGCGTCGCGCAGCATCGACTGTGCCCAGGCCGGCCGCTGCCTGGCCTGGAACGGCAGCCAGACGCCATGCACGGCGATTGCCTGGCGATGGGCCTCCAGCGCCTCCTCGGTCTTCCCCACCCCCTGCAGGGCAAGGGCGAGATTGGTCAGCACCCATCCGCTTTCGGGCAGGCGCGCTACCGCCTTGCGCTGGAGATCCAGGGCTTCCTCCAGGCGTCCAGCCTGCTGAAGCGCCAGACCTTCATAGGTGACCAACCAGGAATCGACGGAGCCCGACAGACTGGCCGCCTGGCGGGCGGCATCGAGCGCCGCCTCGGCATTCCCCGCCTTCAGCATCACAAGAGACAGGTTGGCTGCACTCCAGAAGGCGGCGGAGGGATCGGACATCGCCAGCCGCAGACTGGCCGCCGCCTCATCCAGGCGATCCAGCGCCAGCAGCGCAATACCCAACTGGTTACGCAATTCGGCGGTCTTCTTTTCCGCAGAAGCCGATCTGAGCAGGACTTCCGCGTCCTCCAGACGCATCGCCGCAAACAGTGCGTTGGAGTAGTGGCTGTAGATGCCGTCCATCTGGGCCGCATCCGGCAGGGCTATCGCCTTTTCCAGCACGGCAAGCGACCCTGCCACATCGCCCTTGACTTGCAGCAGGAAACCGTAGCGGGCCAAGATTGAGGTCCGCTCTGGATCCACGCTGGCCGCCCGCCCAAGCAAAGCAACCGCGCCGCCAAGGTCGCCCGCGGCATATCGGGCATCGCCCAGAATCCGCAATATCCGGCTGTCCTCCGGGCACAGGGCCTCCGCCTGTTCGGACAGCCGCAGGATTTGCGCCGGTGGGGCCGCCTCCATAGCCAGAATCGCCCCGGCGCACGCGTCGCGGACGGCGTCCAGCGCCCAGGCGCCGATGTCCGCGACACGCCATCCGTCAGTCCCGGAGACAGGGCCATCGGGCTCCAGGACCGCCAGGATGCCGGCAATCGCCTGAACCGCACCATCCTGCGGGGCGAGCCTTAATGCCTGTTCGACCAGTTCGTCCGCACCGCGAACCTGTCCGGCGGCGATCAGGGCAGCGGCAGCCAGACAGCATCCCTTGGATGCGAAATCGGGATCGACGGTGCAAGCTTGGCGACGCACGGCATCCGCCTGCGGCTGTTCCAGTCGGTCCAGCATCGACCACAGGCGGAAATGGGCCTCCAGATAGTCGGGCCGGATCTCGATGGCTCGCCGATAGAATCCCTCGGCTGTCGCGACATCGCCGGTGCGTTCGATGGCCACGCCCATTTCATACTGATAGGCGGCCAGGGTGTGGACGCGGATGCGTTGGCGCCAGGCATCCACCATCTCTGCGTTCAAGGCTGGACCGTTCGTCGCTGGCGCCATCGCCTTCGCTCCTCAACAAAGGACGGCCCCGCATCCATAGCTGCAGCCGGGCCGGCACCGGATACCGATCCGGTGGTTATGGCGCCGGGATAAGCGGCGCACAAGCCTTTTGGCTTTCCAAATCTCTTGCCGGTTGCGACCGCGTCACGGCAACGACCAGTCCCATCGGTCGAAAATCCGGGGAATGTAATTGGCCGACCAGACGAACGGCTGTCCCAGGCCGGCAGCCACATGGTAGGACCGGATGTGCCGGCGAAACGGGAACAACTTCTGGAACTCGTCTCGGCAATCGACATGGGCCCCCAGACCGACGGCATTCTCTTCGTAGAACACTCCATCCGGTGCAAGGAGTCGGCGGATCAGGACGGCGTAGTAGTGGACCTGCGCCGCGGACATCTCGTTCATCGACATGGTGTTGATCACCAGATCGAAGGTGGGAAGATCATCGGCCAGATGTGGCAGCAGGTAATTCGGAACCAACCAGTGCGAGGCCCCATTGTCCGGTAGCCGTCCGGGAACGGCGACATCGACGTCGATGCCCGCCAGCGACAGATAGACGGCCGCGTAATGAATCATCGGCGGCAGATCCACCATCATGTACTCGATCCGGCCCCGAAAGATCCCGCTCAGCACCCGCGCCAATGCTCCATGGCCGGGGCCGATTTCCAACACCCGGATCCGCTGTCCGGTCCTCTCGGCCTTTTCCCGCAGAAAGCCGATCAAGCCCCCGGAATACATGGCGTTGATCCGCCCCTGTACCCGCAGGGTGTCGGGGTTGACGACGCGCCCATCGATCATCAGCCCGACCTCACCCCCTCGCGGCAACGCCCCGACGACCAGATCGGACGGCATGTTCCGGATCGCGAGGAAATGCTGCTCCGGCACATGAGCCAGACGCTGATGGTGATCGAGATGGTGCTCCATGACATCCGGCAGGTCGTCGGGCAGAACGTCGGACCAGATCCGGTCCAGGACATCGTGAGGATAGGGCTGTGAAAACAGCCCGCCCTGGTCCAGGCGGTCGAGATAGGCAAGGTAATAGCCGGAAAAAGGCGAGAGGATACGCGTCCAGTTGAGGTTGTTGTAGGCGTCCCGTGGCCGCATCGTGGAGCCGACGGATGCCTCACCCGGTTCGCGGAATGGCAGATAGATTGATCTGTTGATCCCTCCATCCTGGAGCATGATCGTCCATTGGTTTTGGGGCTCGAAGACATCGCGCGGCAACCCTTCGGATTCGATGAAGGGACCACTCTCGTCGATGGCACGCTGCACCAGTCCGAGCAGGGCGACGATCCGCCGATGCTCGTCAGCGGACATCGCCAGATTATCGCGCAGACGGAACGCTCCGCCGAAATAATAGTCGATGGTCTCCGCCCGGGCGAGATGACGCGGGCCAATGTGAATCCGCCGGCAGCCAATGGTCCGGTTCACGGCGATATCATCGGCCGGATCGGTGCTGTCATACATGACCATCGTCCTCATACAACAATCGCCAAGCCACTTCTCCGCAGGTTACAGCAGATCCACCCGCCGGGCGCCGCAATCCAACCGAACCTTGCGCACCTGGGACCAGCGCCGGAACAATTTGTCCCCGGCCCCGATCACCGCCGGCAGTCCGAGTTCACCGGCCCGGATCGCCATGTGGGAGTTCATTCCGCCATAGGCCGTGACGAAGCCGGCGATCCCGCGCGAGAAGAGCCAGTCGAAACCGGGATCGGCGCTGGGAATGAAGACAATGGTCCCGGCAAGATCACCGGTCGCAGGATCGTTGCAGACCGGCCCGATGGCCGATTTGGCGGTGATGAAGTTCGGTTCGGTGCGCGGCACATGATGCATCCACACCTGATCCGGCCTGGTGATCAAGGGCGGCAGCAGGATGTTGGAACCGGCTGCGAACTGGGCACGTCCGGATTCGACGCTGCGGGTGATCACGTCGCGGACCGGCGTGCAGGACGCCTGCATCTCGGCAATGGCCTCGATGTTGAAATAGGACATGTCGTCCGCAGAAAAGCCATGCTGCTCGCCAAGATCGCGGACCAGGGAAATCGCGTCGCTCAAATTCCGGGTGAAGACGAATTTCGCATATTCGCGGCCTTCGATCGCGGCTTTCAGAAATTCGAACAAGCCGACCACGTCATGGTCCAGCCCGTGGACGGCCAGCAGGCGCTTGATCTCCGACATCTGCATCAGGGACAGCGCAAACCCCGCAGGGCGGGCGCCATCGGCGCGGGTCGGGCGGGATGCGTCGAAATAGCTTTCCATGGCCTCGTCATAACGCGGAGACAGGATGTCGTAGGTCCCGGGCCGCAGATGGCCGTATTTCGCCTGGAACGCCTCCTGCGGAAGCTCTGCCAAATCCCGGCTCAGGCGGGAACCGACGGTGTTCAGCCCCTCCATGAAGGCAGACACCTCGCCATCGGACAGAACGCCGATGGTGACCAGGGAATGCAGCAACTGCACGGCAATGAAGCCGGCACGCGCCAGTCCTGCAAACGGCAGGGTCCCATAGCGCTTGCAGTCTTCCAGAAGCCAATAGATCCGGGAAACCGGGTCAAGGTCGCCGGATAGGATGGCCGGACGACGCTCGAGCAGGATGTCGAGCCGCTCCAGATCCTGTCGCCACAGGCCGGTTTCGCTGCCGATGATGCTGTTGGTCAGCCGCCTCAGGCTGTCGCGCAACGTCCCGCAATCTTCCGGGGTGAAGCCATATTTCTCAAGCTGCCGAAGCCGTTCGTCAATATCGAGGGAGTAACATGAAAATATGATCTTGAATTCCACCTTGTCGTGAAGGCTGGGCGCTTCAAGCAGACAGTTTATGTAATGATTTATCAACCTCTCTGCCATATCGGTTCCGATATCCTTTGGCAGAAAGGAGTTAAAGCTTACCCGAACATCAATGTACGGCAAGCCGAAGAAATGAAGCATCAAAGGAAAGCTTCGAAGGTTCTTGTACCCATAGTTATCGCGTTGATAGGCCCAGACGGAATCGGTGACGATGTTCCGGTAGAGCGACAAGGCCAGCGGCCTGGGCCTGATGCCGATGATCTCCGCCGGGTTCCAGTCGGGCATCACCCCATAGACGGTGGTGCGTCCATTCAGGAAAGGGTGCGGGCGCATCCCGCCTTCCAGCTTGTGCGCAATGGCCTGCAGATGCGCCATATGGGCGGCTTGGGCATCCACCATGGTCCGCCGCACCACCAGCGGGCGCGCCTGGAACAGATAGAGCTGGCCGCCATGGTCGAATGCGAACTCGACGTCGAGGGCATCGTTGCCCATCACCGTTTCGAGTTCGTCCATCAAGCCGAGGATCCGGGCGAGCCTTGATCTTCGGGCTGCGTCGGGGAGTTGCGGACGCACACGAAGGTTTCCAGCATACGGCCATCGCCGGCCGTAACCGAATCCGTCCGGCCGGTCACAGGATCGTAGTTGACGATCCGATAGGGGGCGCCGGTGTTGGGATCCCAGGAAAACGCCACGCCGCTCATGGCGACGTCTTCCAGCATGGGCTGGATCAGCACCTCGTCGTCAGGGTCGCCATCGCCGTAAGAAGCGATGACGCTGGAGGCGGCCGTCTCCACGGCATCCCGTCCACGGACGCCAGCAAGGGACAGATAGCGTCCGGCATTGGATTGCTCGTTCTGATCCTCTCCAACGGCACTGCTGCGGACGATGAGCGGGGCATGGTTCCATGGCGGGTGCGCCAGCTCCTTTTCAACCGCACTTGGCAGGCGATTGCCGGCGAGGCGCCAGGCCCGAAGGGTAAAATCAAGCTGGGGCAGGATGTAGGCCGACCTCAGCCGTCCACGAAGCCACTCCAATGTTCCGGCCTTGGTGCTCCGCCTGTCCAGAACTGCCATGGAAGTCCCATCCGCCTTTCAGAAAATCCTTCTCCGGAGCGCAAGGCGGAGCCGCTTGGAGCCGAAGCGGCTCGACGGCTTCGGCCCGCCGGTCCGGCTCTCAGTCCAGCCCTTCGTCACGGCGGGACAGGATGGGGTTCTTGATCGGCCACCAGATCCCAAGCCCCGGATCGTTCCACATCAAGGTAAATTGGCTCGCGCGGTCATATGAGGTGGTCTGCTTGTAGTGGAACATCGCCGTTTCCGACAGAACCACATGGCCGTTACCGAACCCAGGGGGAATCAAGACCTGGAGCCGGTTTTTCTCCGACAGCGTAAACGCAGTCCAACGGCGGTATTGCGGGGAGTCCGGGATATTGTTGACGACGACCAGATAGAATTTCCCGTGCAGGCAGGAAACTAGCTTTGCCGTCTTGTTATCTCCATGTATTCCTCGCAGAACATTCTGCGAAGAGACGGATATATCGTCTTGGAAGAATGAATAGGATATCCCTGCAGATTTATAGATCTCTTCGTTATAGATCTCTACATACTCTCCACGGAAATCCTCGAAATTTGTTGGTGGAGAGATGAGCTTGACGTCATCGAGTTCCGTGTCCTGAACCTTCAGCATTTTCATTTCCCGTTCATATGATGGAACGCATTCCACTGTGCTGTGAGAGCCGGTTCATGCCGTCAGGCTTGCAAGCTCCAGCATGCTCGGAGGAGAGCTCTCTTCATGAGTCAAGCCGGTGAGCAGGGTTGCTCCCGTATTCTCCAGGCGGAATGGCACATGAAGCAGTTCACGCAACTCGCCGCACACGTCCTCCTGTCGGTCAGGGGGGACGTAGAACAGCATGAAGCCGGAGGTTCCGGCCCCCAGCAGCTTGCCGCCGACCGCTCCCGCCGACTTCGCCCGGTCATAGATGAGATCGATGTTGGAGTTGCTGACCAGAGGACTCAGTCGCCGCTTCAGGCGCCAGGTCGTATCCATAAGCGCGCCGAAGCCATCGGTGTCGCCCTGGATCAGGCACTGCTCGGCCTCATCGACCAGGGCCCGCATGCGGTGAAGTTCCAGGGTACGGTCCGGAATATTGGCCACGACATCGGCTGCAACCTTGGATGCGGAACGGCATAACCCCGTGTAGAACAGCATCAGGGACCGCTCCAGCCCGGTACGGACGGAGGGCTGAATGGCAAGCGGCGTGACGGAAAAACTCCCGTCGGTCGCAAAGTCGATGGTGTTCAGGCCGCCGTAAGCGGCCGCGATCTGGTCTTGCGACCCGACCGTATCGCCAAGCCGCTCCTGCTCCAATGCGATTGCCAGACGCGCAAGCTCGCAGCGATCGATGCTCTCGCCGCGCAAAGCCTTGAGCGCCAGGATCAACCCCACCGCAAAGGAAGAACTCGACCCCATTCCGGTTCGGGCCGGGAGGTCGCCTTGATGATGAATCTCCACTCCCGCATTGTCGGTAAATCCCAGGAACTTCAGTCCTTCCCGAACCGCCGGATGAAGGATCTCATGAATGGAATGAACACCTTCGATATGTGACCACACAACGCGATGTCGGATGTCGAAAAAAGGCGGCAAATTACGGCATGTAATATAACAATATTTATCGATTGTTGTCGAAATGACGCGGCCACCGTGATTGCTATACCACGCTGGGTAGTCAGTCCCACCACCAAAGAAAGAAATTCGAAAAGGCGTCCTGCTGATGATCATGACCTCACCCAGGCATCCGTAGTTATTAGATTTTCCAGAAAGAAGAAGTTCCTGCTGATGCGCTAGGAAGTACATAACCTTGAGGTTGCCTTTGACGGATCGACGTCATCGCGACACCCAAGCCAAGGAGATTGCCATACCGGACAGGAAACGCCCATTATTGTAAACCAATCATTAATTTAACATGCCGGAAACTGGACTGCAGCAAGCCAGCCGCCCTTTACACCGCCAGCACCGGGTAGCCCTCGGGCAAATCCACCACCTGCGGCTCCGGCATCGCTCCCAGCTCCGCCACCATGGCACCCCAGGACCAGCCCACCCCGAAGCCGGCCATCAGCGTCTTCACCGGCCCGGCCGCCAGCTGGCTCCCCATGCTGTGGCAGATCGCCAGCGGGATGGAGGCGGAGCTGGTGTTGCCGAAGCCATGCATGTCGATGATGAACTTCTCCGCCGGCGCCTTGATGCGCTTGCGCAGATGCTCCAGCATGAAGGCGTTGGCCTGGTGCAGGACGAAGCGGTCGATGCCCTCGACGTCGGTGCCGGCATGCTCCATCGCCTCGCGCAGCAGCGGCGGCACGGCGCGCAGGGTGAAGGAGAACACCTCCGCCCCGTTCAGCGTCAGGCGGGAATCGCGCTCCAGCTGCGCCGCCTCCGCCTCGTCGGCGATCCGTCCGGCGGTGCCGACCGGCGGGATCAGGCAATGGCGCTTGCCGCCGGCCTTGACGAAGATGTGCGGTGCGCCGGAACCGTCGGTGCCGATGACCACCGGAATCGGCGGGGCCGCCGCGTCGACCTCCAGCGCGGTGGCCGATCCGGCATCGCCGAACAGCGGCAGGGTGGCCCGGTCCTCCGGGTGCAGGTGGCGGGTCGGGTTGTCGCCGCACAGCACCAGCGCCCGTTTGGCCGTCGACCCGCCCAGCAGCTTCGCCGCGATCCACAGGCCGTAGACATAGCCCGAGCAGCCCAGCGGCACGTCGAAGGCCGCCGCACTGGTCGGCAGCCCCAGCCTGTGCTGCATGATGCAGGCGGTCGCCGGCAGCACGTAATCGGCGTCCTGCGAGACGAAGACCAGCACCTCCACCGTCGCCGGGTCCCAGCCCAGCTGCGCCATCAGCCCTTCCGCCGCGGCGAGGCAGAGGTCCGACGCGCAATAGGGCGGCGGCAGCACGCGGCGTTCCTGGACGCCGATGGTGGCGGCCAGCTTCTTCATCTCCTCCACCGTGAACAGGCCGGGATCCTCGACGAAGGAATGGCGCTGGGGCGGCACCACCGCGCGCAGACCGGCGATCCGGATGCCGTCGATGATGGCTTTCATGGCTGTCCTGTCCTTCGCGTGTTCACGGCCCGGCGGGGGCCTCTTCGGAAATCGGTGGCCGGCACCATAGCCCACACCATAGCGCAGAGTGGCGCCGGATTGGTTTCCGGATCCTTGATTGCGGACGATTAAGGCGCAGAGCATCCCCAGCCAAGCCCCATCCGCCGCCCATCGAAAAAGCCGCAGCCGGAGGCGGAACACGCCTGTGCTATGGTCCGCACCCGATACGTCACCAACCAGGATTCTCCCGCCATGACAGCCGCCTACAACCCCATGGACCTGACCGGCCGCCGCATCCTGGTGACCGGGGCGTCGGCCGGGATCGGCCGGGCGACGGCGGTGGTTCTGGCGAAGCTGGGCGCAAGGCTGGTGTTGAACGGCCGCGACGAGGAACGGCTGGCCGGGACAGCCGACAAGCTGGAGGGCGACGGCCATGCCATCGCCCCCTTCGACCTATCGGATCTGGAAGCGGTGCCGGGCTGGGTGAAGGGGCTGTGCGCCGACGATGCCGCCTTCGACGGCATCGCGCACTGCGCCGGCATCCAGACGCTGCGGCCGATCCGCATCTTCTCCGCCGCCTTCTTCGACGAGGTGATGCGGGCCAATCTGGGCAGCGCGTTGGCACTCGCCCGCGGGCTGCGGCAGAAGGGCTGCCATGCCGAGCGGGCGGCCATCGCGCTGATCTCCTCCACCGCGGCGACGGCGGCCTCGCCGGGCAACGTCGTCTATGCCGCCAGCAAGGGCGGCATCATCGCCGCCACCAAGGGACTGGCGGTGGAGCTGCTGAGCGACGGCATCCGCGTCAACTGCGTCGTCCCCTCCATCGTCGAGACCGAGCTGATCGAGCGCGGCAAGCAGAAGCTGACCGCCGAGCAGTACGAGCATCTGCGCACGCTGCAGCCGCTGGGTTTCGGCCACCCCGACGACATCGCCCACATGATCGCCTATCTGCTCGCCGACACCAGCCGCTGGATGACCGGGTCCATCGTCACGGTGGACGGCGGCCGCACCGCCTGAGGCCCGCGATGCAGAACGATTCCCCCGAAACCCGCCCCGAAAGCCGCTGGTTCCACCTCTGCATGGAGGATGACCTCGCCACCCCCAACGCCTTCGTCACCACGCGGGTGGGGGCGGTGCCGCTGGTGGCGCAGAACATCAAGGGACGGGTGGTCGCCTTCCGCAACGTCTGCACCCACCGCTTCGCCGTGATCCATGGCGAGCCGTCCGGCTGCGGCCCGCTGCGCTGCCCCTATCACGGCTGGAGCTTCGACGCCGACGGCGTGCCGGCGGGGCTGCCCTTCAACCCGACCGACTTCCAGCTGGAGGCCGAGGGGCGCCGGCGGCTGGCCCTGCACCCGGCCTCGCTGGCCCGCTGCGGCCGGCTGGTCTTCGTCCGGGTGGCCACGGACGGCCCGTCGCTGGAGGAGGATCTGGGAAGCGACCTGTTCGCCCGGCTGGCCGCCCTGTCCGACGCCTTCCCCCGGCGCGGCGACACGGTGGAGCCGAAGGGCGATTGGGAGCGCATCGAGACCGCCAACCTGCGCATCGCCTTGGCGCCCGACCGTGCGCTTGTGCTGCACAGCGCCGCACCAATCGGCGCCGACCAGCGCTTCTCCCGCACCGTCACCCTTTATCCCGCCACCGCCGATGCGGAGCTGCCGGCATGAGCGCGCATCCCATCCACAGCATCGTCCCCGAGACCGGCGCCTTCCTGCCCCACAGCCATTTCTGGACCGAGGAGGCCTTCGCCCGGGAGCGCGAGCGGGTCTTCGGCCGCTGCTGGCTCTATATGGGCGTGTTCGACGACACGAACGTCCTGACCGCCGAGATGGCCGGGCTGCGCTTCGAACTGCAGCGCCGCGGCGGGGCGATGGGCGGCGAGGCCATGGACGGCGTCTGCCGCGACGGGGAGAAGGTTCAGCCCCTGCAGATCGACCGCTGCGGCACCCTGGTCTTCGCCCGCGTGGCGCAAGAGGGTGGGCCGACCCTGTCCCAGCATCTGGCGCCCTATGGCGAGCGGCTGGCGATGATGTCGGCCAACTGCCTGAACCCGCAGCCACCGGTCGGCATCGCGTTCCAGGCCAACTGGAAGGCGCTGGTCGAGAACACGATGGACGATTTCCACGGCTCGACCGTCCATCCCGACACCATCCACCCCGCGGTCCATCCCGACTGGCAGAACGGCCTCGTCACCGAACGCCATGGCGCCAACAGCGATTCCCGCTGGCTGCTGGCCGACGGCACCGCCGGCTGGTGGGCGAAGCTGGACGCCAAGCTGCGCATGCGCCGCTTTGCCGACGAGCCCGTCTACCGCCACACCTTCATCTTCCCGAACTTCTATCTGGCGACCTTCTACGGCGCCACGGTGATCCCGCACCGGGTCGATCCCGTCACCGCCGACGCCTCGGTCCTGCAGTGGCAGCTGTTCCTGCCCACCACCCGGCTGGAGACGGCGCGCGAACAGGCCTTCCACCGCTCCACCGCCGCCTACCTGATCGAGTCCGCCAGCACCGTGATCGCCGAGGACCGCCCGGTCTGCGAGGCGGTGCAGCAGGGCCGGCCCGGCATCGCCGATCTTCCCCACATCACCGGCATCTACGGCCGGCGCGAACGCCGCATCCTCGACTTCCATCAGGCGATGCTGCGGCAGCTGGGAGAAACCCCGGCGGGAGAAACGGCGTGAGCGGCGCGCTGAGCTTCATCGAACCGACGGAGGAGCATGCCCAACTGCTGCTCGACTGGCGCACCCGGCCCGACATCGCCGGCCAGATGCTGACGACCGTACCCTACGACGTGGAGCGGCAGAAAGCGTGGCTGCGGCGCTGCAAGGAGCGCGACGACTATGTCCACCGCATCCTCTGCGTCGACGGCGTGCCGGCCGGCCATGTCTCCATCACCGTGACCGAGCCCGCTTGGAAGATCGCCACCGTCGGCGTGCTGATGGGCGAGCGGGCAGGGCGGATGGGAGCCGCTCCGCTGAACTTCGCCTACATGCTGAACCACGTCTTCTTCACCATGGGGCTGCGCAAGGTGGTGAACCACATCCTGGGCACCAACAGCCCCCGCTTGCTGAAAGGCCAGCCAATGATCGGCTACCGCCCGGTCGGCGTGCTGAAGCGCCAGGTGGTGAAGGACGGGCAGGAGATCGACCTGCACATCTTCGAAATGCTGGCCGAGGACTGGCTGGCCGTGCGCGACCGCTTCCGCATCTACCAGGACATGGACGGGCGGGAGTGGATGTGAGGGGGCTTGATCCCCTTTGCGCAAAATGCCAGATTGATCATGGCAATTTGCGCAAAGGGAAGCCGCCATGCAGAATTTCGCTTCGCCTGCGATCCCGCCGGCTCCGGCGGCTCTGGCAGAGCGCCAACGGATGCTTGCTGCAGATCTCCTGGGTCTGGACCATCCACCTGCCGACGATCTTGATGTGCTGCGGGTGGTGCGGCGCCGACTGTCTCCCCAAGCCGTCGGCGCCCTGCAGGCCGCCGGGCTCGATGCGCGGACACTCGGCCGCATCATCCCCCGCCGCACGCTGGAACACCGTCGGCAGAAGGGGGAGGCGCTGTCCTTGGAGGAGAGCGAGCGCGCCTACCGCGCCGCCAGCATCGTCGCCCTGGCCCAGGCGGTGTTCGGCAACCGGGACAAAGCGCTGTCCTGGCTCCATACCCCCCGCAGCCGTTTCGACGGTGAGGCAGCCATCGCCCTGATCGATACCGACATCGGCGCCCGTCTGGTGGAAGAAGCCCTGATCCAGATCGACGAGGGCTATTTCGCGTGAGGCTCTGGCGGATCAGCAACCATGCCGATCTGCAAGGTGTCGGTGGCCTGCGCGCCGGCGCCCGCTGGCACAATCGCGGACGCCCCATCGTCTATCTCGCCGAATCGCCCCCCGGCGCCCTGATCGAGATTCTGGTCCATCAGGAAATCGCCTCGCCCGCCGCCTTGCCGGATCGCTACCGCCTGCTGACCATCGTAGTGGAGGACGGGCTGCTGCCCTTGGATACGCCACCGCTGCCCTCCGACTGGCGGGAGCGGACGGAGGCGACGCGCGCCGTCGGCGATACATGGCTGGCGAACAGCCAATCGGCCCTGCTGCGGGTGCCGAGCGCCATCATGCCCGACGTGCACAATATCCTGCTCAACCCGCTGCACCCGGATGCGGGGAAACTTCGGCTCACCGATGTCCAGGACGTTCCTTTCGACGCACGGCTGTTCAAGACCATCCAGCCGGCCGCAAAGCAGCCGTAACGCGTCAGCCCTCCATCATCCCCTGCCACACCGCGTGGAACTGCTGGATGCGCTCCTCGTTCAGGCCGAGCAGGGCAGGGCGATCCGTCTGGCGGCAGCCCCGGAAGGCCAGTTCCGACGCCTCCTGGTCCTCGCGCAGCAGGGCGACGTTGAGGTCGCAGGCACCCTCCTCGATCAGACGCCGGGCGGCGGGACCGCCCTTTCCGGCATCGCCGTCGGGGTCGGCCAGGAACAGGCGGAGGTCCAGCCTGCAGCGGTCGGGGCCGAGCGGGTCGTAGGTCTGGACGCTCATCACAGCACCGCGGGTGAAGCCGATCTCAAGGTTGGGGAAGATGTGCAGGTGGTCGTATTCCCGCAGGATCGGGCTGGGGCGGAAGCCCAGCCGCTCCGACACGCCGTCCCACCAACGCGCACTCCGGTCCGACACGCCGGTCACGCCGCGGGAGTGGGCGCCGTCGTAATCACAGCGCCAATCACCCTTCACCAGCTTGCGGAAGGTCGTCGGGTGGGTGAGGTCGGCGTGGTAGACCTCCAGAACGCTCTCCACCCCCATCTTCCAGTTGGCGGCCCACTCCATCGACCGGTCGTCGAAGGGACGGGCGAAGATCTCCGAGGCATGGCGCAGCACGTCGCCATAGACGCCCAGCCAGTCGTCGAGACCCGGCCCCTCCGCCGCCACCCGCAGGAAGACGAAGCGGCCGCACACCGCCACCGCCACCGGCGTCAGGGCACGGCCGCAGCGGCCCTCCCGGTCCAGGCCGAAATTCGCCTCGTTGCCGGGGATGCCGTAGGGCACGCCGTCGCGGTCGAAGGTCCAGCCGTGATAGCCGCAGCGCAGCATGCCGTTGCCGCGCGGCGCCCGGTGGATCATGGCGAAGCGGTGGGTGCAGACGTTGCGGAAGCCCCGCAGCTCCCCGTCGAAATTCTGCACCAGCACGTCCAGCCCGCCGATCCGCCGGGTCAGATAGTCGTTGGGCCGGGCAAGTTCGTCGGTGAAGCCGGCGAAGACCCAGGCATGGCGGAAGACCCGCTCCTCCTCCGCCCGGAAGATCTCCGGGTCGTGGTAGGCGGCGGGGTCGATGCCGGAGACGGCCTTGGCGGCGACGAAGGGGAGGGCGCTTTCCATGGGGCCGAAGGGTAGCCCGCACCCCGCCGGCCGGTCCAGGGCACAGCGGGTCGCAGGGTGCAAGCACCGGTCACGGCCGGAACAGCGTCGCCTCGATCCCGCGCGAGCCGGTGGCGTCGCAGATGTAATAGGCGACCATGGCGCGGCCGTCCGGCAGCGCCGCCGCCCAGGGATAGCCCAGGTCCGGCGCCGGCCCGTCGTCGCGCAGCACCAGCTCCGGCACCTCGTCCGGCTGCTGGCGGCGCGGGTCGTAGAGGCGGGCGCGCACGCCGTAGGGGGCATGGCGGTAGCCGCCGACCAGCAGCAGGCGTCCGTCCGGCAGCGGGCAGGCGTCATGGGGATGGCCGACCACCGCATGGCGCCGCCACGGCTCCCAGCTGTGGCCCAGGTCGGTCGAGCGCGAGGTCGCCAGATGGTCGTCCAGCCCGGTGGTGCGGTGGAAGGCGTGCAGCACGCCGTCGGCGTCCAGATGCAGCGCCGTCTCGCAGAAGCCGGCCTTGGCCTCGGGATCGAGGGCGATGATCGCCCGATGCACCCAGCTCTCCCCCCGGTCGGTGGAGGCGAAGAGATGGCTGGCATAGGTGCCGGTGGAGGGGTGGTGGGTGTAGCCGGTCTGCAGGATGGTGCCGTCCGGCGCCTCCACCGCCCGGCCGCGCACCGCACCGCCATGGAAGGGCCGCTGGCCCGGCACGATGTCGGGATGGCCGGGCAGGGGGGCAGGTCGCGGTGCGGGGTCCAGCTGTGCCCGCCGTCGTCGCTGTGCCGGCTGTAGCCGCCCCAGAACAGGTAGAGGTCGCCGGTCTTCTGCGGGCTTCCCGCCAGGCCGAATCCCAGCGCGCGCAGCGCCTCTCCCTCGGCCGCCGGCACCGGATACCAGCGGAAGCCGGTCAGCAGGATGCGGCCGTCGCGCAAGGTGAGCAGGCTGGCGTCCTGGTCGGCCGCCTGCGGGTCGGCGGGCAGGGCGGTTTCCTCCCCCAGCGGTTCCGCATCGGGGCCGAGCCGCAGCAGGATGGTCTGCGAACGGGAATCGAGATGGTCGACATGGTTGAAGCCGGCCTCTCCCGCCCGGAACGCAGCCCCGCGCAGCCAGCGATGGTCGCGCGCCCGCCGGAAGGCGAGCAGCACCGAACCGTCCCGCCCCGCCGTCAGCGACGGAAATGAGGCGTAGAAACGCGGGTCGCGGTACAGCACGCGGTGTTCGACTCCGGTCATGGCCATCGGCTTTCCCCTGCCTCCCTGCTTCCTGAAAGGACCGTCCGTTCCTGCGCCGAAGGCAACGGTGCGGACGATGACGACGTGCCCCGGCAGCATAACGGCACCGGAGCCCGGCCGCTTCAGTTCATGGCCAGAGCCGAGGCGTAGCCGAGTTCGTAATACAGCCGGATCATCGCCCACAGGCCCTCGCCTTCCAGGGTGTCGACGTCGATGGCGGCCAGATCGGCCAGATTGACGTTGAAGTCGCAGCGCTGTTCCGCCTGTCCTGATCGGCGCTGCATCAGGCGGTTGGAGACCCCCTGATTGAACATCCGCCGCATCAGCCAGCGTCGGTTCAGCCGGTCCGGATGGATGACGTGGGACACCGTGGCGGCCGGCACATAGTAGACGGCGGCTCCCGCACCGCGCATCTCCATGAAGACCATGCCTTCGTTCGCCAGCAGCCCGTCTCCTTTGCGCCCCAGATCGGTCGGGAAGGAGCGCCCGTCCATCAGCCGCTTGCGGAAGGCGCAGTTCCCTTCACCGAACCATTCCGCCTCGCGCAGGAAGCGGGCTTCGCTGTCCCACCCCCAACGGCACGAGAAGAGATGCAGCATGGTGTCGGTCAGCCAGTCCGGCCTGGGTACGTCCCCGAAATCCGGCTCGACCTCGCCGGCCACGATGTCGACGGCATCGCCCAGCCGGTGGAACGGCTCCAGCAGCCGCTCCAGCCACCCGTCGCAGGCCCGCTCGTCGTCGTCGATGAAGGCGATCAGCGCCCCCGCCGCCTCGGCCACGCCGCGGTTGCGGGCGAAGCCGACGCCGGGCCGGACCTCCAGGATATGGCGCAACGGCACGCCCCGCAGGGCGAAGGCCGCTTGCCGGCTCTCGACGACCGGCCGTCCCTCCGCCAGGGCGGAGTTGTCGATCACCAGGATCTCGTGGGCCCCTCGAACACCATTGGCGGGATCCGGAGAACCGCCGCCCACCCGCTGCCCGATCAGGCTGTCCAGGCAGGCGCCGAGCAGCTCCGGCCGCCGATGGGTGCAGATGACGATGCTGGCCGCGATCTCCGGACCGCCGGTGACGGAACGCTCGATGGTCGACATGATGCTTCGCCTGTCAGTGGTCGGCATGGACGACACGCAGGTCCGGCAGGCCCCAGGCGGTGACGCCCATGTCGCCCGCCATCACCGCCAGCCCTTCGGTCTCGATGTAGCCGCGATGGCTGTAGGGCGGGAAACACAGCCCCTCCCGGTGAAGGTCCGCACGCACCAGCAAGGCCGTGCCGCCCACCCCGTCCAGCCGCACGGCCTCCTCGCCGGCAAAATCGCCCAGATAGCGCCGCCCGGCCCCGCGCGGCGGCTGGAAGATGCCGTCGGCCAGATGGCGCGGGTCCTCCTCCCCCACCGTCCTCCCCTCCAGGCGGAAGCTGTTGAGGTCGAAGGTCCGCCCGTCGGGCAGGACGCAATGGGGGACGACGATGTCGCGCCCGGCGGCGAGCAGGCGCGCCAGCAGGTCCGGCGGGTAATCGACCAGATCGGCGTCGAGCCACAGCACCCAGTCCTCGTCCTCCAGCGCGCCGGACAGCAGCCGGTTGCGCGCACGCGCCAGCACCTCCCGCCGCCGCCGCTGGATCGCCGGCGCCCAGCGCGGGCCGTCGGGCCGGAATCCGTGGTCATGGCGCAGCAGGGTCACCCGGCGGTAGCGCTGCCGCAGCTCCGGCAGCCGTCCGGCCAGCCAGTCGTGGGTCCCGTCGCGGCTGTCCCCCTCCAGAAAGCCCAGCGACAGGCGGGACGGGTCATGGTCGAGCCGGCCGAGCAGTTCCAGGTAGCGCGGCAGATGGGCGGCGGCATCCTTCACCGGGGTGAGCACCAGCACGCTGTCCTGCCGCGCCGCGGCGGTGGCGGGGGCGGGGGCAGGGGCGGTGACGGCCCGGCGCCAGGCCTCCACCGGCAGGCGCTTGCCCATCTCCTCCAGCACCGCGCGGCAGCGGTCGCCGTCGAAGCGGGCGGCGGCGGTCTGCCAGTGAACCTCGAAATGGGGGGCGGTGAAGGTGTTGCCGCCATGGACGACGTAGGTGTAGAGCCGCGGCAGGTCCATGCGGACGACGCGGGCGCTGCGGCGCAGCTGCTCGACCACCGGCGTGTCCTCGCCGCGGCGAAGGGCGGGGTAGCGGGGCATCACCGCCTTCTCGCACAGCAGCGAGCCTTCCCAATCCCGTTCGCAGGACACCGCCAGCCGGTTCTCCGCCGGCCACCAGATCATCCAGCGGCCGAGCAGGCAGGCCTGGGCGCCGGCGGCGGCCAGCACGCGCTGCTGCATCTCCAGCCGGCAGGGATCGTAGAGGTCGTCGTCGTCCCACTGGCAGACATAGCGGCCGGCCGCCCGGTCGACGGCGATGTTGCGCAGCTCGCCCAGCGTCAAACCGCCGGCCTCCACCCGGATCAGGCGGATGTTCGGGCAGGCGGCGTCGCGGATGGCGCGGTCCAGCGGGTCGTCCTGCGGCAGCGCCGGGCTGTCGCAGACGACGACCAGTTCGCGGTTCGGATAGGTCTGGCGCGCGAATCCCTCGATGGCGAACCTCGGCAGGCCGCTCCGCCCCCGGGTGACCATCAGGCAGGAGATCAGCGGCCGCTCCTCCGCCTTCGCCACGGTCGGGCGCTCGCCTTCCGGCCGCCCGTCGGTCACCACCGCCGCGACCTGCCGGGGCAATCCGGCGTCGGGGCCGGCGACGCGCCCTGCCGCGCCGCGGAACCATGTCCCCTCCCAATAATGGACGGCATAGGCGTCGCGCGTCGCCCGCTCCCAGAAGGCGAGATCGAACAGACGGCCGCTCCAGCAATCGTCCTTGGTGACGGGGTAGAGCAGTTGCGGCGGCAGCACCGTCACCGCCGCCGGGCCATCCCCATACCGAGCCCCCTCATAGGCGGCGTGGGCGCGGGTCAGCAGGAAGGGGCCGGTGGCGTCCAGCACGTCGCCGCAGTGCCGCGCCTCGACCAGCCGGGACAGCAGATGATCCCAGAAGGGATGGCCGGGCACTGAGGCGAGGAAGGACGGGCAGAGAATCCGCGGCAGCCCGCGCTCCGCCGCCTTGGCCAGCCGGCCATGCTCCTCCGGCTCCAGCCCGACGACGAAGCTCCGGCCCTCCAGCAGCCCGTCGATCGGACGCAGGCATTCGAAGTCGAGGTCGGCATAGACCCCGCCGAAGCGGCGCAGGATCAGGTAGCGCGCCAGATCGATGCGCGCGATCGGATCGGCATAGCCCTGAAAGACCGGCAGCAATCCCGGATGCTCTTCCGCCACGAAGCGCCCGATGTCCTCGTCGGTCCAGAACCGGTAGGCGAAGCCGGGATTGCACGCGCTCCAGCTGCGCTGAAGGGCCTGGAACTGGGGAGGGACGTCACGGGTCTTCCAGGTCTGATGGATCAGACGCGGAATGGGGGAATTGACTTCGGTCTGCATGGAACTTGATGGAAATGGATCATGAACCGATAAGCATTTTGCCGAAGCGGCTCAATGAAAATAGATGCCCTATAGAAACTGATCACATCTTGTTTCATTTTACACGCCATTGGCGGGCGATTTTTGACAATTTCTTCCTATTGGAGATTTTCCGCGCGGCACGAACGAAAAGTTACCAAGCTCCAAAAGATATTCATTTCTGCATTGTGTCCGCAGCCTTTCACCCCTCCCCCTGAGAGGGACTGGACGAGGGCGGACGGCTGCTGGTAGCCCTGTCCCCCGGCGATCACGCCGCCGCGGAACGCCCCCATCGCAGCACAGGTCCTTTCATGCCCGGACACCGCCCCTACCGCCTCCATCGCCCCTGGACCGTGCTGGGCAGCCGCGAGCTGCTCGATGCCGATCCCTTCCTGAAGGTGCGGGTGGAGACGGTGGAGCTGCCGGACGGGCGGCGGATCGACGACTATTACCAGTTCGACCAGCCCTCCTTCGCCTGCATCTTCGCCGAGACGGCGGACGGGCGGATCGTCACCTACCGGCAGTACCGCCACGGCCCGCGCAAGGTCGGGCTGGTCTTCCCCGGCGGCCACCTGTCGCCGGACGAGGAACCGCTGGCCGCGGCCAAGCGCGAGCTGATGGAGGAGACGGGGATGGAGGCGGAGAGCTGGACCGACCTCGGCGCCTACATCGTCAACGCCAACCAGGGCGGGGCCTGGTCGCACATGTTCCACGCCACCGGCTGCCGCCCGGTCGCCGATCCGATCGCCGCCGGGATCTCCGACGACCTGGAGGACACCGAGATCCTGCTCCTGACGCAGGCGGAACTGCTGGAGGCCATCGGCCGCGGCGAGATGCACCTGCTGACCCAGATCGCGCTGGTCAGCATGGTCTGGCAGGCCGACATCGCCCGGGCGCTGTCCCGCCCCCACTCCCCGGACACAGCCAGTTGAGGAAAAGCCCGATGACCCGCTTCGCCCTTTCCGTTCCAATGGCCGCCCTGCTGTTGGCCGGCGTCCTTGCAGCCACGGCCGTATCCCCGGCCGCCGCCGAGCCGATGAAGGGCCGGTACGAGCTGCGCTGCCAGGACCCGCAGACCCGGCAATGGACCGTCGCCGGACAGGTATCCGACCCCGAAATCGTCGATCGGCCCGCCGGCGGCGGCAAACCGGCCGGACGCGAGGTGCGCGGCACCAGGGCCGACGGCAAGCCGGTGGTCCTGCCCATGCCGTCCGACCGCACCTGCATGCTCAGCGCGCGCTGAGCGGCGGACGGCCGCGTTTTCCACCCCCTCCAATCAAAAGAAGTAACACTACCGCCAAATCGCGAACCGGCGTTTAGTTGCGTTTTTCTTGGAAGTGGTAATCACCAATCGACCTGGGACCAATTGGTGATCTTAACACCTCGTTAACTGGCCGGATGGCTCAATAAGCTCATCAGAACGGGCAAAAGCCCACGCCACGAATACAGGGATCGCCGCCATGTCAAAGACCGATTGCGCCGCCGACATCTTCAATTCCGCCGCCCTGCACCTGGATGTTGTCGATGAATTCATCGCCATCGCCCAGTCGAAGCTGAACGGCGCCGACAGCGAATTCACCCGCGACAGCCTGACCGACCTGCTGTCGGGCCTGACCGAGCAGCGCGAAACCTACCGCGCCGTGCTCGCGACTGTTCAGCCCGTCACCGCGCTCGCCGCCTGATCCTGCCGCTTCCCCTCCGCTCCCTTTTGCGCGAAAGACCGCCACCATGACCGCCCCCATCGCCGCCCCCATCGCCAAGGACGTCCTCGCCTCCGCCACCCTGCATCTGGAAGTGCTGGAGGAGTTCATCGGCGTCGTGCGCCGCAAGCTGGCGGCGACCACCGACAGCTTCGCCCGCGACAGCCTGACCGACCTGCTGCTGAGCCTGACCGAGCAGCGCGACAGCTACCAGGCCCTCGCCATGCCGTCGGCCATCGTTCCCGCCTGACGGCGCTGCAATGGTGAATGGTATGGACGGTGAACGGAGTGGACAGGCGCGGTTGCTTTTGTGAAGCTCCCGCTTGCCCGTTTTCACCCCGACCGGCCAAAGGCTTCCAAAGGGTCATGGATCCGCTTCCGTCCTCCACCGAAGGACGCCTGCTCCTCGCGGCGTTCGTCGTCCTCCTGACCCTGATCGGCCTTTCCATCTTGGGAGAGCGCACGCTGCCGCTGTTCGGCGGCAACCGCGACCTCGCCGGCCGGGCCTACAAGACGCTGTTCGTCGGGTTGGGCGGCGGCATGCTCGGCCTCGCGGCCCCGGCGCTCGTTACCGGTTTCATCGGCCGCCTGCGCGCCCTCTTCACCCGGATCGAGGCCAAGGGCACCATCGCCGAGGCCATCCTGCGCGACCGCGCGCTGGATCAGGCGCAGACCGCCGGCTTCACCCTGATGGCGCTGTTCCTGATCGCCGGCGGCGTCGCAGCACTGCTGGTCTGGACCGGCATCCTGTGGCCGGGAGAACGCTGAGCCATGCTGCGCATCTCCGACCGCCAGCAGGGGCAGCTCCACGCCGCGCGCGCCGACGCCTTCCATGACCGCCTGCGCGCCGCCGCCGCGGCGATGATGGCGCGGGAAGCGCCCGAGATCCCGGCCGGCGAGGTCGCCGCCCGGATCGAGGCGGCGCTCGCCGCCGCTCCCGCCCACGGCATGGAGACCGAGCGGCAGATCACCCGTTACGTCCACATCCTCGCGGCCTTCCCGGCGGACCACGCCCGGCGGGAGGAGTTCGCGTGGCTCGGCACCCTGTTGGAAGGACCGGGCGACGCCGACGCGCGGCTCGACCAGATCACCGCCGCCCTAACGGCGGCCACGGCGGCAACCCGCGGCGGTGCGCGATGACCGTCCATACCGTCCAGCGCGGCGAGACGCTGTCCGCCATCGCCCGGCGCAACGGCACCACCGTGGCCGAGCTGCAGCGGCTGAACGGCATCTCCAACCCCAACATGATCGCGTCGGGCCAGCGGCTGGTGGTGGCGCCGCCGCCGGCCCCGCCGGCAGCCCCCGCCGCGGCCCGCGCCGGACAGGCGGCCGCCCAGACGGCGGCGCCCGCGCCGCCCGGCGCACCGGTCGCCCCGTGCCCGAAGAAGCCGCTCTTCCTGAAGCGGGCGGGCGGCGACGACAATGTCAGCGCCCTCTACGCCATGGCCGACGGCGAGGCCAAGCGCCAGGGCGTGCTGGGGCAGGCCAAGGGCGAGGTCGGCGTCGGCATGGTGAAGATGGAACATGCCGGCCATCTCGGGAGCCGCTATGTCGGCGGCTCCCACAAGATGGAGAATTTGACCGCCGAGGCGAAGGCCGCCGGCGGCATCGTCCACGGCATCGGCGGCACCGCCTCCGCTAAGGCGGTGATGGTCTCGCAGGAAGGCACGCTGTTCGCCGGCACCGACAAGAACAACCCCTGGGCCGAGGGCGGCGGCGAATATTCGCTGATGCAGGCCGAGGCCAAGGCCGACGGGCTGATCGGCTCCGACGGGCGGCGGGCCGGCATTGCGCTGGGCGCCAAGGCCGGTGCGGCGGCGGCATCCGGCGACCTGAAGGGCGAGATCAACATCCCGATCCCCTTCACCGACTACACGATCAGCCTGCGCGGCAAGGGTGGTGCCTCCGCCGGTTCGGTCGGGGCCGGGGCGTCCGCCCATGCCTTCAAGGATCTGGAGACCGGCCGCTACCATATGGGGCTGGCGGGCGAGGCCGCGGCCCTGCTGGGCCTGAAGGCCGATGTGGACCTCAGCGTCGGCCCCCGCTACACCGGCCGGGAACGGAGCGCCGGGCCATGAGTCCGGCCGGCCTCGCGACGGGAGAGTAGAGCATGGACCCCAGACTGCCGACCCTGCTGACGGCGCCGCTGTCGCCGCGACCGGTGATCGAAGCAACCTATCTGGACGTCCTGGTCCGCGACGGCCTGCCGGCGGGCACCGGCTTCTCCATCGCCCTGCCGCGGGGCTGGGCGGTCGAACGGACGGCCACCGCCGCGCCCGGCCCGGAGGCTCCCCTCGTCCCGCTGGCCCGCTTTCATCCGGGCGAGCCCGGCGCGCCGGGGGCTGCGGAGGGGGTGGAACTGGTGGTCTGGGCCGCCTTCCTGCCGCGTGAGATGCATGGGGCGGACTGGCTGCGCGCCTGGATGCGCTCCCAGGGTTACCGCGAGCTGGATTTCCGCCAGGCTCCTTCGCCGACCGGCATGATGGGCGACGCGCTCGCCGCCGGGCGCTACAACGGGGCCTTGCGCCTGCACCGGCTGCTGACGGTGAAGGACGGCGACCTGCTGTTCCTGATCGACGGGCGCATGACGCAAGGTGGACAGGCCGACCACCGGGTGATGCAGGAGATCGTCCTGCTCGCCGCCATGCGCTTCCGGCTGGCCGAGCCGACCGGCCAGACCTTCGCCGAGGGGTTCGAGTGGACGGAGCTGAAGGGGACGCACGCCGTCCGCTTCCTCGCCTCCGGCCTGTGGCGGGAGACGCCGGGCGGCGACGCCCCGCCGGACGGCGCCTCGCTGGTGCTGGACCATGTCGGGCCGGACGGCTCCACCGGCCGCGGCAGCCTGATCGCGGTGCTCGGCGCCGCGGAAGCGACCGCCGAAGCGTCCCTCGCCGCCGCCGCGGAGATCGAGCGGACCACGCTCGCCAAGCTGGCCAACCAGGGCTTCACCCTGTCCGCCGACGCCGACCTGATCGCCGAGGAACGGACGGCGGAGCGCAGCATCCTCCTCCACCGCCGCAAGGCGCGCCGGAGCGGGACCTCCATGACCATCCTTGCGGCCCGCATTGCGCTCAGCGAGGCCGGGGGGCGGATGCGCACCGCCTGCCGGTCTGCCTGATCCTGCTCTCCCCCGACGAGGACAGCGCCTTCGAAGCCTGGGCGATCAACCGGCGGGCCTTCGAGATCGCCCTGTCGACGGTGCGGTAGGGCGACGGTGCGGTAAGGCGACGGTGCGCTGAAGGCTCAGAACGCCTTCAGCTTCTTCCAGGCGAACACCACCATGCGGGCCAGCAGCCAGCCATGGGTGAAGCGGGAGATCTGCGTCTCGCCATAGCTGCGGTCGGCGTAGCGCACCGGCACCTCGACGATCTTCAGGTTCTGCTTGGCGGCGCCGAAGATCAGGTCGAAATCGCCGAAGGGGTCGAAATCGCCGAAGTAATGACGGTTGGCGACGATGGTCTCGTAATCCTTGCGCCACAGAACCTTGGTGCCGCACAGCGTGTCGGTGAAGCGCTGGTTCAGCAGGAAGGAGAAGATGCGCGCGAAGGCCCGGTTGGCCAGGAAGTTCAGGAAGCGCATCGCCTCCGGCGCCATCGGGTAGACCAGCCGCGTACCGTTCACGAACTCGCCGCGCCCCGACACCATGGCCTGGTAGAATTTCCCCATCGTCTCCGGCGGCACCGTCAGGTCGGCGTCCAGGATGATCAGGATGTCGCCGCGCGCCACGGCGAATCCGGCGCGCACCGCGTCGCCCTTGCCCTTGCCGGGCTGCTTCATGACCTTGATGTCCCAGTCGGGATAGGCGTCGCGGACGCGCAGGCATTCCTCGTAGGTGTTGTCCTGGCTGTTACCCTCGACATAGATCACCTCGACGTCGGGGGCGAAGCGGGGCAGGCGGCGGATGGCGTTCTCGATGTTGCCGCGCTCGTTGCGGCAGGGGATCAGAACGGTGACCGAGGCCGGCTTGCCGTCCACCGTCACCGCCTCGACGGTGGGCTGCGGCCGGGCGACGACATAGTTGCGCACGCACAGCCGGCGGATGCCCGGCAGGGGCGCAATGTAGCGGTTGACCAGCGTGCCCAGCCCGAACAGCCGCTTCGGGATCAGCTGGCGCCATTCGCGGCGCACCGGCTCCCAGCCGGCCAGATCGAGCAGGTTGACGATGTCGCTGGTGGACAGCCAGTTCTGCTGGCCCTGCGGCATGCGCATTCCCAGCTTTTCCGCCGCCCACAGGATCGGCTCCCAGACGCGGGAGTGATAGCTGACGATGATGCGGGTCTTGGGATCGGCGACCCGGCGCAGCAGGCGCAGCGTCTCCTCGATGTCGTCCAGGAAGCCGATGGTGCCCGACAGCAAGATGTGGCTGAACGGCCCCTCGATCGCGTCGATGGTCGCCGGGTTCTCGGCGTCGGCGGCGATCAGCTCCAGCTCCGGATGCCGCGTCTTCGCCACCGCGATGGTCGCCGGGCTGAGGTCGATGCCGACGCCGCGCGCCGGCTTCAGCGCCGCCAGCGTGTCGCCGACGCCGCAGCCGATCTCCAGCACCGTCGCCCCTTCCGGGATCAGGAAGCGCAGATAGGCGCGGTCGGCCTCGTGGAAGGCGCGGTTGCGCTCGGCCCAGCGGTCGCGCAGGGGGGCCATGGCGTCGAACAGCCCGCGGATGCGCTCCTGCCGGGGGAGAGGGTGCGCGGTGCGGCAGGTTCCGGGGTGATGGCCTCGGGGGCGGCATCCATGGCGGCGGTCCGGTCGAGCGTCGGAAGGGGCTGGTCGGTCATCGGGTGGAATCCGTGGAAAGGGCATCAGGCGCGGCCATGGCGGGCCTGTCCAAGTCGGGCCGGGAGGCGGTCTCGTTGCGCAGCAGCAGCCAGAACAGGCCGCCGGGCAGCGACAGGACGGCGATCGACAGCCCGATCAGCAGCGAGACCAGAAGCGCCGCGTCGGCATCGAAGCCGAGCAGCGCGAAGCCGGCGACCATCGCCCCCTCGCGCACGCCCCAGCCGCCGAGCGAGACGGGCAGGGCTGCGGCGACGATGGCGGCCGGCACGATGGCCAGCCCGTCCAGCCAGCCGAGCGGCAGGCCGACCGAGCGGGCGAACAGGATGGTGGCGGCGATGGTGGCGAGATGGACGCCGACGCTGTGGCCCAGCGCCGCCCAGGCGGCGGGGTTGCCGGCCATGGCGCGCAGCTGCGCCACCGCCCCCCAGGCGGTCCGCACCGGCGCCCCGTCGCGCAACCGCTTCGGGATCGGCAGCCGGTCGCGCGGGATGCGGCCGGCCAGCAGCAGCAGGCCCATGGCGACGGCCAGGACCAGCGCACCGGCCAGCACGGTGCCGGCGACGGCCGGCGGCGCCACCGCGGCCAGATGCGGCAGCCCGACCAGCCCGATCAGCACCACGCCCAGCAGCGCCATCAGCCGGTCGACCAGCAGGGCCAGCATCACCGGACCGGCCGGGTGGCCGAGCCGCCAGGTGAACCAGCCGCGCAGCAGGTCGGCCCCGACCGATCCCGGCAGGATCTGGCCCAGGAAGCCGCTGGCCATCTGCAGGCGGAAGGCGGTCCAGCGGGTCAGCTTGAATCCGGCGGCCCGTCCGACCGCCCGCCACCGCTGCGAGGCGAAGGGCAGGGTCAGCGCCTTCACGGCGAAGCCGGCGGCGAACAGCCACGGGTCGGCGGCCGACAGGCGCGCGACGATGCCCGGCCAGTCGGCCCCGGCGGCGAGCGCGCCCAGGATCACGACCGTCACCGCCAGCTTGACCAGCAGCGGCCACCGCCGGCCGGCCGGCTTGCCCGGGCCTTCGCCAAGCTTGCCCGGGCCTTCGCCCAACGGGCCGGGCTCGGTCCGCCGGGAAAAGGGGGTGTCGAGAAGAGCCTGAGCCATCATCCCCGCATGGAAATCCGGGTGCCGCGGGACAGCGGCGCCGAACGGGCCGTTTTAACGGCTCACGTCCGGCTTGTCACCCAGTCAGGCGGCAGAGGGGGCAGCAGTTTCCCTCACCCCGAAGCGGGAGAGGGCACTCTCATCCCATCCCGGATGCGGCCAGCATGGCGCTTTCCGGCCGCATCCCGGCGGCGCGGGGTGCCGAGGCGGGGCTCAGCGCCCGGCCCTCCAGCCGGCCGTTCTGGATGTAATGCCGCATCGCCGCCGTCAGGTCGCCGCCGGTGGCCGCGGCGACGTCGCCGTTGGCCGCCAGATAGGCCGCGGCATTGAAGCCGGTGGCTCGTCCCTCCGTCCGCCCGGTGCCCAGGTAATGCAGCCCGGCCCGGGTGGTGTCGGTGCCGAAGGCGGCGGCGAGGTCGGCATTGGCCGCCAGATAGGACAGCGGGTTGAAGGTGACCGTCCGACCCTCGGCCCGGCCGCTGGCGATGTAGTGCATCGCCGCCGCCGTCCGGTCGGTGCCGAAGACCGCCGACAGGTCGCCATGGGAGGCGAGATAGGCCAGCGGGTCGAAGCTGACCGTCCGCCCCTCGGCCCGGCCGCTGGCGATATAGTGCATCGCCGCCGCCGTCCGGTCGGTGCCGAAGATCGCCGACAGGTCACCGTAGGAGGCGAGATAGGCCAGCGGGTCGAAACTGACCGCCCGCCCCTCCGTCCGGCCGCTGGCGATGTAATGGGCCGCACCCGCATCGCCGTTGGTGCCGAAGACCGCCGACAGGTCGCCGTGGGAGGCGATGTAGGCCAGCGGGTCGAAGCTGACCGTCCGTCCCTCTGCCCGGCCGCTGGCGGCGTAATGTGCCGCACCGGCCGCGGCGTTGGCGCCGAAGATCGCCGACAGGTCGGCATAGGAGGCGATGTAGGCCAGCGGCGAGAAGGCCGGCCCGGCCGCGGCGGGCGCGCCGCCCGTACCGGTCGCCGGAGAGCCGCCCCCCGGATCCCCCAGATCCGCCGCCGGGGGCGGGAATCCCCGGCACCGTCAGCGGCGCCGAGCCCATCCGCGCCCAATCCAGGTCGCGGATACCGAGCCCCGCCGCACCGCTGCCGAGCCGGAAGTCGCCGGCCGCCGGGTTGACGAACAGCCCGGACGACACCCTGTCGCCGCCGTTCAGCCCGCGCGTCCCCTGCAGCAGGTTGCCGGTGACGCTGTAGGAGCCGGGGGTCCAGAACTCCCAGTAATCCATCCCCGTGGAGGAGGAGATGACGTTGTTGGTGACGCTGTTGTTGGCGAGCAGGCCGATGGCGCCGGCGCTCGGCACCCATTCCAGCCGGATGAAGCGTTCGCGCGGGTTGGACAGGACGGCGAAGTTGTTGGTGACGGAGTTGGAATCGCCGCCATGGATGAAGACGCTGGCCCAGCCGGTGTTCTGGATGAAGTTGTCCTGGACGGTGACGCCGTTGGCCATGTCGTCCAGATAGATGCCGAAGCTCTTGTGGCGGTCGAGCCAGCCCGACCCGTCGGTCGCCAGCCCGCCGACGTTGCGGATGTCGTTGCCGCGGATGATCGTGCGGGTGTCGACGTTGGACCGCCCCAGCATCTCGATGGCGCCGCCGTCGGCGGTCTCGGTCATCGTGTTGTAGATGCGGTTGTACTCCACCACCGTGTCGGTGTTGACGGTGGCGCCGTCCCAGTTCTTGATCGAGATGCCGTAGCGCGTGCTGTTGCGGATGTCGTTGCCGGAGATCAGCGTCCCGCTGGTGCCGTAGAGCTGGATGCCGGCGACGTCCTTCAGCACCTCGCCGATGCCGTCGATGCTGTTGGCGCTGACGCGGTTGCCGTTGCTGCCGTAGGCGAGCTTGATGCCGCCCGCCCCCAGATGCTCCATCCGGTTGGCCTCGATCGCGTTGCCGGACGACCCGGTCAGCGTCATCGCGGTGCCGGCATTGACGAAGCGGTTGCCGGCGATGCTGTTGCCGGACGCATTGGTCAGCGTCAGGGCCGAGCCGTTCCAGGCGGTGTCGGCGAAGGTCAGCCCCTGCAGGGTGACGCCGCTCGCCCCGTTCAGCGACAGCAGCGTGCCCAGCCGCGCCACCACCGCCCCCTGGGCCAGCAGCGCGCCGGGGTCCTGCGGCTTCACCACCAGCCGGCCGGTCTCGGCCTGCCAGGCGAACTCGCCGGCATCGCGGATGAAGGCGTCGTCGTTCAGCAGGCGATAGGTGCCGCCGCTGCGCAGGGCGTATTTCGCGCCCTGGGTAAGATTGATGGTCCGGCTGCCGGCATCGGTGGAGGCGACGCCGACGATGTTGTCGGACAGCCGCTCGGTGTCGAAGGTCTGGACCATCGTGCCGGGCTGGACCCCGGCGGCCAGCACCGCCGCCATCGCCCCGTCGCCGTCGCCGACGCGCAGGCTGGTCCGGCTGGCGCCGCCGGAGGCCGCCTCCAGGACCGACCAGCCGGAGCGGGGATCGCCGGCGTTCCAGTCGCCGGTCTGCGCGACCTTCTGCCGGACCCCGCCGATGGAAAGGTCCAGCCCCGTCGCGGAGGTCGCCGCGGCATAGAGCCCGCCGCCGATGGCGGTGAAGCCGCCGACCCGCTCGCCACCGCTGAACACCGGCGTCTCGCCCGGAAAGGCCATGATGCGGACGCCGTTGTCGGCCCCGGTCAGCGTCACCGTGCGCGCCATGGCATAGGTGCCGCCGCGCACGTAGGTGTCGCGGATGCCGGTCGCCCGCATGGCGCCCTGCGCGCGTTCCAGCGTGGCGAAGGGACCGTCGGTGCCGTCGGCATTGGGTGCCGCCAAACGCCCCGACCAGGAATCGTTGCCGTTGGTCGCGACGTAGAAAGCCTGCTGCGTGTCTGTCATTGCCGGATTGCCTTGCCGATACAGGGCAATCTCACGGCGCAAATACTTAATAAGGAGGTAGTCTCACCCTTTCGGATGTATCCTTTCGTACGGAAATCCCGTGTTCATTTCGTGACAACGATGCCAAGGCAATCAGTTGTCACTTGCGGCAGCCTTCGCGTTGTCTTGGCCGCCTCCGGCTCAACCCCGTTCAGCGCAGCTCCACCCGCCGTTCCTCCCGCAGCACCGCCTCGTCGCCATGGCGGAGCGTCACCGTCACCCGGTAGGGGCCGGGTGCCCAGGGGCCCGGGGCCGGCTTCTTCACCTCGGTGCCGAAGAACAGCACGGCCAGCGGGCGCGGCACCATCCCTTCGCTGCGCAGCAGGCGGCGGCCGTCGGGGCCGGTGACCTCCAGCGTCACGCGGTCGCCCTGCCGCCCGCCCATCAGCTCCGCCCAGACGCCCAGGGTCGGCGCATCGGCCGGCAGGGGCCTGCCGCCCCTGTCCCCGCCATAGCCGCCGCCATAGCCACCGTCGCGCGCGACCGCCTCCTTCGGCGCCTCGGGCGCCAGACCGGCGCCGAGCAGGGCGCTCGGCCGGTAGGCGAGAGTCCGGCGCGCATCGTCGCTCCACAGCGTATCCGGGGGGACCGGCGCGCTGCCCGTCCCGGCGGGGCAGGCCGCCGCCGCGCCGCCGCCGGCTTCCCTGCCCGTGTAGGGATCGAGCGTGCGGCCGTCATGGCGGATGCCGAAATCGACATGGGGAAACTCGGTGTTGCCGGACAGCCCGATCTGGCCCAACGGCGTGCCGGCCTCCACCCGGTCGCCCGGCTTGACCGCGATGCTGCCGCGCTTCAGGTGGCTGTACTGGGTTTCCCAGCCGTTGCCATGGTCGACCACCACCGCGTTGCCGGCCTCCCGCCCGGCGGGGGAACCGCCGCTCTGCCGGATGCTGATGTCCTCCATCCCGTCGCGCACGCGGGCCACCGTGCCGGGAGCCGCCGCCACCACCGCCACCCCGCGCCGCATCGCCTCCAGGTCGGGCAGGCGGAAATCCGTCCCCTTGTGCCCGTCATAGGTCAGCCGTCCGCAGGCGAAATCCCGCATCCCCGGCCCCGGATCGGTATCGACATAGTTCTGGACGAAGCAGTCCGCCCCGATCCGGCAGCGCACCGGCAGCTCCAGCCTGGGCGCTCCGCTGGGCGGTTGACCGGCGGGCGATTGGCCGGCAGACGGCTGGGCGGATGCCGCGGCCGGCAGGAACAGCAGGGCGGCGAACCCCCAGCGGTATTGGACCGGCACCCTCATCCACACCCCTCGCACGGCGCTCCTCCCTCTTGCCCGGCCTTCACCAACAGGTGGGGCACCGGACGGGGAGGCCAGCCCCAGCGCCCGGATCGGCCGTCACGCCGGCTCTTATGCGCCGTCGCATAAGGGGTGTCGCACCCAAAACCGCCCCGTCCTTATCATCCGAAGGCCACACCGCCCGCCCTCATACTCCGCCCCGCATCTTCATCGACGGCACACAGCGGGGACCGACAGCATGGCGAACAGCACCCATACCGGCAGCGGCAAGACGGTCGTCGTCATCGACAGCGGCTGGTCGCCGACCTGGGAGACTGCCGCCTCCGTGGTCTACCAGCATGACTATGCCGACAATGACGGCGACGCGCGCAACCCCAACGCCGACACTCACGGCGCCCTGGTGACCTCCCGCATCCTGTCCCAGGCGCCGGACGTCGGCATCATCGCGCTGAAGGTGATGCCGGACGGCTCCACCACCGCGTCGGGGGCGGCGATCGAGCAGGCGCTGCAATGGGTCGTCGCCCACGCGTCGGACTACAACGTCGTCGGCGTCAACCTCTCGCTGGCCGGCGGCTCCGCCTCGTCGGAGATGACGACCATCCTGTCGGACGAGCTGGCGAGCCTCGCCGCCAAGCGGGTTCTGGTGTCGGCCGCCGCCGGCAATGCCGGGCAGAACGGCACGGCGACCGACGTCTCCTATTTCGCCGCCGACCACAACACGATCTGCGTCACCGCCTCCACCGGCGACGGGGCGCTGCCGGGCTGGGCCCAGCGCAACCCGGGCATCACCGACCTGTGCGCCGACGGCACCGACATCCGGCTGACCGATCTGGCCGGGCGGACGGTGACGGCCAACGGCTCCTCCTTCGCCGCCCCGACGGTGACCGCCGCGGTGGCGCTCGCCCAGCAGCAGGCCATCGCGCTGCGCGGCAGCGCCCTGACCCAGGACGAGTTCCTGTCGCTGGCGAAGCAGACCGGGACGCCGGTCGGCGCCACCGGCTACACCGACCTGAACACCCAGGCGCTGCTGGCGAAGCTCGGCGAGACCTACGGCGCGCCGGAGACGCCCGGCACCGGGGCGCCCGCGACCGCCGCCGCCACCATCCTGGTCAACGCCAAGGGCACGGCCGCCGCCGGGGTCAACGCCCACTTCACCCTTCTGGTCGACGGCCAGGCCGTCGGCGGCGCCACCGTCGGCACCGCGGCCAAGAGCTACGCCTTCACCACCAGCGTGTCGGCCGACAGCGCCCACAAGGTGCAGATCCGCTACGACAACGACGGCTTCGCCGGCGGCCAGGACCGCAACCTGTTCGTCGACAGCGTCAGCGTGAACGGCCGCAGCTATGCCGCCACCGACGCCGCGGTGACCTACGACAAGGGCGCGCTGGACGGGCGCGACGTGGTCAAGGGCCAGAGCGGGATGTGGTGGAACGGCACGCTGGTGGTCGCCGCCGACAAGAGCCTGTTCGGGGCTAAGGCTCCGTCCCAGGCGCAGGTGGCAGAGCTTCAGGCCGGCGACCTGCTGGGCCACGCGGTGACGGCCAATGCGGCGTCGCATGGGATCGTGGACGGCATGGCGGGCTGGAAGCCGGAAACGGTCTCCGGCTTCGAGGACGCCGCCCACGGCCTGCACGCCTGGTACGACGCTCACGATCTGGCGGCGTAGCGAGCCGAAGCCAGCCCTCTCCCGCCCCGGGAGAGGGAGGGGACCCGCGCCGAAGGCGTGGGGAGGGTGAGGGGTAATCCGAGACTCACGAAGCGCATGGCTTCGTGCCCACCCTCACCCTTCCCATGCTCCGCATGGGCCCCTTCCCTCTCCCGGGGCGGGAGAGGGAACTTTACCGCTCGTGCATGGCTTCCTGGGCGCTGCGCGAGAGGGGGAGAGCAGGTAGTCGGCGATGCGGCGGCGGCCGGTCTTGATCTCGGCGGTCACCGTCATGCCCGGCTGCAGCCGCGTCTCCTTGCCGTCGACCTCCAGCGTGTCGCGATCCAGCGTGATGCGGGCGGCATAGACCGCGCCCGCCTCCGGCGCCTTGGCGCCACTCTTCTCCGTCCCCTTGTCGGCCTGCTGCTGTTGCACGGCGTCGCCCGACAGCGAGGCGACGCGTCCGGGGATCAGGCCGTATTTGGTGAAGGAGAAGGCCTCCACCTTCACCTCCGCCACCTGTCCGGTCTGGACGAAGCCGATGTCCTTGTTGGGGATGAAGGCCTCCACCTCCAGCCGGCTGTCCTCCGGCACGATGACCATCAGCGGCTGGGCGGTGGTCACGACACCACCCACCGTGTGGATGGCCAGCTGCTGGACATAGCCGTCCACCGGCGCGGTCAGCCGCAAGAGATCGACCTGCTGGTCGGCCTTGGCCAGCTCCTGGTCCAGCGAGGCGGCCTTGCGCTCGGCCTCGGCCAAGCCGGTGTAGAGCTGGCGGCGGAACTCGGCCTCGGTCTGGCGGCGCTGCTCGGCGGCGGCAGCGATGGAGGCGTCGGCCTCCGTCAGCTTGATCTTCTGGACCAGAAGCTCCTGCTCCTGCCCGACCAGATCCTGCTGAAGCTGGAGATACTGGAAGCGGGACGAGGTGCCGCGCTTGGACAGGTCGAACAGCGCCTCCGCCCGTTCGCGGATCAGCGGCAGGGTGGCGTTCAGCTTGGCGATGGTCTGCACCACGGTGGCGCGGTCGGCCTCGCGCCGGGCCTGCTCGCGGTCGAGCGCCGCCAGCTTGGCGCGCTGCTCGGCGATCTGGCTGTCGAGAAGCTGGCCCTGCATTCGCGCCAGATCGGGCGACAGGCCGGCAGGAGCGGCGAAGACGGCGTCGGGGTTGCCGTTCACCACCTCCAGCGCCGCGCGCAGCCGCGCCACTTCGGCCCTTGCCGCCGACAGGTCGGAGCGGATGCGGTCGCGGTCGGCCGTGGCGCCGGTCGGGTCCAGCTCGATCAGCGTCTGGCCGGCCCTGACCAGCTGGCCGTCCTCGACGGCGATGGTGCGGACGACGCCGGTCTGCATCGGCTGCACGGTCTTGGTCCGGCCGCTCGGCACCACCCGGCCCTGGGCCACCGCCACCACGTCGACATGGCCGAACCACGCCCAGGCGCAGGCGGCGGTAAAGGCCAGCATGATGACGGCGGTGAAGGTCCGCGCGGTGGGCGAGGGCGGCCGCTCCAGGATCTCCAGCGCGTCGGGCAGGAAGTCCATCTCGTCGCGCCGGCGCTTTTGCGGCCGGCCCTGGAATTTGGTGGGCGGGCGCGGCTCGCCGGGGGTGCCCGGCGTGTTGGCGGGCGGCTTCACGCCGGCAGGGGTGGGAGCGGAGGGGGCGGCGGTGGTCTTCACCGCGGCGTTCGTCTTGCTCATGGCGCTCGTCCCCCTCAGCCCGCGGCCCGTTGTTCGATCAGCCCGTCCGTCGGCGGCGGGTTCCCGCCCGGCAGCTGTCCCATCTGGCCCCCCATTTGACCGTGGAACAGCGTCGCGTAACGGCCGCCGCGGCGCAGAAGCTCGTCGGGCGCACCGTCCTCGACGATGCGGCCGCGTTCCACCGTGACGATGCGGTCGGCGATGGCGACGGTGGACAGGCGGTGGGCGATGATCAGCACGGTGCGGCCGGCGCAGATGCGGCGCATGTTGGCCTGGATGATCCGTTCGGACTCGTGGTCGAGCGCGCTGGTCGCCTCGTCGAAGATCAGGATGCGCGGGTTGGTGACCAGCGCGCGGGCAATGGCGATGCGCTGCCGCTGCCCGCCCGACAGGCTGGCGCCGCGCTCCCCCACCACGGTGTCGTAGCCGTCGGGCAGCTCGACGATGAAGTCGTGGGCGCCGGCCAGCTTCGCCGCGGCGACGACGCGGCCCATCTCCATGGTCGGGTCGGTCAGCGCGATGTTCTCGCGGATGGTGCCTGAGAACAGGACATTGTCCTGCAGCACCACGCCGATCTGCCGGCGCAGCCACACGGCGTCGGCGGTGGAGAGATCGGTGCCGTCCACCATCACCCGCCCGCGCTCCGGCACATGGAAGCGCTGCAGCAGCTTGGCCAGCGTGCTCTTGCCCGAGCCGGACGTGCCGACGATGCCGACGACCTGCCCCGCCGGGACATGCAGCGACACGTCGCTCAGCGTCTCCGGCCCGTCATGGCGGTAGCGGAAGGTGACGTGGTCGAAGGTCAGGTCGCCCTTGATCGCCGGCATGGCGGCGCGGCCGGGGCTCTGCAGCGGCTCGGGGGCGGTGTTCAGGATGTCGCCGATGCGGTGCATCGACAGCCGCACCTGCTGGAAATCCTGCCACAGCTGGGCGATGCGCAGCACCGGCTGGACGACGCGGCCGGCGAACATGTTGAAGGCCACCAGCTCGCCCACCGTCAGGCTGCCCTCGATCACCAGCTTCGCCCCCAGCCACAGCACCAGCATGGTCGAGAGCTTGGAGACGAACTGCACCGACTGGCTGGCGATGTTGTTCAGGTTGCCGGCGCGGAAGCCGGCGCGGACATAGCCGGACAGCTGGTCCTCCCAGCGGCGCTGCATGCGCGGCTCGACCGCCATGGCCTTGACCGTCTCGATGCTCGACACCGTCTCGACCAGGAAGCTGTGGTTCTCGGCGCCGCGGGCGAACTTCTCGTCCAGGCGGCGACGCAGGATCGGCGTCGCCACCAGGCTGATCAGGACGTAGATGGGGAAGGAAGCCGCGACGATCGCCGTCAGCATCGGGCTGTACAGCAGCATCACGCCCAGGAAGACGACGGTGAACAGCAGGTCCAGCACCAGCGTGATGGTGGAGCTGGTCATGAAGTTGCGGATCGTCTCCAGCTCGCGCACGCGGGCGACGCTGTCGCCGACCCGGCGCGCCGCGAAATAGCCCATGGGGAGCGACAGCAGCCGCTGGTACAGCTTGGCCCCCAGCTCCACGTCCAGCCGGTTGGCGGTGTGGGCGAAGGTGTAGGTACGCAGGCCCCCCAGCACCGCCTCGAACAGGATGACGGCCAGCATGCCGACCATCAGCACGTCCAGCGTGCCCAGGCTGCGGTGCACCACCACCTTGTCCACCACCACCTGGAAGAACAGCGGCGTCACCAGCGCGAACAGCTGGATGAAGAAGGAGGCGAGCAGGACCTCGCCCAGGATGCCGCGGTATTTCCAGGCGACCGCGCCGAACCAGCGGGCGTCGAAGCGCGGCTGGCCCATGCCCATCGTGCCCTTGCGCCCCAGGCAGAGCAGCCGGCCGCTCCACAGCGGTTCGAACCCCTCGCGGTCGAGGATGCGGGTCTGGTTGGTCGCGGCGTCATGCACCAGCACGCGGCCGTTGCCGGCCTTGGCCAGCACCAGGAAGCCGCCGTCCAGGCCGGGGACCAGGGCGGGGAGCGGCGTGCGCTCCAGCCGCTCCCATTTGGTCTTCACCACGCGGGCCTTGGCGCCCAGCCGGTGGGCCTGGCGGACCAGACCGGTCAGGTCGGGGGTTTCGCCGCCGCAGGCATGGCGCACGCCGTCGTAATCGGCCGGAATGCCCAGCATGCGCAGCGCCGACACCAGCCCGGCGATGCCGGGATCGAGAGGCGGGCCGGGCCTTGGACCGGATTGGGACCCTTCGCCCTGAGGCTGCCCTCCGGAGGAGAGGGGGAGGAGGGGTCCCGCGCCGGATCGGCCGGCGATCCGTCTCGCATCTGTTCCATGAAGGCTTCCCGGTTCCGAAACTCTAAGGGGTGGCGCCGAACGGCTGCGGCCAACCGAAGGTGTGCATCGCGCCAACCCGCGGCCACCCGAACGATGGGGTACCCCGCATCGTTGGTGGTCAAAGGGGTTGATGGCCGAAAAAGCACCCCCTCAGGCCGGCGGCTTTTCCTGGACCGGACGGCGCGCTTGGGAGTACGCATGCGGGGAACGCCGGGCCGACGGGACCGGTGCCGTTTTCCTCCTTGCCGGACGCGCCCGCCTTGTCGCAGATCCCCCAGCTGCTGCGCCTTCTGCTTCTGCTGCTGACGCCCATGTGGCTGTCGCTGGCGGTGGAGGGGCTGGGCCTGCACGGATCGCTGTCGATCTCCGGCCTGCGCCGCGCGCCGGAGGTCGACAGCGCCCTGGCGCCGCCGACCGGCTGGCGGGAACGCAGCTATCTGGCCGCCAATCCCGACGTCGTCGCCGCCATCCGCAGCGGGCAGGCTTCCAGCGGCTACGCCCATTACGTCCAGCATGGCCGCGCCGAAGGCCGCACCGGCGGCTTCGTGGAGCTGGACAAGCAACCGGCCAAGGCGGCCCCCGCTGCGAAGGCCGCCCCCCAACCTGCCGCCACCCAGGGCACCTCCACTCAGGGCACCGCCGCCCGGCCCGCAGTTCCACAGCCTGCCGCGGCCCCGGCTCCGGCGCCGGCGGCGCCGGTCCCCGCGGTGAAGCCCGACCCCGGCGACGAGGCCGCTCCCGTCCGGGCCGAACCCGCGGTGGAGGTCCTGCGGCCGGGCGTCAAGCCGGTTCCGGATGCTCCCGCCCAGCCGGTCAGCTTCCAGCCTGCGGCGCGTCCTGAAGCCCAGCGTCATGTGGAGCGGATCCGCACCGCCATCGGCGGGGACGGGCTGCGCGTCGTGCTCGACCTCGACCAGGACCCGCGTTACGAGACGCCGGTGCGGCGCCCCGACGGCCGGCTGGAGGTGAGGCTGCCCGGCACGCTGTGGCAGGCCGCCCCGTCCGGCCGCCTGCCGGCGACGGCGCTCGGCTACCGGGCCGAGCGGGACGGCGGCGGCACCCGGCTGCTGTTCAGCGACGAGGATGGCGCGGGCGGGGATGGCCCGGTGCGCCTGCTCGCCGTCTCCACCCTGGCCCCGGACAAGGAGCGCGGCCACCGGCTGGTGATCGACGTGGCGCTGCCCTCCATGGCGAAGGCCGACCGCAAGGCCCGCTAAGGAAAGGCCGCTGAGGAAGGGCCGCTCGCCGCCATCTCCCTTCCCGTCACGCCGCCGGGCTCTCGGGGGCGGATAAACGCATGATATGAAATCATCATATCATGTCTTGATGGCCGGGTCCGATCAGAGGCGGCTTTCAAAAGGAAGGGGCGGCTTGCCGCCGCCCCCCGATGGCTCCGACCGACGTCCACCGGCGGCCGGTGGGAGGGGGTTCACACGGGAAGCTCCGCCCGCTGCCGGCCGGACATCCCGCCATCGCCCACCGCCAGCGTGCCGAGCATCGAGCCGGACGACGGCACGTCGTAGAAACCGCCATCGATCCCCATCGCCTGCGATCCGGTCATCCCGGCCGCCAGCATGGTGACGGCGATGGGCGCCTCTGCATTGGCGGCGGCCATGGCCTCCGCCGCGGTGGAGGTGCTGCGCTTGATATAGGCCAGCTCGACCGCCGCATCGCTGGTGCCGAACTCCGTGGCGATCTCCGGATTGCTTGCCAGATAGGCCGCCGGATCGAAGGCGGTCAGCGACCGCCCCTCGGCATAGCCGTTCCGGATGTAGTGGATCTCGGCCGCCTGGACATCGGGGCCGAAGGCCTGGATCAGGTCCGGGTTGCTGGCGATGTAGCGCAGTGCGTCGAATCCCTGGGCCGGCCGGCCCTCGGCCTGGCCGTTCTGGATGTAGTGCCGGGCGGCAGCATCGGCGTCGACACCATAGGCGAGCGCCACGTCGCGGTTGGCCGCCAGGTAGTTGTAGCCGTCGAAGGTGACGGTCCGCCCCTCGGCATAGCCGTTCTCGATGTAATGCCGGGTCCCGGCATCGGCGTTGGTGCCGAAGGCCGCCGACAGGTCCGGGTAGGAGGCGATGTAGGACAACCCGCTGAAGTTCGGGATGCGCCCCTCGCCATAGCCCTGCTCGATGTAATGGCGGGTCGCGGCCTCGGTGTTGGTGCCGAAGGCGGCGATCAGCTCGGGGTAGGAGGCGGTGTAGGCCAGGGCGTTGAAGGTCACCCTCCGCCCCTCCGCCTGCCCGTTCTGCAGGTAATGCTGGATGCCGGCCGCGGCGTTGGCGCCGAAGGCGGCGATCAGGTCCGGATGGGAGGCGATGTAGGCCAGCCCGTCGAAGCCGGCCGGCAGCCCGCCGGCGGCCGGCGGCTGCGGAGTGGAGGCGGGCTCGGCCGACGGCACCACCTGCAGGGCCACGCGCCGGGCGACGGCGCCGCCATGGCCATCCTCGACCCGATAAGCGAAGGCCCCCGCATCGCCCGACATGCCGTCGGCGGCCAGGAAGGTCAGCACCGGCAGATCGGCCGCCGACAGGATCTGGTTCACCGTCACGGCACTGCCGTCGGCCAGCCGCACGGTGCCGCCGCCGGGAAGGCCGGTCACCGTCACCGTCAGCGCGTCGCCGTCGGGATCGGTGGGCGACGCGATGCCGAGCGACACCGCCGTCCGGTCCTGGACGGTCATCGTCTTGTCGGCCTGGGCCACCGGGGCGGAGTTGACCGCCGGCTGCACCACCGGATCGGGCACGGGATCGGGAGTGGTGACGGGCGGCGGCGGCGGCGGAGGGGGCGGAGGAGGCGGAGGAGGGGGAGGGGGCGGCGAGACGACCGGGGCGGCCTCCACCGTCAGCGCCACGCTCTGGGTGTCGATGCCGCCATGGCCATCCTCGACCCGGTAGGTGAAGGCCCCGGCAGCGCCGACCGCGCCGGACGCGGCGGTGAAGGTCAGGGCCGACAGCTGGGCGAGCGTCAGGCTCTGATCGGCGGCCACCGCGGTGCCGTCGGCAAGCGTCAGGGTGCCGCCGGTCGGCAGGCCGGTGACCGTGACCGTCAGCGCGTCGCCGTCGGCATCTGTCGGGGCGGCGATGCCGAGAGCGACGGTGGCGCCGGCCTGGGCCGTCACCGTCCTGTCCTCCTCCGCCACCGGGGCGCTGTTGGCCTGAACGATGGTGACGCTGCCGCCGCTGCCGGCCCGGAACTGGCTGGCGTCGAAGCTCCCGATCAGGGTCACGGCCAGCCCGCTGCCGATGCGCAGCACGGTGGAACCGGCGGCCGTCTCCACCTGCATGCCGGCGAGGTCGGCCCCCTCCATCACCAGACGGTCGCCGATGGCGGCGTCGGTGACGGTGACCGCACCGGCCGTCCCGGCGGCGATGCGGATGACGTCGTCGCCGCCGTTGCCGGTGACGGTCGTCCCGGCCCCGACCGTCAGCTCGTCGGCCCCGGCGGTGCCGGTCAGGCCGATCTGCGCGAAGCCGGTGGCGCCGGACAGGTCCACGGTCGCCCCGTCGCCGGACGCCGCCACCGCAAGCGCATTGCCGTTGCCGCTCAGCGCCAGCCCGGCCAGCTGCGAAGCTGCGAGCGTCAGGGTGGCGCCGCTGCCGGTGAGGTCGATCGCCTCGATGCCCGACAGGGCCACCGCCGACAGGTCGGCGCTGCCGGCGATGCGCAGGGTGTCAGACGCCGCACTACCGGCGATGGCCTCGAAGCCGGCGGCCTGCGCGCCCGTCAGCGTCACGTCATGCGCCCGGCTGCCGGTCAGCTCCAGCCGCTCCACCCCGGCCAGCGTCATCCCGGTCAGGTCGATCGTTGGGGAGGCGACGGCGGTGTAATATTCCAGGTCGTAGCCGTTGTAGCTGCTCAGATTGTCGGAGCGGACCTCCAGCGTGTCGGTGCCGGTGCCGCCGTCGAAGCTGACGGTGCCGGCGTCATACTGGCTGACGACGATGTAGCGGTCGTTGCCGGCCTCGCCATAGATCGTGTCGGCCTGGGTCTGGGTATAGCTGCCGGCGGTGACGATGCCGGCCAGAATGGTGTCGTCGCCGTCGCCGCCATAAATGGTGTCGCGTTCCCAGTCGCCCTTCAGCAGGTCGTTGCCGGCATCGCCATGGATCAGGTCGGCACCGCCGCCGCCGGCCACCGTGTCGTCGCCGGCCTGCCCATGCAGTTCGTCATTGTCGGCGCGGCCGTAGATCAGGTCGTTGCCGCCGCCGCCGAAGACGCTGTCGTTGCCGTCGCCGGCCTCCAGCGTGTCGTTGCCGGCCCCGCCATGCTCGACGTCATTGCCGCCATGGCCCCAGAACCACACCGCCGTGTCGCCCGCCGTCAGGCTGTCGGCATACTCCGAGCCGATCCAGCGCTGGATGTTCTCGAAGCTATCGCCGGCCGCCTCGCCGGTGTTGTTGGCGCCGTCGGTGAGGTCCAGCGTGATGCCGCTGGTGGCGTCCTCGTAGGTGACGATGTTGAAGCCGCTGCCGCCGACATAATGGTCGGCGCCCAGCCCGCCATTCATGGTGTCGCCGGCGGCGACGCCGCTGTTGCCGCCGGCGACCAGCGTGTCGTCGCCGAGCCCGCCGACCAGACTGTCGTCGCCGGTGCCGCCGGTGATGCTGTCGTTGCCGGCCCCACCATTGATGGTGTTGCCGGTGTCGTCGCCGACCAGCGTGTCGTCGCCGTCCGACGGGGTGCCGCTGTAGGCCAGCCGATGGACCCAGTCGCCGGTGCCGGAGACGGGCAGGGCGGCGGTGACCGGCCCGGTGGTCACGTCGAGGTCCCAGGAGGCGCCCAGCGACGGGTGGCCGACCGGATGGCTGGCGGCGGCGACGCGCGCGCCGGTCGCCCGGGCGAGTGCCTCGGCGAAACGGCCGCCATCGGCCCCGGTGTCGCAGGCATGGATCAGGATCTCGGTATCCGGCGCCTGCGGCCAAGACCGCCCATCTGCCTCACGGCCGGACAGCGCCGCGATGTCGAGCCGGCGGGCGCCGAGCCGGACCGCCCCCGGCTCGCCATGGGCCAGCAGATGGATGGCGGCGGGACGGGTGGCGAGCGCATCGGCGAAAGCCTTCCCACCATCCTCATCGGCCGCGACCCGGACAATCCGGACATCAGGCCGGCAACGGTCGAGCAGCAGGTCGAGGTCGTCGAGGCTGGCGTCCGCAATCAGTACGTCGCGCACGGATGGTCCTCCTTGATGGCGGCAGGGCGGCGGAGCCGGAACAGGGCAGTCCCGCCGGCCGTCGATCCGCACCGCATTTCGGCGATGATTATTGCGGCCAATCGGCCGTATTCACCCAAATGTGAGGAGAAAACCGCGGTCAGCAATTCAATAAAGCGAGGTATCACCGGCAAGAAAGGGGGAGACTTCCAGTTAAATAAAAAGAAGGAAGCCTCATATGCATGCGGGGATTCTGCCTCTTCTCCACACCATCCGGAGACGTGCCGAAAATCCCCTTTTGAGGGTGATTATCTTTTTTAACTCACTAAAAAGTGGTAGATTCGATTTCGGCCGAAGCTCTGGCCCGGTCGCGCGACAAAGTTCCAAAGCATGGCATCGCCACGCCCGACCGTCCCTTGCCGGCAAACATAAAACACATAATTATGTTTATGGAAAAATCAGATTTCCGCCGGCCGGATCCCCGCCGGTCCGCACACGCCTAGTCCTCGCCACGCACCACCGCCGCCTGACCGCGGGAAATGTCGGTGACCAGCCGGATGAACGCGTCGGCGCGGTCGCGGGGAAGCGTGACGTGAAGCTGGACGCCGTCGGGGGTGAAGCCGGTGGTCTCCACCCGCGTGCCGGGAAAGCCGCCGAGGCTGGAGCGGATGCGCGCCTCGTCGGCGAAGCCACAGGCGACGGACAGGGTGGCATAGGCGACGATCGGCTCGCGCGCCGCCGCCTTCAGGCAGCTTGCCGCCGTGCCGCCATAGGCGCGCACCAGCCCGCCCGCCCCCAGCAGGATGCCGCCGAACCAGCGGCTGACCACCACCGCCACCCGGTCCATCTCCTGGCCCTCGATGGCCTGGAGGATCGGCCGACCGGCGGTCCCGCCCGGCTCGCCGTCGTCGCTGAAGCGATAGACGTCGCCGACCCGCAGGGCCCAGCAATTGTGGCCGGCGTCGGGCATGCTGGATTCGGCGATGAAGCGGCGCGCCTCCTCCTCGCTGTCGGCCGGGGCGGCCTGGGCCAGGAAGCGGCTCTTCTTGATTTCCTGCTCGAACCGTTCGGTCCTGACGAGGGTGAACATCATGGCGGTGGCCGGCGTCCGCCTACAGCACGAAGTCGAAGGCGGAGAAGGTATAGTTGGCGATGTTGACCTGGATGCGGAAGTCGGCCGCCCCGTCCCCGTTCACGTCGCCCTCGATCAGCGTGACCGCGCCGGACGGCTGATAGCGCAGCTGCCCGGCCGCGGTGAAGCCGGCGGTGCCGACGAAGGTGAAGGCGTCGTTGGCGGTGGTGCCGGTGATGGCGTCGATTTCCGACAGGTCGATGCGGTCGCCCTCGGCCCCGACGGTGGCGTAGCTCGCCAGCCCCTGCAGGGCCTGCTGGGCCACGACGGCGCCGTTGAAGTTGATGATGACGTCGGGGGCGGCCAGGGTGGATTCGTTCAGGTTGCGGATGGAGAAGACGTCCGCTCCCGCCCCGCCGTCCATCAGGTCGGCGCCATAGCCGCCGACCAGCGTGTCGTTGCCGGCGCCGCCCAGCAGGACGTCCTCGTACAGGGTGACGGTGTCGCGGGGATTGACGGAGATCTCGTGGCTGCGGTCGGAATAGACGTCGCCGAACAGGATATCGTCGCCGCCGCCGCCGCGCAGCACGTCGGCCCCCAGCCCGCCATAGAGCGTGTCGTTGCCGACGCCGCCGTCCAGCCAGTCGTTGCCGGCCCCGGCATCGAGCCAGTCGTTGCCGTCCTCGCCCAGCAGGGTGTCATTGCCGACGACGTCGATGACGTCGCCGCGCAGCAGGTCGTCCCCGGCCCCGCCGAACAGCAGGTCGTTGCCCGCCCCGCCCTCCTGCTGGTCGGCGCCGTCGCCACCCAGCAGGACGTCGTTGCCGGCATTGCCGAACAGCGTGTCGTTGCCGGCCAGCCCGGCGATGGTGTCGTTGCCGGCACCGCCGCCGATGGCGTCGCCCTGGATCCCGCCCACCAGATAGTCGTTGCCGTTGGAAGCGGAGGCCGAGACGGTCAGCCCCGTCAGCGACGGCTGGGAGAAGCCGACCAGCCCCCCACCGGATAGATTCCGTCGGTGGCCTGCAGCAGCTCGATGCCGGTCAGCGTGTCGGTGCCGTCGGGACCGCTGACCACGAGATTGCCGTTGGCGTCGATGGCCAGCGAGTAGGAGGCGAGCGCGGCGGTCAGCACGAAGCTGTCGATGCCGCCCAGCCCGTCCACCGCGTCCGTTATCGGGTTGCCCAGCGCGTCGAAGGCGGCGCTGCCGCTCAGCGTGTCGTTGCCGGCCGTTCCGGTCACCACGACCGGCACGCCCTGCGGGGTTCCCGCGAGTGCGGCGGCGGCCGGCACGGCCAATCCCATGGAAGCGGCCCTCATGGGAACGGCCGCCACTGCCGGGGACCGGCCGGGCGTCGCCCGCAACGGCCGTCCCTCGCGCAGGCCGAAGGTGAGGTAATGGAGCTTGGCCGCCGTGGCATCGCCGCCGGCGGCGGCCGCCACGTCCGCATTGGCCGCCAGATAGGCCGCCGCGTCGAAGGTCACGCTGCGCCCCTCGCCCCGGCCGAAGCGGGCATAGTGAACCACCGCCGCCGCCGGATCGATGCCGACCGCGGCCAGCACGTCGGGGTGGGAGGCGAGATAGCCGTAGGGATCGAAGCCGGCCGTCCGCCCTTCGCGGGCGCCATAGGCCAGGTAATGTCGGATGGCGGCACCGGCATCGACGCCGACCGCCGCCAGCACGTCGGGGTTGGCCCCCAGATAGCCCAGCGCGTCGAAGCCGCCCAGGCTGCGCCCCTCGTTCCGGCCGCTCCAGGAGTAATGCGCGGCCGCGGCCACCACATTGCCGCCGAAGGCCACGGCGAGATCGCGATTGGCCGCAAGGTAACTCTGCGCGTCGAAGGCGAGCGCCGCCGGGGCGGCGGTGCGGCCGTCGATGGTGACCAGCTCCACGTCGGTCAGCGTGTCGACGTTCCGGCTCGACACCACGGCATGGCGCCGGCCGCTGCCGTCGAGCGCCACCACCACCGGAGTCTCGGCGCGGTAGGCTCCGTCCTGCAGGGCATAGCGGCGCGGGTCGGCGGTGTAGACGGCGCGGTCGGTGCCGCCGCCGCCGTCGAAGCTGCGCCCGCCCGGCACGCCGAGATAGACGCTGTCGTTGCCGTCCGCCCCGACGAAGCCGTCGATCTGCTGAAAGATGCGGGCGCCGAGCCGGTCGAGCGTCCCGCCGGTCAGTGCTACGTCCAGCCCCTCGATCCGGTAGCGCAAGAGCCCGGCCGCATCGCGGTCGCTCAACCCGGTGAAGCGGACGGCCGCCGCGGCCCCGCTGCCGGAGGCGGCATAGTCCAGCTGGGCGGCGTGCGCCCGGCCGGCGACCGTGCGGGCGACGGTCAGGCTGCCGGCACCGGCGGCGATGGAGGAGGCATCCGGCACGGTGGTGAAGGCATCGGCGACGAAGCCGTTCGCCAGCCGGGCCTCATCCAGATCGAGGGCGAAGCCCTGCCCCGCCACCAGCCGCGCCATGCACGCCCCCTAACCCCCGCCGCAAGACGGCACCGCCCGCCGGACAACCGTCCAGACTGCTCGTCTGGACCGGCCGGCCCGGTCAGATGACCTGGAGGTAGGCCGGGTCGAGCGCACCGTGGCGGAACGGGATCCAGTCCTTGTGGTCGGCGCGGTACTGCAGGCCGTAGGGGTTCTTGAAGAAGATCTTCTGCAGCGGCTGGCCGCCCTCGGCGCGGGTGCGCTCCAGGTCGATCAGCGGCGAAGAGGCGAACACCTTCTCCCACAGCTCGGTGTTGTCCACCTCGCGGCCGGCGTTCTTCACATAGTCGCGCGCGGTGTCGCTGAGCTGCCAAGCCTCTTCGACCATCGCGTAATAGTCCACAGTACCCTCGGCCATGGCCTTCGAACTCCAACCAGCGTTGCACAGAGTTTCCGCTCACATAGCGCATTTCCGGCGGCAAAGGAACCACCCGCGCGCCGTGTTTCGACGGGGTGATGTTACGTCCGGTCCGCCGCGGTTCCGTCGATCAGCCGGGCGGCGCGAGACTTGCGCAGCGGGGCGGCCAGCTTCTCCCAGGACCGGGTGCGCAGCAGCCGGCCGGCAACGCCAAGCCCGACCGCCAGCAGGCCGGTCAGGCTGATCGCCGCCCCCACCGGCCCGCCGACCAGCAGCCCGGCCGTTCCCGCCGCCCCGGCCAGCAGCGCGCGCAGGCCGATGGTCAGCGCCACCGCCCCCGTGCCCGGCGCCACGCGCGGCAGCAGGACCAGCAGAAGCCCGCAATCGACCGCGGTGCGCAGGCTCCAGGCCGCGGCGGCGCCGACGGCGCCGTAGCGCTCGGCCAGCAGCCACAGGACGCCCAGATAGACCGGCAGCTCGGCCAGCTGCAGGCGCGCCGTCACGTCGACGCGGCCGACGCTCTGGATCAGCGTGTTGGGCACATAGGCGGTGGCGTTGAAGAAGACGCCCAGCATCAGGATCGACAGGACAGACGCGCTGTTGGCGGCGAAGGCCGGACCCAGCCACAGCTCCAGCGCCGTCTCGCCGCCGACGATGGTGGCGGCCTGCATCGCCAGGAACACCGCCAGCGTCAGGTGGCCGCCGGCGTCCAGGATGCGGCCCAGCGCCGGCGGATCGCGCCGGAACAGGCTGGAGGCCAGCGGGAACAGTGCCAGCGACAGGGCGCCGGGGATCACCATCAGCCGCGACAGAAGCTCGAACGGCGTCGTGTAGAAGGCGACCATCGCCGCCGGCACCAGGCTGAGCAGGATGAAGCGGTCGGCATAGAGCATCGCCGGGCCGACCAGGTTGTTCAGCATCATCCAGGCGCTCATGGTGAACAGCCCGCGCAGGCTCGGGCGGCCCCAGCGGCCGGGATGGAGAAGGTCCGGCATCTGGCGCACGGCCAGCACGCCATAGCCGACCAGCCCGATGAAGCGCCCCGCCGCGATGGCGGCGATCACCGGCACCAGGCTCTGGCTGAAGGGCAGCACGCAGAGCGGGCTCAGATAGTTCAGCACCCCCACCGTCATCCGCACCAGACTGATCGGGCGGAAGCGCTGGTGGGCCTCCAGCACGCCGCGCAGGCCGGCGGAGACCAGCGCGATCGGCACGATGGCCGCCGCGATCAGCAGGCTCACCCGGATCTCGTCCGGCGAGGTGCCGGTATCCAGCTGGAACCGGTCGGCCAGCAGCCCGGCGCCCAGCGCCACCGCCCCGCCGGTCAACAGGCCGATGGCCCCCATCAGGGCGATGGCCGGCCCGGCGATGCCCGCCGTGCTGCCGCCGTCCCGGCCGTTTGCGGGGCTGTTCTCCGGCTCCCCCGCATGGCCCGCATGCCCGATCCGGTCGGCGACGATCTGCACCAGCGACCGCCCCAGCCCGAGGTCGAGCACCCCGAGGTAACCGAGCAGCGCCCAGATCAGGGTCAGCGCGCCGAAACGCTCCATCCCGACGGCGGAGATGAGCAACGGAATCGACAGCAGGGCCGCCAACATGGGGAGCCCTTCGCCAAGCAGATTCCAGAGCGTGTTGCGAAACAAATTCGGGTCCGTACGCGAAACACTGTGGAGCGGCGTTCGGGACGACCCGACCCCGGCCATCCGGCTGTTCAGCCGTTCGACCTAGATCTATGCCCTCCTGACGACGCCATTGTTATCGGTCCATCCTGTCCAAAACGCTAACGGAATCGCTCCGACGAAACGGTCCGGACCCTGAACGGCCGCCGGGGTTCCCGGCTGGACCCGTGTCAGGACAGGACCCGCTCCAGCGCCTCGGCGACCCGGTCGACGTCGCCGTCGGCCATGGCCGGGAACAGCGGCAGCGACAGCGTGTGGGCATAATGGCTCATGGCGCCGGGCAGGGCGAGATCGCCGTAGCGGCGGCGCCAGTAGGGTTGGCGATGGACCGGGATATAGTGCACCTGCGTGCCGACGCCCAGGGCGCGCAGGGCCGCCATCACGGCCGAGCGGGTCCGCCCCGCGGCATCGAAATCGATGCGCGCGGCGCACAGGTGCCAGGCCGGACGGCACCAGGGCACCGGGGCCGGCGGCCGCACCAGCGGCGCCAGCGGCGCCAGCCGCTCGGCATAGAGCGTCATCAGCCGCGCCCGCCGCCCGACGAAGCGGTCGAGCCGGCCGAGCTGGCTCAGCACCAGCGCCGCATGGATGTCGGAAAGCCGGTGGTTGAAGCCGGGCTCCGCCATTTCATAGTACCAGGGGTTGGCGTTGCCCTCCGCATCCAGGGCGGCGTCGGGATCGGCGAAGCCCTCCCCCGGTCCGGGCGCGCGCATCATGCCGTGGTTGCACAGGCGCCGCACCCGCGCCATCAGCGCCGGGTCGTCGCCGGTGACCGCCCCGCCCTCCCCGGCCGCGATGGTCTTGACCGGATGGAAGGAGAAGACGGTCAGCGACCCCGCCTCCACCCCCGCACGGCCGGCGCCGACCGGCGTCTCGCCTTCCCCGGACGGATCGACCGTGCCGATGGCGTGGCAGGCGTCCTCGACCAGCGCCAGCCCTTCCGCCCGGGCAAGCGCGGCGAGAGCGGCCATCGGCGCGGTCTGCCCGGCATAGTGGACCGGGGCGAGCGCGCGGACGCGCCAGCCGGCCTTGGCCGCACGGGCGATGGCGGCCTCGGCCTCGGCGACGCCCATCAGGCCGCTGTCGGGATCGACGTCGGCGAAGGCGACCTCCGCCCCGGCATGCCGGGCGGCCGACGCCGTGGCGAGGAAGGTGTTGGACGGCACCACCACCGCATCGCCCGGCCCGATGCCGAGCGCGGCGTAGGCCAGCCGCAGCGCCGCGGTGCCGTTGGCGCAGGCCACCGCCTCGGCCGCGCCGACCCGCCCGGCCAAGGCCCGCTCGAAGCCGGCGACCGCCGGCCCCTGGGTCAGCCAGTCGCCGCGCAGCACCGCCGCCACCGCGGCGATGTCCTCCTCCTCCACCGACTGGCGGCCATAGGGGAGGAAGGGCAGGCTCTCCATCAGGGGGCTTCCGCCAGCAGTGTGCGCAGCCGCTCGCCGTCCAGCCAGTCGTCGTTGCCGTCGCTGGCATAGCGGAAGCCGTCGGCCACCGGGCGGGCGTTCAGCCGCTCGTAGGGCGCATGCTGCCAGAAGGTGAAGGCCGGCTCGATCACGTAGCGGTCGGCCAGCTCGTAGGTCTGGCGGGAATCGTCCTCGGTGATCATCACCTCGTGCAGCTTCTCGCCCGGCCGGATGCCGACGATCCGCTGCGGCAGGTCCGGCGCCATGGCGCGGGCGAGATCGGCGATGCGCATGCTGGGGATCTTCGGCACGAAGATCTCGCCGCCCTGCATCATGGCGAAGCAGGACAGCACGAAATCGACCCCGTGCTGGAGCGTGATCCAGAAGCGGGTCATCCGCTCGTCGGTGACCGGCAGATGGTCGGCTCCCTCGGCGATCATCTTGCGGAACAGCGGCACGACGCTGCCGCGCGACCCCACCACGTTGCCATAGCGCACCACGGCGAAGCGGGTGTCGAGCGCCCCCGACAGGTTGTTGGCGGCGATGAAGATCTTGTCCGACGCCAGCTTGCTGGCGCCGTAGAGGTTGATCGGGTTGGCCGCCTTGTCGGTCGACAGCGCGACGACACGCCGCACCCCCATCGACAGCGCCGCCCGCACCACGTTCTCCGCCCCGTAGACGTTGGTGTGGATGCATTCCATCGGGTTGTATTCGGCGGCAGGCACATGCTTCAGCGCCGCGGCATGGACGCAGAAGTCGACGCCGCGCATCGCCAGCTCCAGCCGCTCGCGGTCGCGCACGTCGCCGATGAAATAGCGCAGCGTCGGCGCCCACTCCGCCGGCATGCGCTGCTGCATCTCGTACTGCTTGAACTCGTCGCGGGAGAAGATGATGACCCGGCGCGGTTTGGCGTGGCGCATCACCGTCTCGACGAAGCGGCGCCCGAAGGAACCGGTGCCCCCGGTGATCAGGACCGACCGGCCGTCCAGCATGCGCAGCCCCGCCTCGAGCCCGGTGCCGGCGGCAGGATCCGGATGCCATGGCTTGGGCTGGCTGGCCTTGCTGGAGTCTGTCGTCACCGCCGGTTCCGTCCGTTGAAGCCGCATCGATCGAAGCCGCCGGCCCGAGCCCCGCGCTCCGGATGGTCCGGGACGGGTGCGGCATCGGGTTCGAAATGAACGCCGACCGTAACCGGTGCTTTCTGACGATCGGGTTAATTCAGGATGACCGCCCATGCAAGGCCCGTCGGCGGATGGAGCCGCGTCATGTGCGAAGCGGCGGCATCCGCCCGGCCTGCATATCCTCCAGCAGGCGGATCTGCGCCGGCAGGCAGACGGTGGCGAGGTCGAAGCGCTCCACCGCCGTCATCCTTGCGGCGGCCGACAGGGCGGCGCGCAGGTCCGGGTCGTCCAGCGCCGTCTCCACCCGGTCGGCGAGCGCCATGGGATCGAAGAAGTCCGTCAGCAGCCCGTTCACCCCGTCCTCGATCACCTCGGCGACCGGCGGCGTGTCGGACCCGACGATGACGGCGCCGCAGGCCATCGCCTCCAGCATCGACCAGGACAGGACGAAGGGGAAGGTCAGGTAGATGTGGGCGCGCGAGATGCGCAGGACCGACAGGTAACGGTCGTAGGGCAGCTTGCCCAGCACATGCAGCCGCGCCGCCTCCGGCCGGGGCTCCCCGGTGGCGTCCAGCATCGTCTCCCGCCACATCGTCTCGCGCCAGCTGCCGCCACCCTCGGGCGGAGCGCCGTAGCTGACCTCATCGCCGCCCACCACCAGGATGTGCAGGTTGGGCCGGCGCCGCAGCAGCTCCGCCGCCGCCCGCATGAAGGTGGGAAAGCCGCGGTAGGGCTCCAGGTTGCGGGCGACATAGGTCACCACCTCGTCCCCGCGCGACAGGGTCCGGCCGTCGGGCAGAGTGACGGTGGCGGCCGGATCCGGCCGGCAGACCGCGGTGTCGACCCCGTCATGGATCACCGAGATGCGCGGGCGGAAGGCGTCGGGATGCTGGCGCCGCTGCCATTCGGTCGGGCTGACGCCCCAGTCCATCGCGTCCAGCCCGGTCAGCAGGGCGGCGTTCTTGGTGCGGATGCGGCAGCGCGTCTCCAGCGTCACCGGCCGTTCCGGATCGAAACCGACGTCCGATCCGTCGGCCCGGTAGAAGAACTCGCAATAGAGCAGCAGCCGGGCGTCCGGAAACAGGTCCTTCAGGAACAGCGCCTCGCCCCAGCCGGGATGGGCGCAGATCACGTCGGGAGTGAAGCCGCCCTTCTGCAGGGCCAGACCGGCGCGCACCGCACCCTGCCCGTGCAGGACCTGCCCCTCGAACATGCGGATATAGGGGTGGGTGGCCTCGCCCGGCTCGCGGCTCGGCCGGTAGAGCGCCGTGTGCACGCCCGGCATCTCGCGCTTCGCCTTGCCGATGAAGGCGACCTGATGGGCCGGATCCGCCGCGAAATGGCGGACGAGATGCTTGTACTGGCCGGGGGTGTTCTGGTGGACGAACAGGATCCGCATGGATGAGGCGTGGCCTGGAAAACGGGGAATGGGGGTCACAGCCTGCTGGCATCCGGCGCAGCTGTCGATGGATAAGACGACACATCTGCCGACGCTGTGCGCGGAATTGGGCGAGCAGGCGGTCAATAGTCACCTGGCGAAGCGGGAGCCTGTGCCGGCCCGGGGACTCCGGTTTCCTTCCGCTTCCGTCGCCTTCCGCCTATAAGCTGTCCGTCCGCCGGCTGGTCGTGCGACATAGCGCCGGCAGCGAGACGGTCGACACAGAGGAGGTGCGATGATGCGGATGCGCCCTGCGCTGTTGCTCGCCGCGAGCCTGCTCCTTCACACGTCCGGGATCTCCGCCATGTCGCCCCTGCCCTTCTTCCAGCGTGTCGAGCGCGTCGGCATGCTCTGCGCGGTGGATGCCGACGGCGGTCCGGTCACTGACCTTGGAGCCGACCTTGGCGACGACGCGCTGTGCGGCCGCGCCGCCGCGGTGCTGTCGGGGCTGCTGGCCGCCGGCCCGGCGGTCACCGCGCTCGCCCCCAACGATGCCCGCATCGCCGATCCCGGCACCCTGCTGCTGCTGGTCCACGCCACGCTGCGGCCGGATGGCAAGGGACAGGGTGGGCGGCTTCTGGCGCTCGCGGCGACCCTTCAGCGCAGCGGATCCGCCGGCGGCGCGCCCTTCTTCATGATGCCGCCCCAGGCTCTGGCGCTCTCCGGTGGCCTGGAGGAAAGTCTTTTGGATTCAACGCTCCGCCACCTGTTCGACCCGCTGGCGAAGGCCCTGCGGGCCAATCCCTGAGGGGGCGGAGTTTGGAGTCTTGTCGCAGGGGGAGTGCAGGATAGGTGAGGTGCTCTTGCCGCCTCCCTAACCCTTCCCCTCTTCGAGGGAGAGGGGACTGCCGCTGAACTCCCGCAAAGCTCCTACCGGCAAAGCTGCGCGAACTTGCGCTCCGGGATCGGCGGCGGCGAGGGGTGCAGCATCAGCCCCTGTTCCTCCACATCCACCCGCGCGTCGGGATAGACGGCGAGCGCCAGCTGCAAGGCCTCGATGAAGCGCTTGCGGAAGTCGCGCAGGCGGCTGTAGCCGGCGCCGAACTGCTCGAACACCGCGGGCCAGGTGATGGGGGTGGAGCGGTTCAGGCTGTGCAGCCGGTAGGCCAGCCAGATATAGATGTCGATGCTGGTGCTGTTGTTCTGGATGTGGCGCAGCGCCGGTTCCCAGATCGGCACCGGATGGGCCTTCAGCTCGCGGAAGAAGGCTTCGGACAGCAGGACGCGGTCCTCCCACAGCGATCCCTGCCCCGGCTCCGCCCCGGCATTGGCCGAGAAATGGATGCCGCCCTTGACGATCGACCCCTTTTCGAAGCCGATGCTGTGGGCGTCCTCCCAGGCGAAGGTCAGGTTGCAGGCGGCGATGCGCGAGGCCTGCTCGCGGATGTCGCGGTAGGTCTGGCCGCCCACCGACAGGCCCATGCGGTCGAGCCACTCGTGCATGCTGCGGCCCAACTCGACCTCGCGGCTGTCGGTCTGGATCGCCCGGGTCTGCAGATACAGCAGGATCATCCGCGCGCGGCTGCCGTACGGAACACCGTAAAGCTTAAAGCCACCGTTGCGGATCGGCAGTCGTCCGGGTTCGATCAGCAAGCGGATCTTATGTCCGCGACGCTCCCACGGCTGGTCGTCGGGAAGACGACGATGCGGAAGCGCCGTCAGCGCAAAACCCGAATAGGTTATGCCAAGCTCCTGCCGCTCCTCTTCGAGGACGGCAGCGGCGACATCGACTAGCGAACGCTGATCCGGATCGGTCTGGAGCGCCTTCGCCTGGTCGCGTCCAAGCTGGGTGATCAGGGTGTGTATCTGTCCCATAGCGAGCTGACCTTGGCACGACTTTGCGAGGAACCCTATATCACGGCCGGTTAGTGCCAGCAATTTGGAGTCTTGTCGCTCAAACTATTTGTACGGTTATTTGATTCAGTTAATAGTTTGCGCGACAAGACTCCAGTAGAGAATCGCGAGTCGCGCGACAAAACTCCAGAACTCCCGCGACAAGACTCCAGCGGATAGTCCGCGTTGCCTGTGGATTTTTCGGCAGACGCGACAAGACTCCAGGCGGGACATTTCGATTCGACCCCGAATCGCTTCCGATTCGCTGTTTTCCGAGTCGCGGAGGCGAATCGACCGCGACTCCTCCTTGATTCACGCTCCTGTCCCCATCCGGCCCGCAGCCCGGTTTGGAGTTCTGTCGCGCCCCCTCCGGGCCGGGCTTTCCCAAGCGGCGCGTCCGATCCGTGCCCGCCGGCCTTGTCCACCGGGTCCAGCGGGTGCCGGACGGCAGGGGGCGCGACAAGACCAACCTCGACCCTGGCCGTTGGCTGCCTGAGGCGGGCGTGTTTGGAGTCTTGTCTCGCCCCATTTTGGAAGAGGCGCCCCGGTCGGGTGAACATTCCATCGCCTTGATAGCGATGGCTTCTCGGTCAAGCTATGCGGCAACCCGCTGGCTTAGCGACCGAAGGCCGTGTCCCGGCCCCATTCCCTGTATCCGTTGCAGAATGACGGTCGCCGCCGCAACATCCCGGTCCATCACGCAGCCACACGAGCATGTGTGCATGCGCTCCGCGAGCGTCTTGGCGACCTGGGTTCCGCAGGCCGGGCAGGTCTGGCTTGTCCCGCGTGGATCGACGACCTCCACCCGAACACCGGCACTTGCAGCCTTGTAGTCGAGGAAGGAGCGAAGCTGGCCCCATGCGGCGTTGTGAATGGCCTTGGCCAGCATCGACCGGGCCAGACGGTCGATGCTCAAATCTTCCAATGCGATAACGGCGTAGCGCTCCACCAGGGAGCGCGACAGCTTATGAAGAAAGTCGCGGCGTTGGTTGGCGGTGTGGGCGCTGTGGCGGGCAAGCCGGTGTTTGGCCTTGAGCCGGCGCCGGCTGCCCCGTTTGCAGCGGGCCAGGGCCCGCTGAAGGCGACGCTGTTTCTTGGCCGCGTGCTTCGTCCATTGCGGTGTCTTGACCACGTCGCCGTCCGAGGTGGCGACCAAGGAGGTGAGGCCAACGTCAATGCCGACCGCAGCACCGTCGCGCGGCGGCCCCTCCTGGTCAGGCACCGCGACCTGGAAGCAGACGAACCACTTGCCAGCCGAGCGGGACAAAACAGCGGCCCCCACTGTCGCCCCGGCCGGAAGGTTGCGGTGCCACTTCACCTTGATCTCGCCGGTGATGCCGGTGATGCCAAGGCGCTTGCTCTTGCGGATCGTCAGCCCGTCGCCAACGCGGAACTCGGCGCTGTCGAAGCGGCTCTTGGTACGAAACCGCGGGAAGCCTGCCTTTGCCTTGGCTTTCAGGCGGCGGAAGAAGGCCGTGAAGGCCTTGTCGAGACGGCGGAGCACCTGCTGTGCGGCGGAATAGCTGAATTGGGCCAAGCGCTCGTCGACGGCGCGCACCGCCTTCAGCTCGCTGGCTTGATCGAGGTAACGCAACGTCTTGTGCTGACGGCGGTAGGCTTCGATGCGCTGCTGGAGGGCGGCGTTGTAGAGATCGCAGAACGCGCCCAGCATCTCAGTCAGGGCCACGCTCTGGGCCTTGCTCGGATAAAGCCGGTATTTGTAGCTCCGCTGGGGCATGTGAGAAGCCTAAGCAATGTTCATGATTTGTTCAAATCAATTGGCGCCTGCTCCCCCTGACTTTCCTTATGCCACCTGAAGGCGGTAACCCTTAGCCGGAATGTCGGATGGGTCTCGGAGGGGTGCTTGTGGAGCGCGGAAAGCACGGTCTATAACGAACCGCCATGGCGCCGGCCGTTGGTTTCGACCTTCGGCTTTTCCGGTGCCCGACCACATGCTCACACAACAGATGGCGGCAGGATGAACGGCAATTCCGCGCAGAAGATCGTCCCGGTGCTGCTGTCCGGCGGTACGGGGTCCCGTTTGTGGCCCTTGTCGCGCGAACTGTATCCCAAGCAGTTCCTGCCGCTCTGCTCCGACCGGACGATGCTCCAGGACACCGCCCTGCGGGTCAGCAGCCAAGCCGGTTCCGTGCCGGCCGGCGCCACCGCGGAGGCCGTCTTCTCGGCCCCGCTGGTGATCTGCAACCAGGAACACCGCTTCCTCGCCGCCGAGCAGCTGCGCCAGTCGCGCTGCACGCCGCGCGGCATCATCCTGGAGCCGGCCGGCCGCAACACCGCCGCCGCCTGCGCGCTCGCCGCCCTGGCGGTGACGGCCGACGATCCGGACGCGCTGCTGCTGATCCTGCCGGCCGACCACGAGATCCGCGACGCCGACGCCTTCCGCCGCGCCGTCGCCATCGCCGCCCGCGCCGCCCAGGCCGGCCGGCTGGTCACCTTCGGCATCACCCCGACCCGGCCGGAGACCGGCTACGGCTATATCCGCCGCGGCCATTCGATGGACGAGGCCGACGGCGCCTACAACGTCGCCGCCTTCGTCGAGAAGCCGTCGCTGGAGGTGGCCGAGCGCTACCTCGCCGAGGGCACCTATGCCTGGAACAGCGGCATGTTCCTGTTCCCGGCCGCCCGCCTGCTGGCCGAGCTGGAGCGCCACGCCCCGGCGGTGCTGGCCGCCTGCCGCGAGGCGCTGGACCAGGGATCGAAGGACCTCGACTTCTTCCGCCTGGACGCCGCCGCCTTCGCCAAGGCGCCCAGCATCTCCATCGACTATGCGGTGATGGAGCGCACCGACCGCGCCGCCGTCGTCCCCTGCGAGATCGGCTGGACCGACGTCGGCGCCTGGTCGGCGCTGTGGGACGTCGGCAACAAGGACGGCGAGGGCAACGTCGTCGTCGGCGACGTGCTGCTGGAGGGCGCCCGCGACTGCTACGTCCGCAGCGACAACCACCTGACCGCCGTGGTCGGGGTGGAGAACGCCGTGGTGGTGGTGGTGGACGACGCCGTGCTGGTCGCCGACCGGTCCCAGGCGCAGGACGTCAAGCGCATCGTCGACCGTCTGAAGGCCGAAGGGCGCAGCGAGTCGGTCAGCCACCGCCGGGTCCACCGCCCCTGGGGCTCCTACCAGTCGCTGCACACCGGCGACCGCTTCCAGGTGAAGAGCCTGACCATCGCCCCCGGCTCGCGCCTGTCCCTGCAGAAGCACCATCACCGGGCCGAGCATTGGGTGGTGGTCAACGGCACCGCACTCGTCACCCGCGGCGAGGAGCAGGTGATGGTCTACGAGAACCAGTCGATCTACATCCCGATCGGCACGGTCCACCGGCTGGAGAACCCCGGCAAGGTGCCGCTGACCATCATCGAGGTGCAGTCCGGCTCCTATCTGGGCGAGGACGACATCGTCCGGCTGGAGGACGTCTACGGCCGCAACTGATCCGCAGACCGATCGCAAGGAGACATGAAGCGCGAGCGCCGCTTGTGTCTCTTTGCGGATGCGGGAATTGGCGGCTTGGTCCCGGTCGCCGCCTTCCGGTAGAAAGAGGATGCGAGGGTGCCGCAGCGGCGCCCCGCCTTCTGTTGCCGGGACCATCATGACCATCGAGCCGCCGCCGGACGACCGCATCCCCGAACTCTATGCCGACGGGGTCTTCGACATCGGCTTCGGCAACGGCATGGTCCGCATCGACCTGTTCAGCCTGTCGGCGCTCCGCAAGGACGACAACGGCCAGCCGCTGCCCGCCATCCGCCAGCGGGTGGTGATGAGCCTGCCGGGCTTCCTCGCCAGCCTGTCCGCGCTTGAGGGCATGCGCCAGCGGCTGGAGGCTGCCGGCGTGCTGCCGCCCAATTCCGGCACGATGCCGCCGCCTGCGCCGGCCCCTGCCGCCCCGGCGTTCCAGAGCCCGGTGCAGGCCCCGATCCAGCCGGCCTCCCCGTCTTCAGCGCCCACGGCCCCCCGCCCGGACGGCCCCGCTCGCCGAATTTCGGCTGACCGATGCCGGACGCCAGCACGACCGTAACGGCTCCGCCTCCCGGCCCCGATGCCGCTCCCGGGCACGACGAGAGCACCGCGCTGCGCTGCCTGACGCTGGTGGCGCGCCACCATGGCCTGTCGGCCTCGCCGGCCGCCCTGCGCGCCCGCGTCGCACCCGGCCCCAGCGGACCAAATGGGGAGCCATCCACCGCCGACCTGCTGCGCATCGCCGCCGCCACCGGCTTCAAGGCGACCGCCCGCCGGCTCGACTGGAAGGCCCTGCAGGCCCTGCCCCCCGTCTTCCCGCTGCTGGCGCGGCTGTCCAACGGCAACACCGTCATCCTGGTCGGGCTGTCCCGTCCTGCCGATCCGGCCGAGGAACCCATGGTCGGCGTCGTCGATCCGCTGGCCGACCGGCTGGACGTGATCGACGTGCCGCGCGACCGCTTCCTGGAGCGCTGGGACGGCGAGCTGGTCTTCCTCAAGCCGCGCCACGGCCTTGCCGATCCGCGCCAGCCCTTCGGCCTGCGCTGGTTCGTGCCGGAGATCCTGCGCCAGAAATCGGCCTTCCGCGACGTGGTGGCGGCGGCGCTGGTCCTGCACGCGCTCGCCCTTGCGGTCCCGGTCTATTTCCAGATCGTGATCGACAAGGTGCTGGTGAACGAGACCATCGCCACCTTGCAGGTGCTGACCATCGGCGTGCTGGGCGCCCTGCTGTTCGAGGCGGCCTTCCGCTTCCTGCGCCAGTTCATCCTGCTGGCGGCGGCCAACCGCATCGACATCCGCCTGCTGAACCGCACCTTCGGCCATCTGCTCGACCTGCCCATCACCTTCTTCGACGGGCATTCGGCCGGCGTCACCGTGCGCCACATGCAGCAGGTGGAGCGCATCCGCGAATTCCTGACCGGCAACCTGCTGTCCACCGTGCTGGACAGCCTGGTGCTGCTGGTCTTCCTGCCGGTGCTGTTCTTCTATTCGGTCAAGCTGACGCTGGTGGCCCTGCTGTTCGCCGGATTGATCGCCGGGGTGATGGTCGCCCTGGTGCCGATCTACCGCAGCCGGCTCGGCGACCTCTACAACGCCGACGCCGAGCGGCAGGCCATGCTGGTGGAGACCATCCACGGCATGCGCACCGTCAAATCCTCGGCGCTGGAGCCGCAGCAGCGCCGCAGCTGGGACCGCAAGGCGGCGCGCGCGGTGACCAGCCATTACCGGGTCGGCCGCATCTCCATCGCCGCCCGTACGGTGACGGAGTTCCTGGAGAAGGCGATGATGGTGGCGGTGGTCGCCGTCGGCGCCTTCGACGTCTTCGACCGCCAGCTGTCGGTCGGCGCCTTGATCGCCTTCCAGATGCTGTCGGGCCGGGTGGTGACGCCGCTGGTCCAGATCGTCTCGCTGATCCACCAGTATCAGGAAACCGCGCTGTCGGTGCGCATGCTGGGCGAGGTGATGAACCATCCGGCCGAGCCCAGGCGCGAGGGCAGCGGCGCCTGCCCCGCCCTGATCGGCCGCATCGAGATCGAGGGGCTGGGTTTCCGCTACGACCGCAACCGGCCGCCGGCGCTCGACGGCGTCACCCTGACCGTCCCGGCCGGCTCCGTCGTCGGGCTGGTCGGGCGCAGCGGCTCAGGCAAGAGCACGCTGATGCGGCTGCTCCAGGGCTTCTACCCGGTGCAGGACGGCACCATCCGCTATGACGGGCTCGACATCCGCGAGCTGGATCTGGCCCATCTGCGCCGCTCCATCGGCGTGGTGCTGCAGGAGAATTTCCTGTTCCGCGGCACCATCCGCGACAACATCGCGATGACCATGCCCGAGGCCAGCCGCGAGGAGATCGTCGAGGCCGCCCGGCTGGCCGGCGCCGACGAGTTCATCCACCGCCTGCCCGACGGCTACGACACGCTGGTGGAGGAGGGGGCGAGCAACCTGTCCGGCGGCCAGAAGCAGCGCATCGCCATCGCCCGCGCCCTGCTGCCCCAGCCGCGCCTGCTGATCCTGGACGAGGCGACCAGCGCGCTCGACCCCGACAGCGAGGCCATCGTCATGGCCAACTTGCGGCGGATCGCTCATGGCCGCACCGTGCTGATCGTCACCCACCGGCTGTCCACCCTGACCGGCTGCGACACCATCGCCGTGCTGGAGCAGGGCCGCCTGCTCGACCTCGCCCCCCATCCCATCCTGCTCGACCGCTGCGCCGAATACCGGCATCTGTGGCAGCAGCAGAACCGGGGGCGCTGAGCCATGCCCGACACACGCATGCCTGAAATCGACAGCCGGGACACCACGCAGGGGGAGACCGGCCGCGAGGTCGTCCCGGCCAAGGCCGAAGCTGCCCCTCCCCCTGCCGCTCCATCTCCCTCTGCCCGCCGCCGCGCCGCCCTGCCCGCCCCGTCGGCGCCGCCGCCGGGCTTCGCGCTGGAGTATCTGCCGGACGGCGCGGCCATCGAACATGCGCCGCTGCCCTGGTTGGCACGCTCCACCCTTTATGTGCTGGCCGGGCTTCTGGTGGCGCTGGTGCTGTGGGCGGGGCTCGCCCAGGTCGACCGCATCGTCACCGCCGGCGGCCGGCTGGTGACCACGGCGCCGCTGGTGGTGGCCCAGCCGCTGGAGACCGCGGTGGTGCGCGGCGTCGACGTGCAGGTCGGCGACCGGGTGCGGGCCGGCGACCGGCTGGCGACGCTCGACCCCACCTTCGCCGCGGCGGATCTGGCCGACCTGACCGCCAAGCTCGCCGGCGTCGAGGCGCAGATCGGCCGGCTGCGCGCCGAGCTGGACGGCAGCGACTTCACCCCCGCCGTCAACAACCCCGATGCCGCGGTGCAGGCCGCCATCCTGGAGCGCCGCCGCGCCGAATACCGCTCCCGCCTCGCCTCGCTGGACGAGAAGGCCGGGCAGCTGGACAGCGCCATCGCCGCCAGCCGCCGCGCCCAGGCTGGCCTTGCCGAGCGGCTCGCCGTGGTGGGCGAGGTGGAAGACATCCGCCGCCAGCTTCAGGAGCGCCAGACCGGCTCCCGCCTGACCTGGCTGGAGGCGCGGGTCGAGCGGCTGCGCATGCGCGACGAGCTGACCGCCCTGCAGGACCGCGAGCGCGAGAGCGAACACGAGCTGCGCGGCGTCCAGGCCGACCGTGCCGCCTTCATCGACGAATGGCGCCGCAAGACGGCGGAGGATCTCGTTGAGCAGACCCGCCAGCGGGCCACCCTGGTGGAACAGATCGCCAAGGCCGAGCGCCGCCGCTCGCTGGTCACCCTGACCGCCCCGGTCGACGCGGTGGTGCTGGAGGTGGCCAAGCGCTCCGTCGGCTCCGTCATTCGCGAGGCCGAGCCGCTGGTCACCCTGGTCCCCGCCGACGTGCCGCTGGAGGTGGAGGCGGAAATCCCGTCCCGCGACATCGGTCTGGTCCGGGTCGGCGACTTCGTGCGGGTGAAGCTGGACGCCTTCCCTTTCCAGCGCCACGGCACCCTGCCCGGCGAAATCCGCACCATCAGCGCCGACGCCTTCACCCACGATCCCCAGGGCGCTGGAAGCCAGGCCGCCAACCCCGATGGCCCCCGGCCGGCCGCCGGCGCCGTCTTCCGCACCCGCATCCGCCTGACCGACACCCGGCTGGAGGCGGTGCCCGACGGTACCAACCTCAGCCCCGGCATGGTCGCCTCGGCCGAGATCCGGGTCGGCACCCGCTCGGTGCTGTCCTACTTCCTCTACCCCGTCATCCGCGTGCTCGACGAAAGCATCCGCGAGCCGTAAGGGCCGTGGGCGGCTCCCCGCCCCTTCCCGCTGCGTCAAAGTTTCCAAGTGGCGCCTGTCCGGTGGATGGGGTACCCACCCCACCAGCCCATTCAGCGACAGGTCTGGTGATGCAGCGGATTGGTTCTCTCCTCTTTGCCGTTCTGGCAACCATCTCGGCGTTCTTTCTGGTCTGGAGCCTTCCGCCCTTCCAGACCGCCGACGAGCCCGCCCACATCTACCGGGCCAACATGATCACCCACGGCTACTGGGTGGCCGCCAGGGTTCCGACCGACGGGCGGGTCGCGGCGGGCGGCCCGTCCGATGTCGCGATCATCGAGGCCTATTTCCCCTTCCACCATGTCCCCTTCAAGCCGGACGAGCGGGCCAACCTGGAGGATTTCGCCAAATCCTTCACCGCCCGCTGGGACGGCCGGGTCTTCAACGTGGCGGCGGAGAACACCGCCCCCTACCCGCCCTTCTTCTACCTGCCGCAGGCCGCTGCCATCGCGCTCGGCAAGGCGCTCGACCTGCCGGTGGTGCAGACGCTGTATCTGGCGCGGGCGGCCAACGCGCTGACCTGCATCCTCGTCGGCGTCTTCGCCCTGCTGCTGGCCGGGCGGGCGCATCTGCCGCTGTTCGCCGTGCTGCTGCTGCCGATGTCGGTCTCCCTCTACGCCTCGATGAGCCAGGACGGGCTGGTCATCACCGTCACGGCACTCGGCATCGCCTTCCTGGCGCGGGCGCTGTCCGAAGGCCGGCCGCTGCGCAGCGCGGAGGTCTGGGCCAGTGCCGCCTGCTTCGCCCTGGTGGGCATGACCAAGCAGCCCTACGCCCTGCTCTGCCTGATGCCGCTGGCGGTGCCGGCGGAGCGGGCGGCGGTGAAACGCCTCGCGGTCGCCGCCTCGCTGGCCGCCGCCGTCGGCTGGGCGGTGTGGATGGCGCTCGCCGTGCAGACGCCGCTGATTCGCCAGGACGCCCCGACCGACGCCATGGGCCAGCTCCGCTTCCTGCTGGGCGACCCGCTGGCCGTCCTCACCATCGCCGTGAAGACCTTCCAGGTCTGGGGCCACGAATATTACCAGCAGTTCGTCGGCATCCTCGGCTGGGTCGATACCCGGCTGCCCAGGCCCTATTACGATGCCGCCTATCTGGTCCTGCTGCTGTCCTTCCTGCCGCTGCTGCTCGGCCGCCGGGCGGCGGACTGGTATTCCGGCGCGCCGGCGCGGGCCTCGGCGGTGACCCTGGGCGTCGTGCTGGCGACCGGGGCGCTGCTGTTCGGCGCGCTCTACATGGTGTGGACGCCGGTCGGCCAGCTGTGGGTGGACGGCGTGCAGGGGCGCTATTTCCTGCCGCTGGCGGCCCTGCTGCCGCTGGCCTTCGTCGGCAGCCGGCAGGAGCCGGCTTCCGGTTCGGCGGGCGTGCTGGAGCGCGGCCTGACCTGGATGGTGTGGCTCTTCCCGATCGTCAGCATCCTGATGGTCCAGCGGACGCTCATCCTGCGCTACTACCTCGACTAGCGCTTCCCCTTCTCCGTCCGGCCGCCCATCGGGGGCGAAGCGGGGCGTTGGAGGCCATTCGAATGATGTCGTCCGTTCGGCGGAAAAGCCCGCAGTGCAGCATGGGCGGACGACTATCTTCCGACTCTGACCCGATCGACCCCAACCGACGACGAAGAGCGGACATGACCACGAGCGAAAACGCGACCGTGCTGGTGACCGGCGGCGCCGGCTATATCGGCTCCCATGTGGTGCTGGCCCTGCGCGACCAGGGGCGCGCCGTCGTGGTGCTGGACGACCTGTCCACCGGCCGGCGCTCCGCCCTGCCCGACGATGTGACCCTGGTCGAGGGCGACGTCGGCGACAAGGCGCTGCTGGCCGATACCTTCGCCCGCCACGGCATCGGCACCGTGATGCATTTCGCCGGCAGCATCGTGGTGCCGGAATCGGTGGAGCGGCCGCTCGCCTACTACCGCAACAACACGGTGAAGAGCCACGCCCTGGTCGAGGCCTGCGTGGAGGCCGGGATCGGCCGCTTCATCTTCTCCTCCACCGCCGCCGTCTACGGCATGCCCGACCGCCTGCCGATCGACGAGCAGACGCCGACCAGCCCGATCAACCCCTACGGCTCCTCCAAGCTGATGACGGAGTGGATGCTGCGCGACACCGCGGCGGCGCATGACCTGCGCTATGTCGCGCTGCGCTACTTCAACGTCGCCGGCGCCGACCCGCAGGGACGTTCGGGGCAGGTGTCGAAGGTCGCCACCCACCTGATCAAGATCGCCGCCCAGACCGTCACCGGCCAGCGGGCGGAGCTGCAGATCTTCGGCGACGACTACGACACGGCGGACGGCACCTGCGTGCGCGACTACATCCATGTCAGCGACCTCGCCGACGCCCATGTCGCGGCGCTCCGCCATCTGGAGGCCGGCGGCGCGTCCGAGGTGCTGAACTGCGGCTATGGCCGCGGCTATTCGGTGCGCGAGGTGCTGGCGATGGTGGAGCGGGTGACCGGAAAGCCGCTGCCCATGCGCATCGGCCCGCGCCGCGCCGGCGATCCCCCGGCCCTGGTGGCGGGGGTGGAACGCATCGGCCGCACGCTCGACTGGACCCCGCGCCACGCCGACCTGGAGACCATCGTCGCCTCGGCGCTTTCCTGGGAGGAACGGCTGGTCCGGTAGGGGAGGGAAAATTCCCTCTCCCGGGGCTCTCAGCGGATCTTTGATCCGCCTGACGCCGTCAGCACAAACTTCGTTTGTGCGAGAGGCGGGAGAGGGGGATCTCACTCACCCGAAGAAGCGGCCGCGGAAATAGGCGATGGTGCGCTCCAGCCCCTCGTCCAGCGGCACGGCCGGTTCCCAGTCCAGCAGGGCGCGGGCCTTGGCGATGTCGGGGCGGCGCTGCTTGGGGTCGTCCTGCGGCAGCGGCTTGTGCTCGATGGTCGAGGCCGAGCGGGTCAGGCGGACGACCTTCTCCGCCAGTTCCAGCATGGTGAACTCGCCGGGATTGCCGAGGTTGATCGGGCCGGTGACGCCGGCCGGCGTGTCCATGAAGCGCAGGAAGCCTTCGATCAGGTCGTCGACATAGCAGAAGGAGCGCGTCTGCTGGCCGTCGCCGTAGATGGTGATCGGCTCGCCCTTCAGCGCCTGGATGATGAAGTTCGACACCACCCGCCCGTCGTTGGGGTGCATGCGCGGGCCGTAGGTGTTGAAGATGCGGATGACCTTGATGTCCAGCTTGTGCTGGCGGTGATAGTCGAAGAACAGCGTTTCGGCGCAGCGCTTGCCCTCGTCATAGCAGGCGCGCGGGCCGATGGTGTTCACGTTGCCCCAATATTCCTCGGGCTGCGGATGCACCGCCGGGTCGCCGTAGACCTCCGAGGTCGAGGCCTGCATGATCCGCGCCCCCACCCGCTTGGCCAGCCCCAGCATGTTGATGGCGCCGTGGACGCTGGTCTTGGTCGTCTGGACGGGGTCGTGCTGGTAATGGATCGGCGAGGCCGGGCAGGCGAGGTTGTAGACCTCGTCCACCTCGACATAGAGCGGAAACGTCACGTCGTGGCGCATCAGCTCGAAATGCGGGTTGTCCAGCAGGTGCAGGACGTTGTCGCGGCTGCCGGTGAAGAAGTTGTCGACGCACAGCACGTCGTTCCCGGCCGCCAGCAGCCGCTCGCACAGGTGGGATCCCAGGAATCCGGCGCCGCCGGTGACGAGGACACGCTTTCGGTTGGTAAGGGCCGGCAAGGGCTGCCTTCCTGTCTTGGCTGTTGGCGTCGGCGGCTTGTCCGCGGCCCGTCAGGGGACCGCGAGCCAGCCGCTAAGGGACAACACGGCAGAGGTGCCGCTTGATCCTTAGTCTTTAGCCTAGCAGTCCCAGCAGGTAGCGCCCGTAATCGTTCTTCTTCAGCGGCTCGGCCAACCGGCGGACCTGCTCGGCGTCGATCCAGCCGGAGGTGTAGGCGATCTCCTCCGGACAGGCGATCTGCAGGCCCTGGCGGTGCTGGATGGTGCGCACGAACTCCGCCGCCTCCAGCAGGCTGTCGTGGGTGCCGGTGTCGAACCAGCCATAGCCGCGGCCCATCTGCTCGACCGCCAGCTTGCCCATGTCGAGATAGGCGGCGTTGACCGACGTGATCTCCAGCTCGCCTCTGGCCGACGGCTTCACCGCGGCGGCGATGTCCAGCACGTCGTTGTCGTAGAAATAGAGCCCCGTCACCGCCCATTTGGAGCGCGGCGCCACCGGCTTCTCCTCGATGCTCAGCGCCCGGCCCTGGCCGTCGAACTCCACCACGCCGTAGCGTTCGGGGTCGCGCACGGCATAGGCGAAGACGCTGGCGCCGTCGGTCTTCTCGCCGGCGGCGCGCAGGATGTTGGTCAGGCCGTGGCCGTAGAAGATGTTGTCGCCGAGAACGAGCGCGCAGGCATCGTTGCCGACGAACTCGCGGCCGATGATGAAGGCCTGGGCCAGCCCGTCGGGCGAGGGCTGGATGGCGTAGGTCAGGTTCAGGCCCCACTGCGACCCGTCGCCCAGCACCGTCTGGAACAGCGGCTGGTCGTGCGGGGTGGTGATGACCAGGATGTCGCGGATGCCCGCCAGCATCAGGGTGCTGAGCGGGAAATAGATCATCGGCTTGTCGTAGATCGGCAGCAACTGCTTGCTGATCGCCCGCGTCACCGGGTAGAGCCGGGTGCCGGATCCGCCGGCCAGGATGATGCCCTTCATGGTCTTCGTCCTCACGCCTGCGGCGGGTTGGTGAACAGCTCGTCGATCACGCGGTCCAGGCTCTCCTGCCACGGCGGGCAGGCGACGCCGAGACGCTCCTTGGCGCGGGAGCAGTCCAGCCGCGAATTGGCCGGGCGGCGCGCCGGGGTCGGATAGTCGGCCGTGCCGATGGCGGTCAGGCGCGGCCGCTTGCCGGTGCGCTCTTCCAGCCGCTGGAAGATCCGCTCGGCGAAGTCATGCCAGGTGGTATAGCCGCTGCCGGTCAGGTGGTAGGTGCCCCAGGCGGCGCTGCCGGTCTTCCCGCCATCAATTTTTTCAAGGGTATCGGCGATCTGCACGATGGCGGCGGCGAGATCGGCGGCGGCGGTGGGGGAGCCGTGCTGGTCGGCGACCACCCGCATCTCCTCGCGCTCCTTGCCGAAGCGCAGCATCGTCTTGACGAAGTTGTTGCCGTAGGCGCTGTAGACCCAGGAGGTGCGCAGGATGACGTGGTTCGGCGTCGCCGCGCGCACCGCCTCCTCGCCCGCCGCCTTGCTGGCGCCATAGACGCCCAGCGGGTTGATCGGGTCGTCCTCGGTGTAGATGCCGTCCTTCGTCCCGTCGAACACATAGTCGGTCGACACATGGATGAAGGGGATGCCGCGCGCCGCACAGGCCGCCGCCATGGCGCCCGGCCCGTCGCGGTTGATGGCGAAGGAGAGATCCACCTCGCTCTCGGCCTTGTCGACGGCGGTGTGGGCGGTGGCGTTGACCAGCAGGTCGGGCGCGTGGGTGGCGACCGCCGTCTCCACGTCGCCCGGCCGGGTCACGTCGAACTCGGGATAGGGCAGGCCCACCACGTCGGTGCCGGGCGCCCATTTGGCCCGCATCAGTTCGAAGCCGAGCTGTCCGTTGCTGCCGAGAACCAGGACCTTCATTGCGCGGCTCCCTCTTCCTTGAGCCCGAGCCGCTCGCCCTGGTAGGAGCCGTTCAGGATGGCCTGCCACCAGTCGCGGTTTTCCAGATACCAGGCGACCGTCTTGCGCAGGCCGCTCTCGAAGGTCTCCTGCGGAGTCCAGCCCAGCTCGCGCTCGATCTTGCCGGCGTCGATGGCATAGCGCTTGTCATGGCCGGGGCGGTCGGTGACGAAGCTGATCAGGCGGTCGTGCGGGGCGCCGGCCGGGTTCATCTCGTCCAGATGCGCGCAGATGGCGCGGACGACCTCCAGGTTGGTGCGCTCGTTGTGGCCGCCGATGTTGTAGCTCTCGCCGATCCGGCCCTTCTCCAGCACCAGCCGCAGGGCGCGGGCATGGTCCTCGACATAGAGCCAGTCGCGGATGTTGTCGCCCTTGCCGTAGACCGGCAGCTTCTCCCCCGCCAGACCCTTGAGGATCATCAGCGGGATCAGCTTCTCCGGGAAATGGTAGGGGCCGTAATTGTTGGAGCAGTTGGTCAGCACCACCGGCAGCCCGTAGGTCTCGTGCCAGGCGCGCACCAGATGGTCGCTCGACGCCTTGCTGGCCGAATAGGGCGAGTTGGGGCTGTAGGCGGTGGTCTCGGTGAAGAAGCCGTCGTCGCCCAGCGTGCCGAACACCTCGTCGGTGGAGATGTGGTGGAAGCGGAAGCGTTCCTTCCGGTCCGCCGGCAGGGCCGACCAGTAGCCGCGCGCCGCCTCCAGCAGGCGGAAGGTGCCGACCACGTTGGTCTGGATGAACTCGCCCGGCCCGTCGATGGAACGGTCGACATGGGATTCGGCGGCCAGATGCATCACCGCGTCGGGCTGGTGGGTGTCGAACACCCGCCTCAGCTCGGCGGCGTCGCAGATGTCGACCTTCTCGAAGGCGTAGCGGGGATTGCCCTCGGCCCCCGGCAGGGAGGACAGGTTGGCCGCGTAGGTCAGCTTGTCGACATTGACGACGAAGGCGTCGGTCTCGGCAAGGAGCTGGCGGACCACCGCCGAACCGATGAAGCCGGCGCCGCCGGTGACGAGAATGCGCGTCATCAAACCACCTTACCGCCGAAAAGCGGGGCCGCCCGCGGCCCCCGTTGTGCAAAAGCTTTGAGTGCCCGAACCCGGAGCCACCAACCCGGAGCCGCCGTCAGAACAGGTCGGTCAGCTGCGCCAGGGTCGGATGCTTATGGTCCTTGTCCGACAGCCGGGCCTTGTCCGCGGCGACCGGCCAGTCGATGCCGAGAGCCGGATCGTTCCACAGCAGGCCGCGGTCATGCTCGGGCGAATAATAGTTGGTCACCTTGTAGATGACCTCGGTGTCCGGCTCCAGCGTGCAGAAGCCGTGGGCGAAGCCGATCGGCACCAGGATCTGGTTCCACTCCGCCGCACTGATCACCGCGCTGACATGCCGGCCGAAGGTGGGGGAGCCCTTCCGGATGTCGACCGCCACGTCCAGGATGGCGCCGCGCACCACCCGCACCAGCTTGTCCTGGGCGAAGGGCGGCAACTGGAAATGCAGGCCGCGGATGGTGCCGACCTCGGCCGACAGCGACTGGTTGTCCTGGACGAAGTCGTAATGCAGCCCGGCCGCCTCGAACGTCTTCTTGGTGTAGGTCTCCGAGAAGAAGCCGCGGTGGTCGCCGAACTTCTTCGGGCGGATGATCTTAACGTCGGGAATGTCGAGGGAGACGACGTCCATGGCTCAGATGCTTTCCTTCAGGCGCTCTTTGCGCAGTTCGGGGCAGGCCTTGCGCAGCCAGGGCTTGACCGTGCGCGGCGGGAAGGCCAGCCCGAAATTCTCGGCGTCCAGCGTCAGGTTCGGGTTGTAGTAGGGGTCGGCCAGCAGGCTGTCGCCCCAGCGCTCCTGCATGTAAGCCACCTCGCCCATGAAGCGCTTGACCTTGTCGGGGGCGGTGTCCGGCCCGCGCGAGGCCGATTCCAGGTGGTACAGCTCGGCGAACGGCGTCCAGACGACCAGATGGCCCTTCTCGCGGATGCGCAGGCAGAAATCGACGTCGTTGAAGGCGACGGCGAGGTTTTCGGAGTTCAGCCCGCCGACCTCGTCGAAGATCTCCTTGCGCAGGATCAGGCAGGCGGCGGTGACGCAGGACAGGTCCTGGGTCAGCTGGGCCCGGCTGAAATAGCCGTAGGCGTCGCGGGTCAGCCCCTTGTGGACATGGCCGGCCACGCCGCAGATGCCGGTGACGACGCCGGCATGCTGGATGGTGCCGTCGGCGTAATAGAGCTTGGCGCCGACGGCACCGACCTCCGGCCGCAGGGCGTGGGAGACCATCTCGGCCAGCCAGCCCGGCTCCATCACCTCGATGTCGTTGTTGATCAGGCCCAGCACCTCGCCGGTCGCCTCGGCGGCGGCGAAGTTGTTGATCGAGGAGTAGTTGAAGGGCGCCTTGTAGGTCAGCACCCGCACCCGCGGCTCGTCCTTCAGCGTGTCGAAATAGGCGAAGGTCGCCGCTTCCTCGCTGTTGTTGTCGACGATCAGGATTTCCAGGTCCGGGTAGTCGGTGCGGTGCAGAAGCCCGTCGACGCAGCCCTTCAGCAGATCCACCTTGTCGCGCGTCGGCACGATCAGCGACACCCGCGGCAGCTTGGCCGGCAGGGCGTAGCGGATGCGGGTGAAGCGGTTGGTGGCCGGCGAGGTCTCCACCGTGGCCTCCACGCCGCGGCGCTGGAAATGCTCGGTCAGCGCCTTGTGGGCGGCGGCGGTGGCGCGCGGCAGGTCGACCGTGGAGAAGGCCGCGGATTCCGGGAAGACGCGCCAGTGATAGAGGATCGCCGGGATGTGGCGGATGCGCGCCGGTTCCGTCTGCTCGACCGCCCGCAGGGTCAGGTCGTAGTCCTGGCTGCCCTCGAAGCCCAGGCGGAAGCGTCCGGCCCGCTCGATCAGCGAGCGGCGGAAGACGCCCAGGTGGTTGACCATGTTCTGGCCGTGCAGCAGGTCCAGATTGAAGTCCGACTTGAAGTGCGGGTCGTAGCGCTCGCCGTCGGCGTCGATCTTGTCCTCGTCGGAATAGAGGATGTCGGCGTCGGGATGCTGGGCCAGCTCGGCCGCGACCATGTAGAGGGCATGCGGCGGCAGCCGGTCGTCATGGTCCATCAATGCCACGAAATCGCCGGTCGCCAGATCGAGCGCGCTGTTGCTGGCGGCGGAGATGTGGCCGTTGGTCTCGCGCCGGACGACCTTGATCCGGTTGTCGCGCGCCTTGTACTCCGCCAGCACCGTCTGCACATGCGCAGCGGTGGAGGCGTCGTCGGCGATGCACAGCTCCCAGTCCGGGTAGAACTGGGCCAGCACGGAGTCCAGCGCCTCGCGCAGGTAGGGCTCCGGCGTGTTGTAGACCGGCATGACCACGGAGAAGCGCGGGCGCGCCGGCAGCCGGGCGATGTCGGCCTTGATCGCCGCCGCGTCCTCCGGCGTCAGGGTGTCGTACATCCGCACCCACGACTTGTAGTCGGCCGACCAGCGGTTCGGCTGCAGCTCCTGCAGGACGCGCTGCTTGGTCGCCTGCCAGCCGTGGCGGCGCAGATAGTCCAGCACGCGCGCCGGCTGGTTCTGCCGGACATAGTCGAGCAGGATGTTGGTCTTGCCGATCTCGCGGATGGTGAAGTCGGCGATCTCGAAGGACACCGGCCGGGTGGCGGGATCGAAGCGCAGCGCCTTGACCGTCTGCGGCAGCAGGGCCAGCTGGCGGAACTCGCCCACCGTGTCGACCGGCAGGCGGATCATCGTCCGCTCGTCGAAGCCGTTGCCGTCATCGACGTAGATCACCGGCACCAGCGGGGCCGAGGCGCGGACCACCCGGTAGGAGATCACGCACCAGTGGCCGGGCAGCCGGCCGCGGTCGGAGCGCAGCAGGAAGGCGGGGTCGCTGCCGGTCGCCTCATAGCCGCCCTGCGGGCTGGGCTTCACGTCGTGCAGCGGCTCCAGCGTGATGCTGTGCAGGCGGCGGCGGTAGAAGCGGCCGGCCTTCTGGGTCAGGCGGCCCAGCTTGCGCACCGGCGCCGACAGCTTCCAGGAGGTGGAGTTGACCAGGCTGTGGATGTGCTGGTCGCGGCTGGCCACCACGCCATGCAGGTGGGCGATGGCCTGCTCGCGCGCCGCCAGCTCGCGGGCATGGGCGGCGAGGTTGCGCTCGCGGTCGGCCAGATCCTCCGCCATTTCGGCGAGCGCATCGCCCTGGCGGCGGATCTCGGCCTGATGGTCGGTGAGCCAGCCCTGGATCAGGGCGATGTCGCGGTCGCGCGTCGCGATCATGCCCTTCAGGTCTTCGGTGTGGGCGATCTGGTCGTCCAGCACCTTGCGGACCATCGCCACCTCGGTGCGCAGGTGCTTTTCCTGCTCTTCCAGGCGCTGGATGGCCTCGGCCTCGATGGCGGCGTCGCCCAGCCGGTCGAACCAGCTGCGGACGGCCTGCAAGCCCTCGCCGCCGGCCTTCTGCACGGCGAACAGCTCATGCAGCGCGTCGGGCAGGTCGGTGCCGACGCCCAGCACGCCCAGGCCGTTGGAATGCAGGAAGGTGAAGGAGGGATAGTCGCGGGTGATCTCGTCCCACAGGCGCCAGACGCCGAAATCGTCCTTGCGGACGTTGATGTCGTGGAACAGCACGACACCGCGGCGGCTCATCTTCGGCAGCCACGTCTCGAAATCGTGGCGCACCGCCTCGTAGGTGTGCAGCCCGTCGATGTGCAGCAGATCGACGCTGCCGTCGGCGAAATGGACCAGCGCGTCGTCGAAGGTCATGCGCAGCAGGCGCGAGAAGCCGGCATAGCGCGGGTCATGGTAGGCGGCGAGCTTGTTGTAGATGTCGTCGCCGTAGAAGCCCGCCTGCGGGTCGCCGGCCCAGGTGTCGACGGCATAGCAGGAGGTCGGCAGCCCGACATGGCGCACCGCCTGACAGAAGGCGGCATAGGAGTTGCCGGTGTGCGTCCCCAGCTCCACCAGGCTGTCCGGGCGCAGCGCGTCGACGATCCAGAAGGCGAAGGGCACATGGCCGAGCCAGGAGGCCGGCGCCGTGACGAGATCCGGGGTCAGGAGCGTGATCGGCCGGCAGATACGACGGAGAGTGTCCGATCCCTGGTCCTTCAAAAACGAATCCACCTGCGCCTCTTCTTCTGCCTGGCTTCGCGGCGGGGCGCGGCCCATCGGGCACCATTTTCCAGGCCCGTCGGACGGCCCCCGTCACAGCCGCCGACACACATACGCTGACACCCCGCCGGAATGCAAGCCGCTGTCCGGAACCCGCTTTGCGGCGTCCAACAATGGCCGGAACTGCGGTTTTCCTGCCTCACTCCGGGCTGATCTGCTGTCTGTCGCTATTTTGTCGCGGACGCTGCCCGGGGTGCCGACGCCCCCTCCGCCTCCAGCGTGATCGCCAGCATCGGCATGCCGACCAGCCCGCGCACGACATGGCTGGCGTGGACCTTGAAGAACAGCGCGTCCTCGACCCAATGGTGCTGGACGTGGTCCTCCTGCGTGCCCTCGGCGAGCGCCACAGTGATGGAGAAGTCGCCGCTGGGCAGGTAAGGCATCTGGAAGCGGAAGCGGGCGGCGAAGTCCTGGCCGGCCGGGATGGTGACGGGGTCGAGCTGGTAGCTGAGGAAGGTGTTGTCGCCGAACAGGTTCTGGCCCAGCTTGTCCTTCACGTAGAAGCCGACGATCGGGCGGTAGACCTGCTGCTCGGCCCGGCAGTCCACCTTCAGGACGATGACCTCGCCGCCCTCCAGAACGCTGAGCGGCTGCTCCTCGGCATCCAGGATCGAGACGTTGGTGATGGTGGCGCCGCGGTTGCCGAACCAGGGGCCGCTGTCGTTGAAGTCGAACAGCTCGATGGCGTTGCGGTGCTGCGAGCCCTTCAGCAGCTCGGCGCGGGCATCCTCCACCGGCTCCTCGCGCTTGGCCTGGGGCAGCGCCTGCCGCGCCCCGCCGATGCGGAAACCGCGCGAGGTGTCCTGGTCGCTGTAGAGTGCCGCCAGATAGTCGTGGCAGACCTCTTTGGCCGGGCCGATGGCCCGCACCGACCCGTTGTCCAGCCACACCACCCGGTCGCACAGGTTCACCACCTGCCCGGTGTCGTGCGACACGAAGAACAGGGTGCCGCGCTCCTTGAAGCGGTGGATGAAGCGCATGCATTTCTGGGTGAAAGAGGCGTCGCCGACCGCCAGGATCTCGTCGACGATCATGATGTCGGCATCGACATGCGCCGCCACCGCGAAGGCGAGGCGGGCGTACATGCCGCTGGAATAGAGCTTCACCGGCTGTTCGATGAAGTCGCCGATGCCCGCGAATTCGGCGATGGACTCATAGCGCTGGGCGATCTGCTCGTTCGACAGGCCCAGAACCGAGGCGGCGAGATAGACGTTCTCGCGCCCGGTGAATTCGGGGTTGAAGCCGGCGCCCAGCTCCAGCAGCGCCGCGATGCGCCCATCCACCGCGATGCGGCCGGAGGTCGGCGTCAGCGTGCCGCAGAGAAGCTGCAGGAAGGTCGACTTGCCCGAGCCGTTGCGCCCGATCAGCCCGACCGTCTCGCCGCGGCGGACCTCCAGGTCGACGCCGCGCAGCGCCCAATATTCGTCGTAGTACTTGCGCCGGCCGCGCACCAGCATCTGCTTCAGCCGGTCCTGCGGGCGCTTGAAGATGGCGTAGGCCTTGCCCAGCCCCTCGGCGCGGATGACCACAGGGGTATCGGCGGCGGGAGTATCGGTCTCAGACGACATGGGCTCAGACGACATCGGCGAACCCCCGGCGGGTCTTCATGAACCAGAGATAGCCCAGCCACGCCACCACCCAGGCGCCCAGCGTCGCCAGCCCCCACTCGACCGGCGACGGGATGCGGCCCCAGAACAGCAGGTCCTTCGACTGTTCCAGGATCGCGGTCATCGGGTTCAGGTGCAGGATGGCGCGGAAGCGCTCGGGGATCGCGGTCATCGGGTAGAAGATCGGGCTGAGGAACATCAGCACGGTGACGCCCACCCCCACCACCTGCCGGATGTCGCGCAGGAACACGCCGGCGGCGGCGAAGAACCAGCTCAGCCCCAGCGTGGTCAGGCACAAGGGCACCAGCACCAGCGGCAGCAGCAGCGCCGTCGGCGGCGGCAGCCCGGCGACCGCCAGGTGGAAGACCACCAGGATGACGAAGCCGATGCCGGCGTTGAACAGCGCGACTGCCAGCGACACCAGCGGCAGGATCTCCAGCGGGAAGACCACCTTCTTGATGTAGCTGACATTCTCCAGCAACAGGCCGGGCGCGCGGTTCAGGCATTCGCCCAGCACGTTGAACAGGATCAGGCCGGAGAACAGCAGCAGGGCGAATTCGGTGTTGCTCTCCCCCGTCACGCCCCAGCGCGCCTGGAACACCACCGAGAAGACGAAGGTGTAGACCGCCAGCATCAGGATCGGGTTCAGCACCGCCCAGACGATGCCCAGCATCGACCCGCGATAGCGGGCGTCGATCTCGCGCCGGGCCAGCCGCAGGATCAGCGACCTGTGGTGCCAGGCGGTCTGGAAAAGGGCAAAGGGACCGGCGCCGAAACCCGCTACCGTGGGGTTCCCCGACTGAGAGTTAAACAATTTAGAGTATTCCCCGTCTGCGGCGGGCCGACCATAACCCCCGCCCCGGCAGCGTTCAAGCGAAAGCATCCCGGTCAAGCGGGAGGTCAAGCGGGAGGGGCAGGCCCTGCCATCCTCCCGGGAAAAGAGAATGGGCGGTGGCACAAACCTTCGGTTTCGCCCGTTTACCCGAAAGATCGGAGTGCCGGCGATTCCACTCAGGAAAGCTCGTTATCCGGAGGGGAAACATTGGAATAGAAAGTCGGGTCTTCTGGCGGTCATGGGCTAATTCCACAGATAAAGCAGGAGGTATGCCCTGCATTCGTACCAATGGAAGCAAGTCACGATCAAGCGTGTCTTGTCTAGTTTCAAGATAGGGACATTGAGTTCAATAGATACTCTGCGCCATGCGCATCACACCATTGGGGATTTCACCTGCATGTCTGTAAGACCAAGGAGTTAGATCCGGATTAGAACTAAAAATGCCGATCCGATAGCCCCATAACAAGCTTTGGGAGACGGCGATTGCCGAATTTGCAAAAACGGCGCATCGACCGTCGAAAAGCAGGAAAATCCGAGATGCCAAGCGCAGAGGTGACGCAAAAGGAGGCCGTTGTGTTTCGAAGTGCGAAGACCCTGACCGCCGATCATTATGCCGCGTCTCTTCGAAACCACTTCGAAGACGGCGCGGTTCATCGACTTCGGAAAGAGATCGGCTTCGTCGGGAAACGGCTTCTTCGACTTCCCAGCACGGAACGGTCGAGTTTCTTCGATCCCTGGTTCGCGGAAGAGAACGCCCGCCATCTGAGGTCGGTGGCCCAATCGGTCCGCGGGCTCCCGCAGGATGCCGCCGCAACCACTGCCGCCGGAGCGGCCGCCCCGCGCCGCGCGCCGCGGATCGTCTTCCTGCAGGGGGTGATGCCACGCAGCGGCACCAACTATCTCCAGAGCCTGCTGGAACTGCACCCGGACGTGGTGGTCAACCCCTACGGCATCCGGGAGCTGCCCTTCCTGAACACGGTGGAGGATGCGCGCGCCTATGAGGGGCGCTTCCTGCGCCTCTACCGGCGCAACCGGGAATCGTTCCGCGACCTGGAGACTTTCTGCTATATGGTGAGCGGCTTCCTGCGCCGCATCGAGGCGGAGTTCCCGGCCGACAAGACGGTGGTGATCAAGTCGCCCCACACCCGGATGATGCGCTATTTCCCCTACCTGTTCCCGGCGGAGCGCTGCCTGATCGTGCTGCGCGACGGCCGCCGAGCGGTGCAGTCCACCATCGACACCTGGCCGCTGCGCTTCCTCGGCCGGACCTTCGCCGACGTCTGCCGCGAATGGAGCTTCGGCACCGAGGCGGCGCTGGAGGCGCAGAGCCGGATGAGCACCGATGCCTGCCGGCTGGTCCGCTTCGAGGATGCGGTGGCCGCCCCCGACGGCACGGTCCGCGAGGTGCTGCGCTTTCTGGAGCTGGAGGAGGGGCGCTATCCGTTCGAGCGGATCGGCGACCTGCCCATCCTGGGATCGTCCCGCGCCTCGCGCAGCAACGGCGAGGTCAGCTGGACGCCTGTCGAGAAACCCAAGGGCTTCGATCCGTCGAAGCGCCCGATCGAGTGGTCGCGCAAGCGTCGGACCGTGTTCGACGCCGTGGCCGGAGACATGCAGAAGAAGGCCGGCTATGCTTCTTGATCCGCTGCTCGACACCCGCCCCGCGGCGAGGGAGCTTCCCGAGCCCGGCCCCGCCACCGATCCCGGAAACGGCTTGCCCGCCATCCTGACCACGCCCGCCCGCCTCACCCACCTGCAAAGGCTGGAGGCGGAGAGCATCCATATCATGCGCGAGGTGGCGGCCCAGTTCCACAAGCCGGTCATGCTCTATTCGGTGGGCAAGGACAGCGCGGTGCTGCTGCATCTGGCGATGAAGGCCTTTTACCCGTCCAAGCCGCCCTTCCCGCTGCTGCATGTCGACACGACCTGGAAGTTCCGGGAGATGATCGAATTCCGCGACCGCACGGCGCGGGAGTTGGGCATCGACCTGATGGTCCACATCAACCGGGACGGCGTGCGCCAGGGCATCGGCCCCTTCACCCACGGCTCCGCCGTCCACACCGACGTGATGAAGACCCAGGCGCTGAAGCAGGCGCTCGACGCCCACGGCTTCGACGCCGCCTTCGGCGGGGCGCGCCGCGACGAGGAGAAGAGCCGCGCCAAGGAGCGCATCTTCTCCTTCCGGACATCCACCCACCGCTGGGAGCCGAAGAACCAGCGGCCGGAGCTGTGGAGCCTCTACAACGGGCGCATCCACAAGGGCGAGAGCATCCGCGTCTTCCCGCTGTCGAACTGGACCGAGCTGGACATCTGGCAATACATCCACCAGGAGAACATCCCGGTGGTGCCGCTCTATTTCGCCAAGCCGCGCCCGGTGGTGGAGCGCGACGGCACCCTCATCATGGTCGATGACGACCGGCTGCCCCTGCGGCCCGGCGAGGTGCCGGAGATGGCCTGGGTGCGCTTCCGCACGCTCGGCTGCTATCCGCTGACCGGGGCCGTGCGCAGCACCGCCGCCACCCTGCCCGAGATCATCCGCGAGATGCTGCTGTCCACCAGTTCGGAACGGCAGGGCCGCGTGATCGACCAGGACGCCGCCGCCTCCATGGAGGCGAAGAAGCAGGAAGGCTACTTCTGATGCTGAAGGACCTCGATCCCGCCACCGCTCCCGCCGATTCCGCTCCCATGGATGCCGCCAACGAGGTGCAGGAGTATCTGGCCCGCCAGAACGGCAAGGACCTGCTGCGCTTCATCACCTGCGGCTCGGTGGACGACGGCAAGTCGACGCTGATCGGCCGGCTGCTCTACGACTGCAAATGCCTCTTCGAGGACCAGCTGGCCAGCCTGGAGGCGGATTCGGGCCGCTTCGGCACCACCGGCGCCGGCCAGCTCGACCTGGCGCTGCTGGTCGACGGGCTGGCGGCGGAGCGCGAGCAGGGCATCACCATCGACGTCGCCTACCGCTTCTTCACCACCGACCGCCGCAAATTCATCGTCGCCGACACGCCGGGCCACGAGCAGTACACCCGCAACATGGTCACCGGCGCCTCCACCGCCGATGCCGCGGTTCTGCTGGTCGACGCGCGCAAGGGCGTGCTGACCCAGACCCGGCGCCACAGCACCATCGTCTCGCTGCTGGGCGTGCGCCATGTCGTGCTGGCGGTCAACAAGATGGACGCGGTCGGCTGGGACCGTGAGACCTTCGAGCGGATCGCCGCCGACTACCGCGTCTTCGCGGAGCGCATCGGCATCACCGACGTCACCTGCATCCCGGTCTCCGCCCTGACCGGCGACAACGTCACCAAGCCGTCGGACGCCATGGGCTGGTACGGCGGCCCCACCCTGCTCGGCCATCTGGAGAGCGTGGACGCCGCGGCGGAGGAGAAGCTGGGATCCTTCCGCATGGCGGTGCAGTGGGTGAACCGGCCGAACCAGGACTTCCGCGGCTTCTGCGGCACGGTGGCCGGCGGGGCGCTGCGCGTCGGCGACGATGTCGCCATCCTGCCCGGCGGGCGGACCAGCCGGGTGGCGCGGATCGTCACCATGGACGGCGAGCTGGAGACGGCGCTGCCCGGACAGGCGGTTACCCTGGTGTTGGCCGACGAGGTGGACGCCAGCCGCGGCGACATGATCGTCGCCGCCGCCGGCCGGCCGGAGGTGGCCGACCAGTTCGCAGCCCATGTGGTGTGGATGGACGAGCAGCCGCTGCTGCCCGGCCGCTCCTACCTGCTGCGGGCCGGCACGGCGACGGTCGGCGCCCAGGTGACGGAGCTGAAGCACACCATCAACGTCAACACCCAGGAGCATGCCGCCGCCAAGCATCTCGACCTGAACGACGTCGGCTTCTGCAATCTGGCGCTCGACCGGCCGATCCCGTTCGACGCCTATGCCGACAGCCGCGAGACCGGCAGCTTCATCCTGATCGACCGGCTGACCAACGCCACCGCCGGCTGCGGCATGATCCGCTTCCCCCTGCGCCGGGCGTCCAACATCCACCGCCACGCTTCCAAGGTGGACAAGGCGGCGCGGGCGGGCGGCCTGCAGAAGCCCTGCGTGCTGTGGTTCACCGGCCTGTCCGGCTCCGGCAAGTCCAGCGTCGCCGACCGGCTGGAGCAGGAGCTGCACCGGCTCGGCCGCCGCACCATGATCCTGGACGGCGACAATGTCCGCCATGGCCTGAACCGGGATCTGGGTTTCACCGACGAGGACCGGGTTGAGAACATCCGCCGCGTCGCCGAGGTGTCGAAGCTGATGGTGGAGGCCGGGCTGATCGTGCTGGTCAGCTTCATCTCCCCCTTCCGCGAGGAACGCCGCATGGCCCGCTCCCTGGTGGAGGAGGGCGAATTCGTGGAGATCTTCATGGACACGCCGCTGGAGGTCTGCGAGGCCCGCGACCCCAAGGGGCTCTACAAGAAGGCCCGCGCCGGCCAGCTTCCCCACTTCACCGGCATCGACAGCGCCTATGAGCCGCCGGAAGCGCCTGAGATCACGCTGAAGGGCGCCGAACACGGCACCGACGAGATGGTCGCCCAGGTGATTGGGGAGTTGCGGCGGCGCGGGGTGATTTGAGGGGGCGGTCTGTCTTGCCCCTCCCTAACCCTCCCCACCTTCGGTGGGAGAGGGGACTGCCGCCGCTTCGCATAAGGCCCCCTCTCCCGCGCTAGCGGGGAGGGTCGGGGAGGGGGCAACGTTAGGCTATCAAGCTGATTCACCCCACTGAGGACATGGAAGAGCGGATACGGTGCCTCTTCCCCCGTTCGATGATGCGGTTAACGTCGAAGTTCGCCACACGGCCGGCGGCCAGATCCCTTATTCCCCGATCCACATCGGATTTCAGAAATAGAAGCTCTTGGCAATCTATGACACGCTCGCTTTTTCCCATCGAAACCTCCCCGATACGCCATCCTCGAACGCTTCATAACAACCGTCAACCCGCCCCCTCCACCATCCCCCGTGCCCGCCGCAGGTCGGCGACGAAGTCGCGGTAGGCCTGCTCCGCCCCCTCCCCGGCCGGCAGGCGCAGCAGATAGGACGGGTGGACGGTGGCGAACCCCTTCCAGTCCTGACCGAACCCCATCGGCCCGCGCTCCCGCAGGACCGACACGCTGCGCCCGGTCAGCGCCAATGCCGCGGTGGCGCCCAGCGTCACCACCAGACGTGGGCGGACGAAGGACAGCTCCTTCATCAGCCACCAGCGGTAATGCTTCACCTCGCCGGCGGTCGGCGACTGGTGCAGCCGGCGCTTGCCGCGGGCGACGAACTTGAAATGCTTCACCGCGTTGGTCAGGTAGGCGGCGCTGCGCTCGATCCCGGCCTCCTCCAGTGCCTTGGTCAGCAGCTGGCCGGCGGGACCGACGAAGGGGCGGCCTTCCAGATCCTCCTGGTCGCCCGGCTGCTCGCCGACGATGGCGATGGCAGCCCCCTCCGGCCCCTCGCCCAGCACGGCCTGCGTCGCCCCCGGCACCAGCGGGTCGGCGGCCAGGATGATGCGGTTCAACTCGGCCAGCGTCGCCGGTTCCTGCCGGGCCATGGCGGCGACCGCCTTGTCGGGGTTGCGGCGGCGGGGGGCGGCGGCCTCCGCCTCGATCATCGCCTGCACGCGGGCGGGGGCGGAGCGGATCATGGCCGGGATGGCGGCGGCCTCTGGCAGGTTGGCCCAGTATTTCCGCGGCATCTCCGCCCGCATTGCGGTGGGGTTGACCCGCGCCGGGTTGAAGGTGCTCTCGTAATAGCGCTGCCAGCCTTCGGCGAAGCGGTCGTCGCGGTCGAGATGCTCCGGCTTCACCGCCGCCGGCCCGATTGTCAGCGACCGCCGGTCCCAGTGCAGCGAGCCCACCGGCGTCAGGATCGTCCAGACCAGGCTCTCGAAGCGCTCGACGAAGAAGGGGGCGGTGGCCTCGACGATGTAATGGTCGGGCTCGAACCACGCGACATAGCGCTCACTGCCATCCGGGTCGCGCACCTCGTGGAAGCGCAGGAAGGCGTGCATCTTGTGCAGGTCGCGCCGCACCGCCTTGTCGAGCAGCGCCAGCCGGTGGACCAGCGGGTCGGCATGGTGGTCGAGCATGTCGCGCTCCCCCCGCAGCACCCGCCACACCAGCCGGTGCAGCAGGGCGTAGCGTTCCGGATCGCGGTGGCAGACCACGTTTTCGATCAGCGCCCCCACCGGACGCGGCAGCGATACCGGCGGCGCGTCCGCCGGCAATGGCGCCGCATCCCCGAACAGCGACGGCGCCGCCCCGACGCTCCATACCACCTTGCCCGGCTCGACGCCGAGTGCCACCAGCCCGCGCAGCGCGCGGCGGAAGCCGTCGAGGTCGGCGCCATCCTTCAGGTCCACACGATGCATAATTCAGAACAGGCTGAGTTGCTTTGGCGGCGCCACCAGCCTTTGCCGCAGATCGGCGCGGTCGGTCAGCCCGCCCGGATGGTGGTCGGCGGCGATCAGGAAGGCGCGCGCCCGCTTCAGCCCCGACGACAGCCGCGCCACATCCTCCAGCCGCAGGGTGGTGTGGCGGCGCGCCTCGACGATCTTGTCGACCGCCCGCGCCCCCAGCCCCGGCACGCGCAGCAGCATCTCGCGGTCGGCGCTGTTGACGTCGACCGGGAAGCGCTCGCGGTTCTTCAGGGCCCAGGCCAGCTTGGGGTCGATGCCCAGATCCAGCATCCCGCCCTCGCCCCCGGCGGCGATCTCCTCCACCGTGAAGCCGTAATAGCGCAGCAGCCAGTCGGCCTGGTACAGCCGGTTCTCGCGCTGGAGCGGCGGCGGTTTGGCCGGCAGGGCTGAACTCGCCTCCGGGATCGGGCTGAAGGCCGAATAATAGACCCGGCGCAGCCCATAGCGGCGATAGAGCGTGTCGCTGGTCTCCAGCACCGACAGGTCGGTGGAGGCGTCGGCGCCGACGATCATCTGGGTGCTCTGCCCGGCGGGGGAGAAGCGGCGCTTCTCCTCCTTCGCCTCCAGGATGCGCTCGCCCACCTGCCCCATCACCGCCTTGATCGACCCGCCGTCCTTCTCCGGCGCGAACTCCTTCAGGCTGCGGTCGGAGGCCAGTTCCAGGTTGATCGACAGCCGGTCGGCCCACAGCCCGGCCTGCTCGATCAGCCAGGGGCTTGCCTCCGGGATCGTCTTCAGGTGGATGTAGCCGGCGAAGCCATGGTCGCGCCGCAGCGTGCGCGCCACCAGCATCAGCTGCTCCATGGTGTGATCGGGCGAGCGGATGATGCCGGAGGACAGGAACAGCCCCTCGATGCAGTTGCGCTTGTAGAAGCCCAGCGTCAGCCGCACGACCTCGTCCACGCTGAACCGCGCGCGCCGCACGTTGGAGGAGCGGCGGTTGATGCAGTAGGCGCAGTCGAACAGGCAGTAGTTGGTCAGCAGGATCTTGAGCAGCGAGACGCAGCGCCCGTCCGGCGTATAGGCGTGGCAGATGCCGGCCCCGGTGGTGGAGCCGATGCCGTCCGGCCCGCCCGTTCGCCGCTTCGCCCCCGAGGACGCGCAGGAGGCGTCGTATTTCGCCGCGTCGGCCAGAATTTCGAGCTTGTCGAGCAGCGCGTCGTCCACCGCGATCACCCCTGTCCCTTGTGCCGTCCTTCGTCAATGTTCTCAATATGTTCTTTCGAAAGGAAAAGGCAAGCGGGGCGTCTTGAAAGCGGGCTGGAACGGGACCACGTGCTCAACAACCGGATCCGGGCCCCTCTGGCGACTTAGACGTGGTCGCGATGTCGGATCTCTTCACCTGCTCTTGCGCCGACGGGCGTGACCGCACTTGGAGGGACTGATGTCCTCACCCCTTGGACCATTCCTGAGACACCGCCCCCGGCTCCCGGCCCTTCCCGCCTCCGCCCTTGCCCCTGATGCTTCCCCGATGCGCGCCGCCTCTCCTGCGCGCCGTCCGCGCCTGGCGCCGCCTCGGGCAGTCGGCGCCGGGAGCGGGACCTCTTCCACAACCTCTTCATGAAGACGAGCATCGCCATGGACCACACCGAACGCCAGATCATCGACGACTTGTTCGCCAAGCTGCATCAGGCCGAGGCGCAATCCGGCCCGCGCGATCCCGAGGCCGAGGCGCTGATCCGCGAACGGATCGCCCGCCAGCCGGCCGCCCCCTACCTGATGGCGCAGGCCATCGTGATGATGGAGCAGGCGCTCGCCGCTTCCCAGGGCCGCAACGAGGAGCTGGAGCGCCAGCTGCGTGAGCGTCCCGCCCCTGCCGCCGCTCCGGCCCAGTCCGGTGGTGGTGGGCTGTTCGGCAGCCTGTTCGGCGGCGCCGCCAAGCCGGCTCCGCAGCCGTCATATCCGGCGGCGGCCCCGGCTGCCGCGGCCATGCCGTCCGGTTCCCCCTGGGGCCGTCCGCCGGCTGCGCCCGGCACGCCCGCCTATGGCGACCCGCGCGTCGCCGCCTATGCCCAGCAGCCGCGCGCCGGCGGCGGCTTCATGGCCGGCGCCATGCAGACGGCGGCCGGCGTCGCCGGCGGCATGCTGATCGGCAGCGCGCTGTCCGGCATGTTCTCCGGCGGCGAAGCTGTGGCGGCCGAGGCCGCGACCGCCGCCACCGACGCGGCGACCGCCGCCACCGACCAGGCCACGCAGGCGGTCGAGGACAGCGGCTGGAGCGATTTCGGCGGCGAAGAGGAATTCTGAGCCCCGCACCGGGCTGCGGGAGGGGGCGTCCCTCCTCCCGCGAACCGTGCGTTTTCAGGCGCCGGTTTCCCTCAGGCCTTCACGATGCGGTCGGCGAAGCCCTCGATGCCCTCGACGGCGCGCATCGCGTTGCGGGTGTCGACCACCAGCGGACAGTGGGCGGCCAGACTCCGGTAGTCGATGCCGTCATGGTCGGTGACGATCACCGCCGCGTCGAAGCCCGCCAGCGTCTCCGCATCCCAGGCGACGGAGGTGCGGCCGGCAAGCGCCGCATGCTCGCGGGTGACCGGCAGCACCGGGATGAAGGGGTCGTGGTACTCGACCGCCGCCCCCCGCTCCAGCAGCATCTCCATCAGCCGCAGGCCCGGCGATTCCCGGCTGTCGTCGACGTTCTTCTTGTAGGCCATGCCGACCAGCAGGATGCGCGCGCGGCTGAGTCCGATGCCGGCGCTGCGGTCGAGCGCCAGGGCCAGCCGGTCCACCACATGGCGCGGCATCATCGTGTTGACCTCTCCCGCCAGCTCGATGAAGCGGGTGGAGATCTGGTATTCGCGCGCCTTCCAGGTCAGGTAGAAGGGGTCGATGGGGATGCAGTGGCCGCCCAGCCCGGGGCCGGGATAGAAGGGCATGAAGCCGAAGGGCTTGGTCTTCGCCGCTTCGATCACCTCCCAGATGTCGATGCCCATCGGCTCGAAGACGATCTTCAGCTCGTTCACCAGGGCGATGTTGACGGAGCGGAAGATGTTCTCGGTCAGCTTGGTCGCCTCCGCCGCCCGCGTGCCGGAGACGGGAACCACCTGCGGCACCACCTGCTCGTAGAGCGCCACCGCCAGCCGCCGCGCGCCCTCGTCGTCGCCGCCCACCACCTTGGGGATGGTGCTGGTGGTGAAGGTGATGTTGCCGGGATCCTCGCGCTCGGGCGAATAGGCCAGGAAGAAGTCGCGCCCGCTGATCAGCCCGGTCTCTTCCAGGATCGGCCGCATCACCTCGTCGGTGGTGCCGGGCCAGGTGGTCGATTCCAGCACCACCAGCTGGCCCGGCCGCAGCCGGTCGCGGATCAGGCGGGTGGAGGCCTCGACGAAGCTCAGATCGGGCTCGCGCTGCGGCGACAAGGGCGTGGGCACGCAGACGATCACGGCGTCGCAGGCGGCGAACTCGTCGGCGTCGGTCGTCGCCCGGAACCGCCCGGTCGCCACCGCCTCGGCAACGCGTGCGTCGGCGATCTGCCGGATGTAGGAGCGCCCCTCGTTCAGCGCCGCCGCCTTGGCCGGGTCGATGTCGAAGCCGGTGACCGCGAAGCCCGCCCCGGTCAGCGCCAGGGCCAGCGGCAGCCCGACATAGCCGAGCCCGATCACCGCCACCCGCGCACTGCGGCCGCGATAGGCGCTTTCCAGGGACTGGATGTCGGGCGCCTGGAGATCGGGTGCGGTGTCCGCTGTGCTCATCATCGAAAACCTCGCATGGAAACCTAGCCTTTCAAGGTGGAAGGGGAAATGCGGAAACCGCGCATTTCCAAGGTCGACAGGAGTTGAACTGGCCGCTGAACAGTATTTATCGCTTTGAGCAGGCGCGTGATCGCTTTTATCGAGATCCAGGAGGACTTTCTCAAGCGTGAAGCTGAGCGGCTTGTGATTTCCGGATCAGGGCTCTTGCGCATTTTCTGACCGGCACCACGAAGGCGAAGGACCTGTGCTTCGATGTTGCCCCGGTTCGATGGTCATTGCCGTCCCCTGCTGGACTTCGCACATCCCGCTTCGCGGCCCTGACGCCGGTGTGGCGCCGAGGCAAATTCGCCGGCGGCAACCGTTACTACTCCCCCTCCCCTTCGCCACGTTATAGTGCCGGCGAGCCGGGGAAGGAGCAGTCATGGCGACGATCGAAGAGGCCCTCAACATCGCGATTGATCACCATGTCTCCGGACGCCTCATGGAAGCCAAGACCATTTACGGCCGCATCCTGGACGTCGATCCACGAAACGCGGCGACCCTGCATCTGGCCGGAGTCCTGGCCTGCCAGACGAACCGCTTCGACACGGCGCTCGATCTGCTGCTCCGCGCAGTCCGGGAGGCGCCCGGTGCCGCCAACTACCGCATCGACCACGCCAAGGCACTGATTGCCACGGAGGACTGGAGCGCGGCGGCGGCGGCCTTGCCCCCGGTCCTGACGCTGGCACCGCATGCAGCCGAAGGCTGGGACCTGCTGGCCCTGACCAGGCATCACACCGGCAATACGGACGGCGCCATCCTGGCGCTGCAACACGCCTGCGTCCTCGCACCCGACCGGTCCGACATGATCGGGCGGCTCGTCCTGCTCCACCAGCAGCGCGGGCAGGAGCATTTGCGGCGGTCCCGCCGGACCCTGGCCCTGGCGGATTTCCAACGCGCCGCCTTGCTGGCCCCGGCCGATGCCGAGCTGCGCTTCCTGCTGGCCACCGCGCTGCTCGATTCCAACCGCTTCGGCGCTGCCGCCGACGCCTACAGCCAGGCGCTGAGCCTCGATCCGGCAGAAGTCTCCGCCCTGTACAACCTGGGTATTGCCCTGACCAAGACGGGCCGAACGGAGGAGGCGTTCGCCGTCCTGCGCCGCGCCGCCCGTCTCGACCCCGGCCACATCGCCGTGCGTGACGCTCTCGTCCTGGCGCTGGAACCGCACAACCCGGCCGAAGCGGCTCTGTGGTCTGCCGATGCCCTGGCCCTGAAGCAGCTGCGGGCGAACGCCGAGGTCCCGCCGCTGCCCGCCGCCCCCATCGCGCCCGCCGCCCGGACCCGCAACATCGTCGCCTTCAGCCTGTGGGGCACGCAGGAAGTCTATATTCAAGGCGCACTCGCCAATGCCAAGGCGGTCCCCGCCGTCTTTCCCGGCTGGACCTGCCGCTTCTATCATGACGATTCGGTTCCCCGCCCCGTGCAGGAGGAATTGACCCGTCTCGGCGCCGAGACGGTTGCGATGCCGGCCGGCAGCGGGCGGTCGCATGGGTTGTTCTGGCGCTTCCTCGCTTCCGACGATCCAACCGTCGCCCGCTTCCTGTGTCGCGACTGCGACTCCCGCCCGACCATGCGGGAGAAGGCCGCCGTGGATGCCTGGATCGCGTCCGGCCTGCCTTTCCACGTCATGCGCGATCATGTCCTGCACACCGACCTGATCCTGGCCGGGATGTGGGGCGGTATGGCCGGTTTGCTGCCACCGCTGGCGCCGGTCATCGACGCCGCCGCCGACCGGGAGGCCGACCGCTGGCAGGACCAGCGCTTCCTGGCGGAATGGGTATGGCCGCGCATTCAGGACCGCGTGCTGGTCCACGACAGCGTTCATCCGATGGCGGGCCACCCCTTTCCGCCGGCCCCGGAGGATCCCGTGTCTCCGCACATCGGGGCAAAGGTGCTGCAGCTGCGATCGCCGACGGCGATGCGGCGCCGGATCCTTCGGCCATGGAGCCGCCGGATTTCCCGCAGGACGTCGTCTTCCTGCCTGCCGAGCCCGGCCGCCACCCGCTGGCCGAACGGAGCGGCCGGCACGGGCTGATGCGGTTCTTCCCGATGGACAGCTATATCGGCCGTTCCCTCGCGCTGTATGGCGAATATTCGGACGCCGAGCACCGCCTTGCCGCGATGCTGGCGGGGCCGGGCGACATCGTGGTGGAAGCCGGCTCCAACATCGGCGCCCACACCGTTCCGCTGGCCCGTACGGTCGGCCCCGCCGGACTGATCCACGCCTTCGAGCCGCAGCGCGCAGTGCATGAGCTGCTGGCCCATAACCTCGCTGCCAATGGGATCGGCAATGTCGTCCTGCACATGTCGGCGGTTGGCAACGCACCCGGTCGGATCAGCGTCCCGGTCCTCAATTACGATGAGCCCGGCAACTTCGGCGCCGTCAGCATGGGCGCGGTCAACGGCGAGGTGATACCGGTCGAAACGATCGACGGCCTCGGCCTGGAGCGGCTTGCCCTGCTGAAGGCCGACGTGGAGGGCATGGAGACGCTGGTCGTCGAGGGAGCCGCCCGCACCATCGCCCGCTGCCGCCCGGCACTCTATCTGGAGAACGACCGGCAGAAGCAGTCAGCCGACCTGATCGCCATGGTCCAGGGATTCGGCTATCGGCTGTGGTGGCACATCGTCCCGCTCTACGACCCGACCAATATCGCCGGCAACGCCTACAACGCCTTCCCCGGCGTGATCTCGATCAATCTGCTGGCCCTGCCGGCCGGCCGCCCCTGCCCCCTGCCCAACCTGCCGGAGGTGACGAGGCCCGAGCAGTCCTGGCGTGAAGCCGCCTGGAGCGCCTGATCCTTGAGGCGTCCGCGCGGCTCCTCCCGGCCCCTCCAGCGTCGGTCCCGGTGCCGGGGCGGCCAAGGGTGCCAACCTCCCCGAACCCCCGGACCCCGCCCGCCATGACGCCGCAATCCCCGCCCCTCCTGCCCCAGCAGATCGCCCCGGTGGACGACCGCCAGTCGGCGCTGACCGCCCGCCACCTGGGCGGCGATCCCGTGGGGCTGTACGATTACTTCATGACGCTGCGCGAGGAGAGCGACCGGGCGCTCGCCGGCCTGCCGCCGGCCGCCGGCAAGCCTTATCCCTATGGCCGTTGCGAGGAGATCACCCGCGACCTCTTCGCCCGCCTGTCGCAGCGTCTGGCCCGGCCGGCCGGTCCGGTGGAGCGGGCGCTGCGCGCCTTCGTCGAGGAGGGCGGCGTGCTGCAAAGCGTCTGGGGCGTCCTGCGCGGGCAGTATTTCCAGAACGCGCTGCAGGTCGGCGCGCTCTATGTCGATGTGTCGAACGACACGGTGGTGGTCACCAAGCCGAAGGTGGAGATCCTGCCCATCGAGACCTCCGGTCTGGTGCCGGTGCGCGACCTCGACCATTTCCGGCAGACGGCGGAACGCTATTGGGGGGCGACGCTCTACGCCAACCATCTGGCGCCGACCCTGGCGCCCCTGCTGCCGATCCTGTCGGTCAGCCCCGGCCGGCTGGCGCCCGGCCTGCAATCGGCCTGCGACTACATGATCGCCCTGATGTGCCGCGACCGCTTCCGGGATGCCGAAGGCTGGCTGGAGACCGCCCCCGCCCCGCCCGCGGAGCTTGCCGCCGCCTGTCTCGCCGCCATCCCCGCCGACCTGCGCCCGCTGACCGACCAGCCCCGTCTGGAGGCGGTCGCCGCCTGCCGCCGCGCCCGGGAAGCCGCCTGCTGGGCCGACCCCGACTGGCGCACCGCCCGCGTGCTCGACTATCTGCGGCTCATGCGCGGGGCGGGGAGTTAAGCCGCCTTACCCGGATGCGGCAGCGGCTGGATGGCGTCGAGCGCATCGCCGATTTCCGCCCGCGCGACCTTGGTCTCGAAAATGCTCTGCAGGTTGGTCCAATAGCGTGCGTCGGTCCCAAAGGCCTTGCCCAGCCTCAGCGCCATCGGGGCGGTGATCCGGCGCTCGCCGTTCATGATCTCCGTCACCGCGTTGGGAGGCACGCCGATATGCTCGGCAAAGCGCCGGGCGCTGAGGCCCAGCGCCTCCAGTTCGTCGCGCAGGAACTCGCCGGGATGGATGGGCGGGAGAGTGTCGGTGGCGGGATGGCTCATGACTCACATCTCGGTGGCTGCGATAGAACACCGGGGTGCGTCGATCATAGCCCCAATCAGTTGCGCATCGGAAAACAAGATCGACACGGATGTCACGGATTTAGCCACGGATTTCACGAATGTTCCTCCGCTTCGGTGTTGTTCCCGGACAGCCGGCGCGGTGCCGGTTCGGATATCCGTGTAATCCGTGCTCAAATCCGTGACATCCGTGTCGGTCTTGCCCGCCGTATCAGCTCCCTGTCGGCGTGCAGCTCCCCTCACAGCCGGTCCGTGCCGAAGGTGTCGCAGGCCTCGATCCGGCCGCTTTCCAGGCCGGTGCGGAACCAGCGGACGCGCTGGGTGGAACTGCCGTGGGTGAAGCTGTCGGGGCTGACGGTGCCGCCCGCCTGACGCTGCAGCCGGTCGTCGCCGATGGCACTGGCGGCGGTCAGCGCCTCCTCGACGTCGCCGGGTTCCAGCATGCGGCGGTCGCGGTTGGTGTGGTTGCCCCAGACGCCGGCGAAGCAGTCGGCCTGCAGTTCCAGCCGCACCGACAGGGCGTTGGCGTCGGCCGGGTTGTGCGCCCGCTGCTGGGCCGCCTGCACCCGGTCGGAGATGCCCAGCAGATTTTGCACATGGTGGCCGACCTCATGGGCGATGACATAGGCCTGGGCGAAGTCGCCGGGCGCCCGGAAGCGGTCGCGCAGTTCGCGGTAGAAGCCGAGGTCGATGTAGAGCTTCCGGTCCATCGGGCAGTAGAAGGGCCCCATCGCCGCCTGCGCCCGGCCGCAGCCCGACGATACCGTGCCGGTGAACAGCACCAGCGTCGGATCCTGGTACTGGCGCCCCATCTGCTGGAACAGGCCGCGCCATGTATCCTCGGTGTCGGCCAGCACGACGGAGACGAAGCGCTTCAGCTCGTCGTCGGCCTGGCTGCGCGGGGCCGCCTCGCCGATCTGCGTGCGGCCGGCCGGCGCCTGGTCCGCCGGGTCGCCGCCGCCCAGCAGCACCGTCGGATCGACGCCCAGCACCGCCGACACCAGCAGCAGCACGACGACCCCGCCGATGCCCAGCCCGCCCCGGCCAATGCGGATGCCGCCCCCGCCTCTTCCGAAGCCGCCGACTCCCCGGCCGCGCCGGTCCTCGACATTCCCGCTTTCCCGTCCGCCCTGCCACCGCATCTCCGCCCTCCTTCCGGCCGCCCCTGGTGACGGGCCGGTGGAGACGAAACCATGCGGCCGCCCGCGCGTTCCCCGGCGGCTTGCGGCCGGCAAGGGGAACTGGAAGGGTGGGACAAGCGGAACGCCTTGAAAAAACCCGCCCCCTCCCCATCTGGGAACATGGCCGACACCGCGTCCGCGGTGCGCGCCCCCGCCCCCTCCGGTTCATCGAGGGGGAGCCTTCATCGGGGACGCCGGCCTTTTGGAACATGCCCGTACCGGGGCCTGTTCCACTTTATCGGAGCCCGTGCGGCGGCGTGCGCCGCGATGGCTCCCGTTTCACGACGCCACACACAAACAAGAGCCGGCCGGCCCCCGAATCCATCGGTCCGCCCATCCGGCCTGGAGAATTTTCATGACGACCCCGATCCTGTCGACCGCTTCGCATTCCACCGGCCATTTCGCCGCCCAGCCCGCGCTTGCACCGGTCCAGCTGGCCGCCACCCGCCGTTCCACCCACGCCTCTGCCGGCCAATTCGCCGCAGCGGAGGGCAAAAAGCCCGATTTCCGCTCCAATCCGGAGCCGTCCGGCTTGACCCGGGGCGAACTGCGGCAGATTGTGCTCGACATCCTGGGCTGAGCCTCTTGACCCGGGCTCGCCCCTTTCTACCCATCCACGACCACAGGAGATCACCATAGCCAAGCTCTACGACGCGGACCCCGTCCGCGAAGGCCCGCGCCTCAACCGTGAAATCACCGCCCGTATGGTCCGCCTCGTCGGCGCCGACGGCGAGATGGTCGGCGTGGTGCCGCTCCGCCAGGCGCTGGATGCCGCCGCGGATGCCGACCTCGACCTCGTCGAAGTGGCGCCCCAGGCGGATCCGCCCGTCTGCAAGATCCTCGATTACGGCAAGTTCCGCTTCGAGGAGCAGAAGAAGGCCAACGAGGCGCGGAAGAAGCAGAAGATCATCGAGCTGAAGGAAATCAAGCTTCGGCCGAACATCGACGATCACGACTACGACGTGAAGATGCGCTCCGCCGTCCGCTTCATCGAGGAAGGCGACAAGGTCAAGATGACCATGCGCTTCCGCGGCCGCGAGATGGCGCACCAGGATCTCGGTCTGAACGTGCTCGTCCGCGTGCGCGACCAGCTCCAGGACATCGCCAAGGTCGAGCAGATGCCCCGGGTCGAAGGCCGCATGATGGTCATGGTGCTGGCCCCGCGCTGAGCACCGGACCAAAGGGAACCTGCGGGGCGGTTCGCCGCCCCGCCCCTTTCCCTACACTCTTTTTCCCTCCATGACTGTAATCCGCTTCCGGATTTCGCCGTCGCCAAATCGCGCCGGATTAATCCCGGAACATCCCGGCTGATGCGGCGTAATAATACCCGACTATTCGCATTGGGTTATTGACCCCGCAGGCGTCGAACGCGGATCATCCGACTTCCCGTTTTTTTCACCCCTGTGTTCCGGAAAGTCGTGGTTATGAGGGACGAACGCGTCGCGCCCGCCTGGGAGCCCATCTCCGGCGAACGGCAGTTCCGCCTGCTGGTCCAGAGCGTGGTCGACTACGCGATCTTCATGCTCGACCCCGCCGGCATCGTCCGCAGCTGGAATCCGGGTGCCGCCCGGATGAAGGGCTATGCCGCCGACGAGATCATCGGCCGGCATTTCTCCAGCTTCTACACGCAAGAGGACCGTGCCGCCGGCGTGCCCCGGCGCGCGCTCGCCACCGCCCTGTCGGAAGGCAAGTTCGAGGCGGAGGGCTGGCGCCTGCGCAAGGACGGCACCCGCTTCTGGGCCAGCGTCGTCATCGACCCCATCCGCGACGAGACCGGGACCTTGCGCGGTTTCGCCAAGGTCACCCGCGACATCACCGAACGCCGCAAGGCCCAGGAGGCCCTGGACGAAGCGCGCGAGGCCCTGGCCCAGGCGCAGAAGATGGAGGCGGTCGGCCAGCTGACCGGCGGCGTCGCCCACGACTTCAACAACCTGCTGCAGGCGATCAGCAGCAGCCTGGAGCTGATCGAGCAGCGGCTTTCGGCCGGGCGCACCGACATCGCTCCCTTCACCGCCACCGCGCGCGCCGCGGTGGACCGCGCCTCCACCCTGACGCGGCGCCTGCTGGCCTTTGCCCGGCGCCAGCCGCTGAAGCCGGAGCGCGCCGACCTGAACGCGCTGGTGGCGGGGCTGTGGGACCTGCTGGGCCGGTCGGTCGGCGAGGCGATCCGGCTGGAGCGCCGGCTGGCGGAGCCGCTGTGGCCGGTCCATGCCGACGTGAACCAGATCGAAAGCGCCCTGCTGAACCTGGTCATCAACGCCCGCGACGCCATGCCCGGCGGCGGGACCGTGACGGTGGAGACCGCCAACGCCAGCTTCGAGGCGGCCGACCTCGCCAACGATCCGGGGGTGGAGCCCGGCGACTATGCGGTCCTGACCGTGCGCGACAGCGGGACCGGCATGCCGCCGGACGTGCTGGCCCGCGTCTTCGAACCCTTCTTCACCACCAAGCCGATCGGCCAGGGCACCGGCCTGGGGCTGAGCCAGCTCTACGGCTTCGCCCGCCAGTCCGACGGCTTCGTCCGCATCGACAGCGCGGTCGGCCGGGGCACGGCGGTGCATCTCTGCCTGCCGCGCGACCATGGCGCCGCCGAGCCCGCCGTTCCCCCGTCCGCTTCCGAAGCCGGACTCCCCGTCCCGCCCGTGCCGTCCGGACCCGGCCGCGGCACCGTGCTGGTGGTCGAGGACGAGGAACTGGTCCGCATGCTGCTGGTGGAGGTGCTGGAGGGCGACGGCTACACGACGCTGGAGGCCGCCGACGGCGCCGAGGCGCTCGCCCGCCTGGGCGAAGCCGAAGCGGTCGATCTCCTGGTGACCGACGTCGGGCTGCCCGGCCTGAACGGCCGCCAGCTGGCGGAGATGGCGCAGGCGCGCACGCCCGGCCTGAAGGTGCTGTTCCTGACCGGCTACGCCTTCCAGGCATTGGACGACCGGCCCGGCGATGGCGCCGACGGGCTGGGCCGCAACATGCGGGTGCTGGTCAAGCCCGTGGCGGTCGACGCGTTCCGTGCCATGGTAGGCTCCATGCTGTCCGGCCGGTGACGCCCGCCGCAGGACAGCCCCGCTCCACCCCGCTCCGCCCTGTCCGATAGGGAAAACCACGAAGCCGACAGTACCCGTGCCGCAGCGGGGCTGCGCCAACCGCCGGACCTGAGACGATGCCCCTGCTCGCCCGTGCTTCGACGCCGCCGCTCTTCCTCACCGCCTTCGCGGTCCTGCTGGTCTCGCTCCTGCTGGTCTCGCTGCCGGCCTGGGCCAAGGGCGGCCGCAAGGCCGGCTGGTCGCCGGTGGCGGCGGAGATCCTGATGGAGGCGGGCAGCGGCAAGGTCCTGCAGGCGCGCAACGCCGACACCCTGACCTACCCGGCGTCGCTGACCAAGATGATGACGCTGATGCTGACCTTCGAGGCGCTGGACCGCGGCACGCTGCGGCTGAACCAGCGGCTGGTGGTGTCGCAGCACGCCGCCTCGATGCCGCCGTCGCGGCTGTGGCTGGCGCCCGGCAGCACCATCACGGTGGAGCAGGCGATCCTGGCCCTGGTCACCCGTTCGGCCAACGACGTCGCGGTGGTGCTGGCGGAGGCGCTGGGCGGCAGCGAGCCGGCCTTCGCCGAGAAGATGACGGCGCGCGCCCGCGCGCTCGGCATGCGCCGCACGGTGTTCCGCAACGCGTCCGGCCTGCCCGACCGGCTGCAGCGGACGACGGCGCGCGACATGGCGGTCCTGTCCCGCGCGCTGATCCGCCGCCATGCCGGCCACTACGCCTATTTCCAGCGCCGCAGCTTCGACTGGCAGGGCACGACGGTCCATGGCCACAACCGCCTGATGGCGCGCTATCCCGGCATGGACGGCATCAAGACCGGCTACATCGCCGCGTCCGGCTTCAACCTCGCCGCCTCGGCCGTGCGGGACGGCCGCCGCCTGATCGCCGTGGTGATGGGCGGCCACAGCGCCGCCTCCCGCGACGACCGCGTCGCCGACCTGCTGGACATCGGCTTCAAGCGCCCGACCAGCCCGGCCAAGCCGGCGCCGGCCGCCCCGGATCTGGTCATCACCAGGAAAAGCTCGTCGGCCGCCGAACGCAGCACGGCGGTGAGCGTCGCCGCGCCCTCCGCCAAGCCTTCCGCCGCCAAGCCCTCTTCCAGGTCCGATGGGGCTGCCGGCGGTCCCTGGTCCATCCAGGTCGGCGCCTTCGCCAGCCGGGCCGCCGCGGCGCGCAGCGCCGGCGACAGCGCCAGGCGGCTGGGGGCTCGCCGCCGGCGCCAGCCCCGAGATCGTCCGCTCCGGCGGCCTCTACAAGGCGCGGCTGACCGGCTTCCCCGCCGCGAACGCCGACGCCGCCTGCGCAGCCCTGAAGGCCGCCGGCCATGGCTGCTTCGCGGTGCAGGGGCGCTGACCCGTCGCGTTCCGCCGGTTCGTTTGGCTTTGGAGCGGCAGCCCGTCCTGCGCTATGTATGGACGATGGCTACCCTATCCGAAGCAACCATCCTGGCGTTCGACCTGCACGCTGCCGGACGCTTCGAGGAGGCCGAAACCCTCTATGGTCGCGTCCTGGAGGTCGAGCCGGGATACCCCGACGCGCTCCACCTCTCCGGCATCCTGCTGGGGCAGACCGGCCGCCTGGAGGATGGGATCGCCCGGATCGCCGAAGCCATCGCCCGGCGGCCCGATCATGCCGAATACCGGCTCAATCACGGCAACCTGCTCCGCGTCGCCGGCCGCAGGGAGGCGGCGATGGAGGCCTACCGCCAGGCCCATGCCCTGGGGGCGCGGCAGGCCGCCGACACGCTGGCCGATCTGCTCAAGGATTACGGCGGCCATTGCCTGGAGACGGGGAACCCGGCCGGTGCCGAAGCGGCGTTCGGGGAGGCGGTCCGCCTGCGCCCCGGCGATGCCGCCCTGCTGAGCGGGCTGGCGGACGCCCGTCTGGACCGGGGGAACTGGGATGGTGCGGCGGCTGCCTACCGCGCCGTGCTCGCGCTGTCTCCGGCGTCGCGCCTCGCCTGCTACAATTCCGGAGTTGCCGATTACAATGCCGGATGGATGGAGCGCGCCTCCGCCGCCTTCCGGCGTGCGAAGGCCCTCGATCCCGACCATCTGGAAACGCGCGAGTATCTCGTCGCCACGCTCTTCCATTGCGGCCGGCGGGCGGAGGCGGCGGGCGAGGCCAGCGACATCCTGGCGCGGAAGGCGCGGGCGGCGCGGGAAAGCCGGCCGGCCGGCGCCGCCTTGCATCTTCCCGCGGCGGCGGCCGGCCGGGCGCGGCGGATCATCAGCTTCAGCCTGTGGGGGAGTGCGGCCTTCTACACGCAGGGCGCCTTGGAGAATGTCCGTCTCGCGGCGGAGTTCTATCCCGGCTGGACCTGCCGCATTTACCACGACGATTCGGTGCCGGCCTCCGTTCTCGGCGATCTGGCCGCCGCCGGGGCGGAGCTGGTCGCCATGGAGCCCGGCAGCGGGCCGGTGCAGGGGCTGTTCTGGCGCTTCCTGGTGTCCGACGATCCGACTGTCAGCCATTTCCTGTGCCGGGACGCCGATTCCCGCCTGAACAGCCGGGAAAAGGCGGCGGTGGATGCCTGGATCGCGTCCGGCCTGCCCTTTCACGTCATGCGCGACCACATCATGCACACCGAGCTGATGCTGGCCGGCATGTGGGGCGGGCTGGCCGGCGTCCTGCCCCCGATGGCTCCCCTGGTGCGCGCCGCCGCCCGCGCCGACGGGGGGCGCCTGCAGGACCAGCGCTTCCTCGGCAGCGTCGTCTGGCCGCTGGTCGAGGGCTGCTGCCTCGTCCATGACGGCGCCCATGAGGGCCACGGCCTGCCTTTCCCCGATGTCCCGATCGACGCCCGCTTCGCCTTCACCCATGTGGGGGCCTGCGTGAAGGCGGTGTGATCCCGCTTGAGGCGCGCGCGCTTACAGCGCCGCGGCGATGTGCCCGATTAGCGCCGGGGGCGGGATGGGCTTGGACAGGATGCGGATGCCGGGTTCGGCGCCCAGATCCTGCAGCTCCGCCTTATCGGCATAGCCGGTGACGATCAGGACCGGCAGATCGGGGCGGTGGTGGCGGGCGAGGCGGGTCAGATCGGCGCCGGTCATGCCGGGCATGGCGAAGTCGGTGACCAGGATGCCGATCCCGCCATCCGCCTCCAGCAGGGCCAGGGCCTCCTCGCCGCCGGCGGCCTCGATCACCGTCATGCCGGCCTCGGCCAGCACCGCGGCGTTCGCCATGCGGACCAGGGCGTCGTCCTCCACCAGCAGGACGCGGACGGCGGCCGGCTGGGGCGGCGGTTCGGCGGCGGTATCGGAATTGGGAGGTGCCTCCGCCGCAGGATGGTCAGGGGCATGGGGCAGGTACAGGGTGACGGCGGTGCCCAGCCCGGGATGGCTTTCCAGGCGCATGCCGCCGCCGGACTGGGCGGCCAGCCCATGCACCATGCTCAGCCCCAGCCCGCTGCCCTGCCCCACCGGCTTGGTGGTGAAGAAGGGCTCGCAGGCCCGCGCCAGCACGTCCGCCGTCATGCCGGTCCCGCTGTCGCGCACGGTCACGGCGACATAGCCGCCGGGCGCCAGGGCGGGGAAATCCCCTTTTTCGCCGCCCTCTCCTCCACCCGCAGGCTGGTGACGGCGATGGTCAGGGTGCCGCCGCCCGGCATGGCGTCGCGGGCGTTGATGGCGAGGTTCAGCAGGGCGATGTCGAACTGGTGGGGGTCGACCAGGGCGGGCGGCACGGCCGCATCCCGGTCGATGCGGATGCGGATGGCGCCGCCCAGCGTGCGTTCCAGCAGCGTCGCCATCCCCGCCACCTGGGCGCCGAGATCGACCGGCGCCGGGGCCAGCCGCTGGCGGCGGGCGAAGGCCAGCAGATGCTGGGTCAGGGTGGCGCCGCGGTCGACCGCCTGGGTCGCGACCTGCAGCGCCCGGCGGGTCTCCGCCCCCCGGATCTCGCCGCCGGCCTCCAGCAGATGCAGGCCGGAGCGCACCGCCTGCAGCAGGTTGTTGAAGTCGTGGGCGATGCCGCCGGTCAGCTGGCCCAGCGCCTCCATCTTCTGCAGCTGGCGGACATGCTCCTCCGCCTCGTCACGGGCCTCCACCGCCTGCCGGCGTTCGCCGAGCGCGCGGTTGGCGGTCTCGTAGGCGAGGAACTGGCGCGTCATCGCCCACAGCATCAGGGCGAGCGCCACCGCGCTGACCAGCCCGGCGGCGGCGATGACCGCCGCCTGGCTCTGCCAGCGGGCCAGGATCTCCGCCCGCGTCCGGCTGACCCCGACCACCAGCGGGTAGTTGCGCAGCACCTGGAAGGACAGGATGCGCTCCTTGCCGTCGATCGAAAGCGGCGCCTCGTAGGTGCCGGCCTCGTCGCGCGTGATCCGTGCGACGACCTCGGGGGTGGTGGCGACGGTCCCGACCTTGTCCGGCACCGCCGGGAAGCGTGCCAGCAGCATGCCGTCGCGCCACCACAGGCTGAAGCCGCTGCCCGGCGTGACATGGAGGCTGCGGTAGAACCGCTCGAAATAGGACAGCCGGATGGCGGCGACCACCAGCCCGGACAGCCCGCCGTCGGGGCCGTTGATGCGGCGGGCGATGTAGAGCGTCCATTCCCCGGTGGCCAGGCTCCTCGCCGGCCGGCTGACATAGACGCGCCCGGGATCCGCATCCTTGAGCGCCCGGAAATAGTCGCGCTGCGACAGGTCGAGCGCCGGGGCCGGGAACTGGCGGGTGAAGTTGATCAGGCTGCCGTCGGCGGCGATCAGGCTCAGCGCCTCCATCTGCGGCAGGCTGGACGCCTTGGCCTTCAGGATCTCGTAGACCTGCCGGTCCCCCCGCAGCCGCTTGAGGGCCTCCGGGCTGCGCCGGTCCTCCGGGGGGATCTGCTCGGCGACCCCCTCGACGGTCAGCGCGATGCCCTCGATGGTGCGCGCCGTCTGTTCGGCCAGCGAGGCGTTGAGCGTGCGCAGGCCGAGCGTGGCCTCCGCCACCGTCTCGTCCCGCAGATTGTCCAGGATCGCCACGGTGCCGCCGCACAGGGCCGCCAGCACCACCCCGCCGAGCGCCACGATCCGCTGGAACGGGCGGCTGGTCCTCAGAAGCCGCAGCATGACGCCTGCGCCCGACCCGCCCCCGTACCCATGATCCGCCCTGCTCCCCCGGCCCTGTTCACGTTCCCGTTGCCATGGTGCCCCGCGCCCCCTTGCCGGTCTCGTCGATACCCGCAAGCCGGGGCACGGAAGGTTTCGACACTGTACGGGCCCGACTATAAACACCCCCGCCGGCCGGGCAACCGGCTCCAGGTCATAGGGCCCGCCGGATGCCGGCCTTCAATGCCGCTCATGCAGGCAGTGGGCGTGGTCGGCCAGCACCTCGATCACGTGGCAGCTGCGCACCTCGCCCTGGGCGCAGCCCTCCACCATCCGCCGCACCTCGTCGCGCAGGGCCTCCAGCCGGGCGATCCTGGACTCGATCTCGGCCAGATGGGTGCGGGCCAGCACGTCGGCCTCGCGGCAGGGGCGGCCCGGATCGTCGGCCATGGCCAGGAGCTGGCGGATCGCCTCCACCTCGAAGCCCAGCTCGCGGGCATGGCGGATGAAACGCAGGCGGCGGACCGACGCCTCGTCGTAGCTGCGCCGGTTGCTGCCAGTGCGCGGCGCCTCCGGCAGCAGGCCGATGCTCTCGTAATAGCGGATGGTCGGGATCTTCACGCCGGTCCGCTTGGCGAGCGTGCCGATGGCCAGGGCCGATGTGGACATGGTCGTCATTCCCCCTCAATCCTCCAGTCGCTAGAGATTTTAGGCTTCGTGGCGGCCGCCGGCAACGCCCCGCCTCCTCGGGACAGCCGTCGCCGGCAGGAGCGGAAAGCTCAAGCAACCTTAAGTTTCCGGCCCTTCCATTTCGGCTTGTTCGCACGGTTCACAACGGCTATCACCCTGCCCCTTAGTCTTGGACCCGTTCGGCAGGGGCGTCATCGTGAAGATCCTGTGCGTGATCCCGCATTTCTATCGCCCGAAGACCGATCATGCCGCCGGCGGGAACAACTCCAGCGACATCAGCCGGAAGGGCGAACGCATCGCCGTCCTTGGCGAGACCATCTGCGCCTTCCATCAACTTTATGGAAACCGGCTGGCCGGGCTCGATCATTGGCGCAAGGTCGCATGGCAGGCGGCGTCGCCGCACCGTGCCGAAGTCGACGTTCTGGTCTGCACCGTCGGCGACGACCATCTGCTCGATTCCCTGCGGATCAGCCCGGTCCTCTACCGGCGGGCGAAGATGAACGACGATTATCCGCCGATGCGTCTGGGGTTCGCCGCCCATATGGTGATGCGGGAAATGGCGGGGCAGTATGACTGGTACTGCTATGTCGAAGACGACATCGTCATGACCGACCCGCTGTTCTTCCGCAAGCGGGCGTTGTTCGATGCGAAGTTCGGGCCGGAAGCGCTGCTGCAGCCCAACCGGTTCGAAAACCTCTCGCCCTTCGGCTACAAGGTCTATCCGGATTACGTGCTCGGCCGGCCCTGGACGACCGAGCATCAGGACCTGTCCGACCGGCCGGAGCTGAGCCTGGACTTCATCGGCGAGCCCGTCCGCTTCGAACGCACCTCCTACCCGGCGGCCGGGAGCTTCTTCCTCAACGCGGCCCAACTGGAACGCTGGATTTCGCATCCGTCCTTCCTCGACATGGACGAATCCTTCCTGGGCCCGCTCGATTCCGCCGGCATCCTGTCGATCATGAAGACCTTCCGGGTCTACAAGCCGGTCCTGGACCATGGCTCCTTCCTGGAGGTGAAGCACGGCTCGCCCCGCTGGGCGCAAGTCGTCGGGTCGGAGATGCATCCCGTCATCACCAGGAGCGAGCCGTTCGCCGGGCTGCCGGAGCATTCGCCCGAGTACGACGAAGCGGACGCGGATGCTGGCGACGCGGGGGCCGCCCCCACGGCCTGATCGTCTTTTTCCGCTTGATCCTCCAGTCGCTGGAGAATTTAGGCTCCCGGGACGCTGTCGACGGCGCGTCACGATGGGGAGCTTCGCCATGCATGGAATGGAGGATGGGGTCCGGACCGGGGATACGGCCTTGCGCAGCAGCCGCTACCGGGTCTCCGGCATGGATTGCGGGTCCTGCGCCGCCAAGATCGAGACCGCCTTGCGCCGGGTGCCGGGCATCCGCGAGGTGCGGGTGTCGGTGCCGGGCGGAACGGTGACCATTTCCCATGACGCGGCGCTGGGGGCCGACGCCGTGGTCCGGCCGCTGGCCGCCCTCGGCTATGGCGCTACCCCCGCCGATCCGGTGGCGGAGGCCGCGGCACCCGCCTGCGGCGGGGGCTGCTGCGGCCCTGCCCATTCCGACGCCGCCCATTCCCATCCCCATTCCCACCCCCATTCCGATCTGGCCGAGGCGCCCTGGTGGCGCGGGCGCAAGGCGGTGCTGACGCTGGCGGCCGGCGCCGCGCTCGCCGCCGCGACGCTCCTCGGCCTGCTGGTGCCGGAGACGGAGCGCTGGGCCTTCCCGCTGGCGCTGATGGTCGGGCTGGTTCCGGTGGCGCGCCGCGCCCTGGCGGCGGCGCGGGCCGGCACGCCCTTTTCCATCGAGACGCTGATGACGGTCGCCGCCGTCGGCGCCCTCGTCATCGGCGCGGTGGAGGAGGCGGCGACGGTCCTGGTCCTCTTCCTGGTCGGCGAATTGCTGGAAGGGGTGGCGGCCGGGCGGGCGCGGGCCGGCATCCGCGGCCTGACGGCGCTGGTCCCCGACACGGCCATGCTGGAGCGGGACGGCGTTGCCCCGCAGACCGTTCCCGCCGCCGGGCTGGCGGTCGGCTCCGTCATCCTGGTCCGCCCCGGCGACCGGGTGGCGGCCGACGGCATCGTGCTGTCCGGCAGCAGCGCCGTCGACGAATCCCCGGTCACCGGCGAAAGCGTGCCGAAGCCCAAGGGCGAGGGCGATCCCGTCTTCGCCGGCACGATCAACGCCGACGGCGCGCTGCGCGTCCGCGTCACCGCCGCGGCGCGCGACAACACCATCGCCCGCATCGTCCGGCTGGTGGAGGAGGCGCAGGCGAGCAAGGCCCCGACGGAGCGGTTGATCGACCGCTTCGCCCGCCTCTACACGCCGGGCATCGTCGCGGTGGCGGTCCTGGTCGCCGTGGTGCCGCCGCTGGTTATGGGAGGCGGCTGGACGGAGTGGATCTACCGCGCCCTGGCGGTCCTGCTGATCGGCTGCCCCTGCGCGCTGGTGATCTCCACCCCGGCGGCCATCGCCGCCGGCCTCTCCAACGGCGCCCGGCGCGGCCTGCTGCTGAAGGGCGGTGCAGTGCTGGAGGCGCTCGGCCGCATCACCACCGTCGCCTTCGACAAGACCGGCACCCTGACGGAGGGCAGGCCGCGCGTCACCGACCTGATCCCCTTCGGCGGGAGCGAGGCGGAACTGCTGGCCGCCGCCGCGGCGCTGGAGACGGGATCCAGCCACCCGCTGGCCCGCGCCATCCTGGCCGCCGCGGCCGACCGCGGCATCGTCCCGCCGGCGGCGGACGGGGTCACCGCCCTTCCCGGCGCCGGGCTGCAGGGCCGGGTCGGGGGGCTTGCGGCGGCGCTGCTGTCGCCCAAGGCCGCCGCCCCGTCGCTGACGCCCGGGCAGGCGGAGCGGGTCGCGGCCCTGGCGCAGGCGGGCAAGACGGTCTCGGTCCTGTTGGTCGAGGGGCGGGCCGCCGGGCTGATCGCGCTGCGCGACGAACCGCGCGCCGACGCCCGCCGGGGCATCGAGGCGCTGGAGCGCGCCGGCATCCGCGCGCTGATGGTGACCGGCGACACCGCGCAGAGCGCCGGGGCGGTCGCAAAGGCGCTGGGGGTGGAGGCGCATGCCCAGCTGCTGCCGGAGGACAAGCTGCGCATCGTCCGCGACCTTCAGGCGCGCGGGCAGCGGGTGGCGAAGGTCGGCGACGGCATCAACGACGCCCCGGCGCTCGCCGCCGCCGACGTCGGCATCGCGATGGGCGGCGGCACCGACGTGGCGCTGGAGACGGCCGACGCCGCCATCCTGCACGGCCGGGTCGGCGACGTCGCGGCGATGGTGGCGTTGTCACGCCGCACCATGGCCAACATACGGCAAAACATCGCACTGGCCCTGGGGTTGAAGGCGGTGTTCCTGGTGACCACCGTTCTTGGCGTCACCGGCCTGTGGCCGGCGATCCTGGCGGACACCGGCGCCACGGTGCTGGTCACCGCCAATGCCCTGAGGCTTCTGTCCGTCCGCTCCTGAGCGGATGAGGCAAGACACTGATATGACTTGGAGAGTTCCGATGAAGATGACGCGGCGGACGATGGTGTGGGGGCGGCCCAGGGAGCGCTGTTGGCCGTCCTGACGCTCGGCCTCGGAGCCGTGGCGCTGCCGGACATCGTCCGCGCCGCCGCCCCCGCCGCCGGTGCGGCGGTGGAGGTCTGGAAGTCCGCGGGCTGCGAATGCTGCGACGGCTGGGTGCGGCACATGCGCGCGGCCGGCTTCGACGTCACCGTCCATACCGTCGATGACATGACGCCGGTGAAGCAGGCCGCCGGGGTGCCGGACGAGCTGGGTTCCTGCCACACGGCGCGGGTCGGCGGCTATGTGCTGGAAGGCCATGTGCCGGCCGCCGACGTGACGCGCCTGCTGGCCGAGCGGCCGCAGGCCCGCGGGCTGTCGGCGCCCGGCATGCCGCAGGACGCCCCCGGCATGGACATGGGAACCGGCCAGCCCTATCAGGTCGTGCTGTTCGGCGGTGCCGGCGGGCCGCAGGTCTTCGCCCGCCATTGATGCCGGCAGGGGCGGAGGGAGGCGGCGGTCACGCCGCCTCGACGGTTGCGGCGGTCCTCACGCCGCCTCGGCCACCGGGCTGGCCGGGGCCGCCTTGCGCGAGCGGACCAGCAGGCCGTTGACCACGGCCTGCCCCGGCAGCTCGACGAAGCGGTAGGTCAGGGCCGACAGGCCGATCACCGCCAGAAGGTAGCCGACGCTCACCGCATCCATCATCCAGGCATCGCCGAAGGCGATCAGCCGGTCGGTCTCGCCGTCGATCCGGCGTTCGACGAACAGCGGCCGGCCGACGATCCCCTGCGCCATCGTCGTCGCCTTCTGCAGCACGGCGATCACCAGGGCATGCACCATGTAGATCGAGTAGGACCAGGCCCCCAGCCGCTGGAAGGGGGATGTCGCCAGCAGGCGGGAGACCGGCCCGGCTTCGAAGGCGAACACCAGCACCACCAGCCCGAACAGCAGCGGGGCCGCCAGCGACAGGGCGTTCCCCCCGCTGCCGAGACGAAGGCGACCACCGCCAGCAGCGCCCCCGCTTCGGCCAGACCGCCGGCAGGGCGGGACAGCCGCCTGTCGCCGATCGCCTGATACAGCCGGTAGACGAGGCAGCCGGTGAAGAAGCCGTACAGGCAGCGGAAATAGCCGTAGTCGATGCTGGTGTCGATGTGGTTGGCGGAGAATCCCATCACCACGCCGGCGCCGAGGGCGGCAAGCGCCGCCATCGCCCCGATCAGCATCCTGGGCCGCCGCACGGTCAGGAACAGGATGGCGAAGGTGACGTAGACGAAGAACTCCGCGCTGATCGACCAGCTCGGAATGTTCCAGGTCCACTGGTCCTCCACCCCCAGCGCATGGACCAGCGCCAGGTTGCTGACCAGGGCCGACGGGGCGTAGGCGCCGGTGAAGGCCGTATTTCCCGCCGCCGATCCGGAGAGGACCTTCGCGCTTTCCAGCGCCACGAACCCCAGCAGCACCGCCGCATGCAGCGGCCAGACCCGACCGAAGCGGCGGACGAGGAAGGAGCCGGCCGATGCGGACCCGCCGATGCGGCTGGAATAGGCGTGGGTGATGACGAAGCCGCTCAAAACAAAGAAGAAATCGACAAAAAGATAGCTGCCGCGCACGAAGTCGAACAGGTGGAAGTGATCGAGTGTATGCAAATGATATAAGGCCACGCATAACGCGCACAGACCGCGCCATCCGTCGAGTACCGGGAACCGCATAGGGAGCCTCCGGGCTTTTGTTCAAAGGCGCTTTTTGGAAAACCTGCATGTAGGGACAGAAAAACCTACGTCTGATTGCGTGGGGCAGGAAGCACGCGGGAGGTTTATTCCAAAGGATTGCCGGCTATACCCAAGGCGGCCGAGGCCGCGCGCCCTTCCCGTTCGGGTGGTATCGGCTCCGCCGTCGCGGGGCTCGACGGACTGCCGGGGTTGGGTTACAGCCTTCCGGGCCCGGCCGCCGTCAGCGGATGGGATGGCCATAACCGGACATCAGCGGCATGACCGAGAACGCCGAAGCATCGGCACTGGCACGCGCGAAGAGATGGGCGCGGGGCATCAAGCGCGACGTGCTCGCCGTCTATCTGGCGGCGCGCGACCCGCGGACGCCCCGGCATGTCCGCCTGCTGGCGATGGCGGTTGCCGCCTATGCGCTGAGTCCCATCGACCTGATCCCGGACTTCATTCCGGTGCTGGGCTATCTGGATGATCTGCTGATCGTGCCGCTCGGCATCCTGCTGGTCATCCGCCTGATCCCGCCGCAGCTTCTGGCCGAACACCGGGCCGCGGCGGCGCGTCAGGCCGCCCGGCCGGTCAGCGTCGCCGCCGCGGCGGTCATGGTCGCCCTGTGGCTGGCCGCCGCCGTCCTGCTCTGGCGGTGGCTGGCCCCCTGGCTTGAGGCGTGGCTTCCTTAGAGTGCGATCGGTTCAGACTGAATCGTCTGAAGCGTGAATCGCAGGGAAAATCAAAAGGCTAGAGTCCGTCAGATGCTTCAGTAAGCATCTGACGGACTCTAGCGGACGGCTTCGGCCTGCGCACCGGTCCCGGGAGTGGCTCCGGAGTGGGCCCCGGAGCGCGCAAGGATGCCGGCCACCAGCGCGTCGAGGTCGCCGCCGCGGTAGAGCGTCCCTTCGATGCCCGCCCGCTGCGCCGCCTGGACGTCGGTCTCGCGGTCGCCGATCAGGAAGCTGCCCTGCGGCTCCACCGGCCACTCCGCCATCGCCTGCAGCAGCATCCCCGGCTCCGGCTTGCGGCAGCGGCAGTCGGTGCGATAGGGCGGCTCGCCATGATCGGGATGGTGCGGGCAGTGGTAGAAGGCGTCGACATGGGCGCCGACGGCGCGCAGCTCCTCCTGCATCCAGCGATGCAGCGTGCGCACATGCTCCTCGCTGTAGAGGCCGCGGGCGACCCCGCCCTGGTTGGTGACGACGAACACCAGGAAGCCGGCATCGTTCAGCCGCTTCACCGCCTCCCTGGCCCCCGGCATCCAGGTGATCTGGTCGGGACGGTGGGCGAAGCCGATGTCCTCGTTCAGCACGCCGTCGCGGTCGAAGAAGGCGGCCCTGCGGCGCCGGCTGGCGGGAATGGCGCTCTGGGCCAGGGCGAAATCGTCGGGCACGCCGATGTCCAGGAAGAAACGGTCGTAGACCCGCCCCTCGATGGCACCCTCCGCCGCCAGCAGGGGGAACAGGCCGGTCTCGATCGAGCAGGGCGACGGTGGCAGCCGGTCGATCGCGCGGCGGTCGAGCAGATAAAGGCCGCCGTTGATCAGCCCCTCCCCCGTCCGCCCCTTTTCATGCATGGCGGTGACCCGACCAGCCTCCAGGGCGATGGCGCCGTAACGGGCGGTGTCGGGAACCCGGCGCAGCGCCATCCTCGCCAGGACGCTGCCGTCGGCCGGCAGAGGCGGGGTCGCAAGGTCGTTGAGGTTGATGTCGAACAGCGTGTCGCCGTTCAGCAGCAGGAACTGAACGTCCAGCAGGTCCGCCACCATCCGCAGGGCGCCTCCGGTGCCGGCCGGCTCCGGTTCCGTCACGCAGCGCAGCTGCAGGCCTGGGCGCTGCATCTCTTCGCAGAAGCGTTCGAGCCGGTCGCCGCGGTAGCCGGCCAGCATCAGGATGTCGTTGAAGCCTTGCCGGGACAGCTCATCGACCAGATAGGCGAGGAGCGGCCGGTCTCCCACCGGCAGGAGGGGCTTGGGCGTGTCGTCGGTCAGCGGTCCGAGCCGCGTCCCCCGTCCGCCGACAAGAATGACAGCCTGATGCAGCATGGTAATGGAAGGTCTTTCTTTCGCGTTCCGGCCGGGTCGAAAAGCCGCTTGCCCAAGCGTCTTGTCAACCCGCGTCTTGTCTGCCCGCCGCGTCCGCCAGTCGCCGGAGCGTGCCGGTCAGGCGGCGGATATGGCTGCCGGGCCAGTGGAGCCGGCTGCACGGGGCAGTTGTCGATCAGGCAGCGGGTGAAGGGGGGCGCTCTTCCGCCCTCTGGGCCAGCAGGGCATGGTCGAGTGTCCCGGCATTTCGTCACGGCACCAGTCCATTTCCTGTCCACAGCCCTCTGTTCACGATCTGGGCGACCATCAGAACAGCACAGGACATGATAAAATGATTTCATGATAATCCATGAGGTCCGCCACCCCGTCAGCTCCGCCCTCCTTCGATCCGGCGCACATAGCCGAGCAGCAGGGCGTCCAGGTTCAGGGGCGCCAAGTCGAGGTGGATGGTGTCGAAGCCGCGGTCGCGCGCCCGGAGCATCAGTTCGTGGTTCGACGCCGCGATGGACAGCAGCACCGTGCGCACCGTGCCCTGGACCGCCGCCAGCCGGTCGAGCAGGGACGGCCAGGGCGTGGCCGCCCCCGGCGCTCCGTCTCCCCTATCACGATCAGGTCGGGGACGATCGGATCGGGGAGGATGGAACCGGGCGGGCAGTCGGGCGGCCGGGTGGCCATGCGCGCCAGCAGCCCCAGCCCCTCGTCCACAGTCCTGCCCGCCACCGCCTGCCATCCCAGCGTTTCCAGGTAAAGCCGCAGCCCCTCGCGCAGCAGGGGGTCGCGGTCGGCGACCAGCGCCAGGCGTATCCGGCCTTCGGACGGGCGCCCGGACGGGTGGACGGGCGGCCTTGCGGCGGAGGACGGGGGTGGGCGGTCGTCAGTCATGGCTGCGGTCATGGCGGCGGCTCCGGTTCGAAGGCTCCCGCCTTCGGCAGGGCTCCGCGTTGTCGACTTTTGAGGAAAATCCCGGTGACCCGCATCCTTCACATGACGGACGAACCGTTCGTCCGATGGTTATACGCAACTGATCGGTCTTGAGCGGCGGCAATTGCCTACGAGAAATTGTCCCGGATCGGAGGAACTCTCCCATGGGGCAATCGGCCGACCAACTGATCGAGGACATCTACGACACGGTGACCTTCCCGGAGCGCTGGGAAGGCATCCTGGAGCGGATCTGCGCGTCGGCCGGCGCCACGCACGGCTTCCTGTTCACCGCGGCGCTCGGGCAGGATGCCCGGACCATGGCGCTGTGGGTGCGTCACAACATCTCCGACGGGCTGCTCGGCGATTACACCGCCCATTTCCGCCATCGCGACCTCTGGGCCAACGCGGCGGCGGCGCAGGGCCTGCTGGACCGCTGCGTGGTCCGCCGCGGCGAGGAGCTGGTGCCCGAGGCGGAACTCCACCGCTCGATGATCTTCAACGACATGCTGAAGCGGGAGGGGATGGGGCGGCTGTGCTCCGTCTCACTGGCCGACGGCGGGGAACTGACGCCGATGCAGCCGGTGCTGAGCCTGTTCCGCCCCGCCGACAGGCCGCCCTTCCCGGAGGAGACGGCCCGGCTCCTGCGGGACTGCGCCCCCATCTTCAGCGCGCCATGCGGCTGCGCGTCCGGCTGTGGGCGCGCCGGGACGGCCGGGAGGAGGAGACGGCCTGGAGCGCCCGCATGATCGACGGCCTGCCGATGGGGGTCGTCCTGCTCGACGGCGCCGGACGGACGGTCGCCGTGAACCGGGCCGGACAGGCGATGATCGACGCGCGCGACGGGCTTCGGCTCGTGCACGGCCGTCTGCAGGCCGAGCGGGGAGCCGAGGCGCGCCGGCTGGCGCATGTTCTGGAGGCGTCGCTGTCGAACGGCGGAAGAACGGCCGGTCGGGCCGGGGTGGAGGCGGCCGACCTCCGCGTGTCGCGCCCCTCCGGCCGGGCGCCCTACCTGCTGACCGTCCTTCCGCTGTCGCACGAGGCGGCGGGGCCGCAGGGCGGCGGTGGGGATGGGGGCGGATCCGGACGGCGGTCTACATCGTCGACCCCGCCGCGGTGGCACCGGGGCTGGAGGCGCGGCTGGGCGCCCTGTTCGGTCTGACGCCGGTGGAATCCCGGCTGGTCGCCGACCTGCTGGCCGACCTGACCCCGGCGGAAAGCGGCGACCGCCGCGGCGTCGCGATCAGCACGGTGCGCAGCCAGCTGCGCAGCATCTTCACCAAGACCGGAACCACCCGCCAGAGCGAGCTGATGAACCTGGTCAACCGCTGCCTGATGCTGCCGGAGCGGCCGCAGGCGGGGTGATCTTACGGCAGCGCCGACACCACCAGGAGGCCGAGATAGATGCCGATGAAGAGGCCCAGCACGATGCCGTAATCGGCCTCGGTCATCGGGTTGGAATCGGGGTCGAACTGCCGCATGGATACGCCTTCTGCGCCGTCTGCACTGCCTGAATAACAGTGGACGGGCTGACGGAGTTGCGACATCGGCAGGAATTGGGGGCGTGAACCGGGGGTGAGGATGGGGGGCCGGCTCTCGAACCGCTTCCCGGTAAACCGGCCCCATCGCCCGGATCAGGTGGAGGAGCTTTTCGCCTCGCCGGTGATGGCGGGCTTCGCCGGCACGTCCTCGGCAAGCGCGCGGTAGGCCAGCCCGCCCGCCAGTCCGCCGGCCAGCGGGGCGATCCAGAACAGCCAGAGCTGCTGCAGCGCCCATCCGCCGACCACCAGCGCCGGGCCGGTGCTGCGCGCCGGGTTCACCGAGGTGTTGGTGACCGGGATGCTGATCAGGTGGATGAGGACGAGCGCCATGCCGATGGCCAGCGGCGCGAAGCCGGCCGGCGCCCGCCGGTCGGTGGAGCCCAGGATCACCAGCACGAAGAAGAAGGTCAGCACCAGCTCGATCGCCAGGGCCGAGGTGACGTTGTACTGGCCGGGCGAATGCGCCTCGTACCCGTTGGCGGCGAGGCCGTTGACGGCGAGGCTGTAGTCGGCCTTGCCGGTGGCGATGACATAGAGGACCAGGGCCGCCGCGAAGGCCCCGACCAGCTGGGCCAGCACATAGGGCAGGATGTCCTTGGCCGGAAACCGCCCGCCGGCCCACAGCCCGACCGTCACCGCCGGGTTCAGATGGCAGCCGGAGATGTGGCCGATGGAATAGGCCATGGTCAGGACGGTGAGCCCGAAGGCGAGGGAGACGCCGAGCAGCCCGATCCCGACCTGCGGAAAGGCCGCGGCGAGCACGGCGCTGCCGCAGCCGCCGAAGACCAGCCAGAATGTCCCGAGAAACTCGGCGGAGCTGCGCCTTATCATACTCATGCCAACCTCCCGCTGCTGTCACGGTTGACGAAACCCGGCCATCGCCGGCACGGCAACGAGCATAAATCCACTTCCGCGCGAGGGAGTTCGCGCGTTCGGACAGGAGGATGTGGCAGAAGAACAGGAGGGGTGGAAAGGCGGGGGCCGGCACCCCGGCGGCAACTTCCGTCCGCCGGAGGGGAAGCGCGCTGCTATGCTCCGCGGAATCCGGTGCGGCAGAGGGCCAGGGACAGGGGGCGAGGCATGGGGAATGAGGGTGATGAGGTGACGGCGCTCCGCCATGCGCTTGGCGGGCGGCTGGAGCAGGCGATGCGGACGCCCGGCGACTGGCGCGTGCTGCAGGCGGGGGACCGCCGGGATTTGGATCCGGGCGGGGTGCCGCTGGTCCTTCTCGGTGCCGGGTCGGTGATGGCGCAGCCCCTCGTGCGGCATGCAATCGCGCATTGGACGGTCGTCGGGGTCGTGGACAACGCCCGTGCCGGCCAGTCTTTGGGGAACGGGACGATCCTCGGCGATGACGGGCTTCGCGAGCTGATCCGGCGCGAACCCCGGGCCGTCGGCGTCATGTGCTGCAGCTCCGACGAGGCCGTCGCCCATTTCAGCGCGCTGTGGCAGCCCAGCGGCCGGCCGCTGCTGTCGCTGTTCGAGGCGATGCGCTCCGCCGGGCTGTGCTCGCCCGACATGATGGGGAGCGCCGGGCAGATCGCCGCCCTGGCGGAGTGGGAGGCGGAGTGGAACGGCTTCGACGACGATGCCAGCCGCCGCTGCTTCCTGTCGGTGATGCTCTACCGCCTGACCTGGGACGCCCGCTGGCTGGAACCGGTCCGGCTTCCCTACCGGGACATGTATTTCTTCACCGATGCCCTGGCCGTCGGCAGGGACGAGGTGCTGGTGGACGGCGGGGCATTCGACGGCGACACCGTGGCGGCCTTCGCCGCCTGCACAGGGGGCACCTCAGGGGCACCCATCGTCACATCCACGCGTTCGAAGCGGACCCCTCGAACCTCCCCCGCCTGCGGGAGCGCGCCGCCGCCCTTCCCCGCGTGACCATTCACCCCATCGGCCTGTGGAGCCATGCGGACACCTTGCACTTTTCCGGTGGCCACGGGCCGGGCGGCCGGCTGGATGCGGGAGGTGATGTGACCGTTCCGGTCCAGGCGCTGGACGATCTCGGGCTGGGACCGGTGAGCTTCATCAAGCTGGACATCGAGGGGGCCGAGATGCCCGCCCTGCGCGGGGCGGAACGGACCATCCGCGACCATCGGCCGAAGCTGGCGGTCGCGGTCTATCACGACATCGGGGATTTCGCGGCGATCCCCCGCCTGATCGAGACGATGCGCCCGGGCAGCCGTTACCGGCTGCGCCATCACAGCCCGATCCACCACGACACCGTGCTTTATGTCGAATAGGGCTCGATGGCGGGCAGGGGTGGCGCTTCGCGGCCGGGCTGTCGCCGCTGCCCCATCGCGCCGCCCGATCAGCTTCCCTGCGGCGAAGCAGGAGCGGCTCCGGCAGGCAGCAGACCCTGCGCCCGGGCACGGTCCAGCAGGTTCTTGACCGAGGCCGCCGCCCAACTGCGTCCGCCCCGCGGCGTGGTCTCCCGCATCGCCTCCAGCTGGGCGCCGATGGCCCGCAGCGACAGCGTCGGGTTCGCCCGGGCGATGCCGGCCACCAGCACCATCAGCCGGTCGTCACCGCGGACCGCAGGCGCCTTGTCGAGCAGCGCCCGCTCGGCCAGCCCTTCATCGACATAGGCGTGGACGGCGCGGCGCAGCCGCTCGGCGGTCCAATGCCGGCCGGGCGGCAGTCTGGCGTTCACCGCCCGCGTCACCGCCGCCCAGGAGCGGGCCGGGGAGTGGGCCAGCCGAAGACGCCGCACAGTGGGCAGCCACTCCTCCGCCGTCCGGGTCAACTCCATCAGGTAGAGCCGGCGCTGCCGAGGCGGCCATACACCAAGCGACCCCGAACTGGCGGCTCAGCCTGGCGATGACGTAGAGATGGATCAGCACGGGCATGATCCTCGCGATCGACTGGAGCATGCTTGGGTCCGCGTCACCGTGTCCCGGCCGCCGGATGCAAACAGGCCACGGCGTCAGACCCACGCTGCACCTCTCAGGAGGAGATCAGCGTGTGGTTCAAGGGTTACTTTTCATTAGACCACCCAGGGACGTACGAGCCTCTTCGGTCGTTCTGAACTCAGTGACCGGAAGTCAGTTTAAGGCCGGCGATGCAGGCCACCAGCCCAAAGATGAGCAGGATGCGCACCGGCGTCGCCGGCTCGCCGAATGCCATCATGCCGATGACAACCGTGCCGAGGGC
>NZ_CP168806.1:440000-592866 GCF_055698305.1 Azospirillum sp. VT-I1 | reverse complement strand
CAAGTGGACCTATGATCCCGCCTCCAAGTACAACCGCCGCATCACCGGCGAGACCGAGTGCGCCATCTCCGGCCCCGCCGCCGGCCATGATCTGATGAAGACCTCCTACGACCCGACCGGGACCAAGGTCCGCGGCATGCTGAACAACTGCGCCGGCGGCATGTCGCCGTGGGGCACCTGGCTGACGACGGAAGAGAACTTCAACGGCTATTTCTGGTCGGATGAGGAAAAGCCCAAGGGCGACCGCTACGGCGTGCCCGGCAAGTGGTACAACTGGGGCGTCTATCACGACCGTTTCAACGTCGCCAAGGAACCCAACGAAGCCAACCGCTTCGGCTGGATCGTCGAAATCGACCCCTACGACCCGACCTTCACCCCGATCAAGCGCACGGCGCTGGGCCGCTTCAAGCATGAGGCCTGCTCCATCGCCGTCAACAAGGACGGGCGGGTGGTCGCCTACATGGGCGACGACGAGCGGTTCGATTACGTCTACAAATTCGTCTCGGCCAAGAAGTATGTCGAAGGCGACCGCGCCCACAACATGACGCTGCTGGACGACGGCGTGCTGCACGTCGCCCGTTACAACGCCGACGGGTCGCTGGAATGGCTGCCGCTGGTGCATGGCCAGAACGGCCTGACCGCCGACGCCGGCTTCAAGGATCAGGGCGAAGTGCTGATCAAGGCGCGTCTCGCCGCCGACAAGCTGGGCGCCACAAAGATGGACCGCCCGGAAGACGTCGAGGTCAACCCGAAGACCGGCGCCATCTACGTCATGCTGACCAACAACTCCCGCCGCAAGGCCGAACAGGTGGACGCCGCCAACGACCGCGCGGGCAACCTGTGGGGCCAGGTGGTGGAAATGATGCCGCCGGACGGCGACCACGCCGCCACCAAGTTCACCTGGAGCATTCTGCTCAAGGGCGGCAATCCCAAGGACGGCGAGGTGGGGGCGATGTTCAACCCCGCCACCTCCGACAATGGCTGGTTCTCCTGCCCCGACAATTGCGCCATTGATCACCAGGGGCGGCTGTGGATCACCACCGACCAGGGCGAAGGCTGGTTCAAGGCGTCGGGCAAGGCCGACGGCGTTTACGCGGTGGAGACCGAAGGCGCACTGCGCGGCAAATCGATGATGTTCTTCCGCGTGCCGGTGGGGGCGGAAATGTGCGGGCCGGAATTCGCGCCCGACGACAAGACCCTGTTCGTCGCGGTGCAGCACCCGGCCACCGACGGTGTCGAGCTTTACAAGCCGTTCGGCCGCAAGTCGACCTTTGAAGACCCGGCGACCCGTTGGCCTGACTTCAAGCCCAACATGCCGCCGCGCCCGTCCGTCGTCGCCATCACCAAGCAGGACGCCGGCGTGATCGGGTCAAGGCACCGTCGCTTTCCCTCTTCCTCTGGGGAGAGGGAAAGCGACGGGTTGCTCCTCAAGGCGTGAGCATATGCCAGCGGTCATCGATGATGACCGCTGGCATGACTTATTGGACCGTCCTCAGCTCATCGCCACCAGGCTGGCGTTGCCGCCGGCCGCCGTGGTGTTGGTGCTGAGCGAGCGCTCGTTCATCAGCCAGGCAATCTCCACCCCCTCGCCGCCGGCCGGCACGCCCTGGGTCAGGACGATGGGGCCGGGCAGTTCGGCGATGCGGCGGCTGGCGGCCAGCAGGCGGGCGGCGTCACCCTCCACCAGCGCGCCGGCCAAGGTGCCGAAGGACAGCCAGTTCGCGCTCACCCGGACCCGGGCGGCGAGTTCCGCCGGCAGGCTGGCGAGACGGGCGGTCACCGCGCCGTCGCCATCCACCACCACCTCGTTTCCGGTGGCGAGCGCCGCCCCCAGCAGCCGGTACAGCCCGTCCTCCGTCTGCGGCAGCAGCAGGATGCGACCGCGCGGGATCAGGCTGTAGACGTTGCTCTCACCCACCGGGCCGGCCAGTTCGACGCTGCCGCCGACGGGAGAGCGCTTCGCCAGCGTCCGTACGTCGGTGGCGATCTCCGCCTTGCCCTGGTCGGCCAGCCAGCCGGCGAGGGCGTGGGCCGGCGCACGTACGGCGTCGCTGCCGCGCAACCCCAGCTCCAGAGACGGACGTACGGACAGCAGGCGCGACAGGTACAGCGGGCCGCCGGCCTTGGGACCGGTGCCGGACAGGCCATGGCCGCCGAAGGGCTGTACGCCCACCACTGCGCCGATGGTGTTGCGATTGACGTACAGGTTGCCGGCCTCGATCCGGCTGGTCACCCGGTCGATGGTAGCATCGATGCGGGTGTGCAGGCCGAAGGTCAGGCCATAGCCGGTGCCGTTGATGGCGTCGATCAACCGGTCCAGATCGTCGCGGCGGAAGCGCAGCACATGCAGGACCGGGCCGAACACCTCGCGCTCCAGGTCGGCGATGCCGTCGATCTCGATGATCGTCGGAGCGACGAAGGTGCCGTTGGCGGTCTCCGCCGGCAGCGGCAGCGACTCCACCCGGCGGCCCTTGGCCCGCATCGCCTCGATGTGGCGCGTGATGCCGTCGCGGGCCTCCGCGGTGATGACCGGGCCGACGTCGATGGCCAGCCGGTCGGGGCTGCCGATGCGCAGCTCCCGCATCGCGCCCTTCAGCATGGTCAGCGTGCGGTCCGCCACATCCTCCTGCAGGCAGAGGATGCGCAGAGCCGAGCAGCGCTGGCCGGCACTGTCGAAGGCCGACGCGATCACGTCGCCCACCACCTGTTCGGCCAAAGCCGACGAGTCGACGATCATGGCGTTCTGGCCGCCGGTCTCGGCGATCAGCGGGATCGGCGCGCCTTCCGGCGACAGGCGTTCGGCCAGCTGGCGCTGGATCAGGCGGGCGACTTCGGTGGAGCCGGTGAACATCACCGCGCGGGTGCCAGCATGGCCAACCAGGGCGGCGCCGACCTCGCCTGCGCCGGGCAGAAGCTGGACCGCGCCGGTGGGGACGCCGGCGGCGTGCAGGATGCGCACGGCCTCGGCGGCGACCAGCGGGGTTTCCTCCGCCGGCTTGGCCAGCACCGGGTTGCCGGCGGCCAGCGCCGCGGCGACCTGACCGGAGAAGATGGCGAGCGGGAAGTTCCAGGGGCTGATGCAGACCACCGGCCCCAGCGGCAGATGGGTGTCGTTGTTGAAGCCGTCGCGCACCTGGGCACCGTAGTAGCGCAGGAAGTCGATGGCCTCGCGCACCTCGGCGATGGCGTTGGCGGTGGACTTGCCGGCCTCGCGGATGATGAGCCCCAGCAAGGTCGGCATGCGCGCCTGCATCATGTCGGCGGCACGGAACAGGCAGGCGGCGCGCTGGGCCGGCGGGGTGGCCGCCCAGACCGGTGCCGCCGCTTCGGCGAACAGGAAGGCGTCGGCGATCTCGGCCGGCGTGGCTTCCACGCAGTGGCCGACCACGTCGCGGTGGTCCGCCGGGTTCAGCACCGGCTGGGCAGCTCCGCGGCGCTCGCCGTCCGCCAGCAGCGGGGCGGCGGTCCAGGCGACGGCGGCGCTGTCGCGCAGCGCGGCGGACAGGTCGGCCAGCGTGGTCTCGTTCGACAGGTCGAGGCCGGCGGAGTTCGCCCGCTCCGCCCCGTAGAGGTCCTTGGGCAGGGCGATCAGCGGGTTCTTCTCGCCCACCGGCAGGGCGGCACGGGCCTGAGCCACCGGGTCGGCGACCAGATCGTCAATCGACACGCTCTTGTCGGCGATGCGGTTGACGAAGGAGCTGTTGGCGCCGTTCTCCAGCAGGCGGCGGACCAGATAGGCCAGCAGGGTCTCGTGCGTGCCGACCGGGGCATAGACGCGGCAGGGCCGATTCAGCGGACCGACCACCTCCTTGTAGAGCGGCTCGCCCATGCCGTGCAGGCACTGGAACTCGTACTGGCCGACCTTGAACTCTCCGCCGATGTGGGCGGCCATCCGGTAGATGGTGGCCAGCGTCTGGGCATTGTGGGTGGCGAACTGCGGGAACACCGCGTCGGGAGCGCCCAGCAGCCGGCGGGCGCAGGCGACATAGGACACGTCGGTGTGCAGCTTGCGGGTGTAGACCGGGAAATCCTCCAGCCCGTCGACCTGGGCGCGCTTGATCTCGCTGTCCCAATAGGCGCCCTTCACCAGACGCACCATCAGCCGGTGGCCGCTGCGCCGGGCCAGATCGACGATGAAGTCGATGACGTAGGGGCAGCGCTTGCCATAGGCCTGGACGACGAAGCCGATGCCGTTCCAGCCCTTCAGGTCCGGGTCGAAGCACAGCGATTCCAGCAGGTCGAGCGACAGCTCCAGCCGGTCGGCCTCCTCGGCGTCGATGTTCAGGCCGATGTCGTAGCGGCGGGCCAGCCGGGCCAGCTCGGTGACGCGCGGCAGCAGCTCCGCCATCACGCGGTCCGCCTGGGCGCGGGAATAGCGCGGATGCAGGGCCGACAGCTTGATCGAGATGCCGGGGCCGTCATAGATGCCGCGCCCGGCCGACGCCTTGCCGATGGCATGGATCGCCTTTTCATAGTCGGCGTAATAGCGGTCGGCATCGGCGGCGGTCGTCGCCGCCTCCCCCAGCATGTCGTAGGAATAGCGGAAGCCCTCCGCCTCCATCTTGCGGCTGTTGGACAGCGCCTCGTCGATGGTCTGGCCGGTGACGAACTGCTCGCCCATCATCCGCATGGCGAAATCTACGCCGCGGCGGATCAGCGGCTCGCCGCCGCGCAGGATCAGCTTGGTCAGGGCGGACGACAGAGCCTGCTCACCGCCGAAGCCGTCACCCAGCACGCCCGTCACCTTGCCCGTGACCAGCAGCCCCCAGGTCGCGGCGTTCACGAACAGCGACGGGCTGTTGCCGAGATGGGCGCGCCAGTCGCCGCCGGCGATCTTGTCGCGGATCAGCGCGTCGCGGGTGGCGCGGTCGGGAATGCGCAGCAGCGCCTCCGCCAGACACATCAGCGCCACGCCTTCCTGGCTGGACAGGCTGTATTCGTGGATCAGCCCCTCCACCCCGCGCCCCTGCGGCTTGGCACGCAGGGCCGCAATCAGCGACCGCGCGGTCTGGGCCGCCGCCGCGGTCACCTCGGCCGGCAGGGTCGCCTGCTCCACCAGCCACGCCACGCAGTCCGGCTCCGGCCGGCGATAGGCGGCGGTGATCGCCTGACGCAGCGGACTGGCCGGACGGACGACGGGGGCGAAGGCGGCGAAGGGGCCGGTGCCGCTGGAGAAGGACGGCTCGGAGGCGGGGGCAACGCTCGGGTCGATCATCTGGTTCATCGCGTGGCTGGCTCGGGTCGGGGGCTTGGGGCGGAAGCGTGGGAAAACTCATGGCCGGCGCTGCGCAATGGCCGGTCCGATGCCTGTCAGGCTAACCGATTTTCCCGGATCCTTGCCATCTGGTATTTTGCCGATTTTTCCGATGTTAATCCTGTATGAATAGGTCATAACAGAACTTAATTTGGGTTCTGCGGCAAAATCTCAGAACATATTGGCGGTTTGACGCCATAGGCTGGGCGCATCCGCACTCAGACCGAACAAAGTTCGGACAGCATGCGCGCTTCACCGCGAATCCATCGAGAATGGCAGGGTAAATCGGAGTTTTATCGGCGACGTGGCGAAAGCGCCCGAACGGGCGGCGCTCAGCCCTTCAGCGGCTTCGTGCGGCTGCTTTCCGGCGGCTTGCGCACGGGAACAGGGGGCGCGGACTTCTCGCCGCCCTCCCCCAGATAGGTCTGGGCCGCGGCGACGACGGAGCGCCAGGGGCGTTCCAGCGGGAACTGCGGCCAGCCGCCGGCGAACAGGCCGGAAATCATCCAGCCCGCCATCAGCGTCACCGCCAGCTGTTCGGAAAAGCCGCCGGTCTTCAGCACCGGCAGGGCGAAGTTGCGCCGCCGCTTGATCGGCCACAGCAGCGGCAGCCCGGCCGGCGTCAGCAGGTCACCGGCCAGATGGGTGAGGTAACCGACGATGAAGGGGATCAGCAGGTGTTGGTAGGCCGCATGCTCATGCAGAACCCACAGGCATCCGGCAATGGCGAGCGCCGAATGGGTGACGCCGCGATGTCCGAAGATGTTGGAGACCGCGGTGGACAGCGGCTTCACCATCTGTCCCAGAGTCGATTTCGGATGATCGATGTCCGGCGCCAGCGCCCCCAGAATCGCCGCGCCGAAGGCGACCGGGTCGAAGGCCATCCCGTACCGGCTCGACAGGTAGAACCAGGTGGCGCCACCGACGATTATGTGAGAGGACGCCATCACCGTCGGTCACCGGGGGCCTTAAGCTGGTCTCTGTCGGGACGTGGTCTGTGCCAAGCCCGAAATGGGGGTAGCGTGACCTTAGGCTATTCTTCGCCTCCAGAACAATATCGCAAGCAGGACGGAGGGATTCCCTAAACGCATAACCTCCATGCGTTCGGCAACGGTGGGTTGCCGGATGGCTCCGCGACGACCGTCATTTCCGCTCGGTCTCCGCCCGGGTGGCCTCGATCTCGTCCAGCACGGCATCGGGAGCGACGTCCTGCCGGATGACGTCCAGCTCCGCGTCGACCTCCGTCTTCACCCCCAGATGGTCGGCGATGGAAGAGACCAGCGTCACCAGCCGCGTCACCTCATGTTCGGCCAGCAGGCTGATCTGCAGGTCCAGGTCGGCACGCTTGTCCGACACCGCGGCCATGCGGTTCTGGCTGATGAGGACGAAGGTGGACAGGAAGATCGCCTCGACCGACGCGATCATCGCCAGCACGACGAAAGACGGATCCCACGGTCTGACGACCGGGATCCAACCCAGATTGATCAGGATCCAGCCGCCGAACAGCAGCAGGTGCAGATAGACGAAGCGCAGGCTGCCGGTAAAGCTGGTGATGCGGTCGGCGATGCGGTCCTGCAGCGTGGCCTCCACCTCCTCCCGCTTGCGGCGGGCCTGAAGCGCCTGGATGTTGCGCTCCAGCACAGCGCTGAGGCCGGGGGTCTGGGGTGGCGGATAGGTGGGTGGGCCGCCGCTGCGCCCGGCGCCGGCTGCGGTGTGCGAAGGATTTGCCATCGTGTTGGTCTCCAGACTCGGGGGCGGCCATCCAGGCCTGCCGCCCTCCGACAACCACGGCCCCGGATGGTCGTTCCGGCCCCACGCCGTCCGGCCATGTCCGGAACTCCCGACCGGACGGCATGTTGGCCGAAGGGCGAACACCAACCGGGAGGACAGCATGGAAAACGACACGGATAAGGATCGCGACCGGCAGGTCTCCAACGCCGACAGCCCAAATCCGGGCGCCCAGGGCGGCGGGCCCGTCACCCCCGGCCGGGCCGGCCAGGGCATGGGCGTGGGGACCGGCAGCGCCGACGAGTTGCCGCACACCGTCGGCGGCGGCCCTTCCACCACCGTCACCGTCGGCGAGGGCACCGGGCAGCGCCGCGACCTGCCCGACCAGCACGCCGCCCCGCCGACACCCAAGGACAATGCCGGCAAGCGCCCGCGCAACCGGGAGGAAGGCAAGCCGGGTTGACCGGCATCCGGTACCGGCGAGCGCACGGCACAGGCTATCAGGCGCTCGCCGGCTATTCCCGCCCGCGGCCATCCTCTCCGACGGGGTTCGAACTCATCCAGCCTGGAAGCGGCCTTGTAATGGGATACCGCAGCAGATGAGTGGACACTAAGTCCGATGTGGTCGAACCATCACCCAAGATGGCTCGGACACACGGAAATGTATCGTCAACGCAATGGCATTAATCCTGCCCACAACCGGTGGGACATGTTCCAAAAGACAGCCTCCTGACCTAGCCTTTCGCCCCGAACGTCCAACGCTGCGAAGCGTCGATGAACAGACGATCAAAGATCGGGAGCGACGGGAATGGATGCTGGTGGGTACCAGGACTTTGGCAGAGCAGATGCCAGGAATCGACTGATGCCGGCAGTCACAATCACGTCAGTATTCCTGCTCCTCATCATCCTATTGTTCGATATCGTCCTGAAGCCGTTTCTCGACTCCACCAGCCTGACAGAATGTTCGATCTCCGATGTCCTCCAGTTGATCTTCGTCGGTTCGCCCGCCCGGCTTCCGCTGGATTCCTGGGAACCGATGATGAAGGCCTTCGACTGGCTGCATCAGCATCTCGGGGAGAATGTCTATGAGGCGATCTTCTTCGTCGAGCATGTGAAGTTCCAGTATCCGCTGACCTCCCTTCTCCCGATGGAGGCGATGGCGTCGGTCGGCCTGCTGCACCTTCGGGTCTACACCCTGGTCAACCTCATCCTCACCTGCGTCACGGCACTCGGCATGGGCGTTCTCATGCTGGATCTGGCGGCTCGGCTTGGACTGTCCGGCCCGTCCGATACACCGTCCGCGCGTCTGAAGCTGGCCGGCCTCGGCGTGCTTGCGACACTGGGTTTCTTCCCGGTGGCGAAGGCATTCTCGGTCGGCCAGATCCAGGTCTGGCTGAACGCGGCGTTCGTCCTGTCGGCCGTCTTTTACGCCCGTAACCGCCGCTGGGCGGTCGGCATGCTGCTGGGCCTGTCGACGCTGATCAAGCCGCAGATGTCGCTGTTCCTGCTGTGGGCGCTGCTGCGCAAGGAATGGCGGATCGCCGGGGGCTGGGCGGTCGTCGTGGCGGTCGGCGGCACGGTGACGGCGATGCTGTACGGGGTGAAGCCGATGCTGACTTATCTGGACGTCCTGTCCTTCATCGGCGCCCATGGCGAGGGCTACTATTCCAACCAGACGCTGAACGGGCTTCTGAACCGGCTGCTCCACAACGGCAACAACGTGCAATGGCTGGGCGACGCCTTCGCCCCGCACCATCCGCTGGTTTATTGGGCAACCCTGTCCTCCGGTCTGCTGTTCATCGGCTTCGGCCTGCTGTGGCGCCGGCACGACGACAGCGGCAACGGGATCCTGTCCTTCGCGATGGCCGGCATATGCTTCACGGTCGGATCGCCGGTCGCCTGGATCCATCATTTCGGCATTCTGCTGCCCGCCTTCGCCATCGCCTTCCTTGCCGTGGCGGGGACTGCGGCGGAATGGCCGCGGGCGGCGAAGCGCAATTTCCAACTGCTCGGCGTCGCCTTCCTTCTCACCGCCGTCGACGCCTTCAAGCCGGCGAACGCCTTGGCGGACACGCCGTTCAACATCCTGCAGTCCTACATGTTCTTCGGCACGCTGATCCTCATGACGGTGCTGTGGCGTGTGGCGGCACCGGTTCGCCAGGGCCGGCCGCTATCGTTCCCGCAGGCGGCGCTGCCGGGCTGACGCGCTCCCGGGCCGCCCGGCGGAACGCCGGGGCTCACGCACCTGTTGGTGGAGCAGACGTATCAACCGTCAGGCCAACCGGCAGGAAGGAGCCCAGACATGCCACGCTACACGCCACGCTATCCGGACACAGGTCATTCGCATGAGGACGGCACGGGCTGGCTGTCGGCCCGCGGGCTGGCGATGATGGCCGGCGGAGCGGCGCTGGCCCTGGTGGCGAGCCGGTTGCTGCCGCCGGTGGTGGCGCAGCTGGCCGGCACTGCCCGCCATGCCGCCGGCCGCGACGGCATCGACGCGCTGATCGACGACCACCGCCACATCCAGGCGCTGCTGGTGGAGATCGTGCAGACGCCCATCGACGCGCCCACCCGCCGCACGCAGCTGCTGCTCCGCCTGAAGCGCCGGCTCGCCGCCCACGCCATGGCGGAGGAGGACGTCGTCTATCCCCTGCTGCACGACCAGGCGCGGAAGGAGGAGGACGCCAAGCACCTCTACGGCGAACATGCCGAGATCAAGATGCATCTCTTCACGCTGGAACAGACGCCGAAGGACGATCCGCACTGGCTGGCCGTGGCGCTCGACCTGAAGCGCATCGTCGACGGCCATATCCGGCAGGAGGAGGAGATCGACTTCCCCGCCCTGCGCAACAGCATGGACGACCGCCAGACCGCCGTCATGTCCGGCGGCGTCGCCCGCGAAAAGGCGCTGATCCTCTGACTTTCCCCTTAAGGCGCTAGGCCGGCGAGTAACGGAACGCTCCGTCCGCCGGCCCTGTTGCCAAATGGCGACCAACAGGCAGCCGATAAGGGAAGAATTCCATGAGAGCACTGGTCTGGCACGGCGCCAACGACATCCGCTGCGACACGGTCCCGGATCCGGAGATCGAGCATCCGCGCGATGCCATCGTCAAGGTGACGACCTGCGCTATCTGCGGGTCCGATCTTCACCTGCACAATCATTTCATGCCGGGCATGGAGAAGGGCGACATCGTCGGCCACGAATTCATGGGCGAGGTGATGGAGGTCGGGGCGGAGGCCAAGGGCGCGCTGAAGGTCGGCGAACGGGTGGTGGTGCCCTTCACCATCTGGTGCGGCGAATGCGACCAGTGCAAGCGCGGCAACTATTCGGTCTGCGAACGCTCCAACCGCAACAAGGCGCTGGCCGACAAGGTGTTCGGCCACACCACCGCCGGGCTGTTCGGCTACACCCACCTGACCGGCGGCTATGCCGGCGGGCAAGCCGAATATGTGCGGGTGCCGATGGCCGACCGCACCCACATCAAGATCCCCAGCGGGCTGACCGACGAGCAGGTGCTGTTCCTGGGTGACATCTTCCCCACCGGCTGGCAGGCCGCGGCGCAGTGCGACATCCAGCCGGACGACACGGTGGCGATCTGGGGCTGCGGCCCGGTCGGGCAGATGACGATCCGCAGCGCCATCCTGCTGGGCGCCAAACAGGTCATCGCCATCGACCGCGTGCCGGAACGGCTGGCGATGGCCAAGGCCGGCGGCGCCATCACCATCAATTTCGAAGAGGAAAGCGTCGTCGAACGGCTGAACGAGCTGACCGGCGGCAAGGGTCCGGAGAAATGCATCGACGCCGTCGGCATGGAGGCGCACGCCACCGCCACGCTCGACAGCATGATGGACCGCGCCAAGCAGGCGCTGATGCTGGAATCGGACCGCGCCCATGTGCTGCGCGAGATGATCTATGTCTGCCGCCCGGCCGGCACGCTGTCGATCCCCGGCGTCTATGGCGGGCTGATCGACAAGCTGCCCTTCGGCATGTCGATGAACAAGGGCCTGACCTGGCGCATGGGCCAGACCCACGTCAACCGCTGGACCGACGACCTGCTGAACCGCATCCAGGAAGGACAGATCGACCCGTCCTTCGTCATCACCCACACCGTTCCGCTCGATCAGGGCCCCGAGATGTACAAGACCTTCCGCGACAAGCGGGACGGCTGCATCAAGGTGGTCCTCAAGCCCTGAGGTGACGACATGGCCTATTACAACCGCTCCTCGACCGGAGATACCCTCGCCCGCGGGCTGGGCTGGTTCAGCATCGGCCTCGGTGTCGCCGAACTGATGGCCGGCCGCAGCATCGCCCGCTGGATGGGGATGGAGGACAAGACCAACCTGATCCGCGCCTATGGCGTGCGGGAGATCACCACCGGCGTCGGCCTGCTGGCTCTCGGCGATCCCAAGCCCTGGATCTGGAGCCGCATCGCCGGCGACGCCGTCGACATGGCGACGCTCGCCGCCGGGATGCAGGACAATCCCCGCGCCGGCAATGCCCGCATCGCCTTCGGCGCGGTGGTGGCGGCGACGGCGCTGGACGTGGTCTGCGCCCAGAAGCTGTACCAGGAGGAAGCCTATTACCGCAGCCTGCCGGTGCCGGACTACAGCGACCGCAGCGGCTTTCCCCGTTCGATCTCCGCCATGCGCGGTTCAGCCAGCGACGCCCCCATCGGCGAGGACATGCGGACGCCGAAGATCCTGCAGTTCCAGCCGGCCCAGAGCCAGGTCGCCCAAAGCCAGACGGCAAGCCCCTGACGCACATGCATCCCGCCGACCTGTTCATGGCCTTATGGCGCCGGCTGCAGGAGCATCGCGACGAGGTCCGCATCCTTGCCCAGGGGCTGGAGGCGGACCATGCGCGGGCCGGCCGTCTGGCCGGCGAGGCGGCAGGGCAGTTTCGGCAGGGGGCTGCCGCACTGGAGGCGTGGGTCGGGGACGGAACGGACCTGGAGCGCGTGCTGGCGGCGGCGCAGGCCATCGACGGGTGGTTCGCGCCGCTGGCCTCCCGCCATGACGTCCATGCCGAGGATCCGCTCCCGGCCGACCGGCTGGAGGCGCGCCGCCGCTTGACCCGCGACGGCCGCTTCAACGCCGATCCGGCTGACGGCCAGCTGATCCTGCGCCCCGGCCTGCTGGAGCGCGCCATGAACATCCGGGAGACGGCACCGCCGGGCGCCGATCCGGAGGCTTTCGACCCCGTCGACCTGTTCGCCGCCCTGCTGGCGGTGCCGCCCAGCCTGACCATCGAGGCGGAGCGCAAGGGCGACCCCGACCGCCGCATCGCCGTCGAATACCGCCGCATCGCCGCCGTGTCCGACCAGAGCCCGAGCGATCCCGCCTGGACGCCGGTCATCGGCGTCGTTCCCCTGGCGGAGGCGGAGGAAGACCTCGCCATCCACCAGTTCCGCCGCGACGGCGAGGACTGGTACGACCCCATCGCGCGCGAGCTTGGCCGCCGCGCCGCCGACGCCATCGCCGGGCTGGCGGAGCGCGGGGCGAACTTCGTGCTGTTCCCGGAGGTTTCCGTCACGGCCGGCACGCTGGACGCGATCCGGCAGGCGCTGCGAGCCCAGGCGGTGGATGGGCCGATCCGCTACGCCCTGGTCGGCGTGAAGGAGGAGGCGGAGAGCGGTGGACGGCCGCGCAACCGGGCATTGCTGCTCGACCGCTGTGGCACGGTGATCGCCGGCCAGACCAAGCTGCATTGCTGGGACCTGGACAGCGACCAGTGCCGCTCCTACGACCTGCGCGACCGCAACGGGCGGCTGCTGGACTGCGCGCGCGAGGATATCGAGACCGGCGACCGCTTCACCCTGTTCGAGCTGCCGGACCTCGGCCGGCTCGCCGTCGCCATCTGCGAGGATCTGGGGCGCTCGGAGCCCAGCGCCTGGATCGCATCGGGCATGATGGTGGACTGGCTGGTCACCCCGGTGATGGACAGCGGCCTGACCACCGAGCGCTGGCAGGCGAAGGAAGGCGGCGCCTCGTCGCGCGCCGGATACTGCCGGGTGATCGTCGCCAACAGCATGGCGCTGTCGCACCGCTTCAACCGCTACTGCCGCAGCAATGGCGAAGAGGACAAGATCATCGAGGAGTGCGGCGTCGCCCTGCTGTTCCAGCCGCGGGCCAGCCAAGCCAGCGCGCCACGCATCCGATGCCTGACCCTGCCGCTGGCCGACCCGTCCCCCGGCTTTGTCTGCGCCGGCTGGACGCCCGGCCGCTGGCCCGCCCTGCCCGATCCCGAACAGGAGGAGTGCAGCGAATGAGCGCACTGGAGCCGGCGCTGCGGTCGCTGACCGACGCGCTGCTGGAGGCCGTCGGGCGGCGGGACTGGGCGGTGGCGGATGCCGAGCTGGAAACGCTGGCGCAAGAAGCCGTCGCCGCCATGGTGGCGAACCGGACCGAGGACCTCGCCACGCTCGCCCGGCTGGTGGCGCGCTGCCACACCGCTCTGTCGCTGACCGAAGAGTTGGACGGCGAGGCGATGCACCGGCTGGGACAATTGCGGGTGCTGGCGCTGACGATCGCCGCCGCCCGCGCCCGCACCCCGCCCCGCCCGGCCGATGCGCTCCGCGCCCCCGGCACGCCGGCCGCCACGGTCCTGTCGGCGCTGGGCTCCGGCCCGCAGACCTGCCCCGCTCTGGTCGAGGCCACCGGACTGGCGGCGGAGGAGGTGGGAAGCGCCCTGCCGGAACTGCGCGCCGCCGGCCTCGTCCGCTCCTGGCCGGCGGGACGGCTGATGGTCAACGCGCTGCGGTCCGGCTGACCTGATCGACTTGGCCTCAATCCACCGGGCCTCAATCCACCTGGAACGTGTTCCGCAGCGTCCCGTCGGCGTTGACCATCTGGTAGCGGCCGTCGGGCAGCCGGTAGATCTCCATGCATTGCTGGCGGGGATCCGCGTCCAGCATCAGGCAATAGCGGTCGCCCGAGACCGTCCAGCGCCCGTATTCGTTGCCCTTGGCACCGGAAATGACGATCGACCCATCCTTGGAAAACCGGTTCATGTAGGACTTGCCGCGCGGGTTGACGATGCTCAGCGTGTGGCCGCCCAGCAGCGTGGAGACCTCCGGCCCGGTCAGGCGCTGGGCGCCCGGCTTGCGGAAGTCGGGTTCGATCCCGGCGCAGGCGGACAGCCCCGCCAGAAGGGCCAGCGCGGCGAGCGGCAGCCGCTTGCGCATCGGCGCCGGAATGGTCGCGCGGGGGAAAGCTTGCATCGGTCTGGTCGCCTTGTCCGGTTGTCGCATCCTGCAAGATTGGCGGCGCGGTCCCTGCCGACAAGCGTTGCCTCCTCCGGCCAGGGCCTTCCCCCGACGCTTTATACCCGGCGGGCGGGCCGGCACCCGGATGGCACGGCGGCCCGAACCAAATCCCGGCCGGCATGTTCTTAACCGGGATGACGGCCGGGGGCGCCACGCCCCCTCTCCTTATCACGGATCAGCAGGAACCGATGGACTCTCCGATCTCTCCCACGGTCGCCGCCTTCCTGGCGCCGGTCTTCGCCGTGACCATCGCGATTGCCGTTCACGAAGTGGTGTGGCGGGTGTTGCAGCGGCTGTTCCGCCCGACCAACGCACCGGTGCTGAGCCGGGTCGTCACGGCCGGCCGCACCGCCACCCGTTTCGCGGTGATCTTCGCCGCCCTTCTCGCCTCGGTGCCGGCGCTGCCGCTGCCCTCCGGCGCCATGGAGATGCTGGCCCGCGCCGTCGGCATCTGCTTCATCGGCGCGCTGGGCTGGGCCATCGCCGGCAAGGTCGGGGCGGTGTTCGACGCCTATCTGGACCGCAGCGGCCCGAACGAACGCGGATTTGAATGGCGACGGCGGCGGACCAAGCTGACGGTGTTCCGGCGGCTGGCCCTGCTGACCGTCATGGGCATCACCGCCGGCTTCATGTTGATGACCGTGCCGCTGGTGCGGACCATCGGCATCAGCCTGTTCGCCTCGGCCGGCGTCGCCGGCATCGTGCTGGGCATCGCCGCCCGGCCGACCATCGCCAACCTGATCGCCGGCATCCAGATCGCCTTGACCCAGCCGATCCGAATCGGCGACTCGGTGGTGGTCGAGGGCGAGTGGGGCAACATCGACGAGATCACCTCGACCTATGTCGTCGTCCGCATCTGGGACGACCGGAGGCTGATCGTTCCGCTGGGGTATTTCCTGGAGAAGCCCTTCCAGAACTGGACCCGCGACGCGCCGAACATCCTGGGCTCGGTGATGCTGTATGTCGATTACTCGGTGCCGATCCCGGCGCTGCGCGACCATCTGCGGAAGGTGCTGGACAGCACCAGCCTGTGGGACAAGCGGGTATGGAACCTGCAGGTCACCGACCTGAAGGAGCACACGATGGAGCTTCGCGCCCTGGTCAGCGCCCCCGACGCCGGCACGGCCTGGGACCTGCGCTGCCTCGTGCGCGAGGAGATGATCCGCTTCCTGACGGAACAGTATCCGGGATCGCTGCCGCGCGAACGGCTGGATCTGGCGCGGCCAGCACCCGGATCCGCCGGCGGGCGGCTGGTGCCCATGGAGGCTGACGGGCAGGCCTGAGCCCGCCCGTTGCCACTCAGCTGGCCGTCCCCGTCACGAGGACAGGGTCTTGTTGATCCGCAGCGCCACCAGCGTGCAGACCGCACCCGACAGCAGGTAGAGGCCGGACGCGACCAGCCCGAACTGGCTGGACAGGTACAGCGCCACGAAGGGTGCAAAGCCCGCCCCGAACAGCCACGCCAGATCGGAGGTCATGGCCGAGCCGGTGTAGCGGTACTGCTGGCTGAAGCCGGACGCCACCGATCCCGACGACTGGCCGAAGGACAGGCCGAGGATGATGAAGCCGACCACCATGAACACCGCCTCGCCGGTCTGCCCGGCGTCGAGCAGCAGGGGTGCGAAGCCGCTGAACACCGCGATGGCGGCGGCGCAGCTGCCCAGCAGGGTCCGCCGCCCGACCCGGTCGGCGATGTAGCCGGAGGCGACGATGGCGGCGATGCCGAAGGCGGCGGCGATCACCTCGATCACCAGGAAGGTCCCGGTCTCGTGCTGCGCGTTCAGGAAGATCCAGGACAGCGGGAAGACGGTGACCATGTGGAACAGGGCGAAGCTGGCCAGCGGCGCGAAGGCGCCGATCACCACGCGCTTGCCCTCCATCTGCAGCGTCTCCACCACCGGGGCGGGCTGCAGTTCGCGGTTCCGGAACAGCCGCTCGAACTCCGGCGTCTGGACCAGACGCAGCCGGGCGAACAGCGCCACCACGTTGATGGCGAAGGCGACGAAGAAGGGATAGCGCCAGCCCCAGGCGAAGAAATCCTCCGCCGACAGGCTGTTGACCATGTAGGCGAACAGGCCGCTCGCCACGATCAGGCCGATGGGCGCGCCCAGCTGCGGGATCATCGCATACCAGCCACGCTTGTTCTCCGGCGCGTTCATCGCCAGAAGCGAGGCCAAGCCGTCCCAGGTGCCGCCCAGCGCCACGCCCTGCCCGATGCGGGACAGCGCCAGCAACCAGGCGGATGCGACGCCGATCGCCTCATATCCCGGCAGGAAGGCCAGCGCCACCGTCGACCCGCCCAGCAGGAACAGGGCGATGGTCAGCTTCGCGCTGCGCCCGTAATTGTCGTCGATGGCCATGAAGATGAAGGTGCCGATCGGCCGCGCGACGAAGGCCAGCGCGAAGATGGCAAAAGACCAAAGCGTGCCTGTCAGCGGATCGACATAGGGAAACACCAGCTTCGGGAAGACGATCACGGAAGCAATGGCGTAAACGAAGAAGTCGAAGAACTCGGATGTTCGGCCGATGATAACGCCGATGGCGATTTCTCCGGGGTTAACCCCGTGATGCCGCGCGTTCACCAGCCTCGCATCCCGTTCGAACGCCGCGGTAGATGAATTCATCATGTCGGCTCCGGCTGCGTTATTTCGCTTGCGATGATCCGTAGATCATACAATATGTCACCGCAACATTCGGTGACCTGTCAAGCGCGCAGGAGTCGGGGCATTGGACAAATTGTCCAATGTCGCCGCTGGGGCATGGACGCTAGCTGTCTCCCCAAAGCAAACCTTATGATACAGGTCCTGCCTTGAGCCGTTATCGCGCAATCGCCCTGCTGCCAGTGATGGCGGCGTTGAGTGGCTGCAACCTGGTCGTGCTGAACCCGGCCGGCGACGTTGCCAGCCAGCAGGGAGACCTTGTGGTCATCTCCACCCTGCTGATGCTGCTGATCATCGTCCCGGTCATGGCGCTTACCGTGCTGTTCGCCTGGCGTTACCGTCAGTCCAATAACACGGCCCGCTACGAACCGGACTGGGACCATTCGACGCAGCTCGAACTGGTGATCTGGGCAGCCCCGCTGCTGATCATCATCTGCCTGGGGGCCATCACCTGGGTCACCACCCACAAGCTCGACCCCTACCGTCCGCTCGACCGCATCGCGGCCGACAAGCCCCTGCCGGCCGGCGTGAAGCCGCTGGAGGTGCAGGTGGTGGCGCTCGACTGGAAATGGCTGTTCGTCTATCCCGAATACGGCATCGCGTCCGTGAACGAGATGGCGGCGCCGGTGGACCGGCCGATCCGCTTCAGCCTCACCGCCTCGACGGTGATGAACTCCTTCTACGTTCCGGCGCTGGCGGGCATGATCTACGCCATGCCGGGCATGGAGACGAAGCTCCACGCCGTGATCAACGAGCCGGGGACCTACAAGGGCTTCTCGTCCAACTACAGCGGTGCGGGCTTCTCGCACATGCGCTTCGCCTTCCACGGCCTGTCGGACCAGGATTTCGACGGCTGGGTGGCCAAGGTGAAGTCGGCGGCCAACCCGCTCGACCGCAACGCCTACATCGCGCTTGAAAAGCCGAGCGAGGCGGTCCCGGTCCAGCATTTCGGCACCGTCGATCCGAAGCTGTTCAGCGCCGTCGTCAACATGTGCGTGCGTCCCGGCACCATGTGCATGAGCGACATGGCCGCCATCGACCGTGCGGGCGGGCTGAACGCCGGCGGCATGGCCGTTGCCAACGCCATCCTGCGCGGCAACACGCTGACCGGCTTCCCGGACACGCAGCCGACCGGCCTGTGCACCGTCGCCGAGGCGGTCGAAGCCGCCGCAAACTCGGGCGCCGTGCAGCGCCCCATCGTCACGCCGATCAGCGCGTCCGCCTCCCAGGCCGGGCCGCAGCGGCTGGCCAATCCCTGATTGGGCACACCGGCATGCTAGAGACACTGTCGACCTTCCTGTTCGGGCGCCTCAGCCTGAACTCCTTCCCCTATCACGAGCCGATCGTGGTCGCGACCTTCTTCGCGGTCATGCTCGGCGGCATCGCGCTGGTCGCGGCCCTCAGCTACTTCAAGCTGTGGGGCTACCTGTGGCGGGAGTGGTTCACCACCGTCGACCACAAGCGCATCGGCATCATGTACATGATCCTGGGCCTCATCATGCTGCTGCGCGGCTTCGCCGACGCCATCATGATGCGCGCCCAGCAGGCCATCGCCTTCAACGGCAGCGAGGGCTACCTCAACGCCCATCACTACGATCAGGTCTTCACCGCCCACGGTGTGATCATGATCTTCTTCGTCGCCATGCCGCTGGTGACGGGCCTGATGAACTATGTCGTGCCGCTGCAGATCGGCGCGCGCGACGTGTCCTTCCCGTTCCTGAACAATTTCAGCTTCTGGATGACCGTCGGCGGCGCCGTGCTGATCATGGCCTCACTGTTCGTGGGCGAGTTCGCGCGCACCGGCTGGCTGGCCTATCCGCCGCTGTCGGGGATCGAGGCCAGTCCCGACGTCGGGGTCGATTACTACATCTGGGCCTTGCAGGTGGCGGGCGTCGGAACGACGCTGTCGGGCATCAACCTGATCTGCACGATCGTGAAGATGCGCGCCCCCGGCATGACCATGATGAAGATGCCGGTCTTCACCTGGACCTCGCTCTGCACCAACGTCCTGATCGTCGCCTCCTTCCCGGTCCTGACCGCCGTGCTGGTCCTGCTGTCGCTTGACCGCTATGTCGGCACCCATTTCTTCACGAGCGACATGGGCGGCAACCCCATGATGTACGTGAACCTGATCTGGATCTGGGGCCACCCGGAAGTCTACATCCTGATCCTGCCCTGCTTCGGCATCTTCTCGGAGGTGACCTCCACCTTCTGCGGCAAGAGGCTGTTCGGCTACACCTCGATGGTCTACGCGACCGTCGTCATCACCATCCTGTCCTACCTGGTGTGGCTGCACCACTTCTTCACCATGGGCTCCGGCGCCAGCGTGAACTCGTTCTTCGGCATCACGACGATGATCATCTCGATCCCGACGGGTGCGAAGATCTTCAACTGGCTGTTCACCATGTACCGCGGCCGCATCCGGTTCGAGCTGCCGATGATGTGGACGGTCGCCTTCATGCTGACTTTCGTGATCGGCGGCATGACCGGCGTGCTGCTGGCGGTTCCGCCGGCCGACTTCGTGCTGCACAACAGCCTGTTCCTGATCGCCCACTTCCACAACGTCATCATCGGCGGCGTGCTCTTCGGCCTGTTCGCCGGCATCTACTACTGGTGGCCCAAGGCCTTCGGCTTCCGCCTGGATCCGTTCTGGGGCAAGGTGTCCTTCTGGTTCTGGGTGATCGGCTTCTACGTCGCCTTCATGCCGCTCTACGTCCTGGGCCTGATGGGCGTCACCCGCCGCCTGCGCGTGTTCGAGGACCCGTCGCTGCAGATCTGGTTCCAGATCGCCGCGGTCGGCGCCGTCCTGATCGCCATCGGCATCGGTGCCTTCCTGGTCCAGATCGCCGTCAGCGTCCTGAAGCGCCGCCAGCTGGTCGACGTCACCGGCGACCCGTGGGACGGCCGTACCCTGGAATGGGCGACCTCCTCGCCGCCTCCGGGCTACAACTTCGCCTTCACGCCGGTGATCCACGACAATGACGCGTGGTGGGACATGAAGAAGCGCGGCTATGCCCGTCCGCTGGACGGCTACCGCCCGATCCACATGCCCAGCAACACCGGCACCGGCGTGATCCTGGCCGGCATCAGCACCGTGCTCGGCTTCGCCCTGGTCTGGCATATCTGGTGGCTGGCGGCGCTGAGCTTCATCGGCCTGCTGGTGGTCGCCATCAGCCATACCTTCAACTACAACCGCGACTTCCACATTCCGGTGGAGGAGGTCGTTCGGACCGAGAACGAGCGGACCCGTCTGCTCGCGGGACAGGTGTAAAGCATGACGACGACCGTTGAAGCCATGCATGGCGGTCACGCGGGGCACGATGCCCCGCGCGACGCCACCCCGCCCGTCTTCTATGTGAGGGACGAGCACGCCCACGAAGCCGCCAGCACCGCGCTCGGCTTCTGGATCTACCTGATGAGCGACTGCCTCATCTTCGCGGTCCTGTTCGCGACCTACGGCGTGCTGGGCACCAGCTACGCCGCCGGTCCGACGCCGAAGGAGCTGTTCGACCTGAATCTGGTGGCGCTGAACACGGCGATGCTGCTGTTCTCCTCCATCACCTACGGCTTCGCCATGCTGGCGATGGAGAAGGGCCGCACCGCCCAGACCCAGGGCTGGCTGGTCGTGACGCTGCTGTTCGGCCTCGCCTTCCTCGGCATCGAGCTGTACGAGTTCGCGCACCTGATCCACGAAGGGGCCGGCCCCGGCCGCAGCGCCTTCCTGTCGGCCTTCTTCACCCTGGTCGGCACCCACGGCCTGCACGTCACCTTCGGCTGCATCTGGCTGGTGACGCTGATGGTCCAGGTCGCCCGCCGCGGCCTGATCCCGGCCAACCGCCGGCGCCTGATGTGCCTCAGCATGTTCTGGCACTTCCTGGACGTGATCTGGATCGGTGTCTTCACCTACGTCTATCTGATGGGAGTGCTGCGATGAGCACCCACGCGCACGGCGACCACCACGCCCATCAGGGCCACGGGCATCAGGGCCATGGTCACGGCCACGACGATCATGGCCACGGCCACCCGGAAGGCGCCCACGGCACCTTCGGCAGCTACATGATCGGTTTCGTCCTGTCGGTCATCCTGACGGTCATTCCGTTCTGGCTGGTCATGAACGGCACGCTGGACAAGGAAACCACCACCGTCGTCATCCTGGCGCTGGCCGTGGTCCAGATCGTCGTTCACATGGTGTATTTCCTGCACATGAACGGCCGCGTCGAGGGCGGCTGGTCGATGCTGGCGATGATCTTCACGATCATCGTCGTGGTCATCATGTTCGCCGGTTCGCTGTGGGTGATGTACCACATGAACCACAACATGATGCCCGGCATGAACACCCCGGACATGAGCAAGCTGCCGTGACCGGACAGCCGTCCGCGCCCCGTGCGGGCGGCACGGCCAAGGGGGCCCGCCCGGTCTGGGCGCTGGCCCTCTTCGGCCTTCTGGCGCTGGCCGGCATCGCCGGCCTGACCGCGCTCGGCGTCTGGCAGCTGGAGCGGCGGGCCTGGAAGCTCGACCTGATCGAGCGGGTGGAAACCCGCATCCACGCCTCTCCGGCCCCCGCTCCGGGGCCGGAAGCCTGGCCGGCCGTCTCCGCCGCGTCGGACGAATACCGCCGGGTCGCCGTCACCGGCCGCTTCCTGCACGACCGCGAAACGCTGGTGCAGGCGGTCTCCGACCTCGGCGGCGGATTCTGGCTGCTGACGCCGCTGGTCACCGACCGCGGCTTCACCGTCCTGGTCAACCGCGGCTTCGTGCCCCCGGAAAAGCGCGATCCCGCGACCCGTGCCGAGGGACAGCCGCAGGGCGAGGTGACCGTCGCCGGCCTTCTGCGCGTCACCGAGCCGAAGGGCGGCTTCCTGCGCAGCAACGACCCGGCCGCCGGGCGCTGGTATTCCCGCGACATCGCCGCCATCGCCTCGGCCAAGGGGCTGGAGCGGGCCGCCCCCTATTTCATCGACGCCGACTCCGCCCGCAATCCCGGCGGCTGGCCGGTCGGCGGGTTGACCGTGGTCAGCTTCCCCAACAGCCATCTCGGCTATGCGCTGACCTGGTTCGCGCTGGACCTGATGCTGATCGCCGCCGTCCTGTTCGTGATCCGCAGCGAGATGCGGCGCAGGCGGGCGTAACGCGGGCATAAAGGAAAAGGACGTCCTAAAACTCCCCTCCCGCCGGTAACTCTCTATATAAGTCGGTGGACTGATGAACCGCGGCGAGGAACAGGACGTCTTTCGTGCGTGACACCACCGACCGCAAAAACCTGTTCCTGCTCGTCCAGCTGCGTTGGCTCGCCGTCGTCGGGCAGATCGTGACGATCCTGATCGTCCATCTGCAGATGGGCATCCGGCTGCCGCTGCTGCCGATGGCGGCGGTGATCTTCGTCCTGGTCGCGCTGAACATCGCCAGCCTGATCCACATCCGCCGCAGTTCGGCCGTGTCCAACACACAGCTGTTCCTGGAACTGCTGATCGACGTCTGGGCGCTGACCCTGCAGCTCTATCTCAGCGGCGGCGCGTCCAACCCCTTCATCTCGCTCTATCTTCTTCAGGTGGCGCTGGGTGCCGTGCTGCTGGAGGCATGGTCGGCCTGGGCGCTGGTGCTGGTGGCGACCGCCGGCTTCACCTGGCTGACCGGCACCTACCAGCCGCTTCCCCTGCCCCATGCCCATGAGGGCGAGCTGTTCAGCCTGCACATCCAGGGCATGTTCATCTGCTTCGTGCTGGCGGCGAGCCTGCTGGTCCCCTTCCTCACCCAGATCAACCGCAACCTGCGCGCCCGCGACGCCTATCTGGCCGAACTGCGCCAGCGCTCGATGGAGGAGGCGCACATCGTCCGCATGGGCCTGCTGGCCTCGGGTGCGGCGCACGAGCTGGGCACGCCGCTCGCCACCCTGTCGGTGATCCTCAACGACTGGCGCCGCATGCCATCGCTGAAATCCGACCCCGACCTGGCGGACGAGATGGCGGAGATGCAGAACCAGATCGACCGCTGCAAGGCCATCGTGTCGGGCATCCTGCTGTCGTCCGGCGAGGCGCGCGGCGAGGGCACGGTGCGCACCACGGTGAAGAGCTTCCTCGACGATCTGGTGCAGGACTGGCTGTCCAGCCGCTCCCCCGGCCGGTTCGAGTACGACAACACCGTCGGCCCGCAGGAGCGGATGATCGCCGACCTCGCCCTGAAACAGGTGCTGTTCAACGTGCTGGACAACGCGCTGGAGGCGTCGCCGGGCTGGATCGGCGTCGCAGCGCTGCGGCAGGGTGACAATCTGGTGGTGGCGGTCAACGATTCCGGCCCCGGATTCGATCCCGCCATCCTGGAGGAGCTGGGCAAGCCCTACCGCTCCACCAAGAAGCGGCCGGGCAGCGGGCTCGGCCTGTTCCTGGTGGTCAATGTGCTGCGCAAGCTGGGCGGCACCGTCTCGGCCAAGAACCGGGCCGGCGGCGGCGCCACCGTGACGCTGACCCTGCCGCTGGCCGCCCTGTCGCCGGGAGGCGCCGATGGAGACGACTGAGCAGGAGATGCCCGAGCTGGACGGCGGCCCCCGCACCCTGCTGATCGTCGAGGACGACGCCGCCTTCGCCCGGGCGCTTCGCCGGTCTTTTGAGCGCCGCGGCTACGAGGTGCATGCCTGCGCCGGTCTGGAGGAGATGCGCGAGCTTCTGCAGACGATGCAGCCCGACTTTGCCGTGGTCGACCTGAAGCTCGCCACCGGCTCCGGCCTGGAATGCGTGAAGGAACTGCACGAGGCGGACGAGGACACCCGCATCGTCGTGCTGACCGGCTTCGCCAGCATCGCCACGGCGGTTGAGGCGATCAAGCTCGGCGCCTGCCACTATCTGGCCAAGCCGTCCAACACCGACGACATCGAGGCGGCGTTCGACCGCACCGAAGGCGACACCTCCATCGCCCCCGCCGCCCGCACCACCTCGATCAAGAACCTGGAGTGGGAGCGCATCCACGAAACGCTGGTGGAGACCAACTTCAACATCTCGGAGACGGCGCGGCGGCTGGGCATGCACCGCCGCACGCTGGCCCGCAAGCTGGAGAAGAAGCGGGTGCCGTGAACCGTCGATTTGCCCCCACCTAACCTCCCCGCTGGGCGGGGAGGGACTGCCGCCGCTCTCCAATCAGGCGCCTGCCCCCTCCCCCGCCCAGCGGGGGAGGGTTGGGGTGGGGGCAAGCCCCCGCTCCACCGCCGCAACCAGCTCCGTCTCCAGCGTCTCGGCCCGATGCGCCGCGGTGTGCGCCGCCAGGATCCGCCGCCGCGCCTGTTCGCCGATCTCGCCCTCCGCCGCGGGCCGGCACAGCACCTCCAGCACCTCGTCGGCGCTTTCCGCCAGGATGATCTCCCGCCCTGGCTCCAGCAGCGTGTCGATGCCGTCCCAGATGTCGGAGATGATCGGCGTGGCGCAGGCCGCCGCTTCGAACAGGCGGACACTGGGGCTGTAGCCGGCGCGGATCATGTCCTCGCGCGTCACGTTCAGGGTGAAGCGGCTCGCCGCGTAGAAGGCGGGATGGTCGGCCGGCGGCACATGGTGCAGCCGCTCCACATTGGCCGGCCAGACGATGTCGTCCGGGTACTGCGGCCCGGCGACGACGAAACGCAGCTCCGGTGCCCGCCGCGCCGGCTCCAGCAGCAGGCGGTCCAGCGTCGGCTGGCGGTCGATGCTGTAGGTGCCGAGATAGCTGAGGTCCCAGCGCTTGGGCACCGGCAGCGGCGCGTAAGCCTCCGCATCCACCGAGCAATAGAGCGCGCGGGCGGCCGGCGAACCATACTGCTCCATCAGCCGGTCGAGCGTCGGCCCGCCGGTGAAGGAGAAATACACATCAAAGCCGGGGATGACCTCCGGAGCGAGATACTCGTAATCGCCGCGCTCCAGCTTCGCGAGCGTCACCGGCGTGTCGATGTCGTAGAAGGCGACGACGCCGCGCGTCGTCTCCTGCGCCCAGCGCCCGACCGCAACACCCTCCGGCACATAGGATCCGACCAGCACCGCGTCCGCCCCGGCGACGGCGGCGGTGAAGCGCTTCAGATCCTCCAGGTCCTTATAGAAGGCCAGTTCGCACCAGCCCGGATTCGGCAGGTCGCGGTTGCTGGCGTACCAGGGAACGTCGCGCTCCAGGAACAGGATCTCGTGCCCACGCGCGGCAAACGACTTCAGCAGCGCGCGGAAGGTGGTGGCGTGCCCGTTGCCCCAGGAGGAGGACAGGCTGAGTCCCAAAACGACCAGCTTCATGCCGCGCTCCGTTCCCGGCGGGCGGCCAGCGCGCCGCGCAACAGCTGGTCCACCTCGACCGCCCGGCGGGCATAAGTATGGCCTGCCAGGATGCGGCGCCGCGCCGCCTCGCCGATGGCGCGGGAGCGTTCCGGCGTCAGCGCCCGCAGATGCTCGGTCACGTCCTGCCCGTCGCGGGCGACCAGCACCTCCTCGTCCGGGGCCAGGAACAGCTCCACCCCCTCCCAGGCGTCGGTGATCAGGCAGGCGCCGGCGCCGGCAGCCTCGAACACGCGGGTGGCGGGGGAGAATCCCACCTCCGCCATGCTGTCGCGGGCGATGTTCAGCACGGCCTTGGCCGAGGTGTTGAAGGCGTTGTGGTCGGCGGTGCCGACATGACCGATGTGGATGACGTTGGCCGGCAGGCCCTTGGTCTCCCAACCGCTGCCGCCGATGATGTAGCGGGCGTCAGGGTTGCGCGCCGCCGGCTCCAGGAAGAAGCGCTCCACCCGCGCCTCGCGGTCGGGCAGCCGGTTGCCGAGGAAGTTCAGGTCGGCGCGGAAGCGGTCCTGCGGCGGCACCGGATGGTGGGTCGACGGGTCAAGCGCGTTGTAGATCGGCCGGCAGACCGGCGCCCCCATCGCTTCATAGGCCGAGACGACCGGCGGCCCGCCGCCATAGGTCAGCACGAAGTCCAGCTCCGGCAGGCGGCGGCGCAGCACATGGTCGGGCGCCTGCCGCAGCTCCGCCAGCGTCGCCGGGGCGTCCACGTCCCAATAGATGCGCAGGGCCTGCGGGTTGGCGGCATCCATCACGCCGTCCAGCAGCTCGTCGTCGAAGACGCCGACGCCATTGGCCTTCACCACCACGTCGGCCTTCACCGCTTCGGCGATCACCGCGCGGCAGGCCTCGGGCGTCGCGTCATAGACGACGACCCTGGCATAGTCCGGCGGCTCGATGTCGCGGTGCTTCTGGCGGTCGAAGGCATCCGGTTCGTAAAAGGTGATGTCCCAGCCATGCTTGGCCAGTTCGCTCAGCATGCCGCGGTAATAGGTGGCGGCGCCGTTCCAGTAGGAGGACAGCAGGCTCGACCCGTAAAAGGCCATCTTCATCGGGCGGACTCCTCGAGAACCGGTTCTTTTTGATTGCCGCGCAGGCTGCCGGCGATGGACAGCAACTCGTCGACGCGATGGGCGCAGGTGTGGCGGGCGCGGATCGTCTCCAGCCCGTTGCGGACCAGCTCGGCGCGCAGCCCCTCGTCCCGGTCGACGGCGCGCAGATGGTGGGCCATCTCCTCGCCATTGCGGGCGAACAGGAAGTCGCGGCCGGGGCGGAACAGCCCTTCCGCATCGCTCCACGGCGCGCTGACCAAGGGGATGCCGCAGGCCAGCGCCTCGAACACGCGGATGGTCGGAATGCCGGGCAGCAGATCGACATAGAAGCGGCGCGGCACATGGGCGGTGACGCGATGGCGGGCGAAGATTTCCGGCGCCCGCGCGTTCGGCAGCCAGCCCTTGTAGGCGATGCCGTAGCGCTTCAGCGTCGCCAGCGCGGCGGCCGGATAGCGCACGCCGTAGATTTCCAGCGGCAGGCCGGCATCCCTGACCGGGGCGAAGAGGAAGCGCTCCAACTCCTCCGTCCGCTCGCCGTCGCCCCAATTGCCGATCCACACCGCGCCTTCACGTTGCCCTTCTTCGCTGGGCGGATGGAACAGCCGGATGTCGGCGGCCTCGTGCCAGACGAAGACGCGGCCTTCCCAGCCCCAGCGGCGATAGACGGCCGCCAGCGTCTCGCCGAAGGCCAGCACGCCGTCGTAGCCTGACAGGTCGAAGGCGTTGATCGCCTCCGGCTCGCTGACCGCGCGGTGATGGGTGTCGTGGAACAGCAGGGTGAAGCGGCCGCCGCGCTTGCGGGCGTAGCCCACCGCCGCGACCAGCGCCGGGTCGTTCCATTCATGAACGATCACCAGATCGGCGCCATCACAGGCGGCCTCCACCTCGAAGCCCTTCGGCATCGTCCGCGACGACAGTTCCGGATAGGCACTGCGATAGGCATCGAGCCCGGCCTCGCCATGGTCGGCCAGCAGGTTCTGCAGGCTCCAGGCGCCTTCCGGTTCCAGCACCTGCACGTTATGGCCGCGGGCGATCAGGTCGCGCAGAACCCCGCGCAGGAAATGGGCGTTGCCATGGTTCCAGCAGGAGGACAGCGAATGGGTGAAATAGACGATCCTCACGCGATCACCTCCGAACGCACGGGGTGCGTCACCGACCGATAGACGCCGAGCATCCCGGCGGTGAGCCGGTCCATGTCATAGCGGGCGGAACGGCGGCGGGCGGCGGTGCCGAGCCGGCGCGCCTCCAGCGGGTCGTCGAGCAGCCGGCGCAGGATCTCGGCCAGCGCCTTCGCGTCGCCGGGATCGGCGAAGATGGCCGCACCGTCCCATAACTCGCGGAAGCTGGCGATGTCGGACAGCACCAGCGCGCAGCCGGCCTGCGCCGCCTCCAGCACCGTCAGCCCGAACGGCTCGTAGAGCGGAAGCGAGGCGAAGACCGGCGACCGCGCCATCCAGCCGGCGACCGACGCGCCGTCGAGGCGCCCCAGCGCCCGGGCATGGCTCAGCGCCACCCGGTGCCCGGTCGGGCTTTCCAGCGGCCCGGCGGCGAAGACCGGCACCTCCAGCAGCTTCGCCGCCGCATCCAGCAGTTCGACGTTCTTGCCCGAATCCCACAGCCGCCCGGCGGTGAAGACGAAGCGGTCCCGCCCCATCGCAGCCCGCCGCGGTCCTGCCTTGCGGGCATAGCGCCCATTGCGCACCACCACCGGCGGCGCCACGCCATACAGGGCCGCGGTCGCTTCGGCGAAGGCGGCGCTGGGCGCCACCAGCACGTCGCAGGCCTGATAGCCGCGGCGCAGCAGCTCCGTCCGCCAGCGGAAATCCTCCGGCATTTCGCCGCCGCGCACCGCCGCCCACCAGCTCGCCATGCAGGAATGGCAGACGCCGACGACCGGCATGGTGAAGCCGGCGTCGGCGGCCAGGGCCGGGCTGTTCAGATGCACGACGTCGGGGCCGAGGCGCGCCGCCAGATCGCCCAGCGCCTCCGCCGTGCGGCGCACCGCGGCCTCATTGGGGGCGGTCCAGTCGAGCGGCAGACCGGTGTCGATCAACTCCAGCCCGTCCACCGCGGCGGCGGCGGCGACCTGATCCGGGTGGGGCGACGGCCCCAGCACCGCCAGCGTCACCCGCGTCCCCTGCCCCGCCAATTCGCGGGCCAGATCCAGCGCATAGGTCCACACCCCGCCGACGCTGTCGGCCGTCATCAGCACGTATGGGGGTTCTGCGGGTGGCGGCTTCTTCTGGGCACTCGTCAGCGGCAGGAGCATGCCGCCTCCAGTTCCGTCAGCGGCAAGGGCTCGTCCTCCTGGATGTCGCTCAGACGGTCGAACTGGCCGAGATAATGCTCGTGCGCCCGTTCCCACGCCCGGTCGTCCGGTTCGCCCCACAGGCGGCGGTAGTCGGGCGAGGCCGGATAGGGGTAGAGCGGCACCGGGTCGTTGGCCCACACCCCGGCGGCCAGCAGCTTCTCGCGCCAAGCCTTGACCATGTCGGCATCGTCGCCGGCCATGGCGATCAGGTTGGCCTGGACGAAGGGCACGCTGCGCCGGGCATGGATCAGCCGGTCGGCCAGATCGTCGGTGCTCATCCGGCACTTCTTGTCGAGCGAGGCGCGGCCTTCCTCGGTCAGGCTTTCCACCCCGGCCTCGATCGACACGCAGCCGGCCGCGCCTAAGAGGTCGAGCATGTCCGGCTTCCACAGGTCGATGCGCGTCTGCACGCCGAACTCGACCGGCCGTTCCACCAGCGCTTCCAGCAGGTCGCGCCGGGGCAGGAAGATCTCGTCGATGAAGTAGACATAGCGCACGCCGGCGGCGATCAGCCCGTCGATCTCCTCCAGGATGATGGCGGTGTCGCGCCGCCGGTACTGGTCGCGGAAGTCGATCTTGGCGCAGAAGCTGCAGTTGTAGGGGCAGCCGCGAGACGCCTCCACCTCCGCCCCCGGCCCGACCGACTCGGTGCCGTAGCGGTGGTGGTGGTGCGGATGGCGTTGCAGCCACTCCACCGGCCAGGACAGCGCCGGCAGGTCGGTGAAGCGCGCCGCATGCGGCCCGCCGGTCACCACCAGATCGCCGTCCCGGTGAAAGGCCAGCGCCGGAATGTCGTCCAGCACCCCGCCATCGGCCAGCTTGGCGACGATCTCCTCGCACTCCCCGCGCACCACCAGATCGACGCCGAGCTTGCTCAGCGTCGGTGCCGGGGTGGTGGAGCCGTGCGGACCGACCGCGACGGTGCGTCCGCCGCGCCCACCCAGCGCCGCCAGGAACTCCCGCGGCACCCGCAGCTCCGGCTGGGCGCAGCGCCAGAACAGGTAGGTCGGCGCCGTGGTCAGCACGGTCATTTGGGCTGCGAAGGCGGCGACCCGCTCCGCCATTTCCGCGTTCGACAGGCCGTCCAGCGCGCCGTCCAGCAGCAGCACCTCGTGCCCGGCCTGTTCCAGCAGCGCCTTACTGTATCCCAGCTCCAGCGGCAGATGCGCTTCGCGGCATCCGAAATAGATGCTGTGGTCGAAGCTCCAGGCCGGGTTGACCAGCGCAACCCTCATCAGGCGGCCTCCACCGTGGGCGACGGCACGGGGGTGGGCATGCCGCCCTTCTCCACCCGCAGCCAGTCGGCCAGCAGGGCCACGCCGCGCTTCCAGTCGGTCGGCTCGGCCAGCCCCAGCGCATCGCGCGCCGCGCGGGTGTCCGACACGTAATAGCGCTGGTCGCCGGCCCGCCAGTCGCCGAAACCGACCTCCACCTTGCGGCCCATCAGATGTTCGATATGGGCGATCAGCTGGCGCAGGCTGATGGCGTTGGCGGCCCCGCCGCCGAGGTTGAAGGCACGGCCCTTCACCTGCTCGATCCGCTCCCAGGCCGAGACATAGGCCTGCACCGCATCGGCGACGAACAGCACGTCGCGCACCTGCCGGCCGTCGCCGTAGATGGTGATCGGCTCGCCGTTCAGGGCGCGGATCAGGAAATGGGCGACCCAGCCCTGATCCTCCGTGCCCATCTGGCGCGGGCCGTAGATGCAGCTCATGCGCAGCACCGCGGTCGGCAGGTCGAAGCTGCGGGCATAATCCAGCACATACTGGTCCGCCGCCCCCTTGGAACAGCCATAGGGGGTGTGGAAGTCGAGCGGCCGCGCCTCCGACACGCCATGGGCGCGGATGGCCCGGTCCGCCGGCGCATAGGCGTCGTCCACCAGCTCCAGGGCCACGTCGGCGAGGTCGCCGTAGACCTTGTTGGTGCTGGCGAAGATCACCGGCGTGCGTCGGCCGTGCCGGTGGCTGTGATGGCGCACCGCCTCCAGCAGGGCGAGCGTGCCGCGGATGTTCACCTCGAAATCGTCGATGGGATCGACCATGCTGGTGGTTACCGCGACCTGGGCGGCCAGATGGAACACCGCCTTGGCATCCCTGGCGGCGTCGGCCAGCGCCTGTTCGTCGAGCAGGTCGGCGGTGACGGCGCTGATGCGCGACGGGTGGCGGGACTGCAGCCAGCGCAGGTTCCGCTCCACCCCCGGACGGCGCAGCGCGTCATAGATCAGCACGTCATGCCCATCCGACGCCAACCGGTCGGCAAGGTTCGATCCGATGAATCCGGCGCCGCCGGTGATGAGGACCGGGTTCTTGGAGCCGCTCATGCCACCAGACCCCGCTCTTCCAGTTCGCGGCGGGCATCGGCGACGCGGTCCTGCGCCTCCTGCCGGGCGACCCAGTCCGCCAGCTCGGCAAGACCTTCGGAGAAATCCTCCTTCCGGTCATAGCCCAGCACGGTGCGGGCCTTGGTGAGGTCGGGAATGTTGTGGCGGATGTCGCCGGCGCGCGCCTTGCCGGTGATCTCCGGCGACAGGTCGGCGCGGCCCATCGAGGCGGCCTGCATCAGCGCCACCTCCTCCACCGTCCGCTCCTCGCCGGAGCCGATGTTGAACACCTCGCCATTGGCCGCCGGGTTGTCGAGCGCCAGCAGGAAGGCGCGGGCGACGTCGCGGACATGGACGAAGTCGCGGCGCTGCTGCCCGTCCTCGAAGATCATCGGGCGCTGGCCGTTGGCGATGCGCGAGGCGAAGATCGCCAGCACGCCGGTGTAGGGGTTCGACAGCGCCTGCCCCGGCCCATAGGCGTTCCACAGGCGAAGGGCCGAGCCCTCCATCCCGTACTGCGCGGTCAGCGTCAGGGTCAGCCGTTCCTGCACATATTTGCCGATGGCATAGACCGACTTCAGCGCCGGACGCTTGCTTTCCGGCGTGCGCACCGGCACCAGCGGCCGGCCCTGCTGGTCGAGCGGATCCCAGCTGCCATCGGGGTTGCGGCCGCCGCGGACGACGTCCTCCATCAGCGTGCCGTCGGCGGTGCGGTACAGACCCTCGCCATAGATGCTCATCGACGACGCGACGACGACCCGGCGCACCGGCTTGTCGATCAGGCGCTGGAACAGGACGGCGGTGCCGTAATCATTCACCGAGGTATAGCGGTCGACCGCATACATGCTCTGGCCGACGCCGACTTCGGCCGCAAGGTGGATCACCGAATCGACGCCCTCCAACGCGCGGGCGACCATCTCGTCGTCCCGCACGTCGCCGACCAGCAGCTCCACATCGGCATCCAGTTCGTCGGGACGCTGCCGCCTCGGATGCACCTGTTCGATCAGACTGTCGAGCACCCGGACGCGGTCGCCGCGGGCAAGCAGAGCCTTTGCGACATGGCGGCCGATGAAGCCGGCGCCGCCAGTGACGAGAACGGTCTCTCCCACAAGTCCCTCCGAGGATTTTGATTCGATTCTTGACGTTGACGTGTGGAAACGACGGGCTGACCTGCGGTCTTCGTCAGCGCGAGCCCCCCGGCCCGTCTCCGCAAGTTGCCCAGGGAATCCTGTGCGGTTTTATTTCAGAGCCGACTCGCAACTCTCTGGAGGAGCTGCAGCAGCTTCACTGTCGACGTTAACACCGGCTTTAAAAATTGCGCACCTTGTCCAAAAGGCTTGCTACCAACGACAGATCTTCCGATGAATCATTTTCGCGTCTACAAATATCCGCGCTCTGTGAAATGATGTGCATTTAAGGATGGGAGAGCTTCGTGACTGGGAAAAAGCTCCGGGTAGCAATCGCAGGCGTTGGAAATTGCGCATCATCTTTTGTGCAAGGGATATGCTATTATGCCGACGCCAAAGCCAATGAGCCGCCCCCGGGGCTTATGACTGTCGATCTCGGCGGCTATCACGTTGGAGACATCGAGATTTCTGCAGCCTTCGATGTTGCAGCATCGAAAGTGGGGCTCGATGTCGGAGAGGCTATTTTCGCACCTCCTAATAATACTTTCCGCTTCGCCAAGCCCCCGCGCTTCGGTGTGCAGGTGGAACGCGGCCCAACGCTGGACGGCATCGGCAAGTACCTCGCCGGCGACATCGCGGAGTCGGAGCAGCAGCCGGTGAACGTGGCGGAAACCCTGCGCCGCACCGGCACCGACATCCTGGTCTCATACCTGCCGGTCGGCTCGCAGCAGGCCACCGAATTCTACGCCGAACAGGCGCTGGAGGCCGGCTGCGCCTTCGTCAACTGCATCCCGGTCTTCATCGCCTCCAATCCCGTCTGGGCGCGGCGATTCGCCGAGCGCGGGCTGCCGATCATCGGCGACGACATCAAGAGCCAGGTCGGTGCCACCATCGTCCACCGCATGCTGGCCAACCTGTTCCGCGAGCGCGGCGTGCGGCTGGACCGCACCTATCAGCTGAATTTCGGCGGCAACACCGACTTCAAGAACATGCTGGAGCGCGAGCGCCTGGAATCGAAGAAGATCTCCAAGACCCAGGCGGTGACCAGCCAGCTCGACGTGCCGCTGGATCCGGACGACGTGCATGTCGGCCCCAGCGACCATGTGCCGTGGCTGACCGACCGCAAATGGGCGCATATCCGGCTGGAAGGCACCACCTTCGGCGGCGTGCCGCTGAATGTGGAGCTGAAGCTGGAGGTGTGGGACAGCCCCAACTCCGCCGGCATCGTCATCGACGCGGTGCGCTGCGCCAAGCTGGCGCTGGACCGCGGCATCGCCGGCCCGCTGGTCGGCCCGTCCAGCTACTTCATGAAGTCGCCGCCCGAACAGTTCACCGACAACGAGGCGCGGGAACGCACGCTGCGCTTCATCGCCGGGGAGCCACTTGAGACCAAGCCGACCCGCCTGATGTGAGCGGCGGCATGGAGACCGTTTTCATCCTGGTGCGCCACGGTTCGCACGACCGGCTTGGCTCGGTCCTGTGCGGCCGCATGGCCGGCGTCACGCTGAGCGCCCAAGGCTTGGCGGAAGCCGAGTCGCTGGCCGAGTGCCTGTCGTCACAGCGCCTAACATCCGTGCTGTCCAGCCCGCTGGAACGCGCCATCGAAACCGCCACCCCCATCGCCGAGCGGCAGAACCTCCCCCTGACCGTCGAGCCCGCGCTGAACGAACTCGACCTCGGTACCTGGAGCGGCAAGCGGTTCGCGGAACTGCACGGCGACCCCGCCTGGGACCTGTGGAACCGGGCGCGCAGCCATGGCCGCCCGACCCCCGGTGAGTCGCCCGGCGAGTCGATGGCGGAGGCGCAGTTGCGCATCGCCGCACTGCTCGACCGCCTGCGCCGTGCCCATCCCGGCGGCACGCTGGCGCTGGTCAGCCATGGCGACGTCATCAAGGCGGCGCTGGCCCATGCCATGGGCCTGCCGCTGGACTTCTACGGACGATTCGAAATCAGCCCGGCCTCCCGCAGCGTCGTGATCGCCGGCGATTGGGGGCTGAAGGTCCACAGCATCAACGAGGGTGCGGCATGACGAGCCTGACGGCCGACCAGATCCGCGAACGCGTCGCAGAACTCGGCGACTGGTTCCACAACATCGACCTCAACGGCGTGCGCACGGCGCCCGACCATTTCCTGAACGACTATCCGAACGTGAAGTGGAAGCGCTTCGAGCATGCGGTGCCGAAGGATTTGACCGGCCGCACCGTTCTCGACATCGGCTGCAACGGCGGCTTCTACTCCATCGAGATGAAGCGCCGCGGTGCCGACCGGGTGGTGGCCATCGACTTCGACGACCGCTATCTGGCCCAGGCCAAATTCGCCGCCGAGGTGACCGGCCAGGACATCGAATTCCACAAGATGTCGGTCTACGACGTCGCCTCGCTGGGTGAGAGCTTCGACGTCGTGCTGTTCATGGGTGTGCTCTATCACCTGCGCCACCCGCTGCTGGCGCTGGACCTGATCCACGACCATGTCGCAAAGGACCTGATGATCTTCCAGTCGATGCAGCGCGGCTCGGCCGAGGTGGCGCCGGTGCGCGCCGACTACGACTTCTTCGAACAGGATCACTTCGACGATCCCGGCTATCCGAAGCTGCATTTCATCGAACACGAGTACGCCCGCGACTGGACCAACTGGTGGGCGCCGAACGCCGCCTGCGCCGAGGCGATGCTGCGCAGCGCCGGCTTCGCCATCACCGGGCATCCGGAACGCGAGGTCTATGTCTGCCGCCGGGTCGACCGCCCCACCGAGGCGGGGGCGGTTTACCCCGCCCAGTCGAAAAAGACGCCGTGAAGAAAGGGACCGAGGGATGATCGAAGCCGCCAAGATCTGGAACGAGCCGAACAACAAGTCACATTGGGATCCCAACCTCGACCCCGAATGGGACCTGTTCGCCCGCATGACCGTCCTGGCCGGACAGGCGATCCGGGCGGAGAATTCCACCATCACCCGCGTGCTGGGCGGCATGTCCCCCATCGACCCGTCCTTCGTCCGCCGGCTGGAAGAGCGCGGCGTGCTGGAGGAGGTGGACGTGGTGGCGGTCCACGGCTTCCCGCTCGACTGGAACCTCTGGCAGATCCACGAGTGGCCGAACAAGATCGACGAGATCCGCGCCGTGACGGACAAGCCGATCTGGGTGACGGAGGCCGGCGTGTCCTCCTTCGGCGCCGAGGAGGTCCAGGCCTGGGGCGTCACGCGCACCGCCGAGCTGCTGATCGGCAAGGTGCCGCGCATCCACTGGTACAGCCTGTACGACCTGCCCAGCCATTGGGAGGCCACCACCCGTCACAAGGAGGCGGAAGGGTCGTCCTACTACCGCCATTTCCACATGGGCCTGCTGCGCGCCGACGGCACGCCGAAACCGGCGGTGGAGGCCTTCGCGCCTTATGCCGGCCAGATGGGCATCTGCCAGTGGTTCCATTTCGAGGACCACCGGCTGGATGAGGCGGTGGGCTGGCTGAAGCGGCTGGGCGTGCGGCACCTGCGCACCGGCCTGTCCTGGGCCGACAGCTTCCGCCCGAACGCGTTGGACTGGTTCGACCGCCAGATGGAGGCGCTGGCCGATTTCGAGGTGACCGTCACCTTCTGCTTCACCCCCGAACACCGCGGCGTCGAACCCCACCACACCAGCCCGCCCCAAGTGGCGGAGGAGTTCGCCGAGTTCTGCGCCGCCATGATCCGCCGTTACGGCACCACGCGGACGGCCGATTCGGCGGCGTCGATGGCGGCAGTGGGGTAAAGCGCGCGCAGAACCGTCAAAAGCGGTTCCGATGGGGCAATCACGCCGCCGGGCATCTCCATAGGATCGGTGCAGTCCAGCGCCATCACGGAGATGCCCCATGACGGCCCGCCTTCGCGCGGCGGCGGTCGCCCTTTTGCTGTGGACCGGTCCGGCCGATGCGGCTCAATCGACAAATCCACCGCCGCCGCTGACCAACACCCGCTTCGACGAGGATTACCGTTACCTGCTGTCGCCCGCAGCGCGGTCCGGCGCAACTTGGGAGCGGTTCAAGGCGATCCCGGTCACGCCGGACGGCTTCGCCTCGCTCTCCACCGGTTTGGAGCTGCGTCTTCGCGGCGAAGCGGTCCGCAACAGCAGTTGGGGCCAGGACCAGCCGCGCAACGACGCCTATGGGCTGTGGCGCGCCCTGCCCTATGCCGACCTGCGCGTCGGGGAGAGCCTGCGCCTGTTCGGGCAACTGATCATGGCCGATGCGGTGGGCAAGCTGGACCCGCTCGCCCCGCCCGATGCCGACCGCATCGACCTGATGCAGGGCTTTGTCGACCTCGACGTCCCGCTGGGCGGGGCCAAGGGCACGCTGCGCGTCGGCCGCCAGATGCTGGCCTATGGTTCGGAACGGCTGATCTCCATCCGCTACGGCGCCAATGTCCCGCGCTCCTTCGACGCGGTGAAGGGGATCGTCACCGCCGGTTCCTGGCGGATCGACGCCTTCTACGGCCGGCCGGTCCAGCCGACGCCGGAGCTGTTCGACGACGGCCGCGACGCCAAGCGCACCGCCTGGGCACTCTACGCCACGCGGCCGCTCGACCTGGGTTGGGGCGGCAGCGCCGGGCTGGACACCTACTACATCGGCTACCGCAACCGCCGCGCGGGCTTCGACGCGGGTGCCGGGCGCGAGCTGCGGCATACGGTCGGTTTGCGCGCGTTCGGCAAGGTCGCCGGCTGGGATTGGAATTGGGAAGCCATGGGCCAGTTCGGCCGCTTCGGCAATAAATCCTCTGGGGGCGGATCCATCCGGGCATGGTCGCTCGCCACCGACAGCGGCTACCGCTTCACCACCCTGCCGCTGCAACCGCGCCTCGGCCTGAAGGCCAACATCGCCAGTGGCGACGGCAACCCCCGCGACGGCCGGCTGGAGACCTTCAACCCCCTGTTTCCCCGCGCGAAGTATTTTGGGGAACTGACGCCGGTCGGCCCCTACAACCTGATGAACCTGCACCCGTCGCTGGACCTCGCCTTGTCCGATGAATTCAGCCTGTCCGCCTCCGCCATCGCCTATTGGCGCGAGAGCCTGGACGACGGTGTGTACGACCTGACCGGCGGGCTGCTGCGCTCAGGAGCCGCGTCAAAGGCACGCTATGTCGGCACCCAGGGCGAACTGGTGCTGTCCTACAGCTCCGGCCGCTCCTTCGAAGGGCTGATCTCCTACTCGGCATTCCGTCCCGGTTCCTTCCTGAAGAACAGCGGTCCGGCCAAGACCATCCATTTCGCAGGCATGGAGGCGGTCTTCAAGTTTTAAAAGCGCGAGCCCCGCACCCGAAATGCGGTCTGGCGCGTTCAGACAGTCGAAGAAAGCGCGACGGATCCGGACGGACGGCCGATGGACAAACCGGCAGAGCGGCGGCTTCAGGACAGGCGGCGGGCGAAGCCTTCCCTGCGCAAGGGGAAGCTGCTGCATGTCCGCTCCGGCCTGTCGGCGGAGAAGACGCTGCTGGTGCGCATCGGGATCGTCATCGTCCTGATCGCGCTGGTCATCGCAGTGTTCTGGTTCGACCGCGACGGGTTGAAGGACCAGATCGACGGCAACATCAGTTTCCCCGACGTCCTCTACTTCGCCATGATCACGGTGACCACCGTTGGCTATGGCGACATTGTGCCGGTCAGCCACACCGCCCGCCTGATCGACGCCTTCGCCGTCACACCGATCCGCATCTTCATCTGGTTCATCTTTCTCGGCACCGCATACGAGCTGGTGGTGCAGAGGATCGTGGAGGAATTCCGATTGAGCCGCATTCAGAAGCAGTTGCAGGGGCACATCGTGCTGTGCGGCTTCGGGCACAGCGGGTTCATCGCCGCGCAGGAAACCGTCTCGAAGGGCCATCCGCCCGACCACATCGTCGTCATCGACGAATCGGAGGACCGCATCCAGCTGGCGGCCGAATGCGGCTTCATCGGTCTGCTCGGCGACGGCACCAGCGAGGACACGCTGACCAAGGCCTGCGTCGGCCGGGCCAAGGCGGTGATCGTCAGCACCGGGCGGGACGACACCACCATCCTGGTGGTCCTAACGGTGCGCCACCTGTCCGCCGCCACCAAGATCGTCGCCAGCATCAAGCAGGAGGAGAACATCAAGCTCGCCAACCTCAGCGGCGCCGATCTGGTGGTGTCGCCGCCCAAGATCGGCGGCTATCTGATGGCCGACGCGGTGGAGACGCACCACGCCACCCCCTTCCTGTGCGACCTGATGTCGGCCGGCGGAAAGATGGTGCTGAGCGAGCGCCGGGCGGAACCGGACGAGGTCGGCCGGACCATGGCGGAGGTTACCGCCGGCATGGTCGTCCAGGTCCACAGCCACGGCCGCGACATCCCCTTCACCGAACGCAACCGCTACATCATCCAGCCGCAGGACACGCTGCTGATCATCAGCCCGCCCGCCGAGGGAAAGATCCCCTCTTCCGCTCAACCCCTGTAATGCCGGCCGAAGCGGTTGTTCAGGAAGGCGTCCAGCGGCACCTGTTCCTGGCGGATGAAGCCCGCCTGCGGGATGGAGCCCTCGCGCAGCAGGTCAAGCACGGCGCAGATGCCGGCGGCGGTGGTGACCTGGATGGCGCTCCAGGTGCGGCCGGCAATGGGCTTGCTGTAGATCTTCGTGGCGAAGGTCTCCTGCCGCAACTCGCCGTCCTGCATGCCGGTGGCGGTCGCCAGCACCAGAACCACGTCCTGCAGGGTCAGCGGCACCGCCGTCTCCAGCACGTCCTTCAGCAGGTGGCGCCGCTCGCCCAGCCGCAGGTCGCGGATCAGCAGGCGGACGATGTCGCGGTGGCCGGGATAGCGCACCGTCTTGTAGTCGAGGTTCCGCACCTTGCCGGCCAGCGTCTCGCACAGCGAGCCCAGCCCACCCGAGGTGTTGAACGCCTCGTAATCGACGCCGTCCAGCGCGAAGCGCTCGTCACCCTCCAGCGGCATCACCTCGTGCGGGCGGCCGTCGACGATGGCCTCGCACGGGTTGCAGTATTCGTTGATGAGCCCGTCGGTGCTCCAGGTCAGGTTGTACTTCAGGGCATTGGTCGGGTATTGCGGCAGGGCGCCGACGCGGAGATGCAGGTTGTGCAGCTCGTCGAAACGGCGGGCGAGGTCATGGCCGACGATGGAGATGAAGCCCGGCGCCAGACCGCATTGCGGGATCAGCGCGGTGTTGGCGGTCTCCGCCAGCATCTTGACCTTGCGGGTGGCGGCGACATCCTCGGTCAGGTCGAGGTAATGGGCGCCGGCCGCGACGGCGGCGGTGGCGATGGCCGGGGTCAGGGTGAAGGGACAGGCGCTCAGCACCGCATGCTGGCCTTCCATGGCAGCGCGCAGAGAGGCGGGATCCTCCACATCGACGCGCATCACCCGCAGCCCGGAATGCTCGGCGCGGTACAGCAGCGCCTCGTCCCGGTCGCCGACGGTGACGGCGAAATCGTCGGTCTCGGACAGCAGCGTGCCGATCATCGACCCGATCTTGCCCGCACCCAGAACCAGAACCTTCATCCTTGCCATCTCTCCCGCTCCTCTGTTCGGCCATGTGTGTCTTGGCGATTGGCTCGCACACAAAAGGTGTCGGCGGACGCGGCCGGGCAGAACCGGGCAATGCGCCGGTCAGGCTCGAGTTTTCCGGCGGAATGACGGAAACGCCGTTGAAATGACGGATGCGCTTTATCGCTCGCGCCGCATCGGCACCGGCGCTAAGGTCGCAGCCGGTTTCCCCAAATCCGGCCCGCACCCATGACCACGCGCCAACTGACCGCCCCGCACGCCGTCCTGCTGGAGGAGCCGCAACAGGGCGTCCCACAGACCAGCGAGATGATCCGCGGCGAGCGCTTCCGCATCCTGGAGGAGCGGGGCGGCTGGCTGCGGGTGGAGAATGGCTTCGACGGCCATGTCGGCTGGCTGCCGCCGGGCACGGCGCATCGGGAGCCGGTCGCCCCCACCCACCGCGTGCGGGCATTCCGCGCCGACCTGCACCCCGGACCGACGCACAAGGCGCCGCCGGCGGCAACGCTCAGCTTCGGGTCGCTGGTGACGCTGGACGGCCGGGCGGAGAACGGCTGGGTCGGCACCGACGAGGGGCTGTGGCTGTTCGCGGGCTGGCTGGAGCCGGTGGACGCCGCACCCGCGGCCGACCACATCGCCACCGCGCTGCGCTTTCTGGAGACGCCCTATGTCTGGGGCGGGCGCAGCAGCTTCGGCATCGACTGCTCCGGACTGGTGCTGACCGCCATGGCGGCGGCGGGAGTGGTGTCCCACCACAGCAGCGGCATGCAGCGCAAGGACGAGCGGCTGGGCGCGTGGCTGTCCGAGGACGGTCGCGGCGTCGAGTATCAGCGCGGCGACATCGTCTTCTTCCCCGGCCATGTCGGCCTGATGGTGGACGGGACGAACCTGCTGCACGCCACCGTCTTCACCATGTCAGTCGTGATCGAACCCTTGAGCGAGGTTGCCAAGCGCGCGGAGATCAATGGAGTTCGCCGTCCCGGCTAAGGAGTCTGCTGTCCCGATCTGACGCGGGCGTAGCGCCTCCCCAACCAGCAGCAGGGTCGGCCCCTTGCCGGCGGCCACACCCTGCTCTGCCATCTCGCCGAGCGTCGTCCAGTAACGCCGCTCGTCGGGCCGGCAACCGTTCTCCACCGCCAGCACCGGCGTCGCGGCCGGCAGCCCGGCGCCGGTCAGCCCCTGGCCGACCGCGCGGGCCTGCTCCCGCCCCATATAGATCGCCAGCGTGCCCTGCGGATCGGCCAGCCGCGCCCAATCGGGCTCGAACCGCTCGCCCTCGCGGCCATGGGCGGTGACGAAGGTGACGGCGCGCGACACGCCGCGCTTGGTGAGTGACAGGCCGGTCGAGGCGGCGCAGCCCAGCGCCGCTGTGATCCCGGGGATGACGCGAACCGGAATGCCGAGGCTGTCGAGATGCTCGATCTCCTCGCCGGCCCGGCCGAACACCATCGGATCGCCGCCCTTCAGGCGGACGACGCGCTTGCCCCGCTGCGCATGGAAGGCGATCAGCGCGTTGATCTCCCCCTGCGGCAGCGAATGCCGGCCGGACCGCTTGCCGACGCAGATGCGCTCCGCCCCAGGGTGGGCGAGGTCGAGGATGCCGTCGCCGACCAGCGCGTCGTAGAGCACGACCTCGGCAGCGGCGAGCGCCTTGACCGCGGCGACGGTCAGCAGGTCGGGGTCGCCGGGGCCGGCGCCGACGAGCGTCACTTGCCCCCACCCTGACCCTCCCCCGCCCATATCCCCCTCTCCCCCCGGGGAGAGGGTTGGGGTGAGGGGGAAAACTTCTCCGAAAGACGAGCGAATACCGAGAATGGAGCGCGCACCCAATCCCAAAAGGCCCCGCCGCGCATCCCCCTCACCCCAACCCTCTCCCCGGGGGGAGAGGGAGAGTCTGGCCATCACGCCACTTCGCGCTGGTGAGCATGACGAAGCACCTCCTTGAGTTCTGGCACGCAGGAACCACAATTCGTGCCGGCCTTCAATGCCGCACCGATCTCCGCCACGCTGGTCAGCCGCCGGTCGCGGATGGCGCCGACCAGCCGGTTGATGCCGACGCTGAAGCAGGCGCAGACGATCCGCCCCTCATCCGCGGCAACACCCGGCGCCCGCCCGGCCAGCAGCCCGGCCCGCGCGCCGTCGTCCAGCCCATCGGCCTCCAGCAGGCCGGCGAGCCAACCGCGCGGCGGCAGACGCCCGTCGGCGGCGACGAACAGGCAGGCTTCCAGCCGCTCCCCATCCATCCAGGCCATCCGCAGGCCGCCGCGCGCGTTGTCGCGGAACTCCACCGCCGCCTCGGCGGGGTCGAGGCCGGGCAGCCACTCCGCCACCGCCGGGATCGCCCCCATGCCGGCCATCTCCACCAGATGCCCGCCGGCCACCGCGCGGCGCGCCCAATAGCCGCCATGGGCCGGCTCCACAGCCCGGCGGGTCAGCAGGAAGGCGGTCCAGTCCGGCCGCCAGGGCTGCACGGTCGCCGGCATCCGCTTCAGGTCCGGCTGGCCGGAGACGGGGTCCACCGCCTCGTCGTCGATCAGCCGGCCGATGACGCAGGCGCCGCTGAAGCGGTCGGTCCAATGCATCGGCAGGAAGATTGTGCCTTCGCTTTGGGCATCGGTGACGCGCACCCGCACCAATGCCTCCCCGGCGACGGTGGTGATGCGGGCGAGGCCACCGTCGGTTAGCCCGCGCGCCGCCGCATCGGCCGGGTTGATGTCCAGCCGCGGCTCCGGCGCATGGGCCGACAGCCGCGCCGACAGGCCGGTGCGGGTCATGGTGTGCCATTGGTCACGCAGCCGCCCCGTGTTCAGCAGCAGCGCCCCGTCCGCCACCGCGCGCGGCAGCGGACTCATTGTCACCGCCAGCATCCGGGCGCGCCCGTCCGCGGTGAAGAAGCGACCATCGCCGAACAGCCGCTTCTGCGGCTCGCTCCCCGCCCGCCAGGGCCAGGGGAAGGGCGCCAGCGCGTCATAGCCGGCATCGTCCAGACCGCTCAGTGCCCCGATGTCGAAGGCCCGCGTCCCGCCATTCTCGAACGCCGACAGCGCCGCATGCTCGCGGAACACCGCGGCGGCGCTCTCGTACGGGAATGCCTCGGCGAAGCCCATCCGCCGCGCGACCTGGGTCATGATCCACCAGTCGGCCCGCGCCTCCCCCGCGCCGGCCAGGAAGGCGCGCTGCCGCGAGATTGTGCGGTCGGAGTTGGTGACGGTGCCGTCCTTCTCGCTCCAGCCCTTGGCCGGCAGGCGGATATGGGCGAAGCGGCCTGTGTCGGTGTCGCGGATGCAGTCGGAGACCACCACCGTCCCGCACTTCGCCAGCGCCCGGCGAACCCGCCCGGCGTCGGGCATGCTGACCGCCGGATTGGTCGCCATGATCCACACCGCCTTGACGGCCCCGGCCTCGATGGCCCGGAACAGGTCCACCGCCTTCAGCCCCGGCTTGTCGGCCATGCGCGGCGCGGACCAGAAGCGGCCGACCCGCTCCACCTCCTCCGCCGTGAAGCCCATATGGGCGGCCAGCTGATTGGCCAGCCCACCGACCTCGCGCCCGCCCATGGCGTTCGGCTGCCCGGTGACGGAGAAGGGACCGCAGCCCGGCCGGCCGATGCGCCCGGTCAGGAAATGGACATTCAGGATGGCGTTGACGGTGTCGCTGCCCTGGGACGACTGGTTGACGCCTTGTGAATAGACGGTCACCACCCGCCCGGTCGCTGCGAATTCGCCATAGAAGGCGGCGACCTCCGCCTCCTCCAATCCGCAGCGTCGGGCCACCGTAGCGATGTCCGGCGCGTCGGCGCGGGCGGCTGCCAGCGCCTCCTCCACCCCCTCGGCATGGGCGGCGACGAAGCCGGCTTCGCGATGGCCGTTGCCGTCCAGATAGGCCAGCAGCCCGTTGAACAGCAGCGCGTCGGTGCCGGCCTTCAGCGCCAGATGGCGGTCGGCGGCATCGACGCAGTCGGTCCGCCGCGGATCGACCACGACGATGCGCGTGCCGCGCTCCGCCCGCGCCGCCAGCAGCCGCTGGTGCAAAACCGGGTGGCACCAGGCGAGATTCGACCCCACCAGTACCACCAGATCGGCGCACTCGAAATCCTCGTAGCTCCCCGGCACCGCGTCGGCACCCAGGCCCCGCTTGTGCCCGACCACCGACGACGCCATGCACAGCCGCGAGTTGGTGTCGATGTTCGCCGAGCCGATGAAGCCCTTCATCAGTTTGTTGGCGACATAGTAATCCTCGGTCAGCAGCTGGCCGGAGACATAGAAGGCGACCGAGTCCGGCCCATGCTTGGCAATGGTGTCGGAAAAGCGCCGGGCCACCTCGTCCAGCGCCTCGTCCCACGACACGCGCCGGTCATCGATCTCCGGATGAAGCAGCCGCCCCTCCGGCACCAGCGTGTCGGCCAGCGCCGATCCCTTGGAGCAGAGCCGGCCCCGGTTCGCCGGATGGTCGGCATCGCCGCGCACGCTGACGGCGCCATCGGCCGAAACGCGCGCGATCACCCCGCACCCGACCCCGCAATAGGGACAGGTGGTCTTCACCTCCCGTTGTCCGCCGGAGGCAAGCTCCGCTCCGTCAAACATGGCCGCAGGCCTTGCGGCAGCCGCCGCGCGACAGCTTGGCCTCGCCCAGCGCGATGGCGACGCTGCGCCCGTCCACCCGCACCGGAACATGGCCGGTGCTGCCCTCGTCCGGGGCGACGGCCTCGCCGGTCGCCAGTTCGATCACCCAGCTGTGCAGCGGGCAGGTAACGCGGCGGCCGTGGACGATGCCCTGGGACAGCGGCCCCTTCTTGTGCGGGCAGGCATCCTCCAACGCGAAGACCTCGTCGGCCGCCGTGCGGAACAGGGCGATGTCGCCGTCGGGGGTGCGGACGACGCGCGAGCCCAGCACGGGAATGTCGTCGATGCTGCCGACCTGGGTCCAGATGGTTTCCATAACGATGCTGTCCATGATCGGTTACCCCACTTCGGCGAGCAGATTGAATTCGTGACGGTCCACGCCCTTGGCGGCACGCTCCGCCCACGGGTCGTCCTGCGAGAAGGTCTGCGAGAACAGGAAGCGCGCGTGCAGCGCCCGCCGCCGTTCCGGATCCTCGACCAGCGCCGCCTTGATGTGGTCGAGCCCGACCCGCTCCACCCAGGGTGCCGTGCGCTCCAGATAGCGGGCCTCCTCGCGGTACAGCTGCATGAAGGCGCCGGTGTATTCCAGCACCTCCTCCTCGGTGCCGACGCGGACCAGCAGGTCGCAGGCCCGGACATGCAGGCCGCCGTTGCCGCCGACATGCAGCTCATAGCCGCTGTCGATGCACACCACGCCCAGATCCTTGATCGTCGCCTCGGCGCAGTTGCGCGGGCAGCCGGACACCGCCAACTTGACCTTGTGCGGTGTCCAGGTGCCCCAGGTCATCCGTTCCAGCTTCACGCCCAGGCCGGTCGAGTCCTGCGTGCCGAAGCGGCACCATTCCGAGCCGACGCAGGTCTTCACCGTGCGCAGCCCCTTGGCATAGGCATGGCCGGACACCATGCCGGCGGCGTTGAGGTCGGCCCAGACCGCCGGCAGATCCTCCTTCTTCACGCCGAACAGGTCGATGCGCTGGCCGCCGGTGACCTTCACGGTCGGGATGGCGAACTTGTCCACCACGTCGGCGATGGCGCGCAGTTCCGCAGCACTGGTCAACCCGCCCCACATGCGCGGCACGACCGAATAGGTGCCGTCCTTCTGGATGTTGGCGTGGGCGCGCTCGTTGATGTAGCGCGACTGGTAGTCGTCCCGGTACTCGCCCGGCCACGCGCACAGCAGGTAATAGTTCAGCGCCGGCCGGCAGGAGGCGCAGCCGTCGGGCGTCGCCCATTCCATCGCCTGGAACACCTCGGCCATGGTCTTCAGCCCGCGCTCGACGATTGCCGTCCGCACCGCGTCATGGGTGTGGTGGGTGCATTTGCACATCGGCTTGACCTTCGGCGCCGCGGTGAAGCCGTCGCCCAGCGTCACCGCCAGCAGCCGTTCCACCGTGCCGGAGCAGCCGCCGCAGGAGGCCGACGCCTTGGTGTGCGCCTTCACCTCGTCCAGGCTGGTCAGGCCCTTCTCGGTAATCGCCTTGACGATGGTGCCCTTGCAGACGCCGTTGCAGCCGCAGATTTCGGCGCTGTCGGGCAAGGCGGCGATGGCGGCGTTGGGGGCACCGGCATCGGCGCCGCCGAACCCCTGCCCGAAGATCATGGTGTCGCGTTCGGCCGAGACGTCGGCGCCGTCCTTCAGCAGCGAGAAGTACCAGGCGCCGTCCTTGGTGTCGCCATACAGCACGGCACCCAGCAGCTTGCCGTCCTTCAGCACCAGCCGCTTGTAGACGCCGCGCGCCGCATCGCGGAACACGATGTCCTCGGTCCCCGCCCCGCCGGAGAAATCGCCGGCGGAGAACACGTCGACGCCGGTGACCTTCAGCTTGGTCGAAGTGACGGAGCCGGTGTAGGCCGCACCCTCCCCGCCCGCGAGGTCGTGGGCCAGCACTTTCGCCATCTCGAACAGCGGGGCGACGAGGCCCCAGGTGACGCCGCGATGCTCGACGCACTCGCCGACCGCGTAGATCGACGGGTCGCTGGTGCGCATCTGGTCGTCCACCCGGATGCCGCGCCCGCACTCCAGCCCGGCCGCCTTGCCCAGCGCCATGTTGGGGCGGATGCCCACCGCCATGACGACGATGTCGGCCGGCAGCTCGCGCCCGTCCTTCAGCCGGACAGCGCTGACCCAGTCGTTGCCCACAATCTCCGCCGTGTCGGCGCCGGTCAGCACCTCGATGCCGCGGCGCTCCAGCTCACGCTGCAGCAGCATGCCGGCCGACGGGTCGAGCTGGCGTTCCATCAGCGTCGGCATCAGGTGGACGACGGTGACCTCCATCCCCTTGACGCGCAGGCCGTTGGCGGCCTCCAGACCCAGCAGTCCGCCGCCGATCACCACGGCGCGGCCGCCCTTCGCCGCCGCCGCCAGCATGGCATCGACGTCGGCCAGATCGCGGAAGCCGATGACGCCCGGCAGGGTCGATCCCGGCACCGGGATGATGAAGGGCATGGAGCCGGTGGCGATCAGCAGCCTGTCATAAGGAACGACGCGGCCGGACTGCGAGACCACCGTCTTGGCCTCGCGGTCGATGCCCTCCACCGGTTCGCCGGTCAGCAGGGTAATGCCGTTGGCGTCGTACCATTCGCGGCTGTTCAGCACGATCTGGTCGAAGGTCTTCTCCCCCGCCAGCACCGGCGACAGCATGATGCGGTTGTAGTTCGGATGCGGCTCGGCCCCGAAGACGGTGATGTCGAAACGGCCGGGCGCCTTGGCCAGCAGTTCCTCCACCGTCTTCATGCCGGCCATGCCGTTGCCGACCACCACCAGCCGTTCCCTGGCCGGTCCGGCGTTGCGCAGTTCGGCCTCGTTGGGTTCGACGGCATCGGATTCGACGGCGGGCCCGTTGTTCGATGAGAGATGCATGTCCATGGCGCGTCTGCCTCGTCTATCGTGTCCGGCCTGCCGCAAGGTCAGGCGCGGGGCCAAAAGAAAGGCGTCCGAACGGGCCTGCGCCCCTGCCCCGCGACCGGATCGCGAAGGCGGGCACACACCTGTTCGGACGCCGTTGTCCGGGCGGTTCGTCGTCGAACCAGAGCCAAGTCCGCGCGTCGTCGCGTGGGATCGGCCGATGTCGCGGGCACCGGCGACGTTGCCGGCGCCCGCTGCTGTCTGGCCAATCCCTTCGCAATCCGCGTGCCAGTCCCGTCGCAAACGGACGGGTCCGGGAAAACTCCAGGGATTCCGCGGGGTCCTGCCTGATTGAGTACCCAATACCTAGGTGCCTATTTTTGGACCATCCTTAGGTATTGCACAAAGCATGACCAGCGAGGCTTGTGTGCGCCGCAAAAATCAGCAGACGGCGCAGGAAGCCCGCCGGGCGCCTCATACCTTCCGCCGGGTCATAGCCAATGGAATCAAGCGCTCCGGCCCATTTTTCGGCAAAACCCATCCTTTGGCATGAGGCTTGCGAAGGAGACGGCCAGAGACGCGCCAACGACGGTGCGTGCATCCCAAGCGTCCAATGATGGGCCAGCCCCGGCAGTGTTGCCGACCCCGGTATCGACGGGCCTTAGACAAGGCTTTTCCGGTCGATCCCGCTGGACGCTTTCGACGGCCTTAATGCCCGAAAAACAGCCAGTCCGGGATTTGCCCAGAAAATCGACGCCCCAGAAAGTCGATACCGGTGTCGCACCACCCGACCGCTGGTCCGGATTTCAGAGATGGAGCAACCGACGTGGCCCAGACCTCCCGCACCACCCTCCGCCACCTTCTCGCATCCGCCGCCGCCGTCATCGCCCTGACGGCAAGCGTCTCCGCCGTTGCCGCCCCGCTCGACGTGGAGAAGGACCAGCTGAAGCTGGGCTTCATCAAGCTGACCGACATGGCGCCGCTCGCCATCGCCGCCGAAAAGGGTTTCTTCGAGGATGAAGGGCTGTCGGTGACGCTGGAGCCGCAGGCGAACTGGAAGGTTCTGCTCGACCGCGTCATCTCGGGCGAACTGGACGGCGCCCACATGCTGGCCGGCCAGCCGCTGGGTGCGACCATCGGCTTTGGCACCAAGGCGCACATCGTCACCGCCTTCTCGATGGACCTGAACGGCAACGGCATCACGCTGTCGAACGAGGTCTGGCAGAAGATGAAGGCCAACGTGCCGAAGGGTGCGGACGGCAAGCCGGTCCACCCGATCAAGGCCGACGCGCTGAAGCCGGTGATCGCCCAGTACAAGGCGGAGGGCAAGCCCTTCAACATGGGCATGGTCTTCCCGGTCTCGACCCACAATTACGAGCTGCGCTATTGGCTGGCGTCGGGCGGGATCAACCCCGGTTTCTACAGCCCGACCGACGTGTCGGGCCAGATCGGCGCCGACGCGTTGCTGTCGGTCACCCCGCCGCCGCAGATGCCGGCGACGCTGGAGGCCGGCACCATCTATGGCTACAGCGTCGGCGAGCCATGGAACCAGCAGGCGGTGATGAAGGGCATCGGCGTGCCGGTCATCACCGACACCGAGATCTGGAAGAACAACCCCGAGAAGGTCTTCGGCGTCACCGACGAGTGGGCCAAGAAGAACCCCAAGACCCATCTGGCCGTCGTCAAGGCGCTGATCCGCGCCGCCCAGTGGCTGGACGAGAACGAGAACGCCAACCGGGCCGAAGCGGTGAAGATCCTGGCAAAGCCGGAATATGTCGGCGCCGACGCCAAGGTCATCGCCAATTCGATGACCGGTACCTTCGAGTATGAGAAGGGCGACAAGCGCGACGTTCCCGACTTCAACGTCTTCTTCCGCTACAACGCGACCTACCCCTTCTATTCCGACGCCGTCTGGTACCTGACCCAGATGCGCCGCTGGGGCCAGATCGCCGAGGCCAAGCCCGACAGCTGGTACGACGAGACCGCGCGCAAGGTTTACAAGCCCGACGTCTATCTCCAGGCCGCCAAGCTGCTGGTCGAGGAAGGCAAGGTCAAGGAGGCCGACTTCCCGTGGAAGAGCGACGGCTACAAGCCGGTCGACAACAGCTTCATCGACGGCATCCCGTATGACGGCCGCAAGCCGAACGACTACCTCGCCAAGCAGCCCATCGGCCTGAAGGGCGACCAGAAGGTCGAGGGCGGTCAGGTGGTGGGGGGCTGAGCAGTATTGCCCCCTCCCTAACCCTCCCCCGCCCTCGGCGGTGGAGGGGACTGCCGCCGCCCTCCCGAAAGGCACCCTCTCCCGCCAAAGGCGGGGAGGGTTGGGGAGGGGGCCACACCTAGGCATCGCCCCACGCCCGCCGACAGCTCAGGACACCCCGCCATGACCAGCCTGACCGAAAGCACCGCCTCCGACCTCGCCCGCGCGCAGCGCAAGGCCCGCCGCGCCCATGCCCTCAACCGCGTCGCCGCCGCCCTGACCACAATCGGCCTCGGCTGGCTGGCGCCGCTGCTGCGGCTGGCATCCGGCGAGAATCCGCGCCAGCAGGGCGTGGAGCTGTGGCGCCAGATGGGCATCCCGCTGACCGCCATCCTGCTGTTCCTCGCCGCCTGGGGCTGGGCCGCCCCGCAGGTGCAGACCAGCCTGGGCGCCATCCCCGGCCCGGCCCAGGTGTGGGAGCAGGCGACGAACCTCTATGCCGACCACAAGGCCGAACGCGCCAAGGAAGCCGCCTTCTACGAGCGGCAGGCCAAGCGCAATGCCGAGATCCTGGCGAAGGACCCGAAGGCGGAGGTGAAGACCCGCCCCCACGCCGGCAAGCCGACCTACATCGACCAGATCTTCACCAGCCTGAAGACGGTCTTCACCGGCTTCCTGCTGGGCGCCCTGGTGGCGGTGCCGCTGGGGGTGGCGAGCGGCCTGTCGCCGACCGTCAACGCCGCGATCAACCCGCTGATCCAGATCTTCAAGCCGGTGTCGCCGCTGGCCTGGCTGCCGCTGGTCACCATGGTGGTCAGCGCCACCGTGTCGGGCAGCGACCCGCTGTTCGAGAAGTCCTTCCTCACCTCCGCCATCACCGTCACGCTGTGCTCGCTGTGGCCGACGCTGATCAACACGGCGGTCGGCGTGTCCTCCATCGACCGCGACCTGATGAATGTCGGCAAGGTGCTCCAGCTCTCTGGCTTCACCATGGTGCGCCGCCTCGTGCTGCCGTCGGCCCTGCCCTACATCTTCACCGGCCTGCGGCTGTCGCTGGGCGTGGGCTGGATGGTGCTGATCGCGGCGGAGATGCTGGCCCAGAACCCCGGCCTCGGCAAATTCGTCTGGGACGAGTTCCAGAACGGCTCCTCCAGCTCGCTCGCCAAGATCATGGTGGCGGTCTTCACCATCGGCCTGATCGGCTTCCTGCTCGACCGCGTGATGCTGGCGCTGCAGTCCGCCGTCAGCCACAGCCCCGCCCGCTAAGCCCTTCCGAGACGGAGACGACGACCATGGCGATCCTGGACCTGAAGGGCGTATCCAAGTCCTATGGCGGCACCACAGTGCTGCGCGACATCGACCTGTCGATCGAAGAGGGCGAGTTCGTCGCCATCGTCGGCTTCTCCGGCTCCGGCAAGTCGACGCTCATCAACCTGATCGCCGGGCTGGCGATGCCGGACGCCGGCGAGGTGCTCTACCGCGGCAAGCCGGTCACCGGACCCGGCCCGGAGCGCGGGCTGGTCTTCCAGTCCTATTCGCTGATGCCCTGGCTCAGCGTGAAGGAGAATGTCGCGCTGGCGGTGGACGCCGTCCACAAGGACAAGGGCGGCACCGAACGCGGCGTGCTGACCCGCCGGGCGGTGGAGACGGTGGGCCTGGGCCACGCCACCGACCGCCGGCCGAAGGAGCTGTCGGGCGGCATGCGCCAGCGCGTCGGCTTCGCCCGCGCGCTCGCCATGAGCCCGGAGATGCTGCTGCTGGACGAGCCGCTGTCGGCGCTCGACGCCCTGACCCGCGCCAAGCTGCAGGACGAGATCGAGGCGATCTGGCGCAAGGACCGCAAGACCGTCATCCTCATCACCAACGATGTGGACGAGGCGATCCTGCTGGCCGACCGCATCATCCCGCTGACCCCAGGCCCCAACGCCACGCTGGGCCCCGCCTTCACCGTCGATCTGCCGCGCCCGCGCGACCGCACCGCCGTCAACCATGACGAGGACTTCAAGCGCCTGCGCGCCGAGGTCACCGCCTACCTGATGGAGGTCGGTGTCGCCCGCGGCACCGGCGGCGATGACGAGCTTGTCCTGCCCGACGTGAAGCCGATCACCGCCGCCCCGCCTCCCAAGGCCTACATCGAGGCGATGGGCGGGCGCGGGATGGAGGACCGCTATCTGGAATTCACCCGCCTGACCAAGACCTTCGCCACGCCGAAGGGGCCGCTGACCGTGGTGGACGGCTTCGACCTGAAAATGCGCAAGGGGGAGTTCGTGTCGCTGATCGGCCATTCCGGCTGCGGCAAGTCCACCGTGCTGTCGATGGTGGCGGGCCTCGCCGACATCACCAGCGGCGGCATCATCCTGGACGGCAAGGAGGTGGACGGCGCCGGCCCAGACCGCGCCGTGGTGTTCCAGGCCCCCAGCCTGTTCCCCTGGCTGACGGCTTTCGAGAACGTCATGCTGGGCGTCGACCGCGTCTATCCCCACGCGAGCAAGGGAGAGCGCACCGACATCGCCCGCTATTACCTAGCCCGCGTGGGCTTGGGCGACAGCATGGACCGGAAGGCGTCGGAGCTGTCCAACGGCATGAAGCAGCGCGTCGGCATCGCCCGCGCCTTCGCCCTGTCGCCCAAGCTCCTGCTGCTGGACGAGCCCTTCGGCATGCTGGACAGCCTGACCCGCTGGGAGCTGCAGGAGGTGCTGATGGAGGTGTGGGCGCGCACCAAGGTCACGGCGGTCTGCGTCACCCACGACGTGGACGAGGCGCTGCTGCTGGCCGACCGGGTGGTGATGATGACCAACGGCCCGAATGCGAAGATCGGCCATGTCCTGACCGTCGACATCCCCCATCCCCGCACCCGTCAGGCCCTGCTGGAGCACCCGCGCTATTACGAGTATCGGGAGGAGCTGCTGAACTTCCTGGAAGGCGGCCACGCCGGCGCGCGGAAGAAGGCGGCGTGACCCGCTTCCGTCTTCCGGAATCCCACCGAATAGGCATTGGACAAGCTGGCCCCGCGGGGCCAGCTTGTTGTCTTTCGGGATGACGGACGAGGGATCGGAGATGAAGCGCGTGACCCTGCCGGACGGCACCGACGTTCCGGCTCTCGGCCAGGGCACCTGGATGATGGCGGAAGGGCGCGGCGACCGTGCCGCCGAGATCGCCGCCATCCGGGCCGGCATCGACCGCGGCATGACCCTGATCGACACCGCCGAGATGTATGGCGACGGCGCCTCGGAAGAGCTGGTGGGCGAGGCCGTCGCCGGCCGGCGCGACGGGTTGTTCATCGTCACCAAGGTTCTGCCCAGCAACGCGTCGCGCATCGGCACGGTGAAGGCCTGCGAGCGCAGCCTCAAGCGGCTGGGGATCGACCGCATCGACCTCTATCTGCTGCATTGGCGCGGCGGCGTGCCGCTGGAGGAGACGGTGGAGGCCTTCGAGCTGCTGCGCCAGTCCGGCAAGATCGCCCGCTGGGGCGTCTCCAACTTCGACGTGGACGACCTGGAGGAGTTGGGGGAGGTCGCCGACCTGCAGGGCTGCGCCGCCAATCAGGTGCTCTACAACCCCGAACACCGCGGCATCGAGTACGACCTGCTGCCGTTCCAGCACACCGCCCGCATGCCGGTGATGGCCTACTCCCCCATCGGCCAGGGCGGCCGCCTGCTGCGCTCCCCGGCATTGCTGGCGGTGGCGAAGCGCCACAACGCCACCCCGGCGCAGGTGGCGATTGCCTGGGCCTTGCGCCAGCAGGGCGTGATCGCCATTCCCAAGGCGGGAACGACGGCGCACGCCATCGAAAACGCCGAGGCCGTGAAGCTGACCCTGACCGGGGAAGATATCGCGGAGATCGACAAGGCCTTCCCGCCGCCCAAGCGAAAGCAGCCACTGGCGATGCTGTGAGGGAAGCCGACGGGAGGACGCCGGATTCCGCGACTGTCCGGCCCCCTACGCCAAGGCACGATCCGGACGTCACCGCAGCTTGAGGGTGACCATCTGGGAATCGGTGATCGAGGAAAGCTGTTCGCGCCGTTTCTGGCCGATCTGCTTGGCCTCGTTGATGGTGTTTTTCAATTTGCTCTGAAAGAGCTGTTTCATCACGTCGCCCGAAACATGTTTCAGGACTACCCCCGTAAGCTCCGACGCGCCGCCCGTATATTGGATCTTCCCCAGATTGACGCCCCCGTTTTCCGGCAAGTCGGCAGCGAGCCCGCCGTGAAGCTTCAGTCTTGCGAGCCTTGCCGCGGCGCCCGTCTTGGCCCGCGCATTGTCCGATTCGATGCGCAGCTTCTGCTCCAGCGGATCGACCTTAGCGAAGGTTTTGTTCCGTATGGCTTTGGAAAACTTCATTGTCTCTCTCCATGGGGTCTCCCGCTGTCGGCCAAACCGATAACCTGCGACAGCATGCTGGAGGCGAAACTGGCGAAATCGTCGTTCAGCACGCCTCTAACGTAGGACGCATCGCCGTTCCCGTCCAGAAGCAGCACCATGGCAGGCTGCGCCCGCCCATTGCCTCCTGACAGATATACAGGGATGGCAAGCTGCCACGTCATGTTGCTCCACAGCAGACGGCGGAGGCGACGATTAGCGTCTCCGTCCAGGCGATAGGTGAAAGGCGTGGCATCGAAGGTCGGCTTCCCGGTGCCAAAGACATATCCCGCCAGCGAGCCGTCGATTGGAACGGTCAAGGTCTCGTCGGAATGGTTGGAACGGTTATGGCCATGAAGATAGCGAAGGCTGCGGTGGGTGCCGGGTTCGGCCATGGCAAGACACACCCGAACCTCGCCCGCATTGCCGCCATGACCACCCGCTTTGAGCAGATCGACGACAATCTCATGCAGGTCGCGGCATGCCCGACGCAGCAGACGGGGGCGAGTATCCAATTCATAGATGACATTGGCCAAAGTCCATTGATAAGCCGCGCCAACCACCGTGGCCGCCTGATCCGCCTCAAGATCGAAATCCAGGACCCTGACGACGGTCCTTATCGGCAGGGCATACAGGCCGGCCGCCGCCCTCTTGTTCAGAACGGCTGCTCCGAAGAGGGCGGCCCGCGTCGCCGCGGCAAGGTTTTGGAACGGCTTCAGAAAGGCCATCGGACCGCCAGTCTTCCGGCGCTCGTTCTCGACGATTTCGATAGCGATGGTATGGGCGTCGGGATCGAGGGCGCGCTCCTCGTCGAACGTCCAGGCCGGCAGGTTGCTGACCAGCCCGCCATCGTAATAGGAGACGCCGGCAATGATCTTGGGACTGAAGATGACCGGAATGGCGATGGACGCGGCAACCGCATCGGCGACCGCCACCTGCGGCGTGTGCTCCTGCGAAAACAGCGTCAGTTCGCCGCTCTCCAGGTTGGTGGCGACGATCTTCAGCGGTCGGGGCAGATCCTTGAAACAGACCCGGCCTTCAGACCCGACGCTGCCGATCTTCCGGCGCAGCGCACGATTCATGTTAATGGTGAAGGTGTCCGTCGAGCACAACCCGGCGCATAACCAACGAAAAGCGAGGACCGCGACCGCCATCACCGCCAGCATGAACAGCGGTACGCCGAACGCCGGTGTAACGCCCCAGGTCTCCCGATCCAAATGCCACCCCACCCAGGCCGACAGCAGGATGAAAAAGCTCCCCAGCCCGGCGAGCAGCAGTTTCCAATGGTCCAGGCACCAGCGGAATCCGCGGATTATGCTCCAGGCGTCGCCGAAAAGTTCGGTGGCGCGGCCGAGGTGCAGATCCTGCAGGATCGTATGGGAGCCATCCAGCGCGAACAGCTCCTCCGCACGATAGCCGGCGGCAACGAGCGCCGCCAGTATGGCGCCGGCCGACGTGCCCGCCACGCCCAGTATGTGCGGTTCCAACTCTTCGATGGCATGCAAGGCACCGACATGCACCAGCCCCTTCGCCCCACCACCCTCGAAAACCAGAATGGCACGCTTGGACCGCATCTTCTTCGCAGCCAACACAGATCTCCCAACTTAACAGCCCGGCTCCAATCGGCTCAACGCTTCGACTTGTGTACCGCGTTTCCGAATTTCGGCCCACGTGAAAAGATGAGTTGGCCGCTGCTTTCTCTCCTTCCGGTTGCTTACGCCATACCGGTCGAGATGTGGGGCTAAAATGGCGAAGGCCGCCAACCCGTTCCGGTTGGCGGCCTTCAGAATGGTGGTCCCGACTGGGATTGAACCAGTGACCCCTACGATGTCAACGTAGTGCTCTCCCGCTGAGCTACGAGACCACGGGAACCCTGTAAACTGTCGCTCCAGTAATGGAGCGGGCGAAGGGATTCGAACCCTCGACCCCAACCTTGGCAAGGTTGTGCTCTACCCCTGAGCTACGCCCGCAAAGTGGCGCGAGTGACGGGACTTGAACCCGCGGCCTCCGGCGTGACAGGCCGGCGCTCTAACCAACTGAGCTACACCCGCGCTGAGGAGCGGCGCCTTTTACAAGACATCACCCCGATAGACAAGACCTAAACTCTACCCAAACCTTCAGAAGTGGTGGAGCCAAGGAGGATCGAACTCCTGACCTCTACAATGCCATTGTAGCGCTCTCCCAGCTGAGCTATGGCCCCACTATACTTCTGCTACCCTTCACCAACACTTAGAGTGTTGGTGCGCTTGGAGGGAGTCGAACCCCCACGGCCTTTCAGCCACTAGGACCTGAACCTAGCGCGTCTACCAGTTCCGCCACAAGCGCTTTCCCCGCACCGCGTTGGGCGCCGCGGGGAGCGCCTATGTAGCGGGATGGCCCGCGGCCCGCAAGCACAGAATTCACTCTCCGCGAAAATTTTTCCCAAGCCCCTTCCGGCCGGCCCACACGGCAAGGCCGAGCCCGATCGCGGCACCCGCGGCGACCCCGGCGGCGATGCGCAGCGTGGTGCGGTTCACGTCCCCGAACACCGTCGCGCCGCGAAGGATGATCTTCGCCATCGGCTCCGGCCGGTCGGGATCGAGCAGCCGTTCGTCGACCAGCGCCACCTCCGCCTCCGACAGCGGTTCCGGCTCCAGCGGGCGGAGCGACCGGCCGGACGGGCGCATCAGCCGGTCCACGGTGGCGACCAGCGACCCGGTCTCCTCCTCCGTCCGCTCCACCTCCTCCACCGCCACGCCCAGATGCTCCGCCATCAGCCGCGTTCGGACGGAGCGGATGGCGCGGCAATTCTCCGACTCCTCCTGCCCGCCGGGCGGGCATTCGATGGCGAGGTCGCATTCGGTGTCCAGCCCCTGGGACCGGTTGTTGATGTTGGACGACCCCACCCGCAGGAACCGGTCGTCCACCACCAGCACCTTGGCATGGACATAGATGCCCTGCCCGCCCTCGGTCACCGGGGCCAGGATGCGGAAGCGTCCGTTCGGATCGGCCTCGCGCACGCGTTGGACCAGCAACGAGCGGGCGCTGCCCATCGCCTCCTCCTCCACCCAGCCGGGGGTGCGTTCCGGGTTGACGACCACCACCTCCGGCCCGTCCGGCTCCGACAGACAGGCGGCGATGGCGGCGACGATCCGTTGCGAGGCGAAATACTGGCTTTCCAGATAGATGAACCGCCGGGCCGCGGCGATGGCGGCCAGATACAGCGCCTCAATCTCGCGCACGCCGGGCTTGCTCCCCTCTTCGGCCCTTACGGTATCGGCCATCGGGTCGGTGCGGGCGATGGCGACGGGGATGTCGCGGAAGTCGGGCTCCAGATCCTCCGGCCAATGGGCTTCGGTCGGCGGCGGCGGCAGCAGCACGTCGCCGGTGGCCCGGCGCCAGCGCTCCCGCGCCAGCTCGCCCAGCGCCCGCGCCGCCTCACCATCGACGGCTGTGGTTACGTCGTGGAAGGGGCCGTAGGGCTCGCCGCCGGGCCGCACGCGGCGGGGATCGTCGTCGCGGTGCTCGGGGGTGTCCCAGCGGTCGGTCGTCATGTCGATGCCGCCGCAGAAGGCCAGCGCGTCGTCGATGATGGCGATCTTCTGGTGGTGGCAGGCGCCGGGCGGATGGGCGGAGTCCAGGCGGAAGCGCAGGCGCCGGCTGCTCAGCCAGTCGAGCAGGACCAGCGGGGTCCGGCCGCGGAACGGCATCTTCAGGACCGCCAGATCCCATTTCAGCACATTGATGGTCAGCTCCGGCCGCACCCGGACGATCCAGGACAGGAAATCGCCCAACTCGTTCGGCACGTCCGGCATCGGATCGTCGGGTTCCAGCTTGATCCGGGTGTCGAAATCCCAGCCGATCAGCATCACCGTGTGGCGGGCGTTGAGGATGGCCTCCTTGATCCGGGCGAAATAGGCGGCGGCGTCGATGATGACCGCCATCCGGTCCGCCTTTGCCACGCGCCAGCAGGTCCGTCCGGGGACCAGGATCGCGCCGGCCTCGGAGTCCGGCCGGCCTGCAGCTGGACAGCCGGACTCTGGGCTGGCGGCACCCGGCGTTGCAGCCATGTCGATCTTCCCTTCCATCGTAGGTGCGGCAGCGGTCCCGCTGCCGTGCCTTCGATGAACCCGCGAGCCCGGCGGACGGTTCCCCGCCGCCGCTCAGCCCGTCCGGAAGCGCAGCTGCATACGGTGCTCATAACGCTGGCCGGGGTCCAGCCGCGCCGAGGGGAAATGGCCGATGTTGGGGCTGCCGGGAAATCGCTGGCTCTCCAGCGCCAGCCCGGCGAAGCGGCAATAAGGCCGCCCGCCCTTCCCCACGACCTTCTCGCTTAGGTACCCGCCGGTATAGACCTGCAGCCCCGGCTGGTCGGTCGCCAGCTCCATCCGCCGGCCCGATGCCGGATGCTCCAGCACCGCCACCGGGCGCAGCTCCCCCGCCGGCCCCTCCAGGCACCAATTGTGGTCGAAGCCGAAGCCGCCGACCGCGTCCAGCGCCTCGCCCAGCCCCAGCCCGCCGCGCAGGTCGAAGGGGGTGCCGTCCACCGGCCGCACCTCTCCCGTCGGGATCAGGTCGGCGCCGACCGGCGTGGTGAAGCCGCCGCGCACCGTCAGCCGGTGGTCGCGCAGGTCGCCCGACGCATGCCCCCCAAGGTTCCAATAGCTGTGATGGACGAGGTTGACGATGGTCGGCCGGTCGGTCGCCGCCGTCATGGTGATGTCCAGCACCCCGTCGTCGGTCAGCCGGTAGCGCGCGGTCGCCGTCAGCGTGCCGGGATAGCCCTGGTCGCCGTCGGGCGACACCAGCGTGAAGGTGACGGCATTGTCCGCCTCCTCCACCTCGGCGTCCCAGATCCGCCGGTCGAAGCCGTCCGGCCCGCCATGCAGCTGGTTCGGCGGCTCGTTGACGGCCAGTTCATGGCGCACGCCGTCCAGCGTAAAGGCCGCCCCGCCGATGCGGTTGCCGTAGCGGCCGCAGGTGGCACCGAAATAGGCGTCGCTCGCCAGATAGTCGGCCACCCGGTCGAAGCCCAGCACCACGTCGGCCTGCACTCCGTCGCGGCCGGGCACCATCATCCGCACCAGCCGGGCGCCATGGGCGATCACCGTCGCCTCCAGCCCGCCGGCGGACAGGGTGAAGCCCTCCACCGGACGGCCATCTACGGTGTCGAACAGGAAGCTCTCGATGGGCATCACGCCTCCGCCGGTTCGCCGCCGCGGCCGGCCCAGACCGTCAGCAGCCCCTTCTGCAACAGGATGAAGACGAACAGCAGAACACCGATGGCGATCTTGGTCCACCAGCTGCTGAGCGTGCCGTCGAAGGTGATGTAGGTCTGGATCAGCCCCTGGATCAGCACGCCGACGAAGGTGCCGACGACATAGCCGTAGCCGCCGGTCAGCTGCGTCCCGCCGATCACCACCGCGGTGATGGTGTCCAGCTCCACCCCCGTCGCCGCCAGCGAATAGCCGGCGCCGGTGTAGAGCGAGAAGACGATCCCCGCCAGCCCGGCCAGCAGGCCCGACAGCCCATAGACCGCCACCGTCGTCCGCCCCACCGGCACGCCCATCAGCTCCGCCGACTGCCGGTTGCCGCCCAGCGCATAGAGGTTGGCGCCGAAGCGCGTCCAGTGCGCCAGCACCACGGCCGCGACCACCACCCCCAGCATCAGCAGTGCCGGCAGGCTCAGCTTCAGACCGAAGTCGAAGCGCAGCGCCATGTCGTTCAGCTCGCCGTAGAGCGGGTGGTTGATCGGGATCGAATCGGTGGTCAGGACGAAGCCCAGGCCGCGGGCGATGAACATGCCGGCCAGCGTGACGATGAAGGGCGGCATCTGGAAGACATGGATCACCCCGCCCATCGCCGCCCCGAAGCCGCCGGCGGCGATCAGCGCCACGGCGAAGGCAGGCATGGGGTGCCAACCGCCATGCTCGATCAGCACGGCCAGCAGCACGGTGGTGAAGCCGATCACCGCGCCGACCGACAGGTCGATCCCGCCGGACAGGATGACGAAGGTCATGCCGACCGCGGTGATGCCGAGAAAGGCATTGTCGGTCAAAAGGTTGCCCACCACCCGCCAGGAGGCGAAATTGGGGAACTGCGCCGCGCAGATCAGGAAGCCGACCACCAGCACGGCGGTGGTGACGATCAGCGGAAGGAAGCGCTGGAGTGCACCGGTCATGGCTTTGCCCCTCCGCTGGTCGGCGCCACCGGCGGCTTGACCGCCCCGATCGGCCGTGCCCCCTTGGGCCGCGGCAGGAACAGGGTCAAGGTCGGCGATTGCAGCAGCAGGACGACCATCAAGACGCCCGCCTTGACGATCAGGTTGAATTCCGGCTTGAAGCCGCTCAGCAGGATGCCGGTGTTCATCGCCTGGATGATCAGCGCCCCCACCACCGACAGCACCAGCCCGAAGCGCCCGCCCAGCAGCGAGGTGCCGCCAACCACCACCGCCAGGATGGCGTCCAGCTCCAGCCACAGCCCGGCATTGTTGGCGTCGGCGCCGCGGATGTCGGCGGTGACGATCAGCCCGGCCACCGCTGCGCACAGCCCGCACCAGACATAGACGGCGACCAGCACCACCGGCGTGTTGACGCCGGCCCCGGCGCTGGACAGCCGGTTGACGCCGACCGCCTCGATCATCAGCCCCAGCGCGGTCGCCCGCACCAGCAGGGCCGTCACCGCCAGCGCCACGATGGTCAGCACCACCGGCATCGGCACGGTCAGGAAGGATCCGCTGCCGATGAAGGCCAGGGACGGGCTGGTGAAGGTGACGATCTGCCCCTCCGTCACCAGCTGGGCGATGCCGCGGCCGGCGACCATCAGGATCAGGGTGGCGATGATCGGCTGGATGCGCAGAACCGCCACCAGCAGCCCGTTCCACAGCCCGCACAGCAGGCCGGCGGCCAGCGACGCCGCCAGCACCGCCGGCAGTCCCCACCCCGCCCCGGTCATGGTGGCGGCGACCGCACCGGAAATCGCCATGACGGCGCCCACCGACAGGTCGACGCCGCGGGTGGCGATGACCATCGTCATGCCGATGGCGAGCAGCGCCACCGGGGCGCCGCGGTTCAGCACGTCGATCAGGCTGCCGAACAGCCGGCCGTCCTGCAGGCGGATCGCGAAGAAATCGGGAAACAGCAGCCAGTTGGCCAGCAGGACGGCGATCAGCGCGCCATATTGCGGCAGGTTGCGCGACGGACCGGGAGCGGACAGCGTCATTGCCGCACCTCGCCGATTCTAGATTCCGACGCGATGGCATTCGGCGTCTCCGACGCGATGGCGGCGACGATGCGCTCCACGCTGACCTCCTCCCCTCAGTTCCGCCACATGGCGGCGGTCGCGCAGCACGACGACGCGGCGGCTGTAGGCGACGATCTCCTCCAGCTCCGACGACACCACCAGCAGCGCCATGCCGTCGGCGCACAGCCGCTCGATCAGGCGGATGATCTCGGCATGGGCGCCGACGTCGATGCCGCGCGTCGGCTCGTCCAGGATCAGCAGCCGCGGCTCTGTCGCCAGCCAGCGCGCCAGCAGCGCCTTCTGCTGGTTGCCGCCGGACAGCAGCTGGATCGGGCGCTCGGCGTCCGGCGTGCGGATGTCGAGCAGGCGGATGAAGCGGTCGGCGATCTCCTCCTGCCGGCGGCGCGGGATCGGCTTCAGCCAGCCCTGCCGCGCCTGGAGCGCCAGGATGATGTTCTCGCGCACCGACAGCTCGCCGACGATGCCCTCCTTCTTGCGGTCCTCCGGACAGAAGCCGAAGCCGAGCCGCACGGCGTCGCGCGGCCCCTTCAGCCGCACGGTCTGCCCGTCCACCGTCGCCTCGCCCTGGTCGGCGCGGTCCATGCCGAAGACCAGCCGCACCGTCTCCGTCCGTCCCGATCCCAGCAGGCCCGCCAGCGCCACCACCTCGCCGGGGCGGATGTCGAGGTCGAAGGGCTCGACGCTGCGCGCCTTGCCGAATCCCTTGAAGCGGGCCAGCGGCGGGCGGGTGTCGATCTCCTCCGGGCCGAGGTCGATGCGGTGCGCCGCCGCCTCCAGCTCCCGCCCCAGCATCATGGCGACGAGGTCGAGGCGCGGCAGGTCGGCCGTCCGCCGCTCCCCCACCAGCCGGCCGTTGCGCAGCACGGTGATGCTGTCGCAGACCTCATAGACCTGATCGAGGAAATGGGTGACGAAGACGATGCCGATCCCGCGCGACCGCAGGGTGCGCATCACCTTGAACAGCACCGCCACCTCCTGCGCGTCCAGGCTGGCGGTCGGCTCGTCGAGGATCAGCACCTTGGCCGACATGTCCACCGCGCGGGCGATGGCGACAATCTGCTGCGTCGCCACCGAAAAGCGCCCGAGCGGCGCCGTCACGTCGATGGTCAGGCCGTAGGGCATCAGAATGGCCCGCGCCCGCCGCCGCATGGCGCCGCGGTCGACCAGCCCCCAGCGCATCGGCTGGCGCCCCAGGAACAGGTTCTCCGCCACCGACAGGTTGGGCAGCAGGTTCACCTCCTGATAGACGGTGCCGATGTGCAGGCGCTGCGCCTCCTCCACCCCGCGGGGCGCGATCTCCCGTCCCTCCAGCGCCACGGTGCCGCCGTCACGCTGGTAGACGCCGGTCAGCGTCTTGATGAGCGTCGATTTGCCGGCGCCGTTCTCGCCCAGCAGCGCATGGATCTCGCCATGGCGCAGGGTGAAATCGACGCCGTCCAGCGCCTGCACGCCGAGAAACGCCTTCGACAGCCCGCGGATCGCCAGCAGCGGCGCGGAGGGGGAGGAGCGGTGGACGCCGTCATGACGGACCTCGGCGGATGCGCGGAAAAACAACCAGGACGGCGAAGATGCCCTCTCCCGCCCCGGGAGAGGGAGGGGACCCACGAAGTGGGGAGGGTGAGGGGTGGAGCAAGAATCCCGAACCGCATGGTTCCTTGGATCACCCCTCACCCTTCCCACCGCTTCGCGGCGGGCCCTTCCCTCTCCCGGGACGGGAGAGGGACCCCTCCTGCGCCCCCAACCTCCGATCAATAAGCGTCCTTGCGGCGCTCATACTCGGCCTTGGCGGTCTCGGGCGTGAACAGGGCCGATTCCGTCTGGATCCACTTCGGCGGCGCCTTGCCGTCCTTCTTGAAGGCGATCAGCGCGTCATAGGCCGGACCCGCCATGTTCGGCGTCAGCTCCACCGTGGCGTTCGCCTCGCCCTCCGCCATCGCCTTGAAGATGTCGGGCACGCCGTCGATGGAGACGACCAGGATGTCCTTGCCCGGCTTCAGCCCGGCTTCCTTGATCGCCTGGATGGCGCCGACGGCCATGTCGTCGTTGTGGGCGTAGACCGCGCAGATGCCCTTGCCGCCATTCTCGGCCTTGATGAAGCTCTCCATCACCTCCTTGCCCTTGGCGCGGGTGAAGTCGCCGGACTGGGTGCGGACGATCTTCATCCCCGGATTCTTGGCGACGACCTCGTCGAAGCCCTTCTTGCGGTTGATGGCGGGCGAGGAGCCGACCGTGCCCTGCAGCTCGACCACGGCACACTTGCCGCCGGTCTGCTTGGCCAGCCATTCGCCGGCCACCCGGCCCTCATGCACGGTGTCGGAGGTGACGGCGGTCATGTAGAGGCTGGGGTCCTTGGTCTCGATCTGGCGGTCGAGCAGCACCACCGGGATCTTCGCCTCCTTGGCCTCCTTCAAAACCGAATCCCAGCCGGTCGCCACCACGGGCGCGATGAAGATCGCGTCCACGCCCTGGGCGACGAAGGAGCGCACGGCCTTGATTTGGTTCTCCTGCTTCTGCTGGGCGTCGGAGATCTTCAGGTCGATGCCGCGCTTTTCAGCCTCGGCCTTGGCCGTCTTGGTCTCCGCCGCGCGCCAGCCCGACTCCGACCCGATCTGCGAGAAGCCGACCACCAGCTTCTTGTCGGCGGCCTGCACCGCGCCAAGCCCGATGAAGAGCGCCGCGGCGGCGGTGGCGGCGGAAATCACCCATTTCCTGGACATCTGTTTCACTCCCTGAGGGTTTATTGCCGTGCTTGTCGGATGGGGGCGGGCGACGGGACGGGGTGCTGAAAGATCGTGATCGCGGCCCGGTCAAATTTGTTCGCAATGCCCACTTTAAGTACCCAAAACCATAACTGTCCAATACGATTCTCGACCGATGCGATGCTGAAAAGGATATGTCCGGTCGAAAGAACGGCCGGGCAGCGGAAGGCCGCCCGGCCGCAAGGTGACCCCGGTCCATAAGACACCGGGGCCGACGCACCCGAGGGAGAGCGCGCCGGGACGCAGCCGCCGCAATGGGATGGAGAGAATCACCGCGGCGGCGCGAAGCCGAAGGAAGGCCCGGACGTCAGCGGGCCCCGAGGTCAGAAGGCCCCGACATCAGAAGGCGAGGTTCGTCTGGACCAGGAACATGTCGCCCTTGTCGCTGTTGGCGGCGACGTCGGAGCTGAGCTTGAAGTGGTTGTACTCCGGCCCGATGCTGAAGCCGGGCGCGACGACATAGCGGGCGCCGACGGTGATCAGCTCGAACTTGGTCCGGCCGCGCACGGTCAGGTCGCCGGCGTCCTTTGCGTTCAGATAGCCGACGCCGAGCGTCGCCGGTCCGAAGGTGTATTGCGCGCCGGCCGTCCACACGTCCTGCTTCTCGCGGCTGACGATGCCGGCGGTGCCGGACCGGGCATAGCCGCTGTCGCCCGACCAGGCATAGCTGCCGCCGACCTTCAGCCCGCCATAGGCCACCGTCAGGCCGGCATGGGTGGAGGACAGATCGTCGAAGCGCGCCGCCGTCAGGCTGGAGTTCTTGGCCTTACCGCCCAGGTAGAACAGGCTGGCGTTGACCGCCACGCCGCCGAAGTTGTTGGTGTAGGTGCCGCCGACCTCGTAGACGTCACGATAGGCGCCGGCGCGGTTGGCCGACGGCAGCGCCAGCTTGGACCGGTTGACGTCGGTGTTGCTGCTGTCGGATGCCGGCTGGTAGGAGGCGCCGAGCTTGAAGCCGGCGATCTCCGGGGTCCAGTAGGTGGCGCGGGTGGCGCTGTTGCCGGAGATCAGCGCGCGGATGTTGCCGATGGTGACCGGGGCGTTGGCGGCGCTGTTGCCGAGCCAGGAGGGGAAGGAGCCGTCGACGCCGCCGGTGCCCCAATCGGACGGGGCGATGATGCCGCTGTCGTCGCTGGGGCCGTTCTCCACGCCCAGATGCAGGGTGCCGAACCCACCGTTGACGAAGATGAAGGCGCGGTCGTTGGTGGTGGTGCGGACGTTGCCGGTGCCGTTCTCCACCAGCAGGCGCAGGCGGGCGCCGTATTCCAGCCCGTTGTCGGCCTTGGCCTTGGGCGTCACCAGCAGGCGCAGGCGGTTGCGGAACTCGGTGGAGCGCTGGCCGGCGTCGCGGTCCTGGTCGATGTAGCCGGCTTCGAAATAGGCGTCGCCGCCAAGCACCACGTCGAACTTCGACTGGGCCGAGGCCGGGGCGACCCCCAGCGCGGAGACGAGCGAAAGGGTGGCTGCGCCAAGCAGCAGAGCTGATCTCACCATCTGCGTTTCCTCTTGATACGGTTTGTTTTTGCTTACAAAGCCAATGTCGGGAGCGGTCCTCCGGCGATGCGCGGGCGCACGCCGTGCCCGACCGTCGGGCCCGGCGCGCGGCCGGACCCGACGGCTTGTCCTGCGTCAGCGCTCCCCCTGACGCAGCCTTTGCGGGTTGCTGGTGTCGGTCAGTCCTCTCCGGCGGTCAATCCCGCCCAAGCGTTCCGTCGATCCGCCGCCACAGACCCAGCGGATTGCCGTCGCGCAAGCTCTCCGGCAGCAGGTCGGCGGGGATGTCCTGGTAGCAGACCGGGCGCAGGAAACGGCGGATCGCCAGCGTGCCGACCGAGGTGCTGCGGGCGTCGGAGGTCGCCGGGAAGGGGCCGCCATGCACCATGGCGTGGCAGACCTCCACCCCCGTCGGCCAGCCGTTCGCCAGGATGCGGCCGGCCTTGCGCTCCAGCGTCGGGATCAGCGCCGCCACCGCGGCCTTGTCCTCCGCTTCCATCTGCACCGTCGCGGTCAGCTGTCCTTCCAGCTTTTCGGCCACCGCCTTCATCGCCGCGACATCCCCGCAGCGGATCAGCAGGGAGGCGGCGCCGAACACCTCCTCCTGCAGCTCCGTGTCGGCGAGGAAGGCGTCCGCCGTGGTGGTGAAGAAGGCCGCCTGCGCCTGGTTCGGCCCGCTGCAGGCCATGCCGCGCGCCAGCGTGGTCACCTCGCCGCTGCCGGCCAGCTTGGCGACGCCGGCATCATAGGCGGCGTGGATGCCGGGCGTCAGCATGGTGGACGCAGCACTGCCGCCCAGCGCCTCCACCGCCGTCGCGACGAACCGGTCGAGATCCGGCCCCTCGACGCCCAGCAGGATGCCGGGATTGGTGCAGAACTGCCCCGCTCCCATGGTCAGCGAGGCGACGAAGCCCTTGCCCAGCGCATCGGCGCGCGAGGCCAGCGCCGCCGGCATCAGGAAGACCGGGTTGATGCTGCTCATCTCGGCATAGACCGGGATCGGCTCCGCCCGCCTGGACGCCACCTCCATCAGCGCCAGCCCGCCGCGACGGGAGCCGGTGAAGCCGACCGCCTTGATGCGCGGATCGGCGACCAGCGCCGTGCCGATCTCGTTGCCGGTGCCGAACAGCAGGGAGAACACCCCCTCCGGCAGCCCGCAGGAGGCGACCGCCGCCCGGATGGCCCGGCCGACCAGTTCCGAGGTGCCGGGATGGGCGCCATGGCCCTTCACCACCACTGGACAGCCGGCAGCGAAGGCCGAGGCGGTGTCGCCGCCGGCCACCGAGAAGGCGAGCGGGAAGTTCGACGCGCCGAACACCGCGACCGGCCCCAGCGGGATGTGGCGCTGGCGGATGTCGGGGCGGGGCAGCGGTGCGCGCGCCGGCATGGCCGGGTCGATGCGCGCCTCGATCCAGCTGCCTTCGCGCACGACTTGGGCGAACAGGCGAAGCTGACCAACGGTGCGTCCGCGCTCGCCCTCCAGCCGGGGGCGCGGCAGGCCGCTTTCCGCCATGGCGCGGACGATCAGGTCGTCGCCGATGTCGAGGATGTTCTGGGCGACGGCCTCCAGGAAGGCGGCGCGCTGCTCCGGGCCGGTCTCGCGGAAGGCGTCGAAGGCGGCCCAGGCGAGGGCGCAGGCGCGCTCCACCTCCGCCGCGCCGCCGCCGCCGAAGGCGGGCTCCAGCGCCTCGCCGGTGGCGGGGTCGACGGCGCGGAACTCGCCCTCGCCGCCGCGGTGGGCGCTGGCGCCGATCAGCATCTCGCCGGTGATGGTCATGTGGGTCTCCTTGTTGGGAGGGGGTCGGCTGGCGATGCCCCCACCCCGACCCTCCCCGCTCTCAGCGGACCTACGGTCCGCCTGCCGCGTCAGCACAAAGCGAAGCTTTGTGCGAGAGCTGGGCGGGAGGGGGTAAGTGCTTATGCGGAAAAGCGGCGGCAGTCCCTCCCCGCCCAGCGGGGGAGGGTTAGGGTGGGGGGTCTAGCGCCCCCAGCGCAGCACCAGCGGATCGAGCCGCCGCGCCGCGTCCAGCAACCCGTCGCGGCTCATCGGATGCGGGCTGGCCATCGGGTGACGCATCGCGTCGGATTTGATGACACCGCCCTCCTTCATCAGGATCTTCGCGGTGGCGATGCCGCACTGGCGGTTCTCGTGGTTGATCAGCGGCAGCCAGCGCCCATAGGCCGCCACCGCCGCCTCGCGGTCTCCCGCCAGATACGGATCGATGATCTGCCGGATGCCGTCGGGATAGCCGCCGCCGGTCATCGCCCCCGTCGCCCCGGCGTCGAGGTCGGCCAGCAGGGTGATCGCCTCCTCGCCGTCCCAAGGGCCTTCGATGGCGTCGCCGCCCAGCTCGATCAGCGTGCGCAGCTTGGCCGCCGCCTGCGGCACCTCGATCTTGAAGTAGGAGACCTGCGCGATCTCCCGCGCCATCCGCGCCAGCAGGGGTGCCGACAGCGGGGTGCCGCTGACCGGCGCGTCCTGGATCATGATCGGGATGTCGATGGCGTCCGACACCCGCTGGAAGAACTCGACGATGCCGGCCTCCGGCACGCGGATGGTGGCGCCGTGGTAGGGCGGCATCACCATCACCATCGCGGCGCCGAGATCCTGGGCGCGTCGGCTGCGCTCGGCACAGGCACGGGTGCTGAAATGGGTGGTGGTGACGATCACCGGCACCCGCCCGGCGACATGGGCCAGCATCGTCTCCATCAGCACCGTGCGCTCGTCGTCGGTCAGCACGAACTGTTCGGAGAAGTTGGCGAGGATGCACAGGCCGGTGGAGCCGGCGTCGATCATGAAGTCGACGCAGCGCTTCTGGCCGTCGAGGTCCAGCTCTCCCGATTCGGTGAAGATGGTGGGGACGACTGGGAAGACGCCGCGGTACGGGCGGGCGCTGGTCGGCATGGCGGTGGAATCCTTCATCGAAATATCTTCGAGGCTCAGCGCGGCGGGGAACCGAACCGTCCGGGCGGCAGGCCGCGGACGTCGGGGTCGCACTCGAACAGCGCCCCGGCCAGCGGCTCCTCGGGCCGGCCGTGCGCCGCGGTGGTGATGAACAGCCGGTCGAGATTCGGACCGGCGAAGACGCAGGAGGTGACGCGGGAGACCGGCAGCGCGATGGCGCGGTCCAGCGTGCCGTCAGGGCGGAAGCGGCTGACGCGGCCGCCGTCCCAGTGGGCGACCCACAGGCACCCCTCGGCATCGCAGGTCATGCCGTCGGGATAACCGTCGGCCTCGCCGAAGCGGATGTGGACGCGCTTGCCGGACAGACTGCCGTCGGCGCCGACGTCGAAGGCATGGATCGTCCGCGCCGCGCTGTCGGTGTGGTAGATCGTCCGCCCGTCAGGCGACAGCGCCGGCCCGTTGGCGACGGTGTAGCCCTCGTCAACCTTCGTGACGGCTCCGTCGGGATCGATGCGGTAGAAGCTGCCGGCCGGCGCCTCCTCCGCATCGTCCATGCTGCCGACCCACAGCCGGCCCCTGGCGTCGGCCTTGCCGTCGTTCAGCCGGTTGCCCGGCCGGTCCGGCTCGATCCACGCCAGCTCTTCGGCGATGACCGCTTGACCAGGCTCCAGCAGCAGGCGGACCACGCGGCGGGAACGCAGGCCGGCGATGAAGCCGTTGCCATCGGCGCTCTCCACCAGCCAACAGGCGGCGTCGTCAAGCTCCCACACCGCCTGCGCCCCGTCGGCCAAGCCGTGGCGCAGGATGCGGGATCCGCGGATGTCGACGAAGTAGACGGCATCCTGCCGCGGAGACCAGAGCGGCCCCTCCCCCAGCAGCGCCCGGGCCTGCCAGACGCAACGCGCTTCCTGCGCCATGCCGCTACACTCCCCCTCGCACCCGGTGGCTGCCCGTTTCAGCATGTGCGTCGGCAGCCATTTCAAAATTTGTTGACGACCCGAACGATAAGGGGCCTCTTGATAATCGTCCAATACGAAGATGGGCGTTTGCGATACCAAATGTCGTATCCCGGCATCCCATAGCCCGGTGACGGCGCCCGACCGGAGGCAACCACCCGTGACCCCCCAGCGCTTCCCCCCGAACTGGTTCCAGAAGGCCCGGCTGAAGCTGCGCCATCTCCAGCTGTTCGCGGCGCTCGACGAACACCGCAACCTGCACCGGGCCGCCGCCAGCCTGAACATGTCGCAGCCGGCGGCCTCCAAGCTGCTGGGCGACCTGGAGGAAACCCTGGGGATCGAGCTGTTCGACCGCCACGGCCGCGGGATCGAGCCGAACTGGTACGGCAGCCTCATGATCCGCCACGCCCGGATGATCCTCAGCGAACTGCAGGAGACGGGGGAGGAGCTGAACGCGCTGCTGGCCGGGCACAGCGGCCGGGTGTCGGTCGGCACGGTGATGGCCCCGGCGGTGGAACTGGTGGTGCCGGTCATCAGCAGCCTGACCCGCGAGCATCCCGGCCTGAAGATCGCCGTGGCGGTGGAGACCAGCGACGTGCTGGCCGAACGGGTGCATCAGGGGGTGATGGATTTCGCCATCGGCCGGCTGCCCGGCCATCTCGACCCCACCGCCTTCGAATACCAGGAGATCAGCAGCGAGGAGCTGTGCTTCGTCTGCCGCGCCGGCAACCCGCTAATGCAACTCAGCCGCCCGCTGACCGCCGCCGACCTGTCGGACGCCACCTGGATCCTGCAGCCCGTCGGCACGCTGCTGCGCGACCGGGTGGAGGCGCTGTTCCGCGCCGAGGGCGCCCGGCTGCCGCACAAGGTGATCGAAAGCGCGTCGCCGGTCATCTCGATGGCGATGGTGGCGGAGACCGACTCCATTACCGTCTTCGCCCGCGCGCTCGCCCAGGTGTTCACGCCCGGCGGCGGTTACGCCATCATGCCCTTCCACAAGCATTTCAGCGTGGAACCCTACGGCATCTTCTGGCTGAAGGACCGGCCGCTGTCCCCCGGCGCCCGCACCGTTCTGTCGGCGGTGCGTGCGGCGTCGGAACGCAAGATGCGCCAACTGGCGGAACCGCCCGCCGATATCGAAATGCATATCGGTTTGCTGAATAATCGTATTTGACAGTTATGGGAAAACGGAGGATTGCTAGGGACACAAACCATCGCGCCCCATGCCGTCCGCGATACCGAACGTGGGGACTGCGAAGCGCGTGCCGTATAAACGGGGAGGATTCCGGTCCATGTCGTCTCCTAAGCGTTCTTCCGTCACCTCGAAGCTCGCCGGCCTCGCCGTCGGCCTGCTGATCGCCACCGGTGCCGCCGCCCCGGCGATGGCGCAGGGCAAGCCGACCGTCGGCATCGCCATGCCGACCAAGTCGTCGGCGCGCTGGATCGACGACGGCAACAACATGGTCAAGTATTTCCAGGAAAAGGGATACAAGACCGACCTGCAATATGCCGAGGACGACATCCCCAACCAGCTCGCCCAGATCGAGAACATGGTCACCAAGAACAACAAGGTTCTGGTGATCGCCGCCATCGACGGGACGACGCTGACCGACGTTCTGCAGAAGGCGGCGGAACAGGGCGTGAAGGTCATCGCCTACGACCGCCTGATCCGCGGGTCCGCCAACGTCGACTACTATGCCACCTTCGACAATTTCCAGGTCGGCGTGCTGCAGGCCGCCTACATCGAAAAGGCCCTCGGCCTGAAGGAGGGCAAGGGCCCCTTCAACATCGAGCTGTTCGGCGGCTCTCCCGACGACAACAACGCCTATTTCTTCTACAACGGCGCCATGTCGGTGCTGCAGCCCTACATCGACAGCGGCAAGCTGAAGGTCGGCAGCGGCCAGGTCGGCATGGACAAGGTGTCGACCCTGCGCTGGGACGGCGCGGTCGCCCAGTCCCGCATGGACAATCTGCTGAGCGCCTATTACGGCAACAAGAAGCTGGACGCCGTGCTGTCGCCCTATGACGGCATCAGCATCGGCATCATCTCCTCGCTGAAGGGCGTCGGCTACGGCACCCCGCAGCAGCCGATGCCGGTCGTCACCGGCCAGGACGCCGAGATCCCGTCGGTCAAGTCCATCCTGGCGGGCGAGCAGCGCTCCACCGTCTTCAAGGACACCCGCGAACTGGCGAAGGTGACGGTGGGCATGGTCGACGACCTGCTGGCCGGGCGCACCCCGCAGGTCAACGACACCAAGACCTACGACAACGGCAAGAAGGTCGTCCCCTCCTATCTGCTGAAGCCGGTCAGCGTCGACGCCACGAACTGGAAGCAGGTCCTGGTCGACGGCGGCTACTACAAGGAATCGCAGATCAAGTGAGTGAACGGCGCCGGAGCGGATGCCCTCGGGCGTTCCGTTCCGGCGCTCCGCCGGACCATGCAGGCGGGCGATCGGGGGTTTTCCATGGACAGCATTCTTGAGATGCGCGGCATCACCAAGACGTTTCCGGGCGTCAAGGCGCTCGACGACGTCAACCTCTCGGTCCGCGAGGGGGAGATCCACGCGCTGATCGGCGAGAACGGCGCCGGCAAATCGACGCTGATGAAGGTGCTGAGCGGCGTCTACCCGCACGGGACCTATGACGGCGAGATCCGCTTCCGCGGCCAGCCCGTCGCCTTCCGCGGCATCGCCGACAGCGAGAAGCTGGGCATCATCATCATCCACCAGGAACTGGCGCTGGTCCCGCTGCTGTCGATCACCGAGAACCTGTTCCTCGGCAACGAGCAGGCGAAACGTGGTGTCATCGACTGGGTCGCCGCCACCGCCCGCGCCCGTGACCTGCTGCGCATGGTCGGGCTGACGGATTCGCCGGAGACCCTCATCACCGACATCGGCGTCGGCAAGCAGCAGCTGGTGGAGATCGCCAAGGCCCTGTCCAAGCAGGTCAAGCTGCTGATCCTGGACGAGCCGACGGCCAGCCTGAACGAAAGCGACAGCGACGCCCTGCTGGCCCTGCTGCTGCGCTTCAAGGAACAGGGCATCTCCTCCATCCTGATCTCGCACAAGCTGAACGAGATCGCCAAGGTCGCCGACCGCGTCACCATCCTGCGCGACGGCACCACGGTGGAGACGCTGGACTGCCACGACGGCCCGATCAGCCAGGATCGCATCATCAAGGGCATGGTCGGCCGCGACCTTGCCGACCGCTATCCGCGCCGCGCCAGCAACCCCGGCGACATCCTGTTCGAAGTGAAGGGCTGGAGCGCCGACCACCCCATCCATCCCGGCCGCCGCGTGGTGAAGGACGTCGACCTGCATGTCCGCCGGGGCGAGGTGGTGGGCATCGCCGGCCTGATGGGCGCCGGCCGCACCGAATTCGCCATGAGCCTGTTCGGCCGCAGCTATGGCCGCAACATCCGCGGGCAAGCCTTCCTCGGCGGGCGCGAGATCGACGTGTCGACCATCGCCAAGGCGATGGGCAACGGCCTCGCCTATGCCACGGAGGACCGCAAGCATTACGGGCTCGTGCTGGACAACGACATCCGCCACAACGTGACGCTGGCCAACCTGGACGGCGTCGCCAAGCGCGGCGTCATCCACCATGAGCGCGAGATCGAGGTCGCCAACGACTTCCGCCGCCGCCTGCGCATCCGCTGTTCGGACGTGTTCCAGCAGACGGTCAACCTGTCCGGCGGCAACCAGCAGAAGGTCGTGCTCAGCAAATGGCTGTTCGCCGACCCGCAGGTGCTGATCCTGGACGAGCCGACGCGCGGCATCGACGTCGGCGCCAAATATGAAATCTACACCATCGTCAACCAGCTGGTGGCCGAAGGCCGCGGCGTCATCCTGATCTCGTCGGAACTGCCGGAGCTGCTGGGCGTCGCCGACCGCATCTATGTGATGAACGAAGGCGCGCTGGTCGCCGAGATGCCGGCGGCCGAGGCCAGCCAGGAAAAGATCATGCACGCCATCATGTCGTCAGCCTCGAAGTCCACGGCAGCGCGCGCCGCCGTCGCCGCTGCCGCCCGGGAGTCCCTGCAATGAGCGCCGAACTGAACCTTCCGGCCGCCCCGCCGCGCCAGGCCTCCATGGCCAAGTTCCTGAAGAGCCACATGCGCGATTACGGCATGCTGATCTCGCTGCTGGCGATCGTGGCCTTCTTCCAGTTCATGACCGACGGCACGCTTCTGCAGCCGCTGAACCTGACCAACCTCGTCCTGCAGAACAGCTACATCGTCATCATGGCGCTGGGCATGCTGCTGGTGATCGTCGCCGGGCACATCGACCTGTCGGTGGGCTCCATCGTCGGCTTCATCGGCGCGCTGGCCGCCATCCTGATGGTGCAGTTCCAGCTGCATTTCATCCCCACCGCCATCCTCTGCCTGCTGGCCGGGGCCGCCATCGGCGCGGCACAAGGGTACTGGGTCGCCTATTTCCGCATCCCGTCCTTCATCGTGACGCTGGCCGGCATGCTGGTCTTCCGCGGCCTCAGCCTCGCCCTGCTCGCCGGCCAGTCGGTCGGCCCCTTCCCGGTGGAGTTCCAGCGCCTCAGCTCCGGCTTCATCCCGGACGTCTTCGGGACGGCCGGCTTCCACACCACCACGCTTCTGCTGTGCCTGGTGACGCCGGCGGTCATCATCGGCCTCAGCGTCGCCGCCCGCATCCGCCGCCAGCGCTTCGCCATCGAACAGGAGCCGCTGCCGCTGTTCCTGCTGAAGAGCGCCGGGCTGTTCGCGGCGGTCGCCTACATCGGCATGCTGCTGGCCTCCTACAAAGGGCTGCCGAACGTCCTCATCATCATGGCGCTGCTGATCGGCCTCTACGCCTTCGTCACCCGCGACACCACCATCGGCCGGCGCGTCTACGCGCTGGGCGGCAACGAGAAGGCCGCCAAGCTGTCGGGCATCGACACCCGCCGCCTGTCCTTCTACACCTTCGTCAACATGGGCGTGCTGGCCGCACTCGCCGGCCTGATCTTCGCCGCCCGCCTGAACACCGCCACGCCGAAGGCCGGCGTGTCCTTCGAGCTGGACGTGATCGCGGCCTGCTTCATCGGCGGCGCCTCGGCCTCCGGCGGTGTCGGCCGGGTGACCGGTGCGGTGATCGGCGCCTTCATCATGGGCGTGATGAACAACGGCATGTCGATCCTCGGCATCGGCATCGACTGGCAACAGGTCATCAAGGGTCTGGTGCTGCTCGCCGCCGTCTGCTTCGACGTCTACAACAAGGGCAAGGCCTGAGGCCTGCCGCCCCGACCGGACAACCGCCATGACGCTCCCCACCCTCGGCCTCGTCGGTCTGGGAAAGATCGCCCGCGACCAGCACATCCCGGCCATTGCCGCCACCGGCCTGTTCGAATTGGCCGCCGTGGTCAGCCCGGACGGCGCCACCGCGGACGGCGTGCCGACCTTCCGCTCCCAGGCTTCGATGCTGGCGGCCCTGCCCGGCCTCGACGCCGTGGCGCTCTGCACCCCGCCCGCCGTCCGCCACGGCCTGACGGTGGAGGCTCTGCGCGCCGGCTGCCATGTGCTGATCGAGAAGCCGCCCGCCGCCACCCTGTCGGAGCTTCACGATCTGGTGGCGGAGGCGGACTCCGCCCGCCGCACCCTGTTCACCGCCTGGCATTCGCAGTTCAATCCGGCGGTGGAGGAAACCCGCCGCCGCCTCACCGACGCCAACATCCGCAGCGTCGCCATCACCTGGAAGGAGGATGTCCGGCGCTGGCATCCGGGCCAGGACTGGATCTTCGCGGCCGGCGGCTTCGGCGTGTTCGATCCCGGCATCAACGCCCTGTCGATCCTGACCGATATCCTGCCGGCCCCGGTCTTCGTCCGCGCCGCCGACCTGCATGTCCCGGCCAACCGCGACACGCCGATCGCCGCAACGCTGGAGATGTCGGCCGCCCCCGGCTCCCGCATCGGCCGCGTCACCGCCGACTTCGACTTCCTCCAGCAGGGCGAGCAGACCTGGTCCATCGTGATCGAGACCGAGGACGGACGCCTCGACCTCACCCATGGCGGCACCCGCCTGACGGTGGACGGCGCGCATGTGCTGGCCGAGCCCGACACCGAATACCAGCGCATCTATCGCCATTTCCACCGGTTGATAGGCAAGGGGGCGAGCGACGTCGATGCCCGCCCGCTGTCGCTGGTCGCCGACGCCTGCATGGTCGGGCGCTGGCACCGCACCGACGCCTTCGACTGGTAAACGCCACCGCCGCGACGCACCCCCAACTCCGGCGCCGCCGATCCGGCCCGCGCCCCAACCTGAAACCGGTGTCGATATGACCGATACGAAGCCCCCTTCCCCCCAATTCCTCCGATACAGGGCGTCGGCTGCGGTCGCGCGCGTGGTTCGACAACCCCGCCAACCCCGACATGACCGCGCTCTACCTGGAGCGCTACCTGAATTTCGGCCTGACGCGGGAGGAACTGCAGTCCGGCGCCCCGATCATCGGCATCGCCCAGACCGGATCCGACCTCAGCCCCTGCAACCGCCACCATCTGGTGCTGGCCGAACGGCTGCGCGAGGGCATCCGCACCGCCGGCGGCATCGCCATCGAGTTCCCGGTCCACCCGATCCAGGAGACCGGCAAGCGCCCGACCGCCTCCATCGACCGCAACCTCGCCTATCTCGGCCTCGTCGAGGTGCTGCACGGCTATCCGCTGGACGGCGTGGTGCTGACCATCGGCTGCGACAAGACCACCCCGGCCTGCCTTATGGCCGCCGCTACCGTCAACATCCCGGCCATCGCCCTGTCGGTCGGCCCGATGCTGAACGGCTGGTTCCGCGGCGAGCGCACCGGTTCCGGCACCATCGTGTGGAAGGCCCGCCAGATGATGGCCGCCGGCGAGATCGACTATCAGGGCTTCATCGAGTTGGTGGCGTCTTCCGCCCCCTCGACCGGCTACTGCAACACGATGGGCACCGCCTCCACCATGAATTCTCTGGCGGAGGTGCTGGGCATGCAGCTTCCGGGCTCCGCCGCCATTCCCGCTCCCTACCGCGAGCGCCAGCAGGCCGCCTATGAGACCGGCAAGCGCATCGTCGAGATGGTGCGCCAGGACATCAAGCCGTCCGACATCCTGACCCGCGACGCCTTCCTCAACGCCATCGTGGTCAACTCCGCCATCGGCGGTTCGACCAACGCGCCGATCCACATCAACGCCATCGCCAAGCACATCGGCGTGCCGCTGACGGTGGACGATTGGCAGACCCACGGGCTGGGCGTGCCGCTGCTGGTCAACCTGCAGCCGGCCGGCGAATATCTGGGCGAGGACTTCCACCGCGCCGGCGGCGTGCCGGCGGTGGTGTCGCAGCTGATGCGCCAGGGCCTGATCCGCGAGGACGCGCCCAACGTCAACGGCCGGACCATCGGCGAGAACTGCCGCAACACCGAGATCCTCGATACCCGCGTCATCCACCCGATCGACGACCCGCTGAAGATCAACGCCGGTTTCGTCGTGCTGCGCGGCAATCTGTTCAACGCCGCCATCATGAAGACCAGCGTGATCTCCGACGAGTTCCGCGAGCGCTACCTGTCCAATCCCAGCGATCCGGAGGCGTTCGAGGGCAAGGTCGTCGTCTTCGACGGGCCGGAGGACTACCATCACCGCATCGACGACCCTGACCTGGGCATCGACGCCTACACCATCCTGGTCATCCGCGGCGCCGGCCCCATCGGCTATCCGGGTGCTGCGGAGGTGGTGAACATGCGTCCGCCCGCGAACCTGATCAAGCAGGGCGTCCATTCCCTGCCCTGCATCGGCGACGGGCGGCAGTCCGGCACCTCGGGGTCGCCGTCCATCCTCAACGCCTCGCCGGAGGCGGCGGCCGGCGGCAACCTCGGCCTTCTGCGCACCGGCGACCGGGTTCGGATCGACCTGCGCCGCGGCAGCGCCGACATCCTGATCTCCGAAGCAGAGCTTGCCGACCGCAAGGCATCCCTGGAAGCCGCTGGCGGCTACCCCGCCCCGCCGTCGCAGACGCCGTGGCAGGAAATCCAGCGCGGCATCGTCGACCAGCTGGACGAGGGCATGGTCCTGAAGCCGGCGGTCAAGTACCAGCGCGTCGCGCAGACGATGGGGATCCCGCGCGACAACCATTGACCGCCGCAATGCCGGGGTGCCCGCGGCAGCGTCGCGGGCTTCCGGTTTCCGCGCCGGTCATCGGCCGGGGTGGCCAGCAGCCCCCCGGCCAGCATCCGGAACGCCTCGACCGCCTTGGCCAGCACCTCCTGCGGCCGGTCGCTGGCCGCGACCCAGAGCGCGGCATTCAGCGCCGCACCGTTCAGAAGCCGGGCGGCCGCTTCGGCATCCACCGGCTTGACGATGCCTTGCGCGATCAGCCCCGTCACCGTGTCCAGGGTCGCCTGGAGGCAACTGTTCTGGCTCGGCCATTGCGACGGATCGCCCAGGACCGCCGGTCCGTCGAGCAGCACGATGCGCTGGACCTCGGGCTCCAGCGCCATCTCGATATAGGCGACACCCTCCGCCAGCAGCCCTTCCCAGCCGTCGCCCGCCCGGCTGCCGATCGCGCGCGCGCGGGTCGCCATCTCGCCGTCGATCTGGTCGACCACCGCCTGCAGAAGGCCCCGTTTGTCGCCGAAATTGTGGTAGAGCGCCCCGCGCGTCAGACCCGCCTCCGCCGTCAGTTCATCCATCGACGCGGCCGCATAGCCCTTCTCCGCAAAGGCCTTGCGCGCGGACCCGATCAGCTTGGCGCGGGTCTCCTCCATCATCTCGGCGCGTTTCTTTCCGGCCACGGTCTTTTCTCCTGACATACGTATCGTATGTGAGTTGACATACGGAGCGTATGTGTGCTGTCATTCACATACGAGGCGTATATCAAACCATGCCTCGATTGTGAAGCCCGACGCAGGGCGTGGCGGCTCGGCCCGAGATCGCCCGCCCATCAGCAAGAAGGAAGACTCCAATGGCTCGACGCGAGGCCATCGTTCCGGCAAGCCGGCACGCGCTCTATGAGAATCACCGCTACTCGGCGGCAATCCGCTCGGGCGACCTGCTGTTCGTTTCGGGGCAGGTCGGCAGCCGCGCGGACGGTTCGCCGGAACCCGATTTCGAGAAGCAGGTGCAGCTGGCTTTCGAAAACCTCATGAACGTCCTCAAGACCGCCGGCTGCACGCTCGACGATGTCGTGGACGTCACCACCTTCCACACCGACCCGGCCAACCAGATCGAGACCGTCATGGCCGTGCGCAACAAGGTCATCGGCGATCCGCCCTATCCCAACTGGACGGCGGTGGGAGTGACCTGGCTGGCCGGCTTCGATTTCGAGATCAAGGTCATCGCCCGTATTCCCGAAGCCGCCTGATCGGTCGACGGCCCGGTTCGGCCCTTGTCCGCTTCCGGGCCTCGCTTCCCGCCCGCGCATCCCAGCAATGCCCCACCATTTCGTGTGACTTTTTACGCGCGCCCTTGACGTCAGCCTCCCTTTGCCCACATAAGCCCTCACGAAACATTCGCACCCCAGCCGTCCGACGGCCGCCGCACGGCGCCTCCGGCCGGGTCCCTCCCACACCGAGATCCGCATCGACGAGCGATGCACGCCCGTCCGGCAGCGTCGAATGCCGGCTTATGTGAGACGTACGACAGAGGCATGACGTTTGATTCAAGGCGGCGCCGGATGGCGCCGAACAACCGCGCACGCAACCAGCGTCCGCGTGATGACTTCGACGGCTCCCGCCCGACGGCCAACACGGTCCATGGCGGCGGCCCCACCGGCCCGGTTCCGGGCAAGGACGAGATCCTGTTCCTTCCGCTGGGCGGCTGTTCCCGCATCGGCATGAACATGGCGCTCTACGGTCATGCCGGCAAATGGCTGATCGTGGACGCTGGCGTCGCCTTCGTCGGCGACGAATTGCCCGGCATCGACAGCCTGATGGCCGATCCGACCTTCATCGAGGAGCGGATGCAGGACGTCGTCGGGCTGGTGGTGACCCACGCGCACGAGGACCATATCGGCGCGATCCACCATCTGTGGCCGCGCCTGCGCTGCCCGATCTATGCCAGCCCCTTCGCCTCGCACATCATCCGCGACCGGCTGAAGGAAAAGGGCGCCCACCGGGCCGCCAAGGTGCAGACCTTCGACATCGGCGACACGCTGACCATCGGTCCCTTCCGGATCGAGACCATCGCCGTCACCCATTCGATCCCCGAACCGATGTCGCTGGCGATCCGCACGGCGGCCGGCACGGTGCTGCACACCGGCGACTGGAAGTTCGATCCCGATCCGCTGATCGGCCGGACCACCGACGTCGCCGCGCTGAAGCGCCTGGGCGACGAGGGGCTGCTCGCCATGATGTGCGACAGCACCAACGCCGACGTCCCCGGCTCCACCGGATCGGAAGCCGACGCCCGCGCCGGCCTGATCGGCGCCTTCGCCAACCGGTCGGGCGCCATCGCGGTGACCGGCTTCGCCTCCAACGTCGCCCGCATGACCGCGGTGGCGGAAGCGGCGGCGGCGGTCGGGCGCAAGGTGGTTCTGGTCGGCCGCTCCATGCTGCGCATGGAAAAGGCGGCACAAGCCTGCGGCTATCTCGACCATGTGCCGGACTTCATGGATGTCCGCGAGGCGTCCTGGACCCCGCGCGAGAATCTGGTGTTCCTGTGCACCGGCAGCCAGGGCGAGGAACGGGCGGCACTCAGCCGTCTGGCCCGCAACGAGCACCGCGACCTGTGGCTGGAAGAGGGCGACACCGTCATCTTCTCCGCCCGCGCCATCCCCGGCAACGAGGAGGCGCTGGCCGAAATCCACGAGCATCTGCGCGGCATGGGTGTCGAGATCGTCACCCCGGCCGATGCGCCGGTCCATGTCTCCGGCCACCCGAAGCGCGACGACCTTGCCCGCATGTACGGGCTGGTCCGCCCGCGCTTCGCCGTTCCGGTCCACGGCACCATCGAGCATATGGAAGCCCATGCCCGCCTCGCCCGCGCCTGCGGCGTCGAGCGCGCCCTGGTGCCGGAGGATGGCGACATCCTGCGCATCGCCAAGGAAGGCACCCGCGTGATCGGCCGCATCGAGCCCAAGCGCCTCGCCAACACCGGCCGGGAGCTGATTCCCTGGGTTCCGCCGGTGGCGGTGGACGCGGAGGATGAGCGCGTCGCGGCCTGACCTCCTGACCGGACCGGAAAAGAACGCCCCGCATCACCCGATGCGGGGCGTTTTTCGTTTCTGCACGAATGAAAGTGGGTGGGAGTGGCTTGCGCATTGCATACTCCGGTGCGTCTTCTGTCCCACGGAGTGAAAGTTCGATGTCGTTGCTCTCCTGCTGCCGCAGCGCCGCCCTGTCGGCCCTGCTCCTGTTCGGGCTGAACGGGTCCCTCCAGGCCGCGGAGCCGGTCAAGGTCAAGGTGTTCGTCGGGTCGATGTTCGAGATCGGCAAGAACACCGGCGACCGGGCGGGCGAGTTCCAGCACTGGTACGAGCGCTATTGGCAGACCGCCGAGCCGATTACGGTGAAGGGCGCGCTGAACCCGGTCTACTGCAACGCCGACGGCGTGTGCGGGTCGGTGCTGGGCATGGGCAAGGTCAGTTCCTCGGCCTCGATGCAGGCAATCCTGCTGAACCCGCAGCTCGACCTGTCGCAGGCTTATTTCCTGGTCACCGGCGTGGCCGGCACCCCGCCGTCGCGCGGCACCATCGGCGAGGTGAACTGGGCGACCTGGCTGGTCGATTACGATCTGGGCCACCGCTGGGCGCCGGAGGAAGGCAAGCCCGGCGAGCCGACCTTCATGCCGCGCAAGGGCTATGAGGCGGTGCGCCTGTTCCAGATGAACCCGGCGCTGGTCGGCTGGGCGATGCGGCTGACCGCCGACACGCCGCTGAAGGACAGCGAGTCCGCCCGTGCCTACCGCAAGCGCTATCCGCAGGAGGCGGCGCAGCGTGCACCCTTCGTGGGCACCGGCACCCACATGACCGGCGACACCTTCTTCCACGGTCCCGGCATGTCGGAGCAGGCGCAATACATCGCCAAGCTCTATGGCGCCGACGATTACGTCATCACCGAGATGGAAGCGGCGGCGATCACGCTGGTCATCAAGCGGCTTCAGGGCTCCGACCGGGTGATGAGCCTGCGCGGCGCCGTCAATTTCGACCAGGGCAACCCGAACGAGACCACCCTGCAGCATCTCGACCCCAAGCCGGGCGAGACCGCTGGCGGCTTCGCCGAGACGGTGGAGAATGTGGAGCTGGTCGGCTCCCGCATGGTCGACCATATCGTCGGCCACTGGGACCAGTGGAAGGACGGCGTCCCGGCCCTGCCGGCCAAGTAAGGACGGACATACAAAGAGAGAAGTCCCTGCCCGGCCTGCGCCGGGCGGGGGCTCAATCCTCCGCGAGATTCTCGTAGAGCTGCTGCAGGGTCGCGTTCAGCTTGCCGATCTGCGATTCCGACAGCCCTTCGAAGCTGCGGGCGAACAGCTTTCCCGTCGCGTCCTGGATGCGCTCCACCAGCGCGTGGCCGGCCGGTGTCATCGTCACCTCGGTGACCCGGCCGTCCTCGGCGTTGGTGCCGGTTTCGACCAGCCCTTCCGCCTTCATGCGGTAGACGATGCGGGTCATCGTCGACAGCTTGACGATGGCGTGGGTGGAGATCTCCGAAATGCTGGAGGTGCCGTGCGTCTTCAGGATGAACAGCACCCGCCAGGTCGGGATGTCGGTGCCGATCCGCTTCAGCGCCGTTTCCATCTTCTGCGTATAGATGCCCTGGACGCGGGCAAGCCAGTAGAAGGGGAATTCCTCGACCTGGAATTCGGGGTCCGACGGGATGTAGCGGCGCAGCTTCTTGGTGATGGCCATGATGCCCAGTGTCTGTCCAGCGTTTGGCCAGCGTTTGGCGAGGCCGGGGCCTTCTTTTACCAACCGCCGGTTCGGTTGCCAAACGCCTTGCGGTGCCGAAGCACTGCCCCCTCGCCGGCCCTCCCCGCTCTCGCGGGAGAGGGAGTTGAGCGCAGGAACGACGGTAGTCCCCGCTCCCGCGAAAGCGGGGAGGGTTAGGGAGGGGGCAAAGGATACCGCCACGGCATACGCCGGCCCCCTCACCAGCCCGGCCCGCGTTCCGCCCGCATCTTGCGCACCATGGCGTCGAAGAACTTCACGGCAAAGCCGCTGTCGCGGATCAGCATGGCGGTCAGGTCGCTGCATTTCTGCCGGACCTCGGTCGACAGCTCGACGTCCTCGCCGCGCATGCTGTCGGCCAGCGTCTGGATCTCGGCGGCGCGCTGCACCGTCCACAGCAGGAAGAAGGTCTTGGCGATGCTGGACTCACCAACCGCGATGCCGTGGTTGCGCAGCACCAGGATGTGCTTGTCGCCCAGGCTCTCCAGCATGCGCGGCTTCTCGTCGGCGAACAGCGTGATGCCCTCGAAGGCATGGTAGCCGACGCGGCCGTAGAGCTGGGCGCCGTAGAAGTCGTTGTGCGAGAAGGCCTGCTTCTTCTGCACGATGGCCGACACCTCGGTGGTGTGGGTGTGGATCACGCAATGGATGTCGGCGCGCGCCTCGTGGATGGCGCTGTGCAGGGCGAAGCCGGCGGGGTTGGCGTCGTAGGGCGACGGCTCCAGCTTCTCGCCGTCCAGCCCGACCTTCAGCAGGTTGGCCGGCGTCACCTCGGTGTAGTTCAGCCCGAAGGGGTTCACCAGATAATGGTGCGCCGGCCCCGGCAGGCGGGCGGAGATGTGGTTGAAGATCGTCTCCGTCCAGCCCATGAAATCGACCAGATGGTAGCAGTCGGCCAGCTGGCAGCGCAGCGCCCACTCCTCTTCGCCGATGTGATCGGGCCTCACGACGCTGTTGTGGCCGAGCTTCGGGGCAATGGAGCTAGCGATGGCGGTCGCGGTCGTCATGGTTTGCGGTCCCCTTCGGATGGAGGTTTTACAGGCCCGCGGCGGCGCGCAGCGCGCTGTCGCTCTTGAAGCGGGCGAGGATGGCGATGTTGCGGGTCAGCGGCATGGACAGCCCCTGCAGTTCGGCCAGTTCGATGACGGCCTCGCAGATGGCGGACAGTTCCAGCGGCAGCCCCTTCTCGAAATCCTGGAGCATGGAGGTCTTCACCGGCCCCATCCCGGCGCCCATCGCCAGCAGGGACGCCGGGTCCAGCTCGATCCGCGCGCCATAGGCGGCGGCGGTCAGCAGCGCTTCCGACAGCATCTGGCGGGCGATCTGCGACAGCGACGGGTCGCCGTAGATGTCCTGCAGCGTCGCCCCCGACACCACCGACAGCGGGTTGGAGGAGAGGTTGGCGATTACCTTGGTCCACAAGGGGTCGCGCACCCGCCCGCTCGCCTGGGTGTGGATGCCGCAGGCGGTCAGCATGGCGGCGGTGCGGGCGAGGCGCTCGCTGGGGCGGTGGTCGATCTCGCCCAGGATCAGCTTCAGCGGGTTGAAGCTGCGGGCGACGCCGGGGGCCATCCGCTCCGCGGTGATGTAGGCGATGGCGCCGATCACGCGGTCGAGCGGCACCAGTTCCTTCAGCGCCCCGTCGGGATCGACGGCGCGGACGGCGCGGCCCTGGTGGCGCCCGCCCTCCCCCTCGAAATACCACCAGGGAATGCCGTTCACCACCGGGACGACCAGGGTGTCCGGCCCGATCATCGGCCGGGCGGCGCGCACCAGCGGCAGCAAATCCTGCGCCTTGGCGCAGAGGAACAGCAGGTCCGGCTGCCCCAGTTCCTCTGCGGGCCCGGCCGCCACCCGCACATGATGTTCGCCCTCGCGGTCCGTCAGGTGCAGCCCGTCCTGGCGGATGACCTCCAGCGTCGCACCGCGGGCCAGCACGCCGACGCGGTGGCCGGCCCGGGCGATGCGCACCGCCAGCGTGGTGCCGATGGCCCCCGCCCCGGCGATCCCGACATGCCAGCGCCCCTCTTTTGAACCCTCTCGCCAGTCCGGCTCCGTCATGAGGCGAGCATCTCCTGATGCTTGCCGGCCATGCCGAGATAGGCCGCCACCACGCGCGGGTCGTGCGCCAGCTGCGACGCCGGTCCCTCCATGGCGATGCGCCCCAGCTCCAGCACATAGGCATAGTCGGCAACGCGCAACGCAGCCCGCGCATTCTGCTCGATCAGCAGGATCGACACGCCCTTGCTGCGCAGTTCCGAGATGATGCGGAAGACCTCGCGCACGATCAGCGGCGCCAGCCCCAGCGACGGCTCGTCCAGCATCAGCAGCTTCGGCCCGCCCATCAGGGCACGGGCCAGCGCCAGCATCTGCCGCTCGCCGCCCGACAGCGTCGCCGCCATCTGGCCGCGCCGCTCCTTCAGCCGGGGGAACAGGAGGTAGAGTTCCTCCATCGCCGCATCCTGCTCGCGCTTCGACCGCGAATGGAAGCGGAAGCCGCCGAGCCGCAGATTGTCCTCCACGCTCATGGTGGCGAACAGCGCGCGTTTTTCCGGAACCAGGCTCATGCCGCGCGCGACCATGTCCTGGATGGCCGGCGACTGCCCGTCATGGCCGAGGAAGCTGACCCGGCCGCGCGACGGCAGCACGCCCATGATGGCGGACAGAAGCGTCGTCTTGCCGGCGCCGTTGGGGCCGATCACGGTGACGATCTGCCCCTCGCCCACCCGCAGGCTGGCGTTGCTCAGCGCCTCGATCTTGCCGTAGGAGACGCAGAGGTCGGTGACCTCCAGCAGCGGCGCGCTCATTCGACACCTCCCAGATAGGCTTCGAGGACGGCCGGGTTGGTCTGGATGGTCTCGGGCGGCCCTTCGGCGATGCGCTCGCCGAACTCCATGACATAGACGCGGTCGACCAGCCCCATGACGAAGTCCATGTCATGCTCGACCAGCAGGATCGCCATCCCCTCCGACCGCAGCTTGACCAGCAGTTCGGCCAGCGCCTGCTTCTCAAGGAAGCGCAGGCCGGCGGCCGGCTCGTCGAGCAGCAGCAGGCAGGGGTCGGCGCACAGCGCGCGGGCGATCTCCAGGATGCGCTGCTGGCCGAGCGCCAGGCTGCCCGCCTCGACATGCAGATATTGGCCGAGGCCGACGCGGATCAGCTGGCGCCGCGCCTCGTCGAGCAGCCGCGCCTCCTCCGCCCGGTCCAGCCGCAATGCCGCGGCCGCAACGCCCTTGGAGCCGCGCAGATGGGCGCCGATGGCCACATTCTCCAGCACACTCATGGTGGGGAGCAGCTTGACGTGCTGGAAGCTGCGGCTGAGGCCGGCGCCGGCCATGGCGCGGGCGGTGCGGCCGTCGATGCGCTCGCCACGGAACAGGATCTCGCCGGAGGTCGGGTGGTCGACGCAGGAGAGCTGGTTGAACAGCGTGCTCTTGCCGGCGCCGTTGGGACCGATCACCGCCAGGATCTCGCCGGCCCGCACGGTGAAGCTGATGTCGCGGTTGGCGACCAGCCCGCCGAAGCGGCGCGTCACCCCCTTGGCCTCCAGCACCACCTCGCCCTTGGCCGGCATCGGCCGGCGCGGCAGCGGTTCGGCGGTCGGCAGCTCCACACCCTCCACCCCACCCGGCGCCCGGCGGCGGCGCTCGAAAGCCTTGGCGATCCAGCCGGCGATGCCGCCGGGAAGACGCTGCATCAGAAGAACGATCAGCAGGCCGAAGACGATGGATTCGAAGTTGCCGGTGCGGCCCAGCAGGTGCGGCAGCAAATCCTGCAGCCATTGCTTGGCGAAGGTGACGCCGGCGGCACCGATCACCGCACCCCAGACCTGCCCGACCCCGCCGATCAGCGCCATGAACAGGAAGTCGATGCCGGCCTGCAGGCTGAAGGGCGCCGGGCTGACGAAGCGCTGGGTGTAGGCGTAGAGCCAGCCGGCCAGCCCGGCATAGAGCGCCGCGACCAGGAAGGCCGTCATCTTGGCGCGGAAGCTGTCGACGCCCATCGATTCCGACATGCGCTGTCCGCCGCGCAGCGCGCGGATGGCGCGGCCGACGCGGGAGTCCAGCAGGTTCAGCGTCGCCACCACCGCCAGCAGCAGGATCGCCCAGATCAGGTAGAACAGCGTCTCAGCATTGTCGAAGGCGATGCCGAACAGGCTCAGCGCCGGGATGCCCGACAGGCCGGTATGGCCGCCGAGGAACTCCAGATTGCCGAACAGATAGAACAGCGACAGCCCCCAGGCGATGGTGCCGAGCGGCAGGTAATGCCCGGACAGCCTCAGCGTCACCGCCCCCAGCACCGTCGCGATGGCGAGCGTCAGCAGCAGCCCCACCGCCAGCCCGGCCAGCGGCGACCCCGCCATCCAGGCGAGCGGCCCCGGCAGGTCGGCGGCCGACACGGTGGCGAGATAGGCGGTGGCATAGGCGCTGACGCCGATGAAGGCCGCCTGTCCGAAGCTGGTCATCCCGGCGACGCCGGTCAGCAGGACGAGGCCCAGCGTCGCCAGCGCGAAGATGCCGATGTTGTTGGCCAGCGTGACCTGATAGGTCGGCAGGACCAGCGGGGCGGCCGCCAGCAGCGGCAGAAGGGCCAGCAGGATCCAGCCGGACGGCGACAGCCTGGGCATCGAAACGGTTGGCCTCGCAGCGGGAGTTTTCGACAGCACGCCGGGCTTCATTCCTCGTCCTCCGCGCCATGGTGGGAGAGGGAGCGCCAGACCAGCACCGGAAGGATCAGCGTGAAGACGATCACCTCCTTGTAGCTGCTGGCCCAGAAGGTGGAGAAGGATTCGGCCTGCCCGATCAGCAGGGCGCCGAGTGCGGCGACCGGGTAGCTCGCCAGACCGCCGATGATGGCGCCGACGAAGCCCTTCAGGCTGATGATGAAGCCGCTGTCGTAATAGATCGTGGTGATGGGCGCGATCAGGATGCCGGACAGGCTGCCGATCAGCGCCGCCAGCGCGAAGCTGGCCTTGCCCGCCAGCTCCGGCGAGATGCCGACCAGCTCGGCCCCCAGCCGGTTGACCGCGGCGGCGCGCAGCGCCTTGCCGTACAGGCTGCGCTCGAAGAACAGGTACAGCCCCAGGATCAGGGCCAGCGACACCGCCACCACCCAGATGGTCTGGCTGTTCAGCATCACCATGCCGAGCCTGAGGCCGCCGTCTGAGAAGGGCTCCGTCCGCGCGCCCTCCGGGCCGAACATCAGCAGCCCGACGCCGACCAGCACGACATGCACGGCGATGGAGACGATCAGCAGCACCAGCGGGTGCGCCGCGGCGATCGGCTGGTAGAAGACGCGGTAGAGCGCCAGCCCCAGCGGCACGATCAGGGCCATGGTCACAAGCGCCTGCAACGCGACGCCGGCACCGGCCAGCGGCACCAGCGTGGTCAGCGCGGTCAGCCCCGCGGCATAGGCGACGCCCAGCGCCGGCCCGCGCCGCACCGCGATGCGGCCGTCGCGCCGCCATGCGGCATGGCTGTCCATGACCAGGGCGGCGGCGGCCAGCGCCAGCAGCAGCCAGCCCAGCCGGACCGGGGTTCCGCCCTGCATCGCCGCCATGGTCAGGGCGGCAAAGGCGACGAATTCGCCCTGCGGAATCAGAAGGATTCGGGTCACCGTGAAGACCAGCAGGATCGACAGCGCCAACAGCGCATAGATGGCGCCGTTGGTGATCCCGTCCTGGCCCAGCAGCATGACGATCTGGAGGTTCATGACCGGTATCCCTTCGCTCCGGCGGCGGCCCGGAAAATGGATTCTGGGTCGCCGCCGCCGGATCACTTCACGAGGTCATTTCACGGGCAGTGCGTCACACGGCTCACTTCACCAGCGTCCATTTGCCGCCGGACACGGTGATCAGCTCGCGGCCGCGCTCGTCGAAGCCGCTGTGGTCGGCGGCGGTCAGGTTGTAGACGCCCTGGGTCGCCGGCAGCTCCTTCACCTGTTCCAGCGCGTCGCGCAGCGCAGTGCGGAAGGCGGCCGATCCCGGCTCCCCGCCCTTCAGGGCGACGGGGATGGCGCGCTCCAGCAGCAGGCCGGCGTCATAGACGTTGGCGCCGAAGGTGGCGGGCTTGGAGCCGTTCTGCTTCTCGTAGGCGGCGACATAGTCGGCGGCGATCTTCTTCGACGGATGGCTGTCCGACACCTGGTCCAGCACCAGCATCAGGCTGGCGGCCAGGATCGTGCCCTCCACCTTCTTGCCGCCGAGCTTCAGGAAGTCGGGCAGCGCCGCACCGTGGGTCTGATAGACCTTGCCGCGAAAGCCCTGGTCGAACAGCGTCGTCTGCGGCAGGACGGAGGAGCTTCCCGGGGCGGCGATCAGCACCGCGTCGGGCGAAGCCGACAGGATCTTCAGCCCCTGCGCCGTCAGCGAGGTGTCCTGCCGCTGGAAGCGCTCGCTCGCCAGCAGCTTGATGCCGCGCTTGGCCGCACCCTCGCCGAACACCTTCAGCCAGTTGTCGCCATAGGGATCGGCGGTGCCGATGAAGCCGACCGACTTGATGCCGGCCTTCGCCATGTGCTCCAGCAGCGCCTCGGCGATCAGGTCGTCATTCTGGGTGGTCTTGAACACCCATTTCTTCTGCTCGGTCATCGGCAGCACCACGGCGGCGGTGCCGACCGGGGCCAGCATCGGCACGCCGGCCTCGGCCGCGAACTGGATCACGCCCATGGCGTTGGGCGAGCCGGACGGGCCGATGATGGCGTCCACCTTCTCCTCGGTGATCAGCTTCTTGAAGGCGGCGACGGTGGCCGTCGGGTCGCTGCCGTCATCGAGCGTGATGTACTGCACCGTCTGGCCGCCGACGCTGGTCGGCAGCAGAGGCACGCTGTTCTTCTGCGGAATGCCGACCAGCGCGATGGGGCCGGTCGAGGAGGTCACCACGCCGACCTTCACCTGCGCGTCGGCCGGCAGGGCGGCGCCCACCGCGAACGCCCCGAACAGCAGCGAGACCGCCAGCTTCTTTGCAATCACCACACCCTCCATTTCGTGTTGCCGCCATTTCGTGTTGCCGTCTGTCCCGGTCCGATCAGCCTTCCGCCGCCGGACCCGCGGGCCGGTGCGGCCGGGCCCCCGAAGAAGCCCTCTGCCGCCCAACCTCTTGTTCTGTCGAAAGGAACAAAGCAAAGAGCGCGCCAATGAAAGCGGCGGCGCCGCCGCGCCAATTACCCAATACTGAGACAATAGAAGACACGAACAGTCAGTAAGCGTCCGACCGGCATGAGCACCGGAAGGAAACGGAAAACACCGATGCTTCCGCATCACACCGGGTACAATTGCCCGGCAGTCCTGTTCTTTGGGATTTTGATGGACGGCGACACCACGCCCCGCCGGTGAAGTCCTGTGGCGGTCATGCCCGGCGCCGGTCGTCCCTGCCGCCCATTAAGCCAGACTTCCGTGAATCCGCAATCGAATTTTCAAGAAAAACTGCCCATTTTTTGGCACTCCATTGCATGCTTTGCAGGCGAAATCCCACCAAGTGCGCCGATCAGGTACTTTGGAATGAGCGCTTATCCGGAAAGTACGGACATCGGGAAAATCCCTTCATTGCCAGCATGATAGAAGAAACGCTCCCACTGCTCCCCTGCGCTTCCGCGCGCCTGAAGACATCAAGGCACTGCTCGGATTTTGTGCTTCACCGGCAAAAATTATTTTTCCAAAGTCAATTGACTATTCACGTTTCTCGCCGTTAGGCTTCGGTCATCCCATCCACCCCGAACGGCTCCGATCCCGGCGGCGAAAGACAAGCCCGGTATCGTGAGAGTCCTTGGGGAGTCCGGTTCGACCGGGGAAGGCATTGCCCATGACCATCTTCGTTCAAACGCTCGACCTTATCGGGAGCGCCGCCGACCGCGCTGCGGCCCCGACGGTCGCCATCAAGGACAGCATCGACATCGCCGGCCTGCCGACGCGGGCCGGCAGCCGGGCGCTGGACGCTGCCCCGCCGGCCGTGGAAAACGCCGAAATCGTGGGCAATCTGCTCGCCGCCGGCTGGCGGATCACCGGCAAGACCACGATGCACGAACTGGCCTTCGGCACCACCGGCATCAACCGCTGGGCCGGCACCGCGCCGAACCCGGAATTCCCCGACTTCGTGCCCGGCGGCTCGTCCAGCGGCTCGGCCGCCGCCGTCGCCGCCGGGATGGTGGATGCGGCGGTCGGTACCGACACCGGCGGTTCCGTGCGCATTCCCGCCGCCTGCTGCGGCGTCTTCGGGCTGAAGCCGACCTTCGGACGGGTCAGCCGCCGCGGCGCGATGCCGGCCCGGACCACGCTGGACTGCGTCGGCCCCTTCGCCGCCGACATGAAGCGTCTGGTCGCCTGCATGGCGGCCATCGACCCGACCTTCGGCCCGCTGCCGGCCGTGGACGGCGTTGCCATCGGCCTGCTGGAGACGGACGCCGACGACGGCATCGCCGCCGCCGTGCGCACGGCGGTCGAAGCTTCCGGCCTGCCGGTGGAACCCGTCGTCCTGACCGGCATGCGCGCCGCCTTCGAGGCCGGATTGTCGGTCATCAATGTCGAAACCTGGGCCGCCTGCGCCGCCCTGGTGGAGACCGGGCTGGTCGGCCAGGACGTGGCGTTCCGCCTGCGCAACGCCGCCCGCACCACGGCGGAGGATCTGGCCCGCGCCGAAGCGGTGCGCGCCGCCTTCACCGCGGAGGTCGATGCGCTTCTGGCGCGGGTTGCGGTCATCGCGCTGCCGACCATGGCCGGCCCGCCGCCGCTGGTGGCGGATGCCGGCGACACCAGCCGGCTGGTCCGCATGACCACGCTGGTCCGCCCCTTCAACCTGTCCGGCCACCCGGCCATCGCCGTCCCGCTCGCCCCCGTCGGCGGCGCCCCCGCCAGCCTGCAGCTGGTCGCCGCCAAGGGCGCCGACGAGCTGCTGTGCGCGGTGGCGGCCCACATCGCCGAGCGATTGCCCGGTCCGGCCTGAGCCGCTTCAGCCTTTCAATCCCCGATGCCATGGACGGAGCCGCTCTCCGAATGCGGACGCGCGCCTTCCCTCCATCACCCGCTATGGAGATCCCCATGTTGGTGACTCTGCCCGCGCAGAAACAGGACGGCGGCCGGAGCTTCGACGATGCTCTGCTTGCGGAGCTTCTGACCGAGATCCGCGGCCGACGCGCCGAATTCGAACAGCAGCAGTTCATCTCCCAGGACATCGTCGAGCGCTACCGCGCGCTCGGCGTCTACCGCGCCCTGGTCGCCCGCCGCTTCGGCGGCGACGAACGCTCCCCCGCCGAATTCTGCCGGCTGGTGGAGCGCATCGCCGAGGCCGACGGCTCGGCCGGCTGGGTCGCCAGCTTCGGCATCGGGGCGGTCTATCTGTCGGCGCTGCCGCTCGACACGCTGCGCAGCCTCTACGCCCGCGGCCCCGACCTCGTCTTCGCCGGCGGCATCTTCCCGCCGCAGCCGGCGGTCTTCGTCGATGGCGGCCTGAAGGTGAAGGGCCGCTGGAGCTGGGCCAGCGGCTGCATGGGCGCCGACATCGTCGGCGTCGGCATCGCGCCGAAGAACAGCGACGGCACCGGCGGCCTGCCGCGCATGGCGGTGATGCCGCGCAGCGCGGTCACCATCGAGCGCAACTGGGATGTCGTCGGGCTGCTCGGCACCGGCAGCCACGACCTCGTGGTCGAGGACGTGGTGGTGCCGGAGGAATGGACCTTCGTGCGCGGCGGCAAGTCGGCGCTGGACGAACCGCTCTATCGCTATCCCACGCTTGCCTTCGCAGCGCAGGTCCTGTCCGTCGTCTCGCTCGGCATCGCCCGCGCCGCCCTGGACGAGCTGCGCTCCATGGGGTCCCGCGCGTCGGTCACCGGCGCGCCGAAGCTGGGGGAGCGCGTCGCCTCGCAGCTGGAGACCGCGAAGCTGGAGGCCGAGCTGCGTGCCGCCCGCTCCTGGTTCTATGGCGCCATCGACGAGGTGTGGCAATGCCTGCTGGTCGGCGACGATCCGGCGCCGGATCAGGTCAGCATGCTGCGCCTGTCGGCCACCCACGCCACCCGTACCGCCGCCGAGGTGACCCGCCGGGCGCAGATGCTGACCGGCATGGCCGGCGTCTATGAGCGCTGCCCGATCGCGCGGCAGGTCCGCGACGTCCAGATGATCACCCAGCACGCCTTCCTCGGCGACGTCACCTACCAGAATGCCGGGGCCATGCTGTTCGGCCTGTCCCCCCTGCCCGGCTATCTCTGACCCCCATCCCCGGAGACCTTCCATGAGCGACAAGAAGCCCCTGCGCGTCCTGTTCTGCATCGGCGTCAACCAGAACTTCTTCGACGCGACGGCGGAGGAGGCCAAGCAGGTCTGGGGCGCCTTCTCCACCATGATGCGCGGCATCGGCGAACTGCCGGGCGTGACGGTGCTGGGCAATCTGGACGATGACCAGATCATGGTCGGCCCGTCCACCAACTGGCCCTGGACCACCTATGTGCTGGCCGACGTGCCGGACATCGAGACGGTGACCGCCGCCTGCAACCTGTTCCGCGTCACGCCCGTGGGCGACGGCACCTTCAAGCTGTGGAAATACTGCCGCGTCGAGGCCCGCGTCGGCCGCGAGCTGGTGATCCCGCAATGACCGCTGCCCTCCCCGCCGAGATCGCGGAGTTGCGGGCGCGCCTCGCCCGCTTCGAGGCGGAGGCCGCCGTCCGCGCCTGCATGGTCCGCTACATGGCGCTGTGCGACGCGCTGACCCCGGCGACGCCGCTGGACGAGCTTGCCGGCCTGTTCACGCGCGACGCGGTGTGGGAGGGCATCGGCGAGAAATACGCCAAGACCTTCGGCCGGATCGCCGGCCGCGCGGCCCTGCGGGAGATGTTCGCCAAATACATGGTCGAACCCTCCCACTTCGCGCTGAACGTCCATTTCCTGACCTCGGAGCTGATCCGGACCACTGGTCTGGAATCGGCGGAGGGAAGCTGGATCATGCTGCAGACCTCGACCTTCGCCGCCGGCGGATCGCACCTGAACGCCGCCCGGCTGACGGTGGATTTCCGCCTGGAGGAGGGCGCCTGGCGCATGAGCCATTTCCGCACCGAGAACCTGTTCAGCCGCCCGGTCGACAGCTGGAACCGCCCCGACCCGGTTCCGGTCCCGGAGTGATCCCCTCTCTTCTCCGCTTCCATGACGGAAAGACCATAGCCATGGCTATCGATCTCAAAGCCCCGCCCACCCACTCTTCGGCAGCAAGCCGCGACCTTGCCGACCTCGTGCGCGACGACCGCGCCCACACCTCCCTCTACACCGACCCGGCGATCTTCGAGCAGGAGATGGACCGCATCTTCGCCAACTGCTGGGTCTGGGTCGCCCATGTCAGCGAGGTGAAGGAGGCCGGCGACTACAAGTCCACCTATGTCGGCCGCCAGCCGGTGGTGGTGGTGCGCGACCGCAAGCAGAAGATCCATGTCCTGCTGAACCGCTGCCGCCACCGCGCCGCCACGGTCTGCGAGGAGAAGAAGGGCCGGACCAACAGCTTCGTCTGCCCCTATCACGGCTGGAGCTATGGCCTGGACGGCAGTCTGCGCGGCGTGCCGCATCCGGAAAGCTACGGCCAGTGCCTGGACAAGGGCGAATATCCGCTGAAGAGCCTGCGGGTCGAGGAATATGCCGGCATGGTCTTCGCCAGCTTCCGCGAGGACATCGAGCCGCTGGCCGACTGGCTCGGCCCGGCGAAGAAGTGGATGGACCTGTTCATGAAGCAGGGCGGCGGCTACCCGATCAAGGTGGCCGGCGAGCATCGCTTCCGCTTCCCCGGCAACTGGAAGATCCAGCTGGAGAACACCACCGACGGCTATCACTTCCCGGTCGTCCACAAGTCCTTCCTGTCGTCGGTCGACGAACAGACCGAGCGCATGCTGGACTTCGTCAACGGCCCCGGCTTCGTCGAGGATCTCGGCAACGGCCACAGCGTCATGGTGATGATCCCCGAACTGGTGGACCTGGAGAAGGATCTCGACGCCCCCGTCCCCGCCCGCTTCGCGGAGCTGGCCGAGGAGCTGCGCCGGGAGGGCCATGACGAGGACAAGGTGCGCCGCATCGTCCGCGCCGTCGGCGGGTCGGGCTTCAACCTGAACCTGTTCCCCAACATCGCCTGTTCGATGGCCTTCTTCCGCGTGCTGCGCCCGGTGTCGGTGAACGAGACCGAGATCCACCACGCCGTCATCACCATGGACGGCGGCCCCGCCGCCGCCAACCGCGCGCGGCTGCGCCTGCACGAGCATTTCCAGGGCCCGATGGGCTTCGGCACGCCCGATGACTCGGAAGCCTGGGAACGGGTGCAGAAGGGCGCCCAGGCCGGCACCGACCTTTGGATCCTGCTGAACCGCGGCCTGCCCGGCGAACGCATCACCGAGGACGGCCGCGCCGGCGACGTCAGCGCCGAGACCGGCATGCGCGCCGCCTACCAGCAGTGGAAGAAGCTGATGACGGCGTGAGCGGGGCGGGGCGAATTGCCCCCACCCTAACCCTCCCCCGCTTCGCAGGGGAGGGAACTGCCGCCGCTTTGCCAATAAAGCGCTTAAACCCCCTCCCCCGCCCAGCGGGGGAGGGTCGGGGTGGGGGCATCACTGCCACCACTCCACCCCCGGAGACACACCCCATGAACACCCAACTCCTCACCGAGGTCAGCGCCTTCCTCTGGCAGGAGGCCGACATGCTCGACCACCGCGAGTATCAGGACTGGCTGGCGCAATGGACCGCCGACGGCCTCTACATCGTGCCGATCGACCCTGAGGCAACGGACCTCGCCGACCGGCTGAACTACGCCTATGACGACGCCGACATGCGGGCCAAGCGCGTCGCCCGCCTGACCGGCGGCGAATCCGTCTCGACCCAGCCGGCGTCGCGCACTGTGCGCTCGCTGTCGCGCTTCCGCATCCTGTCCGACGACGGCGCCGCGATCACCGTCCGCGCCGCCCAGCATCTGCGCGAGTTCCGCAAGGAGACGCTGCGCGACTACACCGCCGACGTCACCTACGAACTCGCCCGCACCGGCGAGGGCTTCCGGCTGAAGAGCAAGATCGTCCGGCTGGTCAACTCCACCGATGCGCTGCACAGCATCGGCTACATCCTCTGACAGGAGTCCACGGGATGGCACAGGTCGCACTCGTCACCGGCGCGGCCCAGGGGCTGGGCCGGGTCATCGCCGAACAGTTCCTCGCCGCCGGCTACCGCGTCGCCCTGACCGACGTCGCGGAAGACGCGGTGAATGATGCGGCAACCGCACTCGACCCGTCCGGCGAGGCGGTTCTGCCGCTGGTGCTCGACGTCACCCGCAAGGCGGATTTCGCCGCGGCGCTCGACGCCGTGCTGGCCCGCTGGGGGGCGCTGCATGTGGTGGTCAACAACGCCGCGATGACGCCGATGACCCCGGTGATGCAGATCACGCCGGAGGAATTCGACGCGGTGCTGACCGTCAACCTGCGCGGCACCTTCCTTGGCTGCCAAGTCTTCGGGGCCCATCTGGCGAAGGCCGGCTACGGTCGCATCGTCAACATCGCCTCGCTGGCCGGGCAGAATGGCGGCACGGCGTCGGGCGCGCATTACGCCTCCTCCAAGGCCGGCATCCTGACGCTGACCAAGATCTTCGCCCGCGAGCTGGCGGCCAGCAACGTCACCGTCAACGCCATCGCCCCCGGCCCGATGGAGCTGCCGTCGGTCCGTGCCTCAGTCCCGCCGGAACGGCTGGAAACGCTGATCGGCATGATCCCGGTGAAGCGGCTGGGCAACCCCGCCTTCGTCGCCCGGGTGGCGGTGGAGCTGGCCTCGCCCGACGCGGATTTCACCACCGGTGCGGCCTGGGACATCAACGGCGGCATCTTCATGCGCTGAGGAAAGACGGTCATGACGACGCAAGACACGCTGATGCTGACGGTGGCCCGCCGCCGGGTCGAGGGGAACGGGGTGCTGCTGCTCGACCTCATCGACAGGACCGGCAACCCGCTGCCGCCCTTCGAGGCCGGGGCGCATGTCGACCTGCATCTGGCGCCGGGTCTGGTCCGGCAATACTCGCTGTGCGGCGACCCGGCCGACCGCAGCCGCTATCGGCTGGGCATCCTGCGCGATCCCGCCTCACGCGGCGGCTCGGTCGCGGCGCATGACCGCCTGCAGGAGGGGACGGAGGTCGCGGTCGGCCTGCCGCGCAACCTGTTCCCACTGGCGGCCGATGCCGCCCATTCGATCCTGATCGGCGGCGGCATCGGCATCACCCCGATGATCGCCATGGCCCATGCCCTGGCGGCGGCGGGCAGCGCTTTCGAGCTGCATTACTGCGGCCGCAGCCGCGACGCCTGCGCCTTCCTGGGCGAATTGGCCGAAGCCGCCTTCCGCGACCGCACCGCGCTGCATCTGGACGACGGCCCGGCCGACCAGCGCCTCGACCTGCCCGCCCTGCTCGGCTCCGCTCCCGCCGGCACGCATCTCTATGTCTGCGGTCCGACCGGCTTCATGGACTGGGTGATCGGCGAGGCGATCCGCCTCGGCCTGCCGGCCGAGCGCATCCACCGCGAATACTTCCAGGCGGAGGTCGCCACCGGCGGCGGTGCCTTCGAGGTGGTGGCGAAGCGCAGCGGCAAGACCGTGCGGGTGGCGGAGGACGAGACCATCGTCCAGGCGCTCGGCCGCATCGGCATCAAGGTGCAGATGTCCTGCGAACAGGGCGTGTGCGGCACCTGCCTGTGCAATGTGCTGGAGGGCACGCCCGACCACCGTGACGTCTTCCTGACCGACGAGGAGAAGGCCGACAACGACCAGATCCTGCTCTGCTGCTCGCGCGCCCGCAGCGACACGCTCGTCCTCGACATCTGAGACTAAGGACATCCCCCATGGTTGAGGTTTCCCGCTTCCGCAACGGCATGTCGATGCTGACCGGCGCCGTGAACATCGTCACCACCGCCGGTCCCGGCGGCCGGGCCGGCTTCACCGCCACCGCGGTGTGCAGCGTGACCGACCAGCCACCGACCCTGCTGGTCTGCCTGAACCAGTCCTCCTTCGTGCATCGGGCCTTCGCGGAGAACGGCGTGCTGTGCGTCAACCCGCTGTGTGGCGGGCAGCAGTCGCTGTCGGAGGTCTTCTCCAACCGCAGCCTGTCGGCCGACGAACGCTTCGCCCATGCCGACTGGACCGGCCTGGAGACCGGCAGCCCGGCGCTGGCCGGCGCGCTGGTCAATTTCGACTGCCGCATCGTCGACACCCACAGCGTCGGCACCCACAGCGTCTTCTATTGCCAGGTCGTCGCCATCCGCCAGCGCGAGGACGGTCCGGATGACCGGCCCGACGGCGGACTCGTCTATTTCAACCGCGCCTACCACCGGCTGGGCGACGCCTCGCGCGCGCTGCCCTGATCCTCGCCACCCAGATCGGGGGAGACCGACCCAGCATGGACGCCATCCGCATCATCAAGGACGAGCATTTCGCCATCGCCGCGGTTCTGCACGCCCTGCGCCACCAGATCCGCGCCATCCGCGGCGGGGCCACCCCCGATTTCCCGCTGCTGCGCGCGATCCTCGACTACATCGTCAGCTATCCCGACCACTGGCACCACCCGAAGGAGGACCGCTTCCTCTTCGCCGCCGTCCGCCGCCGCGCACCGGAGGCCGAAGCCCTGCTGGGCAGGCTGGAGCGCGAGCACGCGCTGGGCTATCCGATGATCGAGACGCTGAAACGCCAGCTGGTCTGTTTTGAGGCCGGCGACGACGGCGCGGCGGATGATTTCTTCGCCACCGCCGAACGCTACGCCACGCTGGAATACGCCCATCTCCAGATCGAGGAGGAGCAGCTGCTGCCGCTGGCCGAACGGGTGCTGACGGAGGAGGACTGGCGCGAGATCGACGCCGCCTTTCGCGAGAACGACAACCCGCTGTTCGGCATCAAACCGAAGGAGGAGGCGGAACGGCTCTACCGGCGCATCCTCGATCTGGCCCCGCCGCCCATCGGCTACGGACGGTAAGGACAGAGGCCGCCGGCACAAAACGCGGTCGGCCGCCCGAATTTTCGGGCCGGCGCTCCGCAACAACAGAATCTTCAGATTTCTCTTCCTACAAATCTGATTACCGGAGAATGCACCACCAGAGTTCGAGAAGACCCTCAACAGTCAGCAGCGAGAGGATCGGGGATGGCGCCGCACGGTGATCGCGATGCTCACGGCGAACTGCCCGGCGAGCTGCTTGGGGCGGTGACGGCCGACCGCGATGGCGACGGGATCCTCGGCGCGCTGTTCGCCAACAATGCGGCCCCCATCCTGCTGATCGATCCCGGCCGGGACGGCGCCATCGTCGACGCCAATCCCAAGGCGGCGGCCTTCTACGGCCACAGCCGCGAAAGGCTGCGCAGCCTCCATGTCTGGGACATCAATGCGCTCGGACGGTCGATCCTGCCGGCAATGCGGGAGATCGCGTCCTGGGAGGGTGGCCACTATCCCCAGCGTTTCCACCACCGGCTCGCCGACGGGTCGGTGCGCGACGTGCAGGTCTATGCCGGCCCCATCGTCCTGGGCGGGCGGAAGCTCTTGCTGTGCATCATCCATGACGTCACCGCCGTGATCGAGGCCGAGCAGTTCAACCGCCTGCTGCTGGAGAACGTGCAGGTCGGAGTCTGCGGCATCGACCGCACCGGTCATTTCACCTTCGTCAACCCGGTTGCCGTCGGCGCCCTGGGCTTCCGCCACGAAAGCGAGCTGATCCGCAGCCATGCCGGGCGCTTCCTGGGCGGCGGGACGGAGGGCGCGGCGCTCCACCCTGTGTTCCAGGTCGCCGAGACCGGGCAGGCGGCGCGGGACATCGACTCGACCTTCCTGCGCGGCGACGGCACGCCGTTCCCGGTCCGGCTGACCGCCAGCCCGATCCGCGGCCATGCCGGCATCGTCGGCGTCGTGGTCAGCTTCTCCGACCTGACGGCGGAACGGGAACGGGAGGCCCAGGCGGGCGATCTGGCCAACGCCCTGCCCGGCGCGATCTTCCAGGCGGAGTTCCATTCGGACGGCGTTCTGCGCGCCGGCTATTTCAGCTCCGCGGCGGCGGAGCTGTTCGGCTTGCCCGCGGATGCGGATCTGACCGCCTCCAGCGTCCTGACCCCGCTGATGAACCTGAAGGGCTGGGCCAGGGTCCGCCGCAGCCTGCGGCGGTCCGGAAGGCACGGGACGGTCTGGGAAGGCGAACTGGAGATCGGCCCGGCCAGCGCGCGGCGCTGGCTGCTGGGGCGTGCCCAGCCGCGCCGGCGCGCCGATGGCACCATGGTCTTCAACGGCGTCCTGCTGGACATCACCGAGCGCAAGATCCTGGAGGCCGAACTGCAGCGGGCCGCGATGCACGACCCGCTGACCGGGGCCTGGAACCGCCGCCGTTTCCAGCAGGCGCTCGCCGAGGCGGAGGCGCGGTTGGAACGCTACGGCCGGCCTTATGTCCTGGCGCTGATCGACATCGACCATTTCAAGCGCTTCAACGACACGCACGGGCATCAAGCGGGTGACGATGCCCTGCGTCTGGTCGCCTCCACGCTCTCCGGCCGGCTGCGCCGGTCCGACGCGCTCGCGCGCTGGGGCGGGGAGGAATTCGCCCTGCTGCTGCCGGAAACCGAACTGGCGGCCGCCGGACAGGTGCTCGACACTCTTCGGCAGGCGGTCGCGTCGCAGCGAATGGACTGTGGCAACTCCATCACCGTCAGCATCGGTGCCGCCCAGGGCCGCGGCGGCGAGGATGCCTATGCCCTGCTCCAGCGCACCGATGCCGCGCTGTACCGGGCCAAGGACGCCGGCAGGAACCGCGTCGAACTCGCATGATTGGCTGACATTCGTCGGGGAGAGGGCTGCATCGCCTTTCGCCCTTGCCATAAACGTAACGTTATAACATTACTATCGCAGCTCCGATCACCCGAGACCGCGCATGTTCTTCTTCGCCCGCTCCCCTATGGCCGCCTCCGCCCTGACGCGCGTCGCCGCGGCGCTGCTGCTCTGCGCGCTGCTCTGGCTCGCCGTCGCCTGGGCGCTGGATTGGATCCCCGGCCCGGGAATGCCGGCATGACCGCCGCCGTCATCCGCCTCACCGACCTGACGCTGGGCTACCGCCGCCATCCCGCCGTGCACCACCTGTCCGGCAGCTTCCGCGAAGGGTCGCTGACCGCGGTCGTCGGCCCCAACGGCGCCGGCAAGAGCACGCTCCTGAAGGCCATCGTCGGCACGCTGAAGCCGCTGGACGGCCGCATCGCGCTGCAGGGGCTGACCGCCCGCGACATCGCCTATCTGCCGCAGCAGGCGGAGGTCGACCGCAGCTTTCCCATCGACGTGATCGACACCGTCCTGCTCGGCCACTGGCGCCGCGTCGGCCCCTTCCGCGCCATCGGCCCCGAACTGGAGGCCCAGGCACGGGAGGCGCTGGCGATGGTCGGCCTGTCCGGCTTCGAGCGGCGCCCCATCGCCGCGCTGTCCGCCGGCCAGTTCCAGCGCGTGCTGTTCGCCCGCATGCTGCTGGAGGATGCCCGCCTGATCCTGCTGGACGAGCCCTTCACCGCCATCGACGCCCGCACCACCGCCGACCTGCTGGAAGTGGTCCGGCGCTGGCACGGCGAGCGGCGGACGGTGGTCGCCGTCCTGCACGACCTCGACCAGGTGCGCAGCCATTTCCCCGACACGCTGCTGCTGGCGCGCGAGCCCATCGCCTGGGGCGGCACCGCCGACGTGCTGAGCCCCGCCAACCTCGCCCGCGCCCGCGCGATGGCGGAAGCCTGGGACGACCGCGCCGCCCCCTGCCGGCGGAGCGCCTGATGCATCACGCCATGGTCCTGTACGACCTGCTGGCCGCCCCCTTCCTGGAATTCGGCTTCATGCGCCGGGCGCTGGCCGCCTGCCTTGCCCTGTCGCTGGGCTGCGGCCCGGTCGGGGTGATGCTGGTGCTGCGGCGGATGAGCCTGATGGGCGACGCCATGTCCCATGCCGTCCTGCCGGGGGCCGCCGTCGGCTTCCTGGCGGCCGGCCTGTCCTTGTGGGCGATGAGCATCGGCGGCATGGTCGCCGGGCTGGCGGTGGCGCTGCTGGCCGGGATGGTGTCGCGCGCCACGCCGCTGCGCGAGGATGCCAGCTTCGCCGCCTTCTACCTGATCTCGCTGGCCGGCGGAGTGCTGATCGTCTCCCTGCGCGGCAGCAACATCGACCTGATGCATGTGCTGTTCGGCACCATCCTGGCGGTGGACGACGCCGGCCTTCTGCTGGTCGCCGGCATCGCCACGGTCACGCTGCTGACGCTGGCTCTGCTCTACCGGCCGCTGGTGGTGGAGAGCTTCGACCCCGGCTTCCTGCGGGCGGTCGGCGGGCCGCGCGGCACGCTGGGCGCCCTCAGCCATCTGGTCTTCCTGGTGCTGGTCGTCCTCAACCTCGTCGGCGGCTTCCAGGCGCTGGGCACGCTGATGGCGGTGGGGCTGATGATGCTGCCGGCGGCGACCGCCCGCTTCTGGGCCGAACGGGTGCCGACCCTGGCGCTGACCGCCATGGCGGTCGCCTTCGCCTCCGGCTTCGGCGGGCTGCTGCTGTCCTTCCATTTCAACCTGCCGTCCGGGCCCGCCATCGTGCTGGTCGCCGGCGGCGCCTATCTGCTGTCGCTGACCCTCGGGCCGGTCGGCAGCTTGCGGCTGCGCTGGTTCCCCGGGCGGCATCTGGCCGCCTGACCCGGCGTATTCCCGAACGAGGAGTCCTGTCCCATGAAGCGCATATCCGCTGCCGCCCTCGCGGCGGCGCTGACCCTGTTCGCCCTGCCAGCGCTGGCCGAGCCGCTGAAGGTGGTGGCGACCTTCACCATCATCGGCGACATGGTCCGGCAGGTCGGCGGCGACGCGGTGGCCGTCACCACCCTGGTCGGCCCCGACGGCGACGCCCACGTCTTCGAGCCCACCCCCGCCGATGCCCGCGCCCTCGGCGGCGCCGACCTCGTCGTCGTCAACGGGCTGGGCATGGAAGGCTGGATCGACCGTCTGGTGAAGGCGTCGGGCTACAAGGGACCGGTGGTGGTCGCCAGCAGCGGCGTCAAGGCCATCGCCGGCGAGGAGGAGCATGGGGAGAAGGGCCACGCCCATGGTCACGACCATGACCATGGGCGCGGGCACGGGCACGGCCATGACCACGGCGCCTTCGATCCCCATGCCTGGCAGTCGGTCGCCAACGCCCGCCTCTATGCCGACAACATCCTGAAGGGCCTGACCGCCGCGGCCCCCGCCCAGGCCGACGCCCTGCGCGCCAACCACGCCGCCTTCGCCGCCAAGCTCGATGCGCTGGACGCGGACATCCGCAAGGCGATGGCGGCGATCCCGCGCAAGGAGCGCAAGATCGTCACCTCGCACGACGCCTTCGGCTATTACGCCAAGGCTTACGGCGTCACCTTCCTCGCCCCCGTCGGCATGTCCACCGAATCGGAGGCGGCGGCCGGCGACATCGCCCGCCTGATCCGGCAGATCAAGAAGGAGAAGATCAAGGCGGTCTTCGTCGAGAACATCGCCGATCCCCGCCTGCTCCAGCAGATCACGCGCGAGACCGGGGCCCGCATCGGCGGCCGCGTCTATTCCGACGCCCTGTCCCCGGCGGGCGGCCCGGCCGCCACCTACGTCGACATGATGCGCCACAACCTTTCCGAGTTTACCAAGGCGCTGTCGCCCGCAAGCTGATCCTTCCCTTGGTGGGACGTCCCACGATCGGATGGGGTGGGCGGATTGAACGGATGGGGCGGATCCGTTCCACGATGTTCCATCCCGCCCCGTAAGAAAAAAGCGCCGGGCCCACGAGGGACCCGGCGCCTTTTCCGTTACAGCGGCGGGAACGCTCCCTCCGCTCAGTCCCCCGCCGCCGGCTGCGGCATGGCGCCATGGCCGGGGCGACGGCGGACGAACAGGCGGTAGACCGCGACGAAGAAGACCGGAACGAACAGGATCGCCAGCACGGTGGCGGAGATCATGCCGCCCATCACGCCGACGCCGATGGCGTTCTGGCTCTCCGATCCGGCGCCGCTCGCGATCGCCAGCGGCAGCACGCCGAGGACGAAGGCCAGCGAGGTCATGATGATCGGCCGCAGGCGCTGGCGGCAGGCCTCGGCCGCGGCCTCCTTCAGCTCCATGCCCTGGTCGTAGAGCGACTTGGCGAACTCCACGATCAGGATGGCGTTCTTTGCCGACAGGCCGATGGTGGTCAGCAGGCCGACCTGGAAATAGACGTCGCTCGGCAGGCCGCGCAGCGTCGCCGCGATGACCGCGCCCAGGATGCCGAGCGGCACCACCAGGATCACCGACGCCGGCACCGACCAGCTCTCGTAGAGCGCCGCCAGACACAGGAAGACGATGATCATCGACAGGGCGTAGAGCGCCGGTGCCTGCGAGCCGCTGAGCCGCTCCTCGTAGGACAGGCCGGTCCACTCGTAGCCGATGCCCGGCGGCAGCTTCCGCATCATCGCCTCCATCTCGGCCATCGCCTCGCCGGAGCTGATGCCCGGCGCGGCCGACCCCTGGATGTTCAGCGAGGAGGAGCCGTTGTAGCGCTCCAGCTTCGGCGAGCCGTAGATCCACTGCGCCGTGGTGAAGGCGGAGAAGGGAACCATCTGCCCGGCGGCATTGCGCACATACCAGCGGTCGATGTCGCTCGGCTGCATGCGGTAGGGCGCGTCGGCCTGCAGATAGACCTTCTTCACCCGGCCCTGGTCGATGAAGTCGTTGACGTAGGACGAGCCCCAGGCCGCCGACAGCGTCGTGTTGATGTCGCTGAGCGACAGGCCGAGCGCGCTCGCCTTCTCGCGGTCGACATCCAGCTTGAACTGCGGCGTGTCCTCCAGGCCGTTGGGGCGGACGCCGACCAGCTTCGGGTTCTGCGCCGCCATGCCCAGCAGCTGGTTGCGCGCCTGCATCAGCCGGTCATGGCCCAGCCCGCCGCGGTCGACCAGCTGCAGGTCGAAGCCGGTGGCGTTGCCGAGGCCGGGGACCGACGGCGGCAGGAAGGCGAAGACAACGGCGTCCTTCAGCCGCGACAGCGCCCCCATAGCCCGGCCGGCGATGGCCTGCGGCTTCTGCGACGGCTGGGTGCGCTCGCTCCAGTCCTTCAGCCGGACGAAGGCCATGCCGGCATTCTGGCCGCGGCCGGAGAAGTTGAAGCCGACGATGGTGAACAGGCCCTCGACGCTGTCCTTCTCCTTTTCCAGGAAATGGGCGGTGACGGCCTTGGCGGTCTCGGCCGTGCGCTGGGCGCTGGCGTTCGGCGGGGCCGACCACAGCACGAACAGCTGGCCGCGGTCCTCCGTCGGCAGGAAGGAGGACGGCATCTGCAGGAACAAATAGCCCAGCCCGCCGAGGATCAGCAGATAGGCGACGAAATAGCGGCCCAGCCGGTTCACCGCACCACGCACGCCGCGGACATAGACCCGGCTGCTGGCGTCGAAGCCGCGGTTGAACAGGCCGAAGAAGCCCCTCTTGGCATGGCCATGACCGGACGCGACGGGCTTCAGGATGGTGGCGCAGAGCGCCGGGGTCAGCACCAGGGCGACCAGCACCGACAGCGCCATCGCCGACACGATGGTCAGCGAGAACTGGCGGTAGATGGCGCCGGCCGACCCGCCGAAGAAGGCCATCGGCACGAACACCGCCGACAGCACCAGCGCGATGCCGACGAGCGCGCCGGTGATCTGGTCCATCGACTTGCGCGTCGCCTCGCGCGGGGGCAGCCCCTCCTCGCTCATCACGCGCTCGACATTCTCGACCACGACGATGGCGTCGTCCACCAGCAGGCCGATGGCCAGCACCATGCCGAACATCGTCAGGACGTTGATCGAGAAGCCGAAGAGCGACAGCACGCCGAAGGTGCCGAGCAGAACCACCGGAACCGCGATGGTCGGGATCAGCGTCGCCCGGAAATTCTGCAGGAACAGATACATCACGACGAAGACGAGGACGATGGCCTCGAACAGCGTCTTGACGACCTCGTGGATCGACAGCTCGACGAAGGGCGTCGTGTCGTAGGGGTAGATGACCTCGATGCCGGCCGGGAAGAAGGGCTGCAGTTCAGCCACCCGTGCCTTGACCGCGGCGGCGGTGTTCAGCGCATTCGCGCCGGTCGCCAGCTTGATGCCGACGCCGGCCGCCGGCTTGCCGTTGTAGGCGGCGTTGATCTCGTAGGTCTCGGACCCGATCTCGATCCGCGCCACGTCGCGCAGCCGCACCTGGGATCCGTCGGGGTTCACCCGCAGCAGGATGGCGCCGAACTGCTCCGGCGTCTGCAGGCGCGACTGGGCGGTGATGGTGGCGTTGATCTGCTGGCCCGGAATGGCCGGGGCGCCGCCGAGCTGGCCGGCGGAAACCTGCGCGTTCTGGGTCTTGATCGCGTTGGAGACGTCGGTGGTGGTCAAGGCGAAGTTGTTCAGCGCGTCGGGGTCGAGCCAGATGCGCATGGCGTGCTGCGGCCCGAAGACGGTGATGTCGCCCACGCCTTCGACGCGGCTCAGCGTGTCCTGAAGGTTGGAGGTGACGTAGTCGGCGATGTCGCCCTGGCTGAGGCGCCCGTCGCTCGACACGAAACCGACCACCAGCAGGAAATCGTTGCCGGCCTTCGACACCTGGATGCCGCGCTGCTGGACCTCCTGCGGCAGAAGCGGCGTGGCCAGCTGCAGCTTGTTCTGCACCTGGACCTGGGCGATGTCGGGGTTGGCCTCCGGCTCGAAGGTCAGGGTGATGGTGACGTTGCCGGAGGAGTCGCTGTTGGAGGACATGTAGCGGAAATGGTCGAGCCCGGTCATCTTCTGCTCGATGACCTGGGTGACCGTGTCCTCCAGCGTCTTGGCCGAGGCGCCGGGATAGCTGGCGGTGATCGACACCGTCGGCGGCGCGATCTTCGGATACTGCTCGACGGGCAGCCGCAGGATCGCCAGGGCGCCCGCCATCATGATGACGATGGCGATGACCCAGGCGAAGACCGGCCGGTCGATGAAGAATTTTGACATGGGAGCGGTTCCTGGGGACGGTGTCCTGGATCAGCGGGCCGAAGCGGCCTTCTCGGGCAGCGCGGCCAGCGCGTTCTGCGCCGGCACCGGCTTCACCTCGGCACCCGGCTTGACCTTCTGCAGCCCCTCGACGACCACCCGCTCGCCAGCGGCCAGACCGTCCGACACCAGCCAGACGTTGCCGACCGCGCGTTCGGTCTTGATCGTGCGCTGGGCCGCCTTGTTGTCGGCGCCCACCACCCAGACGCGGGCGCTGCCGTCCGGCCCGCGGCTGACCGCCGCCTGCGGGACGGTGATGGCGTTCCCGGCGACGCCCTGCTCCACGCGGGCGCGGACGAACAGGCCGGGCAGCAAGTCCTTATTCGGGTTGGGGAAGACTGCGCGCAGCTGGACCGAGCTGGTGCCCGCATCCACCGTCACGTCGGCGAACTGCAGTTCGCCCTTCGCCGGATAGGCGGTGTCGTCGCCGCTGGCGTTGCTGTTCAGGAACAGCGTCACCGGGATTTTGCCGGGTTCCGCCGGGCGGATGCGGCCGGTCTCCATGTCCTCGCGCAGCTTCATCAGCTGCGAGGCGGTCTGCGTCACGTCGACATAGATCGGGTCGAACTGCTGGATGGTGGCGAGCGCCGTCGCCTGGTTGGAAGTGACCAGGGCACCCTCCGTCACCGCCGACTTGCCGATGCGGCCGGAGATCGGCGCGAACACCTTGGTGTAGTTCAGGTTGATGCTGGCGAGGTTGTAGGCGGCCTTGGCGGCGGCCAGCTGCGCCTCGTTCTGCTTCAGCGAAGCCTGGACGTCGTCGAAGTCCTGCTTGCTGACCACGCTGTTCTTGACCAGATCGCCATAGCGCGCCGCCTTGTTGCGGGCGGCCTGCAGGTTCGCTTCCGCCTTCTGCACGTCAGCCTGGGCGCTGGCCAGCGACGCCTCGTAGGTGGCGGGGTCGATCTGGTAGAGCTGGTCGCCGGCCTTGACGTCGCTGCCCTCGCGGAACAGGCGCTTCAGCACGATGCCGCTGACCTGCGGACGGATTTCCGCCACGCGATAGGCGGCGGTGCGCCCCGGCAGCTCGGTCGTCACCGGCAGGCGCTGCGGCTCGATGGTGAGGACCGACACTTCCGGCGGACCGCCGCCGCCCTGGGGCTGGCCGGACGCCTGCTTCTGCTGGTTGCAACCGGCGAGCACCACGATCAGCGCCGCCGCTGCGGCCAGCGTCATGAATGAGTTGGATCTAGACATCTCTTTCCTCGTCTCGGCGCCGCGCGTCTGCGGTCCCGTCTCCCTGCTACGCCGGAGCCATCGGCCGGCCTTCGGTCCGGGCTGCGGGTGGTCCGGCACATCCCCGTTGCTTAGTACTGTCTCATACAGTACACTGTACCAGACGATACATTCAGAATGCTGCAGTGCGCAAGGGGGTTCCGCAATGCCCGATACGGGGCTGGATGCAAGGGGGTGGACTGCGGCGCCGGGACGGGCGGGCGGGGACACGCGCGCTGCCGGGCGCTGCTGGATGCCGCCGCGGCGCTGTTCGTCGAGAAGGGCTATGCCGGTACGTCGCTCAGCGATGTGCTGCGGCTCGCAGGCGGGTCGCGCACGACGCTCTATGCCCATTTCGGCGACAAGGACGGCCTGTTCCGCGCCATGATGGAGGAACATTGCGCCCGGGTGCTGGACGGCATGGCGCCGGACGCCCTTGCCTTGGACACGCCCGCCGGCAGCGACCTGGAGCAAACCACCGATCCGGAAGAGCGGCTGGTCCGCATCGCCCTGCACATCATGCATGCGCTGACCGAACCGCGGACGACGGCGATCCTGCGCACGCTGATTTCCGAAGGTGCGCGCGTCCCCGACCTTGTCGAGACCTTCGTCCGCGTCGGGCCGGAGCGGACGCGCGAGCGGATCGCCGGCTGCCTGCGCGAACTGGCCGAAGCGGGGCGGATCCGCATCGCCGACGCCGATATGGCGGCGCAGGCCTTCTGCGGCATGGTGACCGGCAACCTCCTGATGGAGCGGCTGATCCTGCCCGACCGGCCGGTCGATATGCCGGCGGTGGAGGCCTATGTGCGCGCCGGCGTCCATCTGTTCCTGCGCGGGACCGCTCCGCCCCCGGCGGCCTCCTGACGGCACTCCGGCCGGATCGGAACGCCCCCGACCGAACACCAAGAATGAGGCTTTCGAAATGCCCCCGGACCTTCTTCCGGAATGCCGAAGGACATCGTGGTTTTCATCGAAGCGGACGAGGAGCGGGCCGGCCGGCTGGCCTATGCCGCCGCCCTGGCGCGAAGCTGGCAGGCGCACCTGATCGCCACCTTTGTCGCCAACCGCCTGGAACTGATGCCCGGCAGCGGCTTCGCCCGCGGCGGCGGACTGGAAGCGATGCTGCGCCGGCATCATGGCACCACCCGCAACGCGGCGGCGGAGGCGCGGACGCTGTTCGACCGCATCGTCGCCGATGCCGGCGTCAGCGGCGAATGGCGCCTGTCCGACCATGAGGATGGCGAGGCGCTGATGCTCCATGCCCGCCACGCCAGCCTCGCCATCGTCGGCCCGCCGCTGCGGCCGGCCCGGCCGGCGCGGATGCTCAGCCTGTCGGAGGATGTGATCTTCGCCTCCGGGCGCCCCACCCTGCTTCTGCCGGCGGGCTGGCCGTCGCACCGCATCGGCCGGCGCGTCGTCGTCGGCTGGAACGGCAGCCGCGAGGCTGCGACCGCCATCGCGCTCGCCATGCCCTTCCTGACTGCGGCGGACATGGTGCATCTGGTCGTGGTGCCCGAAGCCCGGCCGAATGGCTTGCTCGGCGGCGATCCCGGGGCCGACATGTCGCGCCATCTGGCGCGCAACGGGGTGGAGGTGGTTCTGGAGCAGCGCCCAGGCACCGATGCGGGCACCGTGCTGCTGGACCATGCGCGCGAGGTCGATGCCGATCTGTTGGTGATGGGCGCCTATGGTCGGCCACGGATCAGCGAGTTCGTCTTCGGCGGGACGACCCGGACGGTCCTGGCAAAGGCGAATACGCCGATCCTGCTGTCGCGATGACCTTGCCGGAGAGGGTTTGCCCTGCGTCTTTTTTACAGATCGCGCCAGGCTCCCCTCCCGGTGCAGACGTTCTACAGTGGTACACGCGCATCGGCGTGGAACGAATAATCAGACCGGACGCGGGCGCCGCCGCACCGGAGGAAAGCGCATCATGACGAACAGCAGCCACAAGGCCGATGTCGCCGCCGGGACCATTGCCGGCCCCGCCACCTGCGGACCGCGCGGACTGGCGCGCCGGCAGGCGATCCTGACAGCCGCCCGGCGTCTGTTCATCGAGAAGGGGTTCGAGAAGACCACGCTCAGCGACATCATCGCCGTGGCCGGCGGGTCCCGCGCCACGCTGTACGAGCATTTCGGCGACAAGGAGGGCCTGTTCCGCGCGATCATGGAGGAGGACAACGCCATGATCCTCTCCGGCCTAGCCCCGGCCCAGGCCGACGACCGCGTGACGCCGGAGGCGGGGCTGACCGCCTTCGCCCTGCATCTGGTCAAGGCCCTGCTGAACGAGGAGACGACCGGCACAGTCCGCATCCTGATCTCCGAAGGCGACCGCGTGCCGGACATCGCCGAGGCGTTCTTCCGCATCGGCCCGGAGAACGCCATCCGCCGCCTCGCCGAATATCTGCAGCGCCTGTCGGACAGCGGCACCTTGAAGATCGAGGATCCGGCCGCCGCCGCGCAGGCCTTCTTGGGCATGGTCACCGGCAACCTGCTGATCCGCCGCCTGATCCTGCCGCAAAGCGCGCCGGCCATCCCCGACCTCGACCGCTATGTCCGGCAGGCGGTGCGGCTGTTCCTGAACGGCGCCCGCGCGTCCGGAACCGCCAATCCCGGATGATGGGCGGCAGATGACAGGAGGCGGTCAGGTCGTCTCCACCGCCTCCGCCCCCACCCCGCGGTCGCGGTCGGCCTTGGTCAGCGGTTCGGCGATCTCCTCCAGCCCCTTGCCTTCGGCATCGACGCCGTAGATCAGGGCGACCACGCCGCCGAACATCATCACCACCGACCCCAGCACATAGCCCCAGAACAGCGGATCGCGCTCCGTTCCCTCCCCCACCAGCCAGCCGAACAGCAGCGGACCGGTGGAGCCCACCACCTGGGCGATGGCGAAGAAATAGGAGATGGCCTGTGCCCGCACCTCCAGCGGGAAGATCTCGCTGACCGTCAGATAGGCCGACGATGCGCCGGCGGATGCGAAGAAGAAGGAGACGCACCAGAAGATCGTGTGCGTGTCCGCCGTCAGCACCCCCTGCCGGAACAGGATTGCCGACGCAAGCAGCACGACCCCCGCCAGCAGATAGGTGCCGAAGATCATCCGCCGCCGCCCCACCGTGTCGAACAGCGGTCCCAGCAGCAGCGGACCGATCAGGTTGCCGGCGGCGAAGGGAAAGAAATAGAACGCCGTCCGCGACGGGTCGAGATGATAGAAATTCTGCAGGACCAGGGCGTAGGTGAAGAAGATCGCATTGTAGAGGAAGGACTGCGTGACCATCATCGTCACGCCCAGGAAGGTGCGGGACGGGTATTGCCGGAAGAAGACGTCCACAAGCTGGGCGTAGGATACGGAATCCTCGGGAATGATCGACATGGCCCGCCGCGGATCGACCGGCGGCAGAGGCTTTCCTGCTCGCGGATGCTGGCCTCGATATCGTCGACGATACGCTCGGCCTCCTCCTCCCTCCCGTGGGTGACCATCCAGCGCGGGCTTTCCGGGATGAAGCGGCGCAGATAGATGATGGCCAGCCCCAGAACCGGGCCGATGAAGAAGGCGATCCGCCAGCCGAGATCCTCCGGCACCAGCGAATGGTCGAGAAGGAAGACGCTGCCGACGGCGCCGATCATTGCACCACCCCAATAGGTGCCGTTGATGGCGATGTCGACACGGCCGCGGTAGCGGGCGGGGATCAACTCGTCGATGGCGGAATTGATGGCGGCATATTCGCCGCCGATCCCCATCCCGGCGACGAAGCGCCAGAAATATAGGAACCATGGCGTCCAGGCGAAGCCGGCGATGCCCGACGCGATCAGGTAGATCGCCAGCGTGGTGATGAACAGCCGCTTGCGCCCCCAGCGGTCGGTCAGCCGCCCGAAGACCAGCGCCCCGACCACCTGCCCGATCAGATAGATGGTTCCGGCGAGCCCGACCTCCGCACTCGACATCCCCAGGCTTTCCTTGTAGCCGGAGGCCGAGATCAGCTGGATTTCGATGCCGTCCAGGATCCAGCTGACGCCCAGCCCGACCACCACCATCCAATGGAAGCGGGCCCAGGGCAGCCGGTCCATCCGGGCGGGCACGAGGCTGCTCACCGCGGCATTCCTCGGGGCGGAGCCCGGAGAAGCGCTTTGTCTGGCGGTCATGGCGGGCGGCACTCCTCATGCTGATGGTCGTGCTGATGGTCGTGCTGATGGACGGGCCGGGCGACACTCTCCGGCTGCCGATGAAACGTCCGGTCGCAGGGGAAGGTTTCGCCACCCGTCCATGCAAGGCCCCGCCGAACGTCTGGTACACGAATTGTCACGACTCTCCTCATTTTCCGTTGCGTATTTGGATCGATCCAATTAGCCTGTCCAAAGACTGAGGGGCACCGGACGGCGACAGCGAAGCCGCCGCGGCCCAGTCGATGGCGCCGGGCGACGATCCCGGATGGACGCCCGACGGACAAAGGCGATCCGCGCGATGCCGGCCCTTGGACAAGCCGGCGCGACGCGGGTGCGGAGGAACGCCCGTGACCTACGATTTTCAATTCGACGCGGTGTTCGCGTCGTGGGACATGCTGCTGGGCGGGGCCTGGCTGACGATCAAGCTGTCGTTCGGCGCCATGGCCATCGGGCTGGTGGTCGCCATCCTCTGCGCGCTGGGCAAGACCTCGGGTCCGAAGCCGGTGCGCTGGCTGATCAACGCCTATATCGAGGTCATCCGCAACACGCCCTTCCTGGTCCAGATCTTCCTGATCTTCTTCGGGCTGCCGACCGTCGGCCTCAGGCTGTCGCCGGACGTGGCGGCGCTTATCGCGATGGTCGTCAATGTCGGCGCCTATGCCACCGAAATCATCCGCGCCGGCATCGAATCCATCCACAAGGGCCAGATCGAGGCCGGTCTGGCGCTGGGGCTGAGGCCGCTGCAGGTCTTCCGCTACGTCGTGCTGAAGCCGGCGTTGCGCACGGTCTATCCGGCGCTGACCAGCCAGTTCATCCTGCTGATGCTGAGTTCCAGCATCGTGTCCGCCATCTCCGCGGACGAGCTGACGTCGGTCGCCAACAACATCCAGTCGCAGACCTTCCGCAGCTTCGAGATCTACATCGTCGTGACCGGCATCTATCTGGTGCTGGCGCTGATGTTCTCGGCCCTGTTCGCCGGCATCTACCGGCTGGCCTTCGCCTACTCCGTCGACCGGCGCTGAAGGAGGCCGCAAGATGATCCGCGCCTTCGGATACAACGAGTTCCTGTTCCTGCTGAGCGCCGTGCAATGGACGCTGCTGCTGTCGGCCATCGCCTTCATCGGCGGCGGCATCGTCGGCCTGTTCGTGGCGCTCGGCCGCACGTCGGACGTGAAGCCGCTGCGCTGGCTGGCGACCGGCTACATCCAGATCTTCCAGGGCACGCCGCTGCTGATGCAGCTGTTCCTGGTCTTCTTCGGCGCCACCGTCGTGGGCATCGACATGAGCCCGTGGGTCGCCGCTGCACTCGGCCTGACGCTGAACACCAGCGCCTTCCTGGGCGAGATCTGGCGCGGTTGCATCCAGTCGGTGCCCAAGGGCCAGTGGGAGGCGGCGTCGGCGCTCGGCCTGCGCTATCCCGGCCTGATGCGCTACGTGATTCTGCCGCAGGCGGTAAAGGTCGCGGTGCCGCCCACCGTCGGCTATCTGGTCCAGGTCATCAAGGGCACCTCGCTCGCCGCCATCATCGGCTTCGTCGAGTTGACCCGCGCCGGCCAGATCGTCAACAACGCCACCTTCCAGCCCTTCCTGGTCTTCGGCATCGTCGCCGCGATCTATTTCGCGCTGTGCTGGCCGCTGTCGCTGTTGAGCCAGCGTCTGGAAGCCCGCTACGCCGCTCCAACGCGTTGAAACCCCTAAAATCACCCGGAGGAAACAAAGATGGCCTTCACCGTCACCCGCCGCCTGATCGTCGCCGGCGCCCTGCTGACCGCCACAATTGGCCTCACCGCCACCGCGCAGGCCCAGAGCGTCGAGGACATCAAGGGCAAGGGCAAGCTGACCGTCGGCATGCTGGTCGACTTCCCGCCCTTCGGCATCACCAGCAGCGACGGCAAGCCGGACGGCTATGACGCCGACGTCGCCAAGCTGATGGCCAAGCACATGGGCGTGCCGGTGGACATCGTGCCGGTCACCGGGCCGAACCGCATCCCCTACCTGCTGACCGGCAAGGTGGACGTGCTGGTCGCCTCGCTCGGTATCACGCCGGAACGCGCCAAGCAGGTCGCCTTCTCCGACCCCTACGCCGCCATCGAGATCGGGCTGCTCGCCCCGCAGAAGTCGCCGATTGCCAAGGCGGAGGATCTGTCGGGCAAGAGCGCCGGCGTCGCCCGCGCCAGCACCCAGGACCAGTCGCTGACCGCGGCGGCGCCGAAGGATGCCCGCATCATGCGCTTCGACGACGACGCCAGCGCCGTGCAGGCCCTGCTGTCGGGTCAGGTCGATGCGCTGGGCGTCAGCAACGTGGTGGCGCAGCAGATCAAGACGATGGCGCCGCAGGCCAACTACGAGATGAAGTTCGTGCTGAGGAGCCAGGTGCAGGGTGTGGCCATGCGCCAGGGCCAGGACAAGCTGCAGGCCTGGGTCAACGGCTTCCTCGACACGGTGAAGAAGAACGGGGAGCTGAACGCCGTCCATCAGAAGTGGCTGGGCACCGACCTGCCGGCGGCGGTCACGTCCGGCAAGTCCTGAGCTTGAAGCAACCGCATGTCCCCGGTGGAGGGTAAGACCATGGCAGTGGCGTCCGGACCGATGAGCGCGGATGTCGTCATCCGCATGGAAGGCGTCCAGAAATGGTACGATCACTTCCAGGTGCTGAAGGACATCGACCTGGAGGTCCACCGGGGCGAGCGGATCGTCATCTGCGGCCCGTCCGGATCGGGGAAATCGACCCTGATCCGCTGCATCAACCAGCTGGAGCGCCACCAGAAGGGCCGCATCACCGTCAACGGTGTCGAGCTTGGGCCGCACCACCGCCAGCTCGACACCGTGCGGCGGGAGGTCGGCATGGTGTTCCAGAGCTTCAACCTGTTCCCGCACCTGACCGTGCTGGAGAACTGCATGCTGGCGCCCTTGAAAGTGCGAGGCGTGACCAAGGACGAGGCGAAGGCCACCGCCATCCGCTATCTGGAGCGGGTACGCATCCCCGAACAAGCGGACAAGTATCCCGGCCAGCTGTCGGGCGGCCAGCAGCAGCGCGTCGCCATCGCCCGGTCGCTCTGCATGAACCCGAAGGTGATGCTGTTCGACGAGCCGACCTCCGCGCTCGACCCCGAAATGGTCAAGGAGGTGCTGGACACCATGATCGGATTGGCGGAAGACGGCATGACCATGCTGTGCGTGACGCACGAGATGGGATTCGCCAAGTCGGTCGCCCACCGCGTGATCTTCATGGACCGCGGCGAGATCGTCGAGCAGAACACGCCTGAGGAGTTCTTCACCGCCCCGAAATCGGAGCGGACGCGGAGCTTCCTCGGCCAGATTCTGGCCCATTGAGGACCTTTCGTTCCACCAAGGACAGTCGTGATGAAGCCCGAAATCCTCCTCGTCGAACCCATGATGCCCGCCATCGAGCAGGCGCTGGACGCGGCCTACACCGTCCACCGCCTGTCGGCGGCCCCCGATCGCGACCGGCTGGTCGCCGGGCTGGCCGACCGGGTGCGCGCCGTCGTCACCGGCGGTGGGACCGGCGTGAAGAACGCTGTGGTCGACGCCCTGCCCAAGCTGGGGATCGTCGCCATCAACGGCGTCGGCACCGACGCGGTCGACCTGGAGCATTGCCGCGGCCGCGGCGTGCGCGTCACCAACACGCCCGACGTGCTGACCGACGACGTGGCGGACCTCGCCATCGGGCTGCTGATCGCCGCCTCGCGCCGGATGATGGTGGGCGACCGCTTCGTCCGGGCCGGGCAATGGCCGAAGGGCAAGCTGCCGCTCGCCCGCAAGGTCAGCGGCAAGCGGCTGGGCGTGTTGGGGCTGGGCCGCATCGGCGAGGCCATCGCCAAGCGCGCCGAGGCCTTCGGCATGACCATCGCCTACACCAACCGCAAGCCGCGCGAGGGCGTGTCCTACCGCTTCGTCGCCTCGCCGGTCGATCTGGCGCGCGAGTGCGACATCCTGGTGGTCGCAGCCTCGGCCGGGCCGGACGCCCGCAACATGGTCGGACGCGCCGTGCTGGACGCGCTGGGTCCCGATGGCCTGCTGGTCAACGTCGCCCGCGGCAGCGTGGTGGACGAGCCGGAACTGCTGGCGGCGCTGACCGAAGGCCGGATCGGCGGGGCCGGGCTGGACGTCTTCGCCGACGAACCCAACGTGCCGGAGGGATTCTACGGCCTCGACAACGTGGTCCTGCAGCCGCATCAGGCCAGCGCCACGGTGGAGACACGCACGGCGATGGGCCAGCTGGTGCTGGACAATCTGGAAGCCTTCTTCGCCGGCCGGCCCTTGCCGACCGCCGTGGTGTGAGGCCCCGCCAGCGTGGCCAGATCGCCGGATAGCAGCAGACCGGGAAACGACCGCATCACCCTGACGGAGGTCGCCGGCCATGCCGGGGTGTCGCGGTCGACGGTGTCGCTGGTGCTGCGCGGTAGCCCGCTGGTGGCGGCGGAGACGCGGGAGCGGGTCCAGGCGGCCATGGCGGCGCTGGGCTACATCTACAACCGCGGCGCCGCCACCCTGCGCGCCGCCCGCACACAGACGGTCGGGCTGCTGGTCTGCGAACTGAACAACCCCTTCTATGCCGAGCTGACGGCGGGGATGGACGATGTGCTGGACGCCGAGGGCTTCGTCGCCTTCATCGCCAACACCGCCGAGCAGCCGGAGCGGCAGGAGCGTTTCCTGCAGCGGATGCGGGAACACAATGTCGACGGCGTGATCCTCTGCCCCGCCGCCGGAACGCAAGGCGAGCTGCTGGACCGGCTGGACCTCTGGCGCCTGCCCTGCGTACAGGCCCTGCGCTTCGTCTCCGATCGGGGCCGCGACTATGCCGGCGTCGATTACCAAGCGGGCGTGGAGACGGTCGTCGGTCATCTGGTCGCGCTGGGCCATCGCCGGATCGCCTTCGTCGGCGGGACGCTGGACCATTCCGCCTATGTGGCCCGCCATGCCGGCTTCACCGCGGCGATGCGGCGGCATGGGCTGGCCGACGATCTGGTCCTGCGCTGCCCGCTGACCCGGCGGGCGGGTGCCGAGGTGGCGGACGATCTGCTCAATCGGCCGCAGGCCCCGACGGCGGCCCTGTGCTACAACGACGTGGTGGCGCTGGGGCTGATGCTGGGGCTGGAGGCGCGCGGCCTCAGGGCCGGGCGCGATCTGGCCGTCACCGGCTTCGACGACGTGCCGGAGGCAGCACTCAGCCGCCCGGCGCTCACCACCGTCGCCACATCCGCAAGGCAGATCGGGCAGGAAGCCGCCCGCCTGCTCCTGCGCCGAATCGCCGACCCGCAGGGCCCGCCCGAGCGGATCATCCTGCCGAGCCGGCTGGTCGTCCGCCAATCCTGCGGCGCCCCCTCTCCTTCAATCCACCACAGAGACCTGTCATCATGACCGATACCGTCGAGGCCCTGATCGCGGCGCGCGAGACCCGCAAGTGGCTGACCGGGCTGGAAAGCCGCCCCGCCGACGAGGCGGAGGCCTATGCGATCCAGGACGCCGTCGCCCGCCGCCTGGGTCCCGTCACCGCCTGGAAGGTCGGCGCCGCCACGCCCGACGCCGAGCCCTTCCGCGCGCCGATCAACGCCGCCACCGTCTTCGAGGGCACCGGCCATCTGCCGGCCAACATGTTCCAGGTCATCGGGGTGGAGGCGGAGATCGCCTACCGCTTCGGCCGCGACCTGCCGGCGCGCGAGCAGCCCTACACGCGGGACGAGGTCCTGGACGCCGTGGCTTCGGTCCATCCGGCCTGGGAGATCGTCGACACCCGCTTCACCGGCTTCGGCAGCCAGGACCGGCTCAGCCACATGGCGGACCAGTTCAACCACGGCGCGCTGATCGTCGGCCCGGCCATCGCCGACTGGCGCGCCCTCGACCCGCTCACGGAGGCGGTGACGCTTGAGGTCGACGGCGAGACCAAGGTGGAGACGGTCGGCGGCAACAGCGCCGGCGACCCGGTGCGGCTGCTGGTGTGGATGGCCAATGTCGGCGCTCGCAGCTTCGGCGGCCTGCATGCCGGCGAGGTGGTCACCACCGGCTCCTGCACCGGCACCGTCTTCGTCCAGCCGGGCAGCCGGTCGGTCGCCCGCTATGGCACCATGGGTACCCTGACCCTGACGGTGGACTGACCGCACAGGGGAATGGCGCCGGGCCGCGATCCTCACGACGGATCCAGCAGGCGCGGCCCGGCGCCGCCATCCCCCAGCTCGTCCCACGGGTTCCGCAGCGGGCAGTCGCGGATCGACAGGCAGCCGCAGCCGATGCAGCCATCGAGATTGTCGCGCAGCTTCGTCAGCTTGGTGATGCGCTCGTCCAACTCCTGCCGCCAGCGCTCCGACATCCGTTGCCAGTCGGCGGTGGTCGGCGTGCGGTCCTCCGGCAGGGCGTTCAGTGCGTCGGCGATGGAGGCGAGCGAGATGCCCAGCCGCTGCGCCACCTTGATCACCGCCACCCGCCGCAGAACGTCGCGGGTAAAGCGGCGCTGGTTGCCGGCATTGCGCCAGCTGTGGATCAGCCCCTGCGCCTCGTAGAAATGGATGGTCGAGACCGCGACGCCCGACCGGCGCGCCACCTCGCCCACCGTCAGGTCCTTGTCATAGTCCTCCAGCGACAGCATCCCAGCCCCCTCCCCGTTTCCGCAACCCTCCGTCCCGCCAGTCTGGCGGTATTTCCGCTTGACCTCAAGTTCTGTTGAGGTTTTAGCCTGCCCCGACTTTGCCGATGAAACAGGCAGACTGCCGAGTGCGTAATCAGGGGAATGGGGACCGAATGACGAGGGGAAAGCTTGCCGCCTTGCGCAAGCGTCTGGCGGGATGGGGGAGCTTGTGTTCCGGCCGATCCTGCCCGGCGCCACGCTGCGCGACCGCATGATCGCCTGCTGCGGCGCGCTGCTGGGCATCGCCGCGACCGGGCTGCTCTGCCGCAACATGCTGACCTACATGTCCAGCGCGCCGGTCCTGGTGGCGCCGATGGGGGCGTCGGCGGTGCTGCTGTTCGCCGTGCCGGCCAGCCCGCTGGCCCAGCCCTGGTCGATCGTCGGCGGCAACACGTTGTCGGCCGTGGTCGGGGTGCTGGTCGCCGCCGTCATCCCCGACCCGATGCTGGCCGGTGGCGCGGCGGTGGCGCTGGCCATCGCCACCATGTCGCTGACCCGCTGCCTCCACCCGCCGGGCGGGGCCGCCGCCCTGACCGCGGTGCTGGGTGGGCCGGCGGTGGCGGAGATGGGGATCAAGTTCGCCTTCTTCCCCGTCGCGGTGAACTCCATCCTGCTGCTGATCGCCGGGCTGATGTTCCACCGGCTGTCCGGCCACCGCTATCCCCACAAGGCGGTGAACACCCACCGCACCAGCGATCCGCCGCCGCAGCTGCGCCCCGGCCTGACCCAGGGCGACGTGGACGTCGCATTGCGCCGGCTGGCCGAGACGCTGGACGTCAGCCGCGAGGATCTCGGCGCCCTGCTGGTCAATGCCGAGCTGCATGCGCTGGAACGGCTGCATGCCGACATCAGCTGCCGGGACATCATGTCCCGCGACGTCATTTCGGTCACGCCGGACACCCACCCTCAGGTGGCCCGCGCCCGGCTGCTGGAGCATGGATTCCGCACCCTGCCGGTGGTGGATGCCCGGAACGCCGTCGTCGGCATCGTCGGGCACGAACAGCTGTCGCATGGCGACACCGGCCGCAGCGGCGCCCGCGTCGCCGGCGTCATGGTGCCGGCGGCAACCGAGCTTCCCGACACGCCGGTCTTCCGCCTGCTGGGCCGCCTGTCGGACGGGCGGACCCATGACGTGGTGATCGTCGACCAGGACCGCCGGGTGCTCGGCATGGTCACCCAGACCGACCTGCTGGTGGTGCTGGCCCGCACCGCCCTTGCCCGTGCGGTGCAGACCGGAGTGGACGGGCTGAACGGGACGCTGCCGCGCAGCCATCTGCGGGATGTCTCCGGCGGCCGGGCGTAGCGGCCGTTCCCCCTTCGCCGCGCCCAGAGCGGAGGGGGAATGGAACGTTTGAAACAGCGTGAAACAGGATTTCAGACCTGTTTCACTGTTCAACTCACAGCCGGGAGCATCGTACGGAGACAGGAGCGGTAACGATGGCACCCGGCTGGACACGCGCGTTCTCCCGGATTCTCTGACAGGTTATTTTTCCTATCACAAACCGGGCGAAGGGATAAGCGTGGGGTTGAAATCCGCGGATGCCTGACTGTTCGGGTCCTGAACTCTGGTGACGGGCATCCTAGAGCCTGAAGCGTCACCAGAGTTCAAGACCGTAATCGCCCACCGTCACCAAAGTTCAGCGGCTCTTCACGCGATGCGTGCCATCGCCCGTTCGTTGATCGGCGGGCGGGACGGGTAGAGGATCAGCCCTTCGGCCGCTTCTTCGACACGGGCGTCGGGGTAGGCGGCCATGGCGTATTTCAGGTTCGGGATGAACTTGGTCTTGAACTGGCGGACCAGGGCATAGCCGGCGCCGAACTGGCCGTGCAGCGCCGCCCAGGTGATCGGGGTCGGCTTTTCCAGCGAATGCAGCCGGTAGGCCAGCCAGATATAGACGTCGAGCGCCATCGACTTGCCGCTGATCGCCTTCAGCGCCTCTTCCGCCACCGGAACCGGATGTTCGCGCAGGGCCTTGAAGAAGCTGTCGCTGAGGCGGACCGTCTCGGTGAACAGGGTTCCCTGGCGGTCGTCGGGCCGGCGCAGCTGGATGGCGTCGGCGACGATCGATTCCTTGCTCTGCCGCCGGCCGCCATCGGCGTCGGTGAAGAAGGTCAGATGGCAGGCGGACAGGCGCGCGGCCTGATCCTCCACATCGCGATAGGCCTTGCCGCAGATCGGAATGTCCATCCGCTTCAGCCAGTCATGCATGGAGCCGCCAAGCTCCACCTCCGGATTGCCGGTCTGGATGGCGCGGGTCTGGAGATAGAGCAGGATCATGCGCGCCCGGCTGCCGTAGGGCACGCCGATTCGGCGGGTGACGCCGTTGCGATCCTCGATCACGCCAGGCTGGATCACCAGCTTGACCTTGTGGCCCGGCCGTTCCCAATGCTGATCGTCGGGAAGCTGGCGGTGGGGCAGCGCCGTCTGGCAGAATCCGGCATAGGTGATGCCGAGCTTGCCGTTTTCGGCCGCCTGGACCGCGGCGGCGATGTCGATCAGCGGCCGTTCCTCGTCCGAAACGAGGGCCAGCGCACCGTCACGGCCGTGAGTCTCGATCAACCGATGAATGCTGCCCATGCCGCCCTCCCTTTCCTGGTCACCCGCGTTTGGCCATCAGTTCCTGGCCATTCGTTTCTGGCCTCCATGACCGTCTTGTGACCGCCGGATGACCGAACCTGCCAGATACAACACTCCGGATCGCGCCGAAGGCAATTTGAACCTTAGTGACGCAGGCTAATTGGAAGCTATTTGGAACCAACTATTAGATTCGTCACCAAGGTTCAGGGGATAAGTCCGAGTCGCGTCACCACAGTTCAAGGATGGCGTCACCAGAGTTCAGGGGGAAAAACGGGGGGCCTGTGGACGAATCGCGGCGTCCGATGCCTTGCCGGCTTGAACCTTGGTGACGCCTGGGCTGACGAGTCGCGGTGATCCGGACCACCTGAGTCGCGATGGGCGTCACCAAAGTTCAAGGATTCCAGCGGGTAAGGCGCGGTGGTCTTGCCGGGCCTTGTTTGGTGTCTGCTGAGTGGCCGGATGATGGTCCTTCATCACTTCATTATTTAAATTCAACGACTTACTCGTTGTCCCCGCGAAGGTGGGGATCCACGGAACGCCGCATGGAAACTCCCGAGTCGGCTGGATTCCCGCCTTCGCGGGAATCCAGCCGACAGGTGTGGAGGTGGGCTTTCCGGGTTTTGTGGCCCTTCATCGCCCCTTCCATGGTCGGAGCGTCACCAAAGTTCAAACGCGCGGTCGAGTCGATCCGGGGCCGCCGGCGTCACCAAAGTTCAAACCGTGGCGCCCGACATTCCGGCGGGGCGTCACCAAAGTTCAGGAGTCATGCCGAGTCGGTTTGGATGGGAGCGTCACCAAAGTTCAAACCCGACGGCAGGGTGTCCCATCGGGGCGTCACCAAGGTTCAGGTGCTCCGATCCCGGTGGAACCGTGCGGCAGCGGCGGAGTTGTTTGCCCACGGGGCTGAACAGGCGGGGGACCATGGCGCAGGAAGCGATGACCACTTCGGTGGGTGGATCGGGGGCGGAATCGGCGAAGGTGGTCCTGGCGGCCATCGCCGCCAACCTCGCCATCACCGTCACGAAGTTCGTGGCGGCGGCGCTGACCGGCAGCTCCTCCATGCTGAGCGAGGCGGTCCATTCCCTGGTCGACAGCGGGAACGAGGCGCTGATGCTGGTCGGGCTGAAGCGCTCCAGGAAGCCGCCCGACGACCGCCACCCCTTCGGCTACGCGCGCGAGCTGTATTTCTGGACCTTCGTCGTGGCGCTGGTGATCTTCGCCGGCGGGGCGGTGGTGTCGATCTATGAAGGGGTGGAGAAGATCCTGCACCCCGAGCCGGTCCAATCGCCCTGGATCAACTTCGTCGTGCTCGGCGTCGCCGTGGTGATGGAGGGGATCAGCTGGCTGGTGGCGCTGCGCGCCTTCAACGCCGGCCGCGGCAAGGCCGGCATCTTCGAGACCGTCCAGGCCAGCAAGGACCCCACCGTCTTCATGGTGCTGTTCGAGGACAGCGCCGCCCTGGTCGGCCTGATCATCGCCGCCGCCTGCCTGTCCGCCGACCTGCTGCTGGACCAGCCGGTGTTCGACGGCATCGGGTCGGTGCTGATCGGGCTGGTGCTTGCGGTCACCGCCGGTTTCCTCGCCTATGAGACGAAGAGCCTGCTGATCGGCGAGTCGGCCCGTCCCGATCTGGTCCGCGGGGTGCGCGCCCTGCTGCGGGAGGAGCCCGCCATCGAGCGCGTCAACGAGGTGCTGACCACCCATCTCGGCCCGGAGGTGGTGATCGTCAATCTCAGCCTCGACCTGCGGGACGAGGTGAGCGCCGGCGAGGTGGAGAAGGCTATCGCCCGCATCGACCGGCGGGTGAAGGACCGCTTTCCAGAGATCAGCCGCGTCTTCACCGAGTTGCGGGCGGGCGGGCCGGTTCCGGGGTGATTGTTGTGGCAACTCACCGTGCCCTCCATTGACAAAGTTCCGGCAACTTGCTCAGACTCCGCCCACCCGTGTGGTCGTCCATATCGGGGCCGGAGTCGAGGGGGAATGACGGGAATGCTGTCGATTGGGGGCGACGACATGCGCCAGTTGCGCGAGCGTCGCGGCGAGAACCAGACGCAGTTCGCCGAATGGCTGAACGCGCAGCTTGGCCGCAGCTATACCAAGGCGCGGATCAGCCGCTGGGAAAGCGGGGCGGAGCGCATCCCGCAGCAGCTGGTCGATTTCCTGACCCGCCACAAGGCGGACGAGCGTCCCCGCGTCGCCACATATCTGGCGGTCGCCAACCAGAAGGGCGGCGTCGGCAAGACCGCCACCGCCGTCAACCTGGCCTATGCCCTGACGGAGGGCGGGGCGCGGGTGCTGCTGATCGACTGCGATTCGCAGAGCAACGCCACCGTCCATGTCGGCATCGGCAACGCCGCCATCGTCGCTTTGGAGCAGCAGCGCAAGACACTCTATTACGTGCTGCGCTCCGAAGAGCCGCTGACCTCGGTCATCATGCCCACGGCGGAGCGCGGGCTGGACCTCGCGCCGGCCGGGCTGTCGCTGGCCGACGCCGACGTGGAGCTGGCGGCGGATTCCACCGGCGGGCTGATCCTGCGGGAGAAGCTGGACGAGGTGCGCCACGCCTATGATTTCGTGGTGATGGACTGCGCGCCGAATCTGGGGCTGGTGACCGCCAACGCGCTGTCGGCGGCGGAGCTGGTGGTGGTGCCGGTGCAGACGGAGGCGCTGGCCCTGCTGGGCGTCAAGCGGCTGGTCGACACCATCGGCCGCATCCGCCGCCGGGTGAACCCCAGCTTGCGCATCGCCGGCATCATCCCGACCATGTACAACGACCGGCTGACCCAGGACCGAGCGACGTTGCAGGAGCTGATGGAGTCCTACGCCGATCAGGTGCCGGTCTTCGACCCCATCCCGCGCGCGACCGTCTATGGCAAGGCGGCGGCGGCCGGCATGATCACGCTGGCGGGCGATCCGAAGGCGCCGGGGGCCGAGACCTTCCGCGAGGTGGCGCGCCAGATCCGCGCCTATGCCCAGAACCGGGAGGGCGTCCATGTCGCGTAAGTTCGAACGCAAGACCCGCGAACTGCTGGGTACCGCCGCCGAGCCGGGTGGCGTGGGGGGCGCCATGGCGGGCGGGCTGACGGTGGGCAGCGACCGGCTGTTCGGTACCTCGGCCGGCTTCCCGCATGTGGTGGAGCTGGACCTTGCCCGCGTCCACCGCAACCCCGACCAGCCCCGCCGCCATTTCGACGAGGCGGAGCTGCGCAGCCTCGCCTCCTCCATCGAGCGGCATGGGCTGCAGAACCCGATCCTGGTCCGCCCGCTGCCCCAGGGCGAATATCTGCTGATCGGCGGCGAGCGCCGGGTGCGCGCGCACGAGATGCTGGGCCGCAAGACGGTCTTCGCCATCCTGACCTCCGGCGACCCGGACGAGATCGGGCTGATCGACAATGTCCAGCGCGTCGACCTGAACGCGGTGGAATATGCCGCGGCGCTGGCCCGGCTGATCGACAAGCACGGCTACACCCATGACGAGCTGGCCGCCGTGGTCGGGCGCGACCGCACCGACGTGACCAAGCTGCTGGCGATCATGAGCCTGCCGGCGGAGATGCGGGAGGAGTATGCGGCCGGCTTCGCCCATGTCTCGCGCTCCGTCATGATCGAGATCGCCGCCGCCCCGGCGGAGCTGCGCGCCGAGCTGTGGGAGCGCGCCAAGGAGGGGGCGAGCGTCAAGGCGGTGCGGCAGGCCAAGCGCGACCATGCCAAGGGCGGTGCCGATGCGGCCGATGCCCCGAAAGCCGCTGCGCCGGAGCCCGGCCCGAAGGAGGCGATGCGGTCCCTGCAGGCCAGCGTGAAGCGGATCATGCGCGACGTCGCCGTGGTGCGCGAACAGCTCCGCTACCTCGACCCCGACAACCGCGACCGGCTGATGCGGCTGCGCGCGGAGATCGACGCGATCCTGGAGGGGGCGGACGGGGAGGCGTAACGCGCCGTCCGGTCCGGGGCGGGGCGATGTGGGGCGTCCCACAGTGCCCGCCCTCCCCCGCTCCGGTATATGATGGGCGATCCGATCCGCTGGGGGCCGACCGAGCATGACCGACAACTTCTTCGACATCGCCGCCGCGCGCTTTCCCGCCGATGCTGGCGCCCCCTTCATCGAGCTGGAGTCCGGCCGCCGCTACAGCTACCGCGACCTGATGGAGATCAGCGGGCGCTATGCCCGGCTGCTGGCGGAGCTGGGCGTCGCCAAGGGCGACCGCGTGGCGGTGCAGGTGGAAAAGTCGGCGGAGGCGGTCTTCCTCTATCTCGCCTGCCTGCGCGCCGGGGCGGCCTATCTGCCGCTGAACACCGCCTATACGAAGGCGGAGGTCGGCTATTTCCTCGGCGATGCGGAGCCGAAGCTCTTCGTCTGCACGCCGGGCAATGCGGCGGCGCTGGCAGACACCGCGAAAGCGGCCGGGGTCGGGACCCTGCTGACGCTGGGCAGCGACGGTGACGGCAGCCTGGCCGAGCGGGCGGCGGGGCTGGATGCGGAGTTCGCGACGGTGCCTTGCGCGGCGGACGATCTGGCGGCGATCCTCTACACCTCCGGCACCACCGGGCGGTCGAAGGGGGCGATGATGAGCCACCGCAACCTGTCCTCCAACGCCGCCACCTTGCATCGCATCTGGGGCTTCCGGCCGGACGACGTGCTGCTGCACGCCCTGCCGATCTTTCACACCCACGGGCTGTTCGTCGCCACCAACTGCGTGCTGATGAACGGCACCGGCATGCTGTTCCTGCCCAAGTTCGATGCCGACGCTGTCTTCCGGCTGCTGCCGCGCGCGACCGTGATGATGGGAGTGCCGACCTTCTACACCCGCCTGCTGGCCGACCCGCGCCTGACCCGCGAGGCGGCGGCCCACATGCGGCTGTTCATCAGCGGCTCAGCCCCGCTGCTGGCCGACACCCATCGGGAATTCCAGGAGCGCACCGGCCACGCCATCCTGGAGCGCTATGGGATGACCGAGACCGGCATGCTCACCTCCAATCCGCTGGACGGCGAGCGCATCCCCGGCACCGTCGGCTTCCCCCTGCCCGAGGTGTCGGTGCGGGTGGTGGACGAGAAGACGGGGGAGCCGGTCGCCGATGGCGATATCGGCGTGCTGGAGGTGAAGGGACCGAACGTCTTTTCCGGCTATTGGCGCATGCCGGAGAAGACGGCGCAGGAAATCCGCCCCGGCGGCTGGTTCATCACCGGCGACGTCGGGCGCATCGACGAACGCGGCTATGTCCACATCATCGGCCGCGCCAAGGATCTGGTGATCTCCGGCGGCTTCAACGTCTACCCCAAGGAGGTGGAGACGGTGATCGACGCCATCGACGGCGTGGTGGAGTCGGCGGTGATCGGCGTGCCCCATCCCGACTTCGGCGAGGCGGTGATGGCGGTGGTGCTGCGCCGGGCGGGCGCCGGAACGGTGGACGAGGCGGCGGTGATCGGCGCCTGCAGGGAGCAGCTCGCCAACTTCAAGGTGCCGAAGGCGGTGGCCTTCGTGGAGGAACTGCCGCGCAACGCCATGGGCAAGGTGCAGAAGAACCTGCTTCGGGAGACGTACAAGGGGCTGTTCGGGTGAGTGCCGGGGGCTGGTCCGGCCCGCAAGAAATCGCTTGTCCATCGTCGCCGCCGGGAGCAAAGCTCGCGCACCAAGCCCGCCCTACCCCTTTATAAGGAGTAGAGGGGCGCCGACCTTCCGCTGCGTGCCTTGCGATGATGACCCTTCTCCGCCGCGCCGTCCTTCTGCTGGGGCTGGTGGCGGCACTGCCCGTCTCCACGTTGCCCGGCTCAGCCGTGGCTGGACCGCGCAGCTATGCCGCCACCCATGGCGCCGCTCCCTTCGTGACGGCGCATCTGATCCCGGGGTCGGACCTCGACCTCGAGCAGGTGGATCCGACGCTGCCGGGGACCAGGGTGGTGGCGCTGACCATCGACGACGGGCCGGACGCCAACGACCCGCGCATCCTCGACATCCTGCGGGCCCATGGGGCGAAGGCGACCTTCTTCTACATCGGCGCCAAGATCCCGGCCCACCGCGACATCGCCCGGCTGGTCGCGGCGTCGGGCAACGAGGTCGGCAGCCACACCCAGACCCACCCGATGACCACCGACCTCAAGCCGGCCCAGCGCGAGTGGAATCTGGCGCAGGCGGAAGCGGCGCTGGCCTCCGTCGGGGTGACGGCAACCTGGTTCCGGCCGCCCTACGGCGATGTCGACGACGCGCTGGCGCATCTGGCGCGCAGCCATGGCATGGCGACGGTGCTGTGGACCGCCGACAGCCAGGACTGGAAGGACACCGGTCCCGACATCATCCGCCGCCGCGTGGTCGAGCGGCTGGCGCCCGGGGCGGTCGTGCTGATGCACAGCACGAAGGCCGCCACGGTCGCGGCCCTGCCGGCGATTCTGGAAGAGGGAGAGCGGCAGGGATATCGCTTCGTCACCATGACGGAATGGGAGGCGGCGATGCGCGGCGCGGTCACGCCCTCGTTGGCGCTTTTGCATCCGGCTTCGCATCGGCGGTGACGCCGCTCCCCGCTGCCAGAGATGCAAGGATGTCCCATCGGCGGGGACGGCATGCTGATGTAGGATGGCGGCCGAGCAGCGCCCGATGTCCGCGGCGGCTGCCGGGAATGCCGCCATGCCTGTCGAACCCTTCACCCTGATCCTCTCCCTGCTTCAGCAGATGTGCGTCTATCTGGTGATCGCCTATCTGCTGAGCCGGACGCCGCTGTTCCTGCCGCTGACCCATGTGACGGTGCGCTGGCCGCACAAGCTGGCCTGCTACGTGATCTTCTCGATCTTCTGCATCATGGGCACTTACTTCGGCCTGCACATCGACGACAGCATCGCCAACACCCGGGCCATCGGCGCGGTGCTGGGCGGCATCTTCGGCGGGCCGTCGGTGGGGCTGGCGGTCGGGCTGACCGGCGGCATGCATCGCTATTCGCTGGGCGGCATGTCGGCGCTGGCCTGCGCCATCTCCACCATGGCGGAGGGGCTGATCGGCGGTCTGGTCCACCGCCACATGGTGCGCCAAGGCCGGATCGAGCCGCTGTTCAACCCGCTGCGCGTCGGCGCCGTCACCTTCATCGCGGAGGTGGTGCAGATGCTCATCATCCTGGCGGTGGCCCGGCCGTTCGAGGCGGCGGTGCATCTGGTCGAGGTGGTCGCCGCCCCGATGATCGTCGCCAACACGCTGGGGGCGGCGCTGTTCATGCGCATCCTGCTGGAGCGGCGCGTCCTGGACGAGAAGCAGTCCAGCGCCTTTTCCGCCAAGGCGCTGAAGATCGCCGCGCGCTGCGACGGCGTGCTGCGCGGCGGCTTCAACAGCGAGAACAGCACCCGCGTCGCCCGCATCATCTATGAGGAGACCGGCGTCGGCGCGGTCGCCATCACCGACCGGGAGAAGCTGCTGGCCTTCATCGGCATCGGCGACGACCATCACCTGCCCGGCACGCCGATCAGCTCGCGCCAGACCCATCAGGCCATCGCCAACAACCAGGTGATCTATGCCGACGGCAACGAGGTCGCCTATCGCTGCTCGATCAGCCCGACCTGCCGGCTGGGGGCGGCGCTGGTCATCCCGCTGGTGGGCGAGGACGGCGGGGTGATCGGCACGATCAAGCTGTACGAGCCGAAGACCAAGATCTTCTCCACCATCAACCGGACGCTGGGCGAGGGCGTCGCCCGCCTGCTGTCCAACCAGATCCTGGCCGGCCGCTACGAGCAGCAGAAGGCCCTGCTGGCGCAGTCGGAGATCAAGCTGCTGCATGCGCAGGTGAACCCGCATTTCCTGTTCAACGCGCTGAACACCATTTCCGCCGTCATCCGCAACGATCCGGAACGGGCGCGCCAGCTGGTGCAGAACCTGTCCACCTTCTTCCGCAAGAACCTGAAGCGACCCAGCGAGACGGCGACCCTGGCCGACGAGGTGGAGCATGTCAGCGCCTATCTGCAGATCGAGCTGGCGCGCTTCAGCGGCCGGCTGGCGGTGGAGATCGACGTGCCGGACGACCTGCGCCATGCGGCGATGCCGGCCTTCTCGCTCCAGCCGATGGTGGAGAACGCGATCAAGCACGGCACGGCGCAGTTGCTGGACGACGGCCGTGTCCGCATCGCGGCGCGGCGGGAGGGCGGCGACCTGCTGCTGTCGGTGGAGGACAATGCCGGACTGTACGAGGCCAAGCCGGGCGGCGACGGGCTGGGCATGACCATCGTCGACCGCCGCATCCGCAACCGCTATGGCGAGGCGTATGGCGTCTCCATCGCCTGCGACCCCGACGTCTTCACCCGCGTCACCCTGCGCCTGCCCCTGCCCATCGAAGAGACCGTGCCCGCATGACGGCCCACTGCCAGATCGTCCTCCCATGATGAACATCCTGATCGTCGACGACGAGCCGCTGGCGCGGGAGGAACTGCGCCGGATGCTGGAGGAGGCTGCCGACATCCGCGTCGTCGGCGAATGCGCCAACGCCATCGAGGCCATCGGCGCCATCAACCGGCAGGCGCCGGACGTGGTGTTCCTGGACATCCAGATGCCGCGGGTCAGCGGGCTGGAGATGCTGAGCATGCTCGACCCCGAGCGCATGCCGCGCATCGTCTTCCTGACCGCCCATGACGAGTATGCCGTCAAGGCCTTCGAGGAACATGCCTTCGACTATCTGCTGAAGCCGGCCGACCCGGCGCGGCTGGCCAAGACCCTGCAGCGGCTGCGCCGCCAGCATGCCCCGCAGGAGGTCGGCGTCCTGCCGGGAGCGGCCGAACTGCGCCACATCCCCTGCACCGGGGTGAACCGCATCACCCTGATGAAGCTGGCGGATGTGGAGTATGTCGTCTCCCGCCCGGCCGGCGTCTATGTGGTGGGGGAGGACGGGCAGGAGCGCTTTACCGAACTGACCCTGCACACCATCCAGGAAAAGAGCCAGCTGTTCCGCTGCCACCGGCAATTCCTGGTGAATCCGGAGCGCATCCGCGAAATCCATTTCGTCGACGGCGGTCTGGCGGAGATCCTGACCACCGGCGGCCACACCGTGCCGGTCAGCCGCCGCTTCCTGGGGGCGCTGAAGGAACGGCTGGGCATGGGGTGAGGCTGCGCGGGTGGTCTAATGAAGCCCCTCTCCCCTTGCGGGGCTTTGAAACCGAAGGTGATCGCTCTGGTCCAAACCCAATCGGCCTGAGCGCAACGACGCGCAGCGGATGGACAAGCGCATCGGGCCGGTGTACAAACCGCCCAGTCGAGGTGAGTGTGCGCTCACTTCCCTGAACGTATCCAGTTTTTGAAAGACAGCAGCCCATGGCTCCACGCCTGGACAGCCGCGCGCGGCGGCGGGCCATCGTCGATGCCGCCTTGCCGCTTTTCGCGCGCAAGGGTTTCGCCGCGACCACCACCAAGGAGATCGCGCAGGCCGCCGGCGTGTCCGAAGGTCTGATCTTCAAGCATTTCCCGTCCAAGGCCTCGCTCTACGAGGCGATTTTCCTCAGCTGCGTCGACGGCGACCCGGAATATGAGCGGCTGATCGCGCTGCCGCCGGGCACCGCGACGCTGGTGCAGATGATCCAGGGGCTGGTCGGCTATTTCGTGATGCAGGTTCCAGCCGATCCCAGCGAGCGGGCCCGCCAGCGCCTGTCGATCATCAGCCTGCTGGAGGACGGCGAGTTCATGCGGCAGGTCTATGAGGGAATCCGCAGCCGGTTCCTGCCCTGCTTCACCGCCTCCATCGATGCCGCCATCGCCGCCGGCGATCTGGTGCCGGGCCCCATCGACGCGGAGAGCGGGCTCTGGCTCGCCGAGCACCTGTGCGAGATGATGGCGACCGTCTGCCTGTCCGGCGGCACGGTGGTTCCCTACAGCTGCGGCCGTCCGGAGCTTGCGCGGCGAACCGCATGGTTCATCCTGCGTGGGCTTGGCTTGCGCGACGAGGCCATTGCCGAGCAGGAGCGCTGCGGTCATCTGATTTTCCAGTCTCCCCACCACCGCCGGAAGGCGGAACAAGAAATGACGATTCCACACCCGAGAGAGCGGAGTAGCCGATCGTGACCCTGGATCATTCGCCAAAGACCGAGACGTCGTTCGGGCATCCGGCGTCGGAGCCGGGCCACGGCACCCCGCCGCCCCCGCCCCGTCCGCCGCGCAAGCCCGTCACCCGCGGGAGGCTGACCGTGCGCATCATCATCATGCTGGTGGTGCTGGGGCTGCTGGGGGCGGCGCTGTACGGCTTCAATACCTTCCGCGCCAAGGCCATCGCCGACTTCTTCGCCAACAACAAGCCGCCGCCCACCCCGGTGGCGCTGGCGGAGGCGACGGTGCAGACCGTGCCGAAATACCTGTCCGCCATCGGCACGCTGCAGGCGGCGCGTCAGGTGACGGTGGCGCCCGAGGTCGCGGGCCGGGTGGACCGCATCCCCTTCGAATCGGGTGCCCGCGTTAAGGCCGGCGACCCGCTGGTGCAGCTGAACGACGCCACCGAGCAGGCCGACCTGCTGGCCCAGCGCGCCCAGGCGCGTCTGGCGGAGCTGAACCTGGAACGCTACCGCGACCTGCGCCGCAGCCAGGCCACGCCCCAGAGCAACGTCGACCAGTATCAGGCGCAGCTCGACGAGATCAACGCCAACATGAAGCGCACGACCGCCCTGATCGGCCAGAAGCTGATCAAGGCGCCGTTCGACGGCGACCTCGGCATCCGGCAGGTGAACGTCGGCGACTATGTCAATCCCGGCGCCACCATCGTCACGCTGACCGACCTGTCACAGCTCTACATCAACTTCACCCTGCCGGAGCAGGCCTTCCCCAAGCTGTCGGTCGGCCAGGACGTGCTGATCAATGTCGACGCCCTGCCCGGCCGCGATTTCGGGGCCAAGATCACCACCATCGAGCCGCAGGTCAGCGCCGAGACCCGCGCGGTGAAGGTGCAGGCGACCATGGACAACCGCGAACGCCTGCTGCGGCCGGGCATGTTCGCCAACGTCCGCGTCGTCCTGCCGCCGCAGCCCAACACCCTGACCGTGCCGGAAACCGCGGTGGACTACACCGTCTACGGCGATTCCGTGTTCGTGGCGTCGTCGCAGAAGACCCCGGACGGCAAGGAGCAGCTGGTGGTGGAGCGCAAGGCGGTGAAGACCGGCGACCGTCTGGCCAACCGGGTGGAGATCCGCAGCGGCATCAACCCCGGCGACCGCGTCGTGGTGTCGGGCCAGCTGAAGCTCGCCAACGGCGCCGCCGTCGTCCCGGCCGAGAACAACCCGCTGACCCCGCCGCAGTCCCTGCCGCAGAACTGAGGCCGACGCCATGGGCAATTTCACCGACATCTTCATCCGCCGGCCCATCCTGTCCGTCGTGGTCAGCCTGCTGATCCTGCTGGTCGGGGCCCGCGCGATGCTGGAGCTGCCGATCCGGCAGTATCCGCAGCTGCAGAACACGGTCATCACCGTGACCACGAGCTATCCCGGCGCCTCGCCCGAACTGATGCAGGGCTTCATCGCCACGCCGATCGAACAGGCGGTGTCCTCGGCCGAGGGGCTCGACTATCTGACGTCCTCCTCCACCCAGGGGCAGAGCGTCGTCACCGCCTATGTCCGGCTGAACTTCGATCCCAACGTCGCGATGACCGACGTGATGGCGAAGGTGCAGCAGGTGAAGTACCAGCTTCCGCGCGAGGCCAACGACCCGGTCATCCTGAAATCGACCGGCGAGACGACCTCGATCCTCTACATGGGCTTCTCCAGCCCCGACCTGTCCGGGGCGGCGATCTCCGACTATCTGACCCGCGTCGTGCAGCCGGTGCTGTCCACCGTGGACGGCGTGGCGCGCGCCCAGATCCTGGGCGGCCAGACCTTCGCCATGCGCCTGTGGCTGGATCCGGTGAAGATGGCGGCGCGCGGGATCTCGCCGGCCGACGTGTCGGCCGCGGTCACGGCCAACAACTACCAGTCGGCGCCCGGCCAGACCAAGGGCGTCTTCGTCATCTCCAACGTCACCGCCAACACCGGCCTGACCGACGTCGAGCAGTTCCGCGACATGGTGGTGAAGGCGAAGGACGGGGCGCTGGTGCGCATGCGCGACATCGCCACGGTCGAACTCAGTTCCCGCAGCTTCGACGCCAGCGTGGCGATGAACGGGCAGCAGGCGATCTTCATCGGCGTCGACAGCACCCCGACCGGCAACCCGCTGAACATCGTCGCCGACATCCGCAAGATGGAGCCGGACCTGCGGCGCAACCTGCCGCCGGGCATGAAGATGGAGATCGTCTATGACAGCACCCGCTTCATCCAGGCGTCCATCGACGAGGTGGTGAAGACGCTGGTCGAGGCGGTCGCCATCGTCATCGTCGTCATCTTCCTGTTCCTGGGATCCTTCCGGTCGGTGCTGATCCCGATCGTCACCATCCCGCTGTCCATCGTCGGCGCCGCCACCTTCATGCTGGCGCTGGGCTTCTCATTGAACCTGCTGACGCTGCTGGCGATGGTGCTCGCCATCGGTCTCGTCGTGGACGACGCCATCGTCGTGGTGGAGAACATCCACCGGCATATCGAGCACGGAAAATCGGCGGTCGCCGCATCGCTGATCGGCGCGCGGGAGATCATCGGGCCGGTCATCTCCATGACCATCACCCTGGCGGCGGTCTATGCGCCCATCGGCCTGCTGGGCGGCCTGACCGGCGCGCTGTTCCGCGAATTCGCCTTCACGCTGGCCGCATCGGTGATCGTGTCGGGCGTGGTGGCGCTGACGCTGTCGCCGATGATGTGCTCGGTCATCCTGAAGGAAGGCGGATCCCAGGGCCGTTTCGCCGCCTTCCTCGACCGCCAGTTCGAAAAGCTGGCGGACTGGTACGAGCGGCGGCTGCACGGCACGCTGGACTACCGGGCGGCCACGCTGCTGTTCGCGGTCGGCATCCTGGCCAGCGTCGGCTACCTGTTCGCCAACACCATGGCGGAACTGGCGCCGGAAGAAGACCAGGGCATCCTGTTCGGTATCTCCAAGGCGCCGCAATACGCCAACCTCGACTATATCGACAGCTTCGGGAAGCAGATCGACGAGACCTTCGCCAGCTTCCCCGAAACCGACACCCGCTTCGTCCTGACCGGCATGCCGACCCTGAACCAGGGCTTCGCCGGCATGATCCTGAAGCCGTGGGGCGAGCGCGAGCGGTCGGCCAAGGAGTTGCAGCCGCTGGCCCAGGCCGAGCTGAGCAAGGTGACGGGCATCAACGTGTTCCTGGTGTCGCCCCCTGCCCTGCCCGGTTCCACCGGCGGCCTGCCGGTCCAGATGGTGATCTCCAGCCCCGGCGATTACCGGACCATCTACGACGCCATCGAGAGGATCAAGGACGCAGCCACCAAGAGCGGCATGTTCATCATCACCGACAGCGACCTGCAATATGACAGCCCGGTCGTCCGGCTGAAGATCGACCGCGCCAAGGCGGCCGACCTCGGCCTGACCATGCAGTCGGTGTCGAGCACGCTGTCGGTGCTGGTCGGCGGCAACTACGTCAACCGCTTCAACCTGAACGGCCGCTCCTACGAGGTCATTCCGCAGGTGCCACGGGCCGACCGCCTGACGCCGGAATCGCTGACCGGCTATTACGTCACCTCAGGTTCCGGCGCCCAGATCCCGCTGTCCACCGTGGTGTCGGTGGAAACGGGGGTGGAGCCCAACGCGCTGAACAAGTACAACCAGCTGCCGTCGGCCACCTTCTCCGCCGTGCCGATGCCGGGCGTCTCCATGGGTCAGGTCGTCGACTTCCTGGAGGAGCAGGCGCGCACCCAGCTGCCGGCCGGCTTCAACCATGCCTACCTGTCGGAATCGCGTCAGTTCGTGACGGAGGGCAACCAGCTGATGGTCACCTTCGCCTTCGCGCTGGTGGTGATCTATCTGGTGCTGGCGGCGCAATTCGAATCCCTGCGCGACCCTCTGGTGATCCTGGTGTCGGTGCCGATGTCGATCTGCGGCGCGCTGTTGCCGCTGTTCTTCGGGCTGGCCACCATGAACATCTACACCCAGGTGGGTCTGGTGACGCTGATCGGCCTGATCTCCAAGCACGGCATCCTGCTGGTGGAGTTCGCCCGCGAGATGCAGCTGAACGAAGGCGTGGACCGCCGCACCGCGATCGAGCATGCGGCCCGCGTCCGCCTGCGCCCGATCCTGATGACCACCGCGGCGATGGTGGTGGGCCTGCTGCCGCTGCTGACCGCGGCGGGTGCCGGTGCCGCCAGCCGCTTCTCCATCGGCCTCGTCATCGTGGCCGGCATGCTGATCGGCACGCTGTTCACCCTGTTCGTCCTGCCGGCGGTCTACACCCTGCTGGCAAAGGACCACTACGCCGCCTCGCGCTCCACCCGCTCGGAGGAGCTGCGCAGCATGACCTGACGCTTCGTCGGTCCGCGGTACCGTGATGCGGAAAGGCCCCTCCCCGACCGGGAGGGGCCTTTTCCTTTGCCGTGCGGCCGGTTCAGAAAACGGTGACCGCCTGCCGGAAGGCGCGCGCCGCCCCGCTGTGCAGCGGAAGTCCGCCGGTATCCGGGCGCAGGTCCTCGTCGGTGATCGGGGAGAGGACCGGGTGCAGGTTGCGGAACAGCCAGAGGTCGCCGCGGACGGCGGCGACCATGGCAGCCACCGCGTCGTCATCGACATCGGCGCGGGCCACGAGGACCGCATCGACGCCCAGGGTCTTCACGTCCTTGGGCTGCGACGGATAGAGCCGGCCCGGAATGGTCATCGGCTGGAAGGCCGGCATCGACTGGCTGATCGCCGTGGCGACGGGGCCGTCGATGGGGACCAGACGCGTCTTGCAGCGCGGCAGCACGTCGATCAGCAGCGCGCTCGGCTGGCCGATGACGAGGAAGGCGGCATCGACCTCGCCCCTGCAGAGCGCGCGGATGCCGTTGTCGCTGCCGGTCTCTATCCGCTTGACGGTGTCGCCGGCGCCGAGGCTCGCCAGAATCCGGTCCACCGCCGGGCGGGAGCCCGACCCTTCCGGACCGGCGGCCACGCGCTTGCCCTTCAGGTCGGCGATCCTGGCGATCTTGGCGTCGCGCCGGGCGACCAGCACCAGGGCTTCCTTGTGGAACCGCATGACAGAACGCAGGCCGTCCCATCCGCCCACCGCGGCGAAGGGGCCGGCGCCGCGGAAGGCGTCCTCGGCAACATCCTCCTGCACGATGGCGAGGTCGTAGCGCCCCTTGCGCAGCCCGTCGATGTTGGCGACGGAGCCGGCGGATGCGGTGATCGACAGCCGATCCTCCGCCATCATCTTGGCGTCGATGACCGTCAGTCTGAGGGCCGCCGCGACCGGGAAATAGACACCCAGCTCCGGTCCGGCGGCGATGACCAGCGGCTTGTCCCCGGCCGCGGCGACCGCCGGCTGGAGCAGCAGCGCGGCGGCCATCGCCATGGCCATCGTGCCCGTCCTGATGATTCGGTTCAGCATCTCTCCCCCACGCCTCCCTTTCTGGTCGCGTCCCGGGCGGCAGAGTGTCGGCACGCTGCCGCCATGATGGGACAGAACGTCATGCAACAAGCACTGGACAAGGGGAAATGCCTGTTTGCCCGACGCAGATGGTGATTGTTGCCGTCTCCGCCGAGGTGTCGATGTGCAGCGATGTCGCATCGCGGAAAGATGGGCAAGCTTGTTACTTGGCCGTGATCGAAACGATCTCTGTGAAAGCAAGGGAGGTTGCGGGTGCGGAACTTAAGTCTCTTAACCTCAGGCATGGGCTTGTGCGGAGATGCCGCGGCGCGACGCCGATGCGATCTTTCGCCCAACCGCGGCCATTGCCGATGAGGGAGTGCGCCTGGACAGCGGAAAAAAGGTGTCGGCATTGATGAGGCGGAACCATCGAGCAATACCGCCAGTGAATTTCAGTCCGTCAGCTTCACGATCAACAAAGTCAAAGATGCCGGAAGGGTTAAACCGCTATACTTCTGCAGGAATATCTCTCTCATAGGTTCATTGAACCTTTGGAGAGCTTTGACATTGATCGCAGTATTGTAACAGCTTTTACCACCTATTCGACGAATCCGGGAAAAATGCCTCACTAATGCCCCAGCCGTCCGACCATCGTGGCGCCGCATCGCAACCGCTAAGGATACGGATCAATGGCCACGACCTCCGGGAACTCGACCATCATCGTGACCGCCGAAGGCACCGAACAGGCGCACTTCACCCTGCTCGTCGACGGCAAGAAGATCGGTGAGGGCACCACGGGTACCACGGCCAAGGACTTCGTCTTCGAGACGGACGTCGCACGGGACCAGGGTCACAAGGTGCAGGTCCAGTACGACAATGACGGTTATGTGAACGGCAAGGACCGCAACCTGATCGTCAACGAGGTCACCATCAACGGCAAATCGATCCTGCCGACCGACGACATCGTCACCTACGACAAGGGCGTGCTGGACGGCCGCGACGTGGTGGCCGGCCAAAAGGGGATGTGGTGGAACGGCACGCTGGTCGTCGAAGCCGGCAAGAGCTATTTCGCCGGTGACGAGGTGGCGGCGCCCGCCGAACCGACTCCTGTCGAGCCCACCCCCACCGAGCCCGCTACGCCCACCGAACCCACCCCGGGCGTGCCGAAGCCGAGCGGCCCCGGCTTCTACGTCGCCAAGAACGGCAACGACAGCTGGTCGGGCAAGCTGGCCGCCCCGAATGCCGACGGCACCGACGGCCCCTTCGCCTCGCTGCAGAAGGCGCAGTCCGCGATGCGGTCGAGCGACATCGACACCACCTACATCCGTGGCGGCGATTACTACCCGAACAGCCCGATCTGGCTGGACGGCCAGGATTCCGGCGTGACCTTCACCGGCTATGGCAATGAGAAGGCGGTGATCCATGGCGGCGCGCAGGCGTCCGTGTCCTTCGGCCTGGGCGGCGCCAAGGACGTGACCATCGAAGGGCTGACCTTCACCGGCGGCGTCGCCAACGGCCATTACGTTTTCGCCGACAACGCCGCCGGCCTGACCTTCGCCAACAACACCGTCACCGGCGGCGGCTATGGCGTCACGGTCCAGAACAGCGCCAACAGCAAGGTGGTCGGCAACCAGTTCGACCGCACCGGTGCCGAGGCGATCTTCGTCAAGGCCGGCTCCGACGCCACGGTGGTGTCCGACAACCTCATCAAGCATCCGAACGCCGCCGACCGCGGCGACGCCGGCATCTGGGTGAATGGCAGCTCCGACGTCAAGATCACCCACAACCAGATCGAAGACTCGCCGGAGAAGGCCATCGCCGTCGGCTCGGTCCAGACGGACGGCAGCGACGCGACCTACCGCGCGACCATCGCCTTCAACAAGGTCATCAACGCCAACCTGGAATCGAACGACGGCGGCGGCATCTATCTGATCAACCGCCAGCAGGATCTGACCGATCACACCATCGTCAACAACGAGGTGACCGGCACCACCGCCACCAACCCGTCGGGTCAGGTTGCCAGCTGGGGCATCTATCTCGACGACTGGACCAGCGGCGCCACGGTGAAGGGCAACGTCGTCCACGACAACATCGGCGGCGTGTTCCTGCATGGCGGTTGGGAGAACACGGTCACCGAGAACGTGATCGCCGGCAACAGCGGCGCCCAGATCGGCCTGCAGCAGCCGGTCGCCTGGGGCGGCTGGAAGGGCAAGGAGATGAGCGGCAACGACATTTCCGGCAACGTCGTGGACGTCAACGAGGGCATGGCCGTCCACATCTACGGCCCGGCCGGGGTCGGCAACATCCACGACAACTTCTACAGCAACCTGGATGCGTCCAAGGATCTGTTCGACGTCTGGCCGCAGGTGATGGCCGGCGGCGGCAAGGGCAATCTGGCGGAGTGGCATGCCGCCGGCTACGACAAGGGCTCGGTGACGCTGAACCCGGGCTTCGTCAATCCGGGCGCGGACGATTTCACCCTGTCGGCGAACTCGCCGGTCTATGGGCAGGGCTTCGACCACATCCCCTACGACGATATCGGGCTGCTGGGCTGATCGGCCCGACCACTCGAACAGCCTGATCTGAAAGCGGGCCGCCTGGTTACGGGCGGCCCGTTCCCGTTCGGGCCGCCCGTAACCGAAATGCCGCCGCCGGTGTTACCTGACCGGTGACGCGGGATCCGGGGGTGGTGATGGAGCATCTGCGACGGTGGTGGGCGATTGTCCTCGACGCGGCCTATGGCTGGATCAACGACGACGCGATGAGCATGGCCGCGTCCATCGCCTTCTACACCATCTTTTCGCTGGCCCCGCTGGCGATCCTGGTGATTGCGCTGACCGGGCTGGTCTTCGGCGACGAGGCGGCGCGGGGCGCCCTGGTCGATCAGCTGTCGGCGCTGGTCGGGCGGGAGGCCGGCCAGACCCTGCAGGACCTGATCGCACGGGCCGGCGCGCGGGAGACCGGCATCGTGGCGAGCATCATCGGCATCGGCACCATCATCGTCGGTGCCACCACCGTCTTCGTCGAGCTGCAGACCGCGCTGAACCGCATCTGGAAGGTGGCGGCACCGCAGGAATCGACCATCACATGGCTGGTGCGGGTGCGGCTGAAGGCGCTGGCGCTGATCGGGGCGATCGGCTTCCTGCTGATCGTCTCGCTGGTGGTCAGCGCCGCCCTGGCGGCGGTCGGCACCTGGGCATCGGGTTACCTGCCGGCCATGCCGTCGCTGTTGTGGCTGTTCGACATGGTGGTGTCCTGGACGGTGCTGACCGGGCTGTTCGCGATGATTTACCGGATCCTGCCGGACACGCGCATCCGCTGGTCCGACGTGTGGCTGGGCGCCGCGGTCAACGCCTTCCTGTTCGCGGTGGGCAAGTTCCTGATCGGCTTCTACATCGCCACCAGCGGCGTGGTGACGGTCTATGGCGCGGCCGGATCCTTCGTGCTGATCCTGCTGTGGGTCTATTATTCGGCCGTCATCTTCCTGTTCGGGGCGGAACTGACCCGGGCCTATTCGGAGCGCCGGGGCAGCCGTTCGCACAACTCCCCTATCGGCCACCCCCTATCGGCCACTCTGCTACCGATGCTGCCGCTAGCGGCCGCAGCAGCCCCGCCCCAGCGTCATCAGGATCTGGCGTGCCTTGAAGCTCCGGCGGTCGAGCGGCGGTTCGTCCGGCGCCAGCCGGGCCTGCGCTTCGCGATAGCGCTCGTAGGAATCGTCGTTGAACAGCCGGCGCAGGTTGGCCAGCGCCTTGCGCAGCGGCGTGCGGGGGCAGGGGGCGGGCTGGGTCGACATGGGAAGTCTCCTGGATCGAGGTGCGGCAGTGTGGGACGTCCCACACTAACGCCGTGGCCCGGCGCAATGGGCCGATTCCCGGCGAACGGCGGCATCACGGTGCCGAGCGGCGATATCGGGACTTGAGCGGCGCCGCTCGCCCCCGTCCGGCTGCCGCTCGGCACCTCCTGACTGCCGCTCGCGGCATTCCACCCCACGGGGCTCAGAAGGCGGCGTAGACCGATGGCACGTCCTTTTCAGGAGAGCCGTCATGGATCACGCTCTAACCTTTGTGATCGCGACACTCTGCATCCTTACGCTCTGCTACCGCTTCTACGGCGTGTTCTTCGTGCGCAAGGTTCTTCGTGCCGACGATTCTGAAGTCACCCCGTCCCACATCCTGGCCGACGGCAAGAACTATGTGCCCACCAAGAAGTGGGTGAATGCCGGCCAGCATTTCGCCGCCATCGCCGCCGCCGGCCCGCTGGTCGGCCCTGTCCTGGCCGCCCAGTTCGGCTATCTGCCGAGCTTCCTGTGGCTGCTGATCGGCTGCGTCATCGGCGGCGCGGTGCACGATACCGTCGTGCTGTTCGCCTCGATGAAGCACAAGGGCCAGTCGCTGTCCGAGGTCGCCAAGGCCGAACTCGGCCCGGTGGCCGGCTGGTGCACCGGTCTGGCGATGCTGTTCATCATCACCATCACCATGGCCGGCCTGTCGATGGTCGTCGTCCATGCGCTGGAGCGCAACGCCTGGGGCGCCTTCGCGGTGTTCATGACGATCCCGATCGCCATCGCGCTTGGCCTCTACGAGAAGGTCACCGGCTCGTCCAAGGGCGCCACGCAGGTCGGCATCGCCGCCATCGCCGCCTCGGTCTTCGCCGGCCCCTATATCCAGGGCACGCTGCTGGGCCAATGGCTGACGCTGCATGCCGAGACCGTCGCCATCATCCTGCCCATCTACGCCTTCTTCGCAACCGCCCTGCCCGTGTGGCTGCTGCTGACCCCGCGCGGCTATCTGTCCAGCTTCATGAAGGTCGGCGTGTTCGGCGCGCTGGTCGTCGGCGTCGTCTTCATCAACCCGGAAATCCGCTTCCCCGCCCTGACCGACTTCATCCATGGCGGCGGCCCGGTGCTGAACGGCCCGGTCTGGCCCTTCATCTCCATCACCATCGCCTGCGGCGCCATCTCCGGCTTCCATGCCTTCATTGGGTCGGGCACCACGCCCAAGCTGATCGACAAGTGGAGCGACATCCGTCCGGTGGCCTTCGGCGGCATGCTGGCGGAATGCCTGGTCGGCGTCATGGCGCTGATCGCCGCGACCTCGCTGCATCCGGCCGACTATTTCGCCATCAACTCCTCGCCGGCCGCCTTCAAGGCCCTGGGCATGACCGTCGTCGACCTGCCGCGGCTGAGCCAGGAAATCGGCCTCGACCTCTACGGCCGCACCGGCGGTGCGGTGACGCTGGCGGTCGGCATGACCGAGATCTTCACCCGCGTGCCGTGGTTCAACAGCCTCGCCTCCTACTTCTTCCAGTTCGTCGTGATGTTCGAGGCGGTGTTCATCCTGACCGCCGTTGACAGCGGCACCCGCGTCGCCCGTTACCTGATCCAGGACCTGCTGGGCGACGTCTATGCCCCGATGAAGCGGCTGGACTGGGTCCCCGGTTCGATCATCGCCAGCGTCATCGCCTGCGTGGCCTGGGGCTATCTGCTGACCTCCGGTGACATCAACTCGGTCTGGGCCCTGTTCGGCGTGTCGAACCAGCTGATGGCTTCGGTCGGCCTCATCATCGGCGCCACCATCATCCTGCGGCTGGCGCAGAAGCGGGTCTATATGCTGACCTGCCTGGTCCCGCTGGCCTACCTGTTCGTTACGGTGAACGTCGCCGGCTACTGGATGATCGCCAACGTCTATCTGAACAAGGCCGCCAAGGGCTACAACCCCTTCAACGCCGGCATCTCCATCATCATGCTGACGCTGGGCTTCGTGATCCTGATCGCCGCCCTGAAGAAGTGGAAGGAGCTGTTCCAGGCCCGCGCCCTGGAGGTTCCGATGGTCGCCACCCCGGCCGAATGAGGATACTCTCCTGACAAACGAAACGGGCCATGTGGGACGTCCCACATGGCCCGTTTCGTTTTCGGCTTTCCGTAACGATGTGGGACGTCTCACGTCCCACCAGCCCACATCCCACCAGATGCCCGGTCAGGCGGCGGCGCGCGCCTGGGCGAGGGGGGCGATGCGGGCCAGCACCGCCGGTTCTATCGCCACCTGCAGGTGGGCATGGCTGTCGTCGTCGCGGCGGCCAACCACCTCGCCATGGGCGTAGAGCCAGGCGAGGGTCGCCCCGTCGCCATGCTCCACATCCAGCTCCACCAGTTCGCGGCCGGCGGTCATCCGGCTGTCGAGGATGCGGAACAGGCTGTCCAGCCGGTCCCCCGTCGCCGCCGAAACGGCACAGGCGTTGCCGGAGCGTTCGGCGCGGGCGAGCACGGCGTCAAGCTCCGCCCCGTCCAGCAGGTCGATCTTGTTGGAGACCTCGACCACGCGGGGGTCACGCTCCGGATCGATGCCGAGATCGGTCAGGATCGCCTCCACGGCGGCCTTCTGGGCCTCGGTGTCGGGATGGGCGATGTCGCGGACATGCAGGATGATGTCGGCTGACTGCACCTCCTCCAGCGTGGCGCGGAAGGCCGCGACAAGATGGGTCGGCAGGTCGGAGATGAAACCGACCGTGTCGGACAGGATCACCTTGCGCCCCGACGGCAGCACCACCTGACGCATGGTCGGGTCGAGCGTCGCGAACAGCAGGTTCTTCGCGAACACGTCGGCACCGGCCATCCGGTTGAACAGGGTGGACTTGCCGGCATTGGTGTAGCCGACCAGCGCCACCACGGGGTAGGGCACCTTGGCGCGCGCCTTGCGGTGCAGGCCGCGGGTGCGGCGGACGTCGTCCAGCTCCCGCTTGATCTTGACGATGCGGTTGCCGATCAGCCGGCGGTCGAGCTCCAGCTGCGATTCACCGGGACCGCCGAGGAAGCCGAAGCCGCCGCGCTGGCGTTCCAAGTGGGTCCAGGACCGGACGAGCCGGGACTTCTGGTAGGACAGCGACGCCAGTTCGACCTGGAGCTGGCCTTCGTGCGTGCGGGCGCGGGCACCGAAGATCTCCAGGATCAGGCCGGTGCGGTCGATGACCTTCGCGCCGAAGGCCCTCTCCAGATTGCGCTGCTGCACCGGGGTCAGCGCATGGTCGACGATGACGAGGTCGATGGCCTCGCCCGCCTCCCGCGCCTCGTCCAGCAGCTTGGCATACTGCTCGATCGCGCCGCCGCCCAGCAGGGTGGCCGGGCGCGGCTGGTTGACCTTGACGACGGCGGCCTGCGCCACCTCAAGTTCGATGGCCGCGGCCAGTCCCACCGCCTCCTCAAGCGAGGCTTCGGGGCTGCGGTCGGTCTCGGTCCCGCGAAGGACAGGGTGGAGGACAAGGGCACGGCCCAGGCCGGACCGGCGGGTTTCGATGGTTTTCGTTTCGGTATTCGGATGCGTACCCATAGGGTTCCTTTGTCGGCCCGGCGCCGGATGCGCGGGCAGGCTGCGAAATCCGGCATTCGACGCTGCCGGAGTGCGTGCATCGCCACAGGATGCGGATAGGAGAGGCCCTCTCCGGCCCGGCCGGCGGCGCCCGACACGGGGGAGGAGATCCCGGAGGAATCTGGCAGCCTGCTCTTCATCAGGCCGGAGAGGAGGGCGTCGGCATGCCCGAACGGGCAGGCGCCGAACCGAAGAACTTAGATCAAGGAGATCACCGAAGTTGCCGTGGAGCCCCAGGGATGGAGATCGACACGGGGTATCCGACCAGGGTTGCGGGCCAGGATTTTGGGAACGCTCGGCGTCACCGCCGACACAGCCTCAAATGAGGATTCTATCGCTCAGAACAAGGGTACCGGGCCGATTTTTCCGATCATTTCACAAGCTGAACCGGCACGGGCGAGTGCCGCGGGACCGGCCGGAAACACCCAGATGGGGATTGGCCCAGCGGTCTCAAGCGGGGCTGGATGCAAATAACCGCCGGCCGCTCCATTGATCGAAAGGGTAGGAAGATTTGTGTCTTCCGTTGTCAGGTTATGCACGGAAAGCCAGTGGGTCATTTTGTGCGGTGACATTGTTGGTGTTTGGCTTAATTTTGGAGAGATCATATCAGTGTCCCAATAGTTCAGACATCTCCGGTGGAGACGAGAGCATGTTGCAGGTTGTCTTCCGAAGCCAGTTGACGACGCTGCTCTCCTACCTCGACATCCAGCGGCTATGCCTTGAGGCGGCGAGACACAACAGGAAATCCGGCGTTACCGGCTTCATGGTGGAGTGCGGTGGCGTGTTCCTTCAGTCGCTCGAAGGGCAGGGGCGCGACGTGACCGAAACACTCGACCGCATTTATCGGGACACGCGCCGCGACACTATCGAGATCGTCTATTTCGAACAGGGCGCACCCCGGCGGCGGTTCGGCGCCTGGGCCATGAATGTCATGTTCCTGGACGACGATGCGTTCTGGAAGAAGGTGTTCGGGTCAGGCTACGCCTGCGATGAGATGCTGGTCCGGCCGATGGAACCGGCCTTTGCCATGGGCGTGCTTGCGGTGGCCTACCGGCACGCCTGTTCGGTGACCGGCATCGCGCCCGCGGTCACCGGAAACAGGTTGGGCCGGATCCCGCGGATCGGACACATGATCCGGCGTTAGGCCGGGACCTAAGCCAGTCCCCAGGCCTTGACTCCGGCCACCAGGACGACGACGGCCAGCAGCGACAGGATCGTCGCCAGCCCGATCGGCAGGGCGCGGCGGTAGATGGCGCCTTCCGCCTGCTGCAGCCCGACGAGCCCGGCGGCGAGCACGATGCGGCCGGGGGTCAGCATGGTGCAGATGCTCCCCGAAACGGTCTGGATCGCCGCGGTCAGCATCGGCGGCAGGCCGCTCTCCGCGGCGAGGCTCAGCTGGATGTGCATCATCAGGGCGTTGGACGCGGTGTTGGAGCCGGTCAGCATGCCGGCGGCGCCGCCGAAGACCGGGGTCGCCAGCACGGCGAAGCGTCCGGCGACCTCGCGCCACGCCTGCCCGAACATCGCGGCACCGCCGGACGCGGCCATGAAGGTCGCGAACTCGACGAAGACCAGCGTGGCCGCCATCGGCACCAGCGCCGCGCGGAGCGCGCCACGCACCACCTCTCCCGACTTGGCGGCCGGCAACCCGGCCAGCAGGATGGCGGCGATCACCACCAGCCATGTCGCGGGATGGCGCAGCACGGCCAGCGGGGCCAGCCCGCCCAACGGGTCGAGCACCAGCCAGCGCGCGGTCCAGTCCGACAGCGGCGGCAGCAGACGCGTCGCCATCAGCGCCGCGATCAGCAGCACATAGGGCCACAGCCGCTCCATCAGCCCCCGGAAGCCGGCGTCGCTGCGCAGCAGGCGCGGCCCCTCCACCAGCACCAGCAGCACGCCCGTCGCCAGCCCGCCGCCGAGTTCCGGCGCGACGAAGCGGTTGGTTAGCCAGATCAGCCCGGCCAGACAGAGCAGGAGGCTGACGTCGCCCGCCCGCTCGCGCAAGCTGGAGCGCAGGCCGCAGGCGTGGATCAGTCCCCAGAACACCGGCAGCAGGCAGGGAAGCACCACCGCCATCAGCAGGGCGCTGGCCGTTCCAAGCTCGGTGAAGGACACGCCGATCAGCTCCGCCCCGACCCGCGTGCCGACGCCCATGGCTCCCCAGGCCGCCAGCACCTGACTGAACAGGCCGAGGGCGGCGGCCTGGACCGGCGGCAACCCCATATGGCGCAGCATGGCCAGCGCCACCACCAGACCGACGCCGAACCCCGTCACCGATTCCGCGAAGGGGCCGACCAGGAAACAGGCGACGAAGACGGCGCGCCGGCGGTTCTCCTGCGCGACCGCGGCGGCGCGGATGCCGCGCGCCTCGTAGGCGCGGTGGAACAGCAGGCCGGCGGCGATGATCGACATGGCATGCCACGCCAGCCACGCCCCCTCGCCGGCCTTGGCCGCCGCCGTGGTCAGCACGCCCATGTCCGGCATCACGGCGAGCGGGGCCTGCGCGGCGATCATCGTCACGAACGCCAGCGTCATGCCGGCCAGCCCGGCCGTCAGCAGGCTGACGCGGCGGGAGACAAGGAGCAGGATCGTGCCGACAAGCGGCATCATGTGGAAGGCCAGGGTCATGATCGGGCAGGGGAGTCCGGAAGGGGAGGGCCGGCACTGACGGCGGCTTCTTTCTTGGGATACTAGTATATTGACTCAGCTGCAACCTTGCCGGGCTCCAGACGGCAGGAGGGATGGTATGCGCGGATGCATGGGGCGCGGAGCGGCTCAGCCTTCTGAAAACCGCTTCTCCAGCTCCACCAGCAGGAACAGCAGGGCCCCGGCGGCGATCATGGCGGCCCAGGCGCCGGCGCCGATGGGGGCGGTGCCGAACAGGGACTGCAGCGGCGGGGCGTAGGTGAAGGCCAGCTGCAGGACCGCCATCAGCGCGATGGACAGCCAGACGGGCCGGCTGCCGGCGATGCCCGCCAGCAGGCCGGCGCGGCCGTGCAGCCCGCGGGCGTTCAGCAGGAAGAAGATCTCGCCCACCACCAGGGCGTTGACCGCCATGGTCCGCGCCACCTCGATCCCGCCGCCCTGCATCCGCTGGAAATAGAAGAAGCCGAAGCTGGCGGCCACCAGCAGGACCAGCGCCACCATCATCCGGCGGATCAGCGGGCCGGACAGGATCGGCTCGTCACGCGGGCGGGGAGGGCGGGCCATGACGCCCGGCTCCGGCGCCTCGAAGGCCAGCGCCAGACCCAGCGTCACCGCCGTCACCATGTTCACCCACAGGATCTGCACCGGCGTGATCGGCAGGATGGTGCCGGACAGGACCGCCGCCAGAATCACCGCCGCCTGGGCGCCGTTGGTCGGCAGCATGAACAGGATGGTCTTGCGCAGATTGTCGTAGACGGTGCGTCCCTCCTCCACCGCATGGACGATGGAGGCGAAATTGTCGTCGGCCAGCACCATCGCCGCCGCCTCCTTCGCCGCTTCGGTGCCGTTGCGGCCCATGGCGACGCCGACGTCGGCACGCTTCAGCGCCGGGGCGTCGTTGACGCCGTCGCCGGTCATGGCGACGGTGCCGCCGGTGGCCTGGAGCGCGGCGATCAGGCGCAGCTTGTGCTCCGGCGTGGTGCGGGCGAAGACGCTGTTGGCGCGGGCGGCGGCGGCGAATCCGGCCTCGTCCAGGCGGTCCAGTTCCGGCCCGCTGGTGACGCCGTCGGGCAGGCCGAAGGTCCGGCCGATGGCGGCGGCGGTGGCGGCATGGTCGCCGGTGATCATCTTCACCGTGATCCCGGCCTCGCGGCAGGCGGCGACGGCGCGCAGCGCCTCCTCCCGCGGCGGGTCGATCAGGCCGCACAGGCCCAGAAGCTCCAGCCCCTCGTCCCCCAGGTCGTCGACGATCAGTTCCGACAGGTCGATGGAGGTGCGGCGCATCGCCAGCGCCAGCACCCGCTGCCCCTGGCCGGCCAGATCGGCGGTCAGGGTGGACCAGCGCGCCCGGTCCAGCGGCCCGCTGCCGCCGGCCCGCCGCTCGCGTTCGCACAGCGCCAGCACGCGCTCCGGCGCGCCCTTCACCACCAGGATGCCGTGACCGGCATGGTCGTGGTGCAGGGTCGCCATGAACTGGCGTTCGGATTCAAAGGGAATGGCGTCGCGGCGGGGGCAGCGGCCCAGCTCGTCGGCCGGCTCCAGCCCCGTCTTCATGGCGAGCGCCAGCAGCGCGCCGTCGGTCGGGTCGCCGGCCAATTGCCAGTCTCCGCCGGCACTGCGGTGCAGGTCGGCGTCGTTGCACAGCAGGGCGGCGCGGGCCAGATCCAGCAGCACCGGCTCGCGCGCCGGGTCGGCGAGGCGGCCGTCGCGGGCGATCTCCCCCTCCGGCGCATAGCCGCTGCCGCCGACGCGATAGGTGCCGTCGGCGGTCACCACCCACTGCACCAGCAGCTCGTTGCGGGTCAGGGTGCCGGTCTTGTCGGTGCAGATGGTGCCGACGGAGCCCAGCGTCTCCACCGCCGGCAGATGGCGGATGATGGCGTTGCGCTTGGCCATGCGGGTCACGCCCACCGCCAGCGTGATGGTCATCACCGCCGGCAGCCCTTCCGGGATCGCCGCCACCGCCAGCCCAACCGCCGCCAGCACCATGTCCTGCCACGGCTCGCCATGCACCAGCCGGCCGAAGGCGAAGGTGATCGCCGCCAGCAGCAGGATGCCGCCGGTCAGCCAGCGGCCGAACCGCGCCATCTGCAGCAGCAGCGGCGTTTCCACCGACGCCACCGACGCCAGCAGATTGCCGATGCGTCCAATTTCCGTCCCGTCGCCGGTCGCCACCACGATGCCGGTGCCCTGCCCCTGGACCACCATCGTGCCGGCATAGGCCATGCCGATGCGGTCGCCCAGAGCCGCATCGGCGGCAACGGGGGCGGAAGCCTTGGCGGTGGGGACGGACTCGCCCGTCAACGCCGCCTCCTGCACCAGCAGTCCCTTCGTGCGCTCCAGCCGCAGATCGGCCGGCACCCGGTCGCCCGAGGCGAGGAACACCCGGTCGCCCGGCACCAACTCCTCCGCCGGCAGGGTCACGGCATGGCCGTCGCGCATCGCCACCGCCTGGGGCGACAGCATGTTGCGGATCGCCTCCAGCGCCTGTTCGGCCTTGCCCTCCTGGATGTAGCCGATCAGCGCGTTGACCAGCACGACGCCGAAGATCACGCCTGCGTCCGTCCAGTGCCGCATCAGCAGCGCCACCGCACCGGAGGCGAGCAGGACATAGATCAGCAAATTGTGGAACTGCGCCAGGAACCGCAGCCAGGCCGGCCGCCGTTTCGGCGGGGTCAGCCGGTTCGGGCCGAAGCGCCCCAGCCGTGCCGCCGCCTCCGCTCCACTCAGCCCCTCGTCCGGGCTGCCGAGTCGGTCGGCCGCGGCGGCGGCGTCGAGCGCGTGCCACGGGGTGACGGCGGGCGTTTGGGCGGGCGTTTGGGTGGTAGAGCCTGTTTCGGCCAGCGGTGCCATGGTGTGCCTCCCTGGTTGATCCCGACAGTAGAGCATCGGGCCGGGGAGGCGTCCTTAATCTGGCTCAATGTCTGAAACGATATGGTGTCTTAAGCGAAGCCGGAGCGCGGCCGGCCGGCCTCGGTCAGCACCGTATCCAGCACCCCGACCAGATGCTCGATGCGGTAGGGCTTGGGCAGCACCATCACGCCGGTGGCCCGGGCCACCTCCTCGCTGTAGCCGGTCGCCAGCACCACCGGAAGGCTGGGGTAGAGGCGCTGCACGGTGCGGGCCAGATCGACGCCGCTCATGCTGCCGGGCATAACCACGTCGCTGAACAGCAGGTCGAATTCGCCCGCCGCCAGCAGCGGCAGCGCCTCGTCCGCGGTGGCGGCGCGGGTGATGGTGAAGCCGGCATCCTCCAGCGCCGTGGCGACGGTCAGGGCGACGATCGGGTCGTCCTCCACCACCAGCACATGGCCGCCGGTGCGGGTGGCGCCGGCCGCCTCGGCCGCCGGCTCGGCGTCCAGCAGCGGGGCGGTGCCGGAGCGGCGGATCAGCAGGCCGACGGTGGTGCCGCGCCCCTCCTCGCTGTCGATCCAGGCGGTGCCGCCAGAATGGCGGGCGAAGCCGTAGACCTGCGACAGGCCGAGCCCGCTGCCCTTGCCGATCTCCTTGGTGGTGAAGAAGGGATCGAAGGCGCGCGCCCGCACCGCGGCCGGCATGCCGGTGCCGGTGTCGCTGACCGTCAGCCGCACGAACTCGCCCGACAGCCCGTCCGGCGCCTGCGGGTCTCCCGGCTCCAGCACCGCGTTGGCCGCGCGGATGGTCAGGGTGCCGCCGTCCGGCAGCGCATCGCGCGCATTCACCACGAGGTTCAGCAGGGCCAGCTCCAGCTGGGTCGGGTCCACCTCCACCGGCCAGACCCCGTTCGCGAAGTCGATCTCCAGCCGGATGTCGGCGCGCAGCGCCCGGTTCAGCAGCTCCGACATGCCGAGCACGCGGTCGCGCAGGTCGACCGGCTCCGGCCGCAGGGCCTGCCGGCGGGCGAAGGCCATCAGTTGCTGCACAAGCTTGGCGCCGCGGTCCACCGCCTGCCGGCCGGCATCGACCAGCGGCTGGATGCGCGACCCTTCCGCCCGCTTCTCGATCATGTGCAGGCAGCCGGACAGGGCCTGGAGCAGGTTGTTGAAGTCATGGGCGACGCCGCCGGTCATCTGGCCCAGCGCCTCGGTCTTCTGGGTCTGCAGCAGCGCCACCTGCACGCGCTCGCGCTCCGCCACCTCCTCGGCGACGCGGGCTTCCAGCGTGGCGTTGAGCTGCTGCAGCTCCTCCTCCGCCCGCTTGGCCTCGGTGACGTCGCTGCCCTCCACGAACAGGCCGGTGACCTGTCCCGCCTCGTCCTTGATCGGCTGGTAGACGAAGGTGAGGTAGCGTTCCTCCAGCGGTTCGCCCGGACGGCGCTGGAAGCGGATCGGCATGTTGCGTCCAACGAAGGTCTCGCCGGAGCTGTAGACGCGGTCGAGCAGTTCGAAGAAGCCCTGGCCCTCCACCTCCGGCAGGACTTCGCGGGCGGGGCGGTCGACCAGATCGCCGCGCCCGACCAACTGCAGGTAGGTGTCGTTCGCCAGTTCGAAGACATGGTCCGATCCGCGCAGCACGCACATGAAGTTGGGAGCCTGCCGGAACAGGGTGCGCAGCCGCTCCCCCTCCGCCGCCAGCCGGGCGTTGGCCGCCTCCACTGCGGCGCGTTCGCGCGTCAGCGCCTGGTTGGCGGCGCGCAGCGCCGCTTCGGCCAGCGCGCGCTCCACCGCCGCCCAGGTCCGTTCGGCCACATCCTCCGCCAGCGCGGCGTCGGCCTCGGTCCAATGGCGCGGCTTCGCCTCGTGCAGGTAGAGGATGGCGGTCAGCTGGCCGGCCTTCAGCAGCGGCACCACCAGGAGCGACCGCACCCCGATGCCGGCGAAGGCCGCCGCCGGGCCGCTGCCGGCGGTGCGCAGGTCGGTCGTCACATCGTCGACGCGCAGCGTGTAGCCGGCCCGCAGTTCGGCGATCACGGCCGGGCCGAAGCTGTCGAGCAGGCGGCTCTGCCCGGACAGGCTGGCCATCCCGGTGTCGTTCCAGTCCCGCTCCACCGATATCGTGGTGCCGGTGGGGTCGATGCGGCCGTAGCCGGCGCGCGCCACCCCCAGGTGGCGGCCGATCGCCTCGGCGGCGGCGGCGGTGACGCCGACCGGGTCGCTCAGCCCGCGCAGGCGTTCCGCCAGATCGAGCTGGAAGGTCAGCCGCCGTTCGGCGAGCACCCGCGCGGTGTTCTCGGTGCAGGCGCAGAACATGCCGGCGACACGGTCGGTCTCGTCGCGGACCGGGCTGTAGGAGAAGGTGAAATAGGTCTCCTCCGGGTAGCCGTGCCGCTGCATCACCAGCAGCCGGTCCTCGTGGTAGGTCGCCTCGCCGGCCAGCGCCCGCACGACCAGGGGGACCAGATCCTCCCAGATGTCGGCCCACACCTCGGCGAAGGGGCGGCCCAGCGCCTCCGGCTTGTCGCCCAGGATCGGTCGGTAGCTGTCGTTGTAGAGGAAGGTCAGGTCCGGCCCCCAGACCGCGAACATAGGGAAGCTGGAGGTCAGCATCAGGTTGACGATGGTGCGCAGCGATTGCGGCCAGTCCTCCGCCGGGCCAAGGGAGGTTGCGGACCAGTCCATCGCCCGCATCCGCGCGCCCATCTCCCCGCCACCGGTGAAGATGTCCGGCGCGCGCGCCGGCCTGCCCCGGCCTTCGATGGCTTCGCCATTCATATCCAGGCTGCCGGCATGCCGAAGCCGGGCCGCATCCTCCCAGACCCGGTCGGCCATCATGCGCCGCACACCCGGGAGAGTGTTGTCCACAAACCGTTCACATCGATCGGCGCCGATCCGTCGCGCCGATGCCGAATGCTCCGATAAAAAATATGGGATTTTCCGTGAATCATCGGGCGAGGATATTCAATCGTCTGTTGGGTGGCAATCCAGTGCCTGTAGCCATTTGGGAGTAGTTTTCTTGACTCGTCATGCCGGCGTGACGCCAAGGCCCCCGTAGATGTTGTCGAGATCATTGCAGGCGCCATCGGTTTCTTGCGCTGACCCGGCAACCGCTGGGCAAAGGTTCCTGTCATGCCGCTTCTTCGGAGAAAGTCCTTGGGTCCCTTCGACCTCTCCGCCATCCTGCTGACCCTGGCGGCCGTTTTCGGCTTCATCAACTACCGGTGGTTGAAGCTGCCGAGCACCATCGCGCTGTTCCTTGAGGGGCTGGTCCTGGCCCTGCTGGTCAGCGGCGCCGACAGCATGGCGGCCACACTCGGCATCGGCAACTGGCTGCGCCACCTGATCGAACAGATCAGCCTGCCGGACATCCTGCTCGACGGCATCCTCAGCCTGCTGCTCTATGCCACGGCGGTGAACGAGGATCTCTGCGCCCTGCTGAAGCGGAAATGGACGGTGCTGGCGCTGGCGACCCTCGGCGTCCTGATCTTCACCGCCCTGATGGGGGTGGGGCTGCAGATCGTCTTCGGGCTGGTCGGCATCGGCATGCCGCTGATCTGGTGCCTGGTACTGGGGGCGGCCATCGCCCCGACCGACCCGGTGGCGGTACACGGCATCCTGGAACGGCTGCCGGTTCCCGACACGCTGCGCTCGGTGATCTCGGGTGAAAGCCTGTTCAACGACGGGGTCGGGGTGGTGGCGTTCGTCACCCTGCTGCATCTCGCCACCGGCAGCGAGCAGAACCTCACCGCGGGCGAGGTGGCCTTCGACTTCCTGAAGGAGGCCTTAGGCGGTGCGGCCCTTGGCTTCGCCGGCGGCTGGATCGCCTATCAGGCGAAGCGGCGGGTCGACGAGAGCACGGTGGAGTTGACGATCTCGCTGGCGCTGGCACTGGGGACTTATTCGCTGGCAAATCAACTGGGCGTGTCCGGGCCCATCGCGGTGGTGGTGGCGGGGCTGCTGATCGGCTACACGACCGAACGCCATGTCAGCAGTGACAGGAGCCGCCGCGACCTGCGCGTGGTGTGGGCGATGATCGACGCCGTGCTGAACGCCCTGCTGTTCCTGCTGGTGGGGCTGGAGGCGACGATGGCCATCTCCTGGACCCTGCCGGTCCTGCTGGCGGCGCTGCTGGCGGTTCCTCTGGCCCTGGCCGCCCGGCTGTTCAGCCTGACCCCTGCCCTGCTGATGCATATGGGGCGCACCGGAAAGGCGAGCGCGCTGATCGTCCTGACCTGGGCTGGGCTGCGCGGCGGAATCGCGGTGGCGCTGGTGTTGTCGCTGCCGGACAGCCCGTACCGCGACCCGATCCTGGCG
>NZ_CP168806.1:162500-432500 GCF_055698305.1 Azospirillum sp. VT-I1 | reverse complement strand
CCTGCATCATCAAGCTGGAGCAGGCTGGCGAACTGGCGAGCGTGAAGAGCCGCGGCTGAGGCTCAAAGGCTGGCGTTCAGGCCCGAGGCCGAGAGTTCCACCGGCCGCCGCGCCTGTCCGTCGCGGGCGTAGGTGCCGTCGCTGGCCGCCTTTTCCAGCGCGGTCAGCAGGTTGCGGTTGATGGTCAGAACCGCTTTGCGCAGCGCGACGAGGCCGGAGGCGTTGGCGGTGACCGCCCGCTCCAGCCGGTCGATGCGCTCCAGCGTCATTGCGCGCAGATCGTCAGGCAGGCGGATGCCCTCGTCGCGTGCCCGCAGCACGGCGCCTTCCAGCTGTTCGGCCATCGCCGCCTTGCGGTGGGCGAAGGCCTCCAGCCGGTCGAGCATGCCGGCGGCGATGCAGGCCGATTCCTCTTCCAGGACGGCCGACAGGGCCTCCACCGCGTCGAGGAAGTCGCGCACCAGCAGGGCGGTGGCGCCGTCATAGCCGGGATCGGGGGCGGCCATGTCCTCGGCCGGCGCCTGTTCGGCGCTGCGGTCGGGGGCGAATTCGTGGATCAGGTCCTTGAGGGTGACGCTCATGACGGCTGCTCCGCTTGCGATGCGTAGAGGCGGGCGATCTCGTCATGCGTCATCCTGCCGATGCCGAGCGTGCCGGATTCGGCGATGGCCTTGCCGTATTCCTGCAGCATCATGCTGCGCCACGGCTTTTCCGCCGGTCCGCCGCCGCCGAACAGCGGGCTTTCGCGCATGCCCGCGAACATGCTTTCCATCAGCTGGCTGACCAGCATCGCCTCGAACTCCTTGGCGACCTTTTCGGCGGCGGCCGCGTTGGGGATGGTCGGCGCCGATGTCGAGGGTGGAGCCGCGGGCGGGGTGCGGAGGGTGGTTGCGGCGATGTCCATCGTCGTCTCTCGCGGTCAGATGATTTCCAGATCGGCGTGCAGGGCGCCGGCGGCCTTGATGGCCTGGAGGATGGCCACCATGTCGCGCGGCCCCACGCCCAGAGCGTTCAGCCCATTGACCAGCTGCTGCAGGCTGACATTGCCGCCGACGGTCACGAACTGGCGGCCATTGCCTTCCTGAACCTGCACGTCGGTGCGCGGCACGACGACGGTGGAGCCGTTGCTGAAGGGCTGCGGCTGCGACACCTGCGGCGTCTCCACCACGCGGACGGTCAGGTTGCCCTGGGTGATGGCGACGCGGCTGACCCGCACGTCATCGCCGATGACGATGGTGCCGCTGCGCTCGTCCACTACCACGCGGGCGATGGCGTCGGGGCGGACCGGCAGCTGTTCGATCTCGCCGATCAGGCGGGGGACGTTGCCGACATACGCACCGGTGATCCGCACATCGACGGTGGTCAAATCGACCACGCGGGCGTTGCCGGCGCCGAGCCGGCCGTTCACCGCGTCGGCGATGCGGATCGCCGTGGTGAAATCGGGGTTGCGCAGGGCCATCCGCACCGCGCCGACATCGTTCAGGGCGAATTTCAGCTCGCGCTCCACCGTGGCGCCGTTGGCGATGCGGGCGGTGGTCGGCACGCCCTTGGTCACCGTCGCCGCCGAGCCGCCGGCGGTGAAGCCGCTGACCGACAGCGGCCCCTGGGCCACGGCATAGGCCTCGCCATCCGCACCCAGCAGCGGCGTCACCACCAGCGTGCCGCCCAGCAGGCTGGTGGCGTCGCCCAGCGCCGAAACCGTCACATCCACCGTGGTGCCCTGGCGCGGGAAGGGCGGCAGGCTGGCCGTCACCATCACCGCCGCGGCGTTGCGGGTGCGCAGGGTCTCGCCGCGGGTGTTGATGCCCAGCCGCTCCATCATCCCCTTCAGGCTCTGTTCGGTGAAGGGGGTGTTGATGAGGCGGTCGCCGGTGCCGTTCAGCCCGACCACCAGGCCGTAGCCGACCAGCTGGTTGCGGCGGACCCCGTCGAAGGTGACCAGATCCTTCACCCGGGTCTGGGCAGCCGCCGGAGCGGGCAGGATCGCCATGGCGGCGAGCGCCAGCAGCAGCCCGGCGGCCAGCGCCGCGGCTCGGCGGAAGGCGGCACGGCCGATGGCGGGCCGGCGCGGAACGGGGGCCTGGATGCCGGGGCTCATGGCGATGGGACCTAGAGGTAGTTGGTCAGGCGGAGCTTGGCGATGCGCGCGGTGGCGTTGGAGGTGGCGTCGATCTGCGCCTCCAGCTGGCTGATCCGCGTGCTCGCCTCATAGGGATCGACGCCTTCCAGATTGTTGATCTGCAGGCTGAGGATCGACTTCTGCGTCTTGTGCTGTTCGGCCAGCGTGGCGATCTGGGCGCGCTGGACGCCGAGCTGCGCCGTCGCCTCCCGCAGGTTGCCGAGGCCGCTGGACAGCTTGTCGACCGCCGTCTTGATGTAGTCGGGATAGGCGTCGACATCCATCTTGGAGGTGTCGACCGCCGCCAGCATGTAGATGCCTTCCAGCAGTTCCCGCATCATCGGGTCATTGGCCTGCACGCCATAGGCGATAGTGCTGGAGTCTGCCGGCCGGCCGGCGACCCGGGGTGAGGCGCCGCCGCCGGGCTGGAGCGAGGTGGTGCCGGTGTAGAGCCCGCCTTCGAAGGTGTCGGTCAGCGGCGCCGGGGCCGGGGTGGCCGGGTCGCGCACGGCGAACAGATCGTCCAGCCGTGCAATGACCGCCGCGGTCTCCGCCGCCGTCTTCGGCATTTCCGCACCGCCGGTGGCGGACTGGATGGCGTCGCGGACGATCTGCATGGGCGAGCGCAGGCCCGACTTGTCGCCGTCGACATTGCGCATCGGCGGCTGGTCGAGCGCCGTTCCGGCGAACAGATAGGCGTTGCCGGACGACGCGTTCAGCAGCCCCACCACTTGATCCAGCACGCCGCGCGCCCGCACCTGCAGCGAGGTGCCGGTCGGCGACTGCTGCCCCAGGCCGGTGGAGGCGGCGGCCAGCAGGTCGGTGCCCGACGCGATGATGCTGGTCATCGCGCTGTCCATCATCTTCATCCGGCCGTCGAGCAGGTCGGTGGTCTTCACATACTCGTCGGTGCGGTCGAACAGGTTGCGCAGCGCGATGTCGCGGCCGGTGCTGGCGCCGATGGTGGCGGCGACGTCGGCATGGACGCCGGTCGCCACCTCCTCGTTGGCGCGGACCAGCTCCATCTGCTGCCGGGTCATGGTGCTCTGCAGCTTCCGGCTCATCCCCAGCGTGGACAGGGCATTGTAAAGCATCGGGTTTACCCCTTGATCTGCAGCAGGATGTCGATCATGCGGCCGGCGACCTGCACCACCTGGGCGCTGGCGCCATAGCTCTGCTCGATCAGCAGGAGCTTCTGCATCTCGTCGTCGATGTTGACGCCGTCGCGGTTGATGCGGGCGGATTCCAGCGTGTCGGCGCTGATCTTGCGCGCGTTCATCTCCGATTCGGCACCGGTGCGGTAGCCCTGCTGGGCCGACACCATGGCGGTGGCGTAGCCGCCGAGCGTCGCCGAGGCCGGCATGTCGGTGGCGGCGAAGCTGTGGGCGTCGGTGAAGACGGTCAGGAATTTGTCGATCTGCGTCTGGTCGCCCGGCTGGAGTGGGGCCGCGGCCTGGACGCCGCTGCGCACCCGCCAGCTTTCGGACCGCACCGCGTCGTTGACGGCGATGCGCGAGGCCAGCCCGGCGGTGGTGCCATAGGCGGCACCGGCGTCGGTGAACAGGCCCGGCTGGGTCGGATCGGCCTCGGCCCCCTGGAAGGCCTGGACAAGGCCGGCGGCCAGCTCGTCCAGCTGGGCCAGCGCGCGGGGCATGTCCTGCTTGATGGTCTGGACATAGCCCATGATGCGGCCGCTCTGGATCTCGCTGTCCGGCTTGGCGGACAGGGCGACGCCGTTGGCCATGACATCGTCACCCAGCAGGGTCAGCGGCTGTTCGCCCGGCGCCAGCGGGTGGTCGAGCAGCGTCTGGCCGTTGCGGGTCATCACCACCACCTGGCCGTCCTCGCGGCTGTAGGTGCGGATGCCGATCTCCTGCGAGACCTGGTCGAGCAGGCGGTCGCGGTCGTCGCGCAGGTCGCCGGCGTCGCCGCCGCGCGCTTCCAGCCCGGCGATCCTGCCGTTCAGGTCGCTGATCCGCTGCAGCGCGGTGTTCACCGAATCGACGGAGGTCTGCAGCCGGTCGCGGGCGTCGGACTGTACCGTCTGTGCAGCTTCCGCGGCGCGCCTGAGCGAGTCGGCGAGCGTCGTCGCCTGCGACACCACCGCGTTCTGGGCGGCATCGTCCTGCGGCATGCCGTGCAGGCGGGAGAAGGCCTGCTGCAGCTTCGACAGCTGGGTGGAGACCGATTTCTCGTCCTGCGGCTGGCCCAGCACCAGGGCGTAGTCGGCGAGCGCCGAAGCGCGCGCCTCCTGCCCGGTGTAGCGGCTCGTCTCGTACCGGGCGTCGCGGATCAGCAGCTCGTCCACCTTGCGGGCGATGGCGTCGACCTGCACCCCGGCACCGCGGCCGGCGGTGTTGATCGACGACAGGCTGAGGTCGCGGCGCACATAGCCGGCGGTGGTGGCATTGGCGAGGTTGTGGGAGGTCATCGCCGCCTGCTGCTGCGTCGTGCGCAGGCCGGACAGGGCGGCGGTGAGGGCGAGTTGGACGCTCATGGCCGGGGCTCCGTCGCGACTGGGCTCAACGCTTCAGGCGGGTGGTTTCTTCGACCATCTCGTCGGCCGTGCGCACCAGGGTGGCATTCGACGAGTAGGCCCGCTGGGTTTCGATCAGCGACACCAGCTCGGTGGCGATGTCGACGTTGGACTGCTCCAGTGCCGCGCCGATGACGGTGCCGGCGGCTCCCTGCTTGCCGGCGCCCAGCGTCAGCGTGCCGGTCTCGGCGCCCAGCGTGTAGGTGTTGCCGTCCTGGGCGACCAGACCGTCCGGGTTGGTGACGGTGGCGATGGGGATCTGGTACAGCGCCTGCCGGGCGCCGTTGTCGTACATCACCCACAGCTTGCCACTGTCGTCGATGTTGACCGAGGTGACCTGACCGACCTTGGCGCCGTCGCCGGTGACGGTCGGGACATAGTCGCCGTTCAGCTGCGTGACGTTGCCGAGCGACATGGTGAAGCTGTCGGCGGTCGGCGTGGCCGGGGAGGAGACGGTGATGCCGGGCATCGGGTTCAGCGGCAGGCCGGCGCCGTCCACCGGCTTGCCGGCATAGGGGCCGGTGGCGGCGAAGTTCAGCGTCAGCGGCGCGCCGGCGACCGTGTAGCCGGCCGGGCCGGTGGCGGTCAGCGTCCACTGATTGGGAGTGGCGCCCTTGGTCCAGGTCAGCGACAGGTCCAGCGGGTTGCCGAGCCCGTCATAGAAGGTCGGGCTGGTCGTAAAGCTGTCGCCGGCCGCCGCCTGCGCCGGCAGGTTGCCGGAGAAGTCCATCAGCGTCGTCTTGCTGCCGCCATAGACGAGGTTGCCGATGTTGACCGACTGCAGGTCGTCGAAGCGGGCGGTGCTGACGTTGGGCAGCGTGCCGTCGGGGTTCAGCTTCCACGCTTCCAAATACTGGCCGGCATTGTTGCGCAGGAAGCCGCTTTCGTCGGGCCGGAAGCTGCCGGCGCGGGTCAGCGAATATTGCGGCGTGCCGGAGGCCGTGCTGCCGACGACGAAGAAGCCGTTGCCGCTGATCGCCATGTCGGTCGTCGAGGTGGAACCGAGGATGGTGCCGTCCTGCTGCACCTGATAGTGCGTGGCGGATTGCACGCCGCTGGCCGTGTAGGTGCTGCGGGCGCCGGGGGAGGTGACCAGGGTGGAGAAATCCACGGTGGCGCGCTTGTAGCCGACCGTCTGGGAATTGCTGATGTTGTCCGAAATGGCGGCGAGGCGCGAGCTTTGCGCGGCCATGCCGCTGACACCGGAACGCATTGCGCTGTACAGGCTCATCCTTGGGATCCTCTGGTCAACCGTCGAACGGGCCGTCGCAGTGACGACAAACGGAAGGGGAATGGCGCGTCCCGGGATTCTCCGCGAAGGACTGACGGGTTAACGGTAGCGAAGGGGTTTTAAAGGCGCTTTAAAGGAAAAGGCGGGCGGTTTTGTTAAAATGTTTGGGGGTTTTTATTTGGAAAGTGTCGGCTTCGATTGCCCGCACCTAACCTCCCCCGCTCTCAGCGGACCTACGGTCCGCCTGTCGCGTCAGCACAAAGCGAAGCTTTGTGCGAGAGCTGGGCGGGGGAGGGATTGCCACCACTCTCCCACCTAAGCACTTACCCCCTCCCCCGCCCAGCGGGGGAGGGTTGGGGTGGGGGCACCGAAGCGGTAACCTCACCTCACCCCGGCCGCCGCAGCAACGTGATGCTGATCCGCCGGTTGCTGGGGTCGAGCGGGTCGCTGCTGCCGAAATGGTCGAGGTCTGCGCGGCCTTCGACGCGGACGATGCGGCTGCCGGGAATGCCGCTGGACAGCAGTTCGCGGCGGGCGGCGTTGGCGCGGTCGCTGGACAGTTCCCAATTGCCGTATTTGGCGTCGGGAGCGTAGCCGAGCGCGTCGGTGTGGCCGGTGATGCCGATGGGATTGGGGACGGAGGCCAGGGCCGAGGCCACCATCCGCATCAGCCGGCGGCCCTGCTCGTTCATTTGGGCCGAGCCGACCTTGAACATCGAGAAGCGGGCCTGATCGGTCAGCTGGACACGCAGTCCCTCCGGCACCTGCTGGATCACCAGACTGCCCTGCAGGGCGTTGAGGTCCGGCGAGGCGGCGATGCGCTGGCGCAGGTCGCGCTCCAGCGTTTCCAGCGCCACCCGTTCGGTCAGCTCGGCGGATTGGCGGTCGAGCAGGGCCTCAAGCTCCGCCCGGGTCGCGGCGACTCCGGTGGCCGGCGGTTCGGCAGCCGTTGCTTGGGCAGCCGTTGCTTGGGCGGCCGCGGCTTGCGCCGGTTCGGCGGCGGGGCGCAGCAGGTCCACCGGCGGCACCGGGCTGCCGGCCGGATGCGGCATCGGGTCCTTGCGGCCAGCCGGCTGGCGGTCGCTGTCGCCAACCGACGCCACGACCGGCGGCGAGGCCACCGGGCTCGCCTGATCGCCCGTGGCGTTGGGGGTGGTCAGCGATCCGGTCTTGTCGACCGAGCGGCCGGCGAGCATGCCGTCGGCGCCGGAATTGCTCTGCGACACGGCGACCGGGTTGAAATAGTCGGCGATGCCCTTGCGCTGTTCGGTGGTGGTGATGTTCATCAGCCACATCACCAGGAAGAAGGTCATCATCGCCGTCACGAAGTCGGCATAGGCCAGCTTCCAGGTGCCGTTGTGCTCCTCTTCCTCATGGCCGCCGAGATGGCGCTTGACGATGATCGGGGGGAGGGCGGTCTTGCGCGGCATGGCCGGTCACGCCGGCTGACGGGCGTCGCGGCTCTTGGCCTGCGACGACAGGGTGGTGGCGACCTCGACCTCGGCCAGGCTGGGCTGGATGTCGGTGTAGAGCACCTTGCGGGCGTATTCGGCGCAGACCTGGGGCGGGCTGCCGCGCAGATAGGCGCAGAGCGCCGCCTTGATGCAGAAATACATGTTCAGTTCCGATTCGCGGCGCTGGCGGGCGGCGCTGGCGATCGGGCCGACCATGCCGTAGGACAGCAGCACGCCCAGGAAGGTGCCGGTCAGCGCGCCGCCGATCATGCGGCCCAGCACCTCCGGCGCCTCGCTGATGGCGCCCATGGCGTTGATGACGCCCAGCACAGCGGCGACGATGCCCAGCGCCGGCAGGGCGTCGGCAAGGTTCTGCAGCGCCTTCGGCACCTGGTTCAGCTCGCGGCCCAGCGTGTCCAGCTCCTCCGTCATCAGCGATTCCAGGTCGTGCGGGTTGTCCTGGCCCAGCGCGATCAGGCGCAGATAGTCGCAGAGGAAGGTCATGCAGCGCTCATAGCGCAGCACGTTGGGATACTGGGTGAACAGCGGGCTTTCGGTCGGCTTGTCGATGTCGGCCTCGATCTGCGACATGCCCTTGGACTTGGCGACGCGCAGCAGGCCGTAGACCAGGGCGATCATGTCCAGATAGTCGTTCTTGGGCGTGCTCCGCCCGCGGGCGATGGCGCCGACGGCGCGCAGCGTGTCGCGCAGGACCGACGGGCTGTTGGCGATGGCGAAGCCGCCGATGCCGGCACCGATGATGATGACGATCTCGACCGGCTGCCACAGCACGGCCATCCGCCCGCCCATCGCATAGAATCCGCCCAGCACGCTGGCGAACACCGCGATCAACCCGAACATCAAGCGCATGTTTCTCTTCTCCGGATGTGCACAGGCCGTCGCGACCGGGGCAACGCGCCGACGACGCTACAGGCCGCCGTTTAAAGCGGCTTTACGGATCGCGGCCTGGAAGTCAGGGCTTGCCGCGCCAGTCGCGCGCCAGCCGGTCGAGTGCCGCGGCGGCGGCGAGGTCGCGTTCCACCGATTCCGCACGCAGCGGGCCTTCGGCGGACGGCGGGGACAGCGCGTCGAGCAATCCGGCCCAGCGGGTGCCGGCCAGCCGGCCGCGCTGCCGGTCGTCGATGCCGCGCAGCGCCTCGCCGTCGCCGGCCAGATAGGCCGACAGGCCCTGCAGCGCCACGTCCTCCGCCGTCGGTTCGCTGCCGGTCGCGGCCAGCTCGGCGAAGGCCCTGCGGGCTGCGGCCCATTCGCCGGCGGCGAACAGCCCCTGGGCGCGCAGCCGCGCCGCCTCCGGCCCGGTCAGCCCGCGCAGCGCGTCGAGCGCCCGCACGGTGTCGCCGTCGCCGAGCAGCGCGTCGGCGCGCAGCAGGGCGCGGCGTTCGGCCAGGGCCGGTTCCAGCGCCGGGTTGCCGGTGCTGGCGAGCACGTCCAGCGCCTCTGCCTCGCGCCCGCTGTCGATCAGGGCGCGGGCGAGGGTGGCGCCCAGCTCCGCCCGCTGCGGTCCGCCGGCGGTCTCGGTCAGGGCATGCAGGATGCGGGTGGCCTCAAGGGCGTAGCCGTCGCGCAGCAGCAGGGTGGCGAGGCGCAGGCGCAGATTGCCGTCCGCCCGGTCGGCCTGAGCCACCAGCCGGCCGTGCCGGGCCTGCAGCGCCAGCGCGTAGAGCCCGCCCGGCGGCGAGCGGTCGAGCCGGTCGAGCACGGCGGCCAGCAGGTCGCGTCCGGCCGCCAGGGCGTCGCGTCCGCGCGCCGTGGCGCCGAATCGGCGGCCGAGCAGGCCGAAGATGTCGAGCGCCGCGTCGGTCCTGCCGCTGCGGGCATAAGCGCTGCCGAGCGCGGCCAGCGCGTCGGTCTCGATCTCGTCGCCGCGCCAGGCGAAGCGCAGGGTCTCCAGCGCGGCGATGGCGCCGTCCTCGTCAAGCCGGCCCAGGCCGCGGCGCAGCTCGATGGCGCGCACCTCGGCCCGGCGGGCGAAGGGGCCGCGGCGCAAGGATGCGGCGGCGTCGTACCGCTCCAGCGCCGCGTCGGGCGTCGCCTTCAACTCCGCCAGCCGGCCGCGGAAATAGTCGAGCCGGCCGTCCGCCATGCCCCTGGAGTCGACGGTGATCATCTCAAGCACGATCAGGTTCAGGGCGGTGACGTCCCCGGCCTCGTCCGATGCGGCGGCGAGCGTCGTCAGCAGCCGGCTGCGCAGGTCGGCCGGATAGTCGAGCAGACGGCGCAGGGCGATCGGCAGCCCCTCCTTCGCCGCGGCCCAGCGGGTGGGGGCGAGGGCGACGCTGCGCCAGACATTGTGGTCGGCCATGACGCCGGCCGGCAGCTGGACGAACAGATTGTCGTCCGGCGCGTCTTCGCGGTCGAGCGCACGGAAGGCATCGCCGAGGATACGCAGGCTGTAGCGCTGGTCGGGCGCCGGCGACAGGCTGGCGGCCGTCTCCAGCGCCGCGCGCCCCTCCTCGTCCATGGCGCGGGCGAGCAGGAAGCGGATCAGCGCGATCTGGGCATCGACCCGCGCCCGGCCCTGCGCCGCACCGACCGCCCGCTGCAGCGCCTCGCGCGTGCGGTTGAAGTCGTCCCCGGCCCAGCCGGCGAGGTCCATCGCCCCGATCGGCGGCGGGGCGGGGGGCTTGGGCGGTTCGGCCGCTTGCGGGGCGGGTTTCGAGCTGCGGTCCGGCATGCGCTCCAGCTGGCGCAGCGTGTCTTCGATGCTGGAGCGGACTTCGCCCTCCAGGCTGGCGGTTTGACGGATCTCTGAACTTGGCGCAATCCCCCTCTCCCCCCGGGGAGAGGGTCGGGGTGAGGGGGACGCACTGCGTGGCTATCCCGGGAATCCTCGCCGCGCTCCCCCTCACCCTAACCCTCTCCCCGGGGGGAGAGGGGACTCTTCCGGGAGAGGGAGATTGGCGGGCGCCGCATGAGCGGTGCCGATGGGATTCAAAGCCTCGGCAATCGTTGCCACGCTGGACGTCGCGACCTGTGGCGCCTCCGGCACCGGCCCCGCAGCTACGACCGCCGCCTCCGGCTGTACCTCAAGCGGCGCCCCCGGCTTGACGCCCGGCACCGGCGGCCCGCCGACATCGACGATCAGCATCCGGCGCTCGATGAAGCTCGTGACCCGTGCGCCGCAGGGGATCGCCGCGGTCAGGCTGCGTCCGCCGTCCGCCGTCACGAAGTCCGACAGGCGGCGGGAGAAGCTGTCGCGCAGGCTCGCCAGCGGCCAGCGCACCGGGTCGGGCGTGCTGATACGCAGGACGCAGCCGTCGACGACCGCCACCGGCTCCGCCCCCTTCGGCACCGACAGCACCAGCCGCGAATAGTCGCCGTGGTCGCCCAGCTGCCCGCGGACGGAGGCGGCCTGTGCCGGACCGGACGCCGCCAGCAGGGCGAGGATCAGCGTCGAACCCAAAACTGGCGTCGAACCAAGGACCGATGCGTTATCCGGGCGCCGTTTCATCACAGTCGTCTCGCATTTTATCGAAATGATCGCCAAACCTTTCCCAAGAGCGGCAAGGAGCCGGCCGGGGCGGTCCAGGTTGAAACCCGGCTTTAAACTGCATCGTCCAGATTAAGGCGGAGTTCAAAACCGGAGTGTTCGGCGATGGAGAACCAGCTTTACATCGGACTGTCGCGCCAGATGGCGCTGCGGCGGCAGCTGGACGTCGTGGCGAACAACGTCGCCAACATGAATACCGTCGGCTTCCGCGGCGAGCGCACCCTGTTCGAGGCGGCGATGGAGGCCGGCGGGCGCAAGCCGACCGACCGCATCGCCTTCACCATCGACCGCTCCACCTACACCGACCTGCGCGCCGGAGCCTTCACCGAGACCGGCAACCCCTATGACGTGGCGCTGGACGGCGATGGGTTCCTCGCCGTGCAGTCGCCCGACGGCGTGCGCTACACCCGCGACGGCCGGCTGCGCCGCGACGCCGACGGCACGCTGGTCGGCACCAACGGCTATCCGGTGCTGGACGATGGGCGCCGCCCCATCGTCATCCCGTCGGACAGCAGCACGATCAGCATCGGTTCCGACGGGCTGTTGTCGGCCGACGGCAACGTGATCGCCCGCATCGCCGTGTCGCGCTTCGACAACCCGCAGCAGCTGAAGCAGACCGGCGACCTGCTGTTCGAGCCGGGCGAGGGCATGGAGGCGCGCCCCGCCCCCGACACCCGGCTGGTGGAAGGCAAGGTCGAGCGGTCCAACGTGCAGGGCATCGTCGAGATCGGCCGGATGATGGACCTGACCCGCGATTATCAGACGGTGACCAAGATGGTGGACGACGGGCAGGACCTGCTGCGCTCCGCCATCAACCGCCTCGGCAAATCCTCTTAAAGCTCCAAAGGGAGAGTCCGTCCATGCGCGTGCTCAGCATCGCGTCCACCGGCATGATGGCCCAGCAGATGAACGTCGAGGTCATCTCCAACAACATCGCCAACATCAACACCACGGCCTTCAAGCGCTCGCGCGCCGAATTCCAGGACCTGATGTATCAGGCGGAGCGGCGGCAGGGCAGCCAGTCGACCGATTCGGGCACCATCGTGCCGACCGGCGTCGAGGTGGGGCTGGGCGTGCGGCCGACCTCGGTCAACCGCATCAACACCACCGGCAACCTGACCTCCACCGGCAACGAGCTGGATCTGGCGATCGAGGGGCGCGGCTATTTCAACGTGACCCAGCCCGGCGGCGAGACCGTCTACACCCGCGCCGGCAGCTTCAAGCTGTCGCCGGAGGGCACCATCGTCACCGCCGACGGCTATACCGTCGCCCCCGGCATCACCGTGCCGCAGGGCACGCGCGAGGTGGTCATCAACCGCTCCGGCGAAGTGCTGGCCTATGTCGACGGCCGCAACCAGCCGGTCAACCAGGGCCAGCTGGCGATGACCGTGTTCGTCAACGACAGCGGGCTGGAGGCGTTGGGCGACAACCTGTTCCGCGCGACCCCGGCGTCGGGCGAGCCGCAGGACGGGCTGGCGGGCCAAGCCGGTTTCGGCACCATCCGCCAGAAGTATCTGGAATCCTCCAACGTCAACGTTGTGCAGGAGATCACCGAGCTGATCTCCGCCCAGCGCGCCTACGAGATGAACGCCAAGGTGATCGAGGCCGGCGACCAGATGGCCTCCACCATGACCAACATGCGGTGAGCATCGTGCAGCACACCCTCCGCCGGACCCTTGCCGCTCTGCTCCTTGGAGCCGCCCTGGCGCTGCCGCTGCAGGCCGCCGCGGGTCCGGTCGAGTCCCGGCTGGCGGAGGAGCTTCTGGCCTCCCTCGGACCGGCGGCGCCGGCCGACGCCCAGGTGGCGGTCACGCTCGGCCGGCCGTTCGACGGCCCGCTGGACGCCGTGCGCGACGTCAGCCTCGATCCCCGCACCGGGACCTTCCAGGCCCGCATCGTCAGCGACGGCCGGATCATCGAGCTGAGCGGCCGGGCCGATGTCGAGGTGACGATGCCGGTGCCGGTCCGCCGCATCCGGCCGGGCGAGATCATCGAGGCGGCCGACCTGACCACCGTCCGCCTGTCGCTGGAGCGTGCCGGGACCGGCTTCATCGCTTCTGCCGACGCGCTGATCGGCCTGTCGCCGCGCCGCCAGATCCCGGCCGGGCGGCTGATCCAGGTCGGATCGGTGGGCGCGCCGATCGTCGTCCAGCGCAACCGGCCGGTCACGCTGGTCTATGAGGACGGCGCGCTGATCCTGGCGGCGCGCGGCCGCGCCCTGCAGGAGGGCGGCGTCGGCGACGTCGTCCGCGTCATGAACATCGCCAGCAGCACCGTCGTCACCGGGACCGTCACCGGCGCCGAAACCGTTTCGGTGAACGGCCCGCGCATCCCTCAACGACCTTGAAACATTGGCCGCGCGCCCCTGATCGCCTTACGAAGAGGAAGCTTCCGTCATGCGCACCGCGCTCGTCCCCATCCTGCTGCTCTCGCTGGCGACCGGCGGCTGCGCGCGGCTGTCCGAGATCGGCAGCGCTCCCACCCTGTCGGAGATCTCCAACCCGGCGATGCAGCCGGAAGCGCGCGTGATCTCGCTGCCGATGCCGCAGCCGACCATGGCGGAGCAGATCCCGAGTTCGCTGTGGCGCACCGGATCGCGCGACTTCTTCCGCGACCCGCGCGCCAAGGCGGTGGGCGACCTGCTGACGGTGGTCATCGACATCTCCGATCAGGCGCAGCTGCGCAACAGCACCCAGCGCGGGCGCACCAACAACGAGAAGGCCGGGCTGCCCAACTTCTTCGGGCTGGAAAGCCGCCTGCCCGCCGTGCTGCCCGACGCGGTCGATCCGTCGAGCCTGGTGGATCTGGACAGCTCCAGCACGTCGAGCGGCAACGGCACCATCCAGCGCAACGAGCGCATCGCCATGCGCGTCGCCGCCGTGGTCACCCAGGTCCTGCCCAACGGCAACTTCGTGATAGCCGGCCGGCAGGAGGTGCGGGTGAACTACGAGTTGCGCGAGATGCGCATCGCCGGTGTCATCCGTCCCGAGGACATCAGCAACGCCAACACCATCGAGTACGACAAGATCGCTGAGGCCCGCATCACCTACGGCGGCCGCGGCCAGATCACCGACGTGCAGCAGCCGCGCTACGGCCAGCAGGTGCTGGACGTGATCCTGCCCTTCTGACATCCGGCTTCACTGGGGAATCCGCAGCATGAAAGCCGTTTTGCTGTTCGCCGTGGCCGCCGCGCTCGCCTTTGCCGGCGGCTACGGCTTCGGCCGTATCGAGGCCCCGCAGGACGCCGCGGCCGACGGCCGGCCCGATGCCGGGTCGTCGGTTTCCGGCGGTCCCTACTATGTGGAGGCGGGGCAGCTGGTCGTGCCGATGCTGGAGCGGGGCCGCACCATCGCCTTCATCCTGACGCAGGTGACTTTGGAGGCGTCCAGCGCCGACGACGCGCTGCTGGTGCGCCGCCACCTGCCCCATGCGCGCAGCGCCATGCTGGAAGCCCTGTTCGACCTTGCCGGCCATGGCCGCTTCAACGGCCCGTCGGTCGATCCGCAGGGGGTGGCGACGGCGCTGCTGGCCGGCGCCAATGGCACCCTCACCAGCCGGGAGAGCACCCAGCCGGTGCGCGCGGTGCTGATCGACAGGTTGCTGCGCCAGGACAATACGCGGTTGTGAGGACCGGGAGAGACTCCCTCTCCCGCCCGGAAGGATCTCCTCCCCCCGGGGAGAGGGGGATCCCCGGGGGGAGAGGGCGTTTTCATCTCACGAAGCCGACAGCACGGCGTTGGAATCCACCGTGGCGCCGTTCTTCAGCACGAACTTCGTGGCGCCATCGACGCTGCGCACCTCGGCCACCGTGTCGGTGACGACGGTGGCGGTGTTCAGCGCCTTGCCGTCCTTGTCCTTCGCCGTCACCCTCAGCGTATAGAGCCCGTCCGGGGCGGTGGCGCCGCCGGCGGTCTTGCCGGTCCAGCTGAAGACCTGACGGCCGGTCTGCAGGGCGCCGGGCGCGCTGTGCACGACGTTGCCGGCGGCGTTCAGCACCTCCAGCTTCACGCTGGCCGGCTGGCCGTCCACCGTGTAGGCGGCCTCGGCCTTGCCGCCGGCCAGCGACAGTTGGTTCGACTCCACCTCCACCTTGCGGCCGAGCAGGGCCATGTCCATGCGCATGCCGCTGCTCTTCAGCGTGTCGAGCACCTTGCCCAGCGTGTCGTTGGAGCGCATCGACTGCTCCACCGTGGACAGCTGCGCCAGCTGGGTCATGAACTGCGAGGCGTCCATCGGCGCCAGCGGATCCTGGTTGCGCAGCTGGGCGGTCAGCAGCTTCAGGAAGGATTCGTAATCGACCGTGGACTTCTTGGACTCGTCGGCTGACGGGGCGGTCTTCGTGGCCGCGCTTTGCGTCATGGCGGTGCCGGGGGTGGTGGTCATGGCGGGATGGTCTTTCCTGTTCAGACGGTGACGTCGACCAGCCCGTCGATCGGGCGCATCGGTCGATCCGCGACGGGTTCGGGACTGACTTCGGACCGGTCTTCCGCGCGCCAGCCGGCGGCGGCACGGCCCTGATCGGGAGCGGCGAAGCCGCGGGACTGCCCATCGTCCTGCAGCGAGAACTGCAGGCTGGCGTTGTCGAGCGACAGGCCGGCATCGCCGAGCGCCCGTTCCAGCTGTTGCAGGTCGCGCCGCAGCAGGGCCAGCGTGTCGGCCTGATCCGCCTGGATGGCCAGGGAGACCTTGCCGTCGCTGACGTCGGCGACCACGCGGATGCGGCCCAACTCCGCCGGGGCGAGGTCGATGTGGAACTCGCCGCCGCCGGATTCGAGAACGCGGACCAGCGGGGCGGCGAGCTGCGCCATCGCCGGGCTGTGCGCCGTGGCGGCCCGGCCGGATGCCGCGGCGGCGGCATATTGCGTGGCGGCCTGGGCGGGCAGGGTGGGCAAGGCTTCGAAGCCGGTCGCGGCGGTGCCGCCGCCGGTGCCGGGCGGTGCGGCGAAAAGGGGTGCCGGCTCCGGAGCGGCGGGTGCGGCGGCGACCACATCGGCGATGGGCTGGTTCGTCGGGGCGGCCGTTGGAGGGGCGGCGGACGGCTCAGCCTTGCCGCCGCCGGCCGGGCGGGCGGTGCCGCGGGTGGTGCGGACCGCGGTGCGCGGATCGGTGCTTTCGTCGCGGCGGCTGGCGCGCGCGTCCTGGGTCGTGTCGGCCGCGACCGGGACGGCCATGGCAGTGCCCGGTGCGGTCGCCTCCGTGGGGAGCGGTTCGGGCTGCGGGAAGGCGGGGTCGGTTGCGGTCCGGCCGGCGCTGTCCTGAGGGGCCTCCGGGACGGCGCCCTGAAGGGCGGGGCTCCCGGCCTGTGCCTTGTCCGCAGGCGTGGAGACGCCAGCTTCCGGCTGCGGCGGAACCACGGCGGAAGCGAGCCCTGCGGTCTCGTCGCCGTTCCCTGCGGGGGAGGGAGCCTGCTGCCCGGTCGGCGGAGCGGCCTCGCCCTGTTGGGGAGCCGGCGCTGCAGCCGGGGCGGCGACCATCCAGGGCATCAGCGGGGCGTCGGTGCTGCCGCCGGGCTGGACCGCCGGCTGGACGACCGCCTGGGTGATCGCGGACTGTGCGGCGGCGGGGCTGTCGGGCGTCGCCTGCTTTTGCCTGCGCAGGCGGTCGGGGCGGGTCGCGGCCTCGTCGGACTCGTCCTCCGCGGCCTCGTCCACCAGGCGGGAGAAGCCGCCGTCGCTCGCATCGTCGCCGGCGGAGCCGCCGCGCTGCGACTGGGCAGGGGACTGGGGTGGACGGGACGGTGCCGTGACGGCATCGGGCATGCTGGTCATGGCGCTCAATTGGTCAGGGTGGGGCGCGGAACGGCCGTCACGGGCACCGAAGCTCCGACGACGGTGGGGGCGGCCTTGCGGTCGCCGGGCAGGGCGCGGCGCTGCAGGATCAGCCGCGTCACCTCGCGCGCCTTGGCGTCGGCCATCTCGGCCAGGATCGGGGCGGCGCGCCGTTCGGAGATGCGGTCCAGCACGTCGACCACCATGTCGGTTTCCATGTCCGTCAGGATGCGGGCGGCATCGCGCGGCTTCATCGCCTCGTAGATCGCCACCATGCGCTTCAGGTCTTCCTGCTGCAGGGTGGAGCGCTGGGTCATCAGCGCCTCGACCTCGCGCTTCACGCCGTTCAGCCGCTGGATCTGGGTGCCGACGCGCGCCTCCGTGGCGGCGAGCACCGCTTCGGCTTCGCGCAGCCGGTTCTGGCGTCCGGAGGTATCGGCCTTCTGCTCGTCGATGGCGGCGCGCAGAAGCGGGTCGGTGCAGCTGGGCGGAGCCAGCGCCACCGGCGGCGGAGCCTCCGCGACCGGCGTGGAGACCGGCAGGGGAGCGGGGACCGGTGCCGGAGCCGCAGCCGTTTCGGCGGCCTTGGGATCGGTTGCCTTCAGGTCGGTCGCCCAGGGGCGTTCATGGGCGCCGAACTCGCGGTCGAACTGCTGGGCGATGACCGGGAAGCCGTCGACCAGGGCGCCGAGCTTCAGCGGCAGCACCATCAGGACGGCGACCAGCGTGATGGGGAGGATGCGCGGAATCATGCCGACGCCTCCGATCCCACGGTGCGCAGCCGCGCGTAGAAGGCGCTGGCCGCGGCCTTGGCCGGTGCGCTGGACGCAGGGGCGGGGGGTTCATCGGTCTGGCCGGCGACGGCGCGCAGGGCCGATTCGAGCGCCCGGAACTCGCCCTTGTCCGCTTCCGCCGCCTTCAGGGCCGACAGCAGCGGGGAAGGCGGCGCGGCCTCGGCATCGGCCGGCTTCGCCACGATCCCGGCCGCGTCACTCTCCTCGGGCCGCGCCCGGTTGCGCCCGACGCGCATCGCACCTTCGTCAAGGCGGCGCAGCAGGGCGCGGGCGTGCTGGACCGATTCCTCCATGCGGGCGGTGGTGCGCTCGCAGGAGCCCAGGATCAGCGCCATGTCCTCCTTCATGCCCTTGGCACGGTCGAGGTCGTCGGACAGGCGGGCGGCGATCTCCGTCGCCGACGCCACCATGCGCTTCATCGAGGCGTCGGTGTCGTCGATCGACTTGGAGAAGGTCGACACCAGGGCGTTGATCTCGGACTGGCCGGTGCGCAGCAGCTTCAGCCGCTTGTTGACGATGACCAGATAGGCGGTCGCCGTGACCAGCATCACCGCCAGGGCCGCGTCAATGAGAAAGGAGACCATCGATCAGCTCCTGCTTGGTGTCGAGATCGGTGTCGATCTTCACCGCGATGTTGTCGTTGCGCTGTCCCATGTGGCCCGCGAACAGCGGGATGGTCTTGCTGAAGACCAGGACGGTGGAATCGGGGTTGATGCGCAGCTTCAGCGACTGGCCCTTCTGCCAGGCCAGCACCTCGCCCAGCGGCACCTTGGTCTCCGCCAGCACGGCGACCAGCTCCAGCTTGGAGCGCATCAGCTCGTTCTTCAGGTGGCTTTCCCACACCGTGTCATGGCCGAACTTCTCGCCCATGAACATCTGCACCAGCTTGCCGCGGATCGGCTCCAGCGTGGCATAGGGGATGACGATGTCGATGTGGCCGGTGCGGCGCTCCACCTCCACGGCGATGCGCACGCGGATGATGGCGTTGGTGGCGCGCGTGATGGTGGCGAACTGCGGGTTCACCTCCAGCCGGTCGAAGACGAAATCGACCTGGGCCAGCGGATCGAAGGACTGCCCCAGATCCTGCAGCACCACCTTCATCATCCGCTCTGTCATCTTGCGCTCGATGGAGGTGTAGGCCCGCCCGTCGATCCGCCCCGGCCGCGACCGCCGCCCGCCCAGCAGCACGTCCATCATGCAATAGATCAGCGCGCTGTCGATCGACACCAGCATCTGGTTGTCCCACGGCTCGGCGCGGGCGACGCCGATCAGGGCCGGCAGTTCTATGGTGTCCTGGAAATCGGTGTAGCGCAGCCATTCGATCTTCGACAGCGACGCCTCCACGTTGGTGGACGCGAACTGGCGCAGCGAGGTGTTCAGCATCCGCACCATGCGGTCGAACACCACGTCCAGCATCGGCAGCCGGTCCTTGTTGACCGTGGTCGAGCTGACCAGCCGCTGGATGGCGCTCATCTCCGGCCCGCCGCCTTCCGGCGCGCCGAAATTCAGCAGCCGGTCGATCTCCTCCTGGCTCAGCGTCTTGGTCTCGCCGGGCATGCCGGCCATCGCCTCGCCCATCCCCTCGCCCATGGCCCCGGCCGCCGGAGCGGTCAGCGGAGCGGCGGGCGGCGCGGGCGGATCGGTCTGCTGTGCGGCGGCCAGTTCCCACGCGGCGTCGGACCAGTCCGCGGCCTCGTCGGGGATCGGCTGGGGAGCGGCCATGGATGGGGCGGTCGGGGCGGGAGTGTCGGTCATCCGGTGCCTCTGGAGGTCGCTATTGCGTGAGCAGGCTGCGCAGCAGGACGTCGGTGACGACCTCCTGCCGGCCGGCGGGATCGGACAGGATCAGGTTGAAGCGGCGCTTGATCTCGCTGCGCAGCCGGTGCAGCCCGGCCGACCCCTCCAGGTCGTCCTGGTCCAGGTTGCGCAGGAATTCCTGCAGGCTGTCGGTCAGCTGCGGCATCGCGCGTTCCAGCTTTTCACGGTCGCGGTGGGCCGCGGTCAGGGACAGGCCGATCTTCAGGAAGCGGGACGGCGTGTCGCGCCGCAGGTTGACGACCAGTTCCGGCATGTCGACCACGGCGTCGGCGGGCAGCGCTTCCATTGCCGCCGGCCACAGCCGGTCCAGCGCCTGCGGCCCCGCGGCCATCCAATAGCCGGCGATTCCGGCGGCCAGCACGCCCCCCACCGCCATCAGTCCCGCGGCAAGGCGGGCGAGCGGCAGGGCGATCACCAGGATGCGTCCCGATCCGCGCAGACGGTTCAGGACTTCGTCCCGGACCGCTGCCGTCCCCGCCATGCCAAATCGTGTAATCATCGATCCATCCCGCCGGCGATTGCCGAAAATTTTAGTAAAGCTGGAATTCGGTAAGATTTGAGACGCTTTGTCTTGGGAGGACGCGCCGTTTTTTACTCCGCTTAAAAGTCGCCCCGTTAGCGTGAGGGGGTGCGCAGGGCGAAGACTAGGCCCGCCGATTTTCAGAAACTTTAAAGGTGCGGGGAACCGTGGACAGTCTGATCGACACGTTGCGGTCGTTGGGGCGCGGTCGGCTGCTCGTGCTGGCTGGGACCGGGCTCGGCATCGTCCTGGCCGTCGCCGGCATGGCGCTTCTGCTGTCGCAGCCGCACATGACGCCGCTCTACAGCGGCCTGGAACCGGTGGAGGCCGGCCGCATCGCCAAGGCGGTGCAGGAGATGGGCGTGCCGGTGAATGCCGGCTTCGACGGCACGACGATCAGCGTGCCGCAGTCCGAGGTCTCCCGCGTCCGCATGGCGCTGGCGGAAAAGGGCCTGCCTGCCCAGGGCGGCGTCGGCTACGAGCTGTTCGACACCGACAAGCCGTTGGGCATCACCAGCTTCATGCAGCGCATCAACCGCCTGCGCGCGATGGAAGGCGAGCTTGGCCGCACCATCGAGACGCTGGCCGGCGTCGAGGCAGCGCGCGTCCATATCGTCCTGCCCGAGCGCGAGGAATTCTCGCGCAGCGCGCCCAAGCCGACCGCGTCGGTGGTGGTGCGCATGCGCGGCCGGGCATCGATGGACCGCAAGCAGGCGCTGTCGATCCGCCATCTCGTCTCCGCCGCCGTGCCGAACCTGAAGCCCAGCGCGGTGACGGTGATGGATTCCTCCGGCGAGCTTCTGCTGACCGAGGATGACGGGCCGGGGCTGGCGTCGGCCCGCACCGACGGGATGCGCGTGGCCGCCGAAACCCGCGTCGCCCGCGCGGTGGAGCAGATGCTGACCGCCCGGCTCGGCGCCGGCAACGTCCGCGTCCAGGTCGCCGCCGAGGTGGAGACCAAGCGCGAGGTGGTGCGCAGCCAGACCTTCGACCCCAACAGCCAGGTCGTCCGCTCCACCCAGACCGTGCAGGAGCAGGAACGCGCCCAGGACAGCAACGGCGAGCCGCCGGTCACCGCCGAACAGAACCTGCCCCAGCGCGACGTGCGCGCCCAGCCGCAGGGACCGCAATCCTCCAACGACAGCAAGCGGCAGGAGGAGACCGTCAACTACGAGATCTCCAACGTCAGCCGCGAAACGGTGATCGAGCCGGGCGACGTCCGCCGCCTCAGCGTCGCGGTGCTGGTCAACGGCACCTGGAAGACCGCTGCCGACGGCACCCGGCAGTATGAGCCGCGCAGCGCGGAGGAGCTTCAGCGCCTGACCGAGCTGGTCCGCTCCGCCATGGGCTTCAGCGAGGCGCGCGGCGACCGGGTGACGGTGGACAATCTGGAATTCGTCGATCTGGCGCCCGACCTGACGCCGCGCCCGCTGGGCGACGAAATCGCCGAGACGCTGAGCCGCAACGTCATGACGCTGATCCAGTGGGTGATCCTGCTGGTGCTCTCCGCCCTGGTCATCCTGGTCGGCCTGCGTCCGCTGATCCGCCGCGTCTTCCCGGCGCCGGAACCGGTGGTGGCGGAGGCCCCCGCCCCGGCGCTGGCCGCGCCCGCAGCCGGGGCCATGCCGCAGCTGACCGGCCCCGCCACGGCTTCTGCCGCCGCGGCCGGTGGTGGCGCGGCGCTGGCCGACGGCGGGGAGGGCGATGCCGCCGCGCTCGCCGCCGCGTCGATGGCGCCGCAGCTGGGCATCGAGGAGACCATGGACCAGCTGATCGAACTGCGCACGGTGGAGGGCCGGGTCCGCGCCTCCTCCATCCGGCGGCTGGGCGAACTGGTCGACCAGTATCCCGACGAAGCCATCGATATCCTGCGCTCCTGGCTCTATGAGGAGGTGGCGTGATGGCGGCCTACCCGCGCTACCGCTTCGACCACGGCTTCGGCGCGCCCGCCCCGGCGGCGGAACCGGAGCTGGTAGAGGCGGCTGATCCGCTCGACCTTCCCCGTTTGTCGGAGCGCGAACATCTGGCCGCCCTGGCGGAGGCCCGCGAGAGCGCGCTGGCCGAGGGGCTCGCGAAGGGCCGGGCCGAGGGCGAGCTTGCCGCCGCCCGGCGGATCGAGGCAGAGCTTGCCGCCACCCTCGACCAGCTGGCGCAGCGGATGGCGGCGCTCGACGCCGACCATGCCGCCCTGATGGAACGGCTGGAGGCCCAGGGAGCGTTTGTGCTGGTGGCGCTGCTCCGCCGGATGGTGCCGCAACTGCTGGCCCAGGTGGCGCGGGAGGAGGTGGAGCGGCTTGCCGCCGACGCCCTGCGCGCCGCCGGCCAGTCCCCGCTCCTCACCCTGCGCCTGCACCCGTCGCTCTGCCGCCCGCTGGAAGAGCGGCTGGCCGGGCAAAGCACCTTCCGCGGCCGCATCGACATCCAGGGCGACCCGTCGCTCGCCGTCGGCGCCCTGGAGGCGAGCTGGGGCGCCGGTTCCGTCCGCCGCGATCCCGCCGCCTTCGAGGCCGCCGTCGCCGCCCTTGCCGACCGTGCCGTCGCCGCCCTGATGCCGGCGCTGTCCCCCGATATGACCTGAACGATCCGAAGCGAGAACCCTCATGCCCCCTTTGAACCTCGACATGCTCGACGACGATCCCAAGCAGGCTGAGAAGTCTGTTGAAAAGACCTTCGATGGCCCGATGAACGCCATCTACAACGTGCCGGTCGACGTGCAGGTCGTGCTCGGCCGCACCAGCATGCTGGTGGCGCAACTGCTGAAGCTCGGCCGCGGCGCGGTGCTGGAGCTTGAACGCAAGGTGGACGAGCCGGTGGAAGTGCTGGTGAACCACCGGCTGGTCGCGCGCGGCGAGGTGGTGATCGTCGAGGACCAGCGGCTGGGCGTCACGCTGACGGAGATCGTGCGGACGGAGCTGGAGATCGACTGAGGGGGAATCCCCTCTCCCCCGGGGAGAGGGTTAGGGTGAGGGTCGCGCTGCGTGCCCTAGTTGGCTGAGCAGCACCTCGCACCCTTGCCGATCCACATAATGCATCCCCCTCACCCCGACCCTCTCCCCGGGGGAGAGGGAGACCCCCGAAAGCCCCCGCATGCGCACCCTCATCCTCCTCGCCCTGACCCTCGCCGCCGGCCCCGCGGCCGCGGCGCCGCTCGACCTCGATCTCGGCGCGCTGGGATCGCTGGCCGACGGGGCGAGCCTGTCGGGGCGGATCGTCCAGGGCATCGTGCTGCTGACGGTGCTCAGCGTGGCGCCGGGGCTGCTGATCATGGTGACCTGCTTCACCCGCATCATCGTCGTGCTGTCGCTGTTGCGCTCCGCATTGGGGTTGCAGCAGTCGCCGCCGAACATGGTGCTGGTCAGCCTCGCCATGTTCCTGACCTTCCACATCATGGGGCCGACGATCGACAGCGCCTGGCAGGAGGGGCTGCGCCCGCTGCTGAACGAGCAGGTCACGCAGGAGCAGGGGCTGGAACGGATGATCGAGCCGTTCCGCGGCTTCATGGCCTCCCATGTCCGCGAACGCGATCTGGCCGCCTTCGCCGCCTTCACCGCCAAGCCGAAGCCGGCGGGCGAGGAATCGGCAAAGGACGAGCGTCCGGTGACGGCGGAGAATGTCGATCTGCGGCTGCTGATGCCGGCCTTCCTGCTGTCGGAACTGCGCCGCGCCTTCGAAATCGGCTTCCTGCTGTTCCTGCCCTTCCTGGTGATCGACATGGTGGTGGCGGCGATCCTGATGGCGATGGGCATGATGATGCTGCCGCCGGTGATGATCGCGCTGCCCTTCAAGATCATCTTCTTCGTGCTGACCGACGGCTGGTTTCTGATCGCCGGCAGCCTGATCCGCTCCTACGGCGGGTGAGGCGATGGACGATGCACCCGCCGAACCGCAGGCCAGCCTCGCCGACAGCCTGCTGGCGCTGGCCCGCCGCCGCGGCGCCGCCGTGCCGGAGGATGGCTCCATCGCCGGACTGCTCGCCGCCATCGAGCCCAACCCGCTGATCCCGCATCCGCTGCTGCTGGTGGCGGGTGCGGTGATGGCGGTCGCCTTCCGCCACGACCGCGCGCTGGCCCTGCCGCCCGCCGACGGACCCGACGCGCCGCCGTCGTCCGCAGCCTCCGCCGACCTTTCCTTCTGAGGTGCCGCCATGGGAACGCCGATCAAGATCCGTGAGAATTACAAGAGCCTGAGCGGCGTCGAGAAAAGCGCCGTCATCTTCCTGGCGTTGGGCGAGGAGCGCGGCTCGCGGCTGATGGAACGGCTGGACGAGGACGAGATCCGCCTTGTCAGCCGGGCGATGGCGACGCTGGGCAACGTCACCTCCAATCTGGTGGAGACGCTGATGCGCATCTTCACCGAACGCTTCGCCAACGCCGGCTCGGTCGTCGGTTCCTACGACAGCACGGAGCGGATGCTGAACCGCTTCCTGCCGGCCGACCGCGTGACGGAGATCATGGGCGAGATCCGCGGCCCGGCCGGCCGCACCATGTGGGAGAAGATGTCCAACGTGAACGAGGGGGTGCTCGCCAGCTACCTTGCCGGCGAATATCCCCAGACGGCGGCGGTCATCCTGTCCAAGATGCGGCCCGACCATGCCGCCAAGGTGCTGGTCCTGCTGCCGCCGGCCATCCGCACCGAGGTGATCGAGCGCATGATCCAGATCGAATCGGTCCAGCGCGAGGTGCTGCTGGACATCGAATCGATCCTTCACAACGAGTTCATGGCGAACTACGCCCGCACCCACGGCAACGATTCGCTGGAGCGGATGGCCGACATCTTCAACCGCATCGACCGCGAGACGCTCACCGAGATCTTCGACGACCTGGAAACGGTGATGCCGGAGCCGACCCAGCGCATCAAGCAGCTGATGTTCACCTTCGAGGATCTGATGCGGCTGGACCGCGTCTCGCTGCAGGCGGTGATCCGCCGCTGCGACACCGGCCAGCTCGCCATCGCGCTGAAGGGCGCGCCGGTGGCGCAGCGCGACCATTTCCTGTCGGTGCTGTCGGAACGCGCCCGCCTGATTCTGCTGGACGAGATCGAGAACATGGGCCCCTTGCGCATGCGCGACGTCAACGACGCCCAGGCCGAGATCGTCCGCACCGCCAAGGCGATGGCCGACGACGGCACCATCATCATCCCGCAGTCCGACGACGTCGACACGGTCGTCTATTGAGCGGGGCAGGCGGGATGGGGGATCGCGGGATGGAAAGCCGCTGAATGGCCGGGCGCGACCTCGTTCCCCGGCAGGTGCCGCCGCCCGATCTGCTGGCGGCACGCTTCGCCGCGATGCCGGCACCGATCCCGGCGCCGTCCGGAGGAGCCGGCGACGGATCCGAGGCCGGGCCGCTGGTGCGGCGCCTGCTCGACCTGCTCGACACGCTGGCGCCGGCCGAAGCGGCACTGGCGCGGGGATGCCTGCCGCGCTGTGATTCGACCTTCGGCGCCGGACTCGCCCTGTTCCTGGCGGCGACGGCTGGTGGCTGCCACGACTGGATCGGCGTCGACGCCGTGGCGGAACTGTCCGGCCTCGACGGCGGCCTGCTGATCGACGAGTGCGAGCGGGCGCTGGCCGCACGCTTCCAGCCCGTCGAGGGGCGGGTCTGGCGGCTGTCGCGCGTGCCGCTGCTGGACGGCGACGATGGGCTGCTCTGCGCGGTGGGGATCGAGGACGGGCCGTCCGACCGCGTCACCCTGGTGCTTCAGGCCCGACCGCCGCGGCTGGGGCCGGTGCAGTTGATGGCGACGCTGGGCGGGCGCCGGCTGGACGTGACCCTGCGGCTGGCGGCGGGCCTGCCGTCCTCGGCGCTGGCCGACCTGCACGAGACCTTCCGCGCCGCTCTGGCCGATTGCCGGATCGACGGCGCGCTGACCGTCGGCCCGCTGGCCGACGCCTGGCTGGGGCTGGACCGGCCGATGTCGTCCGATCTGGCGGTTTGACTGAATCCCCTCTCCCCGGGTGGGAGAGGGAGATTACGCCAGCCCGTGAATCCCAAAATCCCGCAACGCCTTCGCCTTCAAATCTCCGCCGGCGGCCTGACCAGAGTCGGTCCGGCCGGGACCGGCACCGGAGTCGTCCCAGGCGCAGGCAGCGGCGGCGGCAGGGCTTGCAGCGAGGCGCGTGCGGACTCGCGCAGCGGGGCGAAGCCGTCTTCCGGGAACCGGCGAATCAGCGTCTGGTAGGACGCGCGCGCCACGTCCGGACAGCCCAGGATTCGGAACTGGTCGCCCTGGCGCAGCAGCGCCACGGCCTCGTCGGTCTTCGGATGGCCGGCGATGGAGGACGCCACCGCATACCACCGGTCGTAGGCGGACCACAGGTCACGCACGGACTCGCCGTCGCACCTGCCGGCGGTGATCGCTTTTTCAAGGGCTTGCCGGTAATCGCTGTCGGGCGCCTGCGACAATTGCGCGCAGCCTCCCAGGACGAACAGGCAAGCAGCGGCCGCGGCCGCCGGAATGACGGACGCCTTCGTTCCGGACATGGAACCTCCTCAAACGCGGATGCCCGGCGACCGTAGGGCAACAGGGTTAAACCAGCGTTCATGTTTGTAAGCGCCGGATTTCATTCTCTTCACTGTCGTTAACCATAGATGTCGAACGAATTAATGGTTGCTTGTGGTGATCACTGCAGAATCAACTCGGATTTCAAAGTAAAACGGCAGATGAATAAAAATTTATCCGGTATTTAGTCGTATGAAACCCTTAAAACGGCGTAAAACGTGCCCCTCGGCTATGTCTATGTGGGTAGCTCATTCTGTTGACACATCGCCTTTCGATAGGTTCTTTTGGGGCTGTGATAAGCATGTGACATGAACGCAATTGCGTAAAAATCAATGCTTTATCTGCGCTTGCTCGACCATGGAGAATCCAATGCAGGCTTTGCTGATTGAGCCAGCCGATCTGATTGCCGACGCCATCGGCAAGCAACTTGCCCTGTGCAAGGTTAACCATGACCGCGTGGACCTGAATGGCCTGCGCGAACTGGTGGGCGGGCATGGCTCCATCGAGATCGGACATGACGCCATCATCATCGGCGATGTCGGCGATACCGAAGCCTGCGTGGCGATGCTCCGCGCCCGCAACGTCACCGCTGCGATCATCTGCCTGATCGAACGGCGCTGCGCCAACACCACCGCCGGCATTCTGCGGGCCGGGGCCGACGACGTGCTGGTGAAGCCGGTCGTCAGCACCGAAATCCGTGCCCGGCTGGAGGCGATCCGCCGCCGGTCCTACGGGCTGACCAGCAACGCGGTGTCGGTCGGCCGGCTGACCGTCTTCCTGGACGGGCGCGACCCGGAGGTGGACGGCGAGCGCCTGCGCCTCAGCCAGCGCGAACATGCGATCCTGTCCGTGCTCGCCCTCAACCACCGCCGCGTGGTGTCGAAGGAGCATATCTACGAGGAGGTCTACGGCCTGTCCGGCTCCGACCCGCTCGACAAGGTGATCGACGTGTATATCTGCAAGCTGCGCAAGAAGATCGACATGGCGACCGGCGGCGGCCGCTACATCGAGACGGTCTACGGCCGCGGCTACAAGTTCGAGGCGCCGCCCGACCATGTCGCTCCCGACCGGGCCAAGCTGATGCTGGACCGCTGGTCGAGTGCCGGCGGACTTGCCGGCCCCCGCGTGCCCTTCATCCCGCCGGTGGCGCCGCGCGCCGCGGCCCGCGCAGTGGGACGGTGATCGGGAGGCTGATCCCGTTTCTTTCGTTCCGGCTTTCCGTCCGTTCCAAAGCGTCCGATTTTTTACCCCGGCTTAAACCGGCTCCGTCATCCTGATTTTGCCGCTCGCGCCCCCGCACAACAGATCGGGAAGGCCGGCGCGAATGGCCCCGGCGTCAGAAAGGCGCCATGCATCTCGCGAATGGAGATACCCATGGCCTCGATTATGACGAACACCTCCGCCATGACCGCGCTGCAGACCCTGCGTCGCGTGACCGGGGATCTGGAGACCACGCAGGACCGCATCTCGACCGGCCTGAAGGTCAACAACGCCAAGGACAACGCCGCCTACTGGTCGATCGCCACGACCATGAAGGCCGACGTCGCCGGCTTCAAGGCGGTCAAGGAGTCGCTGGAACTGGGCTCCGGCACCACCAACACCGCGTCGGTGGCCTCCAAGAACATCGTCGAGAACCTGCAGACGCTGAAGGCCCGCGTCATCGCCGGCCAGACCAACGGCGTCGACAAGACCCTGATCCAGAACGACGTCGACCAGCTGGTCAAGCTGATCAAGGGTGCCGCCGCCGACGCCTCCTTCAACGGCGACAACCTGCTGCGCGTCACCTATTCCAACGACGGCACGGCCAAGGACAAGAACGTCTCGATCCTGGCCTCGCTGAGCCGCAGCGACAGCACGGTCGACCCGAGCTACATCGAATTCCAGCGCCAGGACATGCGCGTGGAGTCGATCGTCGGCAAGGCCACCATCGAGCAGCAGGTCGATTCGACCAACGCCACCAAGGCCAAGGTCGACATCAAGTTCGGCGCGCCCGGCGCCACCTTCATCGACGGCCAGAACCTGGGCCTCGGCAACCTGACGCTGACGGTCACCAAGGAAGACGGGACCAAGGCCGACGTTTCGGTCGATCTGTCGGCCCAGACCTACGACACCGACCTCGCCACCACCCAGGGCAACATCGCCACCGCGGTGAACACTGCGCTGACGGCCGCCGGTGCCGATTTCCAGGTCGCCTTCACCGGCGACACGCTGACCTTCACCGACCAGGACGTGAACACCGACGGCAACTTCACCGCCCAGATCTCCGGTCTGTGGGTCGGCTCGAAGGAAAGCGACGCCTTCGGCGGCCTCGCCGATCTGACCCAGATCGACGTGGTCAACAACTCCAAGAAGTCGCTGGAAGTCATCAACTCGCTGCTCGACAGCGCCATCGGCAAGGCGTCGGTGATCGGCTCGATCGAGAACCGCGTGTCGGTGCAGAACGACTTCGTGTCGAAGCTGACCGACTCGATGAACAAGGGCATCGGCGCGCTGGTCGACGCCGACATGAACGAGGAATCGAGCCGCCTGCAGGCCCTCCAGGTCCAGCAGCAGCTCGCCATCCAGGCTCTGTCGATCGCCAACCAGGGCCCGCAGAACATCCTGTCGCTGTTCCGCTAAGTCCCTTCGTGGGTGGTGCCGTCGTCCGAACCCCTGGACGATGGCGCCGCCCCGTCGGCCATGCCCGTTCGCGCCCCCGCCGCAGCGGCGGAGCGGGCATCGCCGACGGCTTCCTGCCCGTCAACCAAGACCCACCGCAACCGGTCCGGCTTCCCGCCGTCAAGGACCCCACCGCAGGGGTGCGCCCATGAGCATCGCCGCCTACCACCAGACCATCGCCGAGTGCGACGATCCGCGAAAGATCGAGTACCGGGTGTTCCTGCGGATCACCCTGGCGCTGGAGAACAACCGCCAGGCCGACTGGCGCTGCGCCGAGCTGAAGGACGCGCTGTGGCGGAACCTGGAGCTGTGGAACGCGCTGCGCGCCGACCTGCTGGAGGACGGCAACGCCCTGCCCGAGGCGTTGCGCGCCGGGCTGGTCTCGCTGTCCTTCGCGGTGAACCGCAACACCCAGCGCGTGCTGCGCGGCGAAGGCGGCATCGACCTGCTGATCCACATCAACCGGTCGGTGATGCAGGGGCTGCAGGGCGCCGCCCAGCAGCCGGCGCGGGAACTGGCGACGGAGGAACTGTCCTATGGCACTTAAGCTCCGCCTCAAGCCGTGCGAGCGGGTGGTCATCAACGGCTGCGTCGTGCAGAACGAGAACCGCCGCTACACCCTGACCATCTCCAACTTCGCCCAGATCATCCGCGGCAGCGACATCCTGCAGGAAGAGGATGCGGTGACCCCGGTGCGCCGCGCCTATTTCCTGATCCAGAGCATGCTGTTGGACCCGGCGACGGCCGCCGCCGGCAGCGGTGCGGTGGCGGAGATGATGGCGCAGCTCTACACCACCTTCACCCGGCCCGACATCCAGGACCGCATCGCCGGCGCCATGGGCCATGTGGGTGAGCGCGACTATTACAAGGCGCTCTCCGCCCTGCGTCCGGTGATGGAGTATGAGGGGACGCTGCTGTCGGCCGCCGGTGCGGCACCGGCTGGTCCGGCCGCGTCCCTCCATGCGGCCCAGGCGGCGCGGATCGACCGCCACGCGGGAGGATGACGCCATGACCACCCCCGTCACCGGCGTGACCGGCCCCGGCGCAGAACGGTCCACCGCGAGCGCCGACATCATCGCCGAGGCGCGTCAGCGGCAGGCCGACCGTCTCCGCGCCGCCCAGGCCGAGACGACGAAGCCGGCGGAGGTGGTTGAACGCACGGCGAAGACCGATGCCGCGGAGGCCGAGCCCAAGCACGCGACCCGGCCGTATCGCGTCAACCTCGATCCCGACACCCGGCGGCTCTACACCGAGGTGCTCGACACCGCGACGGGGGAGGTCATCATGCGCATTCCCGCCAAATACGGTGCGGAGACCGATGCAGCCGACGAGCAGCCGGCCATTCCGAGCGACGGAACCGGCACCGGAAGCGGGGAGGTGAAGGCATGACCACCCTCGTCGACCTCCGCGTCGTCAGCCGCAACCACGACCGCTACGAACAGGCGGTGCGCAGCCGCCCGGCGGTGCAGCGGGCCATCTCCTATTTCCAGGAGAATATCGGCAAGGTCACCAGCACCGAAGACTTCATGAAGGACGACAAGCTCTACCGCTTCGTCCTGGAGGCCTTCGACCTCGGCAGCCAGGCCAAGTCGCGCGGTCTGATCCGCAAGGTGCTGGAGGAGGGGGTCAGCGACCAGTACTCCACCGCCAACCGGATGAGCGACACCAAGTTCCGTGAGATGGCGACCATCCTGGGCTTTGCCGAGAATGACGGCGCCAACCTGAAGCAGCCGGCGGTCGTCCAGGCGATCATCGACCGCTACGTCAATGTGACGCTGGAGGTCGAGTCCGAGACCACCAACCCGGCTGTCCGCCTGGGCCTCTATTTCCAGCGGCGGTCCGGCAACATCAACAACTGGTATCAGGTGATGGCCGACAACGCCCTGCGCAAGGTGGTCTACACCGCGCTCGGCCTGCCGGAGCAGACGGCGCTGCTGGACGTCGACAAGCAGAAGGCGCTGCTGGAAAAGCGGATGGACATCGCGGACCTGAAAAGTCCGGAGAAGGTCGCCAAGTTCCTCGACCGCTTCGCGGCGATGTACGACATGCAGAATGGCGGCGCCACCGCGACCGCGGCCATGCCGTCGATCGGGCCGATCTCCCGCAGCGGGCGCGCGTCCGTCATCTCCATCGATCCGTCCATCACCATGACGCTGATGAGATTCCCGCGCTTCTGACAAGCCCGCGGGGCTCGGCAGACGGGAGACCCCAGCCTTGCCTCCAGCCGGCATCCCACAGGACAGACCGGGGCCGGACCGAATCCGGCCGCCGGCCACCACCGGAGCGGCGGCGGTGCGGCTGAAGCCGCCGGCGGCATCGGAGGAGGACGAGGCGCGCGACGCGCTGCACATCCTGCCCCTGTCGATCCTGCCGCTGGAAACGCCGGGCCTGCGCCGGGCGCGCCTCATCAAGAACGTCCGGCTGGAAACGGTGGCGGAGCTGTTCAACGATGCCCAGACCGGCAGCGGCCAGATCGGCATCAACCAGCTGCCCAAATGCTTCGGCGTCGACGATCCGGAGTTCCGCCGCGACATGCGCAAGATCGCGCAGATCGCGGAAGCCGCCAGCTTCGACGTCTACAGCCTGCGGCTGGAGCTGCGCCGGCTGAACATCGACGTGGAGGATTCCGACGCCCTGCGGCTGTCGCAGGCCAAGCGGGCGGAACTGACCAGCTACATGCGCGTCTTCACCCGACCGCTGATCGAGCATGTCTACGGCATCCAGTGCTCCGAGATCGCCAGCATGGACGAGCTGATCCGCCTGTTCGCCCAGCCCGACGTGGAGGAGGCCCGGCGCCGGCTGCAGTTGACCGCCGACCGGCTCGACATTCCGTTGCGGGAGATTCCCGCCTTCCTGGAGGAATATGCCGACATCTTCCTGTCGCTGGCCTATTTCAAGCGCTGCCTGGACGACATCGTGCCGGACGTGCAGGGCTTCCTCGGCTGGATGGCGGAGCTTTATCAGGTCAGCGAGGTGCGGCGCGACACCCGCCAGGGCCGGATGCTGGACGAGATCGGCCGCGACCTGACCGACATCGCCACCTCCATCACCGGCCGGTTCGAGAGCTTCGACAACCGCTCCCGCGATTTCTGGCGCGACATCAACCCGCAGAGCTTCCGCAGCATCCGCGACCTGATCGTCACCCACCATCTGACCATCGGCGGGGTGCTGTGCGGTCTGGCGGTGAAGATGAACCTGTGGAAGCACCGCTTTGCCCGCGGCGGCGGCCCGGTCCGGCGGCTGGAGTTCATCCGCTCCGAAATCCTGCCCGGCCTGGCCCACATCAAGACCATCGAGCAGGCGTCGCGCAACAATCTCGGCAGGTGAGGGCTCAGCTCCGGTCGTCGTCTGCGGCGGGGACCGGCCGCGAGACCACATAGGTGCCGGCCGCCACCATGACCAGCCCGACGCCGCCGAGCACCAGATAGCCCGGCGATGACAGGGCGAGGACGGTGAAGCCGGACGACATGCCGGCGACGGCGAAGACCTTGGCCTTGACCGGGATGGCGCCGCGGTCCTGCCAGTTCCGCACGGCATGGCCGAAACGCGGATCGTTGCGCAGGCGCTCGCGCAGGGCGGGATTGCTGCGGGCGTAGGCCCAGCCGGCCACCAGCAGGAACGGGACGGTGGGCAGCACCGGCAGCACGGCGCCGGCCGTGGCGAGACCGACCGCCGAATGGCCGATCAGCAGCCAGAGCCACCGCCGGCCGGGCTGCGTGCCGGTATTGTCTCCCTCTCCCGCCCCGGGAGAGGGAAGGGGCCCATGCGGAGCATGGGAAGGGTGAGGGGTGGCGCAAGGATTCATGCGGTTCGGGATGCTTGGATCACCCCTCACCCTCCCCACTTCGTGGGTCCCCTCCCTCTCCCGGGGCGGGAGAGGGCGTTCATCGCCGGCTGCGACGCCCTTGCCCTCACCACGATCCTCACCGTCGTCCGCCACCTGACCACCCATGATTGGAAGCCGGCGGGAATCGTAGCATGGCCGTGCATCGGCGCTCCAGGGCATCGAGATAGGGGCTTACCCAGCCTTGCGGAGCGCCCCCGGCGCGCCGGCGTTGGCGGTCGCCTCCAGGCTGTAGAGCTTCGCCAGCAGCTGCGGCGCCGGGCGGTCGGCGGCCGGGACGGCAAGCGCCGACGCCGCGGTCTCGGTGGCGGGCGACCTGCGCCGCAGGGCCTCCGCCAGCGCCTGGGGGGAGGGCAGGGCGGGGTCGGCACCGTCGCCGGACCCGGCGTTCATCCAGGGCAGCGCCCCCGCCGCCTTGCCGTCCGCCAGGGCGGTGGCGGGGACGGCGTCATCCTCCAGCAGGCTGCCGATATGGCCCAGCACGGTATCGCCGGTGACCTCCTCGAACGCCACCATGGCGGCGCTGCCGATCAGGCCGGGCAGGCCGCCGAACAGGAAGCCGCCGGCCAGCCGGGCGGGGATCGAGATGCTCTCCCCCGTCGCCTCGCGGTAGACCGACGACACCACCGGCAACTGCTGCAGCGGGTTGACCACGTCGATCAGGTCGTCGAAACCCACGTCCATCTTGTCGGCCAGCGTTTGCTGCGGCTCGGCGGCAGGCTTGCGCTGTGCCGTGGGCGGGGTGACGGCCTGGGCGGCCAGCCTCCTGTCGGCGGGCGGGGTGTTGACGCTCATGCTTGGTCTCCGATGGCGGTGAGCAGCGCGTGCAGGCGCGCGAAACTGTCGGCGGATGGCGAGGGGTCGTCCTTGCCCTGGCGCAGGAATTCCTCCAGCCGCGGGTGCAGGTCGATGGCGGCGTCGGTCTCCGGATCGGTGCCGCGCTTGTAGGCGCCGAGCCGGATCATCTCCTTCATGCCGTCATAGGTGGCGGCCAGCGCGCGGACGCGGCCGACGATGCGGTTCTCCCGCGCGTCATGGCAGCCGGGCAGGGTGCGCGACACGCTGCGCAGCAGGTTGACGGCGGGATAGCGCCCCTGCTCGGCGATCCTGCGGTCGAGCACCAGATGCCCGTCCAGGATGCCGCGCACCGCGTCGGCGATGGGCTCGTCATGGTCGTCGCCGTCGACCAGGACGGTGAAGATCGCGGTGATGTCGCCCTCTCCGCTGCCCTCCGGGCCGGGGCCGGCGCGCTCCAGCAGGCGGGGCAGCTCGGCGAAGACGCTGGGCGGATAGCTCTTGGCGGTGGGCGGCTCGCCCGCGGCCAGCCCGATCTCCCGCTGGGCCATGGCGAAGCGGGTGACGCTGTCCATCAGGCAGAGGACGTGCTTGCCCTGATCCCGCATCTCCTCCGCCACCGTCATGCAGAGCAGGGCGGCCTGCCGGCGCATCAGCGGCGGCTCGTCCGAGGTGGCGACGATGACGACGGAGCGCGCCAGCCCCTCCGGTCCCAGATCGTCCTGGATGAACTCGCGCACCTCGCGCCCGCGCTCGCCGATCAGGCCGATGACGATGGCGTCGGCCTCCGCATGGCGGGCGACCATCGCCAGCAGGGTCGATTTGCCGACGCCGGACCCGGCGAAGACGCCCAGCCGCTGGCCGCGGCAAAGCGGCACGAAGCTGTCGATCACCCGGATGCCGCTGTCCAGCCGCCGCCCCACCCGGCGCCGGGCGCAGGCGGCCGGCGGCGGCTGGCGCAGGGACCGCGGGTGCTCGCCATTCACCAGCGGCCCCTTGCCGTCGATGGGCTCGCCCAGCGCATTCACCACCCGGCCGAGCCAGCCGGGGCCGGGGCGCAGCGTGAAGGCGGTGTCGTCGGTGACGGCGGCGCAGCCTTCCGCCACGCCGTCGAGATTGTCGAAGGCCATCAGCAGCGAGCGGCCGTTGCGGAAGCCGACGGTCTCGCACAGCACGCGGCCGCCGCGCAGGGTTTCCGCATGGCATTTGTCGCCGACCGACAGCACGCGCTGCAGCCCGTCAACCTCCAGCGTCATGCCGGCGGCGGAGCGGATTTCCCCGCGCCAGTGGCGCGTCGGCAGCCGTTCGAGTTCCGCCGCCAGTGTGGCGAGTGCCGGCATCGGCGCAGTCTCCATCATGTCCGTCGATGGAGGCAGCCTAGAGGAGGGAATTTAAATCCGGTTTTAAACGGGCGGGTTCATCGTCCGGCCATGTGTTCCGGAGAGATGTGATGGAACGAGGTCGCAATGGATTTAGGTAAAATCGGTTTCTTTCAGCTTGCCGGCACGCGCATGGACTATCTGGCGCAGCGGCAGAAGCTGGTCGCCGAGAATGTCGTGAACGCCAACACGCCCGACTACCAGGCGCGCGACCTGAAATCCTTCGACAGCGTGATGGAGGGGATCCGGCCGGTGGAGACCGCCCGCACCTCCGGCCTGCATCTGGCGAGCGCCCGCTCGACCGCCGGCTTCCGCGAGGCGGGCAAGGCGGCCCTGTGGGAAACGACGCCCAGCGGCAACGCGGTGTCGCTGGAGCAGGAAATGATCAAGGGCAGCGAGACCCGCGACGCCTTCGCGCTGACCACCAGCCTGTTCCAGCGCAATGTGCAGATGCTGCGCATGGCCTGGAGAAATGGCTAGGGGAGAAATGGCTGACGGTATTCAAGACGGAGACGAGTGATGATGAACGATGTCCTCGGCACCACGCTGAAGATCGCCGGCGCCGGCCTGCAGGCGCAATCGACCCGGCTGCGGGTGGTGGCCGAAAACCTCGCCAACGCCGATTCCACCGCCACCGCCAAGGGCGGCGATCCCTATCGCCGCAAGACGGTGTCCTTCGACAGCGTGATGGACCGCGGGGTGGGGGCGGAGCTGGTCAAGGTCAAGCAGATCGGCCGCGACCGTAGCGACTTCCAGCTCGCCTACGATCCCTCGCATCCGGCGGCGGACGACAAGGGCTATGTCAAGAAGCCCAACGTCCAGCCCCTGATCGAGATGATGGACATGCGCGAGGCCGGCCGCGCCTTCGAGGCCAGCATGAACGTCATCGAACAGTCGCGCGCGATGATGACCCGCGTCGTCGACCTGCTGCGTAGCTGAGGAACCGTTCCATGATCGAGATGTCCGTCGGCCGCGTCGCCGCCGCCTACGCCGCCAACCGCAGCCCCTTCGTCGCCGGCCTCGCCGAGACCCAGGCGGCGACTTCGCCATTGTCCTCCACCGGTCAGGCCGACGCGGTGGCCGCCAGTGCGGAAAGCGATTTCGGCGGCTTCCTCGACAAGTCGATCTCGCAGGCGGTCGAAACGCTGAAGGAGAGCGAGCGCGTCTCGTTGGCCGCCGTGTCGGGCAAGGCCAGCGCGCAGGACGTCGTTCGCTCGGTCCTCGCCGCGGAGATGACGGTGCAGAGCGTCGTCGCCATCCGCGACAAGATGGTGCAGGCGTATCAGGAGATCATGCGGATCGCGGTTTGAGCGGGGCGCTCGGGTTCGGATACGGAATGCCCCCTCCCTAACCCTGCCCCGCTCACGCGGGAGAGGGAACTCCGCCGCTCTTGCACTTGGTCCCCTCTCCCGCGATCGGACCGGCCTTTGGCCGGCCGAGGGCGGGGAGGGTTAGGGAGGGGGCATCGAAGCCGACACCTCTCCCCACGAACGAAGGATCTCCCCATGAACCAGGCCGACGTGCTGGAGGTGTTGCGCAGCGGCATCTGGACGACCTTGCTGATCGCCGCGCCGCCGCTGATCGTGGCGGTGGTGGTGGGTGTTGCGATCTCGCTGGTGCAGGCGCTGACCCAGGTGCAGGAGATGACGCTGACCTTCGTGCCGAAGATCGTCGCGATCCTGGTGGTGACGGTGCTGGCGCTGCCCTTCATGTATGGCGCGCTCGCCACCTACGCCGACCGGCTGAGCGACCTGATCGTCGCCATCGACTGATGCCGTGGCGATGCGGCGCCCCCTGTTGCGAGCGGTCATCCCCTTCTCGGGCTGCTCGTAAGTCCGGCCGGCGGTGCGGCGGCGCCGCCGGCCAACAACTCGCAGATCGGCGTGTGGAGCACGGCGCTCTATGCCGCGCCCAAACCCCTTCCCCAACCATCCCCCCGACCTCGCGCAAGGCCCTGCCGCCGGAGGCGCAGTGCATCGCCGCCATCCTGGACGCGGAGAAGGCGGCCGGCATCGACGACCATCTGCTGCTGGCGATGGGCTTCACCGAATCCGGGCGGCGGACGGAGGATCGGCTGTTCACCGCCTGGCCCTGGACGGTCAACACCGAAGGGCGATCCCACTATTTCCCGACGCGCGACGATGCCATCGCCTTCGTGCGGGCGACGCAGGCGCGCGGCGTGCAGTCCATCGACGTCGGCTGCCTGCAGGTCAACCTGCGCTGGCACCCCGACGCCTTCCCCGATCTGGTCACCGCCTTCGATCCGGTCGCCAACGCCCGCTATGCCGCCTCCTTCCTGTCGGCGCTGCGGCGCGACCACGGCTCGCTGGAGACCGCCATCGCCCGCTACCACTCGTCCCAGTCCGAACGCGGGGAAGCCTATCGCCAGCGGGTGACCGGCAACCTGCGCTGGGTCGCCGGGGCTCTCGGCTATCTGGAGACGCTGGCGGCGGGGCCGGGCGGGGGTGCCGCCACCTTCACCCCGGCGGAGCGCGGCCGGCTGAGCTTCCTGTCCGGCTTGTTCGCCGACGGCCCGGCCCGGCCGCTGCTGCCGACGCAGTGACCGTCGCTCCGCCCGCGGCCGTTTAAATCCCGGTTTTACCGCGCCGCCCTATCGTTGGCGGAACGCCCCTCCTCCACAAACCTGTCGGGACCTCCATGACCCTCACGGATCACGTCCGCAGCCGGTTCGGCCTGATCGGCGACATCGGCCTGGCGAACCGCGACGTGTTGTTCGCGGTCGGCATCCTGCTGGTGCTGGCGGTGCTGTTCCTGCCGGTGCCGTCCTGGTTCCTCGACCTCGGGCTGGCGCTGTCCTTCTCGGTCGCGGTGCTGGTGCTGATGGTGTCCCTGTGGATCCCGCGGCCGCTGGACTTCTCCTCCTTTCCCACCGTTCTGCTGGTGGTGACAATGCTGCGGCTGGCGCTGAACATCGCGTCCACCCGCCTGATCCTCAGCGAAGGGCACAACGGCCACGCCGCCGCCGGCCACGTCATCCAGGGCTTCAGCCAGTTCGTGATGGGCGGCAACTTCGTCATCGGCGTGGTGATCTTCTGCATCCTGGTGGTGATCAACTTCGTGGTCATCACCAAGGGCGCCACCCGCATCGCCGAGGTCGGGGCGCGCTTCACGCTGGACGCCATTCCCGGCAAGCAGATGGCGATCGACGCCGACCTGTCCGCCGGCATGATCGACGAGGCGGAGGCGCGCCGCCGCCGCAAGGAGCTGGAGGACGAGAGCACTTTCTACGGCGCCATGGACGGCGCCTCGAAGTTCGTGCGCGGCGACGCGGTGGCCGGTCTGGTCATCACCGTCATCAACGTTCTCGGCGGCATGGCCATCGGCATCGCCCAGAAGGGGATGAGCTTCGAGCACGCCGCCGCCATCTACACCACGCTGACGGTGGGCGACGGTCTGGCGACCCAGATTCCGGCGCTGGTGGTGTCGCTGGCCGCCGGACTCTTGGTGACCAAGGGCGGCAACATCGGTTCCGCCGAAAAGGCGGTGATCGACCAGTTGGGCGCCTATCCCAAGGCGCTGATGGTGGCGTCCGGCCTGCTGGCGGCGCTGGCGGTGATGCCGGGCCTGCCGATGGCGCCCTTCCTCGTCATGGGGGTGGCCTTCGCGGCGCTCGGCTGGTACGCGCCGCGCCGCAAGGCCCGCGCGGCGGCGCTCGCCAAGCTGGAGGAAAGCCGCAAGGCGCCGCCCGCCGCGCCGGAAGAGGCGGTGGAGGACATGCTGAAGGTCGATGAGGTGAAGGTGGAGGTCGGCAACCACCTCGTCCCGCTGATCCTCAACAAGAACGGTCCGCTGACCACCAAGGTGAAGACGCTGCGCAAGCGCTTCGCCACCGAGTTCGGCTTCGTCCTGCCGTCGGTGCGCATCAAGGATTCCAGCTTCCTCCCGCCCAAGAGCTACGTCATCAGCATCATGGGGGTGGAGGCCGCGAAGGGGGAGGTGCGGCCCAAGCACCTGCTGGCCATCGACCCCACCGGCGGCGCCGTGCCCGACATCGCCGGCGATCCGACGCGCGAGCCGACCTTCGGCCTGCAGGCCAAGTGGATCGACCCCTCCCGCCATGAGGAGGCGGTGGCGAAGGGCTACACAGTCGTCGATCCGGAAAGCGTCATCACCACCCATCTGACCGAGGTCATCAAGGACAACCTGTCCACCCTGCTGACCTTCGCCGCCCTGCAGAAGCTGATCGACGGTCTGGGGCGCGAATACCAGAAACTGATCAACGACATGGTGCCCAGCCAGATCTCGCTGGTCGTGCTCCAACGCGTGCTGCAGCAGCTGCTGTCGGAGCGGGTGTCGATCCGCAACCTGCCGGCCATCGTCGAGGCGGTGGCGGAGGCCGTCGGCTGGACCCGCCATATCACCCTCATCACCGAACATGTGCGGATGCGGCTGGGCCAGCAGATCCACCAGGGTTTGGCCGGGCCGGACGGCTTCGTGTCGGTGATCGCGCTCAGCCCGCGCTGGGAACAGGCGCTGCTCGACAACATCGTGGTGGAGGGCGACGACCGCCGCTTCGTCATGCCGCCCAGCCAGGTGCAGGAGTTCCTGACCGCGGTGCGGCTGAAGATCCAGAAGCACGCGACCTCGCAGGTCTGGCCCGCCCTGCTGGTGGGGGCGGAGGTGCGGCCCTTCGTGCGGTCGCTGCTGGAGCGCGTCAGCCCGATGACTCCGGTGCTGAGCCATGCCGAGCTGCACCGCAAGGCGTCGCTCAAGACCATCGATCAGGTGTAGGCGCGGATGGACGCCCTGAGCCAGTTCCTCACCCTGGAGATCTACCGCGGCCTGATCGTGCTGGCGCGGGTGGCGGCAGCCATCGGGCTGCTGCCGGGCTTCGGCGAGGCGGCGGTGCCGATGCGGATCCGGGCGGCGCTGGCGATCATCGTCACGCTGGTGCTGCTGCCGGGGGTGGACGGGCTGCCCGACCGCATGCCGGACCAGCCGGTGGAGATGCTGCGCGCCCTGGCGGGGGAATCGCTGGTCGGTGCCTATCTGGGGCTCGGCGCCCGGCTGTTCATGGCGGCGCTGCAGACCACCGGCGCCCTGGTGGCACAGGTGGTGGGGCTGAGCAACCCCTTCTCCATGGAGGCGGCGGGGTTCGAGGGCGGGTCGGTGCTGTCCGGCGTGCTGCTGATCGGCGGGCTGGCGCTGCTGTTCGCATCGGACGTGCATTACCTGATGATCGGCGCGCTGGCGCGGTCCTACGGCTCCTGGCCGGCGGGGGTGTTCCCGGACCTCGGCATGGTCGCCCAGCGCTTCGCCGAGCTGTTGGCGGCCACCTTCCGGCTGGGAGTGGGGCTGGCCGCGCCCTTCATCCTCTACGGGCTGGTGATGAATGTGGCGCTGGGGCTGGTCAACCGGGTGATGCCGGCGATGCCCGTCTATTTCGTCGCGACGCCGGGCGTGCTGATGGTGGGCATGGGCCTGTTCATGGCGACCGCCGGCGCGATGCTGACCGCCTTCGTCGCCGCGCTCGGCGGCTGGCTGTCGGGGTCCTAGGCGATGGCGGAGCAGGACGACGAGCAGAAGACAGAGGAACCGACAGAGAAGCGCCTGCGCGAGGCGGCGGAGAAGGGCGACGTCCCCCGCGCCCGCGACGTCGGCCTGCTGTCGGCCATGGTCGCCGCCTGGATGATCGTGCTGATGGCCGCACCCGGCGTCTCGTCGCAGCTGTCGGCCCTGCTTCTGCCGCTGATCGAGAATCCCGACGACATCCGCATCGACGGCAGCGCCATCGACGTCATCCACAGCCTGCATTGGCTGATCGTCGGCGCCGCGGTGGCCCTGCTGCCGGTGCTGGGCATCCTGCTGGGCGGGGTGGTGTTGTCGGCGCTGGGGCAGGGGCCCTTCCTGGTGGCGTCGGACCGCATCCGGCCGAAATGGTCGCACCTGTCGCCGGCGTCGGGCTGGAAGCGGATGGCCGGCCGGCCGGCGCTGGTCGAATTCGTCAAGAGCCTGGTCAAGCTCGCCATCATCAGTTTCGCGGCCTGGCACGCGCTGGCGCCCTACATCGCATGGACGGAGGATACTGTGGGCATGGACGTCGCCGGATTGCCCACCCTGCTGCGGGACGTGACCTTGCGGCTGCTGCTGGCGGTCCTGCTGGCGACCGTCCTGATGGCGGCGGTGGACGTGCTGTGGAACCGCCTGGAATGGCGCCGCCGCCTGCGCATGAGCCACCAGGAGATCAAGGACGAATTCAAGCAGATCGAGGGCGATCCCCACGCCAAGGCCCGCCTGCGCGACATCCGCCGCTCGCGCTCCAAGAAGCGGATGATGGCGAACGTCCCGCGCGCGACGGTGGTCATCACCAACCCCACCCATTTCGCCGTGGCCCTGGAATATGAGCGCGGCCGCACCGCCGCCCCGATCTGCCTCGCCAAGGGTGCCGACCTGATCGCGCTGCGCATCCGCGCGCTGGCGCAGGAACACGGCATCCCCATCGTCGAGAACCCGCCGCTGGCCCGTGCCCTCCACGCCTCGGCAGAGGTGGATGCGACCATCCCGCTCCAGCACTATCAGGCGGTGGCGGAGGTCATCACCTATGTGCTGAAGCTGAAGGGCGGTCTGGCGCGGCGGGGGTGAGGGAAGCTGTAAGGCCACCCCCTTGCCATCCCGCCGGTCCCGTGCCAGGAACGGAGGTGCCAGTCCGTGACGTGAAGGGGACCCCCGATGCCGCCGCTTTCCGCCAAGCCCGCCGCCAAAGCCGCAGCGCCCAAGTCCGCCGCCGGATCGCTGGCCGGCTTCTGCCCTTGGGCGGGAGAGGAAGGGGTGCGGGTCTATCTGCGGCCGGTCGGGCTGATGCCCATCGCCGCCTGGGCCAAGGGGGCCGCGGTGCCGCTGGCCGGCGGGCGCTTCGCCTTTTCCACCGCCGAACTGATCGTGCGTGACCAAGGCTCGCGCATCGACCGCGCCTTCGCGCTGCTGTCCGAGATCATGGCCTGGGGTTGGGAGCGGTCGCGGGCGGTGGCGGAGGCGCTGGACCGCCAGCTCGGCGCGCTGACCCGGGCGCGGGCGCCCTTCGCCGGGCTGGCGCTCGACCGGCCGCTCATCATGGGCATCGTCAACGTCACGCCGGACAGCTTCTCCGACGGCGGCGACTTCCTCGACCCTGCCGCAGCCATCGCCCATGGCGAGGCGATGCTGGCCGCCGGCGCCGACATCCTGGACATCGGCGGCGAATCCACCCGCCCCGGCGCCGCCCCGGTCCCACCGGAGGAGGAGGAGCGGCGCGTCCTGCCGGTGATCCGCCATTTCGCCGGCAAGGGGGCGGCCGTGTCGGTCGACACCCGCCATGCCCTGGTGATGGAGTCCGCCGCCGCGGCCGGCGCCCGCATCGTCAACGACATCGCCGGCCTGTCCGATCCGGACGCGCTACCGGTGGTGGCGCGCACCGCGACGCCGGTGGTGGTGATGCACATGCAGGGCGAGCCCGGCACCATGCAGGCCAACCCGACATACCGCGACGCCGCGCTGGACGTGTTCGACTGGCTGGAGGAGCGGATCGCCCGCTGCGCCGCGGCCGGCGTGCCTCCGGAGCGGATCGCCGTCGATCCCGGCATCGGCTTCGGCAAGAGGACGGAGCACAATCTGGAGATCCTGCGCCACACCACGCTGTACCATGCGCTGGGCTGTGCGGTGCTGATCGGGCTGTCGCGCAAGGGCTTCATCGGCCGCCTGTCGCGCGAGGAGCCGCCGAAGGAGCGGCTGCCCGGCTCGCTCGCCGCCGGGCTGGAGACGCTGAACCAGGGCGCGCAGATCCTGCGCGTCCACGACGTGGCGGAAACGGCGCAGGCCCGCGCCCTTTGGGAGGCGCTGCACCCCGGACAATCCCGGCTGTAACCCTTTCGCGCAGCCGCCGAAGGGACCTTGACCCGGCCGGGCTGCCGCGCGAAGAAACATCCTTCGCTTGTCATTCCCGGCGCCCGACCCGACATGCGGGGCGTGGAGACGGTTCCTGCACGAGGTTTTCATGACGCGACACCTGTTCGGCACCGACGGCATCCGTGGCACCGCCAATATCGACCCGATGACCGCCGAAACGGCCCTGCGCGTGGCGATGGCGACCGCGCTGCAGTTCCGCCGCGGCGACCACCGGCACCGGGTGGTGATCGGCAAGGACACCCGCCTGTCCGGCTATCTGCTGGAACCGGCGCTGACCGCCGGCTTCATCTCCATGGGGATGGACGTGGTGCTGGTCGGGCCGCTGCCGACCCCGGCGGTCGCCATGCTGACCCGCTCGCTCCGTGCCGACATGGGCGTCGTGATCTCCGCCTCGCACAACCCCTATCAGGACAACGGCATCAAGCTGTTCGGCCCCGACGGCTACAAGCTGTCGGACGAGGTCGAGGCCGCCATCGAGCGGCGCATGGCGCTGCCCTTCGCCCCCGACCTCGCCGGGCCGGCCGATCTCGGCCGCGCCAGCCGGATGGAGGACGCCACCGGCCGCTACATCGAATATGTGAAGAACACCTTCCCGCGCGGCCTGCGGCTGGACGGGCTGAAGATCGTCGTCGATTGCGCCAACGGCGCCGCCTACAAGGTCGCGCCCAAGGTGCTGTACGAGCTGGGGGCCGACGTGATCCCGGTCGGCGTCAGCCCCGACGGCACCAACATCAACAAGGGCTGCGGCGCCACCGCCACCCAGACCCTGCAGGAGCAGGTGGTCGCCCACGGCGCCCATCTGGGCATCGCGCTGGACGGCGACGCCGACCGCCTGATCATGGTGGACGAGGCCGGGCGTCCCATCGACGGCGACCAGCTGATGAGCCTGATCGCCACCTCCTGGGCGCGGTCGCAGACCCTGCGCGGCGGCGGCGTGGTCGCCACCGTCATGTCCAACCTGGGGATGGAGCGCCATCTCGGCGGGCTCGGCCTGCATCTGGCGCGCACGCCGGTCGGCGACCGCTATGTCGTCGAGATGATGCGCGAGCGCGGCTACAATGTCGGCGGCGAGCAGTCGGGGCATGTCGTGCTGTCCGACTATTCCACCACCGGCGACGGGCTGATCGCGGCGCTGCAGGTGCTGGCGGTGCTGATCCAGGCCGAAGGCCGGTCGGCCAGCGAGGTCTGCCGCGTCTTCGATCCGGTGCCGCAGAAACTGACCAACGTCCGTTTCGCCGCCGGGACCAAGCCGCTGGAGGATGCCGTCGTCCAGCAGGCGATCAAGGACGGCGAGGCGCGGCTGGCATCCAGCGGCCGCATCCTGATCCGCAAGTCCGGCACCGAGCCGGTCATCCGCGTGATGGCGGAGGGCGACGACGAGACGCTGGTCCATGGCGTCGTCGGTGACATCGCCGACGCCATCCGCGCCAGCGCCGCCCGCAGCCTGGAGGCAGCGCAATGACCGGCAGCCCGGAAAAGACCGGCACGGTGAAAGGCCGGGTCCTGATCGTCGCCGGGTCGGATTCCGGCGGCGGCGCCGGTATCCAGGCCGACATCAAGGCGGTCAGCGCGCTCGGCGCCTATGGGATGACCGCCATCGCCGCGCTGACGGCGCAGAACACCACCGGCGTCTACGGCGTGGTGCCGGTCGATCCGGCCTTCGTCGCCCTGCAGATGAAGGTGGTGCTGGAGGACATCGGTGCCGACGCGGTGAAGATCGGCATGCTCGCCAACGCCCCCGTCATCGAGGCGGTGGCGGCGGAGTATGAGGCCCGCGCGGTCAATGTGCCGCTGGTGCTCGATCCTGTGATGATTGCCAAGAGCGGCCACCATCTGCTCGATCCCGACGCGGTGGTGACGCTGCGCAAGCGCCTGCTGCCGCTGGCCGAGGTGGTGACGCCCAACCTGCCGGAAGCCGAGGCGCTGACCGACTTGCCGATCCGCGACCTGGACGACATGCGCCGCGCGGCGGAACTGATGCTGAGCTTCGGCCCGAAATCGGTGCTGCTGAAGGGCGGGCACCTGGAGGACGACAGCCTCTACGACCTGCTGCTGACGGAGGAGGGCGAGACGGTGTTCGAGGGCCGGCGCGTCCACACGCCCCACACCCACGGCACCGGCTGCACCCTGTCGTCGGCGATTGCCGCGGGGCTGGCGCAGGGGCTCGGCACGCGCGACGCGGTGGCGCGGGCGCGGCGGTATGTGGAGACGGCGATTTTGAGTGCGCCGGGGCTGGGCCACGGGCATGGGCCGCTGAACCACCTGCACACGGTGCGGGAGTTTCAGTGAGGGTGGCGGGAGGACTCGGCGGAGAGCAAGCTCAACGGAATCAGCGGACTGTTTTCCCGTGAGCCTGCATCCTGCTCTCGGGCTTGTTGTAGCCGATCCACCCCCGCGCCCCGCCTTATGACGCGTGGCGATCTCCGAATCGCTGTTCGAATTCATCCGAGTTCAGGTCATCAACTGCTTTCCATGCCCCACCGACAGCGGAATCCCGTGCCGCTTCGGCGACGTTTGCCATTTGATGGATCTGTTTCAACGCGCGCAATCGACCGACTGCCGCGCGTGTATCCTCATAGCCGCGGCTTATCAGAAAGCCGGATTTCTCACTATTGAAGCTCAGGAGATCCGACACCGGGTCATCCCGGTTTATTGGCATCTGAAGTGCGATCTCGATGATTTCGGTGTTTGGAAATTTCCGGCGGTCCCATAGAGTGGCTTCGCTCAGGTGGGAGACGATAAGGTGTGTACACCCGGCATCAACAAGCGGGGTTGCCGGCGTATTGCCCTGGCAACTCGCCCCCCACCGATCCCGCCATCCACATACATCCGGTCGCCCACCCGTTGGGGGCCAAACAGTAGCGGTATCGCGGCAGATGCCAGAATGGCTTGAATGCGCCTGTCAGGGGCCAGACTCTGGATATCCAGAAACTCCGACTCCGCGGTGGACAGATCAAGCACTTTGGCGATCCCTGCGAGGGCATCGGCAAGGATCCCGTTGGAGCGGAAGACAGAAACATAGAACGGACGTCCTTTGGACACCGCGTCCTGATCAAGAACCTCGTGCAGGATTTTCCTGATCGGACTGTCGCTCAACAGGGAAATCTCGCTTTGGATCGCGACAAAGGCGAGTCCAAGCAAGCGAGGATTTAAAGGCAGGGAGTCCTTCAACGCCCTGAGAACCGGCAGTTGGATGCCGGTCGCCAGCAGAAGCTGAAAGAGGCCGGGCACATTGGGATGCAGCGGCGACTGGCTGCCCAGGGTTTCCCACAGTTCCGTCAGCGTATCTGCCGCCCGCCGCAACGAAGGGGCGGATGCCACGACGGACCCGTTCAGCGCGCCGATGCTGGCACCCGCCACCATGTCGATGCCGATTTGCAAGTCGTCGAGGGCCCTGACCACGCCGGCATGATAGGCGCCCAACGCCCCACCGCCCGACAGCACCAAGCCGATGCGCGGTCTGGAAGCACGTTCATTTCCAGCTGCAGCCGTCATCATGATTGCGTCTCCTGCGCATCCTGGTTGGAACCGGACGCACTTGACCGCCATTGGGGCCGCGTCAACGCTTCCTCGTTCATCCGCATGGCGACCTGTTCGCTGGTCAGAAGGCGCGGCAAGTGTATCGGGAATTCGGTTCCCGACGAGAAGCGGGCCGCCGTCCAAACCAATGGCTCCTCCTCCACTCGCGCCCAATCTCCAACACAGGCGATTGCTTGCAGCAGATCGGGGGCGGCGGCGTGATCCTGGACAGACAGCCAAGCATGAACTGAGATTACCCGGTCACGGTCACGGCCTCCCATACCCAAGGCAGCGCGGGAGATGCGGCGGGCTTCCTCGATGGCGATGCGGCGCAGGCCGTCCGCCCGTTCGGGATGCGCACGGCAATAGTGACCGAAATCCCCCCAGTACAGCTGGTCGAAGACGATGAAGATCTGCGTCAGCAAAGGAACGTGATTGAAACGCCCGGCTTCCCACGCCGCCATCACCAATGTCCGCTGATCGTCGGCGCGGTCCTTGAAATCCAGACGGCGCACCTCCTGCGTCAGATCGGCCATCCTGGCGGCGATGTCCTGGCGGGCGCGATCCAAGGCCACCAATGCGGTGCGGGTCTGCCCCAGCTTTTCCGTCAGACGCTCGACGGTTTCGCCGAGGGCGGACACCGCGAGATCGCTGCGCGATTGCCGAAGGGTAAGGTCGGTCAGCCATCCCACCGCAGCTTCCAGCCCGTCGACCAAGTGGCCGTTGATCTGCTGCTGTCGGGTCGCTCCCGTACCGGTGATTGCGGCCCAGCAGCGCGACAGTAGATCAGAATGCTCGGCCTGATAGGTGGTTTTCTGGCGAGCGACCAGCAACCCGTTCGCACAATCTGTCAGCATCTTGTCGGTCAGATGCGGACAATAGGCGGAAACCTCGGGCGCTATCGCCGACGAGCCGAGGTCGTTAAGGTCAGGTGCGCTCATTGGATTTCCTGTTCGAGGGCAGTCAGGAAGTTGGCTAGGGCGATCGTTTCAAACTTCAGAATTTTTTGTGTTGACAGGAGTTCCAGGATTTCTTGCTGGACCCCCCGTTGCTTGCGCTTGTCGGCCTTGGATGCCAGAAGATCGCCTCGAATTTTTTCGATTTTGGAACGCATGTCGTCGAAGAACTTTTTCTGCTTTTCCTCGATTTCGTCAGAAATATATTTGTTCATCGTGGAATTGACGGATTCTATATATTCCTCAAGATAAGATCTTGATTTTTCGACAAGAACATTGAGATTAACTGGATAGTACGATTTCTTAACGTTATCGTACCCCCAGTCATCTTGGAAAAGAATGGTTCCAAAGAACCTTTTCACAGAACCGAATCCGCTTTGGGCGACTTTCAGGGTTTCTTTTTTCTCAACTATTGCGACATCAATTTTTTTCACGGACTTTGTGCTGACATCAATTTTTCTGATATCGATCAGGGACAGTCGAATCTCTTCATAACCCGCATGATGCAGGCGGCTGCGGATCTCGTCGAACAGCGGCGTTGCACGATTCCGAATCAGGTCGCCGATCTCGGCAATGTACCGCTCCTTGGCCTGATCGACTTGATCGACAAACTCTGCACGCGCAGCAATTATCGTCTTTTCCACCTCTTCGCGAACATCCCGTATCAAGGCCAAGGCATCGTCGCGGTTGGAGAAATTGATTATACCTTGCCCGGCAAAGGTACCGCGCGACATGCGGTCGTTGATTTTGGTGCGGCTGGATCGATAGGCGCGGTCGGAGCCGACGAAAGTTGACATAAAATCAAAAAGAATAGTTATGGGACTGGAGCGTATATTCTCCTCGGCATCGCGCTGACGCTCGGCCTCTGCCCGCTCTTCCGCGGAAAATATCTCCTTGATCTGGTTGCTCAGACCAAGGCAGCTTTCACTGAAAAGTTGTGCGCAGGATTTCTTCAGCTTGAGCATTCCGGCTGCTAGCGCCTCGTTGCTCTCCTGCTCCAGAACCATGATGGTTTGGATATCGCCTTCCAGCCCATCGATATCGGCTTGCAGTTCGGTCGCATCCTTTTTCAATCCGGTGCTGCGGGCATCGATGAAACCAGCGACCTCCTCGCCATTATGCTCCAGCTTCCTCGCGGCCGAGCGCAGGCTGTTGAACGCAGCAAACTGATGGCCATGGCGGATCACTTTGTCCAGCGGCGCCTGGAAGCCGGATTTCCGGAAAAGACTGGCTGCCTGGTTCCGCACCTCATCGTGATCGGCCAGATCGGCCTCTTCCCAGCTCGCACCAAACGCCATTGTGGCGAAATCCTCGATCCAGGGCTGTTCATCCAGATTGAATTCCTGGAAATCCATGCTCCTGATCACGCGGTTGGCCAGAAACGCGCGCTGGGATGACACAAGAAAGATCTGATCGGGCGACAGTGTGACCCGGCGCTCGCCCGCATCGCTGCTCAGACGTTGGGCCAATTGCGCCCTCAACTCCTCGACGGTCACTGTATCGTTACGGGTCTTCTGATCGTATTTGTTGACGATGACATAGACCCTGCTCGGATCCTGCGATCCGCCCAACACCTGCGCCAATTCTTGACGAATATTCGCGTCGGCCTCGGAATTGAGCTGCGTGAAATCCATCACCACCAAGATGGCGGAGCTTTGCTTGAGCTGTCTTCGCAGATTCTCGGTCAACGCTTCCGAATGACCAGCCTCGTTGGGGCCGGGGGTGTCGAGAAGGGTGAATTGCCCCTTTCCCCCTTCCGCTGGCAGATGGCAGAACTCGACTTCAATGACAGGAAATTCATGCACCTCGTCATATTCATCATATGGGAAAGGCAGATCGGCGATCCGTGCCAGCCTTACCAGATCGTTGACATGGCGCAACAATGATGCAATTGCCTCGCTTCCTTCCGCCATCCGGTCCATGGCGGCAAAGGTTCCGTTGCGGATTTCCTCCACCAATCGCCGCCCGTCGGGAGCGGCGACAAAATCGGCGTAATCACGGGAGGACGGCGGGGTGGTCAAACGGACCGATAGCTCTCCGATGAGTAAATTCAAAGGCTCCGGGTTCTGGAAGATCAGGCGCGGCACCTTCCTGCCCGGAGTGTGACGGATCATGGTGGGCAGTGCCGTCATCGGATGGCTGCGGGCGGGCACGATATCGGCACCGACGATGGCGTTGATGGTGGTCGACTTTCCGGCCTTCATCGTGCCGATGACCGCCACGACCATCTCAAGGTTTCGAACCTTGGTCGATTCGCCCTTCAGTTCCTCGAGGCGCCTGAGGGCGCTGGTGGTCGTGAAAGTCTGGCGAGGGTCGTTGTTCAGAAGATCGCCTTGCACAATTTCTTTGATGATTTTTTGGTGAACATCGAGGAGACGGATGGCCTCGTCATGCAGAAACTCAATATTCATCCCGTGCATTTTATCCCCCAGCGAAAATCTCAAACCGGTATCCACCCCCCGATCCGCAGCGAGGCGCAACCAGAGAGGCATCATATCTCAGAAATCTCAATTGGCACGCCATACTTAATGCCGTCGACGTCGTAAGTCGACACATGATCGAGTTTGTCGCACATCGACGATATCATGATTTCGAACTACTCTGCGGCTTGAACCCCGTCACTTCGAGTATGGGAAGACGTCACCGTCAGGGTTGCGCAGATGAATCCGGGCGTCAGACAATCGCAGGCTGGCAGTTGCCGAAGGCGGTTCGGCCTCATGCACGGGCTTTGGGAGAGCCAAACGACAGTCGCACTCTCAGCCATGGAGATGAAAAGCGGGAGGGGGCATCCACGACGCTCCCCTCCCCCACATCTCACTTGCTGTAGTCGTAGAACCCGCGGCCGGTCTTGCGGCCGAGGTAGCCGGCGTCGACCATTTCCTTCAGCAGCGGGGCCGGGCGGTACTTCGGGTCGTTGAAGCCTTCATAGAAGACCTCCATCACCGACAGCATGGTATCCAGACCGATCAGGTCGGCCAGCGCCAACGGGCCGATCGGGTGGTTGCAGCCGGCCTTCATGCCGGCGTCGATGTCCTCGGCGGTGGCGATGCCTTCCTGCAGTGCGAAGATCGCCTCGTTGATCATCGGGCAGAGGATGCGGTTGACGGCGAAGCCGGGGCTGTTCTTGGCGGTGATCGGCGACTTGCCGACGCGCTTGGCGAACGCCATCGCCTTGGCATGCGTGTCGTCGCTGGTCTGGATGCCGCGGATGATCTCCAGCAGCGCCATCAGCGGCACCGGGTTGAAGAAATGCAGGCCGATGAAGCGGTCCGGACGGTCGGTGGCCGTCGCCAGCTTGGTGATGGAGATCGAGGAGGTGTTGGTGGCGACCAGCGCTTCCGGCTTCAGGGTCGCGCAAAGCTCCTTCAGGATCTTGACCTTCAGATCCTCGTTCTCGGTCGCGGCCTCGATCACCAGATCGCAGGACGCCAGCTTCGACTTGTCGGTGGTGGCGGTGATGCGCGCCAGGGCCGCCTCGCGGTCGGCGGCGGTCATCTTCTCCTTCTTGACCAGACGGTCCAGGCTGCCGCCGACGGTCGACAGGCCGCGCTGCACCGCTTCCTCGGAAATGTCGGTCATCACCACCGTCAGGCCGGCGACGGCGCAGACCTGGGCGATGCCGTTGCCCATCTGTCCGGCGCCGATGACGCCGATGGTCTCGATTCCCATGCTCTCGGCCATTGTTCCTTGTCCCTATTGGTTGGCATTGCGTTGGTTCGCAGATGCAGCATGTTCTACACGCTTTTTCGTTGCGCTGCGATGACTTGTCGTATGCGGCATGGGGGCCTTTCGGCCGGCGCGTCGTCCTGCCGCAGCCCTCTCCCGACCAATGATCGGCGGAAATCCGCCGATGCGGTCGGGCGCGCAGGCGGAAATCCGCCGATCAGGGGTTCGGTCCGAACGGCCGGGTCCAGGCATTTCAACTGTTTGCGCGGCGAACTGACTATGGCATGCCCCTTGCTCTTCTCCGAGGCAACCGCGGCGACGGGCCGCGGACCAAGCCACAGGGGAGAGACTCGATGCTCCGGAAGAGCCTGCTTGCCGCCGCCGCCTTCGCCGCCGCCGCACTTGCCACCCAGGCCGCCTCGGCCGCCGATCTGGTCCGACTCGGCAACCTGAAATTCGCCCATTACGGTGCGGTTTCCTACATGAAGGAGATCGCCGGCAAGTACGACCTGAAGATCGAAGAGCGGGTCTTCCCCAAGGGCATCGACATCCTGCCGGCCATCGTCGCCGGCGAGATCGACGTCGCCGCCAGCGCAGTGGATGCCGCCATCGCCGGCCGCGCGTCGGGCGTGCCGATCTATGCGGTGGCCGGCTTTGCCAAGGGCGGGGCGCGCATCGTCGCCAAGCCGGACGCCGGCATCAAGTCCATCGCCGACCTGAAGGGCAAGAAGGTCGCCACCCCGCGCGGCGGCGCGCAGGAGCTGATCCTGCTGGCAGAACTGGCGAAGCACGGCCTGAGCTGGTCCGACCGTCCGGGCAAGGACGTGCAGATCGTCTACATGGCCTACGCCGACATGAACCAGGCCCTGCTGGCCGGCAGCATCGACGCCATGTCGCAGTCCGAGCCGCAGTCGAGCCAGGCCATCAACAAGGGCTTCGGCGTCGAAGTCATCAAGCCCTACGACACCGAACTGGGTGAGCCGGTCCGCTCGCTGGTCATCACCGAGGACTTCTACAAGAAGAAGCCCGACGTCGCCCAGCGTCTTGTCAACTGCTTCGTCGAGGCGACGGCGACCTTCATCGCCAACCCCGATCTGGCCGAGAAATATGTCCGCGAGCAGATGTTCAAGGGCCAGATCAGCAGCCAGGACTTCCGCGACGCGATCGGCAACTCCCCCTACAGCTACGACCTGTCGGTCCATCATGTGCAGGTCACGACCGACATGATGCAGAAGTTCGGCGTCGGCCGCATGGACAACCCGCCGAAGGCCGCCGACTGGGTGAAGCTGGACCTGCTGGAAAAGGCGAAGGCTTCCGTCAAGACCGGTGAAGTCAAGACCAACTGAGCCGACACCCAGCGGAAGGAGGACGCCCCATGTCCCAAGCCAAGACCCGTTTCTCGCCTGCCGCCCTGCTGCGCGGCTCCCTGGTTCCCGTCCTGGTCATCGTGCTGTGGCAGGTCCTGTCCACGTCCGGGCTGATCAACCCGGTGGTCCTGCCCTCTCCCGTCGCGGTGGTGGAGCGCTGGTGGGCCTATCTGCTGCCGACAGAGGCCTATGATCCGGCACAGTCCAGCTGGATCCTGTGGGCGCTGTCGGGCGAGATGCTGTTCGATGCCTGGTCCAGCCTGTACCGGGTGGTGCTGGGCTTCGCCGTCGGCGCCGGGCTGGCGCTTCCGCTGGGCCTCGCCATGGGCGGCAACCCGCGCGTCTATGCGCTGTTCGACCCGCTGATGCAGGTGCTGCGGCCGATCCCGCCCATCGCCTACATCCCGCTGGCCATCCTGTGGTTCGGGCTGGGCAATGCGCCGGCGGTGTTCCTGATCGCCATCGGCGCCTTCTTCCCGGTGCTGATGAACACCATCGCCGGCGTGCGCCATGTCGACGGCATCTATCTGCGCGCCGCCCGCAACCTGGGTGCGGGCAAGCTGACCATGTTCCTGCGGGTCATCCTGCCGGCCGCCACCCCCTACATCCTGGCCGGCGCGCGGATCGGCATCGGCACCGCCTTCATCGTCGTGATCGTGTCGGAGATGATCGCCGTCAACTCCGGCCTCGGCTTCCGCATCCTGGAGGCGCGCGAGTTCATGTGGTCCGACAAGATCATCGCCGGGATGTTCACCATCGGCCTGCTGGGCCTCGCCATCGACATCGGCATGAACCGCCTGAACAACCACCTGCTGCGCTGGCACCGCGGGCTAGAGAATTGATGGGGAGGGGATGGAGATGACGCCCATGCTGAAGACCGTTGCCGACACCGCGCCCGCCGCCGAAACCGCACCCGTGCAGATCCGGGTGCGCGGGGTGGAGAAGACCTTCTCCGTCGGCCCGCAGAAGATCATCGCTCTGCAGAACATCGAGCTCGACATCTGCAAGGGCGAGTTCGTCTGCCTGCTGGGCCCGTCGGGCTGCGGCAAGTCCACGCTGCTGAACGCGGTGGCCGGCTTCCAGCCGCCGACCAAGGGGACCGTCACCGTCGATGGCCGGACCATCACCGAGCCCGGTCCCGACCGCGGCATGGTGTTCCAGGAATATGCCCTGTTCCCCTGGATGACGGTGGCGCAGAACGTCGCCTTCGGCCTGGAGATCAAGGGCATGTCGAAGGCCGAGATCTCCGAGAAGGTGGAGTGGCTGCTGCAGAAGCTGCACCTTCAGGACTTCCGCAACCGCTTCCCCAAGGACCTGTCGGGCGGCATGCGCCAGCGCGTCGCCATCGCCCGCGTGCTGGCGCTCGACAGCCCGATCCTGCTGATGGACGAGCCGTTCGGCGCGCTCGACGCCCTGACCCGCCGCACCCTTCAGGACGAGCTGCTGCGCATCTGGGAGGAGGTCGGCAAGACCATCCTGTTCGTCACCCACTCCATCGAGGAGAGCATCTATCTGGCCGACCGCATCATCGTGATGACCTACCGGCCGGGCACCATCAAGCGCGACGTCGTGGTCGACATGCCCCGCCCCCGCGACGGCTCCGCCCCGGAGTTCAACCGCCTGAAGCGCGAGCTGTCGCAGATGGTGATGGAGGAGCAGCAACGCTTCAGCCAGGACGAGATCCGCTCCGTCACCGCCGACTGAGCGGAGGATCCGAGCGAAAAGGAAGGGGCGCCCCGTAACGGGCGCCCCTATGCAAATGTGTTGCAACGAGGCCTTTTAAGATGTGCAAAGTCTTGCAGGGCCTCGTTTTTCTAAGATGGCCGTTGCCGAGGAAATCTTCGGTGGTTAACCGTTCAGCGACAATTTGGCGTTCATGTAGCGGTTTAGACTCACCTTCGCTTCGGCCGCCTCGATTGCCAAACGGCGATGCATGTCGGGCGTAGTGCGGAACAGAATCTTCCCCGAAAACTCTCGGTCGGCCAGCGGCTCGGGGACGGTCTCGCCATTCGCGCGCATGTCCTCCACCGTCTCTGCCACAAGCGAACGGATGCCGCGCAGCGCCTTGATCTCGTCCTCATCAAGCCAGGAAAGGCTGGGGAACTCTGCGCAGGTGGCGACGTGCTCCTGGTCTTCCGGCGACCACGTGACACGGTATGTGTAATGGCTATTCGGCATCCTCGTTCTCCTGTCGTCCTTGCGCCAGCAGCCGGTCAATGGCCTGCACGACCTGCCTTACCTGATATCCCTTGGCTTTGCCGTTCTTGCCCTCCTGGATATTCACACGGGGATCTCCAGCCCAAGGGGTGCGATACACGGCGTGGCTTGTTCCGCGTTGACGCGGTGTGCCGAAGCAGTGTTCGCAGACCTTAGCAACGTCTGCGAAGGGTACATCGTGCGGCACGGTCCGCATCCGCCGCAGAATGTCCTCGATCTTCGCCATCTGCGTCGCCATAGTATCAATAACGCTATCACAATTTATCGTCGGTGCGGTCAGATAGCAATGTTTGATCTGCGCGGTCGCCCTTTTCCTTTCCGCGTCAGAGCTTCGCCGCCTCCTCGCCGATGCGCTGGCGCAGCCAGCTGTGGGAGGGGGAGCCGGTGTTGCGGCGGTGCCAGATCATCGACATTTCGAAATCACCGGCATCGAAGGGCAGGGGGCTGATGGCGAGCCCCAGCGCGTCGGCGCACAGGCTGGCCAGCCGGGCCGGCAGCGAAGTCAGCATCGGCGCCCGCGTCAGGATCATCGGAATCGCCAGGAACTGGGTGGTGGAGGCCGCGACCCGCCGCCGGGTGCCGAGCGCCGCCAGCTCGTCGTCGATGAAGCTGGTCAGGCCGCCGCGCAGTGACGGCATCAGGTGCGGATAGCGGGTGTAGTCCTCCAGCCCGATCGGCGGGGTGACCGGCACGAGATCCGGATTGTACAGGCAGACATGTGTTTCCCGGTACAGCACCTGACGGTCGTGCCAGCGCCGCAGTTCCGGCAGATAGCCGATGGCCAGATCGAGCGTACCGTCGTCGAGCGCATCCAGCATGGCGTCGGGATCGAGGTTGCGCAGGGCCACCGACACGCGCAGGTCTCCCTCTGCCGCATCGCGTAGGATGCCGGTCAGCAGGACCGCCTGCATGGAATCGGAGGTGGAAATGGTGAAGCTCCGCTCCTCGCGTTGAGGATCGAAATCCTCCTCAGCCGACAGGGCGCGGGCCGCACCCACCAGCAGGTCGCGCAGCGGCTCCGCCAGCCGTTGGGCGCGCGGCGTCGGCTCCATCCGGTTGCCGGTGCGCACGAACAGCGGATCGCCGACCAGCGTGCGCAGCCGGCCCAGCGCGTGGCTGACCGCCGACTGGCTGACGCCCAGCGCCTCGGCCGCGCGGGAGACGTTGCGGGTTTCCAGCAGCGCGTCGAACACCTTGATCAGGTTCAGGTCGAGCGCAGGGTTATGAATTGCCTTCATGACGATATGAACCAAAGCCGCCTACTTCATTGTGCACTAGACGGTGTATTCTGTCGAGGCAGAGCTGACCCAGCAGCCAACAATCAAAAAATCATCAATCCGTAGCCAAGGCCCGCAACCGGGCAGCGGACTCGTCGTCATCCCGTTTCGGCGGTTCCGTTCAGGGAGAAAGAGGCAAGAGCCATGATTAGCATCAACGTCAACGGCGAGAACCGTCAGGTCGACGTGCCCGAGGACATGCCGCTCCTGTGGGTTCTGCGGGACGAGTTGAACATGACCGGCACCAAGTTCGGCTGCGGCGTGGCCCAGTGCGGCGCCTGCACCGTCCATGTCGACGGAACGCCGACCCGCGCCTGCCAGACCCCCGTCGGCATGCTGGGGCCGGACAGCAAGGTCACCACCATCGAGGGCGTGAAGGGCAAGGCGGCGCAGGCCGTCCAGGCGGCATGGCAGAAGCTGGACGTCGTCCAGTGCGGCTATTGCCAGTCGGGCCAGATCATGAGCGCGGTCGCGCTGCTGACCGACAACCAGAACCCGACCGACCAGGACATCGACGCGGCGATGGACGGCAATGTCTGCCGCTGCGCCACCTATGTCCGCATCCGCGCGGCGATCAAGGATGCCGCCCAGACGATGAGGGCCTGATCCATGCTGCATCATCTGATCCGTCAGGCCGCGGAACGTGGTTTCGGCGACGGGCTGTCGCTCGCACCGCTGCCGGCCCCCTCGCGCCGCGGTTTCCTGAAGGCCATCGGCGCCGGGGCCGGCGCGCTGGTCGTCGGCGCCCATCTGCCGCTGCCGGCGCTGGCCGCCGAGGCCGCGAAGACCGTCGGTCCGGCCGACCCGCGTCCGCATGCCTTCGTCATCGTGGCGCCGGACAACACCGTCACCGTGCTGGCCAAGCACCTCGACAAGGGCCAGGGCATCGTCACCGGCCTCGCCACCATCGTGGCTGAGGAACTGGACGCCGACTGGTCCCAGGTCCGCGGCGCCTTCGCCCCGGCCGACCAGAAGCTGTATGCCAACCACTTCTTCGGCGTGCAGGGCACCGGCGGCTCCACCGCCGTCGCCAACAGCTGGGACGAGCTGCGCATGGCCGGTGCCGCCGCCCGCGCCATGCTGGTCGCCGCGGCTGCCGCCCGCTGGAACGTGCCGGCCGGTGAGGTGACGGTGTCGAAGGGCGTGGTGCGCCATGCCGCCGGCAACCGCAGCCTGACCTTCGGCGAGCTGGCGGAGGAGGCGGCGAAGCTGCCGGTGCCGCAGCAGGTCAAGCTGAAGGACCCGAAGGACTATGTGCTGATCGGCAAGCCGGACCTGCACCGGCTCGACCACATCAGCAAGACCAACGGCACCGCCATCTTCTCGATGGACATTCGCCGTCCGGGTCAGGTGACGGCCGTGCTGGCCCGCAGCCCGCGCTTCGGCGGCACGGTGAAGAGCGTCGACGACGCGGCCGCCCGCAAGGTGCCGGGCGTGATCGAGGTGGTGAGCCTGCCGGTCGGCGTCGCGGTGATCGCCAAGAACACCTGGGCCGCCATGAAGGGCCGCGAGGCGCTGACGGTCACCTGGGACGATGCCAAGGCCGAAACCCGCGGCACCGACGCCATGCTGGCCGACTACCGCAAGGCGGCGGAGAAGCCGGGTGCGGTCGCCGCCAACAAGGGCGATGCGGAGAAGGCGATTGCCGACGCCAAGGCCAAGGGCGGCCATGTGGTGGAGGGCGAGTTCGTCTTCCCCTATCTCGCCCATGCGCCGATGGAGCCGCTGAATGCCGTCGTGGCGCTGAATCCGGAGGGTGGCTGCACCATCTGGGCCGGATCGCAGTTCCAGACGGTCGAGCAGATGGTCGCCGCCCACATCCTGGGCTGCAAGCCGGAGCAGGTGAAGATCGAGACCCAGTGGGCCGGCGGCAGCTTCGGCCGGCGCGCCACCACCAACGCCGACTACATCGCCGAGGCGGTGATGATCGCCAAGGCCTACCCCAAGGCCCCGGTGCATCTGGTCTGGACGCGCGAGGACGACATCAAGGGCGGCCGCTACCGTCCGCTGGTCCTGCACAGGATCACCGCGGCGGTCGATGCCAAGGGTGCCCTGGTCGGCTGGAAGCAGCGCATCGTCGGCCAGAGCTTCATGGCCGGCACGCCGTTCGAATCGGTGATGGTCAAGAACGGCGTCGATGCGACGATGGTCGAGGGCGCGTCGGACATGGCCTATCCGGTGGCGAACCTTGCGGTCGATGCCCACACCGTCGCCTCGCCGGTCACCACCCTGTGGTGGCGCTCGGTCGGGCACACCCACACCGCCTATGCCAAGGAGGTGATGATCGACCGCCTCGCCAAGGCAGCCGGCAAGGACCCGGTGGCCTTCCGCATGGAGATGCTGAAGGACCATCCGCGTCTGGCCGGCGTGCTGAAGCTGGCGGCGGAGAAGGCCGGCTGGGGCCAGCCCCTGCCGCAGGGAAAGGGCCGCGGCGTCGCCGTGCATGAAAGCTTCAACACCTATGTCGCCCATGTCGCCGACGTGACGGTCGATTCCAAGGGCCAGATCAAGGTCGACCGGGTGGTGGTCGCCGTCGATTGCGGCGAGGTCGTCAACCCGGACATCGTCAAGTCGCAGATGGAGGGCGGCGCCGGCTGGGGCATCGGCCATGCGCTGCGCGGCGAGATCACCATGACCGACGGCGTGGTGGATCAGGCCAACTTCGACAGCTATCTGCCGCTGCGGATGTCCGACATGCCGGCGGTGGAGGTGCATATCGTGCCGTCCCGCGAACGGCCGACCGGTGCCGGCGAGCCGGGCGTCCCGACCGTGGCGCCGGCGGTGGCCAATGCCGTCTTCTCGGTGACGGGACAGCCGCTGCAGACGCTGCCCTTCAGCCGGGGCGGCATCGTCAGCTAAGGCGGCGTCTCTAGGGGGAGGCCGATTGCGGCGGAACGGCGATTCCGGCAGTCCTTGCGAGGGCCGGGATCGCCGCCGGCCGCAAGGCGGTCCAGCCCTGGTCCACCAGCAGCTTTACCGCGGGATCGACCCGCATCGGACCGGCGAGGACGGAGGTCTCCGCCGGTTCTTTTTTGCGTGGCGGCTCGATGCGCAGAAGTCGGGCAAGCCGCTGGGACTGGACGGCCTGAAGGTATGGCCGGGGCAGTTGCGGTCCCCAAGGGTCCGCTGCCGCGGTGGCCGTGTCTGTCGCCGTCACGGAGTGCGTCAGCGCCGTAAGATAGCAGGCGGTCCCCATCACCATGGCCAGCAGCAGGACGGCCGACGCCAGCGCCGTCCAATGGCGGCGGCGCAGCCGCCGGGCGACGATGTCGCTTTCCGGCGCGGGCAACAGGTCGTCAGGGATGCTGTAGCGGTCGTGTACAGTCATGCGGCGCACAGCATGGCTCAAGATGCCGGTCCGCATCCTCGCCTTTCCCGGAGATTCGCCGGGGCAGGGGGATTGCTCCCCGCGGCCCTCCGCTTCCGGCCGGAACTCCCCGTCCGGACAGTTATCTCTACCGACTAGCCAGGATTTGCGGACGCGGCGGGCCGCCGCCGCTCGATCTCCGCCCGAACCTCGCGGAACCAGCGCAGCTTTTCCGCGAAGGGCAGGCGGGCGAGGCCGCTCGGCGACGGCACCACCACGTCGGCAACACCGTCGAACAGGGTGCGCTCCTGCACGCCCCACGGCGCGTCGGGCAGGCCGGTGGCCGCCAGATAGACCCCCTTGCCGGTGTAGGCGAGCACCCGCGGCCGGACGAAGCCGACGATTCGCGCCAGCCGCGGCACCCCGCCGCGCAGCTCCGCCCGCGACAGTTCGGCGGCGCTGGCGGTGGCGCGGGCGACGAGGTTGGTGGAACCCAGCCCGATGTCCGGCAGGGTGACGTCCTCCTCCGGCCGGTAGAGGCGCGGGGTCAGCCCGGCCTCATGAAGCAGGCGCCAGAACTGGTTGCCGCGCCCGGCATAATGGTGGCCGAGGGCGCCCGACCGCAGGCCGGGGTTGAAGCCCACGAACAGGCAGTCGAGCCCCGGCGCCACGATGTCGGGCAACGGTCCGGCGGCAGGCGGCATCCCATCCGGGGAAGGGGCCGGAACATCGTCGAACAGGTCCATCGGTCGGTTCCTCTCCGCAGGGAGAGGAGATATAGGACTCCGCCGCCCCGCTCAAAGCGAGGCGGCGACCGCGGGGGCAGGCGGACTGCTCCGTTCGTCCTGCAGCATGGCGAGGATGCGGTCGGTCATTCTCAGGGCCAGCGCCACGATGGTCATGGTCGGGTGGTCGGCGCCCATGGTGGGGAAGACGGAACTGCCGGCGATGTAGAGGTTGCCGACCCCATGCACGCGGCCTTCCGGATCGACCACGCCGTGACGCGGCGATTCATGCATGCGCGTCGTGCCCATATGGTGCCAGCACCAGCCGACATCCGCCATCATCGCCTCGGCGGATTCGCCCGGCCGTTCGTCGGTCGTGATCAGGCCGCGGCGCAGCAGATCCTCGCGCAGGAGGCGCTGGGTCTCGGCGGCACCCCGGCGGTCCTGCTCGGTCAGCCGCCAGTCCACCCGCGGCAGGTTGCAGCCGAACGGGTCGGTCGCATGGTCCAGCGTCACCCGGCTGTCGGGGTTGGGGACCGGCTCCAGCACCGTTTCCAGGGTGAAGCGCCGGGGCAGCCAGCCCGGATCGACCATGCTGTCGAACAGGGCGTGGGCGAGCTGCGGCATGCTGCGCAGGATGCGCGGTCCGGCGTTGCGCAGCAGGCTGACCGACTCGTCCTCCGACACGCCGAAGCGCCGGCAGCTGTGGCGCGAGGGCAGCAGCCGCAGGTCGCGCATCGCCTTGAAAGCCTCCAGCGCCCCGGAATGATAGGAGGCGACCAGATATGTCCGGGAATTGGGCAGCGCGTGGCGTTCCTGCAGCGCGGCGGTCGGCGACAGCGCCAGCGCCACCGACGGGTGCGGTCGGCGCAGCCGCCGCCGCGCCAGGCACAGGCTGACGTCGTAGAGCGTGCGGTGCCGTCCCTGCCGGGTCAGCCGGATCGGCGGGGTCTTGAAGCGCGGATGGTCGGCGAAATAGCGGCCGACCAGATCGTTGCCGTTGCCCAGCCCCGCCGCCTGCACCTTGTTGGACAGCAGCAGGATGCGCGCATTCTCGATGCCGCCGCAGCACAGCACGAACAGCCGGGCGCCGACGGTGAAGCTCGGCCCGTCCAGCGTGCGCACCTGCACCCGTTCCACCGCGGTGGCGGTGGAGTTGGTGTCCAGCCCGGTGACGTTGGCGTTGAGGAAGGCGGTGATGTTGGCGGCGCGGCCGATCTCCGCCCGGTAGGCCTCGCCCATGCGGATTGGCGGGCTGAGCTGGGCGACGCGGTTCTCGAAGCCGTCGCCGTCCTCGTCCACCGGGATCAGCTCCGCCTTCGGCCCGCCGACCCGCTCCATCCAGAAATCATTGTCGTAGTCGAACGGCCCCAGTCCCAGCACGCTCTGCGAACGTTCGTAATAAGGCATCATCGTGTCGCGCGGAATCGGCCAGCCGCTGCCGGGAATCCAGGACCGCTCGGCGAAATCGGCCTGCTCCAGCGGGCGGGAGAAGCCGCCCCAGCAGTTGGTGCTGCCGCCCAGATAGCGGCTGCGCGCGGTGGTCAGCCGTTCATAGGGCAGGCCGACGTTGCGGCCGGCGTAGAGCGCCTGGGAGATGCCGTCGACCTCCAATCCGCCGCCTTCGAGCAGGACGACGCTGCAGGAACTGCCGGCCAGCTCGCGCGCAATGGTCAGGCCGGCGGCACCGCCACCGATCACGCACAGGTCGCAATCGATATGGGTGCCGTTCAGGACATGGCGGGCGTCACGAAGCAAACTGGCCTCCGTACCAGGGACATAAGCCGTCCTTTCTTGCCCCGGACACGTGGCCTAGGCCGAGCGCGCATTCGGCTATACCCCCGGCGCGTCGCAATACTCCGGTACTCCGCGCAAGCGCGGCACCCCGGACGATCCGGATAGCCGCTCCGTACGGTGACCTTGACCGGATCGGGACGGGAACGACGGCCGCAGTCGGCGGTTGAAAAGGATAAGAACGGTGCCGCAGCCCGGCCGGAAGGCAAGGGGGGCGACCGCGCACCGGCAACCATGCAATCGCAGGAACCGCCGCCATGAAACGCCATCATCTTCTCGCGACCGCCGCCCTGATCCTGTTCTCCGCCCCGGCGATGTCGCTGGCGCAGACGCCGACGCCGCAGAAGACCGTGACGGAGAAGGGTCAGCTGTCGCAGCAGGACATGACCTTCGCCGAAAAGGCGGCGATCAGCGACATGTTCGAGATCCAGGCCGGCACGCTGGCGCAGGATCATGGGAAGGACAATGGCGTCAAGCAGTTCGGCAAACACATGGTGACCGACCACACCAAGACGTCGGAAGCCATGAAGGCGATGGCCGCGCAGAAGTCGATGACGCTGCCGACCAAGCTCGATTCCGAACACCAGCAGAAGCTGGACCAGCTGCGCGGCCTGCAGGGCGACCAGTTCGATTCCGCCTATCTGCAGGGCCAGATCGACGCCCACCAGACCGCCGTGACCCTGTTCCGCACCCAGGCCGAAAAAGGCCAGGACGCCGACCTGAAGCGCTTCGCCGAACAGAGCCTGCCGACGCTGGAACAGCATCTGCGCCAGGTCCGCGATCTGCGCCCGAACGTCGCCTCCACCAGCGGGGCGGCCCAGCAGAGCACCAGCTTCGAGCAGATGATGGGCAAGGCCGTCTATGGCGAGGACGGCGGCAAGCTGGGCGACGTCGCCGACATCATCCTCGACGCCCAGTCGGGCAAGGCCACCCAGGTGATCCTCGACCGCGGCGGCCTGCTGGGCATCGGCGCCAAGCAGGTGGCCCTGGACTACACCCTGCTGAACGCCGACGGCGACCGCATCGTCGCCCGGCAGGTGACCGAGGATCAGGTCAAGCAGATGGCGGAGTTCAAGTACGACGACAACACCGTCTCGCTCGGCCAGCGCACCGGCGGCGGCAACACGGGCCATGGCGCGGCGCATGAGAGGGGCGACATGAAGAACGACGCCGCCCATGGCACCGCCAACAGCCTGGACAGCACCCAGCCGCGCAACCCGCAGTAAGGCCCGCAGTAAGGGCGGCAGCAGGACGCCTGCGGAGAGCCCCCTGACACCCAGCCCACCGGCGCCGGGACTCCCCTTTCCCGGCGGCCCCGGCGGGCCAACCGACGGAGAAGACAAGGATGGCGAACGCCAGCAAGAAGCACATGAGCCCCAGCGGACAGGGCAAGGGCACCGGCACCGGTGCCACCACCGACCTGCCGGCCGGCTCCATCGGCGACAACGCGGTACTGTCGAACCGCGACAAGTCCCGCCATTCCGATGCCCGCGGGCTGGACAGCAAGGCCGTGCAGACCGAACAGATGCAGGATCATGCGGCCAACCGCGAGCCGGAGAAGTAACCGCCGGTCGGGAGGGCCGGCTCCGTCCGGTCCTCCCGCGTCCTCAGCCACGCCAGAACTGGGGCATGAACAGCACCAGCACCGTGAACAGCTCCAGCCGGCCCAGCAGCATCGCCAGCGACAGCAGCCATTTTGCCGAATCCGGCAGGGCGGAGAAGGTGCCGGCCGGACCGATGATGTCGCCCAGTCCCGGTCCTACATTGGCCAGCGCGGTCACCGCGGCGCTGGCGCTGGTAATGAAATCGAGCCCCAGGGCCATCAGCGCGATGGTGATGACGCTGTAGGCGGTGAAGAACAGCGCGAAGAAGACGATCACCGATCCCAGCACCTCGTCGTCCAGCTGCCGGTTGCCGTACTGGCGCGGAAAGACGCCGCGGGGATAGATCAGGTGAAGGAAATGGGTGCGCAGCACCGTCACCATCACCTCGAACCGGAAGATCTTGATGCCTCCGGCGGTTGAGCCGGTGCAGCCGCCGATGAAAGTCAGCCCGAAGAACACGCCGACCGCCAAATTCCCCCACTGGCTGTAATCGGTGTAGGCATAGCCGGTGGTGGTGACGACCGACACAACATTGAAGGCAACCAGCCGCAGGGCGTCATGGAAGTCGTGCCCGTGCTTCCAGGCCAGCCAGACACTGAGCGGCAGGATCACCGCGGCCAGGAAGGCCAGATATGTGCGCACCTGGCTGTCCTTCCACAGCGCGTCGCGCTGGCCGGTCAGGGTGCGGACATACAGGACGAAGGGCAGGCTGCCCAGCAGCATGAACAGCGTCACCAGCCAATGCAGGACCGGGCTTTCGAAGTTCCCGATGGATTTGTCGGAGGTGGAGAAACCGCCGGTCGACAGGCTGGTCAGCGCATGTACCACCGCTTCGAACGGCGTCATCCCGGCCAGCCAGTAGCAGGCGGCACAAATCGCCGTTAGCCCGGCATAGACCGCGACGATCGCCTTGGCAATCTGCTGGGCGCGCGGCAGCACCTTCTGCGACCGGTCGGAGGATTCGGTGCGGAACAGCTGCATGCCGCCCACCCGCAGCGCCGGCAGCACCGCGATGGCGACGCCGATGATGCCGATGCCGCCCAGCCATTGCAGCAGCGCCCGCCACAGCAGGATGCCCTCCGTCGTGCGGTCCAGCCCGATCAGCACCGTCGATCCGGTGGTGGTCAGCCCCGACATCGTTTCGAAGAAGGCATTGGCGTAGTTCAGCGACAGGTCGGGGAAATGGCCGAACTGGAAGGGCAGGGCGGCGAAGGCCGCGGTGCTGGTCCAGGTCAGCGGCGTCAGCAGGAAGGCCTGCCTCAGCGACAATCCGCCATGCAGGTGGCACCGGGTGCCGAGCGCCACCGCCCCGCCGCAGGCGCCGGTGAAGGCGGCGGAATAGAGGAAGACCCCGGCGTCCGGGTTGCCATAGGCGAAATCGACCGCGGCCGGGATCAGCATCGTCGCGGCAAGCGCCAGCAGCACGATGGAGACGATGAACAGGATCGGCCTGAAATTCGGCATGATGTCTCTGGTCGGGGAAATGGGCGGCAGCGGGGTGGGGGTGAGGTGTCGGGCCGATCAGAAGAACTCCAGCCCGACCGCGAACAGCTTTTCCACCTTGCGGACCAGATCGGCGGTGGCCATCACGATGACGCGGTCATGCGGTTCGATCGCCGTCTGACTGGTGGGGATGATGACCTCGCCGCCGCGGACCAGCGCGCCGATCATGATGCCAGGCGGCAGCCCGATGGACCCGATGGGGCCGCTGACGGCCCGCGAGGTCTCCAGCGCCTCGGCCTCCACCACCTCGCCGAAATTGTCGCCGATGGTCTGCACCGCCGCGACGCGCCCGCGCCGGACATGGCGCAGGATCGAGGACACGGTGACCGTCGCCGGGTTGACCACCACGTCCATCCCCAAGCCGGCGACGATGGGCACGTAGGACGTCTTGTTCAGCAGCGTGATCGCCCGACCGCAGCCGGCGCGCTTGGCCAGCAGCGAGGTGAAGACGTTGGTTTCGTCGTCGTTGGTGACGGCGACGATGGTCTCGGCCCGGCCGACCTGCGCCTCTTCCAGGATTTCATGGTCCAGCGCATCGCCGTTCAGCACCACCGTGCTGGAGCGCAGCGAGCGCGAGATCAGCTCGGCGCGCGCAGCGTTGCCCTCGATCATCTTGATGGAGATGCCGCGCATGTGCCGTTCGACGATCTGCGCCAGGTTGAAGCCGACATTGCCGCCGCCGGCGATGACCAGACGGCGGGCCGGCGCCTCGGTATGGCCGAACAGGGCGACGACGCGGACGATGTCGGCGGTGCGGCAGACCAGATGCACGTCGTCGCCCAGCCGCAGCATGTCGTTCCCCTTCGGCACGAACCCGGCGCCGTCGCGGAACACCGCCAGCACCGCGGCGCGCACGTCCGGGAACATCTCGGTCAGGCGGCGCAGCGGCGTGTTGAGCAGGGGCGAACTGTTGGTGCAATGGACGCCGATCAGGTGCACCTTGCCGTCGGCCAGCGGCACCATCTCGAACGCGCCGGGGGAGCGCAGGCGCCGTGCGATGCTGTGGGCGATCTCCACCTCCGGCGAGATGACGACGCTGATGGCCAGATGCTGGGCGGAGAACATGGCCGACCATTCCGGCCGCAGATAGGCCTGCTTGCGGATGCGGGCGATGCGCAGCGGGATGTTGAACACCGAATGGGCGACCTCGCAGGCCACCATGTTGACCTCGTCGGAATGCGTGACGGCGATCAGCATGTCCGCGTCCTGCGCCCCCGCCTGGGCCAGCACATCGGGGTGGGAGGCGAAGCCGACCATCCCGCGCACGTCGTGGCTTTCGTCCATCCGCTGCGCCAGCTCGGTCGAGGTGTCGATCACGGTGATGTCGTTGTCTTCCATCGCGAGATGCCGCGCGATGCTGGCTCCGACCTGCCCGGCCCCACAGATGATCACCTTCATGCGTCCGTTCCCGCTGCACCCCGGCCCAACCGGCCAATGTCAGCAAATGACGGCAAAGGCGAAGCGTTGCAAGCCAAAGCGGTTCGGACAGGACCAGAGTGGATTGGGAAGACGTGCAAAATCCATCGCGCAGGCCTGTTCATGGTGTGCTCCTCCGCCCGACGGTTCGGTGGCAGGATGGAGAGCGGAACCTCCGTGAACCCGCAATAAAGAAGGAACGTCCATGTTGAAGCTGCGCTGGAGCCCCACCTCGCCCTATGTGCGCAAGGTGATGATGGTCGTCATCGAACGCGGGTTGGAGGATCGGGTGGAGCGGGTGGCGACCGATCCATGGTCGGCCGATACCGATCTGCCGGCGGAAAACCCGCTGGGCAAGGTCCCCGCCCTGACGCTGGAGGACGGCACCACCCTGTTCGACAGCCCGGTCGTCGTCGAATATCTCGATCGCTCGGCGACCGGGCGCCGCTGTTCCCGCCGGCCGGTCCGGCCCGCTGGACAGCCCTGCGGTTCCAGGCGGTCGCCGACGGCATCTGCGACGCCGCCATCCTCCGCCGGCTTGAGTCCATGCGGCCCGACGGCGAGAAGTCGGCGGCCTGGATGGAGCGCCAGCGCAAGGCCGTCGCCCGCGCGCTCGACCTGCTGGAGGCGGATGCGGCGGCGCTGGACGGCGAGGCCACCATCGGCACGCTCGCCGTGCTGGCGGCGCTCGGCTATCTCGACTTCCGCTTCGGGCATGAGGACTGGCGCGACGGCCGGCCGGCGCTCGCGGCCTGGTTTGACAAGGCATCGGACCGCGACAGCCTGCGCCGCACCGCACCGCCGGTGTAACGGCGCAACAAATCGAACGTCCCGCCCTGAAGATCCGTAATAAAGCGGCGCCCCGCGACGATGGGCGCCGCGTCTGCCGGATGATGCTTTTTACGTTCGATTCACCATGACCGGCCGGTGATCGCCATTCGACCATCGCCACGGCCGGCGATTTCGCGGGCGCGGCGGCTTTTCGATTGTGCGTCGCGAAAACTTCATCGAAGCGTCACCCAAACATACAAAGAGAGGGGCTACCCATGGCGTCGGCCGGCTCGCGGAGAACCGCGGGTCCGGTGCGGACAACCTCCAGACCACGGGTGGCCCACATGGCAGATCGCGCCGACCAGCGCCGGCGATCCGGCATCAAGTCGAAAATGCTGATCGCCTTCGGCACCGTGGCGGCACTGCCCTGCATCGCGGCGGTCGTCGGCTGGATGTCCTACGGCGCCGTCCGGGGCCATGTCGCCGACATCACGGGAACACAGGTACCGGTGCTCAGCGCCGCGCACGGGCTCGCCACCACCACGGCGCGGGTGCTGGCGCTGGGGCCGCTGATCGACGCCGCGTCATCGGAGGAGGATCTGGCCCGGCTGCGCGCCGCCGTGGCGGCACAGCGCGGGGAACTGGACGGCCAGCTCGCCCGGCTGGCCGACGGGCATGGCGACGTCGGCCGCATGGGCGAGCTGGCCGCCACCGCCCGCTCGCTGCTGGGCACCATCGACGCGCTGGGGGCGGCGACCGGCCGCCGGCTGAGCCTGCAGGAACAGCGCAGCGCCCGGCTGGCGGAACTGAGCGACGCCCATGCCCGGCTGCTGGCGGCGCTGAAGCCGGACATGCAGGCGTCGCGCGAACAGCTTGCCCAGGCCATCGCCGCGATGGTGGAGGCGACCTCGCAGTCCTCCGAGGCGATCGGCGGCGAGCTGGGGCAGACGGTGATCCCGCTGTTCCAGCTGCGCGGCGCGGAGGCGGCGCTGACCAAGGCGCTGCTGATCGGCGCCTTCGAGACCGACCGGTCCAAGGTGATGTCGCTGTCCACCGACTTCGATTCGGCGCTGTCCGACCTGCAGGGCGCCCTGCGCCCGCTGGCCAAGAGCGAAGCGGCGGCTCCCGTCATCGCGGCGATCAACGAGCTGGCAGCCTACGGCGACGGCGACAAGAGCGTCTACACCCGCCGCGTCCGCCAGCTGACCCCCGGCATCGGGGAGGCGGAGGCGCGCAAGCTGGCCGAGGCGCAGGCCGCCGCGGTCGACGAGATCGTCGGGCTGGACCGCGACGCCAACAGCCGCATGCTGCCGCTGATGCTGAACTCCCGCGGGCGCATCGCCGAGGCCGGCAACGCCATCGCGGAACGGATGCAGGATCTCTCCACCAACGTGGTGCCGGAGGCGCAGCAGCGCTACACCGTGCTGAGCGGCCTGATGGCCGACGCTAACCTGCTGGCCGGCAAGCTGGCCGAGGCCGGCAATGCGGAGACGCCGGCCCGGCTGGCCGCCGCGCGCCGCACGCTGGACCCGCTGGCCGCGACCATCCGCAAGTCCCTGCAGGACTCGCAGGGCGATCTCGGCGCGGAGGTCCGCCGGATGGCCGACCGGCTGCTGGCCCTGGGCTTCGGCAACGACGGCATCCTGGCGCTGCGGAGCGGCGAACTGGCGGCCTACGCCGAGAACGCCGCGCTGATCGACAGCAACCGCAGCACCGGCGCCGCCCTGACCGGGATGGTCGACGGGCTGGTCCAGTCGGCCGAGCAGGCGACCGCCGCCGGCGCATCCGCCGCCCACGACGCGCTGGAGCGCACCAACCAGGTACAGATCCTGCTGGCGACCGCCGGCGTGCTGCTCGCCGGGCTGATCGTCTCGCTCTATGTCGGGCGCCGGGTGGTCGGCCGGATGGAGGCATTGGCCGACGCCATGCGCCGGGTCGCCGCCGGCGACCTGACGGTGGAGCAGAAGGCCGACGGCAACGACGAGATCACCGATATGGCCCGCGCCCTGTTCGTCTTCATCGCCAACGCCCGCGCCATGGAAGAGGCGCACGAGAAGGTGGAGATCGAGCGCCGCAACGCCGCGTCGGCCCGGCGGACCAGCATGCTGGAGATCGCCGACCAGTTCGAAAGCAACGTGCTGAGCAGCGTCGAGACGCTGGCCGAGGCCGCCCGCCTGATGGCGGCGCGCGCCCGCTCGCTGACCGACATCGCCGCCAACGCCAACGACCGCGCCGAGGCCGCGATGCAGCTGTCCGGCGAGATGGCGGCGGGGATCCAGCAGGTGGCGACCGCCGCGTCGGAAATCTCGCAATCCATCGCCGAGATCAGCAAGCGCACCGGCGAATCGGCCCGCATCATCGGCGACACCGCCGCCGGGGCGGAGCAGGTGAAGGCAACCGTCGCCGACCTGTCCGGCACCGCGGGCGAGATCGGCGCCGTGGTGGGGCTGATCGACGAGATCGCCGGCCAGACCAACCTGCTGGCGCTGAACGCGACCATCGAGGCGGCGAGGGCAGGGGAGGCCGGCCGCGGTTTCGCGGTGGTCGCCGGCGAGGTGAAGGCGCTGGCCGGCCAGACCGCCCAGGCCACCGCCGAGATTGCCCGCCAGATCGCCGCGACCCAGGCGGCCAGTCGCCAGACCGCGGAGGTGGTGGCGACCATGACCGGCAGCGTCCAGCGCATCGAATCCAACGCCTCCGCCATCGCCGCCGCGGTGGAGGAGCAGGCCACCATCACGTCGAGCATCGTCGACAGTTCCCACCGCGTCGCGGTCGGCACGCAGGCGGCGTCGGACCATGTCGCCGGCCTGTCGGAGGCCGCGGCCAAGGTGCGCGCCCAGGCCGGCGACGTCCTGCAGGTGGCGGAAAGCCTGTTGCACGAGGCGACCAGCCTCGGCTCCGCCGTGCATCTGTTCCTCCAGGAAATCCGGGCCGCGCGATGAGCGGGCGGTCCGGGTCGCCTGCGACCGAAAGCGGGTCGGTTTCATAAAACTGACACGTAAACAAAACAAACCCGTCACCAGCGGTGGCTATGGTCACCGCGACGAAGAAGGCGGGTTACGACCTCCGGCGAAGGCCGGGATTTTCCCAAACCCAACGACACCGTCCAAACCTATCGGGAGTTTTGCCGTGAAAACCATGACCTCGGCGTTCGTTCGCTGCGCCGCCTTCGGTGCCCTGGCCGTTCTGTCCGTGTCGGTCGCCCCGCTGTCGGTCGCCTCGGCCGCCGACATCTCCGGCGCCGGCGCCACGTTCCCGTACCCGATCTATGCCAAGTGGGCCGACGCCTACAAGAAGGAGACGGGCACGGGTCTGAACTACCAGTCGATCGGTTCGGGCGGCGGCATCAAGCAGATCAAGGCCAAGACGGTCACCTTCGGCGCCTCGGACATGCCGCTGAAGCCGGAAGAGCTGGATCAGGCCGGCCTGATCCAGTTCCCGATGATCATGGGCGGCGTCGTTCCGGTCGTGAACCTGAAGGGTCTGAAGTCCGGCGAGGTCCAGCTGTCGGGTACGGTTCTCGCCAACATCTACATGGGCGAGATCACCAAGTGGAACGATCCGCAGATCAAGGCCCTGAACCCGAACGTCAACCTGCCGAACACCGCCATCGCGCCGGTGTACCGTTCGGACGGGTCGGGCACCAACTTCCTGTTCACCGACTACCTGTCGAAGACCAGCCCGAAGTTCAAGACCCAGATCGGCGCCAACTCCTCCGTCCAGTGGCCGGCCGGCATCGGCGCCAAGGGTAACGAAGGCGTGGCCAACATGGTCAAGCAGACGGACGGCTCGATCGGCTACGTCGAATACGCCTACGCCAAGCAGAACAACATCACGTATGTCGGCCTGCAGAACAAGGACGGCAAGACCGTCGTTCCGAAGATCGAGGCCTTCCAGGCCGCCGCGGCGAACGCCGACTGGGCCAACGCCAAGGGCTACTACGTCATCCTGACCGACGAGCCGGGCGCGGACAGCTGGCCGATCACCGGCGCCAGCTTCATCCTGATGTACAAGAACCCGCAGGACGTCGCGGTTTCGGCCGAAGCGCTGAAGTTCTTCGACTGGGCGTACAAGAACGGCGCCAAGATGGCCACCGATCTGGACTATGTCCCGATGCCGGAATCGGTCGTCACCATGGTCCAGAAGACCTGGTCGCAGTCGATCCAGGCCGACGGCAAGCCGATCTGGACCGCGTCGGCCAAGTAACCACGGCCAACCCGACCCCGGGTTGCGCCGTCAGACGGCGCGGCCCGGGGGCATGATCCGCCGGCGGGGACGGAAATTTCGCCGTCCCCACCGCACGCCTCACGGAGCGGCCATGACCGAGATCGCGCTGACCTTGACCGACGCACACGCTTCCACCGCCCGACGGGCCCGCCGCCAGCGCCTGCAGGATGCGGCTTTCCGCAACGCCACGCTTTTCTTCGCGCTGCTCGTCCTGTTCATCCTGGGCGGCGTCACCGTTTCCCTCATCGACGGCGCGCTTCCGGCACTGCGCGCGTTCGGCTTCGGGTTCGTCACGACCGAAGTCTGGAACCCGGTGTCGGAGGAATTCGGCGCGCTCGCCCCCATTTACGGCACGCTGATCACGTCGGTCATCGCCATGGCTGTCGGCATTCCGGTCAGCTTCGGCATCGCGCTGTTCATCACCGAGATGTGCCCGGCCTGGCTGAAGCGCCCGCTCGGCGTCGCCATCGAGCTGCTGGCCGGCATTCCCAGCATCATCTACGGCATCTGGGGCCTGTTCGTCTTCGCCCCCTTCATGCAGTCGACCATCCAGCCCTTCCTGATCAACACGGTGGGGCAGGTTCCGGGCATCGGCAACCTGTTCATGGGCCCGCCCTACGGCATCGGCGTCCTGACCGCCGGCCTGATCCTGGGCATCATGGTTCTGCCCTTCATCACCTCCATCACCCGCGACGTCTTCGAGACGGTGCCGCCGATGGTGCGCGAATCCGCCTACGGGCTGGGCGCCACCACCTGGGAGGTGGTGTGGAACGTGGTGCTGCCCTACACCCGCACCGGCGTGGTCGGCGGCGTCATGCTGGGGCTGGGCCGCGCGCTGGGCGAGACGATGGCGGTCACCTTCGTCATCGGCAACGCGCACCGCATCAGCTCCTCCATCATGGCGCCGGGCACGACGATCTCGGCCTCCATCGCCAACGAATTCACCGAAGCGGTCGGCGACGTCTACACCGCCTCGCTGGTGGCGCTGGGCCTGATCCTGTTCCTGATCACCTTCACCGTGCTGTCGATCGCCAAGCTGATGCTGCTGCGCCTGCAGCGCCAGGCCGGAGTCTGAGGCCATGAGCATGTCAAGTTCCGCGGCGCTCGCCGCTCCGGCCGGCGGCCTTTACAACCGCCGCCGCATCGTCAACAAGATCGCGCTCACCCTGGCGCTGGGTGCGGCCGGCTTCGGCCTGTTCTGGCTGGTCGCCATCCTGTGGACGCTGCTCTACAACGGCCTGTCGGCCATCAACATCGCCCTGTTCACCGAGAACACGCCGCCGCCGGGCGGTGAGGGCGGCCTGCTGAACGCCATCTTCGGCAGCGTCATCATGACCACGGTCGCCACCCTGGTCGGCACGCCGATCGGCATCATGGCCGGCACCTACCTCGCCGAGTTCGGCCGCGACCGCAAGCTGGCCGAGGTGGTCCGCTTCATCAACGACGTGCTGCTGAGTGCGCCGTCGATCATGGTCGGCCTGTTCGTGTACGAGGTGATGGTCATCCGCATGGGCCATTTCTCGGCCTGGGCAGGGGCCATGGCCCTGGCGGTCATCGTCATCCCCGTCGTGGTCCGCACGACCGAGGACATGCTGAAGCTGGTGCCGAACAGCCTGCGCGAGGCCGCGGCCGCGCTCGGCGCGCCTCAGTGGAAAGTCATCACCTTCGTCGCCTACCGTGCCGCCCGCAACGGCATGATCACCGGCGTCCTGCTGGCCATCGCCCGCATCAGCGGCGAGACGGCTCCCCTGCTCTTCACCGCCCTGAACAACCAGTTCTGGAGCGCGGACATGAACGCGCCGATGGCCAACCTGCCGGTGGTCATCTTCCAGTACGCGATGTCTCCCTACGAGGACTGGCGCCAGCTGGCCTGGGGCGGCGCGCTGCTGATCACGGTCGCCATCCTGCTCCTCAACATCGGCGCCCGGCTGCTGGCCGGTCTCGGCTCGACGAGAAAGTAACCATGACGATGACCCACATGGACGCCAACAGCCCCGCCCACGGAAGCCATGCGATGCCCCCCGGCATGATCCCCGGCGCCGGTGCCGACCGCGCAATCGCCGGCGCCGGTCTGCCCGAGAAGATCAGCATCCGCAACCTGGACTTCTTCTATGACGGCTACCGCGCGCTGAAGAACGTCTCGCTGCCGCTCTACGACCGTCAGGTCACCGCCTTCATTGGCCCGTCGGGTTGCGGCAAGTCGACCCTGCTGCGCATCCTGAACCGGATGTACGACCTTTATCCCAAGCAGGTCGCGACCGGCGAAGTCATGCTGGACGGCGTCAACATCCTGTCGCCCAAGCAGGACCTGAACCTGCTGCGCGCCCGCGTCGGCATGGTGTTCCAGAAGCCGACGCCCTTCCCGATGTCGATCTACGACAACATCGCCTTCGGCGTGAAGCTGTACGAGAAGCTGTCCCGCGCCGACATGGACGAGCGGGTGGAGTTCTCGCTGCGCCGCGCGGCGCTGTGGGACGAGGTGAAGGACAAGCTGCGCCAGAACGGCATGAGCCTGTCCGGCGGCCAGCAGCAGCGCCTGTGCATCGCCCGCGCCATCGCGGTCAAGCCGTCGGTCCTGCTGCTCGACGAGCCGACCTCGGCGCTCGACCCCATCTCAACCGCCAAGTGCGAGGAGCTGGTGGACGAGCTGCGTTCCGACTACTGCATCGCCATCGTCACCCACAACATGCAGCAGGCGGCCCGCATTTCCAACTTCACCGCCTTCATGTATCTCGGCGAGCTGATCGAGTTCGGGAACACGGAAGAGATCTTCACCAACCCGACCAAGGAAAAGACCTCCGAATACATCACCGGCCGTTTCGGCTGAGGTTTCCGCTCCGCCGGTCCTTTCCGCCAGGGGGAGTGCCGGCGGAGGAATTTCGGCGGATTGCATACTGGAAGCTGTTCGAGGCGGCGGTTCACTCAACCGCCGCCTTTCTTGCGAGTATCGAATGGGGTAGGGTCGGGCCGCTGACTGTGATGGCGGGAACGGCTGCGGCGTGAAGGATTTTCTTGAATCGGATGCCTCCGGCATCATCGTCGCGGCGCGTCTGCCAGCCGATATACAAAAACATCTCGGAGCCAAGACGACCCGCGTGTTCCTGTCGTCGGAGACCAGGGACAGCCATAAGAAGCACGGATGGACCCCTGAAGCCTTCGCCCGTCTTCAAGAGATTTTGGACCAAGGCGAGGTTCGGGAGGATCGCGAGAGGCACGTGGTCGTAGCGCACCATGACTCGGTCTGGTGGTGCGCAGTCGTCAAAGTGACGGTGAATCGCAAGGAGGTGTATCTCCAATCCCTGCGCCGCAGCAACAACGACCAGATCGCAAACATTCGAGCGCGCGGTGCCCTGGTTCGCCCATGTAGAGGAAGGTAGCGGCTGGGGAGAGAGACACGCCCCACGGACCCGAAGGCTACCCGGCATCTCTTACAGTACGCCGCCACCTGGGTTTGAGCATAGCCGGGAACTGTCGATTCGACAAGTCGCAGGGCTATCCGACGTTTGGTGGAGCGTCTGGGGAGGGAAACACGCCCCAGGGACCCGAAGGCTACCCGGCATCCCTTGCTTGCAACGCTCACACGGGAGCATAGCATCGTCGCACAATCGACGGCATGGATTCAAATCACCAGTTTATTTCCATAACTGAACTTATGTGCTGCATATCGCCCGCGCAAAGCTAAACTGTCAGTGTTCCCATCGGCGGCGGCGCCACCCCGGCAGGATGTGCAGAATTTTCCAAGCCGGCCGTGAACCGACAAGACCGTCGTCGCGGCGATGGCAGATGCTGTCGCTTCACGCATCGGAAAACACTGGGAAAGCGACAGCCATGTCCGCACCGGCCGCAACCGGCAACTCCCCCTGCCCTGGCTCCTGCTTCTCCTGTCGGTGACGACGGGGCTGGTCGACGCCATCAGCGTCCTCGGCCTGGGCAAGGTCTTTACCGCCAACATGACCGGAAACGTCGTCTTCCTCGGCTTCGCCGCAGCCGGAACGCCGGGCTTCCTGGTCATGCCGGCGGTGACGGCGCTGGCATCCTTCCTTGCGGGAGCCCTGATCGCCGGACGGATCGGCCGGATGATGACGGGACGGCCGATGCGCCACTGGCTGCTGGCGGCGGCCCTGTTCGAAACCTCCCTGTTCTGGATCGCCGCGATCGTCGCCACCGGGTTCGATGTCGGCGCGCAGGCTCCCGCTTCTGGTCTGTATGCGATCATCGCGCTGACCGGCTTCGCCATGGGCTTCCGCAACGCCACCGTCCGGCAGTTGAAGGTCCCCGACCTCACCACCACGGTCCTCACCCTGACCCTGACCGGGCTGGCGGCGGATTCCAGCCTCGCCGGCGGCGCCAACACCAACGCGCCCCGGCGCATCGCCAGCGTCGCCGCGATCTTCCTCGGTGCCGCCATCGGCGCCGTCATGGTGACGCAGAGCGGTCTGGTGCTTCCCCTGGTGGTCGTCGGCGCGCTGGTGCTGGCGGGCACCGCGGTCTGCGCGCTTCACCCGGTGGCGGCCACGCCGGCCGCCGCCTGACGCCGGAGTTCGCGGCATGAGGGCCGGCCGGCTTGAGGCGTTCACCGACGGGGTGGTGGCGATCGTCATCACCATCATGGTGCTGGAATTGAAGGTACCGGCGGACGGCAGCCTCACCGCCCTGGCGGAGCGCATTCCCATCCTGCTGGCCTATGTGCTGTCCTTCATCAATGTCGGGCTCTATTGGAACAACCATCACCACCTGCTGCAGGCGACCGCGCGCATCGACGGGCGGGTGCTGTGGGCGAATCTGTTCCTGCTGTTCTGGCTGTCGCTGGTGCCCTTCGTCATCCGCTGGCTGGATGAAAGCGCCTTCTCGGCAGTGGCGACGGCGTCCTACGGCGTCGTCCTGGGCATGGCGGCGGTCGGCTACAACCTGACCGAACGCGCGATCATCGCCTGCGGCGGCCGCGATTCGGCGGTGGCGCGGGCCGTCGGCTCCGACCTGAAGGGCAAGGTCAGCATGGCGTTCTATGCCATGGCCATTCCGCTGGCCTTCGTCATGCAGCTGCTGTCGATCCTGCTTTACGTCCTGGTGATCCTGCTGTGGCTGGTGCCCGACCGGCGGATCGAGCGCGCCCTGGAGGAATGACGGGCAATCACCGCATTTCGAAAAGCTCCTGGTGGAAGCGCCGGTCCACCGGCAGTCCATTGGCCGCGAAATCCTGCCGCAGCGACTGGCCGAAGCCTGTCGGGCCGCAGAACCAGATGCCGGCGTCGCGCCATTCCGGCACCGCCGCGCGGATGCGCTCCCCCGTCAGCCGGCCGTCGCGGTCGTCGACCAGGACATGCAGGCGCACGCCGGCAGCCGCCGCGTCGGCCGTGAGCTTGGCGATGGCATCCCCGTCATAGTCGTGCGTGGTGTGGAAGAAGTCGATGGACTGGGTCGGCCGTCCGGGATGCATCGCCAGATATTTCATGCGGGCGATGAAGGGCGTCACGCCGATGCCGCCGCCCACCCAGATCTGGTGCGGGCATTCGTCGTCGAAGGTGAAGCAGCCGTACGGCCCCTCGACCGTCACCGGCTGGCCGATCCGCAGCGTCTCCCACAGGCGCCGGGTGTGGTCCCCCAATGCCTTGATGACGAAGGTGATGCGGTGCTCCGCCTCGTTCCAGGCGGACGCGATGGTGTAGGGATGGGCACCCTCCGCCGCGTCCGACATGGCGAAGGCGAACTGGCCCGCCTTGTGGCCCGGCCATCCCCGCGGCACGTCGATCTCGGCCTCGATCACGCGCAGGCCCGGATAATGGTGGAGGGCGCAGACCGTACCCGTAACACGCCGGCCGGCGGCGATGCGGCCCGTCAGGACCATGACGGCGGCCCAGGTGCCGGCGGCGAGCAGCAGCCCCAGAACCCAGCCGACCGGCGCCGTCCAGTAGGAGAATTTGGTCAGCACGACCGTATGGAACACCAGCACCAGATAGGCGATCGCCAGCAGCCGGTGGGTCTTGAAGAACAGCCGGTACGGGATGCTCCTGACCAGGGCAAGCGCGATCAGCAGCAGGGCGGCGTAGAACGCCCACTCGCCGACGTCCTCCGCGATGCCGCGAAGCTCCATCAGCGACTGCGCGACGGTGTTCTCCGGCGCCGCGCGTGGGCCGCGGTGCGGCCGGTCCAGCCAGCCCCAGCCAACCGCCCATTTCGTTCCCTGCGCCCAAAGCCAATGGACGACCGCGAACAGGAGAGCGCCGATGCCCAGCCATTTGTGCAGGCGGTACATCTTGTCGAGACCACCGAACCATCTCTCCGGCCAGCGGGGGCGCAGCGCCAGCACCATGGCGACGCTCATGCAGCCGATGGCGATCAGGCCGCTGTGCTGGACCATGCCGGAGCGGAGTGCGAAATAGCCGGTCCATTCGACCATCGTGGGGTCGGCGGCGAGCCACAGCACGGTCAGCAGCGCCAGCAACGCCCAGAAGGAGAGCTTGATCCTCCGCATGGCGACGGTCCTCCTGCTGCGCCGCCCCGCCGGGCGGCAGTCCATAAATGATTTTGCTAATGTTGCTTGCGGGCAAGCCGATTCCCCGAAATGCAGCCATTCGTACCGGGAACAGGTTCGGATCCCCAACGGTCGATGGAGGGTTCGCCCATCCGCGCGCCCTGCCGAAATACATCCGAAGTCGGAAATATTTCGCTTCACAACCGGCCGGCCGCCGGCTATGATCCCGCTTCACTGGGCGATCCTTTCCGGCCGCCAGTTTGGCCGGCATCGCATCCCCCATGCTGTCCGGGCACAGTCATCCGTCGTGTTTCGCAAGGCTTTTCCATGTCTTCCCTGCTTCGGCCGCGCAAGGCCGCCATCGCATTCATCCTCGTCACCGCAGCGCTCGACATCGTCGCGATGGGCATCGTCATTCCGGTGCTGCCGGCGCTGATCGAGGAGTTCGCCGGGCCCGATGCGCAGGCCGGCACCATCAACGGCGCCCTGGTGGCGCTGTGGGCGCTGATGCAGTTCTTCTGCTCTCCCGTGATCGGGTCGCTGTCGGACCGATACGGGCGGCGGCCGGTGATCCTGCTGTCGGCCCTGGGGCTGGCGGTGGATTACGTGCTGATCGCGGTGGCACCGAACCTGTGGTGGCTGGTGATCGGCCGGGCGATCGCCGGCATCACCTCTTCCAGCTTCACCACCGTGTTCGCCTATATGGCCGACGTGACGCCGCCGGAGCAGCGGGCGCGGGCCTATGGCCTGATCGGTGCCGCCTTCAGCGCCGGCTTCATCGCCGGCCCGCTCCTGGGCGGGCTGCTGGGAGAGCTGTCGCCGCGTGCGCCCTTCTGGGCGGCGGGTGCGCTCAGCGGGCTGGCCTTCCTCTATGGTCTGGCGGTGCTGCCGGAATCGCTGGCGCCGGAGAACCGGATGGCCTTCTCCTGGCGCCGGGCCAACCCGTTCGGTGCGCTGCGCCTGCTGCGTTCCCACACCGAATTGTCGGGGCTGGCCCTGGTCAACTTCATGCTGCATTTCTCCCATCACGTCTTTCCCGCGGTCTTCGTGCTCTATGCCGGCCACCGCTATGGCTGGACCGCCTGGGACGTCGGGCTTCTGCTGGCGGTGGTCGGCGCGCTCGACATGGTGGTGCAGGGGCTGGTCGTGCAGCGGATGGTGCGGTGGCTGGGCGACCGCGGCACGATGGTGGTCGGCCTGTTCGGCGGGGCCGGTGGGCTGGCCTGCATGGGGCTGGCGTCGGACGGCGCCTGGTTCGCGCTGGCCATCCTGCCGAACGCGCTGTGGGGGCTGGCGATGCCGACCATCCAGTCGCTGATGACGCAGCGGGTCTCCCCGTCCGAACAGGGCCAGCTGCAGGGCGCCAACATGAGCGTGGCGAGCGTCGCCGGCATTCTGTCGCCGGTCGTCTTCGGCGCCATCTATTCCGCCTCGGTCGGCAGCGGGGCGCTGTTCCCGCTGCCGGGCGCGGCCTTCCTGATGGCGGCGCTGGTGCTGCTGGCCGGGGCGGTGATCGGCTGGATGGTGGCGCGGCGCAATGGCCGGGCGGAAGGGGCGGATGGCGTCGCCGCCTGAACGGCGCCTCCAAGGTTGGCGCCCTGCCCTCCCCTTGCACCGGCTGTGGGGCGTCCCACATAGCTGCCCACCATCCCGCACAATGTCCCATTGCTCCGCTGCGTTATCAGCGGTGGGAATTTGCGGGCCGACAGGGTAAGACTGTCGGCTTCCATCCGCATTGACAGCTGAGACCCGGAGAACGCGATGCTCGCGGCCCCCAACCTGTTCGCCCACCGCCCGGACCGGAGCGTGCGCCCCAAGGCCGCACCCTTCCTGCCGATGTCGCGTGCGGAAATGGACCGGCTGGGCTGGGACCAGTGCGACGTCATCGTCGTCACCGGCGACGCCTATGTCGACCATCCCAGCTTCGGCATGGCGATCATCGGCCGGCTGCTGGAATCGCAGGGCCTGCGCGTCGGCATCATCGCCCAGCCGGACTGGAGCAGTGCGGAGCCGTTCAAGATCCTGGGCAAGCCGCGGCTGTTCTGGGGTGTCACCGGCGGCAACATGGATTCGATGGTCAACCACTATACGGCCGACCGTCGCCTGCGCCACAATGACAGCTACACCCCGAACGACGAGGGCGGGAAGCGGCCGGACCGCGCCGTCATCGTCTATTCCCAGCGCTGCCGCGAAGCCTTCAAGGACGTCCCCATCGTCCTGGGCGGCATCGAGGCGAGCCTGCGCCGCATCGCCCAGTACGATCACTGGAGCGAGAAGATCCGCCGCTCCGTCCTGGTCGATTCCAAGGCGGACATGCTGGTCTACGGCAACGCCGAACGCGCCATCATCGAGATCGCCCAGCGCGCGCTGAAGGGGGAATCGCCCAAGGCGATGACCGACATCCGCGGCACCGCGATCATGCGCTCGTCCCTGCCGGAGGGCTGGACGGTGGTGGACAGCAGCTCCATCGACGATCCGTCGGCACCGGTGTCGCCGCGCGCCGCCGGCGCCGACCGCATGGTGGTGCGCCTGCCCAGCTTCGAGCAGGTGACGGCCGACAAGGTGCTCTACGCCCATGCCAGCCGCGTCCTGCACCAGGAGAGCAACCCCGGCAACGCCCGCGCCCTGGTCCAGCGCCACGGCGACCGCGACGTGTGGCTGAACCCGCCACCGATCCCGCTGGAAACCAACGAGATGGACGGCGTCTACGACCTGCCTTACGCCCGTGCGCCGCATCCGTCCTACGGCGACGCGCGCATCCCGGCCTGGGAGATGATCCGCTTTTCCGTCAACATCATGCGGGGATGCTTCGGCGGCTGTTCCTTCTGCTCGATCACCGAGCATGAGGGGCGCATCATCCAGAGCCGGTCCGAAGGCTCCATCCTGCGCGAGATCGAACATATCCGCGACAAGACCAAGGGCTTCACCGGCGTCATCTCCGACATGGGCGGGCCGACCGCCAACATGTACCGCCTCGCCTGCAAGGACAAGGAGACGGAATCGGTCTGCCGGCGTCCGTCCTGCGTCTTCCCGGACATCTGCAAGAACCTGAACACCGACCATTCCTCGCTGGTGCAGCTCTACCGCAAGGCCCGCGCGGTGCCGGGGGTGAAGAAGATCCACATCGCGTCCGGCCTGCGCTACGACCTCGCGGTGCGGAACCCTGAATATGTGAAGGAGCTGGTGACCCACCATGTCGGCGGCTATCTGAAGATCGCGCCGGAACACACCGAACCAGGTCCGCTGGCGAAGATGATGAAGCCCGGCATGGGCGCCTATGACGAGTTCAAGCGGATGTTCGACAAGGCGGCGAAGGAGGCGGGGAAGAAGCTCTACCTGATCCCCTACTTCATCGCCGCCCATCCCGGCACCACGGACGAGGACATGATGAACCTCGCGCTGTGGCTGAAGCGGAACGGCTTCAAGGCGGATCAGGTGCAGACCTTCCTGCCCTCGCCGATGTCGCTGGCGACCGCCATGTACCACAGCGAGCGCAATCCCCTGCGCCCGGTGCGCCGCGTCGGGTCGGAAATGGTGTCGTCGGCCAAGGGGCTGAAGCAGCGCCGGCTGCACAAGGCCTTCCTGCGCTACCATGATCCGGAGAACTGGCCGATCCTGCGCGAGGCGCTGAAGCGCATGGGCCGCGAGGATCTGATCGGGCCGGGCGAGGAGCATCTGATTCCGGCATGGCAGCCGGTGGGCGCCACCGCCAAGCCGCGGGAGAAGGGGCCGGCAAATGGGCCTAAGGGGGGCAAGACCTTCCTCACCCAGCAGGCCGGCCAGGGGCGCCGTGTGGTGCCGCCGGTGGGCAAGCCGCCGGGGGCGAAGCCGGCCGGGGGCAAACCGGCTGGTCCGAACCCGACCGGCATGAAGCCGCGCCAGACGAACCTGAAGGGACGCTGATCCGCAGGCGGCGCCTCCACCAAAGGGGTAGTGGCGCCTACACAGCAACTTTGTTATACCGTCTTGTCGTTTCATTTCCTGCCGAACGGGAGGCTGCATGCGTACCAAGTGCCTGCTGAACACTCCCGCGCCGGCCAGCCGCGTCCTTTCGGACCGCCACTCCTAGGCTCGGCGCAAGGCGGCATCAGCGCGGGCTGTCGCAAGCCCCGCACCGCTTCCATTCCGCTCTTTCCCGAACGGCGTCGCCGACCCCGGCCCCAGCTTGGCAATGTGCCGGCTCAGGGCCGGTGGCCTGCCCGCCGTGGAGCCGGCGCTTCGCCGCCGGCCCTGCCCCGGTTGGACTCCCATGGCTCTGTCGAAACGCACCCCACGCCCGAGCGCCATCCGCAGCGTTCTGGCCTTCACCTTCCGTCACTGGCGTCGCCAGACCCCGCTGGCCATCGGCATCGCCGGGGCCATCGCCCTGTCGACGCTGGCCGACGTCTTCATGCCGCTGTTCGCCGGCCGGCTGGTCGACGCGCTGACCCTGCTGCCGGGCGACCGCGACGCGGCCCTGCACGAGGCGCTGTTCGCCTTCGGCGCCATGGTGGCGCTGGGCGTCGGCATGGTGGTGATGCGCCACATCGCCTGGAGCGGCGTCATCCCCTTCACCCTGCGCATCATGGCCGATGTCGGGCAGGACAGCTTTCACCGCATCCAGCGCTTTTCCACCGACTGGCACGCCAACAGCTTCGCCGGATCGGTGGTGCGCAAGATCACCCGCGGCATGTGGGCGTTCGACACGCTGGACGACACGCTGCTGCTGGCGCTGTGGCCGTCGCTGGTCGTGCTGGTCGGCACGATGGTGATGCTGGGACTGCACTGGCCGGCGATGGGGCTGGTCATCGCGCTGGGCACCGCGGTCTACATCGCGATGACCGTGCTGTTCTCCACCCTCTACATCGCGCCGGCCGCCCGGCTGTCGAATGCCTGGGACACCAAGCTGGGCGGGACGCTGGCCGACGCCATCGGCTGCAACGCGGTGGTCAAGGCGTTCGGCGCCGAACCGCGCGAGGACGACAGGCTGGCCGGTGTGGTGGACAAGTGGAGCCGCCGCACCCATCGCACCTGGACCCGCCACACCCGCCACAGCACCGTGCAACTGGTGGTTCTGCTGCTGATCCGCAGCGCCGTGGTCGCGACCGCGCTGTGGCTGTGGTGGCGTGGACAGGCGACGCCGGGCGACGTCGCCTATGTGCTGACCACCTATTTCGTCGTGCATGGCTATCTGCGCGACATCGGCATGCACATCAACCATCTCCAGCGCTCCGTCAACGAGATGGAGGAGCTGGTGGCGATCCACGCCGAACCGCTGGGGGTGGAGGACCGGCCCGGCGCCGCCCCGATCCAAATCCGGGCGGGCGAGGTGCGCTTCGACCACGTCACCTTCCGCTATGGCGGCCACACCACCCCGCTCTACCGCGACCTGTCCGTGACCATCAAGGCGGGCGAGCGGGTCGGTCTGGTCGGGCCGTCGGGCTCGGGCAAGACCACCTTCGTCAAGCTGATCCAGCGCCTGTACGACGTGACCGACGGCCGGGTGCTGATCGACGGGCAGGACGTGGCGGGAGCGACCCAGCACTCGCTGCGCTCGCAGATCGCCATCGTCCCGCAGGAGCCGATCCTGTTCCACCGCACCCTGGCGGAGAACATCGCCTATGGCCGCCCCGGCGCGTCGATGGCGGAGATCGAGCGGGCGGCCAGGCTCGCCAACGCCCACGATTTCATCGCCCGCCTGCCGAAGGGCTATGCGACGCTGGTCGGCGAGCGCGGCGTGAAGCTGTCGGGCGGCGAGCGCCAGCGGGTGGCGCTGGCCCGCGCCTTCCTGGCCGACGCGCCGATCCTGATCCTGGACGAGGCGACCTCCAGCCTGGATTCGGAATCGGAGGCGCTGATCCAGGAGGCCATCGAACGGCTGATGCAGGGTCGCACGGCGATCATCATCGCCCACCGCCTGTCCACCGTGCGCACGCTGGACCGCATCCTGGTCTTCAACCAGGGCCGCGTGGCGGAGGAAGGCAGCCATGCCGCCCTGCTCCACCGGCCGGGCGGGCTCTACCGCCGCCTGTTCGAACAGCAGTCGGCGCCGGAGCGGGTCCGCAAGATCGGAGGGTGAGGGAGGTTAGACCCCCACCTATCCTCCCCCGCTGGGCGGGGAGGGACTGCCGCTGCCTTAACGAACAAGCACTCGTCCCCTCCCCGCCCAGCGGGGGAGGGTTAGGGTGGGGGTCTAACTCCGCACCCCCTCACACGAACAGCTCCATCGTCTGCGGCACGTTGCGCGGCGTCTCCCCCGCCAGGATGGCGCGGGCGACGTCGACGGCGGCGAGCAGGCCGCTTTCGGTGAAGGGCTTGGGCAGGCAGCCGATGCCGGTGAGCGGGCCGTCCTTCTTCAGCTCGTCCCGGAAGGACGTGATGAACAGGCAGGGCACGCCCAGCGCGTTCAGGCCGCGCGCGGCGTCGATGCCGTTGGTGCCCATGCCCAGATGCACGTCGACCAGCGCCAGATCCGGCTTGTCGGCCTTGGCCAGCTCCACCGCCTCCATCGCCGTGACGGCGGGGCCGATGACGTCATGGCCGACGGATTCCAGGTAGAGCTGCTGTTCCAGCGCGATCAGCACCTCGTCCTCGACCAGAAGGATCTTCATCCGTCGATCTCCTCGGGAGAGGACGTTTCCAGCAGCGGCACCGCGTCGGGCACCGGAAGCTCGATCCGGAAGGTGGTTCCCTGCGGGGTGGTGTCGATGTCGACGCTGGCGCGGATCTGGCTGGCGAGGCTGGAGATCAGGCGCATGCCCAGGCTGCGGCTCTTGCGGATGTCGAAGTTGGACGGCAGCCCCGGACCGCGGTCGGACACGGTCAGCGACAGGTCGTCCCCCTCGCGCCGGAAGGTCACCGTCACCCGCGCCGGGCCGCTGCCGCGATGCTTCACCGCGTTGGTGATCAGCTCGTTCGCGATCAGGCCCAGCGGTGCGGCATGGTCGATGGGCAGGTCGATGACCTCGGACCGCACGACGATGTCGCACATGCTCTCGCCACCCGACGCACGGGCCAGATCCTCGCACAGCTCATTGAGGTAGGTGCCGAACTCGATGGTCTGGAACTGGTCGGCCTGATAGAGCCGGTTGTGGACGCGGGCGATCGCCTCGATGCGGCTGCGGGCGTCCTGGAAATGTACCCGGACCCCTTCGTCCGGCAGGCTGAGGGTCTGCAGGGTCAGAAGGCTGGACACCAGCTGCAGGCTGTTCTTGACGCGGTGGTTCACCTCGCGCAGCAGGGTCGATTTCTGGCCGACCAGCTTGCGCAGGGCCGCCTCCATCGACTTGATCTCCGTCACGTCGATGTGCATCAGCACCGTGCCGCCGAAGGGGCCGGCCGGCATGGGGGCGGCGAGGCAGCGGAACCAGTGCTGGTTGCCGGTGACATATTCCGCCGACACCGGCGGTCCGCCGTCGCTCAGCAGCGTGCGCAGGCCGTCCATCACGTCGTCCGCCCGCGGGTCGGCGGTCTGGCCCTTGCCGCAATGGTCGAGATAGTCGTCGCCGACGATGCAGCCCTGGCCGAGGAAGGTCGTCTCCGGCCCCGCTTCGGCCCAGGCGCGGTTGACCGAGACGATGTGGCCGGAGCGGTCGAGCACGGCGATGAAGGCGGGCAGCGCGTCCAGCGTCGCCTTGGTCTGTTCGGCCAGCTGCCGCATGGCGAGCGCGCTGGCCCGCAGTTCCTCGCGGGTGCGGCGGCGTTCGGTGATGTCGCGCAGGATGCCGGTGATGAAGCTGCGCCCTTCCGATTCCCAGCGCGCCATCGACAGTTCCAGGTCGATGTGGCTGCCGTCGCGGCGCCGGCCGGACAGCTCCACCGGCTGGGTGACGGCGTCGAGGGTGCCGGAGCTGCCGGGCCCGCTGTGCTCGGCCATGGCGATCCAGTCCGGCGCGTCGTCGCCCAGCAGCACCGCCACGCTCTGCCCGATCAGCTCCTCCGGACGATAGTCGAACTGGCGGGTGGCGGCGCCGTTCATCCATTGGACCATGCCGCGGGTGTCGGTGGTGACGATGGCGTCGGGCGCGGTGTCGACGATGGCGCGGTAGCGGGCGTCGCGCTGCTCGCGCAGGACGCGCTCGCGGTTCACCGAGGCGGTGACGTCGGTCACCTGGATCAGGCAGCGAGCCTCTCCCCGTTGGCCTGCGCGTGGGACGGCAGCGGGCGGATCACCACATTGTGGACCATCCGCCGCCCGTCCGGCAGGCGCAGCGGGAACAGCATCGGGTTCAGCGTGTGGGAAAGCACGCCGGGCGCCCCGGTGGCCAGCGTGTCGCGCACCGCGATGTGCAGGCGCGACTCGCGCAGGTTCGGCAGCGCATCGAACAGGTCGTGCCCAAGGATCTCGCGGGCGGTCAGGGTGGATGCCTGCTCCATCCAGCCGTTCCAGTACAGGACCCGGCAATGGCGGTCGAGAAGCAGGATTCCCGCATCCAGCGCCCCAAGCACATCCAGGGCCCACATCGGTTGTTCAGGCAATCTGGGGACCATGCGACGTTCCGGCGGATGAGGGATCTTCGGCGGCGATGCCTTCGATGAAGGCATGGATCAACAGCTTCAGCGATTCCAGTGACGAGACGCCCATCAGCAAGGCGATGTAGCCACGGATGCTGCGGCTGCGGATGGTGAAGTCGATGTAGAGGAACAGCACAAGCTCGTCCGAGTCGCCCGCCTTGTCCTTGAGGATGTTGGCGCCGTCGCCGCGCAGCACCGCCGGCAGCGAGATGGTCAGCCGGTCCTTCAGCGCGTTGGCGACCACGACGAGGCAGCCGTTCAGGATGATGTTGCCGATCTCCGCCAGGGCGTCCTGTTCCAGATCGACGATCTCCGCCAGCGTCAGGTCGCCGCCCAGCACCGCGCGGGCAAGTTCTAGGCTGTTGGCCTCGGGGAAGATCAGCATGGCGCGGCCGTCGAAGGAACCGTGGAACTGCTGCTCCACCGCCACCAGCCCGTTGCGTTCCCGCGCACTGAGGAAATCGGACGCCTCCTGCCGGCTGACGATGTCCACGGTCGGGACGGACAGCAGAACCTGGTCCTGGACCATGCGGCTGAGATGGGTGGCGGCACGGCTCACCCCCATGTTCACCAACTCGGTCAGCGCATCGCGCTCCAGGTCGGTCAGTTCCACCATCTCTCGGCGCCTGTTCATTCTTGGTCTCGGCTTCACAACCGGCGCCGCCCGGCGGTCGCACCCAGAATGTGGCCCATCGACCGCAAAAAGGGCACCCCCGTCAATGTCATATGTTAAGCCGGCGACGCCATAGCCGATATAGCCGCCCCTCTTCCCACAATGGTCAGCCCGACGATCCACCAACTCATGCGCCATGTTCGGAACGTTCGGCAAGATATCGGGACTCTTATGCAATATTGCTTTAGAGACGTAATGAAATGGCGTGGCCGCTGTTCGTGACGAGGACAGGCTCCTCCGACCGGGCCGCCCCAGGGGACTTGTCCGCCGGGGGATGGCGACTCCACATCAAGCGAGGCGCCTGCGCAATGGATGTCGCGCAACGAGATGGCGCGAGGAGATGGTTATGACCCCTGAGGAACGCACCCTTCTGTCCGACCTGTTCCGCCGCCTGCGCGAGGTGGAGTCCCAGCCGCGCGACGGCGAGGCCGAGGATTTCATCCGCCGCGCGGTCCAGGACCAGCCGCTGTCCGCCTATTACATGGCGCAGACCGTTCTGGTGCAGCAGCAGGCCCTGACCGCGGCGCAGACCCGGATCGAGGAGCTGGAACGGCAACTGCGCGACCGCCCGGCCCAGCCGGCCCCGTCCGGCGGCAGTTTCCTGTCGAACGCGCTCGGCATCGGCCGCAGCCCGTGGAGCCGGGGCGCCGAACCGCCCCCTGCTCCGCCACAGCAGCCCGCCGGCCGCAGCCCGTGGGGTGGCGGCCCCGGCGCCGCCTATCCGCAGCAGTCCTACTCCCCGCCGCCTTTCCCGCAAGCCGGGATGGGGGCCGGGATGGCGCCCTCCATGGCGCCGCGCGGCGGCGGCTTCTTCGCCGGTGCGGCACAGACGGCGGCGGGCGTGGCGGGCGGCATGCTGGCGGCGAGCGCCATCTCCTCCCTGCTGCACCATTCCCCCGGCCCCTTCGGTGAGGCGGCGGCGCAGACCCCGGTCAGCGAGACGATCAACGAGACGGTCATCAACAATTACGGCGACGGCCAGGGGCCGCAGGGCGACACGGTGCAGGACGCGTCCTATGACCCCGACCCGCCGCCGGCCGATGATGCGTCGTTCGACGACGCGCCCTTCGACGATGGTGGCGGGGATAGCGGCGGTGGCGATTCCTGGATCTGAGGACCGCAGGCCGGCTCACCCCTCGTCGCTGTAGCGGCGGGCGATGTCCTTGAACTCGTCCTCCAGGGCGGTGAAGGCGGCGACGACGGCGGGGTCGAAATGGCTGCCGCTGCCTTCGCGGATGATCGACGCCGCCTTTTCGTGCGGGAAGGGCGGCTTGTAGCAGCGCCGGCTGATCAGCGCGTCGTAGACGTCGGCGACCGCCATCAGGCGGGCGGACAGCGGGATCGCCTCCCCCGCCAGCCCCTGGGGATAGCCGGTTCCGTCCCAGCGTTCGTGGTGGCCGTGCGCGATCTCCCGCGCGATGCGCAGGAAGGAGCTTTCGCCGGCCGCCATGTCCGCCTGCCCTTCGGCGGCGAAGATCGCCTCGTGCCCCAGCGCCGCGTGCGTCTTCATGATGTGGAACTCGTCGTCGGTGAGCTTCCCCGGCTTCAGCAGGATCGAATCCGGGATGCCCACCTTGCCGACGTCATGCAGAGGCGCAGACTTGTACAGCAGCTCGATGGTCTCTTCGTCCAGTTGGCCGGCATAGCGCGGGTCGCGGCTGAGATGGAGGGCGAGCGCCAGCACATAGTTCTGGGTGCGGCGGATGTGGTTGCCGGTCTCGTTGTCGCGGGTCTCCGCCAGCGAGGCCATGGCGCGGATGGTGGCGTCCTGGGCGCGCAGCAGGTCGCGCGTGCGCTCCGCCACCCGGTCTTCCAGCTGCCGGTTCTGGTCGGCGAGCGCGCGGCGGGCTTCGCGCAGCGCGATGTGGGTGCGGACCCGTGCCAGCACCACCGGCGGGGAGATCGGCTTGGTGATGTAATCGACGGCGCCCACCTCGAACCCGCGGGTCTCGTCATGGACCTGCCCCATCGCGGTGATGAAGATCACCGGAATCTCGTGGGTGCGGGCGTCCTCCTTCAGCCGCCTGCACACCTCCACCCCGTCCATGCCCGGCATCATCACGTCGAGCAGGATCAGGTCCGGCAGCCGGTCGCCGGCCAGCCGGGCGAGCGCCTGCGGCCCGTCCTTCGCCACGATCAGCCCATAGCTGTCGCGCAGCAGGTCGGCCAGGACCTTCAGGTTGATCGGCTCGTCGTCGACGATCAGGATCCGCGGCTTGTCGCCGGTCGGAAGCGGCATGGTCATGTCGCGGTCTCCCTCAGATCGCGAAGCCGGTCGCGCAGCTCGGCAAGGGCGGTGGCGGCGTCTTCGAAATCGAAGGCGCCGGCATGGCGGTTCACCCGGTCGGCCGCCGCGGCCACCGGGCTGCCGGCCAGCAGGCGGGCCAGCCCGTCGGCCATGTCGCCGGCCTCCGGATCGCCGGCGATCAGCAGCCCGCCCAGCTGGTCGGCAAGCGACAGCGCCGCCCGCAGGGTGTCGCGCGGCACGGCGGACGGCGGCGGGGTGATCGGAAGCATGGTGCCGAACGGCGCCTCCGCCGCCGCGACCGTGGCCGCGGCCTCCGCCGGCCGGCCGAGGGTGCCGATCCCCTCCACCACCAGCGCGAGCGCGCCGGCCAGCCGGTCGAGAATCCCGTCCTCCAGCACGGGCGGAGAGGTCATCGCCCCCCGCTCCACCACGCCGGCCAGGGCGGACAGCTCCATGGCGCCGATGGTGGCGGCGGTGCCTTTCAGCGTGTGGGACAGGCGGAGCGCGTCCTTCCACCGTTCCTCCCGCACCGCGGCGGCCAGACGGGCCGCCTCCCCGGCATGGGTGGCGGCGAAATCGATCAGGATCCGGCGCAGCAGGGCGAGGTTGCCGTTGACGTTGCGCCGGGCGACGGCGAGGTCGAGCGCCGGCAGGCTTTCCGGCAGCGCCGGAGCGGCCGAAACCGCGGCGATCGACGGCGCCGGCACCGTTCCCGCCGCCCCGCTTCCCAGCCCGCTGCCCAATCCACCGCCCAGTCCACCGCCCAATCCGCGCACCGGCTTCAGCCAGCGGGCGAGCGCCGCATAGAGCGCCTCCGGGTCGATCGGCTTGGAGACATGGTCGTTCATGCCGGCGTCCAGGCAGCGCTCGCGGTCGCCGGCCATGGCGTGGGCGGTCATGGCGACGATGGGCAGGGCCGACAGCTCCAGTTCGCGCCGGATCAGCCGGGTTGTCTCGTAGCCGTCCAGCCCCGGCATCTGCACGTCCATCAGCACGAGGTCGAACTTGACCTCGCGCAGGGCCTGCAGGGCTTCCTCGCCGCTGCCGACCACCATCGCCTCGATGCCGACCAGCTCCAGAAGGCCGCAGGCCACCTGCTGGTTGACCAGATTGTCCTCCACCAGCAGGACGGTGCGGCCGACCAGCGCCGACAGCTCCGTCGACTGGGCGGGGTCATGGACCCGGCGCAGGGCGTCCGTCACCCGCGGCCCGCCGCCGCCGAGCGCCATCATCACCGAATCGAACATGGCCGACGGCGTGACCGGCTTCTCCAGCACGGCGGTGACCGGTCCGCCGCCGGGCATGGAATCCTCCAGCGCGCCCTGTACCCCGTCGGCGCCATAGGCGGTGGTCATCACCACCGGCGGCTGGGCGCCCGGCATGGCGCGCAGCCGGCGCAGCGTCTCCACCCCGTCCAGGTCGGGCATGCGCCAGTCCAGCACCACCAGCTCCACCGGCGGCTGGGTTCCGGCCTGCCCATCCTCCAGCCGTCGCAGCGCCGACAGCCCATCGGCCGCCGATTCCACGGTCAGTCCGAAGCGCTCCAGCATGTCGGTCAGGATGGAGCGGACGGCATCGCTGTCGTCGACCACCAGCACCCGGCGGTCCATCAGGTCGCGCGGCAGCCTTTCGTCCATGGTCTCGCCCGCGGCGACGCGGCAGCGGACGGAGAAGCGGAAGATGCTGCCCTCCCCCGGCCGGCTTTCCACCGAGACGCGACCGCCCATCAGCTCTACCAGCTGCCGGCAGATCGCCAGCCCCAGCCCGGTCCCGCCGAAGCGCCGCGTCGTGGAGCTGTCGGCCTGGGAGAAGGGGCGGAACAGCGCCGCCGTCTGTTCCGGCGACATGCCGATTCCGGTGTCGCAGACCTCCACCTCCAGCCGGTAATCGTCGCCGGTGCCGATGCGCCCGCCCACCGTCACCACCACCTCGCCCCGCTCCGTGAACTTCACGGCGTTGGAGACGAGGTTCAGGATCACCTGCCCCAGCCGCAGCGGGTCGCCCACCAGCGTGCCCGGCACGTCGCCGTTCAGGTCGAGGATCAGTTCCAGCCCCTTCTCCCGCAGCCTGGGCAGCACGACGGTCGCCACCTCCTGCAGGACGTCGCCGACATGGAAGGGGATCGCCTCGATGGTCAGCTTGCCGGCCTCGACCTTGGAGAAGTCGAGGATGTCGTTGATGATGCCGAGCAGACTGCGCGAGGACGCGTGGATCTTGTCCAGGTAATCGCGCTGCCGCGGCGTCAGGTCGGTCTTCATCATCAGGTGGCTGAGGCCGATCACCGCGTTCATCGGCGTGCGGATCTCGTGGCTCATGTTGGCGAGGAAGTCGCTCTTCTGCCGGTTGGCGCGGTCGGCCTCCTCCTTGGCGCGCGCCAGCTCGTCCTCGGTGCGCTTGCGGTCGGTCACGTCCTTGTGGATGCCGGTGATGCGGGTGGGCTGGCCCGCCGCGTCGCGCTCCGTCACCTTGCCCGCCGACAGGATCCAGACCCAGGCGCCGGACTTGTGGCGCATGCGGAACTCGACCTCGTAGACCGGGGCGCGGCCGGCCACATGCTCTTCCAGCACCGCCAGCACGCGGTCGCGGTCGTCCTCGTGCAGCAGTTCCAGCCATGTGGTGCCGCGGGGCGGCAGCTCGCCGGGGGCGTAGCCCAGCATGCCCAGCCAGAGGTCGGAGAAATAGGCGTGGTCGGTCACCGGGTTCCAGTCCCACAGCCCGGTGTTGGAGGCGTCCAGCGCCACCGTCAGCCGCTCCTCGCTCTCCTGCAGGGCGGTCAGCATCCGCTGGCGTTCGGTGATGTCCTGGAAGACGGTGACCGACCCGACGATGCGCCCTTCCTCGCGCAGCGGCACCGTGGTGATGGCGATGGGGAAGACGGTGCCGTCGCGCCGGACGAAATGGTCGGTTTCCGAACGGTAGGCCTCGCCGCGGCGGACGCTGCTCAGGACGGCGCAGTCCTCCCTCGCGACCGGGTTCCCCTGCCCGTCCTTGTAATGGACGGCGTCGTGCAGCGGGATGCCGCGCAGATCCTCCAGCGACCAGCCGAGCAGCCGTTCCGCCTCCGGGTTCAGGAAGGTGCAGAAGCCGTTGCGGTCCAGCGAGAAAACGCCCTCGCCCATGCTGTCGGTGATGCTCTGCAGGAAGCGGCGGCTGTCCTCCAGCTCCGCCTCCATCCGCTTGCGCTCGGTGATGTCGGTGCGGATCGCGATGTACTGGTGCGGCTGCCCGTCGGCGGTCAGCTGCGGCACGATGGTGGCGGCCACCCAATAGTCTTCGCCCGCCTTGGTCCGGTTGCAGATCTCGCCGTGCCAGACCTGCCCGTCCATGATGGTGTGCCACATCTCCGCGAAGAAGCCGGACGGGTGGCGGCCCGAATTCACGATGCGGTGCGACCGGCCCAGCAGCTCCTCGCGCGGGAAGCCGCTGATCTGGCAGAACTTGTCGTTGGCGTAGGTGATGATGCCGCGATGGTCGGTGATGCTGACGATGGCATGCTGGTCGAGCGCGAATTTCTGCTGCTCCAGCGCCCGCTGCGCGGCGGATCGCTCCTCCACCAGCCCGGCCATCAGCTGGCTCAGCCGTTCCAGGCTGTCGGTCGGGCTGCTGTCGGCGGAATCCGGCAGCTCCGGGCGGCCGTCGGCGCGCAGCAGGCTGTTGGCGACGCCGCGCAGCCGGCGGATCGCATGGGCCTGGGTCCCGGCCTCGCGGCGCAGCCGCTCGTTGGCCTCGGCCAGCTCCTCCGAACTCAGCTGCAGGCTGCGCGCCCGCAGGGTCAGGTCGCGGTCCGCCTGCTCGTAGCTCTGGCCGATGCGGCCGAACAGGGCCGGCAGGCCGTCCAGCATCCGCGCCGCCTCCGGCGACAGGCCGGGTTGGCCGGCGAGCGCCTTCAGTTCCGCCAGGACGGACTCAGCCGCCTCCGCGCTTTGCAGGCCCAGAACCCGTTTGAACTGGCTTTGCAGCAGGCGGTGCATGCTGTCAGCGTTCCGTCAGCAAGGCGACCGTCATCGTCTGGTTGTGCAGCCGGCAATCGACCAGATCGCGCATCGGCCCGATCTCGCCGTAGGAGTAGAAGCCGGTCAGCAGGGTGCCGGCCCCCAGCCGGTCGGCCACCGCCTGCACCTCCTCCTCCACCCGGTCGCCCAGCACCAGCTTGCGCCCGACGCAGCTGACCAGCAGGGCGAGCCTGTCACCGACGGCTTCCTTTCCGGGGTCCGCCGCCGCGCCGGCGACGATGGCGCCCGCCTGCTCCGCCCCGTCGACCAGCCCGTCCGTGCTGGCATGCATCAGCCGGAGGTAGAAGCCCTCCTCCACCGTGCCGGCCAGGATCAGGCCGCCCGCCGCCTCGTCGATGCCCAGGATGGTGCGGATCAGCCCGACCGAATCGTGGTTTCCGTTCAGAAGCTCGAACGGGAACAGCAGCCCCGACGCCGGCAGGTCGCGGGCATAGTCGCCAAGATAGCGCTTGTAGACGTTCAGCGCCGGTTCGCCGTCCAGCTGCAGCAGCAGGTTGCCGACGGCGCGGGTCACCTTGCGCGCCGGCCCGAACGGCTCCCACCCGCCGACGGAGCCGAGGCAGAGATGCGGCCCATCCCCGTAAAGCCCGACCGCCACCGCGCGGGCGTCGGACACGCCGGACGGACCCAGCACCAGCGTGCGGACGAAGGCGCCGCCGTCGCCGGCCAGCCCGCCCGACACCGGCACCCCGGCCGGCAGGCGCGACAGCAGCCCGTCGATCAGCGCGCTTCCGTTCACCGCCACGCCGCGGGCGAACAGCAGCACCCCCGACAGCCCCGGCCGGGCGGCAAGCGCCTCTCCCAACGCCTCCCCCGCCGGCTGGCTGTCGTCGATGGCCGCGATGCCGGCCTCCGCCGCGGCGACGGCGCCCCGGTCGAAGCGGATGGCGGTGACGGTGCAGGAATCGTCGAACACGCCGTCGCCCAGGATCTCGCCCGCGGTGCTGCATCCGGCCAGCACGGCGCCGGGGAAGGCGTGGGCAAGCCCCGCCGCGAAGCCCGGCGCGTCGAAGCGGGCGACGGAGCCGAAGACCAGGACCAGATCGGCCGGCAGCGGGGCGGGCAGAGGAGACACCTCCGCCGCCGAGGGCGCGAACACCGTCTGCCAGACCCGCATGCGTCTCCCCATCGCCGATGTCCCGCGCGGAAGACTAGCACGGCGGAGGTGCGCGAGGAGAGCCCCTATAACGTTCGTCTCAGGCGAATGGTCATAATGACGCATGGCGGGCGGCCGGTCCGACGGCATACCGCCGGAAGCGACTATAACGACGGATGGCGGAAAATTGAGTGTTCCCCCGTAAGGATCTGTCAACCACACTGCGGTATGGTTGGTCTGCCAAGCAGTGCGCGGCGGGAACGAACAAGACGGGCGCCAAGCCCGGACAGACACATCATCCCGGGGGAGCAGGACGAAACATGACGATCGACGCCCGCGACGACACCATGATGCCGGACCGCAAGGACGGCGCGCCACGCGCCCGCCGCCTGGGAGTCCGCGGCAAGCTATTGCTCGCCTTCGCCGGCATGGCCGGCATGACGGTCGCAGCCAGCATCGTCGGGCTGACCTCCTTCTCCGCGGTGGAAGCGCCGCTGACGCGGATCGTCGGCACCGGGCTGCCGGAAATGGAACTGGCCAAGCGCCTGTCCGGAGAAAGCAGCGGCATCGCCGCCGCCGCCCCGGTGCTCGCCGCCGCCGACAGCCAGGGCGAGCGCGAACGCATCTATGGCGAGATCATGGGCAACGGCAAGGCGCTGGGCACGCTGGTGGAGGAACTGGCGACCCGCCGTGCCGGCGACCCGCGGATCGCCGAGCTGCGCGCCAAGACCGAGGGCCTGATCGCCACGCTGGAGCGCGGCAACGCCGCCGCCAACCTGCGCCTGTCCGTCCGCGGCACGCGCGAAACGATGTCGGCGGAACTGGCCAAGTCCTACGACGCCTTCCTCGCCAGCCTCGCCCCGCTGACCGACCGGGCCGGCGCCACCCTGCGCGGCAAGGGCGAGGCGCTGGACAGCAGCACAGAGCGCGACATGAACGCGCTGGGCGACGCCGTCCGCTCGCTGATCACCATGTACGAGGTGCGCGGCGACCTGAGCGTGGCGTCGGAGGCGCTGACCCGCGCCGGCAGTGCCGAGACCGCCTTCGCCGTCACCCAGCACCAACAATCCTATCTGGAGGCCGCCGCCCGCATGGTCAGCGCCTCAGCGCAGATCGGCAACCGGCTGAGCAAGGACACCTCCGAAGGGTTGGACGCCTTCTTCCTGCTCGGCGACGGCGCCGACGGCGTCTTCGACCTGCGCCGCAAGGCCCTGGAACTGCCGGCCGGCAGCGCGGAGCGCGACGCGCTGCGCCAGAAGGTGGCAGAGGTGCTGACCGACGCGGCGCGCCGGCAGTCCGTCCTGCTGGAGCAGATGGAATCGCCGCTGATGCGGCTGAAGGCCGAGATCAAGCTGTCGAGCGTCAACGTCCGTTCGCAGACCCGCGATTCCATGCAGGATCTGCTGGGCGACGGGCTGGCCCGCTTCCGGACATATCTGGAACTGTCGACCTACGCCGCCGCCACCGTCGGCGCGCTGAACGAGGCGGCGCAGGCGCCCAGCACCGACCGGCTGGCGATGCTGGAGACCCGCTACGCCGCCGCCGCCAAGGCGATGGACGAGCGGCTGAAGGCGCTGCAGAAGTCGGGCGACGACGGCCTGCCGAAGCTGGTCAAGAGCGCCGAGGTCCTGGCCGGCTTCGGTTCGGGCGAGAACAGCCTGTTCAAGCTGCGCCGCTCCGAACTGGATGCTGCTGCCGAGAACGAGAAGGTTTTGGCGCAGAACCGGCAGTTCGCCCACCAGTTCGCCGGCATGGTCGACGAACAGATCGCGGCGATGAAGCGGGAGGCGGATTCCGCAGCGGCCGGCGCCACCGACGCGCTGTCCGCCGGCCGCATGATGCTGATCCTGTTCGCCGCCGGCAGCCTGATCGGCGCCGCGGCGCTGGCCTGGTTCGTGGTCGGCCGCAACATCGTCGCCCGGCTGAGCGCCCTGTCCGACGCCATGCGGGCGATTGCCGGCGGCAACCTCAACGCCCCGATCCCCGCCGCCGGCTCCGACGAGATCGGCGACATGACCCGCGCGCTGATGGTCTTCCGCGACACCGCCAACGAGGCCAACGCCGCCAACGCCCGCGCCGAGGCGGAACGCGGCCGGGCCGCCGGCGAGCGCCGCCGCGCCATGGTCGAGATGGCGGAGAATTTCGAGAGCAGCGTCCGCGGCGTGCTGGACCGCGTCGCCCGCGCGGCCGGCGAGATGCAGGACATGGCCCAGCGCATGAGCCGGAATGCCGAAGCCACCACCGGCGAGGCCGCGACCGCCGCCAGCACCTCCCAGCAGGCCGAAGGCAGCGTCAAGGCGGTCGCCGCCGCGACGGAGGAGCTGTCGGCCTCCATCCAGGAGATCGGCAGCCAGGTCCATGCCTCCAGCCAGATCGCCCGCAAGGCGGCCAGCGAGGCCGAGCGCACCGACCGCACGGTGGAAGGGCTGTCGCAGTCGGCCAACAAGATCGGCGAGGTGGTGCAGCTCATCAACGACATCGCCAGCCAGACCAACCTGCTGGCGCTGAACGCGACCATCGAGGCGGCGCGGGCCGGGGAGGCCGGCAAGGGCTTCGCGGTGGTGGCGTCGGAGGTGAAGAGCCTCGCCAACCAGACCGGCAAGGCGACGGAGGAGATCTCCAGCCAGATTCAGGCGATGCAGTCGGTGACGCAGGACGCGGTGGACGCCATCCGCTCCATCGCCGGCACCATCCGCGAGATCAACGAGATCGCCGCCACCGTCGCCGCGGCGGTGGAACAGCAGAGTGCGGCCACCCGCGAAATCGCCCGCAATGTCGGCGAGGCCGCGGACGGCACCCAGCATGTCCGCCGCAACATCGATTCCGTGGCCCGGGCCGCCGCGGAGTCGGGCGAATCCGCCACCCGTGTGCTGACGGCCTCCTCCACCGTGGCGGACGAGGTGCGCTCGCTCGGCTCTCAGGTCGACAGTCTGGTCAACCGCATGCGGGCGGGCTGAGAAAACCGGGAGGGCGGGAAACCGGCCGGCTCCACCCCGTCCCGCGCAAGGCGCGGCGGCGGGGTGGAGCCGGGATCTCGACCGACCCGCGGGCGGTCACCGCCGATTGCTTCCCTGGACGGTGACCGGCTGCCACAGGATGGCCGCCCCGGCACCGGCGCCGCAGGCACCGCCCCAGACAAGACGCTCTTCCTGTTCGCCGGCGGCGGTGGCGCCCGGCTGGATTCCGGCGGCGCGGGCCGTCCCTTGCGCCCGAACCTCGTCCGGCTGGGCCATCTGCTGCTGTTGCGACTGAGTGGTCATACCAATCCTCCTGGTGAGGTGGCGACAGCTATCAAACTATTCGTCTGCCTTCAATTCTGATTTTGGCAAGACGTCATGACTTTTTGCGGCCCAGCCATTCGAAATCGCCTGCGTCATTTTGCAGCGGCGAAGACTTGGACGGCACTGCACAAGAACAGGACAAGATGGGTGCCCGAAGTGATTTTGCGACTGCTCACAAACGAAGAGAGCCCCTCTTCCGCGGGGAGGAGGGGCTCTGTTGAAATGCACGGCCAACGGGTGGTGCCGGCGGGAGGATGCCGGCGGATCAGCCGCTGTTGCGCAATCCGGCGGCGATGCCGTTGATGGTCAGATGGATGCCACGGGCGATCTGCTCGCCGCTGTCGCTGGTGCGGTGGCGCTTCAGCAGCTCGACCTGGACGTGGTTGAGCGGGTCCAGATAGGGGAAGCGGTTGCGGATCGACCGCGCCAGCAGCGGGTTCTTCTCCAGCAGGGCCGTCTGCTCGGTGATCGCCAGCAGGGCGTCGATGCTGTCCTGCCACTCCGCCCGGATGCGGGAGAAGATGGCGTCGCGAAGCTCCGGATCCGACACCAGCCCGGCATAGCGCGACGCGATGGCGAGGTTCGACTTGGACAGCACCATGTCCATGTTGGACAGCAGCGTGCTGAAGAAGCCCCAGTCGCGGTGCATGGCGCGCAGCCGCTCCATGCCGTCGGGATGCTGGGCCAGATAGGCCTTCACCGCCGATCCGAAACCGTACCAGCCCGGCAGCATCAGGCGGCACTGCGCCCAGCTGAACACCCAGGGAATGGCGCGCAGATCCTCGATGCTGGTCGACTTCTTGCGCGAGGCCGGACGGCTGCCGATGTTGAGGTTGGCGATCTCGCCAATCACCGTCGATTCCCAGAAATACTTCTCGAAGCCCTCGGTCTCGTAGACCAGCCCGCGATAGGCCTTGAAGGCATGCTCCGACAGCTCTTCCATGGTCTGGAGGAACAGGTCGGTGCAGGGAGCGGCCGATTCCGGGTGCAGCAGCGTGGCTTCCAGCGTCGCCGCCGCCAGCGTTTCCAGGTTGCGGCGGCCGACTTCCGGGTTGGAGTACTTCCCGGCGATGACCTCGCCCTGTTCGGTGATGCGGATGGCGCCCTGCACGGCGCCGGCCGGCTGGGCCAGGATCGCCTGATAGCTGGGTCCGCCACCGCGGCCGACCGAGCCGCCGCGGCCGTGGAACAGCCGCAGCCGCACGCCATGCTTGGCGAACACCTCGACCAGCGCGATCTCGGCCTTGTACAGCTCCCAGCCGGAGGTGAGGAAGCCGCCGTCCTTGTTGCTGTCCGAATAGCCGAGCATCACCTCCTGCAGGTTGCCGCGGCTTTCCAGGAAGCGCCGGTATGTCGGGATCGACAGCAGCCGGTCCATGGTGGCGGCGCAGTTGCGCAGGTCGCCGATGGTCTCGAACAGCGGGGCGATGTTCAGGTCCAGCGCCTTGTCCTTCGGCCGCAGCAGCCCGGCTTCCTTCAGCAGGACGGCGACCTCCAGGATGTCCGACACGCCGTCGGTCTTGGAGATGACGCAGTTCACCACCGCATCCGACCCGAAGCGGGCGCGGGCGTCGGCGGCGGTGCGCAGGATGTCCAGTTCCGACGCGGCTTCTTCCGAATAATCGGCATAGCGCGAGGCGAGCGGGCGGTTGGTCTCCAGCTCGCGGACCAGCAGTTCGATCCGCTCGTCCTCCGACATCGCCTTGTAGTCGATGCCGGCGTCGGCGAAGGACAGCAGCTCCGCCACGGTGCGTTCATGCACGTCGGAGTTCTGGCGCAGGTCGATGCTGGCCAGATGGAAGCCGAACAGGTCGACCGCGCGGCGCAGGTGGCGCAGCCGGCCCTTGGCGAGTGCGGCCGAGCCGTTGACGGTCAGCGAGCGGTCGATGATGTCCAGGTCGGCGCGGAACTCGGCCGGGGTCTCGTAGGCCGGCGCGTCGCCCACGGCGTGGCGCGGCGCCTCCAGCCCGTCCAGCGTCCGCATCGTCGCGGCCAGCCGGGCATAGATGCCGGAAATGGCGCGGCGGTACGGCTCCAGCTTGCGGTGCGGCGACGGGTCAGGAGAGCGTTCGGCCAGCTGGCGCAGCGGCTCCGACACGTCGATGACGCGGGTGCTCAGCGACAGTTCGGCGCCCAGCGCGTGCAGTTCGTCCAGGTAGAATTGCAGGGCGCGGGTGCTCTGCATCCGCATCGCCTGGCGCAGCACGGGGGCGGTGACGAAGGGGTTGCCGTCGCGGTCGCCGCCGATCCAGCTGCCCATGCGCAGGAAGGACGGCAGCTCCGTCGTCGCCCAGGACGGGTCCATCCGCCGCAGATGGTCCTCCAGTTGAGCGTAGAAGCGCGGCATCTCGCGCAGGAAGGTGTAGTCGTAGAAGGTCAGGCCGTTCGCCACCTCGTCCGTCACCGCCAGCTTGGTGGCGCGCAGGATCGCGGTCTGCCACAGCGTCAGCACGGCGCGCTGGAGGGATTCGAGGTTGGTCTCCTCCTCCTCCGGCGTCATCGGGCCGTGGTCACGCTCCGCCAGCAGCTTGGCGACCGCCATCTGCACGGTCAGGATGCTCTTGCGCTGCACCTCGGTCGGGTGGGCGGTCAGCACCGGGCTGACCAGCGCGCCGTCGAAGAACTCCTTCAGCTGCTGGGTGGTGATGCCGGCCTTGGTCGCCTCGTCCAGCGCATGGGCCATGGTGCCGTCGCGCGGCGCCGACCCGGCGAGCGCATGGGCGCGGGTGCGGCGGATGTGGTGCTGGTCCTCGGCGATGTTGGCGAGGTGCGAGAAGAAGCTGTAGGCCCGCACCACCCGCGCCGTCTGCGGCGGCGACAGGCTGTTCAGGATGGCTTCCAGCTCCTTGCGGGCGCCCTGGTCCTCCTCGCGGTGGAAGCGGATGGAGGTCTGGCGGATGCGCTCGACGATGTCGAAGACCGCCTCCCCTTCCTGGCTGCGGACGGTGTCGCCCAGGATGCGCCCCAGCAGGCGGATGTCTTCGCGGAGCGGCTGGTCCTTCGTCTCGGAACTTTCCTGCAGCAGGATGGCGGACATGGGCGACGGTTTCCTGGTCGAGGATGGACGGATACGGGTCGATGCGCGGGCACTGGATGCTTGAACGGGGATGGTCAATTTCCGTGCAGGAGCATGCCCCTGCACGCGAAGTGGTCAGACCATCGGCGACAGCATGCCGATTCCGCAGGAAGTTTCAACCGTCCGTGTGCTGGTGCGAAATGATTTCCATAAGTCGCAGCGCTGTGAAATGCGACGTCGCATAAGGGCGCCCTGCACCGCGGGGCTTGCTTCCCAACTAGTATGGTAGTATGCTTCACTGATTGTTTCCCCCTGCCCATGCTCCGTATGACGAAGCCGGCGGGGGAACGGGCGGCCTGACAGGATGGCGAAGCGATGCTTAACAAGATCGACGTGGACTCCGGGGAGCCGATCGCGCGGCGCGTGTACCGGGTGCTGCGCCAGGCCATCGTGACGATGCAGTTCCGCCCAGGTCAAGCGCTTTCCGAGCAGGAGATCGCCGACCAGCTCGGCGTCAGCCGCCAGCCGGTGCGCGAGGCCTTCATCAAGCTGAGCGAGTCCGGCCTGCTGACCATCCGGCCGCAGCGCGGCACCTTCGTCGTCAAGATCTCGGTCAAGCAGGTGCTCGACGCCCGCTTCGTCCGCGAGGCGGTGGAGACCGCGGTGGTGCGCAAGGCGTGCGAGACCATCACCCCGGCCGGCCTCGCCGAACTGCGCGACAACCTGAAGGCCCAGTGGGACATCGCCGACGAACCGGTGCCGGTGCGCTTCCTGGAACTGGACGAAGCCTTCCACCGCACCATCGCCATCGGGGCGGAGTGCGATTACGCCTGGCGCATCGTGGAGGAGACGAAGGCCCAGATGGACCGCGTCCGCTATCTCAGCGTGCCCTACGCCACGCCGATCCGCCGGCTGATCTCCCAGCATCAGGCGGTGGTGGAGGCGATCGTCGCCCGCGACCCCGCCAAGGCCGAGGCGGCGATGGGCTTGCATCTGCGCGAGATCCTGACGTCGCTGCCGGAACTGGAGGGGAAGTTCCCCGACCTGTTCACCCTGGAGGACGGCGCCGTGCCGCCGGCTCCCAAGTCCTCCTCGCGCTCCTCCGGCCGTTCGAGGGTTGCCGGACTGCGCTGATCGGCGCAGCATCGGCCTGTCTCCTTATCAGGGCGCCTAATCATCCCGCTGCGGAACAATCCGGGTTGCCCTCGCCCGCGCTCTTTGACATACTACCATACAAGAATGCGAGCCAACGCCTCGCGCCAATGCTCCGCCGGGAAGGAAACCGTTTCACATGCAATCCCTTGCATCCTCCACCCTCCCCCGCCTCGGCGCCGCCGGCTTGTCGAACCTGCCGGCGGCGGTGGAGCGGCCGGCCTACGACCGCAAGGCGCTGGATCTGGGGATCGTCCATCTCGGCGTCGGCGCCTTCCAGCGCGCCCATCAGGCCGCCTACACCGATGCCCTGCTGGAGAAGCGGTTCGGCGCCTGGGGCATTGCCGGCGTCAGCCTGCGCAGCCCCGACACCCGCGACGCGCTGCAACCGCAGGACGGGCTCTACACCGTCGCGGTGCGCGATGCGGCGGGGGAACGGCTGCGGGTGATCGGCTGCCTGCTGGAACTGCTGGTGGCGCATGAGGATCCGCAGGCGGTGCTGGAGCGGATGACCCGCCCGTCGGTGCGCATCGTCACCCTGACTGTGACGGAGAAGGGCTATTGCCACGATCCGGCGACCGGTGCGCTGAACGAGGACCACCCCGACATCCGCCACGACCTGGACAATCCCGGCAGCCCGCGCACCGCCATCGGCTTCATCGCCGAGGCGCTGGCCCGCCGCCGCGCCGCCGGGGTGGTGCCCTTCACCGTGCTGAGCTGCGACAACCTGCCGAGCAACGGCGAGACGGTGGCGCGCATCCTGCGCCGCTTCGCCGAGCTGCGCGATCCGGACTTCGGCGCCTGGGTCGGCGCGACGGTCTCCTGCCCGAGCAGCATGGTCGACCGCATCGTCCCCGCCACCACCGAGGCTGACCGCGCCCGCGTGTCCGAGGCGCTCGGCCTGCAGGATGCCTGGCCGGTGGTGACGGAGCCCTTCACCCAATGGGTGGTGGAGGACCGTTTCCCCGCCGGCCGTCCGGCCTGGGAGGAGGTGGGGGTGGAGCTGGTCGCCGACGTCCATCCCTACGAGACGATGAAGCTGCGGCTGCTGAACGGCAGCCACTCCACCATCGCCTATCTGGGCTATCTGGCGGGCTACGAGACGGTGTCGGACACCATGGCCGATCCGGCCTTCGCCACGCTGGTCCGCAACCTGATGGACCTTGAGACCGGCCCGACGCTGCATATGCCGCCCAAGGAACAGGGGGGCGCGGATCTGGAGCATTACAAGGACGCGCTGATCGCCCGCTTCCGCAATCCGGCGCTGCGCCACCGCACCTGGCAGATCGCCATGGACGGCACGCAAAAGCTGCCGCAGCGCCTGCTGAACCCGATCCGCGAGCGCCTTGCCGCCGATCAGCCCATCGACCGGATGGCTTTGGCCGTCGCCGCCTGGATGCGCTACGTCGCCGGCATCGACGAGAAGGGCCAGCCCATCGACGTGCGCGATCCGCTGGCATCCAGGCTGGCGGAGATCGCGGCATCCGCCGCCGGCGACCCCGACCGGCTGGCCGGGGCACTGTTCGGCCTGACCGCGGTGTTCGGCGAGGACCTGCCGCGCGACCCGCGCTTCACCGGACCGGTCACCGCCGCGCTCAGGCGCCTGTTCGCCGAGGGCGCGCGCGCCGTGGTCGCCGCCACCGCCTGACCCCGCTTTCCAAGCATCACCTTATTCCAGGGAGTGTTCCCGTGGTTGCCCTGACCGTCGAAAAGCCGCATGTCCTGGCCCTTCGCCCCGAAAACGCCCCGTCCGCCGGGCCGGTCAAGGCCGGCGAGGTACTGGTCCGCGTCCAGCGCGCCGGCATCTGCGGATCGGACCTGCACATCTACCACGGCTCCAACCCCTTCGCGGTCTATCCCCGCGTGATCGGGCACGAGTTCGCCGGAACGGTCGAGGCGGTCGGCGACGGCGTGACCAACGTCGCCGTGGGCGACCATGTGGTGGTCGATCCGGTGGTGTCCTGCGGCCGCTGCTATGCCTGCCGGGCCGGGCGGACCAATGTCTGCGCCAATCTGGAGGTGTTCGGCGTCCACCGCGATGGCGGCTTCCGCAACCATGTGACGGTGCCGGCGGCCAACGCGGTGAAGGTGCGCTCCGACTTGCCGATTTCGATTGCCGCGCTGGCTGAGCCGCTGTCCATCGCCGCCAACGTGCTGTCGCGCACGGGCATCGGCGCCGACGACACGCTGCTGGTCTATGGCGCCGGCACGGTCGGGCTGACGGTGGTGCAGGTCGCCAAGCTGCATGGGGCGCGCTGCATCGTCGCCGACCTGGACGACAAGCGGCTGGAGCGCGCGAAGGAGTTCGGCGCCGACGTCGTCCTCAACTCCTCGCGCGTGTCGGTGCCGGATGCGGTGCGCGATGAGAATGACGGGCTCGGCCCCACGGTGGTGATCGACGGCGCCGGCGTGCCGGCCCTGCTGGAGGAGGCCTGCCGCCTTGCCAGCCCGGCCGCGCGCATCGGCCTGCTGGGCTTCTCGCCCGGCCCCTGCAACATCAGCCAGCAGGAGATCGTGAAGAAGGAGCTGACGCTGGTCGGCTCCCGCCTGAACCGCCGCCTGCTGCCGCAGGTCATCGAGTGGCTGGAGAGCGGCAAGCTGCAGCCGGCGGCGATGATCACCCAGGTCTTCCCGATCGCCGACGCGGCGAGCGCCTTCTCCCTGATCGAGACCGACCCGTCCAGCACGATCAAGGTTCAGCTCGACTTCGAAAGCTGATCGACCGCCGAAGGACATCCATCAGCAAACAATGGCGGACCGGATCCGCTCAAAACGGAGGAACACCAGGATGAACAGCAAGACCCCGATCTCCCGCCCAATTTCCCGCCGCACGCTGGCCAAGAGCATCGGCCTCGGCGCCGGCATCGCCGCCGGTGCGACGCTGCTGGGCGGCATCGCCGCACCCGCCATCGTCCGCGCCCAGGCCAAGACGACGCTGAAGCTGGGCCACCTCGCCAACGAGGAGAATGTCTGGCACAAGGCATCGCTGGTCTTCGCCGAGGAAGTGGCCAAGCGCACCAACGGCGCGGTCGAGGTCAAGGTGTTCCCCAACGAGCAGCTCGGCAAGGAAACCGACCTGATCAAGGGCATCCAGCTCGGCACCATCGACTTCACCATCACCGGTGAATCCCTGCAGAACTGGGCGCCGGCCGCGGCATTGCTGGCGGTCCCCTACGGCATCCGAGACCTCGACCACCTGGACAAGGTCGTCACCGGCGAGCCGGGCCGCAAGATCGCCGAATCCATCGAGCAGAAGACCCAGCTGGTCCCGCTGACCTACTTCGCCCGTGGTCCGCGCAACCTGACCAGCAAGCGCCCGATCAAGTCGCCGGACGATCTGAACGGCCTGAAGATGCGCGTGCCGAACGTGCCGCTGTTCGTGTCCTTCTGGCAGGGGCTGGGTGCCAAGCCGACGCCGATGGCCTTCTCGGAGGTCTTCACCGGCCTGCAGAACGACACCATCGAGGCGCAGGAGAACCCGCTGGCCCTGATCAAGTCGGCCAGCTTCTACGAGGTCCAGAAATACGTGAACCAGACGGAGCACGTCATCAGCTGGATCTATCTGGTCGGCGGCTCGAAGAAGATGGGCCGCCTGCCGGCCGAGCAGCGCACCGCCATCATGGAAGCCGCCAAGGCCGCGCAGGCCGCCGAGCGCAAGCTGTTCATTGAGGACGAGACCAAGCTGGCCGCCGACCTGAAGGCCAAGGGCATGGAGTTCGTCACGGTCGACAAGGCCGCCTTCGCCGAGAAGGGCCGCGCCGCCGTCATCGCCGCCCTGTCGCCGGAGATCAAGCCGATCTACGACGAAATCCTCGCGGTGAAGTGAGGGGAGGTTAAGGCCCTCTCCCGTCCCGGGAGAGGGAGGGGACCCACGAAGTGGGGAGGGTGAGGGGCAATCGGGACATGGATTTCCTATCCTTGGTTCACCCTCACCCCTCCCACCGCTTCGCGGCGGGTCCCTCCCCTCTCCCGGGGCGGGAGAGGGTGTTTTCCCCACCCCCCAACCGCAAGAGCCATGTCCATGCGCACAGCCTTTGCCGCCGCGGTGTCGGCCGTCTCCGCCCTTTGCCGTTGGGGTACCCTGGCGGCCATCGGCGTTCTCATCATCGTCGTGACAATCCAGGTGCTGGGCCGCGTGCCCGGCTTCCCCTCGCCGCCCTGGACGGAGGAGGTGGCCCGCTTCGCGCTGGTCCATCTCGTCGCCTTCTCCTGCGGGCTGGCGCTGCTGCGCGGCGAGCTGGTGAATGTGGACATGTTCATCCTGCTGCTGCCCAAGCCGGCGCAATGGGCGGTCGCCCGGCTGGTCGACGTGGCGATCCTGGTGTTCGCCGTCGCCATCATCCCGGGCGCCTGGGACTATGTCGTCGGCAGCGTGGGTGAGCGTGCGCGCTCCATCAACGTCCCGATGATCTGGGTCTATGTGGTGACGCTGATCATCCCGGTCTCGCTCGCCTTCTTCTCCATCGCCCGCCTCGCCGGGTTAGGACGCGATTCAGCACCGCCCAGCCATGGGGAAACCATCTGATGGTCACCGCACTGTTCCTCACCTTCGCCGTCCTGCTGATCCTGGGCGCGCCGGTCGGCATCGCGCTGGGCGGGGCCTCGGCGGTCTATCTGGTCGGCAGCGACATCGATCTCGCGGTGGTTCCGCAGTTCATGTATGCGGGCATGGACAGCTTCGTCCTGCTCTGCATCCCCGGCTTCGTACTGGCCGGCAACCTGATGAACGGCGGCGGCATCACCGACCAGATCGTGCTGTTCAGCAACCGGCTGGTCGGCCACATCCGCGGCGGCCTCGGCCTTGCCAACGTCACGGGTTCGATGGTGTTCGCCGGCATCTCCGGCACCGCCGTGGCGGAGACCGCCTCCATCGGCGCGGTGATGATCCCGGCGATGCGCAAGTCCGGCTACGACGCCCCCTTCGCCGCCGCGGTGACCGCCGCCGCCTCCACCGTCGGTCCGATCATCCCGCCCAGCGTGCCGATGATCATCGTCGGCACCCTGACCGGCCTGTCGGTCGGCAAGATGTTCATGGCCGGCGCCGTTCCGGGCGTGCTGCTGGGTCTCGGCATGATGCTGACGGTCTGGATCCTGGCCCGCGTCCGCAACTACCCGAAGGAGCCCTGGCAGGGTTTCGGCGCCCTGCTGCGCGCCAGCCGCGGCGCCTTCTGGGCGCTGCTGATGACGGCGATCATCCTGTTCGGCATCGTCGGCGGCTATTTCACCCCGACCGAGGCGTCGATCGTCGCGGCGCTCTACGCCTTCGTCATCGGGCTGTTCGTCTACAAGGGCTTCACCCTGCGCCAGCTGCCGGCGATCCTGCTGGAGAGCGCCATCGGTTCGGGCGGTCTGATCCTGCTGGTCGGCCTCGCCAACGTCTTCGGCTGGATCCTGACCAGCGAGCAGATCCCGCAGGCCATCGCCGCCTCCATGCTGGCGCTGACCACCAACAAATACCTCATCATCCTGATGATCAACATCCTGCTGCTGATCGTCGGCACATTCATGGAGACGATCGCGGCGCTGATCATCCTGTTCCCGCCGCTGCTTGCGGTGGCGACCCAGGTCGGCATCGACCCGATCCATTTCGCCACCTTCGCCGTGCTGAACCTGATGATCGGCCTGACCACCCCGCCGGTCGGCGTCTGCCTGTTCGTCGCGGCCAACATCGCGAAGATCTCGCTGGGAGCGATCACCAAGGCGATCTGGCCCTTCCTGCTCTGCAACATCCTGATCCTGTTCCTGGTCTCCTATGTGCCGGCGCTGTCGCTCTGGCTGCCCAGCCTGCTTTTCCGCTGATTTTCCAACTTCCAAAGCCCCTCTCTTTCCAAGGAGTTCGCAGCCATGGAACAATCCTGGCGCTGGTTCGGTCCCGAAGACGCGATCAAGCTGAACCACATCCGCCAAGCCGGCGCCTCCGGTGTGGTCACCGCGCTGCACCACATCCCCTATGGCGTCGTCTGGTCGGTCGAGGAGATCCAGAAACGCAAGGCGATGATCGAGTCCGACGAGGAACTCGGCCTCAGCTGGACCGTCACCGAAAGCCTGCCGGTGCATGAGGCGATCAAGATCGGCGAAGGCGACCTGACGGAGCTGTTCGACAACTACCGCCAGTCGATGCGCAACCTCGCCGCCTGCGGCGTGACCACCATCTGCTATAACTTCATGCCGGTCCTGGACTGGACGCGGACGGAGCTGGCCGCCGCGCTGCCGGGCGGCGGCACCTCGCTGCGCTTCAACGCCCATGAGCATGCCGCCTTCGACGTCTACATGCTGGAACGTCCGGGTGCGGAGGAGGACCATGCGCCGGAGGTCCTCGCCAAAGCCAAGGAGTGGTTCGACCGCTCGTCGGAAAGCGACCGGGCGAAGCTGCTGACCAACATCATGGCCGGCCTGCCGGGTGCCTACGACCGCTACGACATCCCCGGCCTGCGCAAGATGATCGCGCGCTTCAACGGCATGACCGCCGATGGCCTGCGCGAGACGCTGGCCCGCTTCCTGCGCGAGGTGATCCCGACGGCGGAAGAGGTCGGCATCCGCATGGCGATCCACCCCGACGACCCGCCCCGCCCGCTGTTCGGCCTGCCGCGCATCGTCAGCACCGAGGACGACCTCGCCTATCTCATCAACGCGGTGAAGTCGCCCAACAACGGCCTGACCTTCTGCACCGGCTCGCTCGGCGCCGGCCAGACCAACGACGTGCCGGCGATGGCCAAGCGCTTCGTCGAGGACATCCACTTCGTCCACCTGCGCAACGTCGCCAAGGAACAGGACGGGTCCTTCGAGGAGGCCGACCATCTCGGCGGCGACGTCGACATGGTGTCGGTCGTCACCACCCTGCTGGAGGAGCAGAAGCGCCGCCAGGACGCCGGCAACGACAACTGGCGCCTGCCCTTCCGCCCCGACCACGGCCACGAGCTGTTGGACGACATCGGCAAGCCGACCCACCCCGGCTACCCGATGATCGGCCGCCTGCGCGGTCTGGCCGAAATCCGCGGCGTGATGACCGCCGTCGCGGCGATGAAGCAGCTGCCGGTGTGATGGGCGCGCGCCGGGCTTACGCGCCGGCGCGCATCCCCAAACGGGCGAGCTTCTTGTAGAAGGCGGCGCGGGAGATGCCGAGCGCCCGTGCCGCTTCCGTCGCCTTGCCGCCATTGGCGGCAAGCGCGCGGCCGAGCAGTCCGCGCTCGAACTCGTCGAAGGCCGCGTCATAGCCCGGCAAGGACTGTGGTTCCGCGTGGACAGGCCCCTGCGCCGGCAGCGGACGCGGCGTCTCCGCCGGTTCCGCGTCGCCCAGATCCGGCAACGCCTCCGCAAGGTCCGCGGCGGTCAGGCGGCGGTTGTCGGTCAGCAGACAGGCGCGTTCCAGAACGTTGCGCAGCTCGCGCACGTTGCCCGGCCAGCGGTGGCGGCCCAGCGCCTCCACCGCCTCCGGGGTCAGGCCGCGCAAGGGGAGCCCGGTGCGGGCGGCGATCTCCTGCAGGATCGATTCGGCGATGGCCTCCAGCCCGCCGCCCATCTCCGCCAGGGCCGGCAGGCGGATCGGCAGCACGTTCAGCCGGTAATAGAGGTCGGAGCGGAAACGGCCGTCACGGATCCGCTGCTCCAGATCGACGTTCGTCGCCGCGATCACCCGCACATCCACCTTCACCGGCCGGTCGGAGCCGAGCGGTTCGATCTCCTGCTCCTGCAATGCCCGCAGCAGCTTGGCCTGCAGGCCGAGCGGCATGTCGCCGATCTCGTCCAGGAACAGGGTGCCGCCGTCGGCGGTCTTGAAACGGCCTTCCCGCCCCCGGCGGTCCAGACCGGTATAGGCGCCGGGCACCGCGCCGAAGAACTCCGCTTCCAGCAGCGTCTCCGGAATCGCCGCCACATTGACGCCGACGAAGGACCGGCCGCTACGGGCCGACAGGCCGTGGATGGCCTGGGCGATCAGTTCCTTGCCGGTGCCGGTCTCGCCCAGCAGCAGGATCGGCGCGTCGGTGCGGGCGGCGAGGCGGGCCTTGCGCTTGACCTCCAGGCAGACCGGGCTGTCGCCGACATAGCTTTGCAGCGTGTAGCGCGGCTGCCGCCCCTCGTCGAGCCGGCGCTTGGTCGCCGCCAGCTCCGCCTCCAGCCGGGACAGCTCGGCCAGCAGGGGCTTCAGCCGGTGCAGGCTGTCATAGAGGACGAAGCCCACGGCGCCGATGATCGCGCCGCGGTCGTCGGTCAGCGGGAAGCGCGTCACCACCAGCCGCTGGGTCCCGAACAGCATCAGGTCCAGCAGGATCGGCTGGCCGGTCGCCAACACTTGCCGCATCTGCGAATGGGGGATGATCTCTTCCACCTCGCGGCCGATGGCCTCGGCGGGGTCGGCGATGCCCAGCATGCGGGCGTATTTGGCGTTGATCCAAACCACCCGCGCGTCGCGGTCGACCGCCACCGTGCCTTCGGACTGGGTTTCCAGCGCCTCGAACAACGACGGGATGGCGCGGCTGCGCAGCAGGGCGGCGTTGCCTTCGATGGCGTCTCCATCGAGGGCGCGCGCCTCCAGTCCATCGTCCGAAAGCCGGCTGCTATCCGTTCCTTGCGTCACCCCGGCCGCTCCTCCGTACCCGTCCGTCCCCCGTGTTATCGGGACCGCGCTCGGAATCCGCAATGGTGGAACGGGCCGCGGGCCTTCCCCGACCTTGGTGCCGCACCCCCTTGCGGAGTTGCGGCGGGCCGGTCCATGCTGCGCCCGCGCCGATGGCCCGGATCCGTCCCGGACCGGCAGCCCCTGTCCACCGGAGCCGTCTTGTCCCTGCCGCCCGTCCCGCCATGCTGAGCCTGCCCGCCATCCTCCTGCTGGCCGCGGTGCTGGCGACGCTTTGGACGGCGTGGCGCAGCTGGGCCCTGCCGCCCTTCCCCGGCCGGTTCAACTTCGTGGCGATGCAGCTGTCGGCCTCCTGGTGGGCGACCGCCGCCGCCATCGAAACCATCGTCCCGGCACCGGCCGACAAGCTGTTCTGGGCGGAGATGGCCTGGCTCGGCATTGTCGGCGCGCCGAGCTTCTGGGCGCTGTTCCTATGGTCCTACACGCGGGAGGAGGTGGCGGCCCGCTGGCGGCTGGTGCCGGCCGTGGTGGGGACGGCGACCTGGGCGGCGGCGCTGACCAACGACAGCCACCGGCTGATGTACACCGAGGTCCATCCCGTCAGCGACGCGCCGGGGGCGGCGCTGGTCTACGGCCACGGGCTGCTGTTCTTCGTCGTCACCATCTATCTCTACGCCTTCATGGTGATGAGCATCGTCGTCACCGCCAACGGCGTCCACCGGGCGACGCCGGCCTACCGCACCCATTACCTGGGATTCCTGGTGGCGATGGCGGTGCCTTGGGTGGCGAATGTCGGCTATGTCACCGGCAACCTGACCCTGTTCGACCTGGACCCGACCCCCTTCAGCTTCCTTCTGATGGGGGCGGTCTTCTATTGGCTGATCACCCGGCGGCGCCTGTTCGACCTGCTGCCGGTCGCCCGCGACGCCCTGCTGGACGCGGTGCCGGACCCGGTGCTGGTGCTGGACGCCGACGGCACGGTGGTGGAGGCCAACCCGGCCGCCCGGGCGCTGGTGCGCGACCGCCAGCCGCTCGGCCGCCGGCTTGCCGAGCTTCCCGGCCTGTCCGTCCTGTCGGCCGGCGGCTGCTCCGCGGCTCCGGTCGCGCTGGAGTTGGAGTGCGATGCTGGCCTGCGCAGCTTCGAGGCGACGCGGGTGCCGCTGACCTCCGGCAACCGCGGCGGCGGACGGGCGGGATCGCGCGAGGTCGGCTGCCTGCTGATGCTGCGCGACGTCACCCACCGCCGCCGGGCGGAGGTGCGGCTGGAGGACACCGTCCGCCGCCTCGACCTCGCCCGGCTGGAGGCGGAAGAGCGGCTGGTGGCGGAACAGGAGGCGAAGCGGGCCCTGAAGGGCTTCCTGTCGATGACCGCGCACGAGTTCAAGACGCCGCTCGCCATCATTGACGGCGCCGCCCAGATCCTGCTGCTGGACGCGGAGGGGAAGGCCCCCGGCATGGTGCCGCGGCTGGAGAAGATCCGCCGTGCGGTGCGCCGGCAGGTCAACATCCTGGACACCTGTCTGGCCGACGACCGGCTGAGCGACCCGGCCTTCGCCTTGCGTCGCGATCGGCTGGACCTGCCCACCCTGCTGCGCGGCGCCGCGGCGGCCCAGGGCGACGCCGCCCCCGGCCGGCGGATTGAACTCGACCTGACGGATTGCCCGGCAGGCATGACCGGCGACGGTCCGATGCTGGAGCTGTGCGTCCACAATCTGCTGAACAATGCGCTGAAGTACTCCCCCGCCGGCACGCCGGTGCGGCTGCGGGCATGGCTGGAGGAGGGAGCGGGCGGCCAGCCCCATCTGGCGCTGTCGGTGGCCGACCAGGGCATCGGCATCCCGGCGGACGAGGTGGATCGGGTGTTCGACCGCTTCTTCCGTGCCACCAACACCGGGACGGCGGCGGGAAGCGGCGTGGGGCTGAACATGGTCCGCCGCATCGCCGCCCTGCATGGCGGGGCGGTGACGGTGGACAGCCGGCTGGGCGGGGGCAGCGACTTCACGCTGCGGCTCCCGCTGGGACAGGAGGCGCTCTGCGAAGAGGGGATGGCCGGCATGCCGGCGGAGTAATCCGCCGGGGAGATCGTTTCTTGCATTGATTGCCTGGGGAAGGGAATAATCCCGCTCCCTCCATCTGGACCCTGGCAATATGAGCGATCACGACCCCACCGTCGTCCGGCCGGTGCCGAAACCCCGCGTCCCCCTGGGCATCGAAGAGGTGCTGGTCGCCATCACCATGGCGGTGGTGGCGCTGATCACCTTCGCCAATGTCGTGGTGCGCTACCTGACCGACGTGTCCTTCGCCTTCACCGAGGAATACTCGATCGCCCTGATGGTGATCCTGACCTTCCTCGGCGCTTCCGCCGCGGTGGTGAAGGACCGACATATCCGCATCACCTTCATCGTCGACAAGATGTCGCCAGCCAACCGCCGCCGGGCCGAACAGTTCGCCATGGCCTGCGTGGCGCTGATGTATGGGCTTCTGGTGGTCTACGGCGCCTGGACGACCTGGGACGATTACCGGTTCGAGGTGACCTCGCCGGCGCTGGGTCTGCCGCAATGGATCTACACGATCTGGCTGCCTCTGCTGTCGCTGGTGGTGCTGGCCCGCACGGTCGGCCGCATGATCCGCATCCACAAGGGGACCGAACCGCTGGAAACCGGCCATATCCCGGAGGGGGAACCGTGATCACCACCCTTCTCTTCGGGTCCTTCCTGGCCATGATGGTGCTGGGCGTGCCGGTCGCCGCCGCCCTCGGGCTGGCCGGCACGGCCGCCATCGCCTTCGCCCATCTCGGCGTCATTTCGGTGCCCACCAGCGTCTATACCGGCATCGCCAAGTATCCGCTGCTGACCATCCCGATGTTCGTGCTGGCCGGCACCATCTTCGACCGGTCGGGTGTGGCGCAGAAGCTGGTGCGCTTCGCCACCGCCATCGTAGGCCAGGGCAAGGGCGCACTGGCGGTCATCGCCGTGGTGGTGGCGATGATGATGGGCGGCATCTCCGGTTCAGGGCCCGCCATCGCCGCGGCGGTCTGCGGCGTGATGGCGCCCAGCATGATCCGCGCCGGCTACCCGCGCCCCTACATCGCCAGCGTCATCGCGGCGGCAGCGGCCACCGACATCCTGATCCCGCCGTCGGTGGCGCTCATCATCTACAGCGTGCTGGTGCCCGCCGCCCCGACCACCTCGATGTTCGCCGCCGGCATCATCCCCGGCACGCTGGCCGGCCTCGCGCTGATCGTCCCGGTCTATTGGCTGGCGCGGAAGTACAATCTGGGGTCAAAGCTGTCGCACGAGCCGCGCCCGCCCTTCTGGCGCAGCCTGTGGGACGCGGCGCTCGGCCTGTTCGCCAAGGTCATCATCCTGGGCGGCCTGCGCTTCGGCATCTTCACCCCGACCGAGGCGGCGGTGATCGCGGTTGCCTACGGCCTGCTGCTGGGCATGGTGGTCTACCGCACCATCCGCTTCCGCGACCTCTATTCCATGCTGGTGGAGGCGGCGGAGATCTCCGCCATCATCCTGACGGTGATCGCGCTGGCCAGCGTGTTCGGCTGGGCGCTCAGCACCTTGTCGGTGATCGATCCCATCACCGACGCCATCATCCATTCCGGCCTCGGCGAATATGGCGTGATGGCGCTGTTGGTGGTGCTGCTGACCATCGTCGGCACCTTCCTGGACGGCATCTCGATCTTCATCATCCTGCTGCCGCTGCTGATCCCCATCGCCGAGGCCTTTCACTGGGACCTGACCTGGTTCGGCGTCATCCTGACCCTGATGATCGCGGTCGGCCAGTTCACCCCGCCGATGGCGGTCAACCTGATGGTCGCCTGCCGGATGACCGGCTGTTCCATGGAAAGCACGGTGCGCTGGGTGCTGTGGCCGCTCGTCACCTTGCTGCTGGTGGTGGTCGCGGTGATCGTCTGGCCCGATCTGGCGCTGTGGATGCCGCGGCAGATGGGGTTCTAGAGAGCGCGGGCGATGTCGCGGCTGGTCAGATGCAGGCTGGCCGCGGCGTCGTAGCCGCGCCGGGCGATCTTCCCGGCCGCCGCGGCCTCGAATGCCGGGCGATGGGCGGCGGCATGGGCGAGGCAGTCCTCCGGCGCCGGCTCCCGCAGGCCGAGCAGGGCGCGGAAGGCAAGCCGGTGGACGGCGCACCAGCCGCCATGCCCCGCCGGCCGGAAGACCAGCGCGTCGATGTCGTCCCGCCAGGACAGTCCTTCCGCGGTCATTCGCGCAGCCCCAGCCGCTTGGCGAGCCGGAACAGGTTGCTGCGGTCGAGCCCGAGCGACCGCGCCGCCTGCGCCCAGTTGCCGGCATGGCGGGCCAGATGCTCAAGGATCATTCGGCGCTCCAGATCCTCCACCGCGTCGCGCAAGGGCAGTTCGGGCAGTTCCGACACCTCCACCGGATGAGGCCGCTGCATTGCCGCCGTCGGCGCAGCAATCCCCTCCCCCGCCTCCTCCAGCCCGAGGTCGGCCGGAGTCAGGGTCAGCACGCCGCCGTCCGGCGGGCGGGCGACACGGGCGCGGATGGCGCCGCGGCCGATGGCGTGCTCCAGTTCCCGCACATTCCCCGGCCAGGGATAGGCCAGCATGCGCCGCTCCGCCGCCGATGACAGGCGCAGGTTGCGCAGGCCCAGCCGCGCCCGGTTGCGCTCCAGGAACAGGCCGGCCAGCCGCAGGATGTCGGTCCCGCGGTCACGCAGCGGCGGCACCCGCAGCGGATAGACGCTGAGCCGGTGATAGACGTCGGCGCGGAAACGGCCCTCCCGCACCTCCGCCGTCAGATCGCGGTTGGTGGCGGCGACCACCCGCACATCGACAGTAATGTGGCGGTCGGAACCGACGCGCTGGATCTCGCCGTTCTGCAGTGCCCGCAGCATCTTCGCCTGCGCCGCCAGCGGCAGTTCGCCGACCTCGTCGAGGAACAGGGTGCCGCCGTCCGCCAGTTCGAACTTGCCGCGCCGGTCGGCCAACGCCCCGGAAAAGGCACCGCGCACATGGCCGAACAGCTCGCTCTCCACCAGCGCGTCCGGCAGCGCCGCGCAGTTCACATGCACCAGCGGACCGCCCACCCGGGCCGAACGGGCGTGCAGCCGGCGGGCCACCAGCTCCTTGCCGACGCCGGTCTCCCCCAGCACCAGAACGACGAGGTCGCTGGCCGCGACGGTGTCGATTTCCGTCAGCAGCGCCGCCATCGCCGGGCTGGAGCCGACCGTGCCGGAATCGAGGTCCGCCGGCATGTCTTCCAGTTCCCGGACCCCCCGGCTGCCGTCATCCGCCGGTGCCGCGCGCCGCTCCATCGCCGCGGCGAGATCGGCGGCCAGTCCCGCCCAGGCGGCGATCGCCTCCTCCCAGCCGTCGAAACGCCCTTCGTTCAGCGCATCCAGGGTCAGCATGCCCCACGGACGGCCGTCCACACTCAGCGGCGCGCCGACGCAGTCATGGACATGCAGCCGCTGCTTGAGGTCGGGGATCAGCCCGTCATAGGGGTCGGGAAGCTCGCAGCCGGGAGGGAACCGCAACGGCCCGCCTTCCGCTTCGGCGATGGCCCGCAAGCGGGGGTGGTCGTCCAGTGCGAAACGCCGCCCGAGCGTGTCGGGGCTCAGCCCGCGCGTGGCGAGCGGCACCAGCAGCCCGTCCGCCGAACGGGCGTCATGCCGCAGCAGGGCGCAGGCGTCGCAGGGCAGGTGCCGCGCCATCAGTTCCAGCAGCAGCGGCCACAAGCGCGCGGGATCGTCCAGCCTGCGCAGAAGCGCACCGGCCTGCGCCAGCGGGAAATCTGTTGTCGGAATGACCGCTGCGTTGTCCATCCGACATCATAGCCGGTGCGGTCGCTTTGACAACACCCCTCCCGCGCTGCGCGGAATCCGGTCTGCGGCGCTTTGGCACAGGGCTTGCCATCCCATTGCGACATCGTGACGCGCAAAAGGATTGCTCCCCACATGCTGACGCCTGCCCAGATCGCCGTCATCAAGGCCACCGCCCCCGTCGTCGCCGCCAACGCCAACCGGATCACCGGCACCTTCTATCCGCTGATGTTCGAGCGCTTCCCCGAGGTGCGCGCCGTCTTCAACCAGAGCCACCAGCGCAGCAGCGCCCAGCCGGAAGCCCTGGCGAACGCCATCATCGCCTATGCCTCCAACATCGACCGGCTGGAGGTCCTGGGTCCGGCGGTGGACGGCATCGTGCAGAAGCATGTGTCGCTGAACATCACCCCCGACCAGTACAAGATCGTCGGCACCTGCCTGATGGAGGCCATCGGCAAGGTCCTGGGCGATGCGGTGACGGCGGAGGTCGCCGACGCCTGGGGGGCCGCCTACTGGCAGCTGGCCGACCTGCTGATCGCGGCGGAGGAGAAGGAATATGCCCGCAAGGCGGCGCTGACCGGCGGCTGGCGCGGCGCGCGCCGCTTCCGGATCGCGGAGAAGACGCCGGAGAGCGCCGTCATCACCTCCTTCCGGCTGGCGCCGGTAGATGGCGGCCGGGTGATGGACTTCCAGCCCGGCCAGTATCTCGGCCTGCGGCTGACCGTGGGCGGCGAGACTGTCCACCGCAATTACAGCCTGTCGGCTTCGCCCAACGGCCGCGACTACCGCATCTCGGTGAAGCGGGAGCCGCAGGGAGTGGTCTCCGGCTTCCTGCACGACCGTGCGCAGATCGGCGACGAGATCGACGTCTACCCGCCGGCCGGTGAATTCGTGCTGCGCAAGGGTGACGGCCCGCTGCTGCTCATCACCGGCGGCGTCGGCCAGACGCCCGCGCTGCCGCTGGCCGAACAGGCGCTGGCCGCCGGCCGCAAGGTGATCTACGTCCATGCCGCGCTCAACGGTTCGGTCCACGCCTTCCGGGAGCAGATCGACCGCCTTGCCGAACTGCACGACGCGCTGAAGCCGGTCTATTGCTATGCCGACCCGCAGCCGGGCGACCGGCCGCATATGGTGGGCCTGCTCGATCAGGACCGGCTGGGCGGCCTGCTGCCGAAGGAACCGGGTGTCGCCGCCTATGTCGTCGGCCCCAAGCCCTTCATGGCCGCGGTGGTAAAGGCGCTGACGGCACTCGGCCTTCCGGAGTCGGCCATCGTCCACGAGTTCTTCGGTCCCCGGGAAGCACTCGCCTGAAGCCCTCGCCCGACCGGCGTCGCCTGATCTCTGCCTCCACTTTACGGGCCGGCCCCTCCACTCCGGGGCCGGCCCGTCCGTGTCTTCACCTTGAGGATGTCACGACCGCGCTCGGCGGTTGTGAGTAAATCTGTTATATCACTACGATAACGCGACTATCCGATGGCCTTGCGCCATGAAAGGCGGCAGGCATGGCCCATCGCTGCGCCCACTCGCTGCAATCGATCTATGACCATGACGAGCCGCCATCGCACCGCAGCAACTTCCATCCCGGCAGACGGAAAGATCGTGGATTCTCCTTATTTATTTCTTAGCGATTTTGGCGCTTTCCTATTCGCGTAACTGTCAAATTATTTACAAGTGTTCCCTTCCTGTGACATCGCCACCAACTGTCCGGCGAAGGGGGCGAACGCAACGACCAATGCGGCGAGAGCCGGAACGGCCGACCGCAGAGAGACCAGACTGTGCCGGCGTGCGAGCGCCAGGGGGATGACGGGATGTCGAACGATAGTCACCGGAACAAGTCCGCGAAGGGCAATGCCTGGTATTCGGGCCTGCGCGGCAAGCTGATGATCGCCATCGGCGTCGTGCTGTCCGGCACGCTGGTGGCCGCAGCCGTGGCGCTGATCGGCTATGCCAACGTGCGCACCACCATCGATGCCATCGTGGGCGAGGCCGTGCCGGCGATGACCGAAGGGATGGGCGTGGCGCAGCAGGCCGAACGGCTGGTGGCACTGGCGCCGGAACTGACCTCCGCCGACCAGGCCGCCGCGCGCGAGGCGGTGTCCGCCCGGATCGCTGCGGCGAAGGTGGAGTTCAACGCGCGCCTCGACCGGCTGCGTGCCATCGGTTCCGCCGGCGCCCAGCTGACCGCCATCGAAGACTCCTCGAAGGGGCTGCTCGGCAACCTCGTGCAGCTCGATCAGGCGGCGGCGGATCGGGTCGCGCTCGCCGCCGCCCGGGAAGCGATGCTGCCCAAGGTGATGGCGGCGGAAGCCGAGATCCAGAAGTTCGTCGCGCCCTGGACCTCCGTCCTGAACAATGAGGAGGAGCAGGCGCGCTCCACCCTGGCCGACCCCGATGCCGCACCCGATGCCCTGCGCGAGGCTGCAACCACCCTGAACCGCGTCATGGCCCAGAAGAAGCCGCTGGCCACGGCCACCGCGGAAGCAGCCAACATCCGCAACATGCTGATGGAGGCGGCGAGCACCCGCGACGACCAGCGGCTGGCGATCATCGAGACCCGCGTCGGCGTGTCGTTGGCCGGGCTCGGCACCGCCGCGCAAGCCCTGCCGGCGCGTCTGGCCGAAGTCGCCTCCAAGCAGGCGGAACTTCTGACCGGCTATTCCGTCGGCGACGAGTCCATGGTCACGCTGCGCCAGAAGGAACTTGCGATCGAGGGCTATTTCGCCCAGCTGCTGGAGAGCAACCACGCCCTGGCCGGCACCCTGTCCAAGGGGATCGCCACGCTGGTCGACACGCAGAAGCAGGGCATCGCCGAAGCCAGCGGCGCCACCACCCGCATGCTGGACAACAGCCGCCTGACCCAGATCGCGGTCGCGGCGGCCAGCATCCTGGTGTCGATCCTGGTGGTCTGGCTCTATATCGGCCGCGTCGTCATCCGCCGGATGCTGGCGCTGAAGGCCGGGATGGGCCGCATCGCCGCTGGCGACCTGGATGCCGAGATCGCGCTCGACGGGCACGACGAGATCGCGGAGATGGGGGCGGCGCTGCTCGTCTTCCGCGACACCGCGCGCGAGGTCGAAACCGCCCGCGCCGCCGCGGAGGCCGAACGCCAGCGGGCCGCCGGCGAACGCCGCGACGCCATGCTGTCGCTGGCCGACCAGTTCGAGAATGGCGTGAAGGTGGTGGTGGAGACGGTATCCGCCGCCGCGACCCAGATGCACCAGACCGCCGCCGGCATGGTGGCGACCGCCGACGACACCTCCCGTCAGGCCGGCAGCGCCGCCGAGGCGGCTGAGACCGCGTCGGTCAACGTCGACGGTGCCGCGTCCGCCGCCCATGAGCTGTCGCAGTCGATCAGCGAGATCGCCCGTCAGGTGACCGAATCGGCGACCATCGCCGCCAAGGCCGCCAACGAGGCAGATCGCACCGACGGCACGATGCGCGAGCTGAACGAGGCGGCCAGCCGGATCGGCGCCGTGCTGGACCTGATCTCCGACATCGCCGGCCAGACCAACCTGCTGGCTCTCAACGCGACCATCGAAGCCGCCCGCGCCGGCGAGGCCGGCAAGGGCTTCGCCGTGGTGGCGCAGGAGGTCAAGCAGCTTGCCAGCCAGACGGCCAAGGCCACCGACCAGATCGCCGGCCAGATCGGCGCCATGCAGCAGGCGACCGGCGAGGCGGTGAACGCCATCCGCAGCATCGGCCTGACCATCGGCCGGCTGAACGACATCGCCGCGAGCATCGCCGCGGCGGTGGAGCAGCAGGGCGCCGCCACCTCCGAGATCGCCCGCAACGTCCAGCAGGCGGCGGGCGGCACCGCCCAGGCTTCCCAGAACATCGGACAGGTCCGCACCGCCGCCGGCCAGACCGGCCAGTCGGCACAGGAGGTGCTGTCGGTCGCCCAGGAGGTCTCGACCCAGACCAGCCACCTGCAGCAGCAGATCGACCGCTTCCTGCGTCAGGTGCGGTCGGCGTGATCAGTATTTGATAAAGCCCCTCTCCCCTTGCGGGAGAGGGGCTCGGATTTGCCAATCAGCCCTGGACCACCGTCTGGCGCTGGGTGCCCAGGCCCTCGATGCCCAGTTCCACCACGTCGCCGGCCTTCAGGAAGACCTGCGGCTTCTGTCCCATGCCGACGCCCGGCGGGGTGCCGGTGGAGACGATGTCGCCCGGCTGCAGGCTCATGAAGCGCGACAGGTAGGACACAAGATAGCGCACGCCGTAGACCATGGTGGCGCTGCTGCCGTCCTGATAGCGGTGGCCGTTGACCTCCAGCCACATCTTGAGATTCTGCGGGTCTTCGACCTCGTCGCGCGTCACCAGCCAGGGACCGGTCGGGCCGAAGCTGTCGCAGCTCTTGCCCTTGGTCCACTGCCCCTGCCGCTCGATCTGGAAAGCGCGCTCGGACACGTCGTTGACGATGCAATAGCCGGCGACATGGTCCATCGCCTCGTCTTCCGAGACGTATTTGGCGGTCTTGCCGATCACGAAGGCCAGCTCGACCTCCCAGTCGGTCTTCTCCGACCCGCGCGGCAGTTCGATGGGATCGTTCGGCCCGACGATGGCGCTGGTCGCCTTCATGAAGATGATCGGTTCCGGCGGCACCGCCATGCCCGTCTCCGCCGCATGGTCGGAGAAGTTCAGGCCGATGCAGACCATCTTGCCTACACGCCCGACGCAGGGACCGAGGCGCGGATTCCCCTCCACCAGCGGCAGCGTCGCCGGGTCGATCGCCCGCAGGCGGTCCAGCCCGTCCGGCAACAGCGCCGCACCGGCGATGTCGTCCACATGGGCCGACAGGTCGCGGATGCGGCCGTCGGCGTCGAGCAGTCCCGGCTTTTCCTGGCCCGGCGGGCCGTAGCGCAGCAGTTTCATGAAAACTCTTCCCTGATAGGAGTTTGGCGCCCGCCGATCCTGACCGGTCGGCGCGGAAAGTAAAGAGGGTGAACGAACAAAATGTAGCGTTACTTCACGGATCGGTCGACAAGCCCCGTGATCTGTAGTAAAACTACATCAGCTTCGCGGCCGGCCCGATCGGCCGCCGCACCGCCGCCGGTGGACACCCGCATGCTGGACACGATCGCATCCTCACTCGACAGCCTCCGCCGTGCGGAAGCCGCGGTGGCGCGCACCGTGCTGGCGGCCCCCCATGCCGCCGTGCGCGCCAGCCTGGCCCAGCTCGCGGGCAAGGCGGGGGTCAGCGAACCGTCGGTGCTGCGCTTCTGCCGCTCCGCCGGTTTCGGCGGCTTCCACGAGTTCAAGATCGCGCTTGCCCAGCATCTGGCGGCATCCGCCGCGCGGGAGGAGGCCGGCGACCGGCCGACCCCGCTGGTGCGCGACCTGTCCCCCGGCGACAGCGTCGCCAGTGCGGCCGAAAAGGTGCTGAACCGCTCCATCGACGCGCTGGTCCGCCTGCGCGGCCGGCTGGACACCGGCGCGCTGGAACGCGCGGCCGGCGTGATGGCCCGGGCGCAGCGGGTGCAGATCGTCGGCGTCGGCGCGTCCGGCACCGTGGCGCTCGACGCCCACCACAAGCTGTTCCGCCTGCTGCCGCAGGTGACCGCCAGCACCGACGCCCATCTGCAGGCGATGGCGGCGGCAACGCTCGGCCCCGGCGACGCCCTGCTGGCGATCTCCAAGACCGGCACCAGCGACGAGATCTTCGACGTCGCCGCCATCGCCCGCGACGGCGGGGCCACGGTGATCGCCATCACCGCCTCGGCCACGCCGCTGGCCGAACGCGCCGACATCCGCCTGACCGTCGATGTCGACGAGGACACCGCGGTCCACACCCCGATGGCCTCCCGCCTTGCCCAGCTGGCGCTGATCGACGCGCTGACCGTCGCCGTCGGGCTGCAGGCACCCCCGGCCTCGACCGCCGCCTTGCCCGCATCAAGGCGGTGCTGGCCGGGCATCACCGCGTGCCGGACCGTCCGGCCTCCGCCGCTCCCTCACTTCCCCCGTCCCCCCAGAAGAGTCCCGAGGAATCCTGATGTCCACCACCCCGACCGCTTCCGAGATCCTGGACCAGCTCGTCGCCTACGGCGTCGTTCCGGTCATCCGCAACAGCTCCGCCGATCTGGCGCGCACCGCCGTCAGCTGGCTGCGCGAAGCCGGCTACGGCACCTTCGAGATCACCATGACCACCCCCGGTGCCGTCGGCCTGATCGAGGAGCTGTCGGCGGAAGGCGGCGCGCTAATCGGCGCCGGCACCGTCCTGACCCCCGCCGCCGTCGCCGACGTGGTGAAGGCCGGCGCCAAGTATGTCGTGTCGCCCTGCGTCGTGCCGAAGGTGGCCGCCGCCTGCCGCGACCATGGCGTGGCCTGCCTGATGGGCGCCCTGACCCCGACCGAGGTGCATGCCGCCATCTCCGCCGGCGCCGATGCCATCAAGATCTTCCCGGCCTCCACCGTCGGCCCTGCGCACATCAAGGCGCTGAAGTCGGTCTTCCCCGGCGTCCGCTTCGTCCCCACCGGCGGCATCGACGCCACCACCGTGGCCTCCTATGTCGCGGCCGGCGTGGCCTGCGTCGGTGCCGGCGGCAAGCTGGTCGACGAGGGGCTGGTCAAGAAGGGCGACCGCGACGCCATCCTGGCCGCCGGCCGCCAGCTGATGGACGCCTACCGCGCCGCCAAGGCCGCCTGATCCCCAATAGGAAAATCCTGCCGCCCGGCCGGGGCAAAGCTGCCGGGCGGCAGGACAGGCATGACGGAGTTCCTTTCTTTATCAACACGTTACGACTGGCCCGCATTCTGCAAAGCCCCCGTCGCCATTCCCGCAAGGGATGCGGAACGAGGGAGAGAACGCCATGGTCAGCCTGTCCAGCTACGCCGATGTCGGCAGCATGGCCCAGAGCCTGCAGCAGTCGATCGATGCCGCGGTCAAGCGGGTGCAGCAGCAGGCGGCCGGCAACGGCGGCGCGACCGGCAAGGTCCAGGAGTATGAGCAGACAGTCAACAAGTCGGCGCTGAACGCAGCGCCCTTTGCGACCGGAATCGGCACGCTGGTGAAGGACACCAGCAGGCTGAACGTCTTCAGCTCCCTGGCGTCCAACGATCCCGCCGACTTCTACAAATTCAACGTCACCACGTCCGGCGCCGTGACGCTGGGAACCGTCGGCGACGCCGGGGTGCGGCTGCAGCTGATGGACCGCGGCGGCAAGATCATAGCCGACAGCAACAAGGATGCCGGCGCCACCTATGACGCCTTCCAGAAGCTGAAATCCGGTCAGCTCACGCTGGAAAAGGGCGACTACACCATGCGCATCGCCCGCGAGAAGGACGTTCCGGTCAAGGATGCCAAGAATTACGGCGTCCAGCTGCGCATGGGCAACTACAGCAAGGACTACGACACCATCGCCAAGCAGCCGGCCAAGGGCGACAACCCCTTCGGCGGCAACACCAAGCTGCAGGGGCTGGCGGCGATCCTGGGGGCCGGCAGCGCCTCCACCAACCCCGCCTCGATGATGCTGGGCGGGACCGCCGGCGCCTATGGCGGGCGCGGGTCGTTGCTGAACGCGCTGCTGTAAGGGGGCCGGCCTCAAACCAGACGGTCGCGCCCCGATTCCTTGACCAGCAGGACAGCCTGGGTGCGGCTTCCGACGCCGAGCGCCTTCAGCACGCCAGTGACATGGGTCTTCACCGTGGACAGGTTCAGGCCCAGCCTTTCGCCGATCTCCTGGTTCGACAGGCCCTGGGCCAGCAGGTCCAGAACCTCCAGCTGGCGCCGGGTCAGCCCGTCGAACACGCTGGGCGCGCCGCCCCGCGCGGGCGAAGCGCCGGCGGCGGCAGGAGCCCCGGGCATGCCGAGGACCGGCGGCACGTAGGAGCCGCCCGCCATCACCAGCCGCAGGATGTTGACCACCAGCACGTCGTCGGTCGATTTCGGGATGAAGGCGCGCACGCCGCGCGACAGCACCGCGCGCATCTCGTCCGGCGACTCGATCATGGAGAAGACCGCGACCGGGACCGGCGCCACGCGCTTCACCAGCGCCTCGACGTCGTCCAGCCCGCCCAGCCCGGGCATGCGCAGATCCATCACGATCAGGTCGAACGGGGTCCCCCCTTCGAGCATCGACGAATCGAGGATGGCGTTCAACTGGCTGAAGCTGGTGGCCGCCACCACGGCGGCCTGCTCGTCCAGTTCACCCACCAGATGGGTCAAGCCGCTGCGGACGATGGAATGATCGTCGGCGATCAGAACCTGCATGTAACGTCTCGGACCGAAGATGCCTCGCGTGCTGCTCCGTCATACGCTGACGCAACGGCCGGCGCTACCTCCTTCGCACGTCCGGGCATGGCAATGCCGGGAAGATCCGCAAAGAATCACGCGGGGGAGGTCATCCGCCCCCTCCCCCGCGTGCAGGTCCGCACCGGAAGCCGATCGACAGCGCCGATCCGGCTTCCGCCGATCAGGAGACCTTGATGAGGATCTGGGCGCGGCGGTTCGACGGCTCGCGCACGTTCGGACCGGTCGGGACCATCAGCTGGTTCTCGCCCACCCCTTCGATGGAGATCATGTTGGCCGGCGTGCCGCGCGCGATCAACGCCTGTCGCACCGCCTCGGCCCGGCGGATCGAAAGCCGCTGGTTGTAGGTCGGCGAGCCCGAGGTGTCGGTGTGGCCGATCACCTGGATGCGGACGGCGCGGGCCCGGTTGGCCGCTTCGGCGGCATCGCCGATGATGCTGGCGGAATTCGGCGTGATCGCCGCCTTGTCCCAATCGAAGAACACCTGATACTCGCTCTGCGGCTGGGCGGCCATCGGCGGAGCGGCCGGAGCCGGGGCGGCGACCGGCGTGGCGCGCGACGGGCCGCCGAAGGTATAGCGCAGGCCGGCCAGGATGGTGTGGTTGCGGTACTCGCCCTTCGAGGTCACCGGACCCAGTTCGAACTCCGGATCGACGGTGGCGAAGTAACGGTAGTCCAGCGTCACCGCCACATTGTCGTTGATGGCATAGGATGCGCCGACGATGCCCTGGTAGGCGAAGACCCAGTCGCGGTCGCTGGCGCCGTTCAGCGTCTGCTTCACCCCGGCGATACCGGCGCCGGCACCGACATAAGGCGTGATCGGCAGGCCGATGTTGAAGTCGTACAGCAGGTTGCCCATGAAGGCGACCGAACTCATCTTGCCGCCCAGACCGTTCAGGCCGGGGGTGGCGCTGCTGGTGCCGTCGACGCTGTTGCGCCAACGCCAGGCCGCCTCCAGTTCGGCGCGCAGGCCCATCGCGGTGGCGTAGCCGACCGAAATGTCGCCGATGCCGCCGATCTTGAACTCCTCCTTCAGGCCCAGGCCCGGGGCCGGATAGCTTCCGAGATCGGCATCCTCGGTCCAGTTCACGCCGGCCCCCGCGCCGACGTAGAAGCCTTCCGGCGCGGCGAAGGCGGCGGTCGGAACGGCCAGGGAAGGAACGGCGACGGCCAGTGCCGTGCCCAGCAGAATCCCACGCATCGTCATGTTCTTGTTCCCATCGTTGACGGCGTTGGCGGATCGGGACATCCCGGCCTGCGGCGAAACGCGTGACAGAACGGGCTCCGGCCCCGACAATGGAATCCGCCGGACCGGCTTCCAATCCCGCCCACGCAGGGCCGGCTTTCCTGTTGCAGATTTGCCTCATCGCCCGCGATGGCATTTCCTGTCGCGATAACAATGACTTGGACACACGCCACGATGCCCTCTACCCCGGACGATGCGATCGACTACCCCCTCTGCTCCACCCCGGACCCCGGCGGCTGGCAGGAAGTGGCGGCGGGCGTGCTGTGGATCCGGCTGTCGCTGCCCTTCCAGCTCGATCACATCAATGTCTGGGCGCTGGACGGCGGGGCTGCCGGCTGGACACTGGTCGATTGCGGATTGGGCGACCGGCGCACGCTCGCGCTGTGGGAGGAGCTGCTGCGCGACGCGCTGGGCGGCCGGCCGGTGGAGCGGGTGGTCGTCACCCATTTCCATCCCGACCATATCGGCGCAGCCGACTGGCTGGTGGAGCGGACCGGCGCCGCCTTCGCCACCTCGCTGACGGAATGGCTGTTCGCCCGCACGCTGTCGGCCGGCAACGATGCCGCCGCCGATGCCGCGGTGGAGCGCTTCTACCGCCGCTGCGGGCTGGCGCCGGAGACGCTGGACGCGGTGCTCGCCCGCCGGGGGGCCTATAACCGCGGCGTCCCCGGCGTGCCGGCCACGCTGACGCGTCTGCGGGCGGGCGACCGGCTGCCGGTGGGCGACCGTCTCTGGACCGTGATCGGCGGCAGCGGCCATACGGCGGAACCGGTCAGCCTGTACCGCCCGGCTGACGGCGACGGCAATGATGACGCCCCGGCCCTGCTGATCTCCGGCGACCAGATCCTGCCGCGGATCAGCCCGAACATCAGCGTCTGGCCGACCGAACCGGACGCCGATCCCCTCGCCGACTATCTCGACAGCCTGAAGGATTGGGCCGTCCTGCCGGCCGACACGCTGGTCCTGCCGTCACACGGCCGTCCCTTCCGCGGCCTGCACCGGCGCGCCGACGATCTGGCCCTCCACCATGCCGAACGGCTGGCGGAGATCGAATCGCTCTGCGCATCGCCCCGGACGGCGGCGGAGGTGACGCAGGCCCTGTTCCCGCGCCCGCTCGATCCGCACCAGACCGTCTTCGCCGTGGGCGAAGCGGTGGCTCACCTCAACCATCTGATCCGCAAGGGGCGGCTGGAGCGTGTGGACGGCGGCGGCGGACGGGGCGGGTCGGACGTCTCCCTCTACCGGCGAGGCCCCGGCGCCGGGCAGGCCTGACGCCCCGCGCATGCCTGCCGGAAAGGCCGCTATTCGGTGACGATCTCGAACTGCTGGGAGTCGAGCAGGGTCGACACCGACAGGGTCTTCAGCGTCTTCGGGTCATCGGTTCGCTTCATCTGGGCATGCTGGGTGCCCATGCCGTCCTTGCGGATGGCGACGACTTCCCAATAGCCGCCGCTCGGGGACAGTTTGCGATAAATCTGCCCCTCGATCACCTCGCGCTTTCTGCGCATTTTCGTTCTCCAAAACCCATCCCATACCGGCTGCCGTCACGGCCGCCGCGAAGGGCGCCATTGAAGCACAAAACACCCCCGTCGTGGCGAGTGTCCGTTCGGTGACCGTTCATGGATGCCGCATATGCGTTGTTGCAGCGCAGCACGTCCGGGGCACCCCCGATGACCCTTTGCCGCAGTGCGGTTTCAAGCTGGAACAAAAGTCGCGGCTGTGGGTTCATAGCGGTCATGAACACCGATCTCGACGTGCTTGTCTTCGCGACCCGCCTGGTTGATGAACTGGGCGAAACCGCGATTCGAATGAGCCGCGTTCGTCTTGTCGAACTCACGGCCGCCAACCACACCCGTGCCGCCGCCTTCTGGCGGGAGGTGATGCGGACTTCCGAACGGCTGCTGACCGAGCGGTCGGGCCGTCGGATCGCATCCGGCCTCTCTTCGCCGGCCATTGCCGCGGCGCAACCGTCCGTGGCCCAATCCGTCGCTTATGTTCCCCGACCTATTCCCTGACCCGGCTGAAAAAGCGGGTCCGATGGAAATGGAAAAGGGCCGGCACAGAATGCCGGCCCCCTTCCGCGGAACGCGGATGCGTTTCGCTTACTTCACTTCGGCATACTGGCCGTTCTGCCACTTGTACCAGACATAGGCCGGGCTGGTGACGTCGCCCTTGGCGTCGAAACCGATCTTGCCGATGACGGTGTTGTAGTTGCCCTTGCGCATGACTTCGGCAACCTTGGCAGCGTCGGTCGAGTTCGCCTGCTTCACCGCATCGGCCCAGATCTGGAGCGCCGCGTAGGTGTACAGGGTGTAGCCTTCCGGCTCATAGCCCGCCTTGCGGAACTTCTCCACGACGGCCTTGGCGTCCGGCTTCTCACGCGGATCCGGGCCGAAGGTCATCATGGTGTTCTCGCCGGCGTCGCCGGTGATGGCCCAGTACTCGTTGGTCACCAGCGCGTCACCCGACACGATGATGGCCTTCATGCCCTGGTCCTTCATCTGGCGGGCGATCAGGCCGGCTTCGGTGTGGTAGCCACCGATGTAGACGGCGTCGACGTTCGCCTGCTTCAGCTTGGAAACCAGAGCGGAATAGTCCTTCTCACCGGCCGTGTAGGCTTCGTAGATGGTTTCCTTCTGGCCGCCGGCGTTCAGCGCCTTCTGCGTCTCGTCGGCCAGACCCTTGCCGTAGGCCGACTTGTCGTGAAGGATGGCGACGTTCTTGCCCTTGTACTTGTCCAGCAGATACTTGCCGGCGATCAGGCCCTGCTGGTCGTCACGGCCGCAGACGCGGAAGACGTTCTTCAGGCCCTGCTCGGTCAGCTTCGGGTTGGTCGAAGCCGGGGAGATCTGCAGGATGCCTTCCTCGGCATAGACCTGGCTGGCCGGGATCGACGAACCCGAGCAGAAGTGGCCGGCCACGAACTTCACACCGGCCTTGGCCAGCTGGTTGGCGACGGCGACGGCCTGCTTGGGATCGCAGGCGTCGTCGCCGACTTCCAGCTTCAGCTTCTGGCCCAGGACACCGCCGGCGGCGTTGATGTCCGCGACGGCCTGTTCCATGCCCTTCTTCATCTGCTCGCCGAAGGTGGCGTACTGGCCGGTGATCGGGCCGGCCGTGGCCACCGCGATGTCGGCCTTGGTGGCCGTGGCGGAGAGCGCGGTCGCCGCGATCGCGGCGAGAAGGGACAGCTTGAATTTCATGGGTGTGCTTCCCTGTTCTGTGAATGGTCCCTGTTGCAACATACCCCCGGCCCTTGCGGGCCTTGCCGCCGGGTCCCCTCCGGCGGTTTCCAGATTACCATACCCCAAGTGGTGCGGTGTGCGACAGTTTCACGGGCACCAATCAGCCGTACGGTCTATTCCTAATGACTTATTCGTTGGTGGACACACCGGTCCTTTCGCGCCAAGCGAACGGGCCGGCGCGCTCATAGAGCCACGGATACTGGTTGACCATGCGGCGTGCGATGGCGATGCGGTGCGCCGTCAGCGTGATGACGGCGATCACCGCGGTGTGGACGATGAAGCCCCACAGCGACAGCAGCTGCTCGCCGAACAGGCCCCAGGCCAGGAAGCGGTCGCCCACCCCCAGCAGCAGCGAGTAGGCCAGCACGTTCGACACCGGCTTCCAGCCCTCCGCCAAGGTCTGGCCGGTCAGCACGCCGCAGCCGCCAAACACCAGCACCGTCAGGAACACGAACACCGGAAGCGAAGAGCCAAGGATCGTCTCCATCTCAGTGACCCCTTCCAGATAGGCAGCCCGCACTTCCGGGTCGGCCAGCAGCTGCGCCCCCGTCCCCGTCATCGTGATCTTCCCCGTCACCATCACATAGGCCCGGTGCGCCAGTTTCAGCGCGTGGAACGCGTTCTGCTCCACCATGAACACCGTCATCTTCTGTTCCCGGTTGATCTCCTCGATCACCTGGAAGATCTGCTTCACGATCAGCGGCGCCAGACCCAGCGACGGCTCGTCCAGCAGCAGCAGCCGCGGCTGGCTCATCAGAGCGCGCCCGATCGCCAGCATCTGCTGCTCGCCGCCCGACATCGTGCCGGCGCGCTGGTTGATGCGCTCCTTCAGGCGCGGGAACAGCGTCAGCACCCGCTCAAGCTCGCGCTCGAAGCTGCCGGGCTGCGCGACGATGGAGCCCATCTGCAGGTTCTCAAGCACCGTCATGCGCGGGAAGATGCGACGGCCTTCCGGGCTTTGCGCGATGCCGCGCCGCACGATCTCGTGGGTCGGCAGGTCGGTGATGTCCTCGCCCTCGAAGAACACCCGGCCCTGGCGGGCGCGGGGGCTGCCGCAGATCGTCATCAGCAGCGTCGACTTGCCCGCCCCGTTGGCGCCGATCAGCGAGACGATCTCGCCGGCGCCGATCTCGATGTCGATGCCCTTCAGCGCCTCGATGGCGCCGTAGAAGGTGTGGACGCCCGATACCTTCAACATGGCTCAGGCTCCCTTCTGGCCGGCGGTGGGGGAGATGTGCAGGTCGGCCGCCACCTCCGGCGGCAGCGCCTCGTCCTCGTCCTCGCCCAGATAGGCGCGGATCACCGCCGGGTCGTTCTTCACATGCTCCGGCGTGCCGTCGGAAATCTTCCGGCCATAGTCCAGCACCACCACATGGTCGGAAATGCGCATCACCACGCTCATGTCATGCTCGATCAGCAGAACGCCGGTCCGGTGGCCCTGCGGCGTCTGCACATCGCGGATGAAGGTCAGGATCTCGGCCAGCTCCCCCGACTCGCGCGGGTTCAGGCCGGCCGCCGGCTCGTCCAGGCACAGCAGCACCGGCTCCGTGCACATGGCGCGGGCGATCTCCAGCCGGCGCTGGGCGCCATAGGGCAGGTTGCCGGCTTCCCAGTCGGCGAACTCGGTCAGGCGGACCCGGTCCAGCCAGTATTTCGCCAGCTCCACCGCCTCATGCTCGGCCTTGCGGAAGCCGGGCAGGCCCAAGAGGCCGGCGATAGCGAAGCCGGACGCCCGCATCAGCTTGTTGTGCTGGGCGACGATCAGGTTCTCCAGAACGCTCATGCCGCTGAACAGCCGGATGTTCTGGAAGGTGCGCGCCACGCCCGCCAGCTGGGCGATGCGGTAGCCCGGCATCCGCTCCAGCAGGAACTCCTTGCCCGTGGGGTGGCGCAGGGTCAGCCGCCCGACGGTGGGGGTGTAGAAGCCGGTGACGCAGTTGAACAGCGTCGTCTTGCCGGCGCCGTTCGGGCCGATCAGCGCGGTGATCTCGCCCGCCCGCGCCTCGAACGACACGTCGTTGTTCGCCACCAGGCCGCCGAAGCGCATGGTCAGGTGTTCGACCGTCAGCAAGGGCTTTTCGGTATTCATCGGTGCGGCGCTCATTTCGCGGCTCCCGTCGCGGCGGGGTTGCGTCCGCCATGCAGGAGGATGGTCGGGTCGCGGTGGGCCAGCAGGCCGCGCGGACGCCACAGCATGATCACCACCATGCCGGCGCCGAAGGCCAGCATGCGGTAGTCGGCCAGCTCGCGGAACGCTTCGGGCAGGCCGATCACCAGCAGCGTGGCGACCACCACGCCGATCTGGCTGCCCATGCCGCCCAGCACCACGATGGCGAGGATGATCGCCGACTCGATGAAGGTGAAGCTCTCCGGGCTGATGAAGCCCTGGCGCGTGGCGAAGAAGGAGCCGGCGAAGCCGCCGAACATCGCGGCGATGGCAAAGGCCGCCAGCTTCATGTTGGTGCGGTTGATGCCGAGCGAGGCGCAGGCGATGTCGTCCTCGCGCAGGGCCTCCCACGCCCGGCCCAGCGGCAGCTTGCGCACGCGCAGCGTGAACAGGTTCACCACCAGCGCGAGCGCCAGGATGAGGTAGTAGAGGAAGATGATGCGGTGCAGCGGCGAGAATTCCAGCCCGAACATCTCGTGGAAGGCGGCCATGCCCTCGGCCGGGCTGCGCGAGAAGTCGGCGATGCCGAAGAAGCTCGGCCGCGGAATGCCGGAGATGCCGTTGGGGCCGCCGGTGAACTGGTACCAGTTGACCAGGATGATGCGGATGATCTCGCCGAAGCCGAGCGTCACGATGGCGAAATAGTCGCCGCGCAGCCGCAGCACCGGGAAGCCCAGCAGCACGCCGGAGATGGCGGCGAGCACGCCCGCCAGCGGCAGGCAGACCCAGAAGCTGAGGCCGAAGTAATGGGCCAGCAGCGCGTAGCTGTAGGCGCCCACCGCATAGAAGGCGACATAGCCGAGATCGAGCAGGCCGGCGAGGCCCACCACGATGTTCAGGCCCCAGCCCAGCATGATGTAGGTCAGCAGCAGGATGCCGATGTCCAGGATCATGCGGTCGGCCAGCGGGGTCAGCGGCAGGACGGCGGCGAAGGCCACGGCGACCGGGCCGATGTAGCGGCTGGCGTGCTGCACCTTGGCGGCGATGCGATCCATGCGCTTGTCGCGGTCGGCCTGGGACAGCTTGGAGCGGCCGGTGGCGACCGTCATGGCGGCGCGGATGGCGATGACGCCGCCGCCCAGCACCAGCACGAGGCGCAGCACCTGGGTCGGCATCGGCAGCAGCAGCCCGACGCCGGCGCAGAGCAGCGCCAGGATCAGCACCGGCAGCGCCATGCCCTGACGGATCAGCCCGAGCCCGAGGCGGCCCAAAAAGACCAGCGCGATGGAGGCGACGACCTCCTCCGGCCGGGCCTCGATGCCGAGTCCGGTGGGGCGGTCCACCGTGCGCAGGCCGACCAGCGGCACGGTCAGCAGCAGGGCCACGAAGGCGGCGAGGCCGGCGTCCTTGATGGTGGCGGCCCAGTCGACGCCGCGGGCAGCGCCGCCCGCGGTGGACGAGACGGTGTTGGAATGGGTGGTCATGGCGCTTACACCTTCTCGATCTCGGGCCGGCCGAGCAGGCCGGTGGGCCGGAAGATCAGGACGAGGACGAGGATGGAGAAGGTTGCGACGTCCTTCCATTCGGAGCCGACATAGCCGGACCAGAAGGCCTCGATCAGGCCGATGACCACGCCGCCGAGCATGGCGCCGGGCAGCGACCCCACCCCGCCGAGCACGGCGGCGGTGAAGCTTTTCACCCCGGCCAGGAAGCCGATGTAGAAGTCGATGACGCCGTAGATCAGCAGCACCATCATGCCGGCGACGGCGGCGAGGGCCGCACCCATGACGAAGGTCAGGGAGATGACGCGGTCGACATTGACGCCGAGCAGGCCGGCCATCTTCTTGTCCTGCTCGCAGGCGCGCTGGGCACGTCCCAGCGAGGTGCGGTTGATCAGCATGGTGAAGCCGACCATCAGGATCAGGGTGATGACGATGGTGGCGAGGCGGACGTAGCTGACGGAGACGGCGCCGTCCATCAGGGTGAGGTTGCCGGGCAGGATGGGCTGCAGCGGCTTGGAGCGGGCGCCCTGGAGGAGCTGGATGTAGTTCTGCAGGAAGATCGACATGCCGATGGCGGAGATCAGCGGCGCCAGCCGGGGCGAGGAGCGCAGGGGCCGGTAGGCGATGCGCTCGACCGTCCAGCCATAGACGCTGGTGAACAGCATGGAGGCGAGCAGCATGACCAGCAGGGCCAGCGGCACCCAGGTGATGCCGAGCGCGCCGATGGCCAGGAAGGTGATCAGCGCCACGAAGGAGCCGATCATGTAGATCTCGCCATGGGCGAAGTTGATCATCCCGATGATGCCGTACACCATCGTGTAGCCGATCGCGATCAGGCCGTAAATCGCCCCAAGCGACAAGCCGTTGATCAATTGCTGGAGAAAATAGTCCATGTCCTCACCCCACCTTCAGCACGGCGCAAAGGCAGGGTGCGGCGGCACGGGCACACTCGGCACACCGGTCACGCAACAGCAAGCCCCCTGTCTGGTGCAGCCCGTCCAGTCACCAAACGGAATGCCGTATCATCCGGAGTTCCGTCTATCGGTCTGACGGACCATGATTTTTCCTGTTCGGAGGATGCGGTCCCTACCCGGCCGGGCCGTTCGGCGAGCGTTCCCCCTGACCTTTTCGGTAGTACCAGCCTGACAGATTTTTGCAAGACAGATTTGTGCTGTCCGCATGCGTCGAACGATGAGCGGGACGGGACATATGCAAAACGCCCCGCCGGCGGCTGCCGGCAGGGCGTTCTGAAAGCCTGATCCGAAACCGGGCGTTGCCGCGTCAGCGCACGGCGACGGACTGCTTGGCCGGAGCGGCGGCGACCTTCTGCTTCGGCTTGGCCGGAGCGGCGGTCTTGGCAGGAGCCTTCGCCTTTGCAGCCGTGGCCTTCGCGGCCGGAGCCGGGGTGGCCTGGGCGACGGCGATGACCGGATCCGGACCGCTGACCACCTTGACGTCGCAGAGCGGGCGGCTGGCCAGATGCATCAGGCCGGCGTTCTTCTCGTCCGCGGTCAGGGTGCGGAGGTCGTCGGCGGTCAGGTCCTTGGCGGCCACCGAGCGGTCGACGAAGTTGGCGCAATATTGCGGGATGCCGATGGTGGCGGCGCGGCGGCTGATCTCGTTCGCCAGTTCGGTGCGGAACATGTCGAACTGGCGGGTAGCGTTGCCGCCGCTGCCCGAACGCTTGTAATAGCTGATCAGCGACGCTTCGGAATTGGACAGCAGGGCGCGGTTCTTGACCGAGAAGTCCTGGTAGAGGTCGAACGGCTTCTTGTCCGGCACCACGGTGCGGCAGGTCAGGCCGACCACCATCATCTCGGTGTGCAGGCGCATCATCTGCTCGGCCGCGTGCTCGGCCCGATTGTAGCAGGCGGGCGCGGCGGGCGTGCTCGCCTTGGTCGGCCGCGCCTTGGCAGCGGCCGGCTTCGCGGCCTCCTTGGCGGCGGCCGCGTCGGCGGGCGCAGGCAGGGCAAACAGCGCGCCGAGGACGGCGGCGCCGGTCAGGGCTTTCAGGGAGAGGCGGAGGGCAGCGCGCTGGCGACTCATCAGGGGCTCCGGTGGCGCGGTACGACAGGACGGGTTGGGGCGGGGTGCTGGACCGCCCGACAGTCGGCGACCTTCTACCCGAACGCCGGGGTTGGTCAATGGTATTTGCCGGCCGCTTGCGTTTTGTCCCACGACCGCGGCGGAGTCGACACGCGGGTCCGCAACCGCGATCTCCCCTTCGGCGACCGACCTTTCGGGCAGCCGCCATCGCTGGACGCGCCGGGGCCGGCGACGCTATGGATGGGCTTTCCACGGTCAGACGGGTCACGCAACATGGCAGCCACCGGATCAGGTTTTGCGAGCGGGCACCGCATCGGCATCGATCTGGGCGGCACGAAGACGGAGGGCATCCTGCTCGACCGTCAGGGAAACGAGATGGCCCGCCACAGGGTTCCCACGCCCAAGGGCGATTACGGCGGGACCGTCGCGACGATCCGCGATCTGGTGGAAAGGCTGGAAGGCGAAATCCCGGAGGGCGGCAAGGCGACCGTCGGGCTGGGCATTCCGGGCGCCATCTCGCCGGCCACCGGGCTGGTCAAGAACGCCAACTCCACCTGGCTGATCGGGAAGGACTTCACCCGCGATCTGATCCAGGCACTCGGCCGGCCGGTGCGGATCGAGAACGACGCCAACTGCCTTGCGGTGTCGGAGGCGACGGACGGCGCCGGGGCCGGCTGCGGCGTGGTGTTCGCGGCGATCCTCGGCACCGGCTGCGGCGCCGGCATCGTCGTGCATGGCCGGCCGCTGGGCGGGCGCAACGCCATCGCAGGGGAGTGGGGGCACAATCCTCTGCCCTGGCCGACCGACGCGGAGCGGCCGGGTCCGGTCTGCTATTGCGGCAGGCATGGCTGCCTGGAAACCTTTGTCTCCGGGCCGGCGGTGGCGGCGGACCATCTGGCGGCCACCGGCGAGGCTCTGGACGCCGCGACGATCCTCTCGCGCGCGGCCGGCGGCGATCCCCGATGCGCCGCGACGGCGGACCGGCTGGTCGGCCGGCTGGGCCGCGGGCTGGCCGCCGTCGTCAACCTGCTGGACCCGGACGTGATCGTGCTGGGCGGCGGCCTGTCCAACGCGGGCCTGCTGTATGACCGGCTGCCGGCGGCGATGGAGCCGTGGGCCTTCACCGACCGGCTGGACACGCCGGTGCGCCGCGCCCGCCATGGCGATTCCAGTGGCGTGCGCGGCGCTGCATGGCTGTGGCGGCCGGGGGAAATGCCGGGCGCGGATTATTGAGGCTGGGCCGTCCGCGGGGTTGCCGGGGCGTCGGCGCTGCGCGGCGGGGCCATCACCCGGCGGGCGGCGGCGGGATCCACCGGCGGCGGCGTCAGCGTGTGGGTGTTGGAATAGTGGCGGTTGTTCCGCTTGACGTCGGTGCCGTAGCGCGTCATGCCGGCACGGTGCTCGCCCGCCCGCGTGGCGCCCCAATGGGACGGCGCCGGGCCGGGAAGCGGCTGCGCCTGATCCATGTTGCGCATGAAGGGCCCGGTCGGCACCATCTGGTCGTACACCCAGGGCGCATAGTCCTGCTTCTGGGCGTTGGCCGGCAGCGACAGCGCCGCCATCCCGAGAAGGGACAGGGCGGCGACGGCAGCGGTCCTGGCGGCGGCTCTGGCAGCGGAAGCAACGCGGGTCATCGAACAGGCACCTTTCGTCCGGAAAAACGGATCTGAAGGTGCAGTCGAACGGAAAGCGCCCGCGCCGTCCAATGCGGAGGCGCGTTACCCATCCCGGTGCCGCCATGCCCAAGCGGGGAATTCCCCCTGCCCTTACGATGCAGGCAGTCGGTAGAGCGTGAGGTGCAGGCGCTTGCCGGTGTTGTAGTTGAATCCCGCCAATTCAGCCAAAGGCAGCGGCGCGGCCGTGCCCAGGCTGTCGAGGAAGGCGGCCGCCTCGCGGTCCTCCACCAGGGCCAGAGCGCAGGCGCGGTCGGACAGCAGATGCTCCGCCGCACCGGCGCCGTAGACCAATCTGGTCGGCGTGCCCAGCAGGAAGACGAGGCTCGGCTCCGAATAGCCGGCGGAGGCGACGACGCTGTCCGCGCAGGGCCGGACCTGGGCGACCGCGTGGGCGGCCTGCCGGCTGACCCAGACGCCGTCGATGTTCGGCAGCACCGCGGCGTAGGTCCCGGCATAGAGCAGGGCCGCAGCGCCTACGCCGGCGGCGAGACCCGTCTGCCGCTTACCACCGAGCAGCAGATGCAGGGCGAGCGCAAAGAGCCCGCCCACCGCCGGGACCAGCGACACCGCGACCGGATCGATCCGCTGGCCGACCAGCCAGGGGATCACCGCGACCGCCAGGGTCAGCGCCCCGAAGCCGATAACGCCGAGGGCCACGGCGACGGCCGTCAGCCAGCGGCGCGGCCGTTCGCGGCTGCGGTCGAAATTGTCGAGCAGGGCCGCCGCGGCCAGGGCGGCGATGGCCGGGAATACCGGCAGCGTGTAATGCAGCAGCTTGGTCGGCACCGCCTCGAACACCAGCCAGCTCGGGACGATCCAGGCGATGCAGAAGCGCACGGCGTCCAGCCGGCGGCGCGCCCAGGTCCAGGGAACCGCCAGCAGGGCCAGGACCGACCAGGGGCCGAAGGTGACCCAGAAGGTGCCGAGGTAATAGCCCGGCGGCAGGCCCTTGCCCTCCTGCCCGCCGGACACCTTGCCCAGCATGTCGTGGCCGACGGATTCGGCGAAGAAGGCGCCCTTGCTCTTGATGGCGATGGCGATCAGCCAGGGGGCGGCGATGGCGGCGACGATGCCGAGCCCGGCCAGCGGCTTCAGCCGCTTCAGCCAGCCGGCCTCGCGGTCCCACAGGGCCAGGACCAGCGCCGTGCTGCCGGACACCAGCAGGACCATCGGTCCCTTGACCAGCACGCCGACGCCGGCGGCGATCCAGAACAGCAACGGCGCGGTCCAGGCGGCCCGCCCGGCGGGCGCCGGAGCGCGGCGGGTGAGGTACAGATGGGCCAGCACCGCCTGCCCGATCACCACGGTGGCGAGCAGGACGGCGTCGGTCTTGGCCATCCGCGCCTCTACCCCAAGCACGACGCAGGAGGCCATCATCAGCCCGGCGATGAAGCCGGCCGGACCGCCGAACAGCCGCGCCGCCGTCCAGGCGCTGCACAGCACGGCCAGGATGGCGCCCAGGAAGGACGGGATGCGGTAGGTCCAGATCAGCTTTTCGCTGCCCACGGGAACGCCGCGCACCGTCTCCGCAACCGCGGTCGCCGCGGTCTGCAGCCAATAGATGCCGACCGGCTTCTTGTAGCGCGTCTCGTCCTGGAAGCGGATGTCGACGAAGTTGCCGCTGTCCAGCATCTGGGACGACGCCTGCGCAAAGCGCGCCTCGTCCCGGTCGAAGGGCGGCAGCACGGTGAAGCCCGGCAGGAAAAGTGCTGCGGCGATCAGCGCCAGCAGCGCATAGGCCCAGACCGGCAGGGCGGCGCGCGGCGGGGTTGATGCGGTCACGATTTGCTCGGCACCGCATCGCCGGAGGCCAGCGACTTCTTGTGGGTCCAGACGAAATAGACGTTGCGGGCATAGATCACCAGACCCATCCCCTGCCCCAGCATGAAGACCGGGTCGAAGCGGTAGAAGGCATAGGCGAACAGCATCACGCCGCCGCCCAGCGAGAAGTACCAGAACAGCTCCGGCACCACGCTGCGCCGCGCCTTTTCGCTGGCGATCCACTGCACGATGAAGCGCATGGTGAACATCAGCTGGGCGAAGAAGCCGATCCCGACCCAGATCAGGTCGGTTGTGCTCTGCTCGTGGAACCAGGCCGCAGCGCGCTCTAGCATCGTAGAAATCCTGTCCCGAAAGGGTCTTGTGGTCGCAAGCGAGGGTCGGTCAGAGGCGTTCGGACACCGGCGACAGCTTCGTCCGCCGCTTCAGCCAATAGACGCCCAGCAGATCGACCACGCCGATCAGCCCGCGCCGCCAATTGTTGTATTTTGACACGCCGCGTTCGCGCGGGCGATGGTTCACCGGCACATAAGCCACCGGATGGCCGTGGGCGCGGAACAGGGCCGGCAGGAAGCGGTGCATCGCCCCGAAGAAGGGCAGGTCGAGGAAGGCGTCGCGGCGGAACAGCTTCAGGCCGCAGCCGCTGTCGGTGCAGCCGTCCTGCAGGAAGGACTGGCGGACGGCATTGGCGAATTTCGAGGCCCAGCGCTTGGACAGCGTGTCCTGCCGCTTTTTGCGCAGGCCGCCGACCAGCACCGGGGCGCCGGCCTCCCCCGTCGACACCAGGGCGAAGAGCGCCGGAATGTCGGCCGGGTCGTTCTGCCCGTCGCCGTCGAGGGTGACGACGAACTCCCCGCGCGCCGCCTTGACGCCGCTGCGCACCGCAGCGCTCTGGCCGGAGCGGCGGACATGGCGCAGCACGCGCAGCCGGCCGGCCTCAACCGCCGGGGCCAACCGCGCCTGGGTGTCGTCGTCGGACTGGTCGTCGACGAAGATGATCTCGAAGCCGCCGACCGGCGCCAGCGCCCGCTCGATCTCTTCGAGCAGCGGCAGCACGTTGTCGGCCTCGTTGAAGACGGGGACAACGACCGACAGCCGCACCGGCTGGCCGCTCTCCGGATAAATGCTCACGGTTTGCCATCCCATTCGCCAAACGGGCCGCAAATTACTCTCGCGGCGCGGCGAACGGTAGCGGAAAAGGATGAGACCGGAAGCGGGGCAGATCCCCGCTCCGGTCTCATCACCCGTGGATTGGTCCGGATTACCCCTTGTTGCCGTCCAGCGGAAGCGGGACATAGCGCAGGTCGCCGCCGCGGCTGACCAGCATCAGCAGGGTCTTGCGTCCCTGTTCCTTGGCCTTGGCGATGCGGCTTTCCAGGTCGGCAGGGGTCGCCACCGGCTCCTGACCCGCCTCGACGATGACGTCGCCCAGGTCGAGCCCGCGCTGGGACGCGACGCTGTCGCCCTCCACCTCCGTCACCACCACCCCGTCGACATCCTCGGCGATGGAGAAGGTCTCGCGCAGGCCGGGGGTGAGGGGGGCGAGCTTGAGGCCGAGCGCCGACCGGCTCTCCTCCGGCTGGGCGGAGCGGGGGGCGCCGCTCGACCCGGACATCGCCAGCTGCTGCGGCTCGTTGCGCAGTTCGCCGAGAGTGACCTGCACCGATTCCTGCTTTCCGCCGCGCAGCACGGTCAGCGGCACGTCGCGGCCGATCCCGGTCGTGGCCACCAGGCGGGGCAGCTCGCGCATCTGCTCCAGCGGCTTGCCGTTGAAGGCGGTGATGACGTCGCCCTGGCGTATGCCGGCCGAAGCGGCCGGGCTATCGGGCGACACGCTGGTGACCAGTGCGCCGCCGGTGCCGTCCATGCCCAGGCTTTCGGCGATGTCCGGCGTCACCCGCTGCACCTGCACGCCCAGCCAACCGCGCCTCACCTTGCCGCCATCCTTCAGCTGGTCGATGATCGGCTTGGCGAGCGAGGACGGGATGGCGAAACCGATGCCCACCGAGCCGCCGGTTGGCGAATAGATCGCGGTGTTGATGCCAATCACGGCGCCGTTGGCGTCATAGAGCGGACCGCCGGAATTGCCGCGGTTGATGGCGGCGTCGGTCTGCAGATACTCGTCATAGGGGCCCTGCTGGATGTCGCGGGCGCGGGCCGACAGGATGCCGGCGGTCACCGACCCGCCGAGCCCGAACGGGTTGCCGATGGCGACCACCCAGTCGCCGACCTCCACCGTCTCGCTGTCGCCCCAATGGGCGGCGGCCAGCGGCTTGTCGCTCTCGACCTTCAAAAGCGCCAGGTCGGTCGGCGCATCGGACCCCACCATCTTCGCCGGCAGCCTCCTGCCGTCATGCAGGGTGACGGAGATTTCCGCCGCGTCGGCGACGACATGGTGGTTGGTGACGATCAGCCCGGCGGGGTCGATGATGAAGCCGGACCCCAGCGCCATGCTGGGCAGGCCGCCCGGTCCGCCCCCGGTCCGCCATTGGGACCGCCGCCATTGGGGCCGCTTTCCGGTGCGCCGTTGGGCTGGCCGCCGCGCTGGCGGTTGCGGAATTCGCGGAAGAACTCCTCCAGCGGCGAACCGGGGGGCACGTCCATTCCTTCCGGCAGGCGGCCGCCGCCGGAAGCCTGCGGCGCCTGGGTGCTGGAGATGTTGACCACGGTGTCGACCTGCGTCCGGGCAAGGTCGCGGAAGGACGGCGGCGCGTAGGTGCGGCTGGCGTTGGGCGTGGCAGTGACGGCGTTCGCGGCGGGAGCCTCCTGCGCGGCGGCCGGGTCCGCGGGAAGCGCCGGCGACAGGACGGCGCCGGCCAGCAGCGCGCACAGCGCCGCGGCCGGAAAGCGGCGGGAGGGACGGGACGAACGCGGAACGGACGCATGCGGCATGGACGGTCTCCGCAAAATCGGTGGGGCGAAACGCTTGGAACCAACGGCCACCGCCCTCCGAGCCGACGGCCCCGGTGACGGTCGGAACGCCCCGTTCAGGGGAGTTCCTGAAGTTGAAACACGGCACCCCCGTCCGGGGTCCATCGCAGTTTTCAAAAGACGCCGCCACCAGTGGTTTCGGCTCCGCGGTCTTTCCCTGCAACCGGGCTTTTTAAAAATGCGCCGGCATCCATCGGGTCCCGGTAACCACCAAGCATCGTGAGCCGTTGTGACGCCGGACACAAAATCACGATTCCGTGCAAAGTTATGCTGGCATTTTTGAGAAGAGTTTCCGATAGTCATCCATACCGAAAACATCGCCCGCCAGCGTGAAGCCCCGATGCTGCCGACGCACGCGCCCGCGTGGTCACGCGTCGGAAGCGTGCGGTTCGGGTGGACATGCTGACGAATGACTGAAAATTCACTTTGGCAACCGAGCGATATAATGAACGCAGAAACCGGGAGCGAACCGGAGTCTCCCAAGAAGCGTGGCCGCATTCCGCAATCGGCGTGGCCCCAAATTCTTGAACGTTACCGCAGCGGCGCAACGCTTTCGGCCATCGCGCGCGAATTCGAATGCACCCCCAGCGCCATCTCCTACATCATCAAGAAGGCGGAGGCCGCGAGCGGCCAGGGCGATGCCGCTCACGGTGACGAGGGGCAAGGGGACGCCGGCCAGGAAAATGCCGGCCAGGGCGATGTGCAGGCGGACGACAACCAGCCGGCCGCACCGGCAGCGGAGACGTCCGCACCGGTGACCGCGGCTCCCGCCTCCCCGGCGGCCGAACCCGCTCCTGCCGCTCCGGCGGAGGCCGAGGCTCCCGCGGAACCGCGCCGGGCCGGCCGCACGGTCCGCGGCACGCTGACCCGCACTCCGCGGACGGAACCGGCGGCCGATCAGACCCCGGCGGAGACTCCCGCAGCCTCCCCCGCCCCTGCGGCACCGGCTCCGACCGAAACGCTGCGCCTGAACCGTCAGGAACCCGCGCCGGCCCCGGTGGCTCCCGCCCCCGCAGCTCCGGCTCCGGCCGCAGCGGCTCCGGCGGCGGACGCCCCGCGGACGGCCGGGCAGCCGACCCCGCCGGTGGATGCGGTCGAAGGCCGCCTGCGCGATACCGCCAAGGCCTGCATCTCCGCCTATCGCGGCTGGCGCCAGCAGCCGAGCGAGGGGACCATCCAGGCGCTGTCCGACAGCGTGCATGAACTGCGCAAGGCTCTGGCCCGCGTGGAGATCGACATGTCGGCCAGCCGTCGCGAGGAGCAGGCGATCCGCCCGATCCCGATCCCCGCGCACCGGGCATCGCGCCGCCCGAACTGAGCGGATTTTGAAAAACGGGACGCCACGCCCTTTTTCAGGACCGTCTTTCAAAAACCTCCGTCCCGTCCCCGGGGCGGAGGTTTTTTGTTGGTGCGAAAATCCGCGAAAAGGGGCTTGACGGCCACCCGATCGAAAGGCTAATCCTCTGCGCCCCGATGGAAGGGTGGCCGAGTGGTTAAAGGCAGCAGACTGTAAATCTGCCCGCGTACGCGTACGCTGGTTCGAATCCAGCCCCTTCCACCATCGCACAGGATTTCGCCGCAGCAGACCGCCCCATCCCGGCGATGTCTCCCGGCGATGCGGCGATCAGCTCCCGAAAATTTTCAAAGATCCGGCCGGCGCCGCTACAGCGGCAACGGGTCCGTCGGCGTGACGCGCGGGAAGCGCAGCGTGAAGGCGGTTCCCGCCCCCGGCGCGCTGTCCAGCCGCAGCCGGCCGCGCAGACTGCGGGTGACCAGCGTGTAGACGATGTTCAGCCCCAGGCCGCTGCCGCCGCGGTCGCGGCTGGTGGTGAAGAAGGGCTCGAACACCCGGCCATGCAAATCAGCCGGGATGCCGCGGCCGTCGTCGGCATAGACCAGTTCCACCTCCCCGTCCGACAGCGTGACCGTCACGGTCAGCCGGCCGCGCACGCCGGGATCGTAGCCGTGCAGGATGGAATTGATGACGAAGTTGGTCAGGATCTGGCTAATGACGCCGGGATAGCTGTCCAGCAGCAGGTCTTCCGGGCAATGGACGACGACGGCATGCCCGCTGCGGCGGATGCGCATCCCCAGGCTGCGCAGAACCTCGTGGATATAGTGGTTCAGCTCGAAGACGCGGCGTTCCTCGCTGGCCTGATCGACGGCGATCTGCTTGAAGCTCTGGATCAGGCGGGTGGCCCGCTCGATGTTCAACAGCATCAGCTGCGTCGCCTCGTCGGCGATGTCGATGTAGTCGGCGAAGTCGCCGCGCCGCAGGGAGCCGGCTTCGAACAGGCGGCGCAGGCTCCGCGTCTTTTCCGCCAGCAGCGAAGCGCCGGTCAGGGCGATACCGACCGGCGTGTTGATCTCGTGCGTCACGCCGGCCACGAGGGAACCGAGCGCCGCCATCTTCTCCGCCTGGATCAGCTGGACCTGCGCCTCCTTCAAATCCTGGAGGGCGCGTTCGGCCTCTTCCTTGGCGGCGCGGACCGCTTCGGCGGCGCGCACGCTCTCGGTCACGTCGGTGTGGGAGCCGACGATGCGGAAGGCCCGGCCTTCACCGCCCGCCACGGCCAGGGCGCGGGTCTCCAGGAAGACCGTCATGCCCGACCGGTGGCGGAAGCGCTGCAGCAGCCGGCTTTCGGACCGCCGTCCGGAGGCCAGTTCCTCCACCATCTCCAGCGCGGCGGCGCGGTCGTCGGCGTGGATCAGCTCCTCCCAGCGGCGGCGGCTGTTCTCCATCTCCGCCTCGCCATAGCCCAGCAAGCCCCACCATTGCGGGGAGAACCACACCTCGCCCGTGCGCAGGTCCCATTGCGAGATGCCCTCCCGCGCGGCGCGGATCGCCAGTTCGAACAGCTCGCGGCTGGCGGCCAGTTCCCGCTCGGCCTGCTTGCGCTGGGTGATGTCGGTGTAGGTGGTGACGAAGCCGCCGTCCGGCAGCGGCAGGGTCACCGTTTCGATGACCACGCCGTCGGGCCGCACACGTTCATTGTAGAAGGGCCACGATGCATTGCGGATATAGTCCAGCCGCTGCGCCACAAGGTCGTCCACGTCGCCGCGGCCGTAGCCGCCCTGTTCCGCGATGTGGCGCACCACGGTCTCGTAGGGCTGGGCGTAGCGCGGGAATTCCGGATCGATGTAGAGCAGTTCCAGAACGCGCCGGTTCCACGCCACCAGCCGCAGGTCGCGGTCGAAGGCCATCACGCCCTGACTGAGGCAGTCGAGGACCAGGCTGGTTCTGGCCCATGGCTCCCGCTCCGACGCCACCTCTGCCGGGCCGGCGGCTTCGATGGCCGTCAGCAGGCTTTCGCCCGCGTCACCCGCCCCCAACGCCAGCGTGACCGCGCTTCCGTCGGGGAATACCTGCCTCACCGCATGGCCGCGGCGCAGGTCGGCAATGGCGGACGGCCCGAGAAGGCCGGCGAACAGCCGGTCGAGCGTCGCAGCGGGCTTGGGCTCGCAGGGCGTGGGATCGCAGGCCGTAGGATCGGAGGGTGCGCCGGGCGTCGCCTCGGACGCTCCGGCGGCAGGCACGACGAACCGGGCCGCGAAGGCGGCATTGGCCCAGACCAGACGTTCGTCGGCGTCGAAGCGGGCGAACCCGGTTTCCCCCATGCGCGTGCTTACTCCCACCGCCAGTCGGGCCTGCATCCGATGCCAGCCGCAGGAGCCGGCGGGTAGAACCTGCCGGCCGGACACGCGGCGCGGATCGCAGTCCCATTCTTGTCCCTTGACGGTTGACGGGCAAGGACCATCGCACGACCGCACCCGCCGGACGCCGCCGGCGAACCCTTGATTTTACGCCGGCCCAACGCCTAATCCTGCGCCAGACAGCGAAGCGTAGCAGGCAAACCGTTGGCCGTGAAAGGATTTGCACGATGTCGGACGTCGCGGCCTATGGCAGCCTGTTCCTTGTGGCGCTGGCGGCCGCGACGATTTTTCCCGCCCAGTCGGAGCTTCTCCTGGCCGGGCTGCACGCATCGGGCAACTATAACGCCGGCCTTCTGATTCTGGTGGCCACCGTCGGGAACGTGGCGGGGTCGGCGGTCAACTGGGCGCTCGGCCGCTATCTGATGCATTTCCAGGACCGCCGCTGGTTCCCGGTGCCGCGCCGTCTGGTGGAACGGGCCACCGGATGGTATCAGCGCTTCGGCGTCTGGTCGCTCCTGCTGGCCTGGATGCCCTTCATCGGCGATCCGCTGACCCTGGTCGCGGGCATCCTGCGCGTCGACCTGCGCCTGTTCCTGCTGCTGGTCACGGTGGGCAAGCTTGGACGGTACGCGCTGCTGATAGTTGCGATATAGATCAGTATAGTCCAAGGAATATCCGTGATGCTGAGCTACCCGACACAATAATGGGCTTGTCCCCGGCAGTGCGCCCACAGTATTAACGGGACCTGGACCGCGGATCCCTCGAACCGGCGGAAAGCCTCGGGAAAGCAGGGGCTTTTCAAAATATCGGTGCAGTTTGACAGAGGTCAAACGCGCCGCACTGGTGGTCGACTATGCTCCGCGCCAACGTGGAACCGGAAATCAGGCGCAGCGACATGCCAGACGGAAGCATCGTTCAGCAGGGATCAGCCCAACCAGCCAAGGTTCCGCTGTACGAAAGCCATAAGACGATTCACCCGAAATCGGTCAAGGGGCTCTATCGCCGCCTGAAAACCGCGACCTTCTCCGTTCTTCTGGTGCTGTTCTTCATCGCGCCCTGGATCCGCTGGGAACGCGGGCCCGACGCCCCGGCCCAGGCGGTGCTGTTCGACCTGACGACGCCGCGATTCTTCCTGTTCTGGATCGAGATCTGGCCGCAGGAAATCTATTACCTCACCGGCATCCTGATCGTGGCGGCGCTGGGCCTGTTCCTGGCGACGGCGCTGGCCGGGCGCGTCTGGTGCGGCTTCGCCTGTCCGCACACGGTGTGGACCGACCTGTTCGTCTGGATCGAGCGCGTCTTCGAAGGCGACCGGGCGGAACGCATCCGCATGGAAAAGCAGCCCTGGACCACGCGCAAGATCCTGCGCAAGGCGGGCAAGCATGCCGGCTGGATGGCGCTCAGCCTCGTCACCGGATTCGGATTTCTCGCCTATTTCACTGATGCCCCGGCCCTGCTGCACGATCTGGCGACCTTCCAGGCCAGCTACGAGGCGACCTCCTTCTTCGCCATCTTCGTCGGCATGACCTACGTGATGGCCGGTTGGACGCGCGAGCAGATGTGCATGTACATGTGCCCGTGGCCGCGCATCCAGTCCGCGATGCTGGACGAGCATTCGCTGGTCGTCACCTATCAGGCCGACCGCGGCGACAACCGCGGCCCGAAGCGCAAGTCGCAGAACTGGGACGAGCGGCGCGCCCAGGGCTTCGGCGACTGCATCGACTGCGGCCAGTGCGTCCAGGTCTGCCCGATGGGGATCGACGTGCGCACCGGCGAGCAGTCGGACTGCATCAACTGCGGCCTGTGCGTGGATGCCTGCGACACCATCATGATCCAGCAGGGCCTGCCCACCCGCCTGATCGCCTTCGATTCGCTGGCGGCCCAGGACACCCGCGCGTCGGGCAAGACCTATGAATGGCACCTGATCCGTCCGCGCGTGATCGTCTATGCCCTGCTGATGCTGGTCATCGGCGGCGCCATGGCCTGGAGCTTCGCGCTGCGCCCCAGCCTGAACATCACCGTCCTGCGCGACCGCGCGCCGCTGTTCGTGACGCTGTCGGACGGGTCGATCCGCAACGCCTACACCTTCAAGGTCGCCAACAAGACCCGCCAGAACCGCTCCTACACGCTGAGCGTCGCCGGCCTGTCCAATGCCGACATCAAGGTGATCGGCGAGGCGGAGGAGGAGGGCGCCGCCCACACCGCCACCATATCGGCGGGGGCGGACAGCGTCGCCACCTACCGCGTCTATGTGACGGCCCCCCACGGGGAGGTCACCGCCGCCTCGTTGCCGCTGACCTTCCAGCTGGCGGACACCGTGACCGCCGAAAAGAACAGCCGCGACAGCGTGTTCCTGGGGCCGGCCAACCAGTAGGCCTCACCCGGAACCCTCCGTTGGCGCGGAGTCGAAAGGCGGTGGCCGGCAGATCGGCCTACCGCCTTTCGCATTTCTGCGCAAAGGGAGGCCATCCGCATGGGCAGTTTGCGCAGGCCGGACCGCCACTCACCTGACTCCCGGAACGAAGGCTGGGCAATCGGAAAACCGGGCCCGCCGGCCGGCAGCGAGGTGAACAGGCCATGCTTTTCGATTTTGAACCGTCGGGCATCAACGACACCTACCTGCGCCTGACCCGGGGCGGCGTTTCCAGCATCGTCGCCCCGGCGGGTGCGTGGAACGGCCTGCTGCGGGTCAATTACATCGTCGCCGGCGCGCCCGGCGGCGGCGAACCGCACATGATCTTCCGCAGCCTCGACGTCGGCTGGGACGACGGCCGCTTCTGCTGGAAGGGGCGTGCCGCACCGGTGATGACCAGTTCCGCCATGGTCGACATCCTGCTGGAGCGCGGACTGGTGACGGAGGCCGAGGCGGAACGGCTGCTGTTCGGCATCAACACCCCGGCGGCCGGTGCCACCTCCGACGAGGCGCTGATGATCCGCGCGCTGCTTGCCGGCTGCAGCTTCACTCCCGTCTACGAGTCGCAGCCGCTCAGCACCGAACCGCCGACCGTGGCCGGATTCGCCATGCGCACCCTGTCCGATCCGGGCGCCTACATGCTGGACGCCCGCGGCGGACTGCCCGTTCTCGACGGCGAGGCCCGCGACGCGCTGCGGCGGCTGGTCGGCGTGGTGATGTGATTCCCTCCGTCACCCCTCCTTCTTTGGTCGAAGATGGGGGAGAAAAGGGCGAAAACCCTGCCCTATGGCCGATGGACTAAACCTTCGGGCGATAGAAACTGTCACAGTGCCGCGACATTCTTACTGCAACCGCTCACAGGAGCCTGCCGCCAGCGCATCAATCCGCCCACCCCGACATCCCGTGCGAGAAAGCTGACCAGCCATGAACGCCAACCTGTCCCATCGCTGCACCGCCCTGATCGACCGCGCCCGCGCAGCCTGGCTCAGCCGGCCGCTGGCCCGCAAGCTGAGCGCCCGCAAGACCGCCGGCCGCCGCCGGATGACGATGGAACTGCTGGATCTGGAGCTTTACCGGATCGACATCGGCGGCTGAAAGGGGGCCGCACTTCACTTCAGCAGATGCTCGTACCGTGCGTCGGTCAGCGTCTTCATGAAGGCCACCAGCGCCTTGACGCGGCGGGTATCCAGCGCCGGGGCCGATTCCAGCTCCTTCCTGGACAGGTTCGCCGCCACCTCGGGCGGGCCCCAGGGCTTGCCGGTCTCCGGGTTGATCGCCGCCTTTTCCGTGCGGTTGTTGTAGTGGTCATAGAAGCGGACCACCGTTTCCAGATCCTTGAAGACGCCGTTGTGCATGTAGGGGCCGGTCACGGCGACGTTGCGCAGGCTGGGTGTCTTGAACCTGCCCTCGAACGCCGGCTTGGCCGCGGCGGGATTGTCGCGCAGGCCGCGGTCGGCGAAGCTCGCTGGCTTGCCCGACGCTTCGCGCAGGGCCGGGTTCGCCGGCACGCCGATGTTGTGGTGTTCGTAGTTGGTGAACATCTCCCCGGCGGCGGCCGGCATCGGCTTCAGCTTGTGGCACTGGTTGCAGTTGGTGAACTGGGTGGAGAAGAACAGGGTCATGCCCAGATCCTCCTCCGGCGTCATCTTGTATTCGCCGCGCAGATGGCGGTCGTATTTCGAATCGAAGGGCGCGAAGCGGTCGGTCTTCTCGAAGGCGGCGAGGCTGTCGCTCATCGCGTCATAGGCGCGCTCCGCATCGTCCAGCACGCCGGTGCCATAGAGCGCCACGAAGGCGCGGGCATAGTCCGGGTTCTCGGCCAACCTGTCGCGCGCCTGCTCCTTGGAGGTCAGCCCCATCTCCGCCGGGTTCAGCGGCGGGCCGCCGGCCTGATCCTTCAGGGTCGCGGCGCGGCCGTCCCAGAACTGTCCGCCGATCGCCTTGCCGTCGGCGGTGATGTGGAAGGCGGGCGTGAAGGCGGCATAGCCCGCCGTCGGCGCGTTGCGGTCGCCGACCGACTTACCGTTGTCGCCGACGGATGCCGCCCCGCCGGCACCGCCGGTGCGCGGATCGGCGAAGCCGAAATCGGGATTGTGGCAGTCGGAACAGGCCTGGGTGCGGTTGGCCGACAGATTATGGTCGGAAAACAGCGCCTCCCCCAGCTTCTCCTTCGTCGACAGATCCGCCGCGAGGGCGGACCCGCCCCCGGCCAGTCCGGCCGACAGAAGCACCAGCGCGAGCGCGCGGCGAGGCAGGGGAAGGGGGTGACGGACATGGCGACGCTCCTGGCAACGGCCGGCCGCGGAAAATGCCCCGACGGCCGGCGCCAACACTGCGCGTCAAAGGTTAAGCGAGAGTGAGAATTGTTATCAACAAAGCCGCGCAAAGGGTGGGTGGGGCGAAAGGTCGCTGCTCGACCCGCTGCCCCGCGCCCCTCCCCGCCAAGCCTATCGGACCCCTGCCCCCTCGGTCAGCAGGCGGCGGATGGCATTGACCAGCGGCTTCATATGGAAAGTCGATTCCGGGGAAACGGCGACGGTGCCGCCGGCCGCCTCCACCGCCTCGGCCACCACCGGGCCGACGGCGGCGATCCGGGTCCTGGCGAAGCCCTGGCGGAACTCGTCGGCAAGGCCGCAGGCCTCCGCCACCTCATGCAGGCGCCGCACCTGGGGCGAGGCGGTGAAGGCGACGAAGTCGATCCGCCCGGCCGCCATGTCGCGGATGGCGCTCTGCACCGCCCCGGTCTCGGAATCGTCGGCGTAGCGGTAGGGCGTGACCGCCACCGGCGTGCCGCCGCGCGCCCGCACCGTCTCCAGCAGCGGCTCGTTCGGGTTGCCGGGGTAGAGCTGGATGCCGACGCGGCGGCCGGCCATATCCTCCTCCGACAGCATGGTGATGACGCCGTCGGTGGTCGGCGCGGGAGCGGACTTGAACGGGGTGCAGCCGATCTCCCGCAGAGCCTTCACCGGCTTCGGCCCGCGGACGAAGACGCGCGCCCGGCCGATGGCGGCGATCACCTCGGCCTCGCGCTCCATGGCGCGGGCGACCGTCATCAGCCGCCGCAGCCCTTCGCCGGTCAGCAGGACGATGTCGTCGAAACCTTCGGCCAGCAGCCGGTCCAGCCAGTCCCGGGCCGGCGCCGGGTCGTCGAGGTCGAGGATCTTCACCATCGGGCAGCGGATGGTCTCGGCCCCATGCTGTTCCATCATGCCGGCGAACAGGTCGAGATCCCGGCTTTCCGGCACCAGAATCCGCTTTCCCGCCAGATCTCCGCCCTGCTCGGCCATGGCCCGTCCCCCTGATCGCCTGTGTGATGACCGACAGACTAACAGGAGCCGGCGCGGGCGGTCACGCGGGTTGGGCCGCCACGCCGATTGCCGGCGGCGCCCCTACCCCCGCCGGCAATGCAGCAGGCTGAACAGCCCGAAGGGCGGCAGGGTGCGGATGCTCTCCACCGCCAGCCGCGATCCGGTCATCATGGCGTCCAGGGTGAAGTCGGGCCGCCAGCCCAGCTTCTTGGACAGCGGCGACAGCCAGCCCTCCACGGCACGGCGGACACCGGGGCGGGGGGCGGCGAAATGGTTGACGATCACGATGTCGCCACCGGGTTTGCAGACGCGCTCCAGCTCCGCCATCGTGCCCTGGGGGTCGGGGACGACGGTCATGACATACATGGCGACCACCACGTCGAAGCTGCCGTCGGCGAAGGCCAGCTTGCCGGCGTCCATCTCCAGCAGCCCTTCGACATTGTCGAGCTTCTCGCGCTCCACCCGCTCCTGCGCGACCTTCAGCATGTCGGTGGACAGGTCGATGCCGACGACGCGGTTGTCCTTGCGGTAATCGGACAGCGACAGGCCGGTGCCGACACCGACCTCCAGGATCCGCAGGTTCCCGCGGCGGTTCAGCCACTCCACCGCCGCATGGCGGCCGGACGCCAGAAGCACCCCGAACACCTTGTCGTAGAATCCCGCATAGCGACGGTAGGCGGCGCGAATGGAGTCGGCGTCCATGATCCTGTTTTCCCCTCTCTCGATCCCGATTCCGGGTCCCGTCCAAAGGTCAAGCCCAAGCCGGCAGGGGCGCACCATAGCCGGCTTTGCAGATTCATGAAAGTGACGCAAACAACAGAAGCGGCGCGATGTCGCAACCGGGCGCACCATTCATTTGGCCTATCCATTTCGTCGACTGATCCCATTGTTTTTGATTGAACGTTCATTCAAAGATGTTCGGCCCGTTTCTCTGGGGATTCTCGACGCTCCCGGTGCATACCACCGCAGGCAAAAGGCGCTGGACAGCATCGCCCCTGCGGTCCCATAGACGGGGGATGGCCGACATCGTCTCCACCCGTCCGCTGCGGCGCCGCAGGCTGGCGCTCCTCGTCGCGGCACTGGCCGCGGTCACGGCGCTGGCCTGCTGGGGCGCCTACCGCTGGGCGGAGGCCGATGCGCGGTCGGCCCTGATCCTGAACGGCGACCAGCGGCTGGGGCTCTATGCCAGCAGCATCCGCAACGCGGTCGGCCGTTACGACTATCTGCCCTTCCTGGTCGCCCGCGACCATGAGGTGCTGGACCTGCTGGACTCACCGTCGGCCGCCTTGCGCGACGCCGTGAACCGGCGGCTGGAGACGGCGAACGCGGCGGCCGGATCGGCGGCGCTCTATGTGGTGGACCGCAGCGGGCTAGCGCTGGCGGCGAGCAACTGGGCCGATCCGGCGCAGAGTTTCGTCGGCCAGAACTACGACTTCCGCCCCTATTTCCGGCAGGCGGTGGAGGCCGGCAGCGGGCGCTATTTCGGCATCGGCGTCACCACCGGCCTGCCCGGCTATTTCCTGTCGCATGCGGTGCGCCTGGGCGAACGGCTGATCGGCGTCGCCGTGGTCAAGATCGACCTGGAACCGCTCCAGCGCGACTGGGCCGCCGGCGGCGAGCGGGTGCTGGTGACCGACGAGAACGGCATCGTCTTCCTGTCCAGCCATGCGGACTGGAAATACCAAGCGTTGCGCCCGCTCCCCGACGCGGTGAAGGCGCGGCTGGCACAGACCCGCCAGTACGACCGCAGCGAGGTGATGCCGCTCGGCCTCCATGACGGGCCGGTGATCGAAGGCGGCGCCCGGCTGGTCGGCCTGCCCGATCCGGTTTCCGGCCGCGGCGGACAGCCCCTCTGCGCGCCTATCTGATGCAGGAGCTTGCCCTGCCCGAGTTCGGCTGGACCATCCGCCTCCTGTCCGATCTGGAGCCGGTGAAGGCCCAGGCGGCCGGGGCGGCGGTGCTGACCGCAATGGGATTCCTGCTGCTGGCCGCCGCCCTGGCGCTGGGCTGGCAGCGGCGGCAGACCCTGCGGCTGCAGCGGGAGGCGCGGGCGACGCTGGAGCGCCGGGTGGAGGAGCGCACCGCCGAACTGCTGACCGCCAACCGCGTCCTGCGCGAGGCGCAGGAGGAGCTGGTGCAGGCCGGCAAGCTGGCGGCGCTGGGCCAGATGTCGGCGGCGCTGGCCCATGAGATCAACCAGCCGCTGGCTGCCATCCGCACCTTCGTCGCCTCCACCCGGCTGCTGGCGGAGCGGGGCGAGACGGCGATGGTCCGCGACAACCTCGCCATGATCGGCGATCTGGCGGAACGGATGGCGGTGCTGTCCGGCCATTTGAAGGACTTCGCCCGCAAGGGGCCGGCGCGTGTGGAAGCGGTGCCGGTCGCCCGCGCCATGGAGCGCGCACTGGCCCTGCTCGCCCCCCGCCTGCGCGAGGAGGAGATGCGGGTGGAGCAGTCGATTCCGCCTGACGCCCGCGTGCGCGGCGACGCGGTGCGGCTGGAACAGGTCTTCGTCAACCTGCTGCGCAACGCCGCCGACGCCATGGACGGCTGCGACGAGCGGCGCCTGACCCTGACCGCCGCCCGCAACGCGGAGGGCTGGGAGATCCGCATCCGCGACAGCGGCACCGGCATCGCCGAGGCGCACCAGTTCCAGCTGTTCGACCCCTTCTTTACCACCAAGGAGGTCGGACAGGGGCTTGGCCTGGGGCTGTCGCTGTCCTATGGCATCGTGCGGGACTTCGGCGGCACATTGAGGGCGGAGAACAATCCGGACGGCGGCGCCTGCTTCATCGTCCAGCTGCCGGAGGCCCAGTCATCCGATGCGGAGCGAGGAGCGAGATGAAGACCGATCCGGCCGCCACCCCCGTGCTGTTCATCGACGACGAGCCGGCGATGCGCGTGTCGGTGACGCAATGGCTGCAGCTGGCCGGCTTCGCCGCGCAAGGCTTCGAAACACCGCAGCCGGCGCTGGACCTGCTGTCGCCCGACTTCCCCGGCGTGCTGGTCACCGACGTGCGGATGCCGCGCATGGACGGCATGGCGGTTCTGGAACGGGCGCTGGAGCGCGACGCCGACCTGCCGGTGATCCTGGTGACCGGTCATGGCGACGTGGCGCTGGCGGTGGAGGCGATGCGGCGCGGCGCCTACGACTTCATCGAAAAGCCCTTCGAGCCCGACCATCTGGTCGCCGTCATCCGCCGCGCGGCGGAGAAGCGGCGGCTGGTTCTGGAGAATCGCGGCCTGCGCCGCCGGGCGGGCGGCGGCGGGATCGAGACGCGGCTGATCGGCACCTCCCCCGCCATCGCCGAGCTGCGGCGCGACCTGATGGACCTCGCCGCCACCAGCGCCAGCGTGCTGATCCACGGCGAAACCGGCACCGGCAAGGAGCTGGTCGCCCGCTGCCTGCATGATTTCGGCGCCAGGGGGCGGAAAGGCGCCTTCGTTGCCGTCAATTGCGGTGCCATCCCCGACAGCATGGCGGAAAGCGAGCTGTTCGGGCACGAGCCCGGCGCCTTCACCGGCGCCACCCAGCGCCGCGCCGGCAAGCTGGAGCATTCCAGCGGCGGCACCCTGTTCCTGGACGAGATCGAAAGCATGCCGATGGCCATCCAGGTCAAGCTGCTGCGCGCCCTGCAGGAACGCACCATCGAACGGCTGGGCTCCAACAAGCAGGTCCCGGTCGATTTACGGCTGGTGGCGGCGACCAAGATCGACCTGCTGGACCTCAGCGAGGAGGGGCGGTTCCGCGCCGACCTCTATTACCGGCTGAACGTGGCGGAGCTGCACATCCCGCCGCTGCGAGCCAGGGCGGAGGACATCCCGCTGCTGTTCGACTATTTCGCCGCCGAGTTCGCCACCCGCCATGGCCGGGAGCCGCGCCTGCTGGAGCCGGCCGACCTCGACGCCCTGCTGGCCCATGACTGGCCCGGCAATGTCCGCGAGCTGCGCAACCTTGCCGAACGCCATGTCCTGTCGGTCGGGCGGAGCGGCGTCGCCGGGCTGCTGCGCCGCCGGCCGGTCGGCGGCGAGGCCGCAGCAGCCCCCGCGCGCTCGCCGATCAGGTCGATGCGTTCGAAAGGCGCGCGATCGAACAGGCGCTGGAGCGCTGCAAGGGTGATATCAAGGCGGTGATGGACCTGCTGGACATCCCCCGCCGCACCCTGAACGAAAAGATGGCCCGCCACGGGCTGGACCGCAGCCGGTTCCTGCCGCGGGGGTGAGCGTCCATTACCACCAGTGGCGCTGCTGACGGCCGGTGCGCAGGCGGGCGACCTCCACCAGTTCGGCCGGATCCTGGGGCTTGCGCAAATCCTTCACCACCGCCAGCAGGGCGCCGCCGCGCTCGACCTCGGCCACCGTCGGGCCGGTCATCAGCGTGTCGCAATCCTCCTGGGTCGGGGCGATGAAGAAGTCGGCGCGGGTCCAGTCGGTCACCCAGCGCATGTTGGCCGGCGCCAGCTTCTCGAAGGCCAGCGGTTCCGCGCAGACTGCGACGCTGTAGGTGCGGTGACGGTGGGTGCGCGCCTCCTCCTCTGCGATCACCTCCGACAGGGTCTCCACCGCTTCGGGCAGGCTGTTGGCCCAGTAATCGACATCGTATTTGCGCACGGCACCAGCGACGCCGCCGACCAGTTCGTTGAAATAGACATATTCGTTGGGGTGAAGGCTTTCCAGCACAACCGCCTCGCGGCCGAGGACGAGCGCCAGCGCGAGACCGGCCAATGCCGAAGCGGAAAGACCGCGTCCGGTACGCTGCGACACGCCCAACTTCCAGGCGCCGGCCCATCCCAGCAGGCGGTCGAGCCCGATCCCGCCCAGCACCGCCAGCGGCGGCAGCACGAACAGGAAATGGCGGATCGCGGTATAGCCGGGGGCATGGGTGACGGTGAACCAGACCACCGGGAACAGCGCGGCGAGTGCCACCAGCCCGCAAGCGACCGCGCGCGCCCATCCCTCCTCCTCCCGGCCCTTCTCTCCCACCGCGAGGTCGGGGCGCATCATGCCGGGCAGCACCAGCAACCCCAGCGCCGCCCCGGCCAGCATCACCAGCGGCAGCTTGATGGCGAGATACCAGGCCAGATAGCTGCGCGGCACCTCGTACATCCAATATTCGGTGCCGCCCAGCATGGTGCGGATCGGGTAGTTGAAGTGCGAGAAATCGGCCAGCGCCCGCAGGGGATTCAGCTGTTCCAGCACCGCCCAGGGCCAGAAGACCGCCATCACGCCATAGACCACCGGAAGGGCCGGCAGCAGGCGCAGCGCGCCGGATATGCCCTGGCGCAGCCGGGCCGCGGAGAGGCCGCCGGCCAGCACCCAGCCGACCAGCGCCGCCGCCACATAGCCGGCCAGCATCAGCGCCCCGACCCGGATCCCCAGCGCCAGCCCCACGACGAGGCCGAACCCCAGCACCGTACCCCAGCGCGGCCGCGGCATCTGCCCGACGATCCGGATCAGCAGCGCCACCGCCGCCATCATCAGCACGGCGAAGGGCACGTCCTTGGTGTGGTTGAACAGGCCACCGTACCAGGGGCCGCACAGCGCCAACAGCAGCCCGGCGAGCAGCCCCGCCCGCGGCCCGGCCAGCCGGCGCCCGACCGCCCAGACCACCGCCACGCCCGCCACCCCGGTCAGGGCGCACAGCAGGTGCCGCGTCTCGTAGGGATCGAAGGGCAGCAGCGGCGCGAGCGCCACCGCCGCCATGTCGAACAGCCCGCCGTAAAGATAGAGGTTCTTGTAGGTGAAGGCAGAATCGTCGGTGAAGCCGCTGCGGTACCAGTCAATCAACTTGGCGCCGTAGACATGCTGCACCTCCTCGTCGTTGGAGATGCCGTAATGGCGGAAGGTGGCGGCGACCAGAACCAGCAGCGCCAACAAGCCGAATGCCGCGGCAAGGTCCCACGGATCGCCGAAAATCCTGCGGAAAACGCAGGTCTTCCCCGTCACGCGCCACTCTCCCCATTTCCAAGTCGCACCGGCGTAGTCCGCCTGCCCCATGACAAGGCGGCCGCCCGCTTCACGGCCGCAGGAAGTATCGGTTGCCTCAGCTTGTCATGTGAATTCTCTGACACACACTCGGGGGGACCCCGTACCGCGTGCGGGGCGCGGAGGCAGAGAAAACCAGTGCAAGCGCTGCCAAGGCTTTCCCGCAAATTACCTCAAATATTCGAACCGCCTCGCCGGTAGCCTGTCATATCCCCATGCGACACCGTAGCGCGGTCTACCGTTAGGGATTTCGTTCAATATTCGGACAACAATTTCCTGAACGGCACCTTGCACGACAAGGCGACTGCAATACGCCGAAAGGTGGTGGTCAATGACCAAATCTTCTCTTTCTATCCGCGCGAAGCTGCTGATGCTGGTGGCGACAGCCAGCCTGGCCTGCATGGCAATCGCAGGCGCCGGGCTTTATCTCAGCTACAACCGCATGTACCAGGACCGCGTCGATGCCCTGCGCTTCATGGTCGAGGCCGGGCACAGCATGGCGGCCCGATTCGAAAACGAGGTCGCGGCAGGACGCCTGTCCCGCGACGAGGCGCAGGCCCGCTTCAAGGATGCCTTCCTCGCCATCCGCTACAGCGGCGACGAGTATCTGTTCGCGCACACCTACGACAATGTCGGCTTCGCCCACGTCAACAAGGCACTAATGGGCAAGGACGTGTCGGGGATCAAGGACGCGGCGGGCGTGCCGGTCATCCCGGCGCTGATCGGCATCGTCAGGGCCAGGGGCGAAGGAACCTACGCCTACGACTGGCCGCGCACGGTCGGCGGCAGCGAGACGGCGGTGAAGCTGGCCTATGTGAAGGGGTTCCAGCCCTGGCGGATCTTCATCGGCACCGGCGTCTTCATCGACGACCTGTGGACCGAGTTCCTGTCGCAGCTCTGGACCCTTCTCGGCGTCATCGCGGTGCTGGCCCTGCCGGCCATCGTCCTGCTGGCGCTGGTCGGGCACAACATCAGCGCCACCATCCGCTCCCTGGCCGACCGCATGCGGTCTATGGCCGACGGCGACCTGACCGTCACCTTCCCGGAAATCGGCCGCGGCGACGAGCTTGGCGACATGAGCCGGGCCACGCAGGTGTTCAAGGAGAACGCGCTGGCCAAGCAGCGGCTCGAAGCCGAACAGGCCGAGCAGGCCCGCCGCGCCGAAGCGGACAAGCAGCGCGCCATCGCCGATCTGGCCGACCGGTTCGAGCAGGCGGTGGGCGGCGTCATCCATGCGGTGGTCGAGGAAACAGCGGGCATGGAAAGCCGGGTCGGCGCGGTGACCCAGGCGGCGGACCAGACCGGCCGGCTGGCCAGCGACGTCGCCGTGACGACGGAACAGACCTCCGCCAACGTCCAGACCGTCGCCGCCGCGACGGAGGAGCTGACCAGTTCCATCGGCGAGATCAGCAGGCAGGTCGGCCAGTCGTCCGAGATCGCCCGCGAGGCGGTCGGCATCGCCGAGCGCGCCAACGGCAAGGTCGACGGGCTGGCCCAGGCCGTCCAGCGGATCGGCGCGGTGGTGGAACTGATCAACTCCATCGCCAGCCAGACCAACCTGCTGGCGCTGAACGCCACCATCGAGGCCGCCCGCGCCGGCGATGCCGGCAAGGGATTCGCCGTGGTCGCCAGCGAGGTGAAGGCGCTCGCCAACCAGACGGCGAAGGCCACCGACGACATCGCGGTCCAGGTCGCCGACATCCAGTCGATGACCGGCGAGGCGGTGGGAGAACTGCAGGAGGTGGTCCGGGTCATCGGCCACATCAACGAGGTCGCCACCTCCATCGCGTCCGCCGTCGAGGAGCAGGGGGCCGCGACCCGCGAGATCAGCCGCAACATCCAGCAGGCAGCCCAGGGCACGCAGACCGTCTCCGACAGCATCGGCGGCGTCAACCAGGCCGCCGGCCGGAGCGGCAAGGTCGCCTACGAGGTTCTGACCTCCGTCCGTCAGCTGTCCGGCCACACCGACACGCTGAGCCGCGAGGTGGACCGCTTCCTTTCCCAGGTGCGCGCCGGGTGACGCCCGGTGTGACGCCCGAAACGATCTAAAGCCCGCTTTAGCTCATTGACGTTGACTTCCCCCTGCGCCCGTGGCGAAATCCGCTGGCGCAGGGGATTGTCCATGTCCGAACGGGATCGGGTTTACGGCGTGACGGAACTGGCGGCGGAGTTCGACCTCACGCCGCAGGCGTTGCGCTTTTACGAGGAGAAGGGACTGCTGACGCCGCAGCGGGCGGGGGACGCCGTGTATTCACCTACCGCGACCGCGCGCGGCTGATCCTGATCCTGAAGTTCCGGCGGGTGGGATTCTCGCTGGAGCAGATCGCCGAATATCTCGCCCATTACCGCTCGGGCCGGCCCAGCGCCGGGCAGTACCGCGACGGGCTGAACAAGATCCGGACCCGGCTGGCCGAGCTTGAACGGATGCAATCGGAAATCGCCGAGGTGATCGTCGAGTTGAAGGCGATGGAGGCCGACGCCGAACGGCGGCTCGCCACCTGCGCGCATGACGAAGACCCGAGGCGGAAGACGCCCACACAGAAGAGAAGCGAACCGGGAGTGAAACGATGCTGCGTGGAATGATGATGAACGAGCCGCTGCTGGTGACGTCGATCCTGCGTCATGCGGCGCTCTACCACGCCGACACCGAGATCGTGTCGCGCACCACCGAGGGGCCGATCCACCGCTACACCTATGCCGACGCCTGGGTCCGCGCGCAGAAGCTGGCCAACGCGCTGGCGGCGCTGGGAATGAAGCCGGGCGACCGCATCGGCACGCTGGCCTGGAACGGCTACCGCCACCTGGAATGCTATTACGGCATCGGCGGCTCGGGCATGGTCTGCCACACCATCAACCCGCGCCTGTTCCCGGAACAGATCGCCTACATCGTCAACCACGCCGAAGACCGGCTGCTGTTCACCGACCTGACCTTCGTTCCGCTGCTGGAGGGCATCGCCCATGAGCTGACCGGGCTGAAGGGCATCGTCGTGATGACCGACCGGGCCAACATGCCGCAATCCTCGCTGCCCGGCCTACTGTGCTACGAGGATCTGCTGGCCGACCAGCCCGGCAGCTTCGACTGGCCGGAGTTGGACGAGACCACCGCCTGCGGCATGTGCTACACCTCCGGGACCACGGGCAACCCGAAGGGCGTGCTGTACAGCCACCGCTCCTCCTACCTGCACGCGATGGCCGCCTGCATGCCGGACGTGTTCGGCCTGTCGGCGGCGGACGTGGTTCTGCCGGTGGTGCCGATGTTCCACGTCAACGCCTGGGGCGTTCCCTATGCCGCGCCGATGGTCGGTGCCAAGCTGGTCTTCCCCGGCGGCAAGCTGGACGGCGCCAGCCTGTACGAGCTGTTCGAGGCCGAGAAGGTCACCAACACCGCCGGCGTGCCGACGGTCTGGCTCGCCCTGCTGAACTGGCTGGATGCGAACAAGAAGAAGCTGACCAGCATGCGACGGATCGCCATCGGCGGCTCCGCCTGCCCGCCGGTGATGATCCAGCGCTTCCGCGAGATGGGGGTGGAGGTTCTGCATGCCTGGGGCATGACGGAAACCAGCCCGCTCGGCCTCGCCAACATGCCCAAGGGCAAGCATGCGGGGCTGAGCGCCGACGACGCCCTGGCGCTGGCCTCCAAGCAGGGGCGGCCGATCTGCGGCGTGCAGTTCCGCGTCGTCGACGGCTCCGGCAACGACGTGCCGCGCGACGGGACCAGCTTCGGCCGCCTGCTGGTGCGCGGCTCCACCGTCTGCTCCGGCTATTTCGGCGTGACCGAAAGCCCGGCGCACCAGATGGTGCCGGGATGGTTCGAGACCGGCGACGTGGTGACGATGGACGCCGACGGTTATGTCCAGATCGTCGACCGCACCAAGGACGTCATCAAGTCCGGCGGCGAGTGGATCAGCTCCATCGACCTGGAGAACATCGCCGTCGGCCATCCGGGCGTCCAGGAAGCCGCCGCCGTCGCCGTCCCCGACGAGAAGTGGGGCGAGCGCCCGGTCCTGGTCGTGGTGCGCAAGCCGGACTCGGCCGTCACCCGCGAGGAGCTGCTGGCGGTCTTCGAGGGCAAGGTCGCGAAATGGTGCATCCCCGACGACGTCCGCTTCGTCGACAGCCTGCCCCACACCGCCACCGGCAAGCTGCTGAAGAGCGAGATTCGCCACATGGTGACCAGCCCCGAGGGGGTGTGAGGATAGGCCGGCCGGGAGGGCGGATCCCGTTCCGCCCTCTCCACTCGACCTCTTCACTCGGCGGCGATCAGTCCGGCAAGCCGCCGACGCTGGATTTCGGCGCCGACCTCCGATGCGACGCGCGCAAGCTCGATCATCCGGGGGTCGGGATGAAGGTCGCTGTTGCGCTCGAACCAGACCAGCACCTCGGCCAAGCGCCACAGGCTGGGATTGCCGGTATAGACCGGGTCGGGGAATGCGGCCGTCACCGTCCTGATCTCGCCGGCCGCATATTTCCGGATGTTCTGGCGCGAACAGCCGACGATCTCGGCCAGATCCGCGAGATTCACCAGATCCGGCGCGATTTCGGCCAGTCGGGCACCGGGGATCGCCGACAGCACGTCCGCGATGGCGGAACGGACCGCCGCTTCTGCGGAATCCGCCTCCCGCGAGAAATCCAGCGCGATGGACCCGCGCCGGCCGGTGCCGACCGTGGCGTCGTCGCAGCCCGCTTCGAACAAGGGATCGAGCCATGCCGTCGGCTCTTCCCGGCCCGGCGGCAGGCTGAATTTCAGGACGAATTCCCACATCCTACACCCACTCCCTACGGCTTGCCTGCGACCTGACGGCCCGCATAGATACAGCCATCGACCGCCCTGCGGATCTTGCGCGCCTCGTTCTCCGGCACTCTCGGCGTGCTCCACACCGAGATCTGGCAGAATTCCCCGCACCGGCAGTCGCTCTCGTTGTTCGGGCAGCGCAGCAAGCCCCAGCAGTGCCCATGCCCCTTGAGACAGGTCCAGCCCCGGCTCTCCGCATAGAGGACGGCGTCTTCGATCTCCTTCTTCGGATGCCTGCTCCGCGTCACTGCGATCTCCAACGCATGAGTATGGGACCGCAAAATCAGTTGTCAACCGACAACCCGGTTGTTTCCGCGGCACGTCTCTTCTCTCATTCCATGCCGGGCGGTCATCCTGCAAGCGTATGGTGTTTCAGGCCGTCCGAAAAGAAAACGGGCCGGACGGCATGAACCGTCCGGCCCAGTGTCCTCGCTGGACCGGCGAGGACGACGCACCCGAGGGAGGAGCGCGCAACCGAAATCAGATTAGCGGCGGACGGATGGCTCGACCTGTCCGTCTGCGTCAAAATCTTTGCGAATTCCCACCATCGCGTCCGCCTCAGCGGTCCGACCGCACTCGCGCCACGGCGTCGCGCCAGCCGCCATAGAGGCGGTCGCGCTTGCCCTGCTCCATGCGCGGGTCGAAGCGGCGCTCGCTGCCCCAGGCGGCGGAGACAGACTCCAGCCCGTCGAACACGCCGACCCGCAAGGCCGCAAGGCAGGCGGCGCCCAGCGCCGTGGTCTCGATCACCTTCGGGCGCTCGACCGGCATGTCCAGCAGGTCGGCCAGGAACTGGCAGAGCCAGTCGTTGGCGGCCATGCCGCCGTCGACGCGGAGCGCGTTGATGGTACCGCCCCAGTCGCCGCCCATCGCCTCCATCAAATCGCGGGTCTGGTAGGCGACGGCCTCCAGCGCAGCGCGGGCGATGTGAGCGGGGCCGACGTCCAGCGTCATGCCGAAGATCGCGGCGCGGGCGTCCGAATCCCAGTGCGGCGCGCCCAGGCCGACGAAGGCGGGGACGAAATAGACGCCGTGGCTGTCGGGCACGCGGGTCGCCATGTCGTCGGTCTGGCTGGCATGGGTGATGATGCCGATGCCGTCGCGCAGCCACTTGATCGCGGCACCCGCCACGAAGATCGAACCTTCCTGAGCGTAGGAGGTCTTGCCGTTCAGCCGGTAGGCGACGGTGGTCAGCAGCCGGTTCTTGGACACGACCGGCGTCTCGCCGGTGTTGATCAGCGCGAAGCAGCCGGTGCCATAGGTGGATTTCGCCATGCCCGGCGTCAGGCAGGCCTGCCCGAAGGCCGCCGCCTGCTGGTCGCCCGCCACGCCGGCGATGGGGATCGGCCGGCCGAGCAACTCCGGATCCGTAGCGCCGAAGTCGTCGGAGCTGTCGAGGACCCGCGGCAGCATGGCGCGCGGCACGCGGAACAGCGCCAGCAGCTCGTCGTCCCAATCCTGGGCGTGGATGTCGAACAGCATGGTGCGCGAGGCGTTGGTCGCGTCGGTCGCATGCACCTGCCGGCCGGTCAGGTGGTAGATCAGGAAACTGTCGATGGTGCCGAAGCACAGCTCGCCACGCTCGGCCCGCGCACGGGCGCCCGGCACGTGATCGAGGATCCAGGCGATCTTGGTGGCGGAGAAATAGGCGTCGATCAGCAGGCCGGTCTTGGAGCGCACCAGCTCGGCATGGCCGGCGGCGACCAGATCGTGGCAGAGCGCGGCGGTGCGGCGGTCCTGCCAGACGATGGCGCGGTGGATCGGCTCGCCGGTGGCGCGGTCCCACACCACCGCGGTCTCGCGCTGGTTGGTGATGCCGATGGCGGCGATGGAAGCGACGTCGATCCCCGCCTTCTCCACCGCCTCGCGGGCCACGGTGCGGACGTCGCGCAGGATGTCGGCCGGATCATGCTCCACCCAGCCGTCGCCGGGATAATGTTGGAGAAACTCGCGCCGCGCCTCGGCCAGCGGAGTCCCCCGGCCGTCGAACAGGATCGCCCGCGACGAGGTGGTGCCCTGGTCGATGGCGAGGATGTAGCCGGCCTTGCTCATGGTGCGTGTCCCCCGTGGATTCTCGGACTTTATGCCCTCCCCCGCTCCGGAAGAGGGAGGGACCCGCCGAAGGCGGGAGGGTGAGGGGCGATCCGGACATGGATTTCCGATCCCTGGATCAGCCCTCACCCTTCCCAAGCTTCGCTTGGGCCCCTTCCCTCTCCCGGGACGGGAGAGGGGACCTTCACTGAATAAGAGAGGGGCGACGGCGTGCCGCCGCCCCGAGGTTAACCCCCGACCCAACCAGGACGAAGTGCCGGGAGGAAGAACCGTCCTGCCGGCCCGTTACTGGGCGCGGCCTTCCTTCCAGGCCTTCAGCAGGTCGTCATAGGCGATGGTCTGGCCCTTGGGCTTCTCGTTCTCGAGCTTGGCCTTCGGGGCGCCGGGGGCGGCGAACCACTCCTTGGCGTCCTTCTTCGGGTTCAGCTTGGGCGCGCACTCGCCACCGATGTTGGCGCGCTCCATGCGGGCCAGCACCTGCTCCATCTGCTCGGCCAGATTGTCCATCGCCTGCTGCGGGGTGCGCTCACCCGTCACGGCCTCGGCGATGTTCTGCCACCACAGCGGGGCCAGCTTCGGATAGTCCGGCACGTTGGTGCCGGTCGGGGTCCAGGAAACGCGGGCCGGGCTGCGGTAGAACTCGACCAGACCGCCCAGCTTCGGGGCCACCTGGGTCATCGCCTCGGACCTGATGTCGCTGTCGCGGATCGGCGTCAGGCCGACCAGCGTCTTCTTCAGCGACGCGGTCTTCGACACGGTGAACTGGGCGTAGAGCCAGGCGGCCTTGCGGCGTTCGGCCGGGGTGGACTTCAGCAGCGTCCAGGACCCGACGTCCTGGTAGCCGAGCTTCATGCCCTGTTCCCAGTACGGACCGCGCGGCGAGGGGGCCATGCGCCACTTCGGCGTGCCGTCGGCATTGACCACCGGCAGGCCCGGCTTGGTCATGTCGGCGGTGAAGGCGGTGTACCAGAAGATCTGCTGGGCGACGTTGCCCTGGGCCGGCACCGGGCCGGCTTCGGAGAAGGTCATGCCGGCGGCTTCGGGTGGGGCGTACTTCTTCAGCCAGTCGATGTACTTGGTCAGCGAATAGACGGCGGCCGGACCGTTGGTGTCGCCGCCGCGCGCGACCGAGGCGCCGGACGGACGGCAGCCCTCGACGCGGAGGCCCCACTCGTCCACCGGCTTGCCGTTCGGCAGGCCCTTGTCGCCGGCGCCGGCCATCGACAGCCACGCGTCGGTGAAGCGCCAGCCGAGCGACGGGTCCTTCTTGCCGTAGTCCATGTGGCCGTAGACGCGGACGCCGTCGACTTCCTTCACGTCGTTGGTGAAGAAGTCGGCGATGTCCTCATAGGCCGACCAGTCGAGCGGGACGCCCAGCTCGTACCCGTACTTGGCCTTGAACTTCTCCTTCAGGTCGGGACGGGCGAACCAGTCGGCGCGGAACCAGTAGAGGTTGGCGAACTGCTGGTCGGGCAGCTGGTAGAGCTTGCCGTCCGGGCCGGTGGTGAAGCTGGTGCCGATGAAGTCCTTGATGTCCAGCGTCGGCAGGGTGACGTCCTTGCCCTCGCCCGTCATGAAGTCGGACAGCGGGACCGCCTGGCCGTAGCGCACATGGGTGCCGATCAGGTCGCTGTCGTTGACGTAGGCGTCGTAGACGTTGCGTCCCGACTGCATCTGCGTCTGCAGCTTCTCGATGACGTCGCCTTCCTGGATCAGGTCGTGCTTCAGCTTGATGCCGGTCAGCTCGCTGAACAGGCGGGCCAGCGTCTTCGATTCATATTCGTGCGTGGTGATGGTTTCGGAGACGACGTTGATCTCCATGCCCTTGAAGGGCTCGGCCGCCTTCACGAACCATTCCAGCTCCTTCATCTGCTCGTCCTTGGACAGCGTGGAGGGCTGGAGTTCCTCGATGATCCGCTTGGCGACGGCTTCCTGCTCCGGCGTCATGGCGGCGGACGGCGCGGCCGATCCCATCGCCAGCAGAACGCCGATGCCGCCGGCCATCACCGCGCCGGTCAGACGGCGCCGCAGAGTCTGGTGCTGAAGCATGGTTCCTCCCACTTGATCGACTTGATGTCGGGTTGACGTTTCGTATTGCTCTTACCGCAGTCCCCCGGCTTGGCGGAGGCGGCGGATCCCTTGAAAAGCTGACCTTCTCAGCCGAAGCGGATCACGATCGCGATCCACGCCAGCGAGACTGCGAAGGCGCCCCACAGCGACACGTCGGTCGCGGCGAGCCAGCCGAGATGGATGAAGGCGCTGCCCAGCAGGCCGATGAACAGGCGGTCGCCGCGGGTGGTGCGCATCGGCAGGAAGCCCTTGGCCTCCACCGTCGGCGACACCACCTCCCACACCGTCATGCCGGCCAGCATCAGGGCGATGCAGAGGAAGAAGATCGCGGTCGGCGTGGTCCACGCCATCCATTCCATATCCATGACGCGCGGCCTCCCTTAGACGCGGCCCAGGGCGAAGCCCTTGGCGATGTAGTTGCGGACGAACCAGATCACGAGCGCGCCCGGCAGGATGGTCAGCACGCCGGCCGCGGCCAGCAGGCCCCAGTCCATGCCCGACGCGCTGACGGTGCGGGTCATGGTGGCGGCGATCGGCTTGGCGTCGACCGAGGTCAGCGTGCGGGCCAGCAGCAGCTCCACCCAGCTGAACATGAAGCAGAAGAAGGCGGTGACGCCGACGCCGGCCCGGATCATCGGCAGGAACACCGTGCCGAAGAAGCGCGGGAAGCTGTAGCCGTCGATGTAGGCCATCTCGTCGATCTCGCGCGGCACGCCGGACATGAAGCCTTCCAGGATCCAGACCGCCAGCGGCACGTTGAACAGGCAGTGGGCCAGCGCTACGGCGATGTGCGTGTCGAACAGCCCGACCGTCTGGTAGAGCTGGAAGAAGGGCAGCAGGAACACGGCCGGCGGCGCCATCTTGTTGGTCAGCAGCCAGAAGAAGACGTGCTTGTCACCGATGAAGCGGTAACGCGAGAAGGCGTAGGCCGCCGGCAGCGCCACCGTCAGCGAGATGATGGTGTTCAGCGTCACATAATAGATCGAGTTGATGTAGCCGCTGTACCAGCTGGGATCAGTGAAGATGACGGCATAATTGCGCAGCGTCGGGTTGTGCGGATAGAGCGTCAGCCCCGACAGGATCTCCTCGTTCGTCTTGAAGGACATGTTGACCATCCAGTAGATGGGCAGCATGAGGAAGACGATGTAGCAGACGAGGACAATTGTCCTTTTGGACACCCCTGCGGTGGAGCGGCGGATGTTTGCCGGTGCTGCCAACGAACCGGGGGCGAGAACAGCGGCCTTGCTCATTTCTTCTCTCCCTCGCCGGTGCGGGTGATGATGGTGTAGAAGATGAAGCTGAACAGCAGCACGATCAGGAAGTAGACGATGGAGAAGGCCGCGGCCTTGCCGATGTCGAACTGACCAACTGCCATCTGCGTCAGATACTGGCTGAGGAAGGTGGTGGAGTTGCCGGGACCGCCGCCGGTCAGCACGAAGGGCTCGGTGTAGATCATGAAGCTGTCCATGAAGCGCAGCAGCACCGCGATGATGAGGACGCCGCGCATCTTCGGCAGCTGGATGTAGCGGAACACCGCCCATTTCGACGCGCCGTCGATCTTGGCCGCCTGATAGAAGGCCGGCGGTATCGACTGCAGGCCGGCGTAGCAGAGCAGCGCCACCAGGCTGGTCCAGTGCCAGACGTCCATCACCAGCACGGTCAGCCAGGCATGGACCGAGTTGTTGGTGTAGTTGTAATCGATGCCGATGGCGCGGAAGGTGGCGCCCAGCAGGCCGATGTCGCCGCGGCCGAAGATCTGCCAGATGGTGCCGACCACGTTGAACGGGATCAGCAGCGGCAGTGCCAGCAGCACCAGCGTCAGCGACGTCTTAGCGCTGCGACCGCCGGGCATGCCGAGCGCGATCAGGATGCCGAGCGGGATCTCGATCGCCAGCACCGCCAGCGAATAGATGATCTGGCGGATCAGCGCATCGTGCAGCCGCTCGTCGGCCAGCACCGCGGAGAACCATTCGGTGCCGACGAAGAAGGTCTGGCCGGGGCCGAAGATCTCCTGCACCGAATAATTGACCACCGTCATCAGCGGGATCACCGCGCTGAAGGCGACGATCAGAAAGACCGGGATGATGAGGAACCAAGCCCGGTTGTCCTGGACCTTATCCATGGCTCTTGGCTCCTTAACCGACCAGATGGCTGTCGCGGTAGAGCTTGGTCCACCGGGTGGGGAAACGGATGGCGGCGTCCAGCGCCGGGATTTCCTGCTCCTCGCTCAGCCGGGCCTTCAGCGTATGGCTGCCCAGCCGCACCGTCGCCAGCTTGGAGGTGCCGAGATCGTCCACGCCGGTGACCTGCACCGGGATGGATCCTGCACTGCCGCTGCGCGTCAGCTCCAGGAATTCCGGCCGGATGCCCAGCTCGAACTTGCCACCCACAGCGGGGACGGCGCGGTCGGGCAGCGGGATGGGGATCCCGTCCACCAGCGCATGGTCGTTGCCCAGCGTGCAGGGCATCAGGTTGATGCCGGGGCTGCCGATGAAATAGCCGACGAAGGTGTGCAGCGGGTTCTCGAACAGCTCCTGCGGGGTGCCGAGCTGGACCATGGCGCCTTCGTACATCACCGCGACCTTGTCGGCGAAGGTCAGCGCCTCCACCTGGTCGTGGGTCACGTAGATCATGGTCAGGCGGTATTCCTCATGGATCTGGCGCAGCTTGCGCCGCAGGATCCACTTGGTGTGCGGGTCGATGACGGTCAGCGGCTCGTCGAACAGGATGGCCGCCACGTCGGAGCGCACGAGGCCCCGGCCCATGGAAATCTTCTGCTTGGCGTCCGGCGTCAGCCGCTGGGCGCGCTTCTTCAGGTCGGCGGTCAGGTCCAGCGCCTCGGCCACCTGCCGCACGCGGCGGTCGACGTCGGCAGCCGGAACCTTGCGGTTGCGCAGCGGGAAGGCGAGATTCTCGTACACCGTCATGGTGTCGTAGATCACCGGGAACTGGAACACCTGGGCGATGTTGCGCTCTTCCGGGGTGCAGCGGGTCACGTCCAGCCCGTCGAACAGCACCCGCCCCTCGCTGGGCACCAGCAGGCCGGAGATGATGTTCAGCAGCGTGGACTTGCCGCAGCCAGACGGACCCAGCAGCGCATAGGCCTTGCCGTCCTCCCACTCCTGCGACAGGCGGCGCAGGGCGTAGTCCTCAGGCTTGGACGGGTGCGGGTGATAGGAGTGGCCGAGATTGTCGAATTGGATGGTCGCCATCGCTCCCGCCCCCTTAAGCGATGTTGCGCAGCGCGCCGCGCCGCCAGTTGGGTGCCGCCACCAGTTGCCCGGCGGTGGAGAAGACGAAGATGCGGTCGGGATCGGCATAGACCTGGATCTCGCTGCCGATGGGATGGCTGTGCACCCCGTCCTCGCGCGCGATCAGCGTGGTTCCGCCATGGTGCAGGTGGATGAAGGTCTCCGACCCGCTGATCTCCGACAGCTCCACCCTGCCCTTGATCGGCACCAGCCGTTCGTTCCGGCGCAACACCGTCAGGTGGTTGGCGCGGATGCCGACCTTGCAGGGGCCGGCCGGCAGGTTGCGGTCATGGGCCGACAGCGGCAGGCTGGTGCCGTCGGACAGCGCCACCCGGTCGTTGGTCAGGATCGCGTCCACCACGTTCATCGGCGGGTCGCTGAACACCTCGGCGCAGTCCAGCGTGGCGGGGGCGTGGAACACGTCGCCGGTCGGCCCGGTCTGCAGCATCCGCCCCTCGTGCAGGACCGTGACGTTGCCGCCGAGGATCAGCGCCTCCTGCGGTTCGGTGGTGGCGTAGACGACGGTGGTCTTGCCGTCCGCGAAGATGTCGCGCAGCTCGGCGCGCAGTTCCTCGCGCAGCTTGTAGTCCAGGTTGACCAGCGGCTCGTCCAGCAGAAGCAGGCCGGCGCCCTTCACCAGCGCGCGGGCGATGGCGCAGCGCTGCTGCTGGCCGCCCGACAGTTCGGCCGGAAGCCGCTGTAGATAGGGCTCGATCCGCAGCATGGCGGCGGTGCGGCGCACCTTGGCGTCGATCTCCGCCTTGTCCTTGCCCTGGCGGCGCAGCGGCGAGGCGATGTTCTCGTACACCGTCATCGCCGGGTAGTTGATGAACTGCTGATAGACCATCGCCACGTCGCGATGGCGCACCGACGTGCCGGTGACGTCCTTGCCGTTCTCCAGCACCCGGCCGGCATTGGGCGCGTCCAGCCCGGCCATCAGCCGCATCAGCGTCGTCTTGCCGGCCAGCGTCCGCCCCAGCAGGACATTGAAGCTGCCGGGTTGCAGCTCCAGCGACAGCGGGTGGAGATGCTGCTCGGCGCCGACGCGCTTCGCCACGCCTTCCAGTGTGAGTGTCACCGTAGTCCTCCCATCGACCGCAGGCCGGCGGTATCACCGCTCGTATCCCTGTTGGCCGTAGCTTCGCGGCGCCGGTCGAACCAGCCACCGATGGCGTCCCGGATCGCAGCGTCCAGGTGCAGCCCAAGTTTGGAGCGCCGCCACAGGAAGTCGTCGCCGGTCATGGCGAACTCCTCCCGCATGGCGTAGTCGAGTTCGGCTTCAAAGACGCCGCCCCCGAAATCGATGCCCAGGTCGCCCAGCCCCTTGGCGTCGCCCAGCAGCCGCTCGACCCGCGTGCCGTAGGCGCGCGCCAGCCGATGGGCCATCGCATCGGGCAGCCAGGGCCGGCTGCGCTTCAGCCCGGCCAGGAAGCCGGCGAAATCGGCGTCGGCGATGTCGCCGCCGGGCAGCGGCGCGTCGGCAGTCCAGGTGGCGCCGCCCTTGCCGAGCGCCTTGCCCAGCTTCTCCGTCGCCTCCTCCGCCAGCCGGCGGAAGGTGGTGATCTTGCCGCCGAAGATCGACAGCATCGGCGCCTCGCCGGCCGGCTCGTCCATCTCCAGCACATAGTCGCGGGTGACGGCCGAGGCGTTGCCGCTGGCGTCGTCGAACAGCGGGCGGACGCCGCTGTAGGTCCACACCACGTCGCTCTCGCGCACGGGCTTCGCGAAATAGCGCGAGACCGCCCGGCACATGTAGGTGATTTCCTCAGGAGCGATCGCCACCGCGCCGGGATCGCCAGAATAATCGAGGTCGGTGGTGCCGATCAGGGTGAAATCGCGCTCGTACGGGATGGCGAAGACGATGCGGCGGTCGTCGTTCTGGAAGATGTAGGCGTGGTCGCCGTCGAACATCTTCGGAACGACGATGTGGCTGCCCTTCACCAGACGCACCGACTTGTCGACGGTGACGCCGGTGCGCTTGGCGATCATCTCGCGCACCCAGGGGCCGGCGGCATTCACCAGCGCGCGGGCGCGGACGGTGCGGGTGGCGCCGGTGTTCACGTCGACCAGCGTCGCTTCCCACAGCCCGTCGCGGCGGACCGCCCTGTCGCAGCGGGTGCGGGTCAGGATCTCCGCCCCGCGGGCCCGCGCGTCCATCGCGTTCAGCACGACCAGCCGGCTGTCCTCCACCCAGCAGTCCGAATATTCAAACGCCTTGGTGAAACCGCCCGACAGCGGCCTTCCGGCCGGCGAGCTGGTCAGGTCGACGCCGTGCGAACCCGGCAGAAGCTTGCGCTTTCCCAGATGGTCGTAAAGGAACAGTCCGATGCGCACCATCCAGGCCGGGCGCATGCTGCTGTCATGGGGCAGGACGAAGCGCATCGGCCAGATGATGTGCGGGGCCGCGCGCAGCAGCACCTCGCGCTCCTGCAGCGCCTCGCGCACCAGACGGAATTCGTAATATTCGAGATAGCGCAGGCCGCCATGAATCAGCTTGGTGCTGGCCGACGAGGTGGCGCCCGCAAGGTCGCCCTGTTCGCACAGCACCACCGACATCCCGCGCCCGACCGCGTCGCGGGCGATACCCGCCCCGTTCACGCCGCCGCCGACGATCAGCAGGTCGGTAACCGCGGACTCGTTTGCCATGAGTTCCTCTCCGTACCGCGCCGGTTCCTTGCGAACCCGGCCGCTTTCGTTTCGGAACATATGATGTTCGTTCGCGTTTGAAAAGGAAAATGTTTGTTCAGCGGACCATGTTTCCGAGGCTACGCCGGATCGAGCATCTTTCCTATCGGAAATATGGCCGATCCGGCGCTTTGCGACCCCGGCGGCTCACGCCGCACGAATGCGGCCCAGCAGGCGGTCGATATCGTCGCTCAGGCTTTCGGATCGTTGCGAAAGCGCGCGGGTGGCGTCCACCACCTGGGCGGCGGCGCTGCCGGTGCGGTTCACCGCCTCATCCACTGAAACCACCGTGTCGGCGATGCTGCGCACCGCGTCGGACGCATGGCCGATGCTGCGCGCGATCTCGTCGGTGGCGGCCGACTGCTCCTCCACCGCGGCGGCGACCATGGCGGTGATCTCGTCGATGCGGCCGATGGTGCGGCCGATGTCGTCGATGGCCGAAACCGCCCCCTGCGCCGTCGTCCGCACCGCCTGCACCTGCTGGGCGATCTCCTCCGTCGCCTTGGCGGTCTGGCCGGCGAGGCTGCGCACCTCCTCCGCCACCACGGCGAATCCGCGGCCCGCCTCCCCCGCCCGCGCCGCCTCGATGGTGGCGTTCAAGGCCAGCAGGTTGGTCTGGCCGGCAATGGCGTTGATCATGCCGACCACGTCGCCGATCTTCTGTGCGGCGGTGGCCAGCGCCACCATCAGCTCGTTGGTGCTGCGCGCCTCGTCCACCGCGCTGCGGGCGATCTGGCTGGAATCGCCGACCCGCCGGGTGATCTCGCCGATGGAGGCCGACAGCTGGGTGGCGGTGGCGGCGACGGTCTGCACGTTGGACGCGGTGTCGGCGACCGCGGCGCGCACGTCGGTCATGCGGCGGCAGGTCTGCTCGGCTGTGGCGGACATGCCTTCCGAGGCCGCGCGCATGTCGGCCGACGCGGCGGCGATGTGGCGCGAGGCCTCTTTCACGCTGGCCTCGATGCTGGCGGTGATGGTCTGGACGGTGCGCGACCGCTCGGCATCGGCCGCCTGCTTCATCGCGTCCTGCTCCTCCTGCAGGCGGGCGATCTCGGCGTTCCTGTCGCGGAAGAGGCCGACGATCCCCGCCATCTCGGCGATCTCGTCGCGTCCGCCGACCCTGGCATCGGCCGTCAGGTCGCCGGCGGCGACCGCGCGCATGGCGTCGATCACCCGCAGCAGGCGCCGGGTCAGCCGGTTGCGGACATAGAACCAGGCGATCAGCAGGCTGGACAGCACCACCACCGCCGCGGCACTTCCCTGGACGGCGACGGCCCCGGCAATCGCGGTTTCGGTCCGCGCCACGTCGGCGCCGGTGCGGTCCTGCTGATGGGCGACCACCGCCTCGATGGTGCCGTTCAGGTCCGTGGTCAGCCGCACCGTCTCGGCCAGCGCGCTTTCGATGTCGGCGGTGATGCGCGCCTGCTCGTCGCGCAGGCGGAAGACGCTGCCGGCCCCGCTGCCGAAGGCGGCCAGCCCGTCACGCGCCTTGACCAGCGCCGGCCGGTCCGGACTGTCCTTTGGCATGGCGTTGATGGCGTTGTCGACGCGCAGCAGCGCCCAATTGTACTTGGACCGGATGTTGTTCAGCGTCGCCCCGTGCGGCACGCTGGAGGCGGCGGCGATCATGCCGAAGGCAAGGTTGCCGTTGGCCTGCACGCCCATCAGCTGGGTGATGACCGGCAACTCCTCCTGGGCCAGCCGGCGGCCCAGGCTGGTGGCGGTGTCGACCGCCTGCGCCGCCGCCAGATCGCCCACCACATTGTTCACCGACAGGGTCGACACCTCCAGCAGCGGCGCCACCAGATCGGTGAAGTCCTCATGCGCCATCACCGCGTCGGCGACCAGGGCGTTGAGCTTCTCCTCCATCGCCAGCCGTTCGGCCGTGCGCTTGCCCAGCGTGTCCAGCGCCGCCCCCATGCGCTCCGCCAGACCGGCAACCGCGTCAGCTTCGGCGGACAGGCCGCCCGCATCGCCCCGCATCGCCGCGATGCGGTCGCGCAGGCCCACCAGCCGCCGGGTCAGCCCGGCCATCCGTTCCTCCAGCTCCGCCGCATCGCGCGAGGCGGCCACCGCGGGCGCATCGGCGGCGATGGCCGTGCTGTCCTTCGCCAGATTGAGCGAGCGCACGATGGCCGGCACGCTGCTGCGGCCGATCTGGTCCATCGACCGCCCGGTCTCGGTCAGCGACCACCAGGCCATCAGGCTGGCGAAGGCGGCCAGCAGCGCCACCCCGCCGAAGGCCAGGAACAGACGCCCCTGAATGCCAAGCCGTGTCCGGCCGCCCTGTCCCGGACGGCCGTCCCCTTGCACAGACACCTGCGTCATGTTCCTCTCCCATAGGTTATCTTCTTGTCGGCGGACCGGGCTTCTTGAAAATCCCGGCAATGGTACTGAATGGCGTTGTCGGTGGTGACTCGCGGCAAACCCTGAATTGCCCGCCGACCGGCGGGACGGCAGCGAAACCACGGCTTCATCTCATAGCATGCGCGTTCATTTTCGTAAAGAAACATGCTTGTGTTGCGAACAATATCCAGCGTACGGTGCCGCAGGGTCGCCGAAGCGCGGAATCGGCCGGCTTGCACCGGGTGCACGGCAGGGACGGACGGTTTTCGCTTTGACCCATTCCGCGCATCTGATCCACTGATGCCCCTCACTCAACGACCGGAGACAGCCCCCCGATGGATGCGCGCCTCGACGCCGAACGCCGCCAGCAGGAGATCGTTGCTCTGGTCCATGCCAAGGGCATGGTGCAGATCCAGTGGCTGGCCGAGCATTTCGACGTCACCCCGCAGACCATCCGCCGCGACATCGAATATCTGGCCGGCCAGTCCGCCGTGCGCCGGTTCCGCGGCGGCGTCACCGTGCCGTCCAGCGTGGAGAACATCGCCTACTCCACCCGCCAGACCCTGATGGCGGAGGAAAAGCGCCGCATCGCCGAACTGGTCGCCCGCCATGTGCCGGAGGACGCCTCTCTCTTCCTCAACATCGGCACGACGACGGAGGCGGTGGCCCAGGCCCTGCTCGGCCACAAGCGGCTGCGGGTGCTGACCAACAACCTGAACGTCGCCACCATCCTGCACAAGAACACGAACTTCGCGCTCTCCATCGCCGGCGGCCTCGTGCGCGAGCGCGACGGCGGCATCATTGGCGAGGCGACGGTGGAGTTCATCCGCCGCTACAAGGTCGACATCGGCATCATCGGCATCAGCGGCATCGACTCGGAAGGCGACCTGCTGGATTACGACGAGCAGGAGGTGCGCGTCGCCCGCGCCATCATCGAAAGCTCGCGCCGGGTTTTCCTGGTCACCGACCACACCAAGTTCGGCCGCAACGCCATGATCCGCATGGCCGATGTCAGCGTGCTCGACGCGCTCTTCACCGATCGCCTGCCGCCGTCGGAACTGATGGAGGTGCTGAACAACGCCGACTGCCAGGTGCATGTCGCCGACGGCAGCGAACCCGCCAACGGCGACGGCGAGGATGCGGAGGACTGAGGCGATCCCCCTCGTTTCGGCGAAACAGCTTCAAACGCCGCACCCCTCACCGCGACCCCGATGCCGCTTGCCGAAGCGGGGCATCGCCTCCACTCTGTGTTGTTGGGCCTGATGAAAGCGGTTGGCCCGGCAAACAGAGATGAGTAGGTGTGCGGTGATCATCGAAAGCGACCTCAAGCTCGACTTCAAGGATGTGCTGATCCGGCCGAAACGCAGCACGCTGCAGAGCCGCAACGACGTGGACGTCAACCGGACCTTCACCTTCCTGCACACCAAGCGCGACTGGACCGGCTTCCCGCTGATCGCCGCGAACATGGACGTGACCGGCAGCATGGGCATGGCCCGCGCCCTGTCGCGCTTCGGCGCCATGACCGCCCTGCACAAGCATTACAAGGCGGACGAGCTGGCCGCCTTCTTCCGGGCGGAGGCGGAATCGGCAGTCCTGTCCAACGTCTTCTATTCGATGGGCATCGCCGACGCCGACCATGACAAGTTCCGGGCGGTGAAGGCGCAGGCGCCGGTGGGGAAGATCTGTCTGGACGTCGCCAACGGCTATACCGAGCGCTTCGTCGAGGTGATCGCGCGCCTGCGCGAGGAGAACCCGGACACCGTCATCATGGCCGGCAACGTCGTCACCGGCGACATGACGGAGGCGCTGCTGCTGGCCGGCGCCGACATCGTCAAGGTCGGCATCGGGCCGGGATCGGTCTGCACCACCCGCAAGATGACCGGCGTCGGCTATCCCCAGCTGTCGGCCATCATCGAATGCGCCGACGCGGCGCACGGGCTGAAGGGGCAGGTCTGCGGAGACGGCGGCTGCACCGTGCCGGGCGACATCTCCAAGGCCTATGGCGCCGGCGCCGACTTCGTCATGCTCGGCGGCATGCTGGCCGGCCATGACGAGTGCGAGGGCGAGATCCGCTATGAGGACCGCGACGGCAACCGCGTGCCGGTCGCCATGACCTTCTACGGCATGTCGTCTGACACGGCGATGCACAAGTACTCCGGCGGCGTCGCCTCCTACCGCGCGTCGGAAGGCAAGACGGTCGAGGTCCCCTACCGCGGCCCGGTGGAGAACACGATGCAGGAGATCATGGGCGGCGTGCGCAGCATGATGACCTACATCGGCGCCACCCGGCTGAAGGAAGTGCCGAAGCGCACCACCTTCGTCCGCGTCGGCGCCCAGTTGAACACCGTGTTCGGGGGCTGATCCGCGCCGGTGCCGCATGGCAGATCCCTGCCGTGCACCTCGTCCGATTCTTGTCTCTTGGTCCCGTTCCGTTCTACTGCTTGGGTGAGCGGCGAATCGGATCTTTGCGGGAACGAGAGTGCTTATGGACGGGGTGCCCGGCAGCGGAGCGGACGTCATCCGCGCGCAGTTGCCGACCCTGCCGGACACGCCCGGCGTCTATCGGATGCTGGCGGCCGACGGGTCGGTCCTTTATGTCGGCAAGGCGAAGAACCTGAAGCGCCGGGTGGCCAGCTACACCCGGACCGACGGGCTGCCCAACCGCACCCGGCGGATGGTGGCGCTGACCCGCGCCATGGAATTCGTCACCACCCACACCGAGGCCGAGGCGCTGCTGCTGGAAGCGAACCTGATCCGCAGCCTGCTGCCGCCCTTCAACATCCTGGTGAAGGACGACCGCTCCTTCTCCTACATCGTCATCGGGAAAGGGCACGACTTCCCCCGCCTGATGCATCATCGCGGCAGCGCCGAGCGGCGCGGCACGTCGGGCAAGGGAAACCGCCGGGAGTCCGACCTGTTCGGCCCCTATGCCTCGCCGCATCTGGTCGGCATGACCATCGCCGCCCTGCAGCGCGCCTTCCTGCTGCGGACCTGCGACGACGGCGTGTTCGCCTCGCGCACCCGGCCCTGCCTGCAGCACCAGATCAAGCGCTGCTCCGCCCCCTGCGTCGGCCGCGTCGACGAGGAGGAGTACGCGGCCCAGGTCCAGGGCGTGCGCGACGTGCTGTCCGGCCGCAGTGCCGAAGTGCAGGCGGAGTTCGCCCGCCACATGACCGATTGTTCCGACCGGCTGGAGTATGAGGATGCCGCCCGCTGGCGCGACCGCATCCGCGCGCTGACCGCCCTGCAGAGCCGCCAGGACATCAATCTGGAAGATACGCTGGGCGATGCCGACGTGCTGGCCCTGCATCGCGAGGGGGCGGCGGCCTGCGTCCAGGCCTTCTTCTTCCGTGGCGGGCGCAACCAGGGCACCCGCGCCTTCTTCCCGCGCATCGACGCCGACGAGGAACCGGGCGACATCCTGTCCGCTTTCGCCGCCCAGCTCTATGCCGACACCCCGCCGCCGGCCCTGCTGCTGCTGAGCGACCCGGTCGAGTCACCGGAGCTGCTCGAGGAGGCGCTGGGCCTGTCCGCCGGCCGCCGCGTCATCGTCGAATGCCCGAAGCGCGGGCCGAAGCGCCGTGCGGTGGAGCATGCGCAGACCAATGCCCGCGACGCTCTCGGCCGTCGGCTGGCCGAGCGCTCCACCCAGGCGACCCTGCTGGAGGGGGTGGCGCGTGTCTTCGGCCTGCCCGCCGCCCCGCGCCGCATCGAGATCTACGACACCTCGCACATCCAGGGCTCCTTCCCCGTCGGCGCCATGGTGGTGGCCGGGCCGGAGGGGTTCCAACGAAACGCCTACCGCCGCTTCTACATCCGCGATCCGGAGGCTGCCGGCGACGATTACGCCATGCTGCGCGAGACCTTCACCCGCCGCTTCCACCGCAGCAGCGACGCCGGCCGCGATTCCGGACCCGATTCTGCCCAGCGGCCCGACCTTGTGCTGATCGACGGCGGGCTGGGGCAGTTGAACGCGGTGAAGGACGAACTGGCGATGCTGCAGATCACCGACATCCCGCTGGTCGCCATCGCCAAGGGGCCGGACCGCAATGCCGGACGCGAGCGCTTCTTCCGACCCGGCCAGCCGCCGCTGACGCTGGCGCCCAACGATCCGGTGCTGCATTTCCTGCAAAGGCTGCGCGACGAGGCCCACCGCACCGCCATCGACAGCCATCGCGCCCGGCGCATGAAGGCAATGTCCCACAGCCGGATCGACGGCATTCCCGGCATCGGCCCGGCGCGCAAGAAGGCGCTGCTCCACCATTTCGGCAGCGCCACCGCCGTCGCCTCCGCCGGGCTGAAGGATCTGGAAGCCGCCCCGGGCATCAGCGAGGCCATCGCGCGAAAACTCTACGAACATTTCCACGGTTAAGTGGCGGCGCCGGAACAACCTCCATCCTTGCTTGAGGTAAATCCAAAAGCCCCGCACCCTGGCGCTGATTTTGTTTTCAAAAACATTACATTGCATCGCCGGGATACCGGGAAAGCATCAAGCCGCCTTTTTATAAAAAATAAACTATGCTGTGCTTGGATAATCTTCCGGCGAGCGCCCGGATTCCCGGTGCGCGTGCGTCCACCCTTTCCTATTTCCACTCCCCACCCAGATCTCATTCCCAGATCTCATTTGAGGTGCAGGACATGCTGGCCGACTGGCAAATCCAAACGAAGACAGCGGCGGCCGCCGCGGTGGTCGGGCTCTTTTCCGTGGTCACCGCCGCCGCCGGATTCTATGCGCTGGACCGCACGGAACGGGCCATCGGCGATCTGGTCCGCACCCAGAAGGAACAGCTCAGCGCCTTCGACATGCGCATCGACATCATCGCGCTGAGCCGGATGGAATATGAGCTGGGCAACGATCCCGCCCAGGCCGACAAATTCACAGCGCAGGCAGACAAGCGCATCGGCGAGATGAAGGAACGGCTGGCCGCGATGGCCTCCCCCACCGACAGCGAGCGGACGGCGAAGGTCGATGCGATCCGCTCCGGCTTCGGTCTCTATGAGACGAAGGTCCGCGCCATGCTCGACACCGCCAAGGCGGCGGCGGCCAAGGGCGGCGACGAGGGGCGGCAGATGGTGATCGGCGGGCTGAAGGCCAGCCGCGACGGCCAGATGGCGCTGACCGATGCGGTCAAGGCCTACAACGTCGACGTCTCCAAACGCACCGACGCCGCGGTGCAGGAGGCGACGAAGCTGGCGGAGACGATGAAGATCACGCTGGCGGTCGCCGCGGCGCTGGCGCTCGGCGCCGGGCTTCTGGTCTCCATCCTGATCTCCCGCGCCGGTCTGGTCCTGCCGCTCCGCGCCCTGATGCAGGAGGTCCGGCGGATGACCGGCGGCGCGCTCGACAAGACGGTCGAGGGCATCGGCCGCAAGGACGAGATCGGCGAACTGGCCCGCTCGGTGGAAGGCTTCCGCCTGGAGCTGGTCAAGGGCCGCGAGGTCCAGGCGGAGGTCGACCGCCAGCGCGAACAGGCGCTTGCCCTGGCCAACCGGCGCGAGGGGCTGCTGCGCGCCTTCGACAGCGCCATTTCCGGCATCCTGCGCGGTGTCGCCGCCGCTGCCACGGAACTGGAAAGCACCGCCCGCAGCATGAGCGGCATCTCGCAGAAGTCGATGCAGCAGGCCACCAGCTCCGCCGCCGCGTCGGAGCAGACCTCCTCCAACGTCCAGGCGGTCGCCGCCGCGACGGAGGAGATGAACGCCTCCATCGCCGAGATCGCCCGCCAGGTGAACCAGAGCACCGACGTGGCCGGCGCCGCCATGCGGGAGGCCGAACAGACCAACGCCGTGGTCGGCGACCTTGCCCAGACCGCCCAGCGCATCGGCGAGGTGGTGTCGCTGATCAGCGACATCGCCGCCCAGACCAACCTTCTGGCCCTGAACGCCACCATCGAGGCCGCGCGGGCTGGCGAGGCGGGCAAGGGCTTCGCCGTCGTCGCCAGCGAGGTGAAGAGCCTCGCCAGCCAGACCGCCCGCGCCACCGACGAAATCTCCGCCCAGATCCAGGCGATGCAGACGGTGACCGGCACGGCGGTGAAGGCGATCCAGGGCATCGGCATCACCATCGCCCGCATGAACGAGATCGCCACCGCCATCTCCAGCGCCATCACCGAACAGAACGCGACGACCGAGGAGATCAGCCGCGCCATCCAACAGGCCTCCCACGCCACCGCCAGCGTGTCGGCCAGCCTGTCGGAACTGACGGAGGTCGCAGCCCAGACGGAAAACGCCGGCGGTCAGGTCCTGTCGGCCGCCCGTGAGCTGTCGCAGCAGTCCGAAGCGATGCACCGCGAGGTGGAAGGCTTCCTGTCGCAGATCCGCGTCGGCTGACCCGGCCGGGGGAAGGCGGCGCCCGTTACGGCACCGTCTTCCCCGTGAACGGGTTCCAGCCCAGCGCTGCCAGCGCCGCCCAGGCGGTGGCGCCCAGATGGGGGCGGCGGTAATAGAGGAAGTCGTCGGTCTTGCTGTCCGGCCCGATGGCGAGCCCGGTGGACAGCACCTGCGGCCGGGTGGCGTAGAGATAGCCGCCCGGACTGATCTCCTTCAGCAGTTCGCCGAACAGCCGGTCGGCATCGGCGCGGCGGCCGACGACGCGGTAGGCGAGTGCCGCCTGCGCCGTGCCCTCCACCCACATGCCGTCGCGATCGTCGTTGAAATCGAAGCCGCCGTCGGCGCCATGCGCCCGCTCGGCATAGGACAGCGCGGACCGCCAGGACTCCGGCGCCTTCGGCAGCATCAGCGGCCAGAGCTGGGCGTCGAGGCCGGAAGTGGAGGTGCTGATCGTCACCCCGTCCGGCGCGGTGCCGATGGGGAAATGGTCGCCGCCGGTCGCCCACAGCCTGTCGAGGAAGGCGCGCGCCTCGCGCTCCGGCCCGGCGAAGTCGCCGGAAAGCCAGCCGAACAGGGCGACCAGATCGGTGTTGTGCTCCGTCGATTTCCAGGTCAGCGGCTGCGGCGCGTCGTCGAAGCCTTGCAGGCCGCCGTTGAAGCCGCCGGGACCGCGCGGATCGCGGGTATGCTCGACCACCCAGCGCGCCAGATCCGCCGCACCGTCGCGGAAGCGCTTTTCGCCGGTCGATTCCGCCAGCGTCAGCAGGGCCAGCCCGGCCCAGGCGACGTTGCCGGTGGCGGTGCCGACCTGATAGGGGTCCTCGCCCCAATGGTTGCCGACGGCATCCCACCAGCCGTTGGGCGGGATCGGCCGCTGTTTCTGCGCGCCGGCCCGGTAGGTGTTGCGCAGCCGCCCCTTCCAGCCGGCGCGATCGAGCGACACGGCATCCAGCAGCGCCTCGCCGATGCGCAGGGCCCGGTCCTGCCGGCCGCAGGCGGTCAGCGCCATGATCGCCAGCGCGTTGTCGTAGGTGAAGGCGGCATTGGACAGCGCCGGCTCCGAGGTCGGGCCGGGGGCATAGGCGTTGTCGTAGCTGCGCAGGAACAGCGGTCCGCGTCCCGACACCTCGTCCACGCGGGAGGACAGCGTGGCACAGGTCTTCTGTGCCAGTTCCTTTGCCGGTGCGGGCGGCGCGGCGGAGGCCGGAGCGGTCATGACGGCGGACATCCCGAAAACGACCGCCGCCAGCAGGGTGCCGCGAAACCTTGCGGCCCGCCGCGGGGGCACTCGCTTGACGCAGACACGCTTTGACATCGACACCGCCGGCCAGTTCAAGGAAGCCCCAGATATGGCTCCTTTGCCGGCCGGCGGCAACCGAACGGGAGTGTGTAAGCCCTCTCCCGCCCTTACAGCGGCGCCAGCCCGGCCATGATGTGCTGCTTGCGGTCGGCGTAGACGCTGCCCAGTTCGGCGGCGCGGGAGTCGTCCAGGACGTCCTTGGCTTCCTCGAACAGCTCTTCCTCCTCCTCGTCCAGGTGGTGGCGGACCAGTTCGCCCAGGACCTGCAGCTTTTCCTTCCAGCCGCTGTCGCTGGTCTTCATCGCGTTCAGCTCGTCCAGCAGGCCGTTGATCAGGTGATGTTCGTTCAGCCCCTCGATGGTTTCCGACTTCGCCTCCTTGGCCTTCTTCAGCGAGGCGTAGAACACGCCCTCCTCGACCTTGGAGTGGGCCCACAGCTCGCGCTGCAGTTCCTCGAACACGGCGCGGCCGCTGCCGTTGGCCTTCTCGGTCTGATCGAGAAGGCTGCGGATGGTGTCGTGGTCGGTCTTGATGCGGGCGAAGATGTCGGCCTGGGTACCGGTGGTCTTGCTGGCCATCGTCGGGGTCCTTGGCAATTGTCGGGGGCGGCCGCCGGAGGGCGGCCGCGAAAAGCTTGCCAATAGAACCCCGCCGCGGCCCGACTGTTCCCGGGACCGGTCCCGCCCGCTCGGCCCTGCGGCCCTTTCAGCCCTGCGGATGCGTTTCCACGAACTCCCTCAGGGTGTGCATCAGCTCCACCGCATGATCCACATGCCCGTGGGCACAGGCCTCCGCGATGTCGTCGGCAATGATATGGGCGATGCGGTCGGGGCCGCCGGGGCAGTGGGCAAGGCAATGGCCCAGTTCCACCGCCACCATTTCCGGCAGATGCTCGTGTTCGGCGATCGCGTCGACCTCGGCTTCGGTGAGATCGCTCAGCGCGATGCAGTCCTTGATCGTCAACATGGCGCGTTCCTCCCAGGAACGGCCGGGCCTCCCTGCGGGCAGGGGCGGATCGGTTCGGCTGGAACGCCCGCCTTGAAACGGCCATCGCCGCAGGGCATCCCCGCCCGTATGGGCGGCGGGGATGCCGCACGGCCGAAGACCGGCAAAGATCAGTGAGCCATCAGAACCGGCAGCCCGGCGTGGTTCAGCACGTAGCGCGTGACACCGCCCAGGATCATTTCCCGCATCCGGCTGTGGCCATATCCGCCCATCACAAGCAGGTCGGCGCCCAGCTCCACGGCTTTCTTGGTGACCGTCTCCCCAACGGGTTCCGATCCCGGATGCAATATAGTTAACTCAGGGTTAACACCTTGCCAAGCGAGATAATCGGTGATGCGGCGTCCTGTCGCGGCCTCCGTCACCGAGGTCTCGGCGGTCAGCACGACGGCGCGCTCGGCACTGCGCAGGAAGGGCAGCGCCGCGGCGACGGCGCGGGTCGCCTCCGGCTTGCCGTTCCAGGCGACGGCGACGGTGCGGCCGATCTCCGCCGGCAGGTCCTTCGGCACCAGCAGCACCGGCCGGGCAGAGCCGAGCAGCGCCGTTTCCATGGTGGTGTAGCCCTGGGTATCCGCCTCGATGGAGGTGTGGGCGCAGACGATCAGGTCGGACAGGCGGCCTTCCGCCGGCACCACATCCTCCACCCGGCCGACGACTTCGCGCCAGGCGGCGGACGGCGCCTCGACCCCGCCGGGGACGTCGCGCAGCTCGATTCCCGCTTCGGCGATCACCGTGTCGAAGTGGCGGCGGGCGGCGGCGCGGTGGTTGTTCGATTCCGTCTCCGCCGCGCGCATGATCTCGTCCACCATGGCGCCGGACATGCCCTCGCCCAGCATCGGCACGGCATCGCGCGGGTCAAGGCGGACGAACAGGGCGACCAGATGCGCGTCGAAATCCTTCGCAACCGCGACCGCACCCTTCAGGGCCACCGGATCGTTGTCACTGCCGCACAGCGGCACAAGGATGGTCTTGTAGGTCATGGACTCCTCCCGGACCGGTTCGAGCGGCCCTTCCCGGACGGCTGCGGTCCGCCCGCCGGTGCGGCGGGGCATTCACCGTGCCGTCGTTCGCCCCATCATCATACCGGTATCGCCAGAGCGGTCCACGGCCCGGGGCGGAACCGTCGACCTGCGACATTCGTCCCATAACATGTTGTTCGCCCTGGATTAGGCCAAGCTTGCGCGGGCGTCGTCCAGCACATCCGCTGCAACCCTGCCAGCATCCAGGCGCGTCCAATCGATTGTACCCAAATCATAGCGTTCCTGCCGCTCCGCCACGTCGGCTGTGGCGTCGGACGCGTCGTTGCGACGATTGGCCACACGCTCCACCCGTGCCGACAGCGGCGCGTCCAGCCAGATCCCGTCGAATCGGACGCCGGCCTCCGCGGCTATCGAGGCGAGGCGGCGGCGCTCCTCCGGCCGGGCGCTGACCGCGTCGACCACCACCGCCTGTCCGGCCGACAGCACGGCGGCGGCCTGCCGGTACAGCTCGGCATAGACCCGCTCCGTCACGGCGGGGGCATAGCCGTCGTCCGGCAGCCGATCGGTGTCGGCCACGCCGCACAGCCGCTTGCGCAGGACGTCCGTGCGCAGCACCACCGCGCCGGGCGCCGGTCCCAGACCGGGGGCGAGCCCTTCGGCAAGGCGCGTCTTGCCGGTGCCGGACAGGCCGCCGACCGCGACCAGCCGCGCCGGCACCGGGGAGAGCGCCACCAGCGCATGGTCCAGATAGCGCCGCGCCTCCTCCGCCAGACCGGACGCGCTTCCTCCCAGCCGCAACGCCGCGGCCAGCACCTTGGCCCGCACGGCGGCGCGGACCGACAGGAACAGCGGCAGCGCCGCCAGCCCACCGTAATCCCCCGTCTCCTCCAGATAGCGGTTCAGCACCACGGCGCCGAGCGGCCGCAAGTCCCGGTGATCTAGGTCCATCAGCAGGAAGGCGAGGTCGTAGAAGACGTCGGCGACCGCCAGCGCCTCGTCGAACTCGATGGCGTCGAACAGGGTCGGCTCGCCGTCCAGCAGGACGATGTTGCGCAGATGCAGGTCGCCATGCCCGTGCCGGACGAAGCCGGTCCGCCGCCGCTCCTCCAGCAGCGGCGCCAGCCGGTCGAGCGCCGCGGCGGTGCGCTCCGCCAGCCGTGCCACCGGGGTATCGGGGAACAGGTCCGGGGCCGCACGCAGATCCTCCAGATTGCCGTCGGCGACCGCCCGCATCGCCTCCGCGCCGCCGCCATCGGTCCTGGGAGCGGCTTCGCCATGGAAGGCGGCGATCCGTTCGGCCAGCCGGCGCATCAGGCCGGGGGTCAGCCGGTGCCGCTCCGCCATGCGGTCGAACAGCGCGTCGTCCGGGAAGCGCGCCATAGACACCAGCCAGTCGATGGCCTCCCCCGCGCTTTCGCCGGCATCCAGGAACAGCCGCCCGTCGGTGCCCCGGCGCAGCGCCATCACCTCCAGGTAAAGAGCTGGCGCAGTGCGCCGGTTGATCGCCAGTTCCGCCAGACAGGCGGCGTGGCGCTTCTCCACCGTCGAATAGTCCAGATAGGGATAGCGCACCGCCCGCTTCAGCTTCAGCGCGCGGTCGCCGGCCAGGAAGACCAGGGCGGCGTGGGTGTCGATCCGCTCCACCGCCTGCCCGCCATGGGTGCGCGGATCGCCCAGGAAGGCGATGGCCTCCTCCTGCTGGCCCTCCTGCTGCGTGGGAGCCTTCGGCGTGTCCGGCCGCCGATCGACGGGATGCGCGGTCATGACGCGATGGTAACAGAGCAGGGTCCCGCCCCGCTCCTGCTTTCGTGGTTGAAACCCCGATGCCAATCACGACATCCTAGGGGTAGCACAGATACGCCATGCGACGAACGCCACGCCCCTTCGTTATAGTGGCCGGACCGCATGGCCCGGACGCCTGTGGAGAATTTCTGGTCGAGCCGACGCGTCACCGGAGGGTGCCCGTGAACCGCCTGTTCAGCCGCCTGACGCACAGCATCCCCGCCGCGGCGCGGGCCGGCTTCCTCGCCGGTGCGCTGGCCTGCGCCCTCGCGGGACCGGCCGGAGCGGAGACGATCGATGCCGACGGGCGTTTCGGCAACTGGGCGCTGGGCGGCCTCGCCTACAGCCTGCAGCCGCCGGCGGACAGCAGCCTCACCGTCCTGAACAGCAAGATGCGGCTCGGCGGTTCGCTGATCCCGCAGATCGAACCCTTTGCCAGTGTGCAGCCCTGGATCGGTCCCGGCACCGGAAGCAGCCTGACCCCGCGCGGCGCCGTGACCGGACTGACCGGCGGGTTGCCCGGCACCGCCACGGGAGGCGCCGGCCTCTCCGGCGGGCTGGCCGGCATCATGGGCGGCGTGCTGATCGACGTTCCGCTCGGCTCCTTCGTCTTCACCCCCAGTGTCGGCGCCGGCACCCTGCCCACCGTGCGGCGGGAGGGCGCCCCCACCACCGAATTCCGCTCGCAGCTGGAACTCGGATACCAGTTCGACAACAACTCTCGCTTCAGCCTGGGCTACAGCCGCATCGTCAACGATGCCGCCGCAGGCGATCCGGCGGCCGGCACCAACAACGTCTTCGGCTTTTATTACCGCTTGCCTTTCGGCGGCCCCTGAACCGGTCCGCGCGACAGGACATCGTGTCGCGGCGTCTGACGGCGGGAAAACGCGCGCGTCGGTAGCGTCTTAACCGCATTTTAAACATGGTTGGCTCAAGTGGACGCGGACCGAACGCTCCCCGGGGAACCCACCATGGCCACCAAGCGCAAGACCGCCGCCTCCGCCGCTCCCGCAACCGCTCCCGCCGCCACGGCTGCTGCCGCGCCCGTGTTCGAGGCCCCGGTGGAAAGCTGGGCCGACACCATCCTGCGGACGAACTTCGCGTCGGTGGAGCAGGACAGCATCGTCCTGCTGCAGGCGGCCGGCAGCCTTCTGGAATCGGATTCGCCGGACAAGGTGAGCATCGCGCTGGACCAGAACCTGAAGCTGTGGATCGCGATCAAGACCGTCCTCTTGAACGACGACTGCCCGGTCGAGCCGGAGGTGAAGGCCAACCTGCGCAATCTGGCGCAGTTCGTCGTCTCCACCACCATGCTGGCGACCCAGGGCGCCATCGAAACCCGCAAGCTGGTCTCGCTGGCCCGCCTGAACATGAACATCGCCGAGGGGCTGCTGAGCGGCCAGCGCAACCGGATGATCCAGGAACGCGCCTACCAGATCTGGGAAGAGGAAGGCCGTCCGGAAGGCCGCGAGCAGGAGCACTGGCTGCGTGCCGAGGCCGAGGTCTCCGGCCTGTTCAAAGTTTAATCGCATCAATCGCTTATAGAAGCGGCCGGACGGGTTTTCGCAACGCCGCCATACCCCCTCGACATGACCGCCCGCGTCGCGACACCGTGACGCGGGCGGTTTCGCTTGGTAGGCTCGGGGCACCGTGACAGTCCCGCCGCAATCCCTCACCAAGCCGCACGAGCGCATCGACAACACCCCGCTCGGCATCGGGTCGATGCTGGCGTCGGTGTTGTTCTTCTCGCTGATGAATGTCCTGGCGAAGCTCCTGATGGACCGCTTCCCGGTGACCGAGGTGATGTTCTTCCGCAGCCTGTTCGCGCTGATCCCGGTCTGCCTGTCGATCCATCTGGGCAAGGGCTTCGCGGCGACCCTGTATACCCGCCATCCCTGGGGCCATATGGGGCGGTCGCTGATCGGGCTGACCACCATGGTCGCGATGTTCTGGTCGTTCCACCTGCTGCCGTTGGGCGACGCCATCGCGCTGAACTTCGCCGCCCCACTGTTCCTCACCGCGCTGTCGGTGCCGCTGCTGAGCGAGAAGGTCGGCATCCACCGCTGGACCGCGGTGCTGGTCGGCTTCGCCGGCGTGCTGATCATCGTGCGGCCGAGCGGCGACGTGCTGAATCTGGGCGCCATCATCGCGCTGGCCGGGGCGCTGACCAACGCGCTTGCGATGATCGCCATCCGCCAGCTGAGCCGGACGGAGCCGCCGGACACCATCGTCTTCTACTTCACCCTGCTGACCACCGTCCTGCTGGGGCTGACCCTGCCCTTCTCCTGGGTCACGCCGGACCCGATGGACTGGCTGTTGCTGGTGGCGACCGGCCTGCTGGGCGGCTGCGGGCAGCTGATGCTGACGCGGGCCTATTCGCTGGCGCCGGCCGCGGTGGTGGCGCCGCTGAACTACACCTCGCTTCTGCTGGCGGTCGGCTTCGGCTGGCTGATGTGGGGGGAGGTGCCGACCGGCACCATGGTGATCGGTGCCGCGGTGGTGATGGCCAGCGGCCTGTACATCCTGCATCGCGAGACCCGGCGCCGCGTCACCCCGTCCAAGCCGCTTCCGCCCGGCGACGGCGACTGAGGGTCCAACCACCTGTTCCGGCTCCAGATTTTCGCGCCATAGTTTCGCCACTGCGCAATGATGGGCTGTACCATCGCGCCGGTGGGCAAAATCCATCGGCGGCGCCTATATGATTGGGACGCGCAGCAGTATTCGGTCGGCGGCGGCGGACCGGCTGCATTCCGGCGCGGAGGGGGCGGCATGAAGCAGAACGAGCGACGCGGCGACTCCAGACCCGGGCCGAACCGGCCTGTCATCAGCGATCGGGGCGGCGACCGGTTGGACGACGACGTGAGGGAGCCGGGCTTCCGGCTGGCCCAGGCGCGCGCGGCGCTCTTATGGGAAAGGCTGGGACCGGCGCTGTGGGCGCCGCTGTCCGTGCTGGGCGCCTTCCTGGCGCTGGCCCTGCTGAATCTGCTGATCCTGCTGCCGGGCTGGCTGCATGCGCTGGCCCTGCTGGCGCTCGCCGCGGCTTTCCTGCTGTCGCTGGTCGTCGGCGTCCGGCGCTTCCGCGCCCCGGCGGCGGATGAGGCGCGGCGGCGGCTGGAACGCGACAGCGGCCTGAGCCACCGTCCGCTGCATGCCCTGCGCGACCGCCCGGCCGGCAACGACCCGATGGCCCAGGCCCTGTGGCGCCTGCACCAGGAGCGCGCCCGCGCCGCCATGCGCGGCCTGCGCGTCGCCTGGCCGGGGACGGAGGTGCCGTCGCACGACCGCTACGCCTTACGGGCGTTGGTGATCCTGACGCTGGTGGTGGCCGGCGCCGTCGCCTGGGGCGACTGGCGCCCGCGGGTGGCCGCCGCCCTGACCCCGCGGCTGGACGGCGGCACCGCCACCGCCGCGGCGACACTCGATCTCTGGATCAACCCGCCCGAATATACCGGCCTGCCGCCGGTCTTCCTGAAGTCCGGCTCCACCGCCACCCCTGGCCCGACACCGGCCGCCGCCGCTCAGGGCACCGCCACTCAGGGCGCGGGCCAACCTTCGGCCGACCAGCCGGTCCAGGTCCCGCAGGGCAGCCTCGTGCTGGCCCGCGTCACCGGCGGCAACGGCACGCCCAGCCTGGAGGCCGGCGACCGGAGCGGCACCTTCGAAGCGGTGGATTCCGCCAATTTCCAGGTGCAGAGCCCGGTGACCGGCGGCACCCGCATCTCCGTCACCCAGGGCGGGCGCACGCTCGGCTCCTGGCCGATCCAGGTGGTGCCGGACCGCGCGCCCATCGTCGCCCATGCCAACCCGCCCTCGGCCGCGGAACGCGGCGCCCTGAAGCTGGACTATGCCGCCCGCGACGATTACGGCCTGACCGAGGTGAAGGCGCAGATCCGCCTCGCCCCCGCCGTTCCGCCGGCGACCGCCACCGCGAAGGATGTGCCCGCGCAGGATGGGGCCGCGAAGAAGGCCGAGGACGCGAAGGCGGACAATGCCGAAATGCTGGAGCTTGCGCTGTCGCTGCCCGGCGTCCGCCCGAAGGAGGCGCACAGCACCGCCTTCCAGGACCTGACCGCCCATCCCTGGGCCGGCATGCCGGTGACCGTTCGCCTGACCGCCACCGACGGCGCCGGCCAGACCGGCCGGTCGGAGGACGCGGCCATCACCCTGCCGGAACGGACCTTCAACCACCCGGTCGCCCGCGCCATCGTGAATCAGCGCAAGATCCTGACCCGCAATCCCCAGGGCTCGCGGGTGCAGGTCGCCCGCGCGCTGGCGGAGATCTCCGCCCGGCCCGGCACCTATGGCGACGACATCGTCGCCTTCCTGGCGATGCGCACCGCCATCGCCCGGCTGATGCTGGACGAGAGCGCCGAGGCCATCCCCCCGCTGCAGCAGCTGATGTGGGAAACCGCGCTGCGCATCGAGGACGGCGGCCTGTCGCTGGCCGAGAAGGACCTGCGCGACGCCGAGAAGCGGCTGTCCGAGGCGCTGGACAGGAACGCCTCCGACGAGGAGCTGAACCGCCTGATGGACGAGTTGCAGGCAGCGCTCGACAAGTTCCTGGACGCCATGGAACAGCGGATGATGGAGGCGCTGCAGCGCGGCGAGCAGCTTCCCATGGTCCCGCCGGAAATGGCCGACCAGATGACCGACCGCAACGACCTGCAGCAGATGCTCGACCGGATGCGCGAGATGGCGCAGACGGGATCGCGCGACGCCGCGCGCCAGATGCTGTCCCAGCTGCAGCAGATGCTGGAGAACATGCGCTCTGGCGCCATGGCCCAGATGAACCAGCAGAACGGCCAGCAGCAGAACCAGACCTGGGAGATGATGCAGCAGCTGCAGAAGCTGGCCCAGCAGCAGCAGCAGCTTCTGGACCAGAGCTTCCGCCAGTCGCAGGAATCGATGGATCAGCAGGGGCAGCAGGGCGAGCAGCCGCGCAACCGGCAGCCCAGCCAGCGCCGCAACCAGAACGGCCAGCAGCAGAACGGCCAGCAGAATCCCGGCAGCCCGACCCTGCAGAAGCAGGCCGAACAGCAGGAGGCGCTGCGCCGCCAATTGGGCGAGCTGATGCGCCGCATGGGCGAGCAGCAGGGCGGCGAGATCCCCCAGCCGCTGGGCCGCGCCGAACGCGCGATGCGCGACGCCGCCCAGGCCCTGCAGCAGGGCGCCCCCGGCGCCGCCGTGCCATCGCAGACCGAGGCGATGGAGCAGCTGCAGCAGGGGATGCAGGGCATGGCCGAGCAGATGGCCCAGCAGATGATGATGGGCCAGGGTCCGGCGATGATGGGGCAGCAGGGTCAGATGCCCGGCCAGAACGGCCGCGGCCGCGACCCGCTGGGCCGCCGTCCGTCGGGTTACGGCATGCAGGATTCCAACGACGTGAAGATCCCGGAACAGTCGGAACTCCAGCGCGCCCGCGAAATCCTGGACGAACTCCGCCGCCGCTCCGGGCAATACGGCCGCCCACAGGAGGAACGCAACTACATCGACCGCCTGCTGAAGCAGTTCTGAGATGATGTGGTGGACGGCCCTTCCACCACATCATCTCACCCGCGTCCGGAACCGGAACGCCGCCAAGCCGGTGCAAGACGCGGTTCGGACCTATGCTCGGCGGGGAGATGCATCAGCCGTAATGGCGAAGATATCGGCGTCGACCCCGGTACCGTCGGGATGCAGCCGGTCACGTCCCGGGTTGTCGTAGACGACGATCAGCCTCCGCTCCGATTTGCCGGTGCCGCTCGGCAGCCATGCGATTCCTTCGGCATGGTCGAAGCCGGTGCCGAAGGGCACGTCCAGCACGCGGGTCAGGCGGTCGCGCGGAATCACCGTGGGGGCGTCCGCGTCCAGGCAACCGGACCAGCGCCAGACATGGGCCGGCCCGTCCAGATCCATCGTAGGTCCGGCAAGGATGAGCAGATCGTCGCCGTCGAAGACCAGTTCGCGAATGCCCAGCCCGTCCAGATCGATGAAGCGCTTGCGATAAGCCGGGGCCTTGCCGTCCGGTGTCCGGAGCTTCAGCCGGCCGGAGCCGCTTCCGGCAAGGCGCAGGTCCAGGATGCAGGCCCAGCCGCGCAGCACCGGTCCACGCAGGCCGAGGAACACGCGGTCTCCGCGCACTGCAATGCCTTCGATGTCCAGCCCGTTCTCCTTGGCCGGTATGTGAACGAAACGCCCGATATGCTCGTCGTCCTTCAGCGCCTTCGCCAAGGCGTTGCGCTTGCGGCCCATCTTCACACAGGCAGCCTGGCGGTCTTCATGCCGGCACACCGGATCGAACACGCCATCGCCGATGGCGGCGAGCGGGATGCGGCCGAGCAGGCAGCGATTCGCCTCGCGCTTCACCTCGGTCAGCCGCTTCAGGCAGTCGTCGCCGCTGTGTTCCTGCGGTTTGGGCTTGCGGCGGGCGAGGCTGTGCGAACCGACCACCCACAGCCAGCCGTCATCGACCGCCAGCCCTTCGATGTCCGCTTCACCTTCGGAACCGGCGGGCAGATCGAAGAAGTCGGTCAGGGCGAAGGATCGGTGGTCGGCGTAATGCCCGTCGGGGCCGGCGATCAGCCTTTCGACCCGCGCGCCCTCGTCGGAGCCGACGAACAGGCAGCGCCCGATTGCCACCGCAACCGAGATGTTGTTGCGGACAGGCTTGTCCAACGCCGGGTCGACCGCGTCATGCGGATGGAAGGTGAGGGGCAGGCGGGCGTCCGGCGTGGCGGCTGTATGGATCATGGTGGTACAACGCGCGACGCGCCGGAATGGACCGGGCAACCTGTCGGCTCGCACTGCCGCGCGATAGCGCCTCCCCTCATGGGCTCCGCCCTTCCCCTCCCGGGTGAACCAGAGTTGGCGGACCATCCGGAAAAACGGGACCCAGTTCACCCCATCCGTGCCCGATGCCATCCCCGGGAGGCGTTCGACACCCCCGACCGGCGCGGGGCGTGGTCAGTGCCCGCGCGCCTCGTCCAGCCAGTCCTCGCAGCGCAGGCCGGACACACGGCTGAACTCACCGAGATTCCCGGTCACCACGGCGAGGCCGCGGCTGCGGGCGTGGGCGGCGATCATCAGATCGTACGGCCCGATCACACGGCCCTGGCGCTCCAACTCGGCCCGGATGTCGCCGAAGTGCCCGGCGGCCTCGCCGTCGAAGGGCAGCACGTCGAGACGGGCGGTCAACCGCTCGACCTCGTGGCGCTTCTCGGCCGGACGGTCGGATTTGGCGGCACCGTGCAGCAGCTCGGCCAGCGTCACCGCCGAGATGCACAAGCCGCCCGCTTCCGCATTGAACCGGGCGCGGGCACTCGGCGGGCGGTCGCGCAGGACGCGGATGCAGACGTTGGTATCCAGCATATAGCGCAGCATCACCACGCCTCGCGCTCTTGCGGAGCGGGCTGGTCACGGTCGGGAAAGGCGATGCCGGGGGAGTCGAAGAAATCGTCCCAGACGCTGTCGGCCGGAACGATGATCCGGCGCGGTCCTTCGCGCAGGATGACGACCTCGCGGACATGCGCGGGGAACGACACATCCTTCGGAAGCCGAACGGCTTGGCTGCGGTTGGACTGAAACAAGGTCGTGCGGACCGTCATGGATCATCCCTCCCGTACGTATATCCTTAATGTATATCCCGCGTTGCGGGGCGTCAATGCCCGGAGCGTTCCCGGGGTGCACAACAGCACCTCCAGCACGACCAGAGCGGTGTAGGCATCGGCGTCGGGCCGCCTGGCGATGCGCAGCGCCTTTGTCTCGGTGATGCGGCCGGTCAGACCGACGCGGTCCATGGCGGTCCGGCGCAGTCGGCCGACCTCGTCGCCGGTCAGGTTGCGCGGCAGGCGCTTGGGCAGGCGGATGCGTGCGTCCAGCCGGTGGAAGGGGCTGATCGAAATCACCTCGTCCAGTTCCAGCCAGCGGACCATCACATTCCGGCAGACGATGCAGGGCTTGCCGATGGTCTCCTTCAGGCGGCGGGCTCGAACGGTTCGCACGCCGGGGCATGACTGCCGATCCGCCCTCACCGGAACGTGATTCCCTTATTAAGAGAAGCATGTTGTTTTATTATCGTATTTGTCGATTTTATCCGATTGACTCTCGACGTGAGATATGTGACCCAGGATGTATGACTCTCATCAAGAGCGCCTGTCAGGTCATTTGCAGCCAAGCCAATGCTTTCCTGGGAAACATTGAGCGGCGCCCTGATCCGTGGGTGGTGTTGACCAGTCTGGTGAACCATGACGGCTCGATGAACGAGGCGGCGCGCGACAGCGTGGTGATGACCGTCTACAACATCACCCGCGAGAGCTTTGCCAGCAGTTATCAGCCGGCCTCCCCCATGCAGCCGGGCGCGCCGGCATCGGGGCTCGCGGTGGTCAACCCGCCGCTCTACATCGACCTGCACATCATGTTCATGGCGAACTTCACGGAAAAGACCTACGTGGAGGGCTTGTCAGCGCTGTCGCAGGTGATTTCCTGCTTTCAGATGACGCCCTACCTGACCGCGCAGAACACGCCCGGCCTGCCGCCCCAGATCACCAAGCTGTCGATGGAGCTTGAGAACCTGTCGATCACGGACGTGAACTACGTCATGGGTGTGCTGGGCACCAAATATCTGCCGAGCGTGTTCTACAAGGTGCGGATGCTGCCCTTCGCGTCCCAGGCGATGGTGGCGCGCACCTATCCCGTCACGGCCCCGGAGGCCGGCCAGACGCCGGAGGCTTCGTGAGAGGCCGTCCGCTCTCCGGCAGCGCCGGGGCGCCGCAGCCGGCCTCCCCATCGCGTTCCACCTCCAAAGCGGCCCCGCCGGGCACCGCGGTCCTGTTCACGGTCCAGATCCGGCACAGCTTCTACAACCTTCAAGACAAGCGCTGCCCGGATTTCACCGTGGTGCCGACGTCCGACTGCGCCGCACTGGCCAACCGGCTCGGCATCTTCATCCAGGTTGCGGCCGACGGCTTTCGTGTCTGCGCCCCGCAATCCCGCATTCCGGCGATCACCGACGCGATCCGGCGCGGGGCGGCGGATGGGAAGGGCTGCTGGACCCGCCTGACCTATAGCCTGCTTCTGCGCAACCCGGCCTTCTACGGCTTCACCGCACTTCCGCTGGAGACCAGCCCGACCAGCCAGGGTCTCTACGCCAGCAACCTGCAGACGACGACCGTGCGCGGCGACCTGCTGTTCGGCGGGCGCAACGGCCTGGGCGCCGGGGCGCTGGTTCCGGTCACCGGCGCGACACTGTCGTTTCAGGCCCCGGCCGGCACGACCGTCACCGCGTCCGACATCGCCGGCCAGCCGGTGCGTTCCGTCACGGTGGCGGCCGGCCAGCCACCGGAGTTGAGCCTGTTGGGCCTTCCCTGCGATGTCTACACCCTCACGGCCAATCCGGCCGACGCCTATGCCGGCCCCTCGCGCGTCCTCTACACACCCGCCCGCCCGCTGTCGGCCGGCCTGATGGATCTGCTGCTGGCGCAACCTGAGGACGGAGCCGGCAACCCGGCGGCCTTCCCCTTCGGCCGATTGCCGGATGCCGCCGGCACAGATGCCGCCGTCAAGGATGGAGCCAAGCCCGCCGTCCAGCCCGTCACCATCACCCTGTCCTTCGAAGCGCGCCGGACGGTCTGGAAATATTACGTCGTGGCGCTCAGCCCCAACGGCCGACGCGCCGGCGACCTGTCGATCAGCGGCGAGGGGGCGACCTTCAAACAGGCCTCGACCCCCGTCACCCTGCCCAACGGCGAGACCGCGACCCTGTTTCAGTCCACCGGCACGCTGGAGTTGCGCCAAGGATCGCCCTTCCGCTTCGCGCTCAGCGGGCAGAGCCAGGGCTCCGACGGCAGCCGCGACCGCATTTCCATCAACCCGCTTCCGGTCGCGCCGGACCATCCGGTTTGGCCGGCGTCCACCGGCAACGGCCTGTCCGGCACCTCGGAAATCTTCGTCTATGTCTAGGCACCGCCCCGCCCCACAGCCCATCAACGACCCAATCCGGCGAAGGATCGTCCCATGAGCACAACCGTCACCAACTTTTCGAGTGGTTCCTATCTGAATCGCAAGACGCCGGGCGTCTACGTCACGGAGATCGCGGCCTTCGGGACCTCGATCGTCGGCGTCCCGACGGCGGTTCCCGTGTTCATCGGCTACACCGAATTCGCCGGCGACCCGAACACCGGCGCCGCGCTCTACAACACGCCGGTGCAGATCTCCTCGCTGGCCGACTACACGCAGTATTTCGGCGGGGCGGCCCCGGCGCCCTACACGGTGGAGCCGACCCCCAACCCGACCCAGTCGGGCAGCGGCAGCGGGAGCGGCGGCAGCGGCGGGCAGGCGGCGGCCATCCCGTCTTCCTTCTACGCCTATTCCATCGGCAGCGACCTTCAGATCCCCTCGACCATGACGGGCTACACCCTGGCCCCGGCTTCGCTGGCCGCGGCGGCAGCCGGTGGCGAGTCGCAGCCGAACCAGTTCAACCTCTATTGGAGCATGCTGGCCTTCTTCAACAACGGCGGCAGCAACTGCTACGTCGTGTCGGTCGGCAGCTATTGGAGCCAGGAATATCCGGTGACGCCGCCGTCCGACCCGGTGCCGTCCAGCTGGATTGCGAACACCATCAGCGCCAACGATCTGATCAAAGGCTTGAACGCCGCCGGCTTCGTCATCGGCCCGACGATGACCGTCATCCCCGAAGCCTGCCAGCTCGCCACCGTCACCGATTCCGCCTGGACCGACACCGGCGGCAATTACGCCGCGGTCGTGCAGGGCATGCTGAGCCAGTCGGGACAGCTGCAGGACCGCGTCGCCATCATCGACCTGCCCGGCTGCCTGGGCGCGTCGACCATCGACGCCCTGACGACCAGCCAGCAGTATCTGTCGATCGCCATCGCTCCGCAGGTCGCCTATGTCAGTTATGGCGCCGCCTATGCACCCGCGCTGATCTCGACCATCATCGGCACCAGCGACATCCTCTACACGAACCTGCAAAGCTCCGACAATTCGGTCATCAACAACATTCTCTCCTCGCAAGCCTACATGCTGTATCAGACCAGCGCCGCGCTGGGCAGCATCCAGGCCGCCATCGCCCAGGCCTATCCGCTGTCGTCGGACGTCACCGGGAACACCGCCCAATACTGCAACGACCCGAGCGCCTACGACGCCACGCTGAACGACGGCACGACCAAGGGCTGGACCGGCAGCGCCCAGCAGCAGGCCAACCTGGACAACTACCTGCTGGCCGCCCTGCCGATCTTCGCGCAGATCCAGCAGTTGATCGCCAACAGCATGAACGTGCTGCCGCCCAGCGGCTATCTGGCCGGCATCTGGGCGAAGAGCGACACGCTGAACGGCGTGTGGAACGCTCCCGCGAACATCGCGCTGGCCGGGGTGACCTCGCCGCTCTACGCGATGAACGACAGCCAGCAGGCCAGCTTCAACATGCCGACCAACGGCCAGTCGATCTGCATCATCCGGTCCCAGCCCAGCCGGGGCAACGTGGTGTGGGGCGCGCGCACGCTGGACGGCAACAGCAACGACTACCGCTACATCCAGGTGCGGCGGACGCTGATCTATGTCGAGCAGTCGATCAAGCAGGCGCTCCAGACCTATGTTTTCGCCGCCAACGACGCGACCACATGGTCGGCGGTGACCGCGTCGATCTCCAGCTTCCTGACCGGGCTGTGGCAGCAGGGTGGCCTGATGGGCTCCAAATCCAGCGACGCCTTCACCGTGCAGTGCGGCTTGGGATCGACCATGACGTCCCAGAACATTCTGGACGGCTACATGATCGTCGCGGTGACCCTGCAGATGATCCATCCGGCCGAATTCATCGAGCTGACCTTCACCCAGACCATGGGCAGCTGATCCCCCTCGTGTGGTGAGCCGCGAAAACGGGCCGTCCGGCCCAACCCGACATTCAGGACAAGGAAAGTGACATGAGCGGAGAAACACAGAACTCGACATGGCCGTTGCCGAAGTTCTACTTCCAGGTCACCGGCATTCCCGGAAATCCGGTGTTCCAGGAAGTCACCGGTCTGGAGACCGAAGCGCAGGTCATCGAATACCGCGCCGGCAACAGCAAGATCTTCTCGCCCATCAAGATGCCCGGCTTGCAGAAGGTCGGCAACGTCACGATGAAGAAGGGGATTTTCGTCAACGACGATGCCCTGTGGACCTGGTTCAACACGATCGCAATGAACACGATCGCCCGCTCGACGATCGTGGTCAGCCTGCTCGACCAGACCGGGGCACCGCAATATTCCTGGACGCTCAACAACGCCTTTCCGGTCAAGCTGACCGGGACGGAGCTGAAGTCCGATGGAAACGAGGTCGCGGTGGAGAGTATCGAGATCGCGTTCGAAACGATGTCGATCTCGGTCGGGTAACGGTCCGCGATGTCCCCGCCCGCCGCCACGTCCACTGCCACGTCCACCGCCACCCAGTATCCGCCGCCCGCTTTCGCCTTCTCTGTCGCCGTCCTGTCCGGCGGCTCCGAGACGACGGACGTGGATGCGGCCTTCATGGAAGTGTCGGGCATCGATCCCAAGGTCGAGATCGAGGAGGTGATCGAGGGCGGTCTCAACAGCTACGCCCACCAGTTGCCCGGAGTGACCAAGCATTCCAACCTGGTGCTGAAGCGCGGCTATGTGACCCAGCCCTCGTCCCTGTCGCAATGGGCGTCCCAAACGGTGGGCAGTTCGCTGGGCAGCCCGATCCAGACGGCGACGATCAACGTCTACCTGCTGGACGCCACCGGCCAGCCGCAGGTGACCTGGACCTTCACCAACGCGTGGCCGGTGAAATGGCAGACCGGAACGCTCGACGCCTCCGCGTCGAGCGTCCTGACCCAGACGCTGGAAATCGCCTACGCCACGGTCACCGAAACGGTGCGCCAAAGCACGAGCTGAACGGATGAGGAGCGGTTGCGGGATGGCGTTGGAAATCAGCGAGATCGCGGTTCGGTTGGCAGTGGGAACCCCTGGGGCCGCGCCCGGGGGGAGGCGCAGCAGGCGGGAGCGGCCGGGCGGGCGCCGGGTCCTGCGGAGCCGACGCAACGGACGGCCAACCGGCCGCGATGGCACCGCAGCAGTACGAGGATCTGGTTCGCGCCTGCGTGCAGGATGTCCTGGCCAGCCTGCGCATGAGCGGGGAGCGGTGACATGGCGAGCGGCCAGCCGACCAAGCTGACGATCACTGCCTATTCCGACCCCAACTTCACCACCAAGGTGACGGGCACCACCAATCCGTTCACCGCCTGGATCAACCCCTCCAGCTACAGCTACAACAAGCAGATCTGCTACAACGACCGTCAGGCGCAGGGCAGTCCGGGGCCGTCGCCGGAGTTCAACCGCGTCTCGGCCGAAGAGGTGTCGTTCGAGTTGATCTTCGACGCGACCGGGGTGATTCCGGTGCCGACGGGGCAGAGCTACACCAACGGGGTTTCCGATATCCTCCAGCAGTTCACGACGCTGACCGCGACGGTGAACGGCAACATCCACAGCCCCAACTACCTCATCATCGGCTGGGCGCAGCTTCAGTTCAACTGTGTGCTGTCCAGCGTCAAGATCGACTACACGCTGTTCATGCCCGACGGCACGCCGCTGCGGGCGAAGGTGTCGGTGTCGTTCAAGTCCTACACCAGCGAAACCAAGCTGTCGCAGACCACCAAGAACTCCTCGCCCGACATGACGCACATGGTCACCGTGATCGCGGGCGACACGCTGCCCAATCTGTGCCACCGAATCTATGGCGACAGCGGCTATTACAAGGGAATTGCCAAGCTGAACGGATTGATCGGCTTCCGCGACCTGCCGCCGGGAACGCGGCTGCTCTTCCCGCCCCTGGACGGGGGGCCGACATGACCGCCCCCTCGCCGGTCACGCTGGCCACGTCCATCGCCAGCTGGACCATCACCTGCAACGGGTCGGCGCTTGACAGCTCCATCCAGGTCGTCTCCATCGACGTCTGGTCGGGGGTCAACCGCATCCCCAAGGCCCGCCTCGTGGTGTCCGACGGCAGCGCCGCCGACCAGGATTTCCCGATCAGCGAGGGATCCAGCCTGATCCCCGGCGTGACGCTGACCATCGCGCTCGGCTATGGCGGCAGCGAGACCACCGTGTTTACCGGCGTCATCCATCGCCAGGGGCTGGAGGTGTCGATCAACGGCCCGTCCCGGCTGGTGGTGGAGGCGGCCGACACGGCGATGACGATGACGCTGGCCCGCCAGAACGCGGTTTTCCAGAACGTCACCGACAGCCAGGTGTGCCAGACGCTGATCACCGCCGCCGGGCTGACCGCCTCGGTCACCGCGACCAGCGTGACGCACGAGACCATCGTCCAATATTATGCCACCTCCTGGGACACCATGGTGCTGCGCGCACAGGCCAGCGGCATGGTGGTCACGGCGGCGGCCGGCACCGTGACGGTGGCGCCGCCCGACACCGGGAAGGCGCCGGTGCTGACGCTGACCTACGGCGAATCCATCCTGGATTTCCGCGCGGCGATGGACGCCTCCACCCAATACACCGCGTCGGCGATCCAGAGCGTCGCCTGGGATCCGGGCACCCAGGCGCTGGCCAAGTCGGGGCAGGCCCAGTCCTCCGTCACCACGCCCGGCAACATCAGCTCCGCCCAACTGGCCGCGGTGTTCAACGTAAAGACCTATCTTCAGCAGTCGGCCGGCGATCTCACCTCCAGCGAACTGACGCAATGGTCCTCGGCCGAGCTGGTGCGCACCCAGATGGCGAAGATCCGGGGCGAGGTCCGGTTCCAGGGCAACGCGCTGCCCGTACCCGGCTGCATGGTGACGCTGGCCGGTCTCGGCCAGCGCTTCAACGGCAACGGCTATGTCGCCGGCGTGCATCACCGGCTGTCGGAGGGGCTGTGGCGGACCAGCCTGGAACTCGGTCTGTCGCCCGACTGGTTCGCCGCCACCGCACCGCAACTGGCGGCGCCCGGTGCATCGGGCCAGTTGCCGCCGGCCAACAACGTGCAGAGCGGCACCGTCCAGCAGATCATCCAGGATCCCGACGGCGAATACCGCGTGCTGGTCGTCCTGCCGTTGCTGCAGGCGGCGCAAGGGGTGGGCGTGTGGGCGCGGTTCGGGTCCTTCTACGCCTCGAACGGGGCGGGAGCCGCCTTCTTCCCCGAGATCGGCGACGAGGTGGTGGTCGCCTTCCTCAGCGGCGATCCTCGCTATCCGGTGATCCTGGGGTCGCTCTACAGCAAGAAGAACCCGCCGCCGATCCAGCCCGCCAACCCGAACAACGTGAAGACGATCACGAGCAAGTCGGGAATGCACATCGATTTCGTCGAAGACGCGAAGGAGATCACCCTCGTCACTCCCGGAAACCAGAGTGTGACCATCAACGATCAGGCGAAGTCGATCACCCTGACCGACATGAACGGCAACAGCGTCACGCTGAACTCCGGCGGAATCACGCTGAACAGCGCGGCGGAGATCAAGCTGACCGCAAAGACCGGCATCACCCTGTCGGCCGGCACGTCGCTGTCCCTGACGGGCAAGACGGGGGCGACGCTCAGCGCCACGTCCGGCATGGTGCAGGTCAAAGGCACCACGGTGGCGCTGAACCCATGACGGCATCCGGCAGCATGGTGACCGCATGAGCGGCCATACCCGTTCCGGCCGTCCCAACTCCGGACGTCCGGTCCGCCATGACCCCGGCCGCCTTTCCGGTGGCGCGTCTCCCGGCCACAGCACCGGAACGGCGGCGGGAAGCGGTGCGTCCGCCACGATAGGCACGGGCCGGACGCAATCCCTGAACAGTTACCCCGGCTTCCTCGGCCGGGGCTGGAGCTTTCCGCCCAGCTTCAACCGCAACACCGCGTCGGTGGACATGGCCAGCGGCGATCTCGATATCCGGGAAAGCCTGTGGATCATCCTGTCCACGCGGCTGGGCGAGCGCATCATGCTGCCGACCTTCGGCTGCACCCTGCCGGTCTTCAGCACCCTGACCACCACCACCGCCAACGCGATGGCGGCCATGGTCTCCGACGCCATCATCCAGTGGGAACCGCGCGTCGACGTGGAAGCGGTCGCCGTGACCCAGCAGGAGCTGGCCGGCTGGGTGGAGATCTCCATCGACTATCTCGTGCGCCAGACCAACACGCGCAGCAATCTCGTCTTCCCCTATTACCTCATCGAAGCCACGCTGGCCCCGCCGACCGGATGACGATGCGCAGCCCGGCCGCCCTCCCCCACTCCAGGACCCTGAACGACGCCGCCAGCCAGCTCGACCGGCTTCGCGGCGCGCCGTCGCCCGACGACGTCCAGGTGGACGGACGCTCGCTCGCCCAGCTTCTGGCCTTTGCCGCCCGGTTCGGCAGCCTGGTGACCTTCTACGATCTGACCAACCGGCCGCTGGGCGACTGGTCCGTCTTCTTCCTGTCCGATCCCGCGGTCGCCGGCGCGCTGCACGGATCGCTGGATTTGCCGGACATCGCGACCGGGCTGCGCGGCCTGCTGGACGAGCTGCGGCGGGCGGAGGACCATCGCGGCAGCGGTCCGTCGCTGGTCCGCATCGCCGCCGCAATCGTCCATCTGATCCAAATTCACGACAAGGATGCGGCGTCCGACCTGCCGGCGCCGACACGGCTGACCGGGCTGGCCGGACGCGACCGGCGCGACCCGCTGGGCGAGCCGATGCGGCGGCTGCGCCGCACCCTGTCGGGGCGCGACCTGACGCTGTGGATCGCCGAGATCGGCGATGGCCGGCATGGCGACTGGCTGGACGGCCTGCTCGACATTCTGGAGGAGCTGATCGCCATTCTGATCGAGGAGCTGGAACGCGGCGCCGAGCAGGCTTTGGCGCAGGCCGAGGCGTCGCTTGCGGCGCCCGGCCACGCGCCGCAAGCGGCGCTCTACAACGCCTTCGCGCTCCTGTTCGACGAAGCGCGCCATGCGATGAACCGGCTGCCGCGCCGCCTGCTGGATTTCTATTACGGCGACATACTGAAGCAGTGCAGCCGCAAGGCCGTGCCCGATCAATTGTATCTGGTCTTCACGCTTGCCACCGGCGTCACCCAGGCATCGGTGCCGAAGGGCACGCGCTTTTCCGCCGGCACCGACCCGCGGGGCCTTGCGATCGACTATGCCGCCGAGGAGTCGCTGGAGGTGACGGCCGCCGCCGTGTCCTCACTGGCGGTGCAGCGGGTGCTGTTCCAGGACGCGGACGGGTGGGGCGACCTGTCGGAGGCAACCGGCATTCTCACCGGCACGGTCGCCGCCGGCGACAATGGCAGCCTGCCTGCGGCCCCCTTCCCGGCCTTCGGCGGCTCCGCGGCGACGGCGACCGATTCCCTGACCATGCAGCCGGCCAGCATCGGCTTCGCCGTGATGGCGAACGCGCTGATGCTCTGCGGCGGCGACCGTTCGGTCTCGCTCAGCCTGCAGTTCAAGACCAGCGGCGATGACCAGGAGGGCGACCAGGAGGGCGGCCAGGACGGCGACGGATCGGACGTCGGTATCGCCGACGCCATCGCCCAGTCTTTCAGCTTCTATTATTCGACCGCCGGCGGCTGGATGCTGATCGACGCCTCGACCCTGTCCATCGTCCAGCAGACGGCGGACACGGTCGTGATCGACTTCGCGCTGCCGGCGGACGCGCCGCCGCTGGTGACGCTGTCCACCGAACCGGCCGCCGACGCCCTGCCGCCGACGCTGCCCGACACCGTCTTTCCCGGCGTCGGCACTCTGCCGACGGTGTTGGCGCAGTTGCGTTCCGTCTCTGCCGATCAGGGCACCCAAAGCTCGGTGGCCGGCTATTTCCTGCTGTCGCGGATCAGCGTTTCGACCGTGTCCATCGCCGTTCAGGTGACGGGCCTGCCGCCCGACGCACTGTCGTCGCCCAGTGGGCCGCTCGATCCCACCCAGACCTTCGGGCTGTTCGGGTCGCCGCCGGTGCAGAACGCGACCCTCTCCATCACGGCGGCCGAACTGTTCGTGAAGCAGGTGACGGCGCTGTCGCTGTCGGTGGACTGGTCGGGCCTGCCGGTCACCACCACCGGCTTTCTCGGCTATTACAGGGGCTATGTGCTGGACGCCGACGGGAACCGCTCGGTGCAGCCGCTGTTCGACAACGGCAGCTTCCGCGTGACCGTGGGCGTGGCGTCGCCCGGTGGCTGGACCTTGCCGGCCGGGACGCCGCTCTACCTGTTCCAGACCGCGCAGCCGGCCGCGACGGACACGGCGGACGGCGGCTCCGCCGATGGTTCTGCCTCTGCAGATGCCTCTGCCGATGGGGGCCGGCACCGCGCCCGCTGCCGGGACGGCGGTGCTGCCGACCTCGATGTTGACTGCGCCGTCGGTCCAGGCCGTGGAGACGCCTCCCTATTACAATCCCTCCTCCAGCGCGCTGCTGCTGACCCTGGTCGAGCCGAGCTACGCCTTCGGCGACGTGCTCTATTCCAGCAACCTGACCGCCGCCGCCGATGCGAACATCGCGACCGTCCAGGCGCGCTCGCAGCAATCGCTGTTCTCCACCCTCGGCGGGTCGTCCGGCCAGATCGCCAAGGCGTCGAAGGTGAATGCCTCGGCCAGCGGCAAGGACTACGCCAAAAGCGTGGGCGACGCGGTGAGCAACGCGGTGTCGGCGCTGAACGGCGACGCGCTGGCCGCGTTGCAGCAGGCGGTGGCGCAAAGCGGCACGGATGCCGACGGCCAATCCGCGCTGCTCCAGAGCCTGCAAGCCGCCCTGGAGGGGCGCGGCACATCGGGATCCTCATCCAAACGCAGCCGGTGGTCCGGTGGCGGCGGCAACTCGGCGGCGGGTTCGGTCACCGCAGGGCTCAGCGCGTGGCTCGCCGACCATCAGGGCGATCTGGCCCAGGCCGATGGCGCACTTCTGCAGAAGGCGCAGTCGGCCCTGGCGGCGGCGGGTTCGCTCGACGGCAGCCTGACCGCGGCCAAGGGCCAGTCGGACTCCGTGGCGCGCCCGAGCATCGCCGCCGCCCTGCAGAACGCCCTGGTCAAGATCCAATCCGGCAATCCGCCGGCCACCCAGTCCGCAGCCCAATCCGCAACCCCGTCCGGCGGAACCGGCGGCACGACCGCCCAGGCGACGAGCGGCACGCGGATCAGCGTGCCGAATCCGCCGTGGCAGCCGAACGCGACCGCGCTCACCATTTCCTATAGCGCCACGGAGGTCACGCCGCTGATTACCGTGGAGGAAACGGTGAGCGGCGATTCGGCGGACGGGGATACGGTGGTGGGGGATACGGCGGCCGGGGATACGGCGGCCGGCACCCAATCGGCGCTGAACGGTGATGGACCGTTCTGGCATCTGGATCTGTTCCATCAGACCAACCCGGCCCATGACGGCCGCTCCGTCCCGCTGCTGCCGAGCATCCCTCCCCGCGCGGCGCTTTACATCGACCTGTCGGCGGCGGTGTCCACCGCGTCGCTGCTGATCGTGCTGCAGGCCAGCAGCGGCGGCTGGACGACGGAACAGCCGCGCGTGCTGTGGGAACAGAAGGTGGGCCGTAACTGGCGCCCGGCCCGGCTGTTGTCCGACAGCACCAACGACCTGATGAACACCGGCATCGTCAGCCTTCAGCTTTTTCCGCCCCTACCCTCGCAGGAAACCACTTCGCTGCGCGTCACGCTGGTCGCGGGGATGGACCGGATTCCCTATGTGAAGAGCGTCACAACCAATGCGCTGACGGCGCGCTGGATCGGGCCGGGAGGGGCGGACCAGCTCGGCACCCCCCTGCCGGCCGGCACCGTCACCCAGAGCGTGGAGACCATCGACGGCATCGGCGGCATCGACCAGCCGGAGGATTCCGAAGGCGGGTCGCCGCTGGCGGTGGGGCCCGAATTCGACCTGTGGATGGCGGAGCGGCTGCGCCACAAGGGCTTCGCCATCGACGGCTGGGATTATGCCCGGCTGGTGCTGGCCGATTTTCCGTCACTCTGGCAGGTGGCGGTGGTGCCCGCGACCGATGGCGCCAGCGGACGTCCGGCACCCGGCCATGTCTGGGTCGTCGCCGTCGCCGGACCGTCGACTCCCAACGTCAGCGACAAGACCGAGCCGATGGTGAGCCCGTCGCTGCTGGCGGACATCGGCGAACTTCTGGAGACGGTGACAAGCCCCTTCGTGACGATCAGGGTGACCAACCCGCCCTATGTCCGGTTGACCGTGGTCGCCAACCTCGTGTTCAGCGGCGACGACACCGCCACCGCCTATGAGGAAAAGCTGTCGGGCGAGCTGGTCGAATGGCTGTCGCCTTGGCCGTCGCCGGGGCTGGGTTTGCGTCCCCCCGACTATTACAGCCGTGAGGCCATCGCCGATTTCGTGCGCAACCGCCCCTATGTGCGTGCGGTCCTGTCGTTGTGCATCGAAACGGACGGCGGCAATGGACCGGGTGGGTGGAGCTATCTGACGTCGGCGACGTCTCACAAGCTGCGCGGGGTGACGGACGAAGCGCCGACGGCAGCCGGAAGGGTGCGTCGATGACCGGCGATTCCACCTCCGCAGCGGGCAGCCTTGCGGCCGGCATCGTCGCGCAGGGCGAAAGCGCGCTCGACGCGCTGAAGCCGGCCACGCTCGATACCGCCGCCTGGACCGAACCGGGCGCCGAATACGCCGCGTTGCGGGCCGAGGCCATCGCGCTGGTCCAGGCCATGTCGGGGGACATCTGGACCGACTATAATTTCTCCGATCCGGGCGTCACCATCATCGAGCAGCTCTGTTACGCGCTGACCGAGCTGCCCTACCGCGCCACGCTGCCGATGACGCAGATCCTCAGCCCGCCCGACCGGGCGCAGCTGCCGCTGCGCCGCCAGGGGCTGTTGCCGGTGCGCGCGGTCATGCCCTGCAATCCGGTGACGGCGAACGACCTGCGGCGGCTGGTGATCGACCGTGTGCCGGGGGTCGCGAACGTCTGGTTCACCCCCGACACCTCCCGGACCGACGGCATCGGCGGCCTCTATCGGGTGCAGGTTCTGCCGAGCCGAGGAGACGACCCCCGCGCCGGCCGCCACGACCGCTGCCGCTGCGATGACGCGGGCGATGAAGGCGGCGGCGATGAAGGCGGCGGAAATGCCGGGGACGGCAGCCGGGATGTCGACAGGCGCCGCGATCTGGCGGATCAGGTGACGCGTTGCTACGCCGCCCATCGCGGCCTGTGCGAGGACATCCTGCGTCCCGTCGTCCTGCGCGACCTCGACTTGCGGGTCGATGCGGTGGTCGTCATCTCGGAAAAGGCCGACCCGTCGGACACGCTGGCGCAGATCCTGTTCGCGCTCGACCTTCTGCTGGCGCCGGAACCGCGCCGCTGTTCGCTGGACGAGATGCTGACGGGCGACAGCCGGACGACGGACGTGTTCGTCGGCCCGCTGATGCTGCGCGGCTTCATCCGCGACAGTCAGCTGGAACCCTTCCCCGCCTCCGTGACGCTGGACCAGATTCGCAAGGCGATCGCGGAGGCGCCGGGCGTGTCGGCGGTCGACGGAGTGTCGGCGACGGTCGTCGGCCCAAACGGCGAAGGCCCGAATGGCGAAGGCCAAAATGGCGAAGGCCCGAATGGCGGGCCGGTGCGGCATGGCCGCATCGAAACGGCGCCGGGAACGATCTTCCGCCTGAAAGCCACCTCGTCCGAAGGACATCCCACCATCCGCATGATCCGCGACCGCGCGATCTGCCAGCCGGAGGAGGGGCGCACCCGCCGCCGCCTTGCCGAGCTGTGGCGGGCGCAGCGGCGCACCTATCCGTTGTGGCAATCCTACCCCGGCCACTATCCGACGCCCCGATCCGATTACCGGCCTCTGGCGTCCTACATGTCGGTGCAGAACCAGTTTCCGGCGACCTACGGCATCGGCCAGAACTCGCTGGGCGATCGTGCCCCCGCCGTCCGGCTGGCACAGGCCAACCAGTTGAAGGGGTATCTGATGCCCTTCGACCAGATGCTGGCCGATGGTTTCGCCCAACTGGCCTTCGCACGCGATCTGCTGTCGGTACGGGCCGGGGGTGACCGGACCTATGCCGTGCAGTCGTTGCGGGGCATTGCGGCCGGAGCCGACATCCTGCTCGCCCCCGGCTATGAGGAGGGGTTGGAGGATCTGTCGGCCCAAACCGATCCGGTCGCCCTCCGGCAGAACGCCGTCCTCGATCTGCTGCTGTCCTTCTACGGCTTCGGACTCGATCCGCTGCGGAAGGACGCGCGGCGGACCGATTCCGACTCTCCGGCCACCGCCCGGCTGCTCCATGCCAAGCGCGCGATCCTTCGGAAGGTGGACAGTCTGACCCGCGACCGCGGCAAGGGACTCGATTACCGCCGCCCGGCCTTGTCCCGCAGCGCCACGGGCGTGGAACGGAACAGCCGGACGCCCCTGGACCTGCTCTGGGCCGAAGGGTCCCGAACCGATGATTCCGGCCAGGGAACGGACCGGAGCGAGGATGGCGGGCAGAGCCGGCGGGACGGCCCTGTCGAGGTCCGCCGGCCGTCCGAGGCAACCTTCGGCAAGCTGTTGCCGGCGGAAGTCATCCAGGGCGTCCAGCATCTCTTTCAGCCGGTCGGAGCGGAAGAGGACGGGGAGGCGATTCCGTGGGACGGGCCGTCGCCGCTGTCCGGGCACCGGGTGGCGTCGAGCCTGCTGGCGGCGCTGCACGACCGCCGCAACTACCGCGTCGTGCGGCTGGAATCCTCGCGCAGCGTGGTGCTCGTCTGCATCGATGCGGACGGGCGCTGGTGGCTGATCGGCGAGAGCCGCAGCGAGGAGGAGATCGCCGTCGTCATGGGCGGCGTGATCCGCGCCGCCGGTGACCGGCAGTGGCGCGGCCGGCGCGGCCCCGACCTGCACATCGTCGAGTGGCTTCTGCTGCGCGACGCCACCGGGCATGATGTGGGCAACGGACGCCGCTACAGCTTCCGCGTCACCGCCGTGCTGTCGGCCGACCCGCGCGCGGATAGCGCGGACAGCTGGCGCAGCGACAGCCGGAACATCCTGCGCGCCAACACCCCGGCCCATGTGGCGCTGGAGTGCCTCTACCTCGATCCGCCCGCGATGGAGGAGTTCCAGCGGCTCTACGACGCCTGGATCGAGGCCTTGCGCGACGGACGGCGCCAGCGCCGCAGCACGGCCAGCCGCCGTCTGGAACGCTTCCTGATCGACCATGGCGCCCTAGCCGACGATGACGCCACCGGCGATGCCGCCGGCAATGCGGGTGTTCCGTCACCCGCCACGCCGCAACCGAATCCCGACCGGCCATCGGGCGGGAGCACCGAGCCGGACCAACCGCCGATTTCCGCCCCATCCCCTGCCATACCCCCCATCCCTGCCCCACCCCCTGCCCCACCCCCTGCCCCACCCCCTCCTCCACCCCCTCTTCCACCGGCGCCTCCCGACGATGCGACCACGGCGGACGGCGAGGCGGACGGCAACGCCACCCGCCTGCGGGACCGGATCCACCGTCCCTCCGAACGCGGCGGATCGTCTCCGCCTGCACCCCCTCCTCCCCCGCCGCCGCCTGCATCGCCCTCGCCTTCGTCGAGCGGCACGACGCCATCGGACGGATCGGCGCGACGCTCGTCCTGGCTCGGCCGTCTGCTGGCCGGTCTGCGTGGACGCGCGAAATCCAATGAGGACGGCCAAGGCGGCGGCGGCGGGACCGGAACCGACACGCCAACACCGTCACCTCCTCCCGCTCCTCCTCCATCGCCGCCCCCGCCTCCGGTCAAGCCGTCGTCGCAGACCCGCGCCGCGCCGCCGGGGGCGGTCGGCTTCGACACCGACACGGCACTCACCGCCTCCACGGCGGCGGCCTTCGTGGCGGCGGGGTTCACCTTCGCCATCCGCTACCTGTCGCGCGGCACGCCGGAGGAGGCGGGCGACCTGGACGCGCAGGAGGTTTCCGACATCCTCGGCGCCGGGTTGGCCCTGATGGCGGTGCAGCATGTGCAGAACGCCGGCTGGGTGCCGAGCCAGGAGTTGGGCGCGCAATACGGACAGGCGGCGGCGACCAACGCCCAGGCAGCCGGGCTGGCCCCGGGCGTCACGCTTTGGCTCGACCTGGAGGGCGTGGCGTCGGACACACCGGCCGACACCATCGGCCAATACTGCAACGCTTGGTTCCAGGCCGTCTCGGCGGGCGGATACCGGCCCGGTCTGTATGTCGGGGCGGATTGCGGCCTGACCGGCGACCAGTTGGGCGCCCTGCAATGCGACGGCTTCTGGCGGTCGGGCAGCACGGTGCCGGAGGTGGAACCGGCGGGCTATTGCCTGGTGCAGACCATCGACGACGGATTCGCGGTCGATGGCGTCGCCTATGACCGGGACGTGGTGCAGGCGGACAACGGCGGCGGGACACCGGTCTGGATGGTGCCGACCGCCCGGCGCACGTCGTGAAGCAGCGGACGGATTTGGGCGGGGGAGGAGAGTAAGCATGGCTATATTCGTTTCGGTCGCGGCCTATCGGGATCTGGATCTGGGGGCGACGCTGCTCGACTGCGTCGCCAAGGCCCGGCACCCGGCCGATCTGCATTTCGGCGTCGTCTGGCAATACGAGGATGGCGAGCCGGAACCGCCGGACGTGGCGCCGGCGACCCTCTCGCTGCTGAAGGTTCACTGGCGCGACAGCGGCGGCGCCTGCTGGGCGCGGGCCGAGGCGATGAAGCTGTGGAACGGCGAGGAGTTCTTCCTCCAGATCGACTCCCACCACCGCTTCATCGAAGGCTGGGACGCGACGCTGATGGAGCAGGCGGAACGCACCGGTGCGTCGATGCCGATCCTGTCCAACTACGGCACACCCTTCACCCCCGGCGAACCGCTGACGCCGCAGAAATGCCTGTCCACCCTGCGGGTCGAGGGCTTCATGCGCGAAGGCGTGCTGACCTACGGCTGGGCGGATCGGCCGGACTGGCGGCCGGAGGATGGGCCCAAGCGCACCCGCGGCGTCTCCGGCCACCTGCTGTTCACGCTCGGGCGCTTCGTGTCCGACGTGCCCTACGACCCCGAACTCTATTTCCTGGGCGAGGAGGTGCATCTGGCCGTCCGCGCCTTCACCTGGGGCTATTCGCTCTACAGCCCGTCGATCCCGGTGCTGTGGCACCAGTTTCCCCGCCGCAAGACCTCCAGCCATTGGGACGACCACCAGACCCGCAACAAGGTGGCGCGAACCGGGCGTGAACGTGACGCCGCCAGCCTTGAACGGGTGCGCCGCTTCCTGGTCGATCCCCATATCGGCCCGCTCGGCTGCGGCACCGCCCGCACGGTCGCGGAATACGAGCGTTTCGCCGGTGTCGATTTCCGCCGCCGCTGGACCAGCCCGGAGGCCTTGCGCGGCGACGAACCGCCGCCGCCGCCTTCCCCAATCGAGGGACCGGGCGGATTGCGGAGCTGGACGGTGCGCTGCGAACTGGACAGGGCGTCGATGCCAGACGCCGCCTTCGACCGGCCGGCGTTCTGGTACGTCGTCTTCCACGATTGCGACGGGACGGAGATCGCACGCCTCGACGCCAATCGGCCGGAGCTGCACGAACTGCTGAAGCGGCCGGGAGACTCCGTCGTCCTGGAACGTCAGGTGCGGTCGCACCGGCCGCCGGTGCGCTGGACGATCCAGCCGACCGATTGCCGGCGCAACTGGCTTCCGCGCGTGTCGGGCACGATCACGCCACCGCTGGCGCCATGACGCCGGCAGCGGGACGAAGGGCGCCGGAACGGAGGACGGCCGATGGCCGGCGAGGGCCGATCGCCGACGGGACTGCCGGCGAGACGCATCGGCTCGGCCGGCTGACGGTCGAGGCGGCGGTTGCCGACCTCGACATGGCGATGGCTCTGCGTCCCCGGCTGGAGGCGCTGTGCCGGGACCGGCTGCCCGGCGTGGTGGAGCGCGTCTGCGCGGCGCTGGCCCCGCCCGACCTCGATATGCGGATCGGCCGCATCGAACTGGATCTGGGCGTGCTGCTCCCCGATCATATCGAGGAGGATCTGATCGCCGCTTTGGAAGCCGCCCTGTCGGAGCGTCTGGCCGCAGCCATCCTGTCGGCCCGCCGGAACGAAACGCCGGAGGCGCGGTCCATGACCAAGCCGGAAGCGCGGCTGCGGCGGTTCGAGGCCTATCTTGTTGACGGCACCCTGCCGCTCCCGGCGCGCGGCGAGCCGTTCAATCCGCTGGAACGCCTGCTGGACCTTGCCGAGGAACAGCCCGACGCGCTGATCGCCATGCTGCGCAGCCACGCCACCGCCCCGCTCGTCCTGGAGCGGCTGGTCCGCCAGTTGGGGGAGCGAGGGCTGCAATCGTTGCTGACGCTGCTGGCGCCGGCCGACGCGGTGGTGATCGCCGGGCTGTTGCACGACGTAATCACCGTCCGCCAGACCGTCCGTCCACCCGATTTCGAGCATGTGGGGGAAGCGGAGTTGCGGCGCCGGGTCTGGGTCACCAGCCTGGAGTTCCTGCTGCGCGACCAGGGGTCGCAGTTCAACCGCCGCCGCTTCCTGCGCCATCTTCTGGAACGCGAGGCGCGCCGCGCCGGCATCGGCTACGCCGCCTTTCTGCGCCTGATGGCGGAAGCGGCGGAACGCGCGGCGCGGCGGTCTTCCCTGCGCTCCTCCCTGCCGCGCACGCTGGCCGAACTGGTGGCGGAGTTCGACGAGGACGCGGAGCCTGGGGAGGACGCAAAGCCTGGGGAGAACGGGACCGATGTCGAACGGGACCGGGCCGATTTGCGGCGGCGGGACCGTTCGCGCATCGACGCCTTCCTGTCGGGCGTCGGGTCGCCCGGGGCAGGCGATGCGCTGGTGGCGATGGCGTCGGAGGATCCGGAATGGCTGGCCGAACGGCTGCGCCAGCGGGCACGCGAGGCGCCGGATCGTGTCCCGGCGCTGATCCGGCGGCTGCTCGACCGGCTCGCGCCTTCGCAAGCGCTGGACCTGCTGGAGCCGGGGCGGGGCGAGGACATCGCGCGGCAGTTGGCCAACGGCTTCGGATCCGGTTCCGAAGCGGAGGCCGCCCATTCGGCCCTGACCATGGCATTGCTCGGCGATGGTGGGCAGGTGGGCGGGGAGTCTGCGTCGCGGGCGACATTGCCAGACGGTCATCGGGAGGGTCATTCGAACGGACTGGGCGACCGCCTCGACCGCGAGGCCCGCCTGGAACGCTGGCTGGCCGGGGACGGTCCCGACATCTTGTCGGACACCGCCGCCCCGGATGCAGCCATGCCGGAGGACGTGCCCGTCGTCCTCGCTAAACTGAGCGTCGCGCGCCTGAGCGGTCTGCTGCTGGCAGGCGAGGCGGAAGACAGCCTGCGCCGTCTCTCCCGCGTCTTCCGGGCGCTCGGCCCCCGGCGTGCCGCCGCGCTGGCCCGGCGGCTGATGCCGTGGATGGCCCACCGGGGCGGGGCGCTGGCACCGCTGCTGTCCGGCCGGGACCGGACGGCGCGCGTGCGGACCCTGCTGCGCCTCACCGCCGCGATGGACACCGCTGTCGAAACCACTGTGGAGGCCGTTGCGAAGAGCGTCGTGGGAGTGCCGGAGGGTTCCGGCCATGAACTCGCCCGCGAGCTTGACCGGGGATTGGGCCGGCCGCTGCCCGAGATCGTGCGCGAACTGGCCGCCATGGCCGATCATGCCCGATCCGCAACCGTCATGGGCCCGGCCGGCTCCCCCGATGCCGTTCGCCCACGCCTGTCCGATCAGGCCGGCATCGACACGGACCGGCTGTTCGCGTGGCTGGACGGGATGGGCGGACGGCCCGGCGACGGCGTGGAGTTGGCACGGCACTTCGCCCTGCTGGCCGACCGCGACGATCCGGCGCTGCGCGCCTACCTTGCCGCAAATCGCATGCGCCCGGCGGCGCGGGCGCGCTGGGCGGCGCTTTTGCCGTTGCCGGCGATGGGGAGGCTGGTCGGGCTGCTGGTGCCGGCGGGGTCGCGCGAATTGATCGATTCGGTGATGCTGATCGGTGCCGCGTGGCGTCACACCGCCCCTTTCGGCGCCCGTCGTCCGGATCCGCGATTCCTGTGGTCGACACTGCTGGACCGCATCGCCGAACCGCGTCCGGTCGATCTGGCCGCGGTGCTGGACGGTCTGATGGACAGCCTGACCGGCGGGGAGGACCGGCTGCGCTCCAAGCTGGCGCTGCGGGCGCGCCATCTGGCGCGGGAGGGCGGTTATGTCTCCATCGGCGTGGCGCTGCGCCGCGCGTCCCGGCTGCCGCCGGGCAAGCGTCCGGCGCCACCGGCCAAACCTTCGGCCGCCAAGCCGCCCCCCGCCGCCGCGAAGCCGCCCACCGCCGCGCCCGGCTGGCCGTTCGAGGATCGCTCCGGCGACGGAAGCGGCCTGCCGCTCTACATCGCCAACGCCGGTCTCGTGCTGTTCAACCCCTATCTGCCGGTCCTGTTCGAGCGGCTGGGGTTGCTGGCACCCACGGCGCCGGCGGAACGGTCGGGCATCGCCGACCTGTCGCGCGGCGTTCATCTGCTGCAATATCTGGCCGACGGCCGCCTCGACGCGCCGGAACCCGATCTGGTGATCAACAAGCTGTTGTGCGGGCGGCTTCCGGCCAGTCCGGTCGAACGGTCGCTGGATCCCTCCCCTGCGGATCTGGAGCTTTGCGACGGACTGATCCGGGCGGTGCTCGACGGCTGGCCGCCGCTGCGCAACAGCACGCCCGCCGCCCTGCGCGAAACCTTCCTTCAGCGCGAAGGGCGCCTGCGCCACAAGGACGGCGCGTGGCATCTGCAGGTGCAGCGCAAGACGCTGGACGTGCTGGTCGATCAACTGCCCTGGGGAGTCTCGGTGATCTATCACCGCTGGATGAAGGAGCCGATGCATGTTGCATGGTGATCCTGTCGGATTGGACGGTGGCGGATTGGACGGTGGCGGATCGGACGGCAACGAGTCCTCCGGCCGCATCGCCAACGCGCGGACGCTGTCGCGCGAACTGGACTGGCTGTCGGCGGTGATCGAGTGGCGCTTCGCGGACTATGGCAGCGGGACCGCCGTCCAGGACGATCCCGTGCCGACCCGCCCACCCGACCTGCGCCACGCGGGCGGCCCCTACGGCGCGCTGATCCGGGAACTGTCGCTGGGCCCGACAGAGCGGCTGGTGCTGGCGCTCGCGCTGGCTCCCACGCTGGCGCCGCAGCGGCTCGACCCCTTCCTGATCCAGAACCAGGCGACCGGACGCCGCTTTACCGAGTTCGGCGGCCTGACCGGCCGCGCGCATGCCGGTTTCCTGCCCACCGTCGAGACCGCGCTGTTCCTGCTGGCCGGCACCGACGAGGCCCGGCGCATCGCGCTGGAGCCGCTGTTCTGGCACGAACATCCTTTGATGCGGCGCGGTTTGCTGATTCTCGACCACAGCGAGCCGGGCGAGCCGCCGACCACGGCCGCCCTTCGCCCGTCGCCGTCCTGTCTGCATCGGGTGCTGCGCGGGGCGCACTACGCGCCGCCGCCCGGCGCCGGCTTTCCGGCGGTCCCGATCGCCACGCCGCTGGACTGGAGCGATCTGGTCCTCGACGACGCGACCATGCGGCAGATCGACTCCGTCCAGATGTGGATGCGGCACGGCGCCACGTTGATGGAGAAATGGGGACTGAACCGGCGGCTGAAGCCCGGTTACCGCTGCCTGTTCTATGGTCCGCCGGGTACGGGCAAGACGCTGACCGCCGCGCTGCTCGGCAAGCAGCACGACCGGCCGGTCTACCGCATAGACCTGTCCCAACTGATTTCCAAATGGATCGGCGAGACGGAAAAGAACCTCGCCGCCCTGTTCGATCAGGCGGAAGGGCGCGACTGGATCCTGTTCTTCGACGAGGCCGACGTGCTGTTCGGCAAGCGGACGGAGGCCGATTCCGCCAACGACCGTGCCGCCAACCAGCAGGTCGCCTATCTGTTGCAGCGGCTGGAGGGCTATGCCGGGCTGGCCATCGTCGCGACCAACCTGCACACCCACATCGACCCGGCCTTCGCCCGGCGTTTCCAGGCGGCGATCCGCTTTCCGTTGCCCGATGCCGACTCCCGGCTGCGGATTTGGCGTGACTGCTTCACCGGGCAGGGATTTACACTGGCTCCCGATGTCGATTTCGGCGCCCTTGCCGAACGGTTCGAACTGGCCGGCGGCGCCATCATCAACGTGCTGCGCCATGCCTGCCTGAAGGCGGTGCGCCGACAGCCGCCGGTGATCGAGCAATTCGATCTGCTGGAGGGCATAAAACTCGAACTGTACAAGGATGGCCGCTCCTTCGGCGGCTGACGGCGGATCGGGAAGGAGAAAAGACGACCATGTCCACGCCTCAGGTAACGTCGGGCGCCACGCTGAAATGCAGTTTCGGCGCCGCGCCCTCGTCCTTCGTCGTGTTGCCGACCAACCGCGTGACCGCCGGCGCCCTGCCGGCCGCGACCATCATGGACCACACGCCGCTGCTGAACGTGCTGCCGTTCGGCCTTTGCACCAGCGACGCCAATCCGGAGGTGATCGCCGCGACGGCGGCGGCGTTCGGCACGCCGACCCCCGCCCCCTGCATCCCCGCCACCGCCACGCCCTGGACTCCCGGCGCGAAGACCGTCACCGTGGGCGGCCTGCTGGCGCTGGACTGCGGTTGCAAGCTTCTGTGCAACTGGCTGGGCGAGATCACCGTGGTGGAACCGGCCCAGATGACGGTGACGGTGCCCTGAGGTGATGTGGCGGACGGCCCTTCCACCTTGCGGGATCGGTGGCAAGCCGATGCCGCCGAAGCGGTACGGCACCTTTGATCTTGCCCCGGTTGGGTGGACTGAGAAGGTCCCCGTTTCGCGGATAGTTCGCTAAGCTTGGTTCGCCCAGGAAGAAGGACGGACCCGATGACGGGAAAACGGAAGCGGTATTCGGCGGAGTTCAAGGCGAAGGTGGCGCTGGAGGCGATCGGAGGCGGCAGCTGATCCAGCCGGAGCATCCGCGCCTGTCGGTCGCCCGGCAATGCGAGCTGTCTGGCCGTACCTGCTGCGCGACGTGACCATCGACCGACCCAACCAGGTCTGGTGCGCTGACATCACCTACATTCCGATGCGGCGGGGCTTCCTGTCCTTGGTGGCGGTGATGGACTGGGCGACGCGCAAGGTCCTGAGCTGGCGGCTGTCGAACACCATGGACGTCGAGTTCTGCATCGAGGCCGTGGAGGAGGCGATGGCGCGGCGCGGCCGGTGGATCGATTACTACAACATCGACCGGCCGCATTCCGCGCTCGGCGACAGAACCCCGGAGGAGGCCTGCCAGGGTACACCGGAACCCATCAGATTGGCGGCATGACACGGACCTGAACCAAGCTTAGAAAAGCCGCAAATCTGTCCGCGAAACGGGGACCATCTCAGGCGGTCCGGCGGCTGCGACGGCATTCTCAGCGAATGCCACCGCTCTCGTGCGCCCGCGATCATCCGGCACGCGATCTGGCTCTATCTCAACCTTGAATCATCTCCGGGTCGCACATCATGCGGTCGCATTCACGAGATGGTCCGATACGGTCGAGATGAACGCACGAAGACGCTGAAGACGCCGTAGATCCCGGTGATATCCCATCCAGATGTCTCGTGCCGGCGGCGGTGTCGGCAGGTCCAGTCTGCGGATACCCGGGATCTGATTGCCGACCACGCGGGGCAGGACGGCGATTCCGACGCCTTGCCTGCACATGCGCCCCTGGACATTCCGGTTGTTCGATCTCAGGACTGGCCTCGCGTTGGGGAAACTCTCGATGAGCCATGCAATGTCAGGGAAATGGCCGGTGGACGTGTCGTGGGTGATCAGCCGGAAACCGGTCCCATCGCCATATTTCGGCTCCTGCGCCTCTTCCGCGATGTAAACGCCATACTCAAGGCGGAAGAGCCGTCGCTGAACAACGTCAGCAGTGTCGAACGGAACAATACGGAAAGCGACGTCGGCCTCCCGCTGGGCGAGATTGAACAGGCGCGTTCCGGTCAGGATCTCGACGTCGACATTGGGGTAGGCTTTCGAGAAATCCGCCAGGATGGGTGGCAGGACATAGGCCCCGAACCAGTCCGCGGATGAAATGCGCAGATTGCCCTTGAGGTTCTGCTCCTGCCCAGCAAGCCGGCGCTCCATCGCCAGCGCGCTTTCCTCCATCTGCTCCGCCAGCGCGATGATCCCGTGGCCCTCTTCGGTCAGAACAAGACCGTCCGCGGTGCGCTGGAAGAGGGTGTGACCGATCGCCTGCTCAAGTGCGCGAAGGCGCCGGCCGACGGTCGGATGGCTTGTCTGAAGCGAACGCGCGGCGCCGCCGAGCGTGCCGGATCGCGCAATCGCGAGAAAGACTCTGACGTCACTCCATTCCATCACAACCACCCACACAAAACTGAACGCGGAGAGTACAGTTATGTCACTTACCGAACAAATCTAAATGCCTAGATTGCCGTCATGGTCTGGGGCAGCGCGTCCTTCTGTGGATCCGCCAGCCCCATGCGGGCCGCCGCTTGGGCGACGCAACCGTGACCCTGGCTGGGGAGCCCAAGGGGGCGCTCGTCCGGACTGAACAGAGAGGATTTTCCTGAGGGGTCGTGGAACGCGGCGGCCCGCCTCAATGCTCGCAAATGAGGACTTCGACGATGATCACGATGCTGGTGACCTATGAGGGCGATGCGGAAACGCCGTTCGACCGCGACCATTGGATCAACGTGCACTTCCCGCTCGTGCGGGAAAGCTGGGGACGTTATGGGCTGGTAAGCGCCGGCGGGTTCTTCCCGCAAGGTGATGGTGCCGGGCTGATCGCGGTTGGGGTCGTCAACTTCCGCGACGAGGCCGCCATGGAAACGGCGCTCAATTCGCCGGAGACCGCCCAGGTCATGGCTGACGTCGACATCGTCACCGCCGTCAAACCGCAGCGCAGCATCGTGAAGCCGCTCTGAGCGGCACAGCGGTTCCTTTTCGATTGCGGGGGCCGCTGAATTCTCCAGTTCTGTGCCCCGGCCAGCGTCACCGTGACCGGCGGTGTCTTCCATGCGCTCAGCGGGGCGTGCGCCGATGCCGGCCAACTTGCCCACGCCTTCGTTGTGGCTCTCCTCCGCATCGCCACCAGCCAATCTGTCGGCGACGGTCTCGGCCTAATGATCGCCCGGCAGCCTGCGTCCGATCCCGCGCACAGCTCTCGTCCGAACAACAGGAGATGGAACATGCAGATCGGGTTTATCGGTCTCGGCAATATGGGTTCGGCAATGGCCCTGAACCTCGTCAAGGCAGGCCATGACGTGCGGGCCTGGAACCGTAGCAAGGTCGCTCAGGAAAGCGTTCCCGGGGTAACGCTGGTCAAGCTCGCGGCGGATGCATTCCAGGCTGACGCAGTCTTCACGATGCTATCCGACGACCCTGCCATTCGGGAGGTGATCCTCGATGCCGGCCTGCTGGCAAGCGCGCGACCAGGGCTGACCCATGTTGTCTCATCGACGATCTCGGTCGCCTTCGCGCGGGAACTGGAGCTGCTGCACGAAGAGGCAGGCCTTGGCTATGTGTCCGCACCGGTCCTCGGGCGACCGAACGTAGCGGCGAGCGGCCAACTCAACATCCTGGCGGCCGGGAAGGCCGATGCAGTCGCCGCGGTCGAACCGCTGCTCGCTGCTCTCAGCAAAAAGGTCTGGAAGTTGGGGGAGAACCCCGCCCGGGCGAATGCGGCGAAGCTAGCCTGCAACATGATGATCGCCATGGCTATCGAGGCGATGGCCGAGGGTGTCGTGCTGACCGAGAGCGTCGGCCTCGACCGTGCGGATTTCTTTGAACTCATCCTGGGCACCCTTTTTCGGGTCGCGCCTATGTGAGCTACAGCGCGCAGATCACGGAACGGTCATTCGAGCCGGGTTTCAAAGTCGAACTCGCGCTCAAGGACATGCGTCTCGCGACTGAGGCCGGCAACGAGATCGGACGCACGCTCCCGATGCTCGACGCTGTCCGCGAGGGGCTCAGCAAAGCTGTCTCGGCGGGCTTCGGGAAGAAGGATTGGTCGATCATGGCCGACATGACGGTTCGCGGCGGCGACAGCCTGGCGCCGTCCGAAAGCAACTCGGGGAAAAGATAATGAAGACCTGGCTCATCACCGGCTGCTCAAGCGGCTTCGGACAGCGCCTTGCGCTCGCTTCGGCACAGCGTGGCGATCAGGTCATCGCGACGGCCCGCGATGTCAAGGCGATTGAGGAAATGGCCGGGCCTTTCGGCGGCCGCATGATCGCCTTGCCGCTGGACGTGACGGATGCGGCGGCAGCCAAGGCAGCGGTCGCAAAGGCGGTCGAGACCTTCGGTGGGTTCGACGTGCTCGTGAACAACGCCGGCTATGGACTGTTCGGCGCAATCGAGGAAGGCGCGCCCGAAGAATATCGCCCGATGTTCGAGGTGAACGTCTTCGGCCTGATCGAAACCACCAGAGCCGCCCTGCCCATCCTGCGACGTTCAGGCGGAACCATCGTCAACATGTCGTCGGGCGCCGGCATCGCGGGCAGCGGCGGCGGAGGTTATTACAACGCCGCCAAGTTCGCCTTGGAAGGGATTTCCGAAGCGCTCGCCGGCGAACTGGAGCCGTTCGGCATCCGCGTGCTGATCGTCGAGCCTGGGCCGTTTCGCACTGATTTCCTCGGCCGTTCGATCAGGATGGCGGCCAACGAGATGCCGGAATATGCCGCGAGCTCGCGCAGGCACTATCGCGAAACCAACAACGGCAATCAGGCGGGCGATCCCGACAAGGCGATCACGGTGATCCTGCAGGCGGTCGACGCCGACGACGCCCCGCTTCATCTGCCACTCGGCCCCGTCGCCCACGCGATCGCCGAGCGGAAGCTGGCTGCGTTCCGCAGCGATATCGACGCTTGGCGCGATATCTCGATCGCCACCGATTTCGATCAGCCCCGGGCGCCGGCCGCAAGCTCTGTTTGAACGTCAACATCGACTGGAAAGCGATCATGATCGCAACCTTGAAGGGGTTTACCCAGCAGCTGGTGCCGGTGAATGGCATCAAGATCAACGCTGTCACAGGTGGCTCGGGCCCGCCGATCCTTCTGCTCCACGGCTGGCCGGAAACATGGTGGGAATGGCACAATGTGATGCCGCTGCTGGCCGGGCATTTCAGCGTGGTGGCCATCGATCTGCGCGGCGCGGGCTTTTCCGACTGCCCGCTCGACGGCTATGACAAGGCGACGATGGCGCGCGACGCGCACGAGGTCATGGTTGCCCTTGGGCATGACCGCTACGCCGTGTGCGGACATGACATCGGCGGAATGGTCGCCTTGCCGCAGGCCGCCATCCATCGGGAGGCTGTCACCCACCTGGCCGTCCTCGACGTTCCGCTTCCCGGCTGGACCGGATGGGAAGCGGCGACCGCGAGGCTCTGGCACTTCAGTTTCCATATGAACCGGGATCTGCCCGAGCGCCTGATCCATGGCCGTGAATATGACTATGTTTCGACCTTCATGGCGGAGCGCTTCTACGATCACGGCACCTTCAATCCGGCGGACATCGAGATCTACGCGAAGGCGATGGCCCTTCCCGGCCGCACGCGCGGCGGCATGGAATGGTATCGCACCCTCGCCGCCGATCATGCGGCGGCTCTCGAGTACAAGAAGCACCCCCTCGGGATACCGGTGCTTGGCCTGGGCGGGGACCAGCGGTTCGGCGCGCAAATGGTGCCGATGCTCAAAGAGTTTGCCAGTAACGTGACAGGCGGTCCGATCGCGCGGTGCAGCCACTATGTCGCGGATGAACGGCCCAACGAAGTCGCGGCCGCTCTGATCGATTTCCTCAAGGCCAGCTGAAACTAAGGCCAGTTGAAACTCTGCGCCCGCGCCGTCGCGGGCCGGGCGGATCGCGACGCTGCGGGCGAACTGGGCCCGAAGCGGGCGCGATGGATCGACAAAATCAAGGAGACTGTCATGACCACACCCGTCATTCGCGGCGTCAATCATATCGGCATCACGGTGCCCGACATCGAAGCGGCAAAATCGTTCCTGGTGGAAGCCTTTGGCGGCCAGGTGATCTACCAATCCTTCGGACCGCAGGATCCGCCGCGGCAGGGACCCGAATTCGAGCGGGCCGTCGGCGCTTTCCCCGGAACGGTCGTGCGTGCGCAGGCGATGGTCAAGATCGGAACCGGTCCCGATATCGAACTCTTCGAAATGCACGGCCCCGAGCAAGCCCAGCCGATCCGGGCGAGCGACTTCGGCATCACACACTTCGCTCTCTACACCGACGACATCGACGCATCGGTCGAGCGCTTCGAGAAGGCTGGAGGCACTCCCCTCACCGCGCCGCGCGCAATTCCCTATGCAACCGAGAAAGGTCCCGGAAACAAGGTCTGCTACTGCCGCATGCCCTGGGGCACGACGATGGAATTCATCACCACGCCGGACCGTATGCCCTATCATGACCAGACTGATCTGCGCAGGTGGCAGGACGAGGACTGAGCAGGGCAGGATCGGCCAGTACAGCTTCGTGCGGCATCAGGGAATTCGGCGCCGAGTTGCCTGACCCGCGCGCCGCCCCGTCCCGTCATCGCAACAACCTCTGCAGGACATTACGTCGGCCTCCTACTTCGCGGCCGCCCTACCCTGCCTTGCCAAGTGGAGGAGCTGGACGGTCAGGCCGACCACCAGGATAACCGCCAAGCCACCCTGGGCGCCAAGGAGCAGCGGGGACTTCAGGTCGGTCACCAAAGGGTGGCCGTCCGGAACACGGCGCAGGATTTCGCTGACGGTCGGCACCATCAGAAGAAACGCGCTCACGCTCAGACAAACGATCTCGATGTATCCGGCCGAGCGCCCCGCCCCAAGAACTCCCTTGACCCCATAACCCGCAAGAAGGAGGAGGATCGTCACGGCGCCGATGACGTTGCTGACCGGCTGATGTGCCACGAGGAAGACCGTCGAAGCGCCGATCAGCATGGATACGAGATAGACGGCGCCCGCCTTTGACCGGGGAACGATCCGGCCGTGGCGGGCAAACATATAGAAGGCCACGGGAATGGCCGGCAGGCTGCCAAGCGTATGGACCCAGCCAAGCGGAGAGATTCCGAACATGAGGGATTTCCTTCCTTATCCAGTGGGGCAGAGCGGCAAAGCAGGCAATGCCGTCGTGAGCCGCCACATCTACCTATTAGTCGATAGGCAACACGGGCATGCGTTCATTCTGCCGGCGAAGTGCCGGCTTCAAGCGACGATTCGTTGCAGCAAAGGACGGGCTATCGCTCCGAAGGTCGTGGCGTCGCCATAGGCGCGGGCGGATAGCATCGCGCCATGCACGCCGGCCATGAACAGTTCGGCATCGCTCCTGGCCGTTCCGACCAGCCGGAGACGGCCTTGTGCGGCGCCTCGCTCAAAGACGGAGGTGAGCCAGTCTGCAAGCTTGCGGAAATGCGCCCGCACTTCGAGAGCGACCGCTTCGGGAAGCACCGGACTCTCGCCTGCCAGCAGCGCGCAGACGCAGAACGGATCGGTCTTGTCGGCGAAGCACCCCTCCCAGTAGCCGAGATAGGCGCGAAGCTGTTCGAGCGGATCGGCGACGTTCCGCTCCAGCTCGGCAAGCCCGGTCTCAACCTCCTGCCGGTATTGCGCAACCAGCACGCGGACCAGATCCGCCTTGCCGGGGAAATGGTGGTGGATGCTCGCGGTGCGGATGCCCACGACCTTGGAGATATCGGCGTAGCTGAAGCTGTTGTAGCCGCCCCTAGCGATCAGGGAGCGCGCACAGCTTAGGATGTCGTCGGCTCTGGTCGATGTGTTACTCATGCTTCTACCTACCAACTAGTAGGGAGCCAGTCAAGCCCTTCTCGATGACCGGCAGCCCGGCTCCCAGCGTGCCTACCATCTGACGGGTCCGGCGGCGGTGAGCATGCCGGAGATCGCCGGCATGCTGTCCCGGCTCGCCGGGCATGCCGTGACCTACCGGCACCGTCCCCCCGCCGAGCATCGCAAGCGGCTCATCGCGTCCGGGCTCAGCGAGATGGTCGCCGATCTGCTGCTCGGTCTCGACCGCATCTTCCGGGAGCCGGTGCTTGCCGAGACGACGAACACGGTCAGGAACCTGACCGGCCGCGAACCGCGGTCGGTCGAAGACTGGTTGGGCGACAACATCGCAGCCTTCCGCAAGCGGCCCGGCACCGCTACGGCGTGAAGAACGCCTGCCGGCTTTCCCCGGCTGTCCTCCGGAAACGCGCAACTCCGCAATCCCGAATTCAAAGGACGTGATCATGACCGACTCGCTCCAGGCTCCGAGCCTCCGTTGGGAACTCTTCATCAGGAAGCGTGCCAGCGCGACACAAGGCGTCCCGCCGGGCAAGGAAAGCCTCAGTTGGGTGGCGAACACCGTGACGCTGTTTTGGGGGCAGCGCGACGCCGTTCTCGTCGATACCTTTCTCAGCGACGCGCACAGCGCCGAACTCGCCGACTGGATCGAGACGAAGGGCCGGACGCTGCGGACCATTTACCTGACGCATGCCCATCCCGACCTTTTCTTCGGGCTGACCCTGCTGCTGAAGCGCTTTCCCGAGGCACGGGCGGTCGCCATGCCGAACGTCGTCGAGGCGATGCGGGTCCAGTCGTCGGACGAGGTGCTCGAGCCCAACTGGAAGCGGCGTTTCCCCGGACAGGTGCCGGAGCAACTCACCGTCGCCGGGTCCCTCGAAGCCGGACGGTTCGAATTGGAAGGGCATGAATTCCGCGTGATCGACCTGGGCCATACGGACACCGACGATACAACGGGCCCCTATGTTCCCTCGCTCGACCTCGTGATCGCAGGGGACGCGGTCTACAACGGAACGCATCCGTTCCTGGTGGAAACCGACCGCACCGGGCGCCGGGCATTGCTCGCGGCTCTCGACCGGATCCAGGCGCTCGAACCGGACAGCGTGATCGTCGGCTCCGAGATCATGGCGATGGTTCGCAAAGGGCAGGTCGCCGCCATTCCCGCCAACGACATGACTGTCCAGGCGACCTTCAACGCAAAGCTCGATGGCCGCCTATGCGACGATCAAGGGCTTTGTGGTGAAGTGGACGCTCCGCAAATGCCAAGCCTCCAGCTTCAACATCACCCGCGACATTCGGGGCGAGGCGCACCTCGTCGAGCGCGCCTTCAACGTCGGTCTTGGCGTGCTCGCCGAGGTCGTGCAGGTCATCACCCAGCAGTTCGAACTTCAGGCCACATGGCATCGGCAGTGATGCCGGTTACCATCATCACACGCCTAGAGGAAGAGTTTGCAACAGAGCCCCAAATGTTCAGATCCGGAACCGGAGCTCAACCGCCGCAGGCCTTTGTCAATTCATCCCCGGCCGCTTTCAGGTCCGACCGGATTTTTCCGGCATAGTCCGCGGTCAACCGGGTGATCGGGCCGGACAGCGCGAGGGCGCCAAGGAGGCCGCCTCCCGGCCCGAACACCGGCGTGGCCAGTGACGCGGCATGTGGATCGGTAACGCCACTGGTATAGATCGGTACATCGATCTTCGGCGCGACGCGACCGACGTCAAAATGGCGGAGCACCTGGGCGATGGCGGACTTGTCCATCGGACGGAGGTCGCCGGACTGCACATGCATGCGGATTGGGCTGGCGCTCTCGACGCGGAACAGGCAGAGCCGCTGTTCGCCGCGCCGCGTGTAGAAGGACGCGGTCTCTCCGGTCGAGCGCGCCAGCCGCTCCAGCACCGGCGTCACATGATCGGCCAGACCGAAGGCATGCTGATAGCAGGCGGCGAGCCGCATCACCTCCGCATCGAGACGGTAGCCGCCATCGTCTACGCGCTTGATCAACCCGAAGCTCTCCAGCGACAGGGCCATGCGCATGACCGTCGTCTTGACCAGGCCGGTGCGCTTGGTGAGTTCAGCCAAGCTCACCACACCATCGCCGCGTTGAAAGGCGGTCAGCACGGTCAGGGCGCGCTCGACGGCTGAAACGCCCTGCAATCCGCCCTTCAATTCGGACGATGCTTCGGTCTTGGCGGATTTCTTGGGCTTGGTCTGGTCGGTCGTCACATGCGGCTTCCTGAAGAGGCCGCCCATTGAGCGGCCAATTCAGAAGGATATACAGGCAACCGGCAGGAATTTCACCCGCCGGATCGCTCATCCTCAGCCCATATACTCGACGCCGCGCTTCGTCAGTTCGGCATCGACCCAGGAGCGATCGTTGCGTCCCGCCCGGATCGCGTCCATCTGGGCGGTTTCGGCGTCATGCTTCTTCTTGGTCGCGGCGTAGATCGCCTCGGCATCCGCGAGCGGGACGCAGACGAGGCCGTCATCGTCGCCAAGCATCAGGTCGCCGGGAGTGATGATCATGCCGTCGATGGAAATGGGCACGTTGATCTCGCCGGGGCCGTCCTTGTAGGGGCCGCGATGGGTGACGCCGGCGGCGAAGATCGGGAAGCGGCCCTCCCGCAACGTCGCCGCATCGCGGATCGCGCCGTTGATGACGATGCCGCCGACGCCACGCTGCTCGGCATGCGCCACCATCAACTCGCCGATCAGCGCATTGGTCAGATCGCCGCCGGCATCGAGGACGATGACGTCGCCCGGCTCCGCCATGTCGATAGCCTTGTGCAGCATGAGATTGTCGCCGGGACGCGTCTTCACGGTGATGGCCGGACCGGCCAGCACGCCGCCGCCATGCATCGGGCGCAGCCGCGGGCCGGCCGCCGCCATGCGGGACATGCTGTCGCTGACATTGGCGACCGGGAGCTTGCGGAAGCGCTCCACGAGGTCCGGCGAAGCCTTCTGTTTCGGGTTCGGATAGATGCGGAAACCGACGGTCATCTGAGCGCTCCTGCCTGTTTGATGTTGGTTTTGCGGCCGGATCATCCGACGCACGGTTGACAATCCGAGCAGCCGATGCAATAGCTACCAAAAAATGAAACGCCGTTGCAATTTCAAAATTCAACGGTTGGGATAGACCACCGACCCGCCATGGCCCTGGCCGGCAGCGTGCACCGTCACGCGCCGGCAGCGGCAGGCGCTTGCTTGAAATCAGAAAGGGACGGGCATGTCCTATACGATCCTGGTCACCGGCCCGGCACTGACGCCGGAAGCCGTCGAACTTGCGGAACGGCGCGGCGCGCGCCTCGTTTCGATCGGCGCCGCCTATGCGAGCCCCGAGGAACTCGCCGCGGTCGCCGCGAAGGAAGAGATCGACGGCATCATCGTGCGGCAGGGCAAGGTCACGGAACCGGTGATCGCCGCGTCTCCCAGGCTCCGGGCGATCGCCAAGCACGGCGTCGGCTACGACAACATCGATACCGAGGCCGCAGCCCGCTACGGCATTCCGGTCCTCGTCGCCCGTGGCGCCAACTCGCAGTCGGTGGCCGAGCTTGCCTTCGCACTGATGTTCGGCGTCGCGCGCGATCTCGCCCATCTCGATGCGCGGATGAAGGCCGGTTTCTGGGACAAGGCGACCACGTCCGGCCTGCAGCTTCGCGGACGCAGCCTCGGAATCGTCGGTTTCGGGGAGATCGGCCGCATTCTCGTCGGGCTGGTGCAGCCCCTGCACATGACCGTGCGTGTCTTCGATCCCTACATGCCCACCGACGTCCGGATCGAGGGGGCGGAGCGTGTGGCGAGCCTGGACGAGCTGCTCGCCACCAGCGACGTCATCAGCCTGCACTGTCCCCTGACCCCGCAGACCCGCAACATGATCGGCCGCGAGCAGATCGCCGCCATGCGGCCGGGCAGCATCCTGATCAACACGGCGCGCGGCGGGCTGATCGACGAGGACGCCCTGTTCGAGGCCTTGCGCGGCGGCCGGATCGGCGGCGCCGGTCTCGACACCTTCGCGGTGGAACCGGTGAACCCGGCCAATCCGCTGCTGACGCTCCCCAACCTGATCGCCACCCCGCATGTGGGCGCCAGCACCCAGACCGCCCGCGACGCCATGGGCGTCATCGCCCTCGACCACGTCATGAACGTGCTCGAAGGCAAGGGAGCCGATCCGCGCGCCATGGTCAACGCGCCGCAGCTCCGCGTCGCCTGAACGCCCCACCAGCCGATACAGCTCCGGGAGGAAACGATGTCACCAAGCAACGAAGCGTCCAACACGCTCGAACAGAGGACCATGCGCCGCGTGACGTGGCGCATCATGCCGTTCATGATGATCTGCTACCTGTTCGCGATCCTCGATCGCGGCAACGTCGGCATGGCCTCGTTGCAGATGGTGCAGGATCTCGGCATGTCGAAGGCGGTGTTCGGCTTCGGCGCCAGCCTGTTCTTCTTCTCCTACTTCCTGATGGAGGTGCCGAGCAACCTGGCTCTCCAGCGCTTCGGCGCGCGGCGCTGGATCGCCCGCATCATGATCACCTGGGGCCTGATTTCGGCCGGCATGGCGTTCGTCCAGGGGCAGAACTCCTTTTACGTCATGCGGTTCATCCTCGGCGCCGCCGAAGCCGGCTTCTTCCCCGGGGTCCTGCTCTACCTGACCTACTGGCTGCCGGCCGGCTATCGCGGCCGCCTGATCGCCCTGTTCGGCATCTCGATCCCGGCGGCGACCTTCATCGGCTCCCCGCTGGGCGGCATCCTGCTCGGCCTCGACGGCATGCTCGGCCTGCGCGGATGGCAATGGCTGTTCATTCTGGAAGGCGTCCCGACCGTCCTGCTCGGCATCGTCTGCTTCTTCTTCCTGACCGACCGGCCCGAACAGGCGCACTGGCTGCGCGACGACGAGCGTGCCTGGCTCTGCGCCGAACTCGACCGTGAGAAAGCCAGTCGGCCGGCTGCCGCGCAGAAGACCGGCTGGGGATCCTTCGCGGAGTTGCTGCGCAACCCTTATGTCTGGGCGATGGCGCTGGCCTGCTCCGGCGCGTCGGCTGCGGGTTCGGTGCTCGGCGTCTGGCAGCCGCAGCTCTTGAAATCCTTCGGCCTGACGAATTTCGAGACCGGCCTGATCAATTCGGTTCCCTATGGCGTCGCCTGCGTGCTGATGGTGCTGTGGGGCCGTCATTCCGACAAGACGAAGGAGCGGCGCTGGCACACCGCGCTGACGCTGCTGCTGATCTCCACCGGCTTCCTGGGCGCCTTCGTCGTACAGTCGCTGGCGGGAACCGTGGTCCTGCTCAGCATGGTGCTCGTCGGCGCCTACGCCTTCAAGGGGCCGTTCTGGGCGCTGTCGTCCGGGTGGCTCGGCGCCGGATCGGTCGCGGCCGGCTTGGCCATGATCAACGCCGTGTCGAACCTGATCGGCGGCGGTCTGATGGTCAATGTCTATGGCAGCATTCTGCAGGCGACCGGCAACTACGCGCTGGCGCTTCTGCCGATCGCCCTGGTCGCCGCGACCGGCGCCGGGCTGGTCCTGGCGATCAGCCGGCAGAAGCGCGACGCGGCGGTGACCACAGCCGCTGCGAAGGGGCGTGACATGCCGCGACAGGATGCGATGACGCGCCGCGCCCTGCTGGCGGGAGCGGCGGCTGCCGCTGCGCTCCCGCCATTGGCAACGGCTTGGGCGGAAGGGCGCGGTGAAGAGGCGGTCCGCTGGTCCGCCGGCACCGCAAGGCCGGCGGCGAAGGCGCCGGCCAACGCGACCGACTGCCATTTCCACACCTACGACTCCCGCTATCCCACCGCTCCCGGCGCAACGCTCATCCCGCCCGATGCGTTGCCGGAGGATTACCGGGCGCTGCAACGGCGCCTCGGCACGACGCGCGGCGTTCTGGTGACGCCGTCGACCTACGGGACCGACAACAGCCTGCAACTTGCGTCGATGCAGGCACTCGGACCCGATAGTTTCCGCATGGTGGCGGTTGTCCCGGAGGATGTTGCGGATGCGGAGCTGAAACGGCTCGACGCGCTGGGGGTGTGCGGCGTGCGGTTCAACCTGCCCTTCCCCGGCCCGCTGTCGGTGTCCTCGCTCGAAAAGCTCTCGCCCCGGCTCGCCGCGCTGGGGTGGCACTGCGAGATCAACATGCGACCGCAACAATTGGCCGAGACGCAGGATCTGCTGATGGCCCTGCCCTCGCGCATCGTGATCGACCATCTGGGCGCGCTGCCGGCGGAGGGGCTTGAAAGCGGTTCCTATGCGATCATTCGCAGGCTGCTCGATAAGGGCAAAACCTGGGTCAAGCTCTCCGGCGCCTATCTCACCGGCAGGCCACCCTACAGCCAAAGCGGGGCGATCACCGCGGCCTATGTCCGGGCCGCGCCGGAACGGATGGTCTGGGGCAGCGACTGGCCCCACCCGACTCGCAAGCCCGACGACAAGCCCGACGATGCCGAGCTGTTCGATCTGATGGCGAAGGCGATGCCGGATGAGGCTACACTGCACCGGGTTCTGGTCGACAATCCCGCGGACCTCTATGGATTTCCGAAATGAGCTGGTTTGCCCCTCCCCGCCGGATCGAGACCAGTGTCTTCACCCGGCTTCCGGATCGCTTCCGCAAGGCGCGGCGCACCGCCTGGGCCGATGGCAACCAGGGCGGCCGGCAGATCGACAGCTTTCTCGAAGGGCCGTCCTTCGATCGCGCCGGCCGCCTCTACGTCACCGACATTCCCTACGGACGGGTGTTCCGCATCGACCCGGACGGTGAATGGACGCAGGTGACCGAATATGACGGCTGGCCGAACGGCCTGAAGATTCATGCCGACGGCCGGATCTTCATCACCGATTACAAGCGCGGGCTGATGCTGCTGGACCCGGACAGCGGGCGGGTGACGCCGATGCTGGAAACGGCGGCGACCGAGAGCTTCAAGGGCGTCAACGACCTCGTCTTCGCAGGGTCGGGCACGATCTACTTCACCGACCAGGGCCAGACCGGCATGCACGACCCGACCGGCCGGGTCTGGCGGCTGGGAACCGACGGGCGGCTGACCTGCCTCGTCGATACCATCCCCAGCCCGAACGGCATCGTCGTCGATGCCGACGAAACCTTCCTGCTGGTCGCGGTGACGCGGGCCAATCAGGTCTGGCGCATTCCGTTGCCCGAAAGCGGCCTCGTCACCAAGGTGGGCGTGTTCGTGAACCTGCATGGCGGGCCGGGCGGACCGGATGGTCTGGCGCTGGACCGCGACGGCAACCTGCTGATCTGCCACACGGGGTTTGGTTCGGTCTGGCGCGTATCGCCGGTTGCCGAGCCGCTCGACCGCATCGTTTCCTGTGCCGGGGTGGGAACCACCAACCTCGCCTTCGGCGGCGACGGAAACCGCAGCCTGTTCATCACCGAAAGCCGGACCGGCTCGATCCTGCGCGCCGACCTCGAAACGCCGGGCCTGCCGATGTACTCCCACGCCTGAGCCGCTGCATACGTCATGAAAAAGGAGTGACCATAACGGTCACTCCTTTTTCATTGCCGGCATGACGTTGGCGTCACGCCCGAAACGTCGCCCGGCGATCAGGAGAACCCGAAGAGGGCGGCCGGATTCGTGACCAGGATTTTCTCGCGCGTCGCGGCATCCGGCGCCCAGCCCGTCAGCAGGTCGAACAGCACGGCGTCGTCCGGCTTTTCCTTTTCGGTCGGGTGGGGCCAGTCGCTTCCCCAGATGACCCGCTCCGGGGCCGCCTGTACATAGGCGCGGGCAAGCGCGCCGGTATCGGCATAGGCCGGCGGACCGAGCTTGGTGTCGGCATAGGGTTCGGACAGCTTGATCCAGCCGCGGGCCTTGTCGACGATGCGCAGAATGGCCTGTGCACCCGGATGCGACAAGCCGTCGGGCTGCGGGATGCGTCCGAGATGGTCGAACACCACCGGAACCGGCAAGCCTGTCAGCACCTCTTCGAAGCGGGCAATCTGGTCGCCCGACATCAGAACCTGCGCGTGCCAACCCAAAGGGGCGATGCGGGCGGTCGTCTGGATCAGACGCTCCGGCGTCGTGACGCCCCAGCTCTGCGGGGTGAGGAAATTCACCCGCACGCCACGCACGCCGAGATCGTTCATCCGCCGCAGGTCCGCGTCCGTCGTGTTCTCGTCGATTACGACGATGCCGCGGGCTTCGCTTCCGAACTGTTCGAGCGCGTCGAGCAGGCAGCGGTTGTCGACGCCGTAGGTCGACGGCTGCACGACCACATGCCGGGTGATCGCCAGCTTCTTCTGCAATAAACGGTAATCGGCGACGGTCGCCCCGTCGGGCCGGCCGCCGCGCCAATGCGGCGACACCGGGAAACGGGCGTCGTAGACGTGATGGTGGCTGTCGCAGGCGCTCACCGGGGCCTTCAGGGCCGGCGGTTCGGTGCCTGCGGAATTCGGAACGGCCTGGGCCAGGGCTGACCGGGCGCCGACGAGCGCGCAGGCCCCGCCCGCCAGGAGGGTGCGACGGGTGATCATGCCACCCCCTTGGGCGCGGACCTGTCGCTGGCGGGATCGCCGAGAGCGGCCATGACCGCTGCCCCGGTGAGAAGGATGCCCGACAGCACATAGAGCGGCGTCGAGAAGCTCATGGTCGTCTCCCGCAGATAACCGATCATGAAGGGGCCGACGAAACCGCCGAGATTGCCGATGGACACGATGAGCGCCAGACCGGCCGCGGCGGCACGCCCGGTCAGAAAGCCGGACGGGATCGCCCAATAGGTCGCCTGGAAGGACAGGATGCAGACCACGGTCACGGTCAATGCCAGCATGGCCGGCAGGGGGGCCGTGAAGGTCGCGCTGACCGAAAGCGCCAGACCGGCCACAGCCAGGGCACCGCAGACGAACCACAGCCGGTGGTTCGAGCGGTTGGCGAGACGCGCCCAGAGGAGCATGCAAACGGCGCCAAGCGCGTAGGGCGCCGCGGAGATGAACCCGACCGCGACGTAGCTGACGCCGAAGCCGCGCACGATCTGAGGCATCCAGAGCCCGACTCCGAGCGAACCGCAGATGCCGCAGAAATTGACGAGAGCGAGCACGAAGACCTTCGGGTTGGCAAAGGCGTCGCGCAGCTTGTTTCCGTGGCGGGCCGCGAGGAGCGACTGTTCGGCCGCGAGTTGCTCACCGAGCGCACGCCGTTCCTTGTCTTCCAGCCACTTGGCTTTGGCGGGGTTGTCGGAAAGGACGAAGAGACAGGCAATCCCCAGCAGAACCGCAGGCAGTCCTTCGATGATGAGCAGCCATTGCCAGCCGGCAAGACCGCCGAAGCCATCCATGGTCAGCAAGGCGCCGGAGATCGGCGAGCCGATCATGTTGGCGACAGGAATGCCGACGAGGAAGGCCGCGGTCGCCTTCCCGCGCCAGGCGCCGGGAAACCAGTAGGTGAAATACAGATAGACCCCCGGCGTGAAGCCGGCTTCCGCCATGCCGAGCAGCAGACGCATCACCGAGAAGCTCACTGGTCCGGTGACGAAGCATGTCAGCGTCGACAGCAGGCCCCAGGTGATCATGATGCGCGCGATCCACAGGCGCGCGCCAACCCGCTGCATCATCAGGTTGCTGGGAATCTCGCAGAGAAAATAGCCGAGAAAGAAAAGCCCTGCTCCCCAGCCGAACTGCGACGGCGTAAGGCCGAGATCGCGGTTCATCTGCAGAGCGGCGAAGCCGACATTGATGCGATCGAGATAGCTGACGACGTAGCAGACGAAAATGAACGGAATGATGCGCCGCATCACCCTCGTCATTGTCGGCTCGATATCGACTGCCTGTGCCGTTAAGGCAGCGGACACGCTTCCCATGCGCCTTCTCCCATCCTTGTTTTGTGCCATGACGCGACATTCGTTGGGGCGAACCATAGATGCAGGCTGCATATAATGCAACGCCGTTTCATTTTCTGTTGGCGGCTTGTGAATGGGACAGGCGAAAGGAATGGGCAATCCGGAGTCCGGAAGCGGCGATAGCCGTGGGCCGTCCGGTCCGAACGCTCTGTCGTCGCGGTCCAAAAGCAGTGTGGGCAGCACATCGGTCACCTCCAAAGGAGAGGTGATCCTCTGATACCGCCGAGCGTAAGTTCCGACTTACGCTCGGCGTTAAGGGCCGCGACTGCGGCCCCGCAGGCCCATGCCTGCGAAGGCAAGCGGCCGGACGGCCGCGCCCGCCGTTTGAGGGCGAGCATAAAGCCTGATGTGTCAGGCTTTACGCTCGATGATATAAGTCAGCCCTGCGTCGTCGAACAAGCTGGCGCGAAGGCTTACAGAACCGTTTCGGCAGCTCAACAGCTCAACATCGCGGCGACTTGGTCAAATCCGGAGCATCCTCTGCGCTTTATTATGGCACCGCCTATATCTCCAAAAAGAATGTGGGTTTTGATCTTCTGATTGTTGCGTTTTTTGGATAGTGGCGGACCGCGCATGCGCCCTGCGGATAGTGCGATGCACCGGTCATCTGCCAAGCTTTTCCGGTCTGGAGGGTTGGTTGACCCCATGGCCATCCATGGCCAGAGGCGGAACGCAATCCATGGTCAAAGGAAAAGCTCGATGACTGGACCAAGCGCCGAAAGCCGGCTTGCCGTATTCCCGAATCCCGACGGGTCGCGTGTGCCCTACACGGTGTTCAGTTCCGAAGAGATCTATGCACTGGAACAGGAGCGCATCTATCGCGGCCCGACCTGGAACTTCCTGGGTCTGGAAGCGGAGATCCCCAAGCCCGGCGATTACAAGAGCACCTTCGTCGGCGACACGCCGGTGGTGATGACGCGGACCGAGGACGGCACGCTGGCCGCCTGGGTCAACCGCTGCGCCCACCGCGGCGCCATGGTCTGCCGCAAGGCCCGCGGCAACGCGCTGTCGCACAGCTGCGTCTATCACCAGTGGAGCTTCGGTGCGGCGGGCAACCTCCAGGGCGTTCCCTTCCGGCGCGGCCAGAAGGGCGCCACCGGGATGCCGAAGGATTTCGATCCGGCAAAGCACAACCTGCATCAGCTGCGGGTCGAAAGCTATCGCGGGCTGGTCTTCGCCACCTTCAGCGATACGGTCGGCCCGCTGGCCGATTACATCGGTCCGGAGATGCGGCCCTTCGTCGACCGCATCTTCGCCAAGCCGGTGGTCTATCTCGGCTGCACCCGGCAATATTCGGACAGCAACTGGAAGCTTTATCTGGAGAACGTCAAGGATCCCTACCACGCCAGCCTGCTGCACCTGTTCCACACCACCTTCAACATCTTCCGCGTCGGTATGAAAGCCCGCTGCATCCCCGACGCTACGCACGGGCTGCACAGCATCATCTATGTGTCGAAGAGCGAGGAGGACGTAAACTCGGCCGACTACAAGGCGCAGAAGATCCGTTCCTACGACGAGGGCTTCCATCTGGAGGACGACTCGCTGCTGGCGCTGGAGCCGGAATTCGAGGAGATCACCACCAACCACATCCAGCCGATCTTCCCGCAGCTGGTGATCCAGCAGATCCACAACACGCTGGTCGCCCGCCAGCTGCTGCCCAAGGGGCCGGACCATTTCGAGCTGGTCTTCCACTTCTTCGGCTATGAGGACGACACGCCGGAGCTGCGGGCGCTGCGCATCAAGCAGGCCAATCTGGTCGGCCCGGCCGGCTACATCTCGATGGAGGACACCGAGGCGACCGAGTTGGTGCAGCGCGGCACCGTGCGCGACGGCGACAAGACCTCGGTCATCGAGATGGCCCGCTCGGCCCCGGACGAGCAGAACACCCTGATCACCGAAAACCTGATCCGCCGCTTCTGGGTCGGCTATCAGAACCTGATGGGCTTCCAGACGCCCGGCGTCGCGGCGGAGTGACCGGCATGAACGACCTGATGACCCGCGACCTGATGATCCGCCTGGAGCTGAGCGCGCTCCAGGACCGCTACGTCTCCATCATCGACAACGACCGGATGGAGGAATGGCCGGCGCTGTTCACCGAGGATTGCCTGTACCAGATCATCTCGAAGGAGAACGAGGATCTGGGGCTGCCGGCGCCGATCATGCATTGCGACAACGCCCGCATGCTGCGCGACCGCGTGGTGGCGATGCGCAACGCCAACATCTTCGAACAGCCGATCTACCGCCATTGCCTGTCCGGCCTGGAATGGAAGAGCGATGGGGCGGACGGTTACCTCTGCCAGACCAGCTATGTGGTGATCAACACCTCGGCGGCCGGGGAATCGACGGTCTACCAGGCCGGGCGCTATCTCGACCATGTGGTGCGCACGGCCGAAGGGCTGCGCTTCAAGTCCAAGCGCTGCATCTACGACACCAGCCGGGTGCAGACCCTGCTGGCCTACCCGATCTGACCGCGGAGAGGAAACCGACCATGACCGAATGGTACGACGCCGCCGCCACCGACGCGCTGGGCGACGACGAGGTGCTGGGGCTCAGCATCGCCGGCGTGCCGGTCGCCCTGTTCCGGCAGGAGGGCGCCTTCTTCGCCCTGCACGACCTCTGCTCCCACGGGGCGGCCCGGCTGTCCGACGGCTTCGTCGAGAATGGCTGCGTCGAATGCCCGCTGCACCAGGGGTTGGTGGATATCCGCAGCGGCGCCCCCTGCTCCGCCCCGATCACCGAACCGGTGCGCAGCTATCCCGTGCGGGTGGTCGGCGACCGGGTCGAGATCGCCCTCAAGCCCTGAAGCAACCGCTGAGGAGGAGGCCCCCGTGACCGCGATGCCGGAAAGCAAAACGACCTATGTGGTGGTCGGCGGCGGTCAGGCCGCCGCCTGGATCGCCCGTACCCTGCGGACCGAGGGGTTCGCCGGACGGCTGGTGCTGATCGGCGAGGAACCGCACTGGCCCTATGAACGGCCGGCCCTGTCGAAGGAGTTCCTGCGGGGAACCGGCAGCGTCGAGGCGATCACCTTGCTGAACGCGACGCTGGCCGAGGAGGCCGGCATCGAGTGCTGGCTTGGTCAGCGCGTGGTGTCGGTGGACCGGGAGGCGCAGGTCGTCGTCACTGCCGACGGCCGGAGCGTCGCCTACGACACGCTGTTCCTGGCGACCGGCGGGCGGGCGCGGCGGTTGCCCGGTCTGGATTCGGTGCCGGCGGAGCGGGTCCACACCCTGCGCACGCTGACGGAGTCCAAACGGCTGCGCGGTGCGCTGGCCGGGGTGAAGCATCTGCTGGTGCTGGGCGGCGGCTGGATCGGACTGGAGGTGGCGGCGACCGCCCGCGCCCTCGGGGTCGCGGTGACGGTGGTGGAGGCGGCCTCCCGGCTGTGCGCCCGCACCATGCCGCCGGTGGTCTCCGACTGGCTGCATGCCCTGCATGAAGCCAACGGCGTGCGCGTGCTGACCGGGGCCGGCGTTGCCGACGTCACCGGCACGGCCGACGGCGTTACCGTCACCCTGGCCGACGGCGGCAGGCTGCAGGCCGACCATCTGCTGCTCGGCATCGGCATCGAGCCGGAGGTCGGGCTGGCGGCGGCGATGGGGCTGGCGCTCGACGATGGCATCGTCGTGGACGTCCAGGGGCGGACCTCCGATCCACGCATCTTCGCCGCCGGCGACGTCACCCGGCATCCCAACGCCTTCGCCGGGGTGACGCTGCGGCTGGAATCCTGGGCCAATGCCCAGAATCAGGCCATCGCCGCCGCGCGGGCGGCCCTGGGCGGGACCGGAATCCATGCCGACATCCCGTGGTTCTGGTCCGATCAGTATGGCGTGAACGTGCAGATGCTGGGGCTGCCCGGCCTCGGCACCCGCGCGGTGACGCGCGGCACGCCGGAAGCCGGCAGCGGCTGCTGGCTGATGCTGGACGACTCATGCGTCACCGTCGGCGCGGTGGCGGTCAATGCCGCCCGCGATCTGCGGGTTCTGCGCAAGCTGCTGGAGGATGGCCGCGCCCCGCTGCCGGACGCCTGGGCCGACACGGCCACGCCGGTCCAGCGCCTGCCCAGCCGCCCGAACGTCGGAATGGACTGACGCGTCCTTCAAGACCTTCCGATCCGGTTTTCAAGAACCGAAATTCGGATCTGGACAGTTCGACCCCCGCCACGGACAACCGGTGCACCGCAGAGACACGGATGCCAAAAGCCGGACTGCGAGGGTATGCTTCCAACACATCAAGAACAGGGAATTTCACTAATGAACCGTCGCAGCTTTCTCACCACGACCGCCGCAACGGCAACCCTCGCCGCCACCGGGGGATTCGCGTTCGCGCCCTCCATCGCGCGGGCGCAGAACCAGGCGGTGAAGGTCGCCTTCGTCGGCACGCTGTCCGGTCCGGGAGCGGCGCTGGGCACGCATCTGCGCGACGGCTGGCTGGCCGGGGTAAAGCGCCTCGACAACCAGCTCGGCGGCCGGGCGGTCGAAACGCTGGTGATCGACGACGAGCTGAAGCCGGACGTGGCGGTGTCCAAGGTCCGCGCCGCGCTGGAGCGCGACAAGGTCGATTTCGTGGTCGGCGTCGTCTTCAGCAACATGCTGCAGGCCATCGTCCGCCCGGTGACGGAGAGCAACACCTTCCTGATCACCGCCAACGCCGGCCCTTCCACCCTCGCCGGCAAGGGATGCAGCCCCTTCCTGTTCAGCAGCGCCTACCAGAACGACCAGCCACACGCGACCATGGGGCAGGCGGCGCAGGATCTGGGCTACAAGCGCGTGTTCATCCTGGTGCCGAACTATCAGGCCGGCAAGGACGCGGTGGCCGGCTTCCGCAGCCGCTACAAGGGCGAGGTCGTCGACGAGATCTATGTGCCGCTGAGCCAGCTCGACTTCTCGACCGAGGTCACCAAGATCGCCGCCGCCAAGCCGGACGCCATCTTCACCTTCATGCCGGGCGCGCTCGGCGTCAATCTGGTGCGGCAGTACCGTCAGGCCGGGCTGGCCAACATCCCCTTCCTGTCCACCTTCACCGTCGACGAATCGACCCTGCCGGCCCAGGGCGAGGCGGCGCTCGACTTCTACACCGCCGCCACCTGGGCGCCCAATTTCGACAACCCGCAGAGCCGCCGTTTCGTGCAGGAGTTCGAGACGGCCTACGGCTATGTCCCGTCGAACTTCGCCGCCCACGCCTATGACGCCGCCCACATGCTGGACGCGGCGATCCGCCGGACCAAGGGCGACGTCGCCGACAAGGCGGCGCTGCGCACGGCGATGGAGGCCGGCGACTTCCCGTCGGTGCGCGGGGCGCTGCGGCTGGGAGCCAACCATTTCCCGATCCAGGATTTCTGGCTGTGCAAGGTGGCCAAGCGCGCCGACGGCAAGTTCCAGACGGAAACCGTGCGCAAGGTGCTGACCGCCGACGCCGACAGCTACGCCGCCTCCTGCAAGATGGGATGACGGGCGGGACGGGTTGACAGGGGGCTTTCACGATGTCCATGCTTCTGGTGCAGGCCCTGAACGGCCTGCAATTCGGGGTGCTGTTGTTCCTGGTGGCGGCCGGGCTGAGCCTAGTGTTCGGCGTCATGGATCTGATCAATCTGGCCCATGGCGTCCAGTACATGCTGGGCGCCTATGTCGCCGCCACGTTGGGGGTGTGGACCGGCAGCTTCTGGCTGGGGGCGCTGCTGGCGCTGCCGGTGGCGCTGCTGGTCGGGCTGGCGCTGGAATGGCTGGTGTTCCGCCATCTCTACCGCCGCGACCATCTGAGCCAGGTGCTCGCCACCTTCGGGGTGATCCTGACGGTGGAAGAGGCGACGCGGGCGCTGTGGGGCAGCGCGCCGCAGACCGTGCTGGAGCCGTCGGGGCTGACCGGCGGCCCGCTGGGCGGGGTGGAGATCGTGCCTGGGCTGATCTACCCGACCTACCGGCTGGTCATCATCGGCGTCGGCATCGTGGTGCCGCTGCTGCTGTGGTTCCTGGTGGAGCGGACGCGGGCCGGGATGCTGGTGCGGGCAGGGGCGACCCATCCCGCCATGGTGTCGGCGCTGGGCGTGGACATCCGCCGCCTGTTCACCGTGGTCTTCGCCTTCGGCGCGATGCTGGCGGGCTTCGCCGGGGCGCTGGCCAGCCCGATCTTTCCGGTGGCGCCGGGCATGGGCGACACCGTGCTGATCCTGTGCTTCGTGGTCATCGTCATCGGCGGCGTCGGCTCCATCCGCGGCGCCTTCATCGCCGCCTTGCTGGTCGGGCTGCTCGACAGCGTGGGGCGGGCGATGCTGCCCGACCTGCTGCGCCTGCTGCTCGACCCATCGTCGGCCCGTCAGACCGGGGCGGCGCTGGCCTCCATGCTGGTCTACATCGTGATGGCCGCCATCCTGTTCTTCCGCCCGGCCGGTCTTTTCCCGGGAGGACGCGCGGCATGACCGCACCGTTCCGCAAACATGCCCTCGCCCTGGTCACGCTGCTGGCCCTGGCGGCGGCCCCCTTCCTTGGCTTCGGCGACGGCTTCGCGCTCGGCCTGCTGGCCCGCGCGATGATCCTCGGCATGGCGGCGGTCAGCCTGTCGCTGCTGGTCGGCGGCGCCGGGCTGGTCAGCCTGGGCCACGCCGCGACGATGGGGATCGGCGCCTACACGGTGGTCGCATTTGACGCCGCCGGGATCAGCGAGGGGCTGATCGTCTTTCCCGCCGCCATCGCCGCGGCGGCGGCCTACGCGCTTCTGACGGGAGCGGTGTCGCTGCGCACCAGCGGCGTGCATTTCATCATGATCACGCTGGCCTTCGGGCAGATGGCCTTCTTCACCACCTCCTCCTTCTCCAGCCTGGGCGGCGACGACGGCTACACGTTCTATGCCCGCACCGAATGGCTGGGGACCCGCATTCTGGACAACCGCCTGACCTTCCATTTCCTGTGCCTGAGCCTGCTGGCCCTGGTGTGGGTCGGCGGCACCCTGCTGCTGGGCAGCCGGTTCGGCCGGGTGCTGCGGGCGGCGCGGGAGAATCCGCAGCGGGCGCTGGCGGTCGGCTTCCAGCCCTATCCCTACCGCTTGGTCGCCTACGTGATGGCGGGGGCGGTCGGTGGGCTGGCCGGCGCCCTGCTGGCCAACGCGACGGAGTTCGTGTCCCCTGCCCTGCTGTCCTGGACCCGGTCGGGGGAGCTGCTGTTCATGGTCATCCTCGGCGGCGTCGGCCAGATCGGCGGCGCGATCCTGGGGGCGCTCGCCATCGTGCTGCTGGAGGAATCGCTGTCGCACCTGATGGTGTACTGGCGGCTGGTGTTCGGACCGCTGCTGGTGCTGTCGGTGCTGTTCCTGCCGGACGGGCTGGTCGGTGCGCCGCTGCGCCTACGTGCCGCCTTCCGGTTCGCCTCGCCCAAGCGGAGGAACGCCGATGCCTGATCCGTTGCTGGAGCTGCGCGGCCTGAGCAAGAATTTCGGCGCGCTGACCGTGACCTCCGACGTGTCGCTGACCGTCCTGCCGGGGGAGATCCACGCGGTCATCGGCCCGAACGGGGCGGGCAAGACCACGCTGATCCACCAGATCAGCGGCACCCTGCGCCCGGATCGCGGAACCATCCGCTTCGCCGGCCAGGACGTGACCGCCCTGCCCTTCGAACGCCGCGCCCGGCTGGGGCTGGCCCGCAGCTTCCAGATCACCAGCATCGTGCCGGGCTTCACCGCGCTGGAGAATGTGGCGCTGGCGGTGCAGGCGCGCAGCGGCTCCTCCTTCCGCTTCCTGCGGCCGGTCGCGAACGAGAAGGCACTGAACGACGAGGCCCGCGCCGCGCTCGACACCGTCGGGCTGGGCCGCGTCGCCGACCGCAGCGCCGCCGCTCTGTCGCATGGCGAGAAGCGCCAGCTCGAACTCGCCATCGCCATCGCGATGAAGCCCCGCCTGCTGCTGCTCGACGAGCCGCTGGCGGGCGCCGGTCCGGAGGAGACCGAACGGCTGATCGGCATCCTGCGCGAGCTGCGCAGCCGCTACGGCATCCTGCTGGTCGAGCATGACATGCAGGCGGTGTTCGCCCTGGCCGACCGCATCTCCGTCCTGGTCTATGGCCGGGTCATCGTCACCGGCACGGTGGACGAGATCCGCGGCCATCCCGAAGTCCGCACCGCCTATCTTGGAGAGGACGCGTTGGCGTGATGCTGAAGATCGACAATCTCACGGCGGGCTACGGCCAGAGCCAGGTGCTGTTCGACGTGTCGCTCTCCATCGAGGCCGGGCAGGTGCTGGCGCTGATGGGGCGCAACGGCATGGGCAAGACGACGACCATCTCCGCCGTCATGGGGCTGATCCCGTGCTGGGGCGGCGGTGTCAGCTTCGACGGCCGGGGCATCGACCGGATGCCGCCGCACCGGGTGGCGCGGCTGGGGGTCGGGCTGGTGCCGGAAGGCCGCCAGATCTTCCCGACCCTGACGGTGGAGGAAAATCTCGTCGCCACCGCCGCCGCCCGTGGTGACGGAACCGCGCGCTGGACGCTGGAGGCGGTGTGGGAGCTATTCCCCCGCCTGCGCGAACGCCGCCGCAACCTGGGCAATCGCCTGTCGGGCGGCGAACAGCAGATGCTGGCGATCGGCCGGGCGCTGATGACCAACCCGCGCCTGCTGATCCTGGACGAGGCGACCGAAGGGCTGGCCCCGGTGATCCGCGCCGAGATCTGGGCGGTGCTGGAGACGCTGAAGCGCGAGGGCCAGTCGATCCTTCTGGTCGACAAGAACCTGTCGGCGGTGCTGCGCCTCGCCGACGCCTGCGCGGTGATCGAGAAGGGCCGCACGGTGTGGAGCGGCACCAGCGCGGAGCTGGGCCGGGCGGCCGACATCCAGGAAACCTACCTGCACATCTGAAATGTCCACGGGGAGCGGGGGCGACCGCCGTCAGGCGCCCCCGCGCCTCAGTGTGTCGGACGGCCGCTCGCCGAAGCGTTCGGCATAATCCTGGGCGAAGCGGCTCAGATGGGTGAAGCCGGCATTCAGCGCGATGGCCGTCACGCTGGCATCCTCGCCACCCCCGGCCCGCAGCCGGCCATGAACATCGTCGAGCCGCAGATTCCGCAGATAGCGCAGCGGGCTGACGCCCTCGAACCTCTTGAAGGCATCGTGCAACGTGCGTTCCGGCACGCCGGCCGCCCGGGCGATGTCGGCCAGCGTGATCGCGGCGGCGGAGTTTTCCCGCAGATAGGCGATAGCCCGATGAACCGACACCGGCCGCGGACCCTGTGGCCGGTCGTCCGCCTCAACGCATTCCTGCCCGGCCAGCAGCAGCCGCAGGAAAAGCTGCTCATACTCCGCGGCCACCAGGGCGTCGTCCCGGATCAGCCGCACGGTGGCCGGATCGCCGATCACGCCACGCAGCGCCACCAGCAGCGGCGTCAGCCGGGGGCTGCGCAAATCCAGCCTTGACGCCAACCGCACCGGACGCGGCCCGTTGAAGGCCGCCAGCCGGGTGCGCGCAATCTTGAGCACCAGCTGCTCGCAATCGGGCGAGAACTGCCCAGCGATTGGGCTTCCCGGCGAACAGAGCACGCCGTTGAAACGGTCCACGGTGAAGGTGTCGCGCTCGATGCGGATTTCGGCGCCGCCGCTGACGCAGAGGATGGCGAGATAATAGTCATCCAGCGGCGGAACGGCGATCGACGCCTGACCGAACTTGATCGTGCCGATTCCCATGCCCTTCATCGCCATGAAATCCATGTGCGACGGCTGGCCTCCCTGCGGCCGGCCGCAGGCCATCAGGCTGTGCGGCTGCATCACCTTGGAAATCCGCTCGCGGGCGTCGTCCAGATCCGACGTCTCGAAAACGCGGCACAGCCGAAGCGCCGATGCATCGAAGGACGGCCCGTTCAGGGCAGACAAGGCGGCAGTCATGTCCATGGCGACGCATCCTCCTGGCTGTGGACAATCCTCGCAACGATACGGACTCTAAGCAAATCTCATACCGGATGCCGGCTTCCGAAGCGGGAACGCCCCCGCCAATCCTGGCGGGGGTCGCTCCTCGACCGGACAGACCGGAACCCGGGGCGCCGGGACCGCTCAGGCGGACACGCGCGCGTTCGACCAGATCGGCCGGCAGGCCGTCACGGGTGGCGAAGGGGAAATCGCCGTCGATCAGCGGATCACTCTTGAGACCGTCTCAAACCTGGGGTGCCATCAAGCCGCCCGCCGGAAAGGTCGACGGTCGTATGGCTCGGCGGCGGTGTGGTCCGCGGCGAGTCCAAGCTGCGCAGCAGCGTTGCCACTTTCCGGGCCGGCGGGCTGACGGCGGTTTTTGAGGCTGGAGTCGAGGCCAACCAGGAGGTCGGCGCCCAGGAGGCGATCAACCGCATCCGCGAGGCGACGTCGGGCCGGCTTGACATCAAGCTGTTCCCGGCCAACCAGCTGGGCAGCGACACCGATCTGCTGGGGCAGGTGCGCAACGGCGGCGTCGAGATCTTCAACCTGTCCTCGCTGATCCTCGCCACCTTCGTGCCGCTGTCAACCCCCAGCGCCACCTGGTCTCCCACCGCACACTGCGCACCGTCCGGGCGCAGACCGTAGCCGGCCGGCAGGCCGCGACCGCCGCGGCGTGAACCAGTTGCGAAGTTCGCAAGTTCTACTTGCCGACGCAGTTGCTGTGACAAAGCCAATTATGTCGATAGCCGCAGATAGAAGGTCGGCAGCACCTCCGGCAGCTTTTCGGCGCGGTCGATTACCATGACGTTACGCGCCCCGAACATTCGGGTCAGATAATCTCGGCCCTGCGGATCCAGCCCGATCACGAAGCAGTCGATCCCCCGCGACACCAGCCCCAGCACGGCACGGCGGGCGTCGTCCAGGAGATAGCGGCGGTCGGCGACGTCGATGTCCGACGGCTCGCCGTCGGTAACCACCAGCAGCAGGCGGCGATGGGTCGCCTGCTGCTCCAGCAGCCGTCCGGCATGGCGCAACGCGGTGCCGAGCCGGGTGGACAGGCCGGCCTTCAATCCGGCCAGCCGCCCCCTGGCCGCGGCGTCGTAGGGTTGGCGGAAGGCCTTGATCCGGTAATAGCTGACGTCCTGCCGCCCGTTGGAGCGGAAGGCATGGATGGCGAAGGGATCGCCCAGCTCGTCCAGCGCCTGGGCGAACAGCGTTGCGGCCTCACGCTCGACCGACAGCACGCTGCGCCCGCCTCTGGCGATCGGGTCGCCGGTCGAGGCGGAAACGTCGAGCAGCAGCAGGACCGACAGGTCGCGGTTGCGGCGGACCAGCACCTCATGCACCCGCGGATCGGGAGCCTCGCCGCGGCGATGGCTGACCATCGCGTCGATACAGGCATCCAAATCCATGCGGTCGCCCTCCGGCTGGCGGCGCAGCCGCACCGGACGGCTGACCTTGGCCGAGCGGACCAGAGCGGTCAGCCGGTCGGCGGTCGCCTGATGATGCTCGACGATGCGGGAGATGGCGGTGGGATCGCCAGGCTCGGTCCGACGTTCGTTCAGCACGACCCAGTCGGGACGGTCGATGCCGACCCGGTAGTCCCATTCCGGGTAGCGCACCGGCGGGGCGGTAATTTCCTCCTCCCCCACCGCGCGGGCGGGGACATCGGTGGCGGACAGCCTCGCCGGGGTGGCGCCCTCCCCCACCTGATCGTCGGGGCGGCCGTGATCGCGCTCCTCCTGCTCGGTGCGGAAGGCCTCGAACACCGTCTCGGCGTCGCTGGGCGGGGTCGGCGGCGCCTCGCCATGGTCCCACAGGCCGAGATTGTCGTCGCGGTAGGCCGGCTCGACGACATATTCCTTGGAATTGAACTGCACCCGCATCTGGCCGAGGTCGTTGCCCAGCAGCCCGCCGATCCGGCGGCTGAGCGCCGGACTGTCCCACTCGGACTCCGCCTCGAAGAACAGGCGCCTGCCCTTGGCGACCCAGGCATCGTCGTCGCGGTAGTCGGGGTCGATCAGCGCGCGGGCCAGCCGCGCCATTAGGGCGGGTGCGGTGCCGGCGCCGTCCGGCCCGGCAACGTGGAAGGGCCGCCAAACCCGCAGCAGTCCGGGATGCTCGCGCATCGCCAGCTGCTCGACCCGGGCGTCCTCGATCAGCGAGACGAGCGCCAGTTGCAGCGGCTTCAGCCCGGCGGCCGGGAAGCGTGGACCGGTGAAGCGCAGATGCGCCCCGGCATGGACCAGGGCCGCACGGAACAGCGCGCCGGAGCGGTTGCCTTCGACGCCGCGGAAAGTTCCGGGCATCCAGATCAGCCCATCCGACAGGCTGACCCGCCGCGGCGGGTTGCCGGCGGCATCCGGCTTGGCGTGGCGGATCGGCACCCGCAGCCGCCACAGCGCGACCAGATAGGCGACCAGCCGGCGCTCGACGGAGGAAAAGGCTGTGTCTGCGGGACATTGACGCGATTGGTCGTCGGGCATCTGGTCTCCGGTCCTCTCCCCGAACAGGGACGGGTCAGGCAATCGCCGCCGACACGGCGGCGGAGAAGGCGTCCCGCACGTCGGCGTCGTCGGTGATCGGCAGCACCAGCGCGATCCGGCAGGCGGTCTCCAGTGGAATCCCCTGCGCCACCAGCCGGGCGGCATGGATCAGCATGCGGGTGGAAACCCCCTCCTGCAGTCCATGGCCCTTCAGGTTGCGCGAGCTTGCGGCGATGCGGACCAGCAAGGCCGCGGTGCCGGCGGCGACGCCGGATTCATGGGCGACGATCTCCGCCTCCACTGTGGCGGCGGGATAGCCGAACTCGATGGCGGCGAAGCGCTGCTTGGTCGATTCCTTCAGATCCTTCAGGACGCTCTGGTAGCCGGGGTTGTAGGAGATCACCAGCTGGAAGTCCGCATGCGCTTGGACCAGTTCGTTGCGCTTCTCCAGCGGCAGGATGCGGCGGGCGTCGGTCAGCGGGTGGATGACGACGGTGGTGTCCTGGCGGGCTTCGACGATCTCGTCGAGATAACAGATGGCGCCGTGCCGCACCGCCTGGGTCAGCGGCCCGTCGTGCCAGACGGTGCCGCCGGGGTCGAGCAGGAAGCGCCCGACCAGATCCGATGCGGTCATGTCCTCGTGGCAGGCCACCGTCACCAGCGGCCGGCGGAGCCGCCACGCCATATGCTCGATGAAACGGGTCTTGCCGCACCCGGTGGGACCCTTCAGCATCATCGGCATGCGCGCCGCATAGGCGGCCTCGAACAGGGCCACCTCCCCGGCGACCGGCCGGTAATAGGGCTCCTCCGGAATCCGGTGTGCATCCAGCGCCATCGGCGCGTCTCCTTATCGTTGGTCTCGCTCCGGAGGGATGCGGCGGGCATCTCCCGACCCCCGCCGCGCCTTCATCCCGGCCCCTCAGCGATGCAGGGCGGTTTCCGGGTTGGGGATGCCGTCGATGGGGCATTCCTCGGTGCCGACGGTGCCGCGGGTCATCGCCTCGACCCGCGCGCGGGTGCCTTCCGGATCGTTGACCCAGTCATGGTAGAAGCTGTAGGCGCAGGCCGCCTCGCCCTTCGAATCCTCGCCGGAGTTGATCTTGCCGGTGTAGCCGCGGTGGACCAGCTTGAAGAGGTGGTTCTGCGACTGCATGTTCTTGCGTGCGTCACGGATCAGCGAGGTGGAGAGTTGGGCGTACTGGATGCCGTTCTCCTCGGTGCCGCACTCGCCCAGCGTCCGGCCGTCGAAGCCGATGATGGCGGAATGGCCGAAATAGGAATAGACCCCGTCGAAGCCGGCGGCGTTCGCCACCGCGACATAGGTGTTGTTGGCCCAGGCCATCGCCTTGGACATGATGACCTGCTGTTCCTTGGCCGGATACATGTAGCCCTGGCAGCGGATGATCAGTTCGGCACCCTTCATGGCGCAGTCGCGCCAGATCTCCGGATAGTTGCCGTCGTCGCAGATGATCAGGCTGATCTTCAACCCCTTCGGCCCGTCGGTGACGAAGGTGCAGTTGCCGGGATACCAGCCTTCGATCGGCACCCAGGGCATGATCTTGCGGTATTTCTGAACGATCTCACCCTTGTCGTTCATCAGGATCAGCGTGTTGTAGGGCGCCTTGTGCGGATGCTCCTCATGCCGCTCGCCGGTCAGGGAGAAGACGCCCCAGACCTTGGCCTTGCGGCAGGCGTCGGCGAAAATCTCGGTCTCGTCGCCGGGGATCGACGAGGCGGTCTCGTACATTTCCTTGGAGTCGTACATGATTCCGTGAGTCGAATATTCCGGGAAGATCACCAGATCCATGCCCGGCAGGCCGACCTTCATGCCCTGGACCATCTCAGCGATCCTGCGGGCGTTGTCGAGGACTTCGGCCTTGTTGTGCAGGCGCGGCATCTTGTAGTTCACGACCGCGACGCCGACGGTGTCCTTGCTGCTGGAAATATCGCCGTGCAACATGGTGCGTTTCCTTCTTGGTCTGTGGATGGCTTGGTCTGTAGAGGGACAAGGAGAGGGCGTCCCGTCCCGGTGCGAGGCGGGACGGCGAACCCGTGCTTCGGGGTTGAGAGGAATGGGACCGGAACAGTGGCCTAGACGGCCATGTGCCGGTGCACCAGATCGTCGGTCAGGCTCTCCGTCGGCCCATGGGCGGCGACCCGCCCCTTGTCGAGCATCAGGAAGAGGTCGGAGGCCTGCCGGGCGAACGTCACATTCTGTTCGACCAGCAGGACGGTGATGCCGTATTGGCGGTTCAGGGTCATGATCACGCCCTGGATCTGTTCGACGATGTTGGGCTGGATGCCCTCGGTCGGCTCGTCGAGCAGCAGGACCTGCGGATTTGCCGCCAGCGCCCGCGCGATCGCCAGCTGCTGCTGCTGGCCGCCGGACAGGTCCCCGCCCTTCCGGTTCAGATTGTCCCGCAGATAGGGGAACATCTCGAACACCAGGGGCGGGATCTCGCGCCTGCCATCCGGACGGGCAAAGGTGCCCATCAGGATGTTCTCACGGATGGTGAATTTGCCGATGATGCCGCGTCCCTGCGGGACATAGCCGATGCCGAGGCCGGCGCGGCGGTGGGTCGGCTCGCTCCGGATGTCGCTGCCGCCCAGCCCGATCCAGCCGGTGACCCGATCGGTGAGACCCATGATGGTCCGCATCAGTGTGGTCTTCCCCACCCCGTTGCGGCCCAGCACGCTGAGCAGACTGCCCCTGGGCACCGCGAAGCTGACATTCTGCAACACCGGGCTGCTGCCGTAGAAGGAGTAGACGTCGGTCATGTCAAGCATGGGAGATGCCCCCGCTTCCAAGATAGGCCTCGCGCACCTTGGGATCGTTCTCCACATGGTGGATCGATCCTTCCGAAAGGCGCTTGCCCTGGTGCAGCACGGTGATGGTCTCGGCGATCTCGCGGACGAAGCCCATGTCGTGCTCGACCACGATCAGCGTGTGCCTGCCGCGCAGCCGCTGGAAGATGCGCGAGGTCTTGCCGGTCTCCTGGATGGTCATGCCGGCGGTCGGCTCGTCCATCAGGATCAGGGCGCTGTCCTGGACCAGCAGCATGGCGATCTCCAGCCATTGCGTCTGGCCATGCGACAGGAAGGCGGCCCTGGTGTCCAGTTCGTCGGCCAGTTCGACGAGTTCCAGCACCTCGGCGATGCGCCGGTTGAGGCGGAGGCCGGGGAACAGGCGGATGGTCCGGGCCGGGCCGGGATGCCGGGAATGCGCCACCTCCAGATTTTCGCGCACCGTCAGCTCCTTGAACACGCTGGGCACCTGGAACTTGCGGCCCACCCCGTGGCGGGCGCGCCGGTATTCCGGCGCATGGGTGATGTCCTGCCCATCGAGCAGGATGCGCCCGCCGGTCGGCTGGGTGCGGCCGCAGATCAGGTCCAGGGTGGTAGACTTGCCAGCGCCGTTGGCACCCAGCAGGCAGCGCAACTCGCCGCGCTCGACCGCCAGATCCAGGCCGTTGACCGCCTTGAAGCCATCGAAGCTGACTTCCAGGCCATGGAGTTCGAGATAAGGCATGCCGGTCGTCTCCTTCAGCTCAGCGTGCGGCCGGCATGCGGCGCATCGGCAAGGCCGGCGTTCGGCTTGGGCTCGGCCGGACGGGTCAGGCGGTCCGACAGGATGCCGATCAGGCTCGACAACCCGTTGGGCAGGAAGACCACGACTAGGATGAACATGCCGCCGAGGATGAGCTGCCAAGTGTCGAGGAAGCTCTCGGACAGGCTGCCCTGCATGAAGTTGACCAGGATGGCGCCGATGGCGGCGCCTATCAGCGAGCCGCGCCCGCCGACCGCCGCCCAGATCACCATCGACAGGCTGAGCGACACCCCCATGAAGGTGGGCGAGGCGAATTCCAGCACCATGGCGTAGAGCATGCCCGCCAGCCCGGCCATGCCGGCCGACACCGCGAAGGCAAGCGACTGATAAGCGGCGACGTCGTAGCCGAAGAAGCGCACCCGGTCGGCGTCGTTGCGGATGGCCTGGAGGATCAGCCCGGCCTTGCTGCGGGTGAAGGCGAGGCCGAGCAGCAGGCACAGCGACAGCGCCCCGGCGGACAGATAGTAGAAGGCCGGGCTGTAGGGATCGAAGGTGATGCTGCCGACCTCCAGCCACGCCAGATCGGTGATGCCGTTGAAGCCGCCGGTGTAGGCCTGCTGGTCGATGAACAGCAGATTGACCACCGCCAGCATGGCGAGCGTGATGATGGCGACATAGACCCCGGCGATCCGCGCCCGGAACATGAAGGATCCCAGCAGCAGCGCCACCACCACCGGAACCAGGATGCCGGCCAGCACCGCGAACAGGCTGGAATGGAAGGGCTGCCAGAACCAGGGCAGGTGATCGAGGTTGTTCCACACCATGAAGTCCGGCAGGCCGGCCGACCCGGTGTGGACCGGGCTGGTCTTCAGCTTCAGATGCATGGCGACGGCATAGGCGCCGATGCCGAAGCTGACCCCCTGCCCCAGATTGAGGATGCCGGCATAGCCCCAGCTCAAGGCCAGCGCGGCAGCGGCGAGGCCGAGCGCCAGATAGCGGGCGAACTTGTTCAAGAGGAAGGCGTCGGTGACGAAACTGGGAACCGCCAGGATGACGGCGCAGAACAGCAGATAGACTGCAAGCTGGGCATAGGGCTTGCTGCGCGACAGGGTCGATTTCGACATAAGCGGGCTCCGGGCGACGGGACCGACCGGGGAACTGGCCCGGTTTTGGAGATCGGGTTGGCTGAAATCAGGTTGGCCTAGGTTGGCGGGCCGGTCGTCGGGGAACTGGACACTGGTCATCGCCTTGTCCCCCTCACCGTCGCCGCTGGTCGACGAACAGGCCCTGCGGACGGAAGCGGACCAGGACCACCACCGCCAGGAAGACCAGCGCCTTGGCCAGCGTGTCGTTCAGCAGGAAGGCGATGCCCGCGGTGCCGCTGCCGAGCAGCCCCGAACTGACCACCGTGCCGATCAGACTGCCGACGCCGCCGACCACCACCACCATGAAGGCATCGACCACGAAGTTGGTGCCCATGTCCGGTGCCACGCTCTTGATCGGCGCCACCAGCGCGCCGGCCAGCCCGGCAAGGCCGGAGCCGAAGGCGAAGGTCAGGCTGTAGACCCTGGCGCTGTTGATGCCGTAGCAGCTGGCCATCTCGCGGTTCTGGGTGACGGCGCGCAGCTTCATGCCGAACTCGGTCCGCTGGATGACGAACCAGGTCAGCGCCAGCAGGGCGGCGGTCAGCGCCAGGATGAACAGGCGGTAGCTGGGGACGCCGACCCCGGCGATGTCGATGCTGCCGGACAGGAACTCCGGCGTCTGGACATAGCGCAGCTCGGCCCCGGCGGACAGGCGCACCGCCTGCTGCAGCATGATGCCGATGCCCCAGGTCGCCAGGATGGTGTCGAGCGGCCGGTGGTAGAGGAAGCGGACAACCGTGCTCTCGACCACCCAGCCGGCCGCCGCCACCATGAAGAACACCAGCAGCAGGCACGGAATCAGCGGCAGGCCGAACTGCGACTGGAGGAACCAGGTTCCGTAGGCGCCCAGCATGACGAACTCGCCATGGGCGAGGTTGATGACCCCCATCGCGCCGTAGATGATCGCAAGCCCTAGCGCCACCAGCAGCAGGATCGAAGCGATGCTGAGCCCGGTGAAGAGTTGACCGAAGAAGATATCCATAAGCCCCTCCGACGGGGACGGCGTCAGGCGACGCCCTCCCCTGCCCGTTCCATTGCTCACGCACCCTTCAGGCCGTCCTTGGTGCAGCTCTGGCCCGGATAGGCCCAATAGGGTTCCGGCTTCACCCAATCCGACGATTGCTGGATGACCTTGAACTGGCCATCAGCCTGGGCCTGGCCGATCTTCGGCCACAGGTAGCAGTGCAGGTTGTCGCCATCGACCTTCACCCTGCCCTGCGGCGCCATGATCTCCAGCCCCGCCGTGGCATCGCGGACGGCGATGGGGGTGATGTCGCCCTTGCCGATCTTCTCGACCGCTTTGCGGAACAGGTGCATCTGGAAATACGCCGCCTCGGACACGAAGTGCGTCACCGAATCCTTGCCGAAGCGCTTCCGGTAGTTCTCGACGAAGACCTCGTTCTCCTTGGACTGGTGGCCCATGAAGTACGGGGCGGAGGTGAAGTGGCCGGCGGCATACTCGCCGCCCATCGCCGCGATCTCCACCTCCGAGGTGGTCAGGCTGGCCATCGGCATCCTGTCCGGACTGAACCCAGCCGCCTTGTACTGCTTGTGCAGCGCGATCACGCTGTCGCCGACCACGGTGGAGAAGATCACGTCCGGCTTGGTCTCGCGGAACTTGTTCAGCACCGAGCCGAACTCCGAATGGCCGAGGGGCACGTACTCCTCGCCGACCACCTCGCCGCCCAGCTCCTTCAGCAGGATCTTGCAGACGTTGTTCTCTTCCTTGGGATAGATGTAGTTGGAGCCGATCAGATAGAACTTCTTGCCGAAGGTCTTGACCAGCCAGGGAATGAACTCCTTCTGCTGCTGGTTGGGCACCGCCCCGGTGTACATGACGTTCTTCGAGCACTCGCGGCCCTCATAGAGCGTCGGGTACCAGTAGAGGTTCTTGCGCTTCTCGAAGACCGGCAGCACCGCCTTGCGCGAGGCGGAGGTGTAGGAGCCGAAGACGCTGACGCACTTGTCGTTCAGCACCAGCTTGTTGGCCTTGTCGGCGAAGGTGGCGGGGTCGGAAGCCGGATCCTCGACGACGGCGGTCAGTTTCATCCCGTTGATGCCGCCGGCGGCGTTGATCTCGTCGATCGCCATCAGCGTGGCGTTGTGCATCGACTTCTCGACGACCGCGGTGGTGCCGGTCAGCGAAAAGAGGACGCCGACCCTGATCTCGCCGTTGGCGGCCCAGGCGACACCGCTGTCCTTTATCCAGATGTGCGGGAAGCCGACCGATCCGGCTACCCCGGCGACGGCCGTCGATTTCAGAAAATTACGCCGTGTGAAGGTCATGACGTGTTTCCTCCTCGTTTGCCTGTTTTTGCTGGTTCTTCGGCATGGACAGGAGAACGCACAAAAAAAGCCCCACCCAGGCCGGCGGCCTGCTGGGGCTTCATTGCCTCGGCGCAACTCCCGGCGTCATCGGCGGGGCGCACCTGGTGCGTTCTCAAGTTGTATGATCTGATTTTAAAATATTCAACGAATAGTGGTGCTGGCTATGCAGTATTGTTCTTGCCGGCCCTGAATGGATCAGGCGCCGGATAAAAGAGGTCGTTGCGCGACAAGAGGTTCGTCGCGTCGGCCCGAAGGATTGAACAGTCAGACTTATTCCTGCACAAATCTGCCCATCGGCCTCCCTCGCATTGGTGGTGCCGGAGTGCGCGTCGGTACGTTAGGTTCAAACACAAAAAAACCCCAACAAGGCTTTCACACCTTCAGGGGCTTCATCGCCTGCCCGTCGATCCGACATCATTGGCGGACGCGAGCGATTTGCTTCACTTGCTCAGTAAGATGCACACTGCGCCGCCTCATCGTCAATATCAAAAATGATCAGCGAGTCGGATTTTCCGCCATCAGCATTTCGCTTGCGTCGATGATCGCGGCGGCGACCGCCTCGATGGTCGTCCGTCGGGCCATGGCGCGTTCACGGATGAAGCGGTAGGCCTCCTCCTCGGTGATGCGCCGCTGCTCGATCAGGATCGCCTTGGCCTTGCTCACCTTCTTGATGCCGTCCAGGCGCTGCTCGACCTTCTGGAGGCGCTTGCGCATGCCGCGCTCCCCCTCCGCGGCACGGTGGGCCATGAACATGGTGGTCAGCAGGCCGAAGGCGCGGATCGGCTTACTGACGAAGCCCCGCACCCCGTAATCGACCAGGGCCTTCAGCACGGTCGGGCTCTCGTAATCGAGCACGGCGACGATGGGCGGCCCGTCGTCGGAGGTGGACCAGGACAGCCGTCCCTGTCCCGACAGCAGTTGGGTCATGTCGAGGAAGATCAGGTCGACGCCGCTGGGGCGGTCCTTGGGCGGCGGCCATTCGCACCGGGCCTGGCAGCCGATGCGGTGGAGCTGGCGCAGCAGCTCCTCCGCCTCGGCGTCCTGCGGGTGGATGACCACCACGCGAAAGGAACGGATGTCGCGGAGCAGGTTGATCGACATGCGGCATTTGCCCCGTTTGCTGTCAGACCGTGGCCTGCCGCCGCCAGCGGATGCCCGCCTCGTCGGCAGCGTTGTGATCCACCAGATAAGGATCGGGCTTCATCGCCACCGGCGATTCCGCGACGATCTCGAACCGGCCATCCGCATCGACCCGGCCGACGCGCGGCCACAGGTAGGTGTGGTTGTTGTCGGGATCGATCCGCACCCGCCCCTGGGGCGCATCGAACTCCTGCCCGAATATCGCCTCGCGCAGCCGGTCGGTGTCCATGCAGTTGGCGATGCGCAAGGCCTGGGCGAACAGGTGGACCTGGAAATAGGCGGCCTCGCACGACGCGTTGGTCCGCTCATGCATCCCGAACCGGTCGCGGTAGCGGGCGACGAAGCGGCGGTTCGCCTCGCTGTCGATGGAATCGAAATAGGGAGCGGCAGTGACGTGCCCGCGCGAGGCGGCGATGCCGATGTCGCTGATTTCCGCCTCGCTGGTGGTCAGGCTGGCGATCGGCATCCGCGCCGGATCGAACCCCGCCTCGGCATAGGCATGGTAGAGATGGGCTGTGGCGGCGCCGACCACCGTGGAGAAGATGAAGTCCGGCTCCTTGCGCCGGATGTCGCGGATGACCGGAGCGAACGCCTTCTGCGTCGCATTCAGCGGCAGGTACTTCTCGGCTAGGATCTTGCCCGACCGCTGGAGCACCAGCTCCCGCATGATCCGGCTGGACTCATAGGGATAGATGTAGTCCGACCCCACCATGTAGACGCGGCTGCCATACTCCCGCGTCAGATAGTCGGCCAGTTGCCGGCCGTTCTGGTTGGGGGCGGCGCCCGTGTAGATGACGTTGCGCGAGCATTCGAACCCCTCGTAGAGAGTCGAATAGAGCAGCAGCCCGTTGCGCCGCTCCACCACCGGCAGGATCGCCTTGCGCGTGCTCGACATGTAGCAGCCGAACAGGACGCTAACCCGCTCCTCGGTCATCAGCCGCTCGGCGAGAGCCGCGAACACCGCCGGATCGGATTGCGGATCCTGGACGATCGGCAGGATCTCCCGGCCGTTGACCCCGCCGCCGGCATTGATCTCCTCGATCGCCATCAGTGTGCCCTGGAGCTGGGTGCGTTCGATTCCCGCCGTGACCCCGGTCTGCGAGAACAGCACGCCGACTCTCCACGGTTCACCGGTCTTGGGGGTACAATCCATCTGCATCCACCTCTTCGTCGCACTCACGCCGTAACCCGCGCCCATACCAACCAGTGGCCAACTGGAGGCCTTCCGGTTGGAATTCAGACAAAAAAAGCCCCAATCAGGGCGGCCTGCCCGGATTGGAGCCCCATTGCTCCGGCCCGCTCCATCACGTCGGGCCCCCTGCTGATACCCAGCTGCGGCCCACCGGCGTGACGTCGGACAGATATAGACTTGCATATTATGACAAGGACGGATTGTTTGGCGACTCCTGTTTTGCACGGGTCCGCGGGTTCCGGGAGTGATGGCCGCCCTCCGTCAGGGTGACAGGCGACGGGTTGGGCGGCCACAGCAGGACGGAGTCGACACCCATCCAGCGGCAGAGCACTGGCCAAGTGCCGGCATAGCTTCCGTGCTGCCGACCAGCAGCTCCACAGCGCCGCCAGATGATACCGGCTCCGAAGGGAGGCACAGGGTCTGGGTGCGACGGCTGAGGGTGGAATGGTCGGGGACGGCAAGCTCCACGCCAACCAGACGGACGATGGAGCCGTCCAGGCCTTCGGTTCGGCGCAACGGCAGGCGGAGCACGGCGCGCAAGGTCAAGGCTGTCGTGATCGCCGGATCCGAGTAGAGGCGCTGCCCGCCGGGCGTGGTCCGCATCTCCGCCCGCCAGCGCGCGACCGCCTGCAACCTGAACCAGACCGCCGACCTGCCACGCCGGAACGACTCACGCCAACCTGACAACACCCTCTGGACGTTACCATGGGACGCAAGATTCGATAGACGATGCCAAATTTTTAATCTTAAAGTTATGCGCGATGCCAGTGTCCATCACCTCGACCGCTTTGCGCACAAGCTCATTAGGCGGTTTGTCTATGTTTGCCGTCATCCGAATAAGCGTTTGATTTTGCCTGTTTTGCGCGTTTCCACCGCACACAGAATACGCTTTTGACAAATTGGCGGACAGATCGCCTAGATCCGTTTTAGTCGTGGCGTTATGGAACAAATTGCAGTTCTTGCGCGCCTGCTGCCTCGCGGGAGGAAACGGCACCAGCAAACAGAACACGTCCAACTGGAAAGGATTCATGATGATGAATGTCATCACCACCAAGGGCGGGACGAAGATTGCGAACCGTGAATGGGGCAAAGGGCGTCCAGTTCTGTTCTCCCACGGCCGGCCGCTGTCGTTACGACCCCGGGATCAGCCTCTCAATGGGTGGGGGAGTACCATGATTGCAGCAATGGCTCGCAAGGCTTCCCCGGTGGGATCACAGGCAGTCGGCATCGGCAAATTGCTTCTGACCATCACCGCGACCGCCTTCCTGTGGCTGACCGGCGCAAATAACGAGGGTCCAAGCCCGGCCTATGCCCAGGTGGCCGGGGCTGGCGCACCGCCGGTGACGGTCAGCCGGCCATTGCGCAAGGACATTGTCGAGTGGGATGAATTCACAGGCCAGTTCCAGGCCGTGGACTCCGTAGGGATCCGCGCCCGGGTCAGCGGCTATCTCGATTCCGTCAACTTCCGTGACGGCCAGATGGTCAAGGCCGGTGACCTGCTGTTCGTCATCGACCCACGCCCCTTCGAGGCGACGCTCGCCTCGGTCCGGGCCGAATTGCAGCAGGCCGAAGCCAAGCTGGAACTGTCGAACCGCCAGTTGGCCCGTGCGGCCGAGCTGCGGCGCAGCGACAATGTTGCCGCCAGCGTCTTCGATGAGCGAAACCAGCAGGTCCGCGTCGATGCCGCCGGGGTCGAGGTCGCCAAGGCCGCCGTCCGCACGGCCGAACTGAACCTCAGCTTCACACGTATCCTGGCGCCGCTTGCGGGGCGCATCAGCCGGCGGGAGGTCAGCGTGGGCAATCTGATCGCCGGCGGCGAGGCCGGCGCGGCGACGCCGCTGACCACCATCGTCTCCCTCGACCCGATCTACTTCACCTTCGACATGAGCGAGGCCGACTTCCTCGCCTATGTCCGTGCCGCGCAGAACGGGACCTTGCGGTCGCAGCGCGACGGCGGCATCGAGGTCGAAGCCCGGCTGTTCGACGAGCGCGACTGGACGCTGAAGGGCACGCTCGATTTCGTCGACAACCGGGTGAATGCCGGGTCCGGCACCATCCGGGCGCGCGCCGTCTTCCGCAACCCCAACGGCGTCCTGACGCCCGGGCAGTTCGGGCGGCTGCGCCTGCCGGGGTCCGACCGCTACACCGCGACCCTGATCCCGGACCAGGCGGTGGTCAGCGACCAGGCCAACAAGATCGTGCTGACGGTATCCGACGACGGCACGGTGGTGCCCAAGCCGGTGCGGCTCGGGCCGATCGAAAACGGTCTGCGCATCGTTCGGTCCGGATTGGCGGACACCGACCGGGTGATCATCAACGGGCTGGTCCGCGCCCGGCCCGGCGCCAAGGTGACGCCGCAGGAGGGATCGATCGAGCCGCCAAAATCGCCGGCCGGGTGAGGGGCGACCGTCATGAACATCTCGCACTTCTTCATCAACCGGCCGATCTTCGCGGCCGTCCTGTCCATCGTCATCACCCTCATCGGCCTCTTTGCCTACCTGACCCTGCCCGTCGCGCAATATCCCGAGATCGCGCCGCCGACCATCGTGGTGAACACCACATATCCCGGCGCCTCGGCCCAGGTGGTTGCCGACACCGTCTCCGCTCCGATGGAGCAGGAGATCAACGGCGTCGAGAACATGCTCTACATGACCTCGCAGGCGACCAGCGACGGCCGTCTGCAACTGACCATCACCTTCAAGCTCGGCACCGATCTCGACACCGCCCAGGTGCTTGTGCAGAACCGCCTTGCCGTCGCCGAGCCGCGGCTGCCGGAAGAGGTGCGGCGCATCGGCGTGACCGTGCGCAAGAATTCGCCCGACATGCTGATGGTGATCCACCTGAATTCGCCGGGTGGGGAGCGCGACCAGCTCTACATGTCGAATTACGCGCTGTTGCAGATCAAGGACGTGCTGGCACGCCTGGACGGCGTCGGCGATGTGCAGGTCTTCGGTGCCCGCGATTATGCCATGCGCGTCTGGCTCGACCCCGACAAGGTGGCGGCACGCGGGCTCACCGCCGGAGACGTCGTCCGCGCCATCCAGGCGCAGAACGTCCAGGTGTCGGGCGGTGTCATCAACCAGCCGCCGGTTCCGACCCCCGGCGCGTTCCAGCTCAATGTCGAGACGCTGGGCCGCCTCACCGATGCGCGCGAATTCGGCAACATCATCGTGAAGACCGACGGCAGCGCCGTCACCCGCCTGCGCGACGTGGCCCGCGTCGAACTTGGCGCCCAGGACTATAATTTAAACGCCTATCTCGATCGCCAGTCCGCGGTGCCGCTGGTGGTCTTTCAACGGCCCGGCTCCAACGCTTTGGAGACCGCCGACCGCATCCTGACGACGATGGAAGACCTCTCCAAGGGCTTCCCCGCCGGCATGCGCTACGATGTCGTCTACAACCCCACGGAGTTCATCGCCCAGTCCGTCGAGGAGGTCTACAAGACGATCTACGAGGCCGTCATTCTCGTCGTCGTCGTCGTCATCCTGTTCCTCCAGTCCTGGCGCGCCTCCATTGTTCCTATTCTGGCCATTCCGGTGTCCCTGGTCGGCACCTTCGCCGTGCTGGCGGCACTGGGCTATTCGCTGAACACCCTGTCGCTGTTCGGTCTGGTGCTGGCGATCGGCATCGTGGTCGATGACGCCATCGTCGTGGTGGAGAATGTGGAGCGCTTCATCAGCCGCGGCATGAAGCCCAAGGATGCCGCGCACGAGACGATGAACGAGGTCGGCGGGGCGCTGATCGCCATCGCCCTGGTCCTGACCGCGGTGTTCGTTCCCGCCGCCCTGGTCAGCGGCATTTCCGGCCAGTTCTTCCGGCAGTTCGCGGTGACCATCGCGAGCGCCACGGTGATCTCCTGCCTGGTGTCGTTGACACTCAGCCCGGCGCTCTGCGCCCTGCTGTTCAAGCCCCACCAGGAAAACCCGCCCAAGCCGTCGCTGCCGATGCGGCCGGTCGCCGCCTTCTTCCGCGGTTTCAACGCCGGGTTCGAGCGGCTGTCCAACGGCTATGCCGGGCTGACGCGGCGGCTGGTGCGGCTGCCCTTCATCGTTCTGCCGGTCTATCTGCTGCTGCTCGGCGTGACCGGCTGGCAGTTCAACCGGGCGCCGACCGGCTTCATTCCCAACCAGGACCAGGGGTACCTGATCACCGTGATACAGCTGCCGCCGGGCTCTTCGCTCGCCCGGACGGACGAGGTGGTGCGCAAATCCGTGGACGTGCTGCTGAAGACCCCGGGGGTCATCCATGCCGTCCCCTTCGCCGGCTTCGACGGTGCCACCTTCACCAACGCGCCGAACGCCGGGGCGATCTTCGTGACCCTCGCCCCCTTCGAGGATCGCATCAGGGACGGCCATTCCGCCGACGCGGTTCTGGCCGATCTGAGACAGCGGCTGGCCTCCATCGAAGACGCCTTCATCATCACCATCCCGCCACCGCCGGTCCGCGGCATCGGCAATGCCGGAGGCTTCAAGATGATGGTGGAGGACAAGCGGGGCCGTGGCCTGCCGGCGCTCGACGCGGCGGTGACCGAGCTGTCCGCCGCGGCCAACAAAATCCCGGGGCTGGTCGGCGTGTTCACGCTGTTCAACACCAAGACGCCCAAGATCTACGCCGATATCGACCGCCAGAGGGCGGAGATGCTGGGGGTGACCGCCGATCAGGTGTTCGAGGCCTTGCAGATCTATGTTGGCTCGGCCTTCGTGAACGAGTTCAACCTGCTGGGTCGCACCTACCGGGTCACCGCGCAGGCCGATGGCCGTTTCCGCCAGAACCCGCATGACCTCGCCAACCTGAAGACGCGCAATGAGCGCGGCGAGATGGTTCCGATCGGTGCGGTGGCGGCATTGACCGACATCACCGGCCCCTACCGCGCCGCCCGCTACAACCTCTACCCGGCGGCGGAGCTGCAGGGCAACACGCTGCCCGGCTACTCCACCGGCTATGCCCTGGCCGCCATGGAGAAGGCCGCCGCGGAGGTGCTGCCCGACGGCTTCGGTTTCGAGTGGACGGAATTGGCCTATCAGGAAAAGGCCGCCGGAAACAGCGGCCTGATGGTCTTCGGGCTGTCGGTGCTGTTCGTCTTCCTGGTGCTGGCGGCCCAGTATGAGAGCTGGACCATGCCGCTGTCGGTCATCCTGATCGTGCCCATGTGCCTGCTGGCGGCGGTGACCGGCTTGATGATCCGCGGCATGGCGGTTGACATCCTGGCCCAGGTCGGCTTCGTCGTCCTGGTCGGTCTTGCCGCCAAGAACGCCATCCTCATCGTCGAGTTCGCCCGCCAGAACGAACTCTTCGAGGGGAAAAACCGCTTCGAGGCGGCGGTGGAGGCGGCACGCACACGGCTTCGTCCGATCCTGATGACCTCTCTCGCCTTCATTCTCGGCGTCGTGCCGCTGATGATCGCGCAGGGAGCCGGATCGGAGATGCGACAGACCCTGGGCACGGCGGTGTTCATGGGGATGCTGGGGGTGACCATCTTCGGCCTGATCTTCACCCCGGTGTTCTACACGGTCGTCCGCCGTCTCTTCAGCGGACCGCTGGCGGTCAACCAGCATCCTGGCGCAGCCGAAGAGGTCGGTCCGCAGGCGCAGCATCAGCCTGGGGAATGACGGCGTGTCTGGGCAACGCGGGGCTTGGATGCGACCTTGCTGCATCGAGGCCTTCGGTTGTGGCGTTCGGGGTATCGCGGTGGAAGGCCAGCCCTTCTCCCGGCTGACCAACCCCTCGCCCCAAAGGCGCAGCAGCGCCTCGCGCACCGACGTGCGGCCGACCCGGGTCGATGTCCTGGCCGTCGCAGTCAAGCCGCAGTTGGCCATGGCGGCGGCGCAGGACGTGCAGGCGCGACTTGGCGAACACAGTCTTGTGGTGTCGATCATGGCCGGCAAGACGCCGCCCGTGCCCGCGACCTGATAGGCCCTGCCATTCCCTCGTCCTGAGCCGGCATGCCTTCCCTTGGGACGTTGGAAAGCCCTCTTCGCCGCCCGGCGAAGGGGGCATTTTTGTCGATGCGCCGTCCGATTCCCAATGCAGTCCCAAAGCGGCCGGGCATGTCGCCGGCCATACCGGTCACCACCGGAAAAATCACGGACAATCCGGAATTCTCCTTAAAAAATAAGGATTTCTTGCAATAAATCTGGATACAAATGCGGTTTTCGCACCGTTACCCTTACATACGCGACACACATACCGGTCGCACCTGAAATCAAAAAAACAGGGGGCATCCGTGTTTTCTTCATTTATGAAGAATAGTCTTTCATTCGCCATGGCTCTTATATGCACCGTGCAGGTTTCATCGGCACGGGCCGAGACGGCTTTGATCGGTGCGGTGATTCCGCTGTCCGGCGCCAGTGCGACCATCGGTGCCGACCAACTGCGCGGCATCGAGATCGCCACCGACGAGGTGAACGCGGCCGGCGGCGTGCTCGGCCAGCCGTTCAAGGTGATCGTCGAGGATTCCGGCGGCCGTCCTCCCTCCGCACTCGACGCCGCGCGCAAGCTGGTCACGGTCAACGGCGTACCGCTGGTGATCGGCGAATATTCGTCGGGCAACACACTGCCCATCGGTCAGTATCTGGTGCAGCAGAAGCGCGTGCACCTCAACCCGGCCAGCACCAGCGGCCTGCTGCGGGATCTCGGCGAGGGGCATTTCAGCCTCGTCGGCCTCGATCACGTCACCACCAGGTTCGCCGCCGACGACATCCTGGCGCAGGGCTGGCGCAAGGCGGTGATCATCGCCCCCAACAACGCCTTCGGCCAGGGCGTGATCGAGCAGTTCACCAAGCATTTCAAGGCGTCCGGCGGTCAGGTGCTCGCCTCCATCGCCTATCCGGAGGGGCAGACCACCTACCGCCGCGAGTTACAGCAGCTGGCGCAGGCCAAGCCCGACGTCTTCGTCTACTCCGCCTACAGCCGCGAGGGCGCGGTGATCAACCGCGAGGCCTTCGAACTCGGCCTCAACGAAACGCCCTGGTATGGCTATCTGCTGTCGATGTCCACCGCCGACAGCGAGGCGAAGACGAAGCAGGGCCAATTCGGCCTCGAAGTCAACTACATCGGCCCGAACGGCGGCGCCTACCAGCAGGCTTACCGCAAGAAATACGGCGAGGATTTCCGCACCACCTGGAGCGGCTATACCTACGACGCCGTGAAGCTCGCCGCCGCCGCCATCAACCGTGCCGGCAGCACGGATCCCGCCGCCGTCGCCTCGGCCCTGAAGGAGATCGGCAAGGGCTATGAGGGTGCCACCGGTCAGATCACCTTCGACGAGAACCGGATGCGCACCAACCAGCCCTACCTGAAGATGAAGGTGGACGGCGGCAAGCTCGTGCTCCGCTGAGCGCGCCGGGACCGGCTGCCGCGGCGGCCGGTCCCCTTCAGGAATGCACGAGGGGTCATCTCACGATGGTACAATTCGTCTCCGACGTCCTGATCAGGACCGTCGACCTCGCCCTGATCGCTGTGGGGCTGAGCTGCGTCTACTCGCTGATCCGTTTCCCGAACATCGCGCTTGTGCAGTATGCGGTGGCCGGTTCCTTCCTCGCCCTGCTGCTGCAACGGGCCGGGCTGCCGCTGCCGGCCGCCGGTGCGGCGGCCTGCCTGCTGGTCGGCTGCCTCGCCGTGCTGCTGAACGTCACCGTGTTCGAGCGGCTTCTCGTCTCCGGTTCGGCCATCGCCATGGTCGGTTCGCTGGCCGTCACCATGATCCTGTCGGCCGTGTTCCTGGTCGTCTTCGGACCGGACTCGCAACGCTTCGCGCTGGACAGCCATCCGGTGGTCCGCGTGGCGGACGCGCGTCTCACGGTGCACCAGCTGTCCGCCATGGCGCTGACCGCCGGCGCCGTCGCGACGCTGGCGCTGCTGCTGTTCCGCACCACGCTCGGCCGGTCCATGCGGGCAACCGCCACCAACCGCGTGCTGGCCGCCGCAACCGGCATCGATCCGCGCCTCGTCACCAACATCGTGGTATTCCTCAGCGGCGTGCTGGCTGCTCTCGGCGGCATCGGACTGGCGCTGAAGGGCGAGATGAACATCCAGCTCGGCATGGACGTGCTGCTGCCGGTGTTCGCCGCCGCCATCCTGGGCGGCCTGGGCAACGCGCTGGGCGCCGTCGCCGGTGCAATGGTCATCGCCACCGCCGAGACGCTGGTCACCAACGTGAATTTCGGCCCGCTGGTCGGCGAGACGCTGCTGTTCCTGCCCGCCAGCTACGCCACCGCGATGTCGTTTCTGATCCTGGTGGCCACCCTGCTGGTTCGCCCGCACGGCCTGTTCGTCAGCGAGGTGAAGCGTGTTTGAGTTTTTGCTGCATGTCGCTACCATGGCCTGCCTGTTCGGCCTGCTAACGCTCAGCCTCAACCTCCAGGTCGGGTTCGCCGGGCTGGTGAATTTCGGCCACATCGTCCTGTTCGGCTGCGGCACCTATGGCGCCGCCATCGCCTTCGCCAACCAATGGGGAGCGCTGGCCGGCCTGCTGCTGGGCTGCACGGCGGCGGCGCTGCTCGGTCTGGCCTTCGCGCGGCTCGGGCGCAACCTCGGTGCCGACTATTGGGGCATCGCCACGCTGTCGATCGCCGAGATCCTGCGCACCTTCGCCACCAACGAACAGTGGCTGACCGGTGGCGCCCAGGGCATCCACGGCCTGCCGATGTTGTTCGGCTCCTGGCCGCAGCCCTGGAGTCAGATCGGTGCGCTGGCGCTCTGTGCCGGCCTGCTGCTGGCCTTCCGCGCGCTGTGCCAGCGCCTGATCGACGGACGCTACGGACTGGCGCTGAAGCTGCTGCGCGAGGAACCGCAGCTGGCCTCCTCGCTCGGCTACGACCTCGCGGCGCTGCGGCGCACGCCCCTGGTGATCGGCGGCGTGATCGCTGCGGTCGCCGGATTCCTGTTCGCCCACTACGCCACCTTCGTTGGGCCTGACCAGCTGGTCAGCTCGGAAACCTTCCTGATCTGGGCCATGCTGATCGTCGGCGGCCTGGGCAACACCCTGGGGGCGGTGGCCGGCGCCTTCCTGATGCAGTTCCTGCTGGCCTATGTCCCCTTCGTGAAGGACGCGTTCGGGCTGCCGTCGGAGTTCGTCGCGGCGATGCGCCTCACGCTGGTCGGCGGCGGGCTGCTGGCCTTCCTGCTCTGGCGCACCCAGGGCCTGATTCCCGAGCGCATCGGAGGCCGCCATGCATGAGACCATCCTGTCGACCGAGCTGATCGCCAAGTCCTTCGGTGCGCACCGCGTGCTCGACGGCGTATCGCTGTCGATTGCCAAGGGGGAGATCGTCGGTCTGCTCGGCCCCAACGGGTCGGGGAAGAGCACGCTCCTGAACATCCTGTCCGGCTTCACGCCGAGCGACGACGGCGCGGTCACCGTCGACGGACATGACGTCACCGGCCTGCCGCCGCATGCCATCGCGCGGCTTGGACTCGTGCGGACCTTCCAGCTGCCGTCCATGCCGCATCGGATGACGGTGCGCGAGGTGCTTCAGGCCGGCTGCCGGCGGGAGGCGGGCCTGGGCGGCGCCTTGCGGCGCTGGCGCCCGGACGCCGAGGTGCGGGCGCTGCTCGACCAGTTCCTGCTGACCCCAGTGCAGGACAAGCCGGCCAGCGCACTTTCCGGCGGGCAGAAGAAGCTGCTGTCCATCGCCACCGCCCTGCGCAGCCGGCCGAAGCTTCTGTGCCTGGACGAGCCGACGGCCGGCGTCCACCCGCACCTGCGGGTGCGCATGGTGGAGCTGCTGAAGGAGGTCAACGCGCAGGGCGTCACCATCCTGGTGGTGGAGCACGACATGGAGTTCATCCGCGAGCTTTGCAGCCGTTGCGTAGTGCTCGATCGCGGCGCGCTGATCGCCGACTGCGCTCCGCACGAGCTGGTCGAGAATGCACGGGTGGTCGAGGCCTATCTCGGCAAGGCGGTGGAAAAGGGGAAGCTGACGGCATGATCGAAGTCCGCAACGTGCGCGCCGGCTATGGCGATGGCGCCGACATCCTGAACGGACTCTCGCTGGACGCGGCATCCGGCGAGATCGTCACCATCCTGGGGCCGAATGGCTGCGGCAAGTCCACGCTGCTCAAATGCATCGCCGGCTTCCTGGCCCCGCGTGCCGGCAGCATCGCCATCGATGGCGCGGATGTCGGCGCCCTGCCCGTTCACCGGAAGGTGCGCGACTACGGCGTCGGCTTCGTGCCACAGACCGACAACGTCTTCGCGACGCTGAGCGTCGCCGAGAATGTGCGGCTCGGCGCCCGCCATCTGCCGCGCGCGGAGCGCGAAAGCCGCTTCGACATGCTGATGCGCCAGTATCCGACATTGGCCGCCAAGCAGAACCGAAAGGCATCGGCCCTGTCGGGAGGCGAGCGGCAGATCCTGTCGCTGGTGCGGGCGCTGATCGCCGGGCCGAAGATCCTGCTGCTGGACGAGCCGTCGGCCGGCCTGTCGCCCCTGATGATGCACGAGGTGTTCGATGCCATCGCCGCGATCCGGGACGACACCGGCGTGTGCATCGTGATGGTGGAGCAGAACGCCTTCGAGGCGCTGGGCATCGCCGACCGCGCCTATGTGCTGTCGTTGGGCACGGTGGCAATGCAGGGCCGTGCCTCCAGCCTGCTGGCCGATCCCGCCATGCGGGAGCTTTACCTGGGCGGCGGCGCCCACTGATACCGCCGAGCGTAAGTTCCGACTTACGCTCGGCGGTAAGGGCCGCGACTGCGGCCCCGCAGGCCCATGCCTGCGAAGGCAAGCGGCCGGACGGCCGCGCCCGCCGTTTGAGGGCGAGCGTAAAGCCTGATGTGTCAGGCTTTACGCTCGATGATATGACACGGAACGGCGCGCCGCAGCCCTCAGAGCGGCAGCGGCGCGTCGTTCTTGATCTCTTCCATGACGGCATAGGTGCGGGTCTCGCGCACGCCGGGCAGCGGCAGCAGAACCTCGCCGAGAAAGCCGCGGTATGCGGCCATGTCGGCCACACGGGTCTTCACCAGATAGTCGAAACCACCTGCCACCATGTGGCATTCCAGCACCTCCGGCGCACGGCGGACAGCGGCTGTAAAGCGGTCGAACACGTCGTGGGTGGTCTTGTCCAGCAGCACCTCGACAAAAACAAGCAGACCGAAACCAAGACGCTGCGGCACCAGACGAGCGCCGAACCCCTGTATGTATCCCTCCTTCTGCAAGCGCTTCAATCGCTCGCCGGTGGAGGTGGGCGACAGTCCGACACGCTCGGCCAGTTCGACGGCTGCGATGCGGCCTTCCACCTGAAGGATGGACAGGATACGGCGGTCGATTTTGTCGATGTCGGACACGGTCTCGCCCCTAAAGCTGCGCCGACGTATATTATGACGTATATTTTCTCGTATAAAGTCATAAAGCGGCCGGGTGCGTTCAATGGCGAGGCAGCGCCCGGCGCATCTCGGCAAGGGTTCCGCGCCGGATCGCCATCCGGCAGGGATGGATCGCCTTCCATGCGCTCCGCTTGAAAGCAGGGCGGCGACATCCGCGGCTTGGGCATAGGAGCGCGCTTCGGCATCGGCAGAAGGAATGTTGCCGATGGGTTCGAGGAGGCTCTGGAAGGAGCCATAAATTGGTTCAGTGAAAATCCAATTGCTACAATGTTTTAGCGTGAATTCTGCGCGTGTTTTTGTTCACGCGTGACGGGAAGTCAGCTTCGCGGCGTTTGCGATTGTGACTCTGTGTCTTGCCAAGGCGCCTGAAATCGCCACCATCAGGCGCATCGGCAGCCCTCAGATGCGTGGTCGGCGCGGGCGGAGCTCCGCTTGACCTTCGGTTACGCCGCTCGTCACCGTGCCGACCGCCCTTCCCCGTTCGGCAGGCGTTGCCAGCGTCGCGGCGAAGGCGACCAGAACCTGCACCACGACGGCGAGTATGCCCATCGCGGCAAGGCCGGTGAATAGAACCCCCTGGGTTTTCGCTGACGCAACAGCGACCAACGCGGCGATCGACAAATGGCCTTGGTCAGTGACAAGCCGACGGTGGTCAAGTATATCACCGAGCGGAACAATGAAAATCAACCCTAGTGCATAGACAACCTGGGTCAGCGTCACAACAAGGCCGATCGCAGCGGGCGATGTTCCAAAATCTCTCGCGATAGCGTCGAGCAATGGCTGAGCGTAATAGATGCTTGCGACACTGAGGCCGGCGGCAACAGCTAACCCCTTTTGCGACAACGCTTCGAATCGTGAGCCTACGCCGGGCACCGCCGACGGCGCGAACACATCGCAAGGCTCCGCCGACGGTTCACAGCTGTGCCCAGCGTTTTTATCCAGCGCGGGTCGTGTCGACCTCCTTTACCATGCCGAGCCGTTTACCGAGCGAAGCCGGTTCCGGGTGGCAATGCGGAGAAGCGGATGAGCCGGCTGTCGGCAACACCCGCCTGACGGTGCGCCATCGCTTCGCGATAGCGTGGGTCGCGGAGCATCGCCACGAACGCCGCCGGACTGGGATACTCGGCGATGAAGGCGATGTTCCACGCCGTATCCGGCGGACCCACCAGGGAGAGCTCGAATCCCCCGCGCCACAGGATGCGCCCACCAAGCTCGGCTAGAACTGGCGCGCTCAGCCGGCTGTAGGCTTCATAGGCTTCAAGTCCCGTGGCGTCGCGACCATCCTCGTAGGCGGCCCGCCCATGCAGGCGGATGAGGTTGAGCATATGCACCGGGCCCGGCCGATCAGCGGCCACGAACGCCTCGAACACCTGCTTCGTGAAGCTGGTATAGCCTTCCATTGCTCAGTTCCTGACGGCAGAGGACCAGATGCCCGGATAGGCCGGCGCCCGCCGGGCGATCCATGCGTCCAGCCCCTCGCGCAGGTCGGAGGTTGGCGCCATCCGGGCGAACTGCTCGGCCTCGACAGCCAAGCCTTCGGCGATGGGCAGATTGATGCCCCGCGTGACCGCGGTGAGGATGGTGGCAACGGCGAGCGGCGAATGGACGAGGATGCGCTCCAGCAGCATCCGCGCCGCCGGCAACAGTTCCTCATGAGGAACGACCGCGTTGACGAGGCCCAGTTCCAGCGCCCGATCGGGCGAAAAGGTCTCGCCGGTGAGAAGCAACTGCATGGCGCGCTTGCGCCCGGCGAGCCTGGGCAGGCGCTGGGTGCCGCCGAAGGTGGGCGGCATCCCAAGGCGGATCTCGGGCTTGGCGAAGACGGCGCGCTCGCTGGCGATGGCGAGGGGGGCGGCTTCCGTCACCTCGCAGCCGCCGCCATAGGCGAGGCCGTTGACCGCCACCAGTATGGGTTTGCGGAAGGCCTCGATGCGGGCGGTGAGCCGCTGGCCGCGCGCCACGAAGTCACGAAGTGCCGCTTCGGGACTCTCCACCACGGAGCGTGAGAACTCGGGGATGTCGCCGCCGGCGGAGAAGGCGCGCCCTGTTCCGGTGAGGATCACCCCACGGACATGGTTGTCGCCCTCGATGTCGTCGAGAACCGCGAGCAAGGCGTCGATGGTTTCGTAATTGAGGGCGTTGAGCTTTTCCGGGCGGTTCAGCGTCAGCGTCGCGACCGCTCCGTCGATCTGCTTCAGGACACACTTGATCATGATCGTCTCCTCATCGTCGGTGAGGAGGGCAGGATGGCCGCCGTGACGGCTTGAGTATACTCACTGTACGGTATACTTTGGCCGTCGTGGCAAGACATGCAGACACGCGCGGACGGATCATCCAGGCGGCCTCCAAGCTCTTCTATGCGGAGGGGATCGGCCGCGTCAGTGTCGATGCCATCGCCGAGAAGGCGGGCATCACCAAGCGCACGCTCTACTATCATTTCGAAAGCAAGGATGACCTCGTCGCCGCCTATCTTGACGCGCGCGACCAGCCCAACCTGAAGCTGATGGCGAGCTGGTTCGCCGGCGCCGAAGGCGGGGCGGCGGAGAAGGTTGCAGCCATCTTCGCCAGCCTCGCGCGCAACGCACGCCACCCGAAATGGAAGGGCTGCGGCTTCCTGCGGACCACGGCGGAACTGGCCGCCCTGCCGGGGCATCCCGCTGTGAAGATCGGCGCGCGTCACAAGAGCGCCTTCGCCTCATGGCTTGCGGACGAACTGGAGCTTGCGGGCTATAACAATCCGCAAGCCCTCGCACGCCAGATCCTGTTGCTGCTCGACGGCGCCTTCTCAGCATCGCTGGTGCACCGCGATGCCAGTTGGTTCGAAGAGGCCGGTCACGCCGCCCGTGCTTTGGTGGATGGCCATCCACGGAAACACGAGGACCAGCAGAGACAAGCCTGATCGCGCCAAGGCTCTCCCTTTCGCGATACTCCGATCCGCCTGGATCAGAGTATCCGCTTTGCCGCCCTTCCACGGATAAGTGAGATGATGTGGTGGACGGCCCTTCCACCTTCTGGGATCGGTGGCAAGCTAATGCAGTCGAAGAAACCAGCTCAGAGAGGCCGTCGATGGTAGAGGTGGTGACGATTGGTCTGGACTTGGCGAAGACTGTTTTCCAGGTCCATGGGATTGCCGCGAATGGAAAGATCCTGGTCCGTCGGCAATTGCGCCGTGCCGAGGTTCTGAAGGTCTTCCAGTGCGTGCCGCCATGCCTGGTCGGGATGGAGGCCTGTGGCACGGCGCATCACTGGGCTCGGGAGATCGCGGCGTTGGGGCCCAAGCGCTACCGAGCGCGATGAGGTGATTTGGGCGTCGATCCGCGGAATTCATCAAGGCCAGCAGCCAGCGGCTGCGACAACAGGCCGGACACATGGATGCATCCTTCTCGGCCAGTCAGCGCGGATTTCCCTCTTGCGCCGGAGGGGCCGTCCACACATGGTCCCCGTTTCCCGGACCGTCGGATAAGCTTGGTTCGCCCGATGAGCGTCGCCGGAGACGGGAGTTGATCGAGCCGACGCATCCGCGACTGTGTCGACCGCCCGGCCATACGAGCTGGGCCGTGCGAGCTGGTTTCCATCAGCCGGTCCAACGTCCAGCCGCAAATCCGTCCGGGAAGCGAGGACCATCCCAAACACCGAAACGCCCCGGCTCATGTGAACCGGGGCGTTTCTGATGGGGTGTGGGAAGATGCCAGCGTTTATGCTTCGTGTGAGCGTCTCTTGAGCCTGAGTGACCTGGCGGCGACCTACTCTCCCACGTCTTAAGACGCAGTACCATTGGCGCGGAGGCTTTTCACGGCCGAGTTCGGGATGGGATCGGGTGTTTGACACCTCGCCATGACCACCAGGTCACCGAGGCTCAAGACCGACGCTATCCGAAGCGTGTCGCTGTTCAGTGCAAGTGATGTGAGGATGTATCGAACTGCGGTGTGTGCGTCAAGCAGGCTTGCTGCTGCGCATGGCGCGGTTGTGTGGGGGTGAGATCAAGCCGATCGAGCGATTAGTAAGGCTTAGCTTCAGACATTGCTGCCCGTCCACATGCCTCCTATCGACGTGATGGTCTGTCACGGCTCTCAAGGGAGCTCTGGTTTAGAGGTGGGTTTCCCGCTTAGATGCTTTCAGCGGTTATCCCGTCCATACTTAGCTACCCGGCCATGCCACTGGCGTGACAACCGGTGCACCAGAGGTATGTCCATCCCGGTCCTCTCGTACTAGGGACAGATCCTCGCAAAACTCCGACACCCACGGCAGATAGGGACCGAACTGTCTCACGACGTTCTAAACCCAGCTCACGTACCACTTTAATCGGCGAACAGCCGAACCCTTGGGACCTGCTCCAGCCCCAGGATGTGATGAGCCGACATCGAGGTGCCAAACGACTCCGTCGATATGGACTCTTGGGAGTCATCAGCCTGTTATCCCCGGCGTACCTTTTATCCGTTGAGCGATGGCCCGTCCACGTGGAGCCACCGGATCACTATGGCCGACTTTCGTCTCTGCTCGACTTGTCAGTCTTGCAGTCAGGCGGGCTTATGCCATTGCACTCGACGAGCGATTTCCGACCGCTCTGAGCCCACCATCGCGCGCCTCCGTTACACTTTGGGAGGCGACCGCCCCAGTCAAACTACCCGCCATGCAGGGTCCCGGACCCGGATCACGGGCCACGGTTAGATGCCAGAGACTTCAAGGG